>JAETOO010000034.1 GCA_021771715.1 Oscillospiraceae bacterium
GGCCTGATCGAACCCGTACCCCCGAAACTGACCCTTTGCTTATGCGGCGCTTGTGCTGACGCTTTTCGCGGCACAGGCGCTTTTGCTTTGCGGGAGGCCGCGCCGGGACAGGCTGAAAAGGAGGTCTGTGTCTACTGCGGCCAGCGCCCCGGCATGGAGTATGTAGTCACGCCGAAAGGAGGGGCGGGCGTATGAGTTATCCTGACGTGCCCATTTGGGAGAAGTACACCCTGACCATCGAGGAAGCGGCCAAGTATTTCCGCATCGGGGAAAAGAAGCTGCGGAAACTGGCGGAGGAAAACCCGGACGCCAACTGGCTGATAATGAACGGCAACCGCATCCAGATCAAGCGCAGGCAGTTTGAAAAAGTCATTGACTCCCTGGATGTGATCTGATCGCAGATTTGTATTGAGCCGGAAATATGATAGAATATAGTCAAGTCGTATCAAGGCTCGTTCCAGTTTTGGAAAGGAGTTTTTACCAATGGCGGAGAAACGACGTGACAACAAAGGCCGCATATTAAGAACTGGAGAGAGCCAGCGAAAAGACGGGAGATACGCATACAAATACACGGACAGCACCGGCAAGCCCCAATTCGTCTATGCCTGGAAGCTGGTAGCCACGGACAAGACCCCGGCTGGCAAGCGGGACGACATTTCCCTGCGGGAGAAGGAAAAGGAGATCAACCGGGATATTGCGGACGGCATCGACACTGTGGGCAAAAAAATGACCGTCTGCCAGCTCTACGCCAAGCAGAACAGTCAGCGGGCGGATGTGAAGCGGGGCACCAAGAAAAAACGGGAGTACCTGATGGGCCTCCTGCGGGACGACCCTCTCGGCGGGAAAAGCATCGACGCGGTGAAGCCCTCCGACGCCAAGGAGTGGGCCATCCGCATGAGGGAAAAGGGCTTTAGCTTCCAGTCCATCAGCAACTACAAGCGTTCCCTCCGGGCCGCGTTCTTCATCGCCATTGAGGACGATTGTATTCGCAAGAACCCGTTCAGCTTTGCCCTGAACAAAGTCCTGGAGGACGACAGGGGCGAGAAAACTGTGCTGACGCCGGAACAGGAGGTAAGCCTGATCGACTTCGCACAGAATGACCCGGTATATCAGAAGTACGCCGACGAGCTTATCATCCTGCTGGGAACCGGGCTTCGCATTTCCGAGTTCTGCGGGCTGACCACGAACCTTGACTTTAGGAACCGGCTGATCCTGGTAGACCACCAGCTTTTGCGGGACAGCGAGAACGGCTACTATATCGAAACGCCCAAGACCAAGAACGGCTACCGGGAAATCCCCATGAGTGAGCCGGTCTATCGGGCGTTGAAGCGTGTAGTGAAGAACCGGGGGAAGAAAGCCACCATTACAGTGGACGGGTACACCAACTTCCTGTTTCTCAAAAAGGACGGGACGCCGAGGGTGGGGGCCAATTACAATGCCATGATTAAGGGCCTTGTGAAGAAGTACAACAAGCAGCACAAGGAGCAGTTGCCCAACATTACCCCGCACTCCCTCCGTCACACGTTCTGTACCCGCATGGCAAACGCCGGTATGAACCCCAAGGCGTTGCAGTACATCATGGGCCACGCCAACATCACCATGACGCTGGACTACTACACCCATGTTGACGCCTGTTCCGTAAAGGCGGAGATGGAGCGGCTGGCTGCGTAGTGCGTAGTAAAGTAGTAAAAAAGAAGCGGCAGGCCGCTTTTACTACTTCCGTACTACGTTTCAGCGCAAAGTCACGCCGGGATACGCCGAGATATGCGAATAACTCTCCCAAACGGCAAATGGCGGAAACACCTGAAAATCAAGGCTTTGCCACCATTTGCCGAGTTACATAAGGTTAGGGCTGGAAATTGCAAAATCTTTAGTGTAATGCATATTACACACAAAATCAAGAAGAATCTTTGAGGAAAGGTGGGTGCGGTGCGACAATGAGGAACAGCAAAAATTTGCGGAGTGGTGAAAGAAGCGGCAGGAAGCCAAACAGAACATTTGAACATAATCAGGGCGGGCGCACCGTGGTAACGGCTGCGCCCGCCCTTTTTGCGTTTATGGGGCCTGCTTCTTCTTTCGTGGGCCTCTCGGCTTCGAGGTCGGCTTTCGCTCCACCCCGTTTCGGAAGTGGGTGCTTTCGTATCGGTCAAAGAAAATCAATAATCCGAACCCATCTCCTATCGGAAAAAGGTTCGGATTATATGGGTTTGTGTCTTGTTGACAAAAAAGATGCAGGCTCAAAACCGTTGCAGCGCAACGGTTTCCTCACTTTATGGCATCTTCCTCGGAACTGCTCACCGCTTTTCTGAATTGTACCATCAATGGTCAGAATTGTAAAGAAAAATTCAAAGCCGCCGGTTGCTCGAAGTTTCTGAAAGCAAAGAGAGGACGCCAGGAACTGGCAGCACCCCGTTCTTGGCGTCCTCTCTCTGCTCACAGTTTCAGCCGGATGATCTGCTCATAGAGCATCACATATTTCTTCTCTACCACCATGTCCTCATGGTAGTGTCCAAAAAACCAGTATTTGAATTTGCAGCGTGGGCTTACCTCATCAAAGAACTCTGTCAGGGCGTCTTTCCGGTAAAAGCCACCGCTGAATGCGTCTTGCACACTGGTGGAGCAGCAGTGGGTGATGATGTAGTCTACTGCCCAGCCCGCTCTGTCCAGGCTGGCCTTGGCGGTCTGGTATTCCTCCTCGCTGGGCAACTCCGCCGCCCACCAGGACAGGTGGTTCACCCGGTACAGCGCGCCCCTGGCATCCAGCCGCCTGCATTTTTTCTTGAACAGAGGGTCGTCCGGCTCCAGGATTCCATCCTGGATGTCGTGGCTGCTGGCACCGCCCATAGTGAAGAACTTCCTGCCCTCAATGTTGTATGCCTGCCCCCGCATCAGATGGATCACTGAGGGACGAATGCGCTGCACCTGCCCGCCGTGCCATTCCTCCACAGGGTATTGAGCCAGCAGATCATAATTTTCATGGTTGCCGGAGACAAACAGGGTGGTGTAGGGTCTCTGCTCCAGCCAGTCCAACTGGCCCTGTTCTTCGGGGCTGCCGTCCCAGACGCCCCCAAAGTCGCCACAAATAATGGTGCGGTCATCCTTGGTCAGCCCCGCCTGCTCGTAGAAGATATCGGGCCTGAACCGGCTGAAATCGCCGTGGGTATCGCCCGTGAGAAATATGGCCATGGTGTATTCTCCTCTTTCCCTATTTTAGCACAGTTTCTGTTCAATTTCTATACCGGCGTCCCGGATCTTGACCCGGATAGTCTCTGCGTCCACCACGGTGACCTGTTCCACGAACCTGCGGGTGAGGGTGTCATCGTACTCCGTGAAGCACAGGGGCTGCCGGTCCAGCCATTCCTCCATCTCCCGTTGCCTGGACGCCTGGGCGGCCCGCTTTTCCTCATCCTGCTCCTGCGCCGCGATCCGATCCATGACATCCTGTTTCTCCTCCAATACCGCCTTGAGCTGGGTGTTCAGCTCCTCGTTTTTCATGTCCGCCAGCACCTTGTCAATCAGCTCCGCCTGCTCCTCCGACAGCTCCTTCAGCCGCGTCTGCAACGCCAGGAGGCTTTCCCCGCCGTCTTCGCCGCCGCCCTGGGCCAGACTCGCCAGCTCCAGCACATCGGCTTTGACCTCCGCCCGGATGGCGCCGAACTCGTTCAGTGCGGCCACAATGGCGCTGTGGAGCCTGTTCTCATCCATCGTGGGGGAGTTGTGGCAGTATTTCGTACCGAACTCCAGCCGGGAGACGCACCGCCAGACGATCCGCTTTTTGCCGTTCCGCGCCCAGGTACACCGCTTGTAGGGCGTCCCGCACTCCCCGCACACCAACAGCTCGGATAGGGCGTATTTGGCGGAGTATTTGCCCTGTTCGGTCTTAGCGGTTTTCTGCATCACTTTCCGCTTACTGTTCCGGCGGGCCATTTCCTCCTTCACCCGGTAGTAGACCTCCCTGGGGATGATGGCGGGATGATTGTTTTTGCTGTAGTACATGGGCAGCTCCCCGTTATTTTTTACCGCTTTTCGGTCGCCGATGGGGCCGGTGGTGTAGGTTTTCTGCCGAATCCCATCCCCGATGTACTTCTCGCTGGTTAGGATGTTCTGGATCACCTGCCGCGACCAGCCCTTAATGCCCTCCGCCGTGGGGATATTCTGTTCGGTCAACTCCCGCTGGATGTCTCCCAGGCTGGCCCCCTCCAGGTAGCGGGCGTAGATCAGCCGCACCGTCTCGGCCTCGTCCGGGTCAATCTCCGGTTTGCCGTCCGGCCCCCTGCGGTAGCCCAGCGTCCGGCTGTACTGGAAGGGGATTTTGCCTTCCTTCATGCTCTGCCGCATCCCCATGACGATGTTCATCCCCATGGACTCGCTCTCCGCCTGGGAGAAGCTGCTGAACAGGGTGATCAGGAACTCGCTGGACTCCGTCAGCGTATTGATGTTCTCTTTTTCGAAGATCACGCCGATGCCCCGGCTTTTCAAGGCCCGGATGACCCGGAGACAGTCCACTGTGTTCCGGGCGAACCGAGAGGCGGATTTGGTGAGGATCATGTCGATGCGGCCCCGTTTGCAGGCGGCGATCATGCGGTTGAACTCCGTCCGCTTTTTCATGCTGGTGCCGCTCAGGCCCTCGTCAGCGAATACGCCCGCCATCTCCCAATCGGGATTTTCCTCAATTTTCTGGGTGTAATAATTCTTCTGGGCGGCGTAGCTGTTGAGCTGCTCCTCGCTGTCGGTGGACACCCGGCAGTAGGCGGCCACCCGCTGTTTGCCGCTCCGGCGCGGCCCGCTGGCGGGGACGGGCCTGGTGGCGGGGATGACGCGCACCCGGCGTTCCAATGCGGTCTGTTCCATGAGATCACTCCTCTGCCTGTTATTTGAAATGGACGGTTATGTCCTGATTTCCTGTTATGGTGATATGAGAAACCGCCTGACCGAAGCGTTTGAGATTCACTTCGGCTGGGCGGCAGACAGATTCATATTCAATTACGTCTGGACAACAATCGTACCGGGCGGAGGCACCTTGAAGGATCAAGGACACGATGTCCTCTGGCCTGTCAGGCCGCTCCAGCCCCCGGTTGATAGCGTTGGTCAGGCGGACGACCTCGCCGGAGGGGGCGTAGGGAGTCTCCGGGGGTGCGTCATGCTCCGCCATCTGGCGGGATACCTCCGAGAGCAGGAGGCTGTCCGGGAGGATGAATCGTTTCCCGCAGGATTCACACTTGAGGTACAAGGTATCTGTCCTCCGGTTCTTTCCGGCGGTCCTGCACAGAGGGCCGCCGCACTCACACTGGAGATATTCCTTCAGTGCGAGGGCCGGACGCTTTTCCCGTTTGACGCAGCCCTCGGTTTTCTCCTTGATCTTCTCCTGCACAGCCCGGAAGGTATCCCTGTCCAGGATAGGCGGATACCCGTCCGCCCCGGTGTAGCGGGGATTCTCCAACAGACGCTTCACCTTGTGCTTGTTCCAGAGAGTGGCCTCGGAACTGAACGGGATGCCGTCTGCATTGAGGCTGGCGCCGATCTTCTGGTAGGATGCCCCGGCGAGGTAGAGGGTGGTGATCCGCTGCACCGTCTCCGCCTCCTGGGGGACAATCGCCAGCTCACCCCGCTGGATCTGATAGCCGTATAAAATCTTCCGGTTAGTCATCGTCTTACCTCCCGGCATACCTCTGTCAGTTCAATGCCCCCGTAGAGTCGGAAGCGAAGGCGGGTTGTGGATTCCGCCGTGATCTTCTCCACCAGATCGGCGAACAGGACTTCATCGAATCGCTCCAGCCGTTCCGGGCCGCTGTGGATGAGGTCCGCTGTCTGGCGCAGGGTGTCCACGACCTCCTCGATGTCCTCGTTTTTCAGCAGACGGCGGCGCTCCCGCCGAAGCTCCGTCAGCTTGGCCTCAATATCCAGCAGCTTGGCGGAACAGGCGGCGGCGTCCAGCAGGCCCTTGGCCCGGAGGGCGTTCACTTTGTAGCTGCGCTCAGATTCCTCAGCGATGGCCCGGTTCACCGCCAGCATGGCGGGGTTGCCTCTTTGAAGGGCGTCGTTCAAGTCACGGAGCTGGGCGAGGGCGGGCTTGAGGATGATGTCCTCATGGCGCTTCAGTTTATTGTACATCCGCGCGAAGGCGGCGTATATCTCCGCCTCCGGGATACGGCCCATAGAGCAGTCCTGCGCATGGTAGTTGTGTGTCCGGCAGGCCCATGTCACATAGCCGCTTTTGGTCTCCTTGCGGGAAAATATAGAGCCGCATTGGCCGCAGTAGATGATTTTTGACAGCGGATACTGCTTCGCCTTCCCTTTCGCTGCAGACCGCCGCTGCAGGAGGCGGTTGGCCCGTTCAAAATCGTCTTGCGATATGATGGCGGGATGGGTGACATTGACATAGTATTGATCCTTTTCCCCCTCGTTCCTCTTTTTAACGAAGGGGAAAGAGTCTGTCGCCAGTGTTTTCTGGCACAGCGTATCGCCGATATATTTTTCATTTCTGAGGATATAGGCGATGGAAAAGACATTCCACTGCTCTTTTCCGTCCCGTGTACGCAAGCCCATGGCAGTCAATTCACCGGCGATATCTTCCGTGCTTGTTCCTGCCAGATAGCGGGCGAAGATCATTCGAATCACCGCCGCCTCCTCAGTGCAGATTTCCAGATTCTTTCCATCTTTGAGGCGATACCCATAGGGGGCCTTGCAGGTGATAAATTCTCCCCGTTCCATCCTCCGCTTGTAACTCTGCCTCTGGTTCTGTCCGATGGAGATGGACTCCTGCTGGGCCAGGGCGCCGGAGACGCTCACCATCAGTTCGGTGGTGAGCGTCTCTGTGTTAAGGTTCTCTTTTTCGAAGTAGACCGTGACCCCCAGGCTCATCAGTTCCCGCAGGGTGGCGAGGCAGTCCTTGGTGTTCCGAGCGAACCGGGAGACAGACTTCACCAGGATCTTGTCGATTCTGCCCTTCCGGCAGTCGGACATCATGCGGTTGAAATCCTCCCGCTTGTCCATCCGGGTGCCGGTCACCGCCTCATCGGCGTAAATGTCCACCAGCTTCCAGCCGTCATGGCCACCGATCTCCTCGGTGTATTTGCGGATCTGGGCGGCATAGGAATGCTTCTGGTCGGCGGAGTCGGAACTGACCCGGCAGTAGGCCGCCACCCGCAGGGTGACCGGCGTTTTCTCCCTGGGCGGTATCACTTTCACGTCTGCCATCGCGGCCACCTCCTCTCGGTACCGACAACACTACCACGCTTTGGCCAGAATATCCAGCACTATTCCCACACAGTTGCGGGGCGGTATCGCTCCACCACCAGCCCCTTGGCAACAGCCAGTTCCTCCGCGGAAAGAAAGCCCGCCTGGGCCATATGCTCCAAGATTCGCATCACCAAAATATAGCGCATCTCGCACTTTACATCGATCATGCGCAGCCCTCCCGGAAATAGTCCGGCCCTTTCACGCTGCGAATAAACTTTGCTACATCCTCCAGGCTGTCGGTGACCGGCATCTCCGGCAGGGCGGCCAGCACATCCTTGATGTAGCGCTTACCTTCGCTGGCCCGCTCATCCAGAATGGCCACCACGCAGGTGTCGGTCTCGGTGCGGATGGCCCGTCCGAAGCCCTGCTTCAGTTTGATCTGCATCTCCGGCACCACCACCGCCCGGATGAACAGCTGGAGGCTGGGGTGGTTCTCCCGCTCCTTCTCCTTCAGCGCGTCCGGGACGGCGAAGGGCAGGCGGGGGATGATCAGCAGGGACACGCAGTCGCCGGGAAAGTCGAAGCCCTCCCAGGCGGCCCCCGCCGCCAGCAGGACGCTCCCCGGATTGGCCTTGAACTGCTCTGCGGTGTGGATAGCGTTGCGGCCCATGGTGAACAGGGGGTAGCGCAACCCATGATCCGGCAGACGCTCTTTTACTGCCGACATGGCGGCGTAAGAGGTGAACAGCGCCAGGGCGTGGCCCTGGGCCGCGTCCAGCAGGGCGGCGATCTCTTTCGCCAGCTCGTCATAATAGGCCGCGCTTCTTTGCCTGGGCGGGAGCTGCGGTAAGTACAGCAGACAATTCCGCTGGTAATCGAAGGGTGACCGGGCCACGGACTCCGTGACCCGGCTGTCGGTGAGCAGGCCCGTTTTCTCCTTGAAGCGGCGAAAATCCTCGCCTACGGCCAGGGTGGCGGAGGTGAGGATAGCGGGCCGCTCCTGCCGCCAGAGCGTCTGGCGGAGCTGGGCGGTCAGATCGGAAATGGTGGCGCACAGCATGGTGCCGCCATGGGCGTCCTCCTCGGTGTAAAAGACCATATTCGGGTGGCCCTGACGGAACAGGGACACTGTGGAGGACACGCTGTCCAGTCTCCTGCGGGTGGAAGGGGTGAGCAGGCCGTGGAGCTGTCTGCGGATGACCATCAAGCTCCGTTCCGGCGCGGCCAGGGACCGTGCGTAATGGGAAAAGGGCTTGCCCTCCGGCGGGCGGGCCAGTTTCCGCAGCAGGGGTGCGGTGCTGCTGTCCAGCGTCTCCGCTGCCAGCAGGAACCGCTCCCCACGCAGACCGTGGGTCAGGGCGCGGATATCCTCCGTTGCCAAAGTGAGACCGAACATTTGGCGGGCGGTCTCCGGCAGCTTGTGGGCCTCGTCCACGATGAGGGCACAGGCGTCCGGGAGGATGGGCCTGCGCCCGCTGCCCCGGTGGATGGCATCCGCCAGCAGCAGGTTGTGGTTGCAGATCTGGAAAAGGTAACGCCCGGACTCGCAGTCCTCCAGAAAGGCGCGGTACCGGCAGGTCTCTCGCTGGCAGTCGCAGACTTTGGGGACGCAGACGCGCTCCCGGTCATAGCCGCTGAGATGGGCGGCCTCATCCATGTCCAGCTCACTCCGCAGAGCGAGCAGGGCGTTTCCGGCCCTCCAGTTTTTTCGGCTGAGATCCAGTTGCCCCAGCCGCCGCTCCAAGCGTTCTTCGCAGACGTAGTGGGACTTGCCCTTGCGGATCACCGCCTGGAGGGGCCGGTCGATGGCGCCATCCTGCATCAGAAGCTCCGACAAAAGGGGCAGGTACTCATCTCTCGCCGCCGTCTGGAGGGCGATGCTGGAGGTGGAGATCAGAATAGGCCGGGCGGGGAGCCCACTGGCGGCGCGGAAGCGGTGGTACACCGTCCCCGCCGCCAGATAGGCGTAGGTCTTGCCGATCCCCGTCCCGGCATCGCACAGGGCAATGGAACCCTCCAGCATGGCGTTGAGCATTTGGTGGCAAAGGGCCACCTGGGCGGGACGCTCCGCCATGCCGCGGTTAGGAAGAAGGTCTTTGAAAATGTGATCTATCTCGTTATGGGCATTCTGCCTGTTATCGTTGGTATTCATCCTAAAAATCCCCTTAATTGGTTCATTTCTTCATGTACTCATCGTATTTTCAGCTCGACCCCCGATGAGATATTGGGAACAGCACAGATAAGGCTCGGCGGACCTTCACAGACACATTCCAAGGGTCTCTGCTGCTTTCAACCCAAGGGATGACGGGCGGCCATGCCAGGGCCGTCCCGCACAGGCTTTATCGCGGCCCGGAGGGAGCGAAGTTCCCTCCGGGCCATGGCGCGCACTGTGCGTCTGTCCGTGTGGTGATCCGTACTGCTGGTGTGAAATTTTCAAGGTTCAGGGCTTTCGCCTTGACCTTATTGTATAGGGCTGAAACGCCTTTTTTTAGAGAGTATTAGACACTTTTGTGCCTGATGGACACATTTTCAAAGTTTTTCTTTGAAACGCTCCAGACAACATACCAGCTCGCTGATATCCTCTTTGAGCCGCGCCATGTCCAGCCCTCCCTGAGCCGTGCAGAGGTATCTGCCCAAGATCAGATAATCCAATGTCACATGGTGCAATTCAGACAGTTGCACCAGCAAATCAATGGAGCAGCCCTTCTTTCCAGTTTCAATGCGGCCATAAAAACTTCTGTCGATGTTGAGCGTTTCTGCAATTTCTTCTTGTGTGAGGCCGTTTTGGATACGGAGCTGCCGGATGCGGCTCCCGCATTCTTCCATGTTATAATTCATATGTACGATCTCCAATCTCAAATTTTGGGGGGTGTGCTGGGTTGAGATTGGCGGTCACGGATATTTAGCTATGTAGGGCTGCCACTGAGCAGAAACGCCCCTTTTCCAAAAAATATTTTGGCATTTGACGTCTTTCTTGTGACAGCGGCAGTAACCGATAAAATTTTTTGACAGCCCTCTGCAAAACCTCCTATTTTTTGACAGGATATTTTGCAGAAAGCTGTCGAATAAAAAAAGAGACGCGAGTAACCGCAAGGTTACCCGCGTTTTTCGAGAAATGGAAAGCGGAGGAGGGCGCTCCCCCTGCCATCTTGCGGCCTTAATCCGCATAATCAGACCTTTTTATTGTGTTTCCTCCCGCTAATAAGCATAAAAAAGAAGAGGCGGCAAGGAATTTCTGCTCCCTTGCCGCCTCTTGCAGCTTGATACACCGGATTCAAACAGTAGAAAAATGTGGATATTATTAAGATTTTTGCGGGGTTACTTGCTTTCCGCTCCTTCCCATTGATAGGGCTGGTCAATCGGCCAGAACAGGCCCAGGGCGGGAAGCTCCAATGGCTGCTCCCCCTCCATATAGTACCAAATGTCCAGCGCGTCCGGGTCGCCGCCCTCCAGGGTGAAGCCCTCTTGCAGAGTCTTTTGGATGCTGTCTAAAATCATTTCCGCAAGCTGCTCCGCATCGTACACATGAAACTCGTCTTTCTGCGGGTCGGGCGGGCCGGTGAACAGCGCCGATTCATTGGACAGGCATACGCTCATGCCGCCCTTGCCGGAGGTCACAGGCTCGGCCAGGGTCAAATTCCAGCCGGTCAGGTCAGCGATGCCCTGGATCAGCAGTTCCGGGGTCAGCTCCCCCTCGTAGGTCATGGGGTACTCGGTGAAGCCCCCGGCCTTGGTGCCGATATACAGTGTCACCGTCTGTTCGCCCTCCGTGGGCGTTGATTGGTCTGCCGGGGGTGCCGGTTCCGTGGCTTCCTCCGTTGGGGAAGTGCTTACGGTACCGGAGGGGATCTGTGTGGATTCGCCGCCCTGGGGCGGGGCGGGCTGGTCGCAGCCCGCCAGCGCCACACAGAGGGTCAACGCGAAAAGGATTGCGAGTTTTTTCAAGTATTGTCCTCCTGGTTCTCAATGAAGTTCTTCAGCATCTGCGCCACCTGCGCCCTCGTTGCCAGCCCCTTGGGGCCCAGCCGCCCGTCTCCAAAATCGTCTCAATCATCACGCTCTGCATCGTACTCCAATACCGTTCCGCTTACAGCGTCAATCGTGTAGTCATATTCAATGCCATCCTTGAAAAACTCTATTTCGTATTCCGCCCGACCATCGTCGTTTTCAAGTTTTGCTTTCTGAAAGGCTGCGTCAGCAAGCGCAACTCCCGCGTGAGACACGGCGATATTTTTTGCACGGTCAACCCCAATATATGCGGCGTTGTTTGAGTCGACCGGCGCTTGAGCGTCTGCGGGAGGAGTGGTTGCGGAATCATTTGGCTGTGCCGTAGGCTGATGGTCCTCGGCATCGTAATCATAGCTGAGTACGCTGCCGGTGGCGGCGTCGATCTCATAGTCGTATTCTGCATTGCCCTTGTAGAACTCCACATCATAGACCTGTACGCCATCGTCATAATCCAACTCCGAATGGACAAAGTTCACGTCGGCGGCGGACAGTGATGCGTGCTGTAAGGCAATCTCTTTGGCGCGCTCAGCGGAGATGGTGGTTACGGAAGAAGTGGCCGCGGGAGGAGTGACGGCAGGAGCATTCGACTGTACCGCACCTGGCATCTGCCCATCGGCATCCCTTGCGATAACCGCTCCGTCTGCGGCATTGATCGTATAATCATATTCAACGCCGTTTGCGACAAATTCCACCTCGTACACATATTGCCCATTTTCCCGCCCAAACTCTGCTTTGGAAACGAGCGCCGACGACATATCAACTCCGGCATCGGCCAGAGCGAACCGCTCCGCAGTTGCTTTCCCAATCGAATTACGCTCTGCGGCGGCTCTGACCGCATAGGCAGTTCCTGTTCCGATGACCGCAACCGCGGCGGCAAGGCAAGCGAGGGTAATGACTGTTTTTTTCGACATTTCAAATAAACTCTTCATTTTACTCATGGTATATGCCTCCTCTGTGCTGCGTGATATGGGTTTACTTTTGCCTCTCGGCTTGTATTAAGTATACCGCACTAAAATTAAAACAACATTAGCGAACTCAATTTTTTGTTTTTTTCATCTTAAAGGTAAAACAGCTACCCCTGCCAAGCGTACTCTCCACGGAGACTGCCCCGCCGTGGAGTCGCGCGATCTCCTGTACCATGGACAGGCCCAGCCCCGTTCCCGTTCCCGTCCTGGAAGCGTCCACCTGATAGAAACGGTGAAAGATTTTCTCCTGCTGCTCCGGTGCGATGCCGATACCGTTATCGGACACGGAGAGGACGGCGTTGCTGCCCTCGCTTTTCAGCGTCACACGAATCGTACCGTTTTCTCTCCCGTAGCGGTAGGCGTTGCTGACCAGGTTGGACAGCAGGCGGGAGAGCTGCTCGCGGCTACCAACGACCTTGGTCCGCTCCTCAATCTCAGAGGTGAGCTGGATGCCATGCTCCTTTAAAAGCGCCATGTCATTGCAGACGGAGGATACCAGCGCGGAAAAATCAAGTTCCTCCATATGGAAATGGTCGGATTTTTGTTCAAGACGAACAAAGTGCAGCATATCCTCAATTAACCGACTCATCTTGCCGCTTTGCCGTTGGATGAGTTGTAAAGCGGCCTCATATTCCTTCGGTGTTCTGACTTGTTCCAGCGAATACTCGCATTGCGCAGAATGACTGACACCGGCGTTCTTAATTCATGGGATACATCCGAGGTGAATTGCCGCTCACTCTCAAAAGACGCATCGAGCCGTGTAAACATCTCATTAAATGTGTTGGCAAGCTGATGGAGCTCGTCTGTACCGGGAGACAGCTCGATCCGCTTCTTCAGGTCCTGCCCCCGGCCAATATGGACGGCGGCCTCCTCTATATCGCGGATTGGCTTCAGTGTTCGCCCGGCAATCAAATACCCGCCCAAAACAGCAAAGGTCAGCAGAAGGGGCAGCCCATACAGGGACAACCGGACAATGCTGGAAAGCTGAGCCGTCCCCTGTTCCTCCGACACCACACCCCGCAGCCACAAGCCGTCCAGGCCCTCCTGCGTCAGCATCTTGTCGTAGAGATAGTAGGTAACGCCGTTCACCGGCACCATTTGCATCTGCCCATCAGAGAAGGCGTGCCCGGCAGTATCTTTCGCAATCGGATTGTGTCCGTAAAGCAGCATGCCATTTTCAAGGTATAAGGACGTGGAAACGCCGTTTACCAGATCGAGATAGTCATCGTCTACCTCTAAATAGCCGCCATGATATTCAATATAGTGGTCCGCGTCATTATCGTTTTCGACCTTGTTCATACTGGGGAAAAACTCAACTTCATCCACGTTATTTTCGATGATGTTGATTAAATTGTCCTGGATCACCTTTTGCATGACTGAGCCGCCCACGGAAAAGATCACGGCAAAGGTCAGGACGACCATGAACGTGAGGATCGCGGCAAACCAGAGGGTGATCTTCAATCGGATCGACAAATGCTTCATGTGCCCTCCCGCAGAACATACCCGCTGCCGCGTACCGTATGGATCAGCTTGTTCTCATGGCCGCCGTCGATTTTTTTCCGCAGGTAGCTGATATAGACGTCCACCACATTCGTGCCGCCCTCGTAATCGGCGTTCCAGATATGATCCTCGATCCTTTCCCGAGACAAGACGGTCCCGGCATTTCTCATCAGGTATTCCAGCAGGGCGTATTCCTTTGCCGAAAGAGTAATCTCCCGATCCCCCTGTTTAACCGTGTGGGCGGCGGTGTCCAGCGACAAATCCGCTACCGTGATGACATTGCTGGCCATGCCAAAGCGTCCTCGCGTCATCGCCCGCAGGCGGGCGGTCAATTCCTCGAAAGAAAAGGGCTTCATAAGATAGTCGTTGGCGCCGCTGTCCAGACCTTTTACCCGGTCCGATACCGCGTCTCTCGCGGTCAGGAACAGGACTGGGGTCCCTTTTCCGGATTGCCGCAGGGAGCGCAGGACTTCAAGTCCGTCCTTTTTGGGCATCATAATATCCAATATGATGGCGTCATAGTCGGCGCAGGCCAAATAATCCAGGGCCTCCTCACCGTCAAAACAGCAGTCAACCATGTACCCGTCCGATGTCAGCTTCTGCCGGATGATCTGGTTTAAGTCCCGTTCATCCTCCGCCAGCAAAATACGCATATTCCCACCCTCTTTTCTATATCAGTCAGATGAAACTCTGATGAGAGTTTACCCTTACAGGCGCAAAGGATATTTTCGTTTTTCAAGGTCAGAGCGGCCAACCCTGTTCGGGTTGGCCGCTCCGATCTTTGGCTGCGTGATCGCAATTGTACTGTGTGACAGGCGATATCTGTTACTCAATGGCGATCCGATTGGATTGCGGCAGACGCTCCTGCTCTCTCTTGGGGAGAGACACCTTCAGGATGCCGTCCTCAAACCGGGCGGACACGTCCGCAGGCTCCACGTCCTCACCCACATAGAAGCTGCGGCTGCAGGTGCCGGCATAGCGCTCCTGACGGATATACCTGCCCTGTTTGTCCTGCTCGTCCTTATCCAGGCCCTTTGCGGCACTGATGGACAGATAGCCGTCCTTCAGCTCCAAGGTGACCTCGTCCTTCTTGAAACCGGGCAGGTCGATATCCAGCTCATAGCTGTTTTCGGTCTCCCGCACGTCGGTCTTCATCAGGTTCTTGGCGTGCTTTCCATACAGCGCTTTGCTGCCGGGCAGGGCCGGGAACAGGTCAAGGTCGTTGCCAAAGAAATCGTCAAACAGGTTCTCACCAAAAATACTGCGCATCATAAGTCATTCCTCCATTTTTTCTGAAATGTTCCGTTGAGGGGCCCTTTTTGGCCTTCTCCCCTGGAACAAGCTCGTTATAGCACGGTGAATTAGCACTGTCAATACAAGAGTGCTAATATTTACAAAAGCAACTAATTTTGTTCATAAAATATATAATAATAGATTTTACACTCAGAATCCGCGAAAAAGCCGTAAGGGATATTAGGAATAGATTGACAACTTACATTTTGATATGGTATCATATGGCTTTCCCAAAATAGATTTGCCTGCCGGAGAGGATGTTGACTATGGATGCTTGTGAACAAAAGAAGACCGGCTATCCAAGCCGCGTGAAGGGTTTCAAAGTACGCACGCTGAATGTTATCATGATTTTAATCTCCTGTGCGCTGTATATCTCCCTGCTGATTGTTACGTTTCAGGCGTCGCGAAACTACGAAACCATGGTAGCCGCCACCAATCTGTATATTGACTGCCAGGAGAAGGCTCTGGAGCAGCTGGGCGGCCGGGCCAGCCCGCAGGCCGAGGGCTTTTTGCAAACGGCGATGGATCTTTCCAACCAGCTGATGGAGCGGGAGACATACGCCATGCGTCTGGCCGCTGAGGCGGGCGGTCTGGACCTCTCCGCCCTGCCTGAGGAGGTCCGCTCCGCTGCACTCTCCGAAGCCCACCAGAACCTCTCCCCGGAGCAGAAGCTGGACACTGCCCGCAAGATGGTGTTTGGCACGGAATACCAGGCACAAAAGCAGCTTATCACCAGCAATATCAATTATTTTTTAAGCGATGTCCTTCAGTCTACCCAAATGCGCCAAGAGGCCAGCGTGGAGGATCTGCATCATACCATGTGGCTGGAACGCGGTCTCTTCAGTCTGCTGTTTGTTCAAAACGTACTGATCTTCCTCATGATCATTTTCCTGATCGTTAAGCCCCTGAAGGTCTATGTCAACTGTATCCGCAAGGGAAAACTGATTGAGATCACCGGCGCTTATGAGTTCAAATACCTGGCGCTTACTTATAATGATATTTATGAGGTCAACGCCGCCAACGAGATTCTGCTGCGCCACCAGGCTGAACACGACCCTCTGACCGGCCTGATGAACCGGGGCGCCTTTGACCATGTAAAGGAGGTGCTGCGGGTCAAGGCACAGCCCATTGCGCTATTGCTGATTGACGTGGATCAATTCAAGCTGGTAAACGATGGCTATGGCCACGAGGTTGGGGACAAGGTACTGAAAAAAGTGGCCAGGCTGCTGGGAGAGAGCTTCCGCTCTACTGATTTTCCCGCCCGGGTGGGAGGCGATGAGTTCTCCGTGATCCTGACCGGCGTTGACAGGGGACAGCAGGCTCAGATTGAGGAGAAGATCAAGACCATCAACGACGCCCTCCGTAACCCCACGGACGGCCTGCCCCAAGTCTCTCTCAGCGTAGGCGGGGTCTTTTCCCCAAAAGGCTATACCGATGAGATGTACCATGACGCTGACGCGGCCTTGTACCAGGTAAAAGAAAACGGCCGCTGCGGCTGCCGCTTTTACACCCCGGATATGCCCCTGCCAGGCGCCAAAAATTAGCACTTTTATCGGCGGAGTGCCAACATTTACAGGATATGCGATTTTTGTTCACAAAATATACATCATTTGATATGCGCCGGGGCATATCTTTGCCATAGCCAAAACTCTGGAGGAATTATTTATGCTTGAAGCAAAGAAGAAATATAAGATCCTAGTGGTGGATGACTCGAGATTCAACCGCGCGGTCATGACGAGTATGCTGGAAAAGGACTACTTTTTGGAAGAGGCCGGTGACGGCAAAGAGGCACTGCTGCTCCTGGATGACCATGCGGAGGAATTTTCACTGGTTCTCACGGACCTTGTGATGCCCAATATGGACGGCTTTGCCCTTCTCAGGGCCATGAAGGAGCGGGGCTGGCTGGACTTTCTGCCGGTCATCATGGTTTCCTCAGACTATACCTCTGAAAACATTGAAACCGCCTACAACCTGGGCGCCAGCGAGCTGATCCAGCGTCCGTTCAACGAGCGGGTGATCTGTCACCGTATCGACGATATCATTGACCTTTCTGGCAGGCAGCAGGAGCTGTCCAATGCCCTGGTGAACGAGGTGATTCAGGAAAACGAGACCAATTCGGCCATGGTCTCCATCCTTTCCCATATCGTGGAGACCCGCAACGGCGAGAGCGGAAACCACGTCCGGAACATCCGAACCATCACCAGAATGCTGCTGGAGGAGCTGACGAAGGTATCGGATCGGTACTCTTTCTCAAGTGAGGAGAAGCGCCTGATCTGTACCGCCTCCTCCCTCCATGACATTGGCAAGATGACTGTGCCGGAGGAAATTCTGAACAAACCGGGCAGGTTTACCGACGAGGAGTTCCAGATCATGAAAGGCCATGCCATGGCGGGGGCCAATATGGTCGACGCTCTGCGCCTGGGAAAGAACGCAAACGCCCTCATGCAGCTGACGTATGAGATCTGCCGCTGGCACCA
>JAETOO010000012.1 GCA_021771715.1 Oscillospiraceae bacterium
CACAAACGGCGTTGCTTCGTCAAGATCAGCGTCGGCGGCTAACCATTCGTTCGATTCTTCCTGATCCGGCGTCACGATTCCCAGGCGGCGAAGAATTTCAGGTGTTTCCGGAAGAAGGTTGATAACCTCTTTGCGGCAACTGACCGCCCATCCGTCAATATCTTCGTCAGTCGTAATACAAACTTCCACGTCCATCATGCCGATTCTGACAGGCTTTCCGCTGACCTGTACGTCTTTATATTCCGCGCTATCTTCGGAAAGATCGGCTTCCGGATGTGCGGCGTCGTTATCTGGTATGTACTGGAAAATACCATTTTTCAGCCTGATTCCGGTCAGCCGCTTCCAGACGTCGCCGTTCGTATCTGAAACGCCGTCAAACGTGCCGTCATGCCGCCAGGTTGCCGGGCCTGATCCGGTCAGCGTTGTTCCGTAAATATTGCCAGGAATACCGCGTTCATTCGCGTCATAGTAGAATTTTCCGTTGTTCGTGTTGCCGTGCGGCATTGTTCCGGTCTGGCGGCTTTCTTCGACCATATGGAACCATTCCGCGGCCGTTGCCACATGCCAGCCCTTGCCCTTCTTGCGACACGCCGCGATCATTTCGTCAAGCGTCAGGCGCGTCGTCGGCGTCATAAGCGGCAATGAATAGGCGCGTCCGTTAATTACCACGTTCGGGAATGCCGACATATAGAAAGCGTCGTATTCCTGGCCCCGAACAAAGAAAACCCGATTAGCTTCTTCAGCGGTCTTTGCGGTATTCTCAAACTTCACCATGAACGAAGGAATCCCCTGATCGTCAATAATTGCAACTGTGCGCTTCAAAATGTTATTCATTTCTTTTTGTCCTCTCTTTCTTTTTTTGCTGTTATAAAAATGTTTAGTAATCAACGCCAATATAATCCAGAACGCGCGCCCACCCGTATTTTTCGCCGGTGTCTATGTCTGTACAACATTCGTACATCCAATAATTCCATTCTTTTATATTGCGTTCTTTAAGTAAGTCAAATCTATGTGGACGTTTTTCAAGGTGGATTCCGAATCCACACATAGAACATCCCGTTCTTTGTGCCCTTGTAGTATAAAGCGTTCCATCTTCTTTTCTCTCTATTGTTCCGTATATATCCGGAACCGGCACGTCCAGATCAAGGGCAAGTTGTAATAAATCTTGTCGGCTAAAGATCGCAAACGGCGCTGATCTTATAGTTGATTTTCCAAAATAATTACATCCGTTTATTCTAAGGCTTTTAGCTCTGCGCCCCCCCCTCGGAAGCCATAAGGCCCAAGAATGGAACGCTATTGTGTTCTTTAGCCCAATCGTCGCACGGCTTTTCTTTCAGGTAATAACAACATTTAGCCGATACTTTGAACGGTGCGATTTGATAATCAGTTCCTTCTTCTTCGTTTGCGTAACCGGCAAATTTTTCAAGCCACTTCTGCGACATTTTCATTCTGCTATTCTTTTGAAAGCCGCCATATGCGCCGGTTTCTCCGGTAACAATAGCATGTCGCACCGTTTTGTTTCTGTCTGTTGGATTCGCAAGCGATTCTATCTTTGCCGCCGTTTCCTTCGACAAAACCGGGAAGCCGAATTCTTGAATAATTTCCGGCTTGCTCCACCTGTGTTCGCGACCGTTTTCATCAACGTTTCTTACAGAAGATTTTAAGCGTTCAATTCCAAGCATTTTATGAATCTTCTGAATGCTTAAATCTTCGAGATATGAAACGCTTATTCCTGGCGCGTCTATGCCGATTGATTTCAGGAATAGAAATAAGGTTATGGAATCCAAACCGCCAACGGAAACATGATAATTCAGCCCCCGTTTGTCGCATTCGTTGACGAATTCCTCTGCGCGAATTCTGGCATATTTTACCTTGAAATCATACGGCTGTTTTTCTTTAACCATGAAAGTCGCAATTTTGGTTTTTCCGTCAATGCGTTCCATGCGCTCTAACACATTTTCAGCCATTGTTTAGCCCTCTCTTTCTTTCATTCTCTGAACCGCTTTTCGGATCGAAGCGGGCCGGTCTTCCCAGGCGTATTCGTAGCCATCCGGGGCCGGGCCTTTTTTCACGCGGCCGTTGCAACGGTCGATAATTGTTTGATAAGACATGTAATTTCGTCGCCCGGCTTCCCTGGCAGAATAATACACGTCAATAATTTCGCCGTTACTGTTTATCTTTACAACCGCCCGTTTGCCTGATCGTGCGCCCGTCAGCCGCCCTATTTCGTACTTCTCCATGTAAGCCAGGTTATTTACCATATTGTCGCGGAAATCGCCGTTTTTATGGTACACAACGCAGTCAGGTGGCCGTTTTCCGATAAAGGTCAGGGCGATAATGTGTGCAAGAATTACTTCCTGTGACTTCATTTTCACGTACAGTTTGCGCGATCCGCGGCGATCCCCTTTCTTTTCATACGGTGTCAGAACGCGTATTTTGCCGTTCTTGTACACCCGGCGAACCTGGCCGAAGAATGACGCCTGATAAGCACCGCCGAAGCCCGGAACGGTTTTCCATTCCTGAAACTTATTCATTTTCTGTATTCCCCGGAAGAATGCCTAATTTGAAGCCTAATTCGATACACCCTTTGACGATCATTTCAATGTCGCTTCCGGCGCAATCGGCCATGATAAAAGTTAAATTAGCCGTTTCCGGGCCTTTGGTGATCTCACAGAAAAATCCTTTTTCAATGATCCGCTGTGATCCGTCTGTATAGTTCACAACAAAATTCTTCACTTCAGGCTCATTTGCTGGCGTTCCTTTGCCGTTTTCACTCATTTTCTTCACCTTCTTTCTCAATATTGCAGAAACCGCAAATTCCGGTTTCTTCCAGATAACAAGGGCTTTCGGCGTTCACACATAAATAAACTGTCTGTCCCCGGCTGTCTTCAATGTCTTTCATCCACTCACACAATACGCACTGAATGAAATCACCTCCTGTTTAAAGCAAACAATCTTTCAGCCGCCTTATTCCGGCTTGCAACAAAATCTGGATGATTTTTACAATCCGTCAGACTGTTTCTCCGGCATAACTCACGGATTAACTCTTTTGTTGACGTTTCGGAGATAGCTTTCCTTCTGTCTGCATATTCTTTCGGAATGTTCGGCTTCTTCTGACGTTTCAGGCAAATATCATTTGTGAAATCAAACAGTTCAAAACTGGCTATATTTCTAACTGTGAATTTGTCCTGTATTACATACCACATATTGTTCAGGTTGTGATAAACACGCCCGCGGCGGATATATCCGTCGTAATCGCGAAAATACTTTACGTCGCCATTCCTGATTGTCTTTCCGTTCCGATCAAGCCCGTTCCGGCCTTCTACCGTTTGCCCGTCAAGGTCTGAAAGATTAAAATTCATGCTTTGTTGTTCGGCATGGACGGAACGGACGTATCTGTATTTGATCTTGTCTTCCGCGAATTTATAACTTTGTTCGGTGCAATTTTTAATTCCAATTTCAGAAATAAAAAAGCGGCTTATTTTTCGCAAATACAACGTGCATTTCATGCGTGTCAGATAAGGCATTCCGTTTAATTTGTCGAAGTCATAGCGGCCACCGTTCGGATTTTTGTAAATGACGTTTTGAAAAAACGTAATTTCAAAACCGGCCGGATATCTGCTTGCAGAAAATTCAAGTTCGTCACGGCGTCCATAGAAGTAATCTTTTCGGATTATTTTGTCAACCTTGTCGTCGTTTGTAACCACGAATCCGCAATCTTTCAGCATGTTTAAAACGCGGTAAAGAATTCCGTAATGATTGCATTTTCCGTCGTTTCTTTGAATCCCCCTGTTTTTGTGTAAACTGATTGTTGAATCATAAATTGTAAATGAGTACATCATTTCCACCTTTGCTCATTTTTAAATATCACACCACCCGATTGCAGTCAGGCTCCGGCGTCACTTCGTCACAACTTCCACTTCATCGTATGCGCGAACCAAAAAGAACGACGGTTCAAGATTATTCTTTTTCAGCCATTCATTGACGGCGGCGTCAACGGCGTTTTCCAACTCCTGAACCTGTTCAGACGTTACGCCGTCAAGCCAACCGTCTACATATTCGCCGAATTCGCTGTCAGCGACCTGTTCTTCCAAGCGTTCGATGATATCGCAACAAGAAGAAAAACAAGGCTTGTGAAACTCACATTCGCCGACATACACCTTCACGCGGCGGCCGGGAATATCCGGATTGTTCCAGTTGCGACGGCGGGCGTCAAGCGTTGCCTGTGCTTCTTTGGCGGCGGCTTCGATTGCCAGATCGCGCGTTTCCATCGTTCCCATGTAATACTGATTGTCAAAACTATAAGCCCACATATTACCCCCCTATTCTGCCGCTTCTTTAAGATTTCCCTGGATTTCATCCAGTTTCGCTATCACTTCTTTGATCTGCTTTCTTCTTTCTTTATTCATGAATTACGCCTTTCTGGAACATTCTTTCCATTTCTTCATATTCATCGAGCGATCCGTCAAAACCGTCTGGCCCTATCAGCAATAAAAGATTTGCCGCTGATTCTCCGCCGCATTCCGCGGCATACTGCATGATTTCATTTTTATTCATCATAGTTGTTCCTTTCATTCCCGGCCTGGAAGTCAAGCCGGGCTTTTCTGCCTTGCATTGCGTTCCAGGGCGGCCCCGGCTTCGCACCCGCTCATGTAGGCCATCATCGAAACTGCGTATAACTGACGGCGGCCGTCCGGGATATCCCGCATAAGCTGACACAATTTTTCGGCGTCGGAAATCTGATCCGGCGTGTATTCTTTTGCAAGATTCATCATGTAACCACTCCTTTCTTGCTGTGCTGTATTTGTGTTTCTGTTGCTATTATATGCAACAATCTCACATTTGTCAATAGGTTTTTCTTCTTTTTTGTGATTTCGTTGCATTTTGTGATTTTGTTGCTTGACTTGTGATTCGTTTTGCTTTATAATCAACAAGTGAAAGGGGGTGACAAGTTGAAGGAACGAATCAAAAAGATTAGAAAGGAATTAGATTTGACACAACAAGAATTCGCGGATAGATTAGGAATCAAGCGCGGAGCGATAGCAAATTATGAGATCGGGCGAAACGAACCCGTCGATTCTGTTATTTCTTTAATCTGTCGGGAATTCAATATCCGGGAAGAATGGCTTCGCACCGGTGACGGAAAAATGTTTAAGCCGAAGCCTTCGGACATTCTGGATCAGTTAGCAGACAAATATCAGCTTTCTAATTCCGATTATGTAATCGTCGAAAAGTTTCTTTCGTTAAGTCCGGAAATGCGAAAGGGCCTGTTTGATTTCTTCCATGAGATCACCGCCGCCCTGGACGAAGTAAATCCAGACGCGCCAGCATATCGGAAAGTAGAAACGTCAGCTTCAGCAAACGAAAATGTTGCTGATCGGATCGAAGCCGAAGTGAATGATTATCGACGCGAACTGGAACTTGAAGCAAGACAGGCGGAAGAATCGTCAGCTTACGGCGATACCGCCGACAAAAAGAACGCCTAAAGCGTGGAAGGAAGGACTAAAATGTTTTTATTCACAAGCACAAAGAGATTTTACATAACATTGCTTTTCCTACTTATTGCGGTGACTATACCGATCCAGGCGGCGGCCGGGGCGTATTCTGAATACGGCCCCGTTGAAATTGCCGGAATGGTTCTCTTGTATGCCGCGATCGGGCTGATTTTCATTATCCCTGAAATTGTTTATTCACTGACAAAAACAGAAAAGCTTCTGAAGCGGTATGAAGTGAACAAGGACGCGCGGCCGCAGATACAGCGTCAGGAACGCGCCAGGAACGGAGAACTGACGCCGCGGAAAATTAATGCAAAATGCCGTTGTGCAACGTTTTCTGGACGAAAAGGCGGATCATATCGGGCAACATTAAAATCCTGTACATGCCCGGACTTCAAGGAAAGAAAGGCCCCGTGCAAACATATGTACTATTTGATGGATCAGATTGAAAGAAGTGATTCCCGTGAATGAATCCGAAATCGCTACATTTTGCGAAGTGATGAATCGTTTAGGAACGACAACCGGCGAACTGGCGGCCAGGTTGGAACAATACGCGGCGGCATGGCGCGCCGCGCTTGATCCGGAAGAAGAAATCACGCTGATCCGCCAGAATCCTAGCATGAACTCTTTTCAGAAGGCGCGGCTGATAAGAAAATTGAAAAATAAATAAAAATAGCGGCTATCTACTGCAATAGACAACCGCCGTTTATACCAGCTTGACCGGATCGGGCAATCTGATACTTAAAAATAAGCACGTTAAGTATATCATGAAAGCCTGAAAAATGCAACGGGCTTTCTTTTTATACCCTTTTTTCGGCCAGGCTGAAGAAAGGGGAAATTATGGCATATAAAAAAGTGTGCGCGGTATTGTCCGAGCCTTGCGCGGCTCTGTACGTGCGCGTTTCAACGCGCTACCAGGTAGACAAGGACAGTTTACCTTTTCAGCGAAAAAAGCTGAAGGAATACTTGAAATATTTAGGGATCAAAAAATATGAAATCTTTGAGGACGACGGTTATTCCGCCAAGAATACCGACCGGCCGGAATTTCAAAAAATGATGTCCGGCGTCCGGCGCGGCCAGTTTTCACACCTGATTGTATGGAAGGTTGACAGAATTTCCAGGAATCTTCTTGACTTTGCGGCTATGTATGAGGAACTGAAGCAACATAAAGTCACTTTTATTTCCTTGAACGAACAGTTTGACACATCAACCGCGATCGGTGAAGCTATGTTGAAAATAATCCTGATCTTTGCTGAACTTGAACGTAAAATGACCGCCGAACGTGTTATGGGAATCATGCTTGACCGCGCGGAAAGTGGATTGTGGAACGGCGGACATATTCCGTTCGGTTATCGCCTAAACGACGGCGACGCTTTTCCGGTTCCGGACTGGAACGGGGAAGCTGAATTTGTGCAAATGATCTTTAACAAGTACGAAGAAACCAAGTCAACGGCGCAAATTGCACGTATGTTATATCATGATGGAATCCGCGGGCGGCGCGGCGGGGAATGGACGTCGAAAGTTATCGGCGATATGATCCGGAATCCGTTTTACATCGGAACATACCGCTATAACGTCAGGGAATCGTCGCGCGGTGCAATAAAGCCCGAAAGTGAATGGATCGTCCGGAAAAATAATCATACGCCGATTATTTCGGAAGAACAATTTGACAGGTGTAACAAAATCATGGACGAAAACGCTTCCAGGAATACGGCCAAGTTCCGAAAGTGTCATGTTCACACGTTCGCCGGTCTGCTTCGTTGTGGAACGTGCGGCGGCGGCTTTATTGTGTCGAAGGACAGAGTGCGTGACAATGGTTTCCGGCCGTCTGTTTATCGCTGTACCCGCCAGTCGCACACGCTGGATTGTGACAAAAAGACGATCAGCGAAACCGTACTAGGGCCGTTTGTATTGAACTATGCGGCGAATATGACACGTGTACAGAAGAATTTCGCGAAAATAACAACAATAGAACAACTTGAACGGGAACTTCTTCGCGGCGACGAATTTTTAAATATTGTCGGGATTGAACACCAGGGATTAAACGAAATGTTCACGGCCTTGTCAGGCGGGGCCGCTGGTGGCGGCCGGTTTGTTCCGGAACTTGCGGAATCGTTTGACAGTGCGCCCGCAAGTGCTGAACTGGAAATCCTGAAGGCAGAAAAAGAAAAGGCCCAGCGCGCCGCTGATCGGCTTATGGAACTATATCTTTTTGATCCGGAAAGCATGTCGGCGGAAGAAATGTCGAACCGGCGAAAAGAAATTCAAAAGACGATCCGTGATATTCAGGAAAAAATCGACCTTCTGGACGTTCCGGCTGGGCCGGACGCCGCTGACCTTTCATTCATACGAAAAGCTTCAGCATTTCTTATCAGTCAGAAGATCGTTTCCAAAAAACACATTGATTATATTGATCTGGCTTTACAAATCGACACCGAAATACTAAAGGATTTCTTTGAACAGATTATCGACCATATTGTCATAAAAGAAGGCCGGATCATGGAAATCACGTTCGCGAACGGCCTAACGCACAAATTTATATATCGTGATAAGTTCAAACAGACATGTCCGAAGTGTGGCGGAAGGATAGGGACAACATTAGGTTGTCGCGTTCGGTCAATCACATATCAAGGGAAAATGTATCGGAGAATCAAGGTCGGCGATCCGGGCGACACGTTTGAGGGCAAAAAGGGCGCGATCTGCTATGATTGTGCCGCCAGGTTCGGCCGCCGCCATCATTACGGCTGTGAAGCGGAACGTTGCCCGATATGTGGTAAACAATATATTTCATGTGAACACTTTCCAGGAAACGAGAAGGGCGGCCAGTAACGGCCGCCCTTGTTGGGTGTTTATTGAAAATCTTTTCGATCCCTTTTATATTTTTCCCACAAACTTTCGTCTGTTGGAAGGATCAATGTGCGCTCTGGAAATAGATCGGGAAGAAAACCGCCCGGAATCCATTCTGAAGAAGCGTTACGTTCGCGTATGCGCTCCGCTATAATCTGGTTTTCTAATCCATCAGCCAGCCTTCTAATGTGTTCAAAGTCAGGCACATAGTTTTTCATATCGTCGTTCATTTATTGCTTTCCTTTCTTTGAAATGCGACGGCCGCCGTTATTATTTCCACTTTCTGGATTTCCTGAATTCAATAAATTCGTGTAGTTCCTTTGAATGTCTCTGAATGATTTCTTCGTAATATTCAACCGATCCTTCTATTTCGCAACGGTCAACGTCTTTCTTGCGGAGTAACGCGGAAAAGGATTCACTTTGAAAAATAGCGTCCAGAATGACGACTTCGTGTTCGTGTGCTTCCTGGTAATCCTTCGCCGCGGAAATATAGGATTCCAGGAACGCCGATCGGGAACCCATCCCGGTAACATATCCCGGAATCTGGCGGATATCTTCCAGCAT
Organism: Oscillospiraceae bacterium; assembly: GCA_021771715.1. GTDB lineage: Bacteria > Bacillota > Clostridia > Lachnospirales > Lachnospiraceae > Choladousia. Next base: position 8,907 of record JAETOO010000012.1, read on the forward strand.
ATTTTTAATGACTTTTTCATGTTCTTTCTTCATGCCTTTTCCCCCTCTTTTGACTGTATCTGCAATCTTTACACATGCCTTTTCGCTTGCCCTTGCACAAGAAGCAATCATCAATGAAGCCCGCAGAATAAAGGTCAAAAAGAACATTCATAATCAGCATAGAAAATATAGCAACTGCAACCAGAAACAAAACGATAATCGCAATTATCAGCCCGATTTTGTTTAAAAGACACATGATTCCGGCCCCCTTTATTCATGCGGTAACGCTTGAATTTAAAGGCTTCTTTCACGTTCTGTTATACATCGTTCTTCGGACATTAAATCAATTTTATCTAAATTAATGTCATTGTACATTTCCTATGGATGTTCTCCTCTATCTATTCTATCATCAAAGCAGAAAAATGTTCCAACGCACTACTCCCGCACCTGCCCGCTGCCGAGGATGACGTACTTCGTCGTCGTGAGTGCCTGCAGGCCCATCGGGCCGCGCGCGTGGAGCTTCTGGGTGCTGATGCCGATCTCCGCGCCGAAGCCGAACTCGAAGCCGTCGGTGAAGCGCGTCGAGGCGTTGACGTAGACGGCGGCGGCGTCGATCTCATCGAGAAAGCGCATCGCGTGCTCGTAGTTCTGCGTGATGATCGCTTCCGAGTGCCCGGTGTTGTAGCGGTTGATGTGTGCGATCGCCTCGTCGAGCGATGAGACGGTGCGCACGGAGAGAATATAGTCCAGGTACTCCGTTCCCCAGTCCTCGCTTGTGGCCGGCACGACGCGGCCCGAGGAGGCATCATCCTCTCCATGTGCTACCCCTTCAAGGCACCGCAGTGCCTGCTCATCGCAGCGCAGCTCGACGCGGTGCTCATCGAGCTTCCTTTTCAGGGCAGCAAGAAGCTGTTGTTCGATCTTCTCGTGGACGACGATCGACTCGCACGCATTGCAGACGCCGATGCGCTGCGTCTTCGCGTTGTGGATGATATTCACGGCCATCGCAACGTCGGCGCTCTCGTCGACGTAGATGTGGCAGTTCCCGGTTCCGGTCTCGATGACCGGGATCGTGCTGTTCTCGAGCACGGCGCGGATCAGACGCGCGCTGCCGCGCGGAATCAGGACATCCACGTAATCGCGCAGCCGCATGAACTGCGTGGTGGTCTCGCGGTCCGTCACCTCGATCAGCTGCAGGGCGTACGGATCGACGCCGGACGCGGCGAGCGCCCTTCTGAGCACCGCGGTGATCGCGATGTTCGAGTGGATCGCGTCGCTGCCGCCCTTGAGGATCACGGCATTTCCGGTCTTGAAACAGAGCGCGAAGGCATCCGCGGTCACGTTCGGCCTGGACTCGTAGATGATGCCGATGACGCCGAGCGGCACGCGGCGCACGCCGATCAGCAGGCCGTTCGGGCGCTTTTTCATCCCGTCGACGGCGCCGATCGGGTCCTCGAGTGCGGCCACCTGGCGCAGTCCGTCCGCCATGCCGGCGATCCGGCCCGCGTTGAGCATCAGGCGGTCGATCAGGCCCTCCGGCATACCGCCAAGCCGTGCCGCGGCGATGTCCTGTTCGTTGGCAGCGAGAATCTCACCCCTGCACTGCTCGAGCGCATCCGCAGCCGCGCAGAGCGCCTCGTTTTTCTCTCGGGTGGAGAGGCGCTGCAGGGAGCATTTTGCCCTTTTCGCCCGCGCACCGATTCCGGTGAGCAGCACTTCGGGGTCCGCGCACAGCCGCTCCTCGGTGAAGAGGTATTGCGGGCAGATATCGTGTGCGGCCGAGGGCACCTCGTCCACGAGCTGAAACTCGAACGCGACGGCCATCGTCGTATGGCGGGTATGCCGGCTCAGGTAGCGGTCGTAGAAGCCCTTCCCGTAGCCACAGCGGTGGCGCTTCCGGTCAAACCCGACTCCCGGCACGATCAAAAGCGCTTCCTCGTCGTCGGCCGGGCGCACGGCATCCGGCTCCGGAATCTGAAAATAGCCGGGCTTCACGTCGTCGTAGGAGGAAATATAGAAATAGTCCATCTCCTCCCCCGCGACCCTGGGGGCCGCGACGCGCTTGCCCAGCCGCCACGCCTCCTCGATCAGAGGGCGCGTGCAGACCTCGCCGTTGTAGTCCATGTAGGTGTAGAGGCAGTCCGCCTTCTGAAACGCTTCCGTCGCGATGATCCGGTCGCAGATCGCGCGGCTCTTCTCGAGTCGCTCCTCCTCTGTCAGCTGCCTGCGCTTTGCAAAGACCAGCTTTCTAATTTCCTTTTTTTCCATGCTTTTCTCCGTATTTCTCGCCGAGGTTCTCGACGGTTCCGTCGCTGTTGACGACATCAATATTGTCAAGCTGAGCGCGCAGGTTCCGGCGAACCGCCTCGACGTACTCCTTGCGCAGGAGCGCCTGCTCGCGCTGCTCCGCCACCGTCAGCCCCTCCGCCTTCGCTTTCCGCGCAAGCTCGTTGATGCGCGCTAAGTTCAAATTGTCCATATCAGACCTCCGTATGTTATTTACAGTTCAGCCATGCAAAAAATGGAAAGACAGACCGTGCAGGCTTGCATGGCGTCCTGAATCATCATGCCTTAATCATGCCCAAGTGCGTCCGCCAGGCAGAAATGCTCGTCGTACTGTCCGGCAAAGAGCGTGCCGATCTCCCGCCCATCGAGGAGGCGGTGAATCACATGGAAGTCGTCGCCGTTCGCGATGAGCATGTCGGCTCCGGCCGAGGTCGCGATCTTTGCGGCGAAGAGCTTCGTCGCCATGCCGCCGGTGCCGACCGCGCTGCTGCTGCCCTTCCCCATCTGCATGTAGTGCTCGTCCAGGGATTCCACGGTGTGGATGAACCGCGCCTCCGGATTTTGGCGGGGATCGTCGGTGTAGAGCCCGTCGATGTCCGAGAGCAGAATCAGCAGATCCGCGTGCGTCAACGCGGCGACAATCGCCGAGAGCGTGTCATTGTCTCCGAACTCAATCTCGTACGTAACGACCGTATCGTTCTCATTCACGACCGGGATCGCGCCGATCTTCATCAGCTCGTCGAACGTGTTGGAAGCATTCTGACGGCTCAGCGGGTTGGTCATCGTGTCCTTTGTCATGAGAATCTGCGCGCAGCGGTGTCCGTACTCGCCGAAGAGCTTCTGGTACGTCATCATCAGCTGCGTCTGCCCGATCGCCGCGCACGCCTGCTTCTCCGATACCTCCCTGGGCCGGTGCTGCAGCCCTGCCATGTGGCGTCCGACTGCGATCGCACCGGAGGAGACGAGAATGACGTCCTTTCCCATATCCTTCAGATCGCACAGCTCGCGCACGAGCACCTCGAGCTTCGCCAGGTTCGCGGCTCCGGTCTCCTCGTGCGTGATGGACGAGCTGCCGACCTTTACAACAATTCGTTTCTTGTCTTTTAATTTTTCTCTGTAGTTCATGTCCAGTTTACCTTACCAGCCCCATCCGCCGCAGCAGTTTGATGATCAGATGTCCTTTCGGGAACATTGCGAGCTCCTCGATCGAGATGCCGTGAAAGGCGACGAGCCCGATTCCGTAGGCCGCCACGCCGGCGAGAATCGCAAAGATCGTCGAGAGCGTGTTCCCGGCAAACAGATGGAACGCGGAATATACGATGTAGGCTGCCGCTCCCATGATCACGGACGCCACCGTCGGAATGACAAAGGATTTCAGCCATTCCTGATGGTAGTGCAGGCAGCGCGCGATCGCGACAGCATTCAGCACGCTCACGATCAGGGCAAAGAAAATGTTCGACCAGATCACAGCGTAGATATTCAGGTTGAAGACTGTCAGCAGGATGTACAGCAGGATAAAGTGCAGCAAAAGCGCGATGCCGTTGTTGACAAGCGGAGCCTGCAGGCGGCCAAGGCCCTGCAGGATGCCGGTGGTCAGCGTCGAGAACGCGTAGAGGATGATCAGGAGCGCGCCCGTCTGCATGATGCCGACTGCGAGCGGCCGCCCGGTCTCAAGATTCGGGTACAGCATCGTCAGGATCGGCCGCGCGAGGGCCGCTATACCGATCGCGCTCGGGATCGTGATGATCATGGTGAAGCGCACGGAGGTGCGGATCTTCCGGCGGGCATCGGCGCGGTCATGGTTCGCCATCGCGGCGGTCAGGCTCGGCACGACGGACGGAGCCAGGCACGACGCGAGGGAGAGCGGCACATTCATCAGCACCCGGAACTGCCCGGAGTAGATGCCCCAGATCGAGGCGTACTGCTTCTCCGTGTAGCCCTGTCCTCTCAGAACCTTGTTGAAGACGCCCTGGTCGGCGACGTTGCTGATATTGTAGATCAGTGTGCTCAGGACGATCGGCACGATCGTCAGGATCATGACGCGGTAGATCTTGCGGTCCGACTCCAGGCGCGAGGACGGGTCGCGGCGCGCCAGCTTGCGCAGCGTCGGCTTCTGCGTCGTGTAGATCAGCATCATGAACAGCATCGCGACGGTGACGGAGACGACGGTACCAAACGTGCCTCCGGCCGCCCCCCAGGCGGGCGCGAGCAGTTCATTTCCGTTCTCCTTCGCCAGCGACATCCCGTAGCTGTACATGATATTCGCGCAGACGACCGTGAAGATCGCGTTCACGATCTGCTCGATGACCTGCGAGACGGCGGTCGGCGTCATGTTCGAGTAGCCCTGGAAATAGCCGCGGAACACGCCGACGATGGCGAACACGAAGATCGCCGGGGCCAGGACGCGCAGCGCGTGCACGGCGAGCTCAATCGACAGTACATATTTTGTGATCACTCCGGCAAAGATGTAGGTGAGCAGCGCGAGCACGCCGCCCGCTGCCAGAGCAAAACGCATCGCGCACAGGAAGACTCTGTGCGCGTTTTTGTATTCACCCTTATGAATCCGCTCCGATACCAGTCTTGAGACCGCGAGCGGAAGGCTGAAGGAGGAAATCATCAGCACGATGTTGTAGATCTCGTTCGCCGTGGAGTAATAGCTGTTTCCCTCATTGCCCAGCGTATTACTCAGGGGGAAGCGGTAAATCATACCGATGATTTTCGCGATAATCGAAGCGGCTGCCAGTATGGAGCCCTGAACCAGAAAGTTTTTACTGTTCGGTTTCTTATTTTTCTCTTTCACCTTTGAGACCTCATATTACTCCGTATAGGACGCAGTGTCTGCGCAGATCTGCACATTGTCGCTGTAGGAATCCAGCACGATGCACACCCAGGTCTTGCCCTGGTTGAGCGTGATCTCATTTCCGTTCATGTCGTAGTAATGCGTCACGCCGAAGTTTTCGTTCGCAAACGGGTCGCCCGGGTTGACCGCATCCTTCTTCCAGGTAATGTCGATCGCTTTGCCGTTTGTGATGTACTTTCCTGCGCCGCCGGAGAGCACGTCGATGTTCAGGTAGCCGTTCTCGTCGAACTTCTCCCACGGACAATACTGGAAAATGATGTTGTCGTAGGTCAGCGCTTTGCCGGTCAGGAAGTCCGTCTGCACGTCGCCGTACTGGTAGCGGGTGTACTTCCCGGTCGCGGAATCGTAGATGAAATGCCCGTGGTTGTACTCGTAGCCCGGAGCCACGACCACCGCATCGGCGCCGCCGTCGAGGGTGACGCGCTCTCCGTCCGCCGCGAACCGGTAGTGACCGTTCGTGCCGAGGTACTCGTCGGAATACTCCGTCGGGTAATTCAGGTAGTCAATGCCGTCCTGGATCCGGTTGTAGTCCGTGAAGACGTTGTGCGGCGACTCAAAATCGTCGGAGCGGTAGTACACGATCTCGCCCTCGGACTCGAGGCCGCTGACATTGAGCGTGGAGTCGAGATTCAGAAGATCCAGCGCGTACACAGCCTGCCCGAAGTGGAGGTAGTACGTGTTGAACTCGCGCGCGAAGTAGACGTAGTAGTTGCGGCAGCTTCGGACAGAGCCGATCCGCTCCACATCCTGGTAGTCCTCGAGAATTCCCATCAGGCGGGTGATGCCGCCCTCGACAGGCGCCTCATAGACGACCTCGGCATTGCTGATGCCGGACTGCGGGAGCGCCGCCTGGATATTGTTGAACATGACGGAAATCGCTTTTTTGCGCCCGATGGACTCCGGGACGAGCTTTCCGGTCAGGAAGCTGCGCACCATGCCGTTGTTCTCCTCAGCAGAGACAGACACCGCGCCCGTCATTCCCGTGCAGAGCATCGCTGCCGCCGCTGTCATCGCTGCGAATCGTTTCCAATTTTTTTTCATAATAGCCATCTCCTTTTCGTTGTGTAAATCTACCGCCCGATCCCGAGCTGCGCCAGAATCTCCTCCTGCATCCGCTCCATGACGGCGGCATCGTCCTCTGTCATATGGTCGTAGCCCACCAGGTGCAGCATGCTGTGCGCCAGCAAAAACGCGTACTCCCGCCGCACGGTGTGCCCGTACTCCTCCGCCTGCGAGCGGACCTTGTCCGCCGAGATCACGATGTCGCCGAGCATCAGCTCCCCCGTGTCGGGCTCGAAGCAGTCCTGAAAACCCTCCTCGAGGAACGCAAAGTCGCCGGGCGTCTCATACTCTGTCACAGGAAAGGACAGGACGTCCGTGGGCCGGTCGATCCCGCGCTGCTCCCGGTTGATCCGGTGGATCGCATCGTTGTCCGTGATCAGAACGCTCACCTGTGCCTCGTAGGGACAGTCCATATAGTCCAGCGCACACGACACGACGTCGCAGGCCGTCTCATACAGATCAATCCCGAGCTCCAGGCTGCTCTCATTTTCAAAATCAATCGTCATAGCTTCTCCCTCTCTCACCGCTTCCGTCTGGGCGATGCGGACGCGCGGTTCTCCTTGTACGCCTCGCGCTTCTCGTACTCCTCGTAGGCGGTGACGATCTTCTGAACCAGCGGGTGACGCACGACGTCCTTGCTGGTCAGCTGGCAGAACGAGATCTCGTCCACCTTCTGCAGGACCTTCATGGCCGTGTCGAGCCCGGACGGCGCGCCGCTTGGCAGGTCCTTCTGTGTCTGGTCCCCGGTGATCACGACCTTGGAGCCAAAGCCGATGCGGGTCAGAAACATCTTCATCTGTGCCGGGGACGTGTTCTGCGCCTCGTCGAGAATGATAAAGGCGTTGTCCAGCGTGCGCCCGCGCATGTAGGCGAGCGGGGCGACCTCGATCAGTCCCTTTTCCATATTTTTCAAAAAGCTGTCGCTTCCCATAATCTGATACAGTGCGTCGTAGAGCGGGCGCAGGTACGGATCCACCTTGCTCTGCAGGTCTCCCGGCAGAAAGCCGAGCTTCTCTCCCGCCTCGATCGCCGGGCGCGTCAGGATGATCCTCCCGACCTCCTCATTTTTGAACGCGGTGATCGCCATCGCCATCGCGAGGTACGTCTTGCCGGTGCCGGCCGGCCCTGTGCCAAAGACAATCATCTTTTTCCGGATCGCATCGACGTACGCTTTTTGACCGAGTGTCTTCGGCTTGATCGGTTTGCCGTTAACCGTATGGCAGATGCAGTCCCCGTCGATCTCGACGACCGCGTCCTGCTTCTCCTCAAAGGACAGTGAGATCGTGTAGTCGACGTTCTGCTCCGTGATCGGTGTGCCGCGCTGCGCAAGCTGGTCGAGACTCTCGCAGATCTTTTTCGCCCTGACCGCGTTCGTGGGCCCGCCCAGGATCCGGATCTCTCCGTCTCTGCTCAGTATCGTGACCTGGAGCGCGCGCTCGATCTTCTTCACATACTGGTCAAACTGGCCGAAGAGTTCCTTCTGCCGCTCAGCCGGGACGGAGAGCGACATTTCAACCATACTCATTTCCAGATCATTCCTCCTCATGTTCCTCCTGGGTATTCGACTGTGTGGCTGCGGACAGCGCTGTGCGCTTCACGGCGGGATACCCCGCCAGCAGCGTGCCGGACGCAGACACGGATTGCTCAGTCCACTCTATTTTAACATCATTTTCAAATATTTGAACCCCTTTTTCCTCTAAATTTTCTAAAAAAACCTGTAAATTTGTGTTAAGTGCAGCTTCCAGCTCCTCCTTGGTGCCCTGTCGTTCCTCCCAGCGGTACTCCCGCATGCGAAAGGAGCAAAGATACAGAGGCAGATAAAAGTGCTCCATGAGCTTTGCCTGCCTCGTGATGCCGACGACGTCATAGTGGGAATACTCCTTTGCCGGGAGAGGGAGCGCGAACGGGACTTCGCCTGCCCGGACCAGGTAGCGCGTCTGCTCCCGGCCGGTGTAGACCTTCTCCCGGGTCACGATGGGGAGCTCCTCGTGGTAGGGCAGCCGCGTGCGGATCACGATATCGGCGTCGGCGGCGACGTACTGACAGCTGCTCACCTCCCCGCTGTCATTGTAGATCGGAAGCGTGCCCGAGACAAGCAGCTGGCCCGCCTCGACGGGATCGCCGGGGGAGACCTGCGCGAGCCCTCTGCGCACGTACAGGGAGTCGACCGTGCCGCTCGCGGACGCGACGAGATCGGACGGCGCTGCATCGCTGTTGCCCAGCGGGTAGTCCGGCGACGGGCCGGCCGCGTACTCCGCGTCCGTATCCGCCTGCTCGTCGAAAATGCCCTCCTTCACATGGATCTGCAGCTGCGTCCCGTTCAGCTCGACCGCGACCCACGAGAAGTCGGAAAAGGAATTGCGGATCTGGGCGGCCAGCGCCTTGCAGTCGATCCCCGCCTTCTTCATGCCGTGGCAGACGCCGTTCTGCTCCAGATAGTCGTAGAGCACCTCGTCGGTCTGGGCCAGATTCCCGTCGATCGAGATCTGCCACACATGGGAGGACAGCCAGAGCATGAAGACAAACGCAGCCGCGATGCCGGCCACATACACCTTGCGCTTCCGGTAGCGGTGCAGAAAAAACGGGAGCCCGTGCCGCTCGGTGATCCGCAGCGAGACCCGGCTCTTCCGCAGAAGATCCCGCAGCTTCCGGAAGTCGGCGATCGAAAGGTTTGCCTCGTAGCCATGCTCCGCGGCCTCGAGATTCCACAGCAGGATTCTGTGGTACGCGCAGAGATTCAAAAAGCGGTCATAGGAATTGCCCACGATCCGGATCCGCACGTAACCTCTAAGATAGTCCGTAAACGCTCTGCCCATTCTTCTCCTCCCGCCTTACATGCTCTGTTTCGGTTATGATTCACGCCTCCGAAGTCCCTCCAGGACGCGGAACGTCTCAGGGAGGTTCGCTTAGCGCCGACCTATTTCGGGAAGGACAGGCTCAGGATCCGCCCCTCGATCGCGATCTCTTCCTTTGTATAGGTCGTGATTTCCAGATGCTCTCCCTGGATACAGATACAGGTCCCGCGCGCCAGCAGGCGGATCTCCTGCGGCGAGTACGAGGAGATACCCTTAAAATTCTCGATCCACACCCGCTCCTGCCCATGCATGGAAACAAGAATTTTCCCTTTTGCAAGGTCATCGGGCAGCTGCAGGGCGCCAACCAGCTTCCGGATGGCTGCCCCTTCCTTCCTCTCCTTCATAGACATGCTCCGCAGCGGTTTATTAATCAATATATGAGACGGCAAGGGCCGGATATACCTGCGCATATCCGGCCCTGTGAAACTTTGTCATACTCTTTGCCGCCCGGCTTGCCATACCGGCAGCTTTAAGCGTCTGCGTTATGCTTCTTTATCTGTAATCATCGCGTGCAGCTCCTGCAGCGAGTGCACCTCTCCGCTGCCCTTCATCTTCATGGAGCGGATGCCGCTGGCCGTCGCCTTCGCCGCGGCGATCGTCGTCATATACGGGATCTTCTTCTTGATCGCGGCCTTGCGCAGGTAGCTGTCATCCCAGACGCGGTCCTCTCCGACCGGGGTGTTGATGATCAGGTTCACCTGGCTGTTCATGATCAGGTCGAGCACATTCGGGCGGCCCTCCTGCAGCTTGTTGATGAGCTCCGCCTCAATGCCGTTCTCCCGCAGCAGCTTGCAGGTATTCCGGGACGCGACGATCTTGAAGCCGGTGTCGGCGAAGGCGCGTGCCACATCGACGATCTCCGCCTTATCCTTGTCGTTGACGGAGATCAGCACCGTGCCCTCAAGCGGCAGCCGCGTCTGCGTCGCCTCCTGCGCTTTGAAGAACGCCTCGCCGTGATACCTTGAGAGGCCGAGCACCTCGCCGGTCGAGCGCATCTCCGGCCCGAGCACCGGGTCTACCTCCTGGAACATGTTGAACGGGAAGACGGCCTCCTTCACGCCGTAGTACGGGATGTCCTGCTCCTTCAGGGCGGGCACCGGCGACGGTCTTCCGGTCAGCTCCGAGGTCACGATGTCGATCGCGAGCGGCACCATGCGAATGTTGCAGACCTTTGACACGAGCGGAACGGTCCGCGATGCGCGCGGGTTCGCCTCGAGCACGAAGACCTTGCCGTTCTCGATCGCGTACTGCATATTCATCAGGCCGCAAACGTGCATCTCCTCGGCGATCCTTCTCGTGTACTCCTTGATCGTCTCGACGTTCTCCCTGGAGAGATGGCGCGACGGGATCACGCAGGCGGAGTCTCCCGAGTGGACGCCCGCGAGCTCGATGTGCTCCATGACCGCCGGGACAAACGCGTGGGTGCCGTCGCTGATCGCGTCCGCCTCACACTCCGTCGCGTGGTTCAGGAAGCGGTCGATCAGGATCGGGCGGTCCGGGGTCACGCCGACAGCCGCATTCATGTAGCCGACCATGCTCTTGGCGTTGTACACGACCTCCATGCCGCGTCCGCCGAGCACGTAGGACGGGCGCACCATCACCGGGTAGCCGATCTTCTCCGCGATGGCAAGCGCCTCCTCGACGTTGACTGCCATGCCCGACTCCGGCATCGGGATGTCCAGCTTCTCCATCATCGCGCGGAACTGGTCGCGGTCCTCCGCGAGGTCGATGACAGACGGGGAGGTGCCGAGAATCTTCACGCCGTTTTTCTCCAGATCAGCGGCGAGGTTCAGCGGCGTCTGCCCGCCGAACTGCGCGATCACGCCGACCGGCTGCTCTTTTTTATAGATGCTCAGGACGTCCTCGAGCGTCAGCGGCTCAAAGTACAGCTTGTCCGAGGTGTCGTAGTCCGTCGACACGGTCTCCGGGTTGCAGTTGACGATGATCGTCTCGAAGCCGAGCTTTTTCAGTGCGAGCGATGCGTGCACGCAGCAGTAGTCAAACTCGATGCCCTGTCCGATCCGGTTCGGGCCGCCGCCCAGGATCATGACCTTCGGCTTGTCTGTGCTGACCGGGTTCGCATCCTTCGCGTTGTAGGTCGAGTAATAGTAGGCGCTGTCCTTCGTGCCGCTCACGTGCACGCCTTCCCAGGCTTCCTCCACGCCGAGCGCGATCCGCGCGTTTCGGATCTCCTCCTCCGGGAGCTCGAGAATCTGGCTGAGGTATTTGTCCGAGAAGCCGTCCTTTTTCGCGGTAATCAGCGCGTCGGCTGACGGAAGCTGTCCCTTTGTGGCTGCCAGCGCTTCCTCCTCCTCGACCAGCTCCTTCATCTGCTCGATGAAGTACGGGCGCACTCTTGTGATCTCGAAAAGCTCGTCGACCGTCGCGCCCTTGCGCAGCGCCTCGTACATCAGAAAATGGCGCTCGCTGGACGGCGTCATCAGCATGCGGAGCAGCTCGTCCTTTGATTTCCGGTCAAAATCCTTTGCGTGGCCGAGGCCGTAGCGCCCGGTCTCAAGGCTGCGGATGGCCTTCTGGAACGCCTCTTTGTACGTCTTGCCGATGCTCATGACCTCGCCGACGGCGCGCATCTGTGTGCCGAGCTTGTCCTCCACACCCTTGAACTTTTCGAACGCCCAGCGCGCGAACTTGATCACGACGTAGTCGCCGTCCGGCACGTACTTGTCGAGGGTGCCGTACTTGCCGCACGGGATGTCCGCGAGCGTCAGGCCGGTCGCGAGCATCGCGGAGACGAGCGCGATCGGGAAGCCGGTCGCCTTGGACGCGAGCGCGGACGAGCGCGAGGTGCGCGGGTTGATCTCGATGATGATGTCGCGGTCTGTCTTGGGGTCATGCGCCCACTGCACGTTTGTGCCGCCGATCACCTGGATCGCCTCGACGATCTTGTAGGAATTTTTCTGGAGGCGCTTCTGCACGGACTCCGGCACGGTCAGCATCGGCGCCGAGCAGAAGGAATCGCCGGTGTGCACACCCATCGGGTCGATGTTCTCGATAAAGCAGACGGTGATCATGTTGTTGTCCTTGTCGCGGACGACCTCGAGCTCAAGCTCCTGCCAGCCGAGCACGGACTCCTCCACAAGCACCTGGCCGACCAGGCTGGCCTGCAGGCCGCGCGCGCAGACGGTCTTGAGCTCCTCGACGTTGTAGACGAGTCCGCCGCCGGCGCCGCCCATCGTGTATGCCGGGCGCAGCACGACCGGATAGCCGAGCCGGTCCGCGATCGCGAGCGCCTCGTCCACGGAGTAAGCGACCTCGCTGCGCGCCATCTCGATCCCGAGGCTCTCCATCGTGTGCTTGAACTCGATGCGGTCCTCGCCGCGCTCGATGGCGTCAACCTGCACGCCGATGACCTTGACGTTGTATTTGTCGAGGATTCCGGCCTTCGCGAGCTCTGAACATAAATTAAGACCTGACTGACCGCCTAGGTTCGGCAGCAGTGCGTCCGGTCTCTCTTTTGCGATAATCTGTTCCAGCCGCTCCACGTTGAGCGGCTCAATATAAGTAACATCTGCAGTCTCCGGGTCCGTCATGATCGTCGCCGGGTTCGAATTCACAAGTACGATTTCATAGCCGAGCTTCCGCAGCGCCTTGCACGCCTGTGTGCCCGAATAGTCAAATTCGCAGGCCTGGCCGATGATGATCGGGCCGGAGCCAATGATCAAAACCTTATGAATATCTGTTCTCTGAGACATCGTTTTTCCTCCTGGGTGATAGGTTGCCTTACTTGTTTTTTTGCATTCAGTGTATTATACATGAAAGGGGGCGGGGAGTCAATAAATTCCAGGATGAAAAAATAAATACGTTCTGAATTCATCTAAAGGGTTACTTCCAGCCGTACGATATCATTATGCCGCTCGTTTTCGTCAGTGACACCTCACCGCGCTTCTGCTTCAGGTACTTTACGATCCCGTTCTGCTGCCTGCAGTAGTCCTCGGCTTCTTTCCGGCTCATGCCGTGATTCATAAAATAAGTGATGTTTTCCTCAATTTCCTGATCACTTTTTTCGTCATTCCAGTGGTCTGCCTTTATGACACTCTCCAGCAGCTCGCGGTAGTCCGGTTGGGTTGGTTCGAGGAAGGTGACCCGGTCGTTCATCCGGCAGGAAATGTTTTTTAACCCTGCGGCCTGCATATAATGCGGAATTTTCATGGCGATCGAGTAATCTCGGTTTTGCTTTTCCAACTCTGTCTGCCAGAGCTTGTTCAGCCCGTCATGCCGGCACAATCTGGCGTAGTCGATGCCTTGAATATACAACCCGTCCGCCTCAAATTCACGGTTGCACTCCATGCTGACCAGCAGGCCGCCCTTCTTCACAAAGCCGGCCATCTTCCGCAGAAACAGCTCTCCGTTGTCAACATGCCGCAGGACCGCCTGGCTGACCACTACATCATACCGTTCCCTTGTGTGCAGCTCTAACATGTCCGAGAGAAGAAACGTTGCCTCTATGTTCAAGTCTCGATACATATTTTTTGCGGCCTGGATCATCGTCGGGGAAAAATCGACGCCCACATAGCTGCTTCCGGCGGGGAGCAGAGGAAGCAGCAGCAGCCCCAATGCGCCGTAGCCGCAGCCACAATCCAGCACGGTCACGGGGGTGTGCAGCTTCCAGACATCCCGAATCAGAAATGCAATGTAGTCGTCATTCCACATCGTTTTCCGGGTCCTCTTCAGGTATTCCACCCGGTTCGCCCAGTACGCTGCCGTGCCGGAATCTGACGGTACATACTCCTGCTCTAAGGGCACCAGCCCCAGCAGTGCGTCAACGGAGACGCCAAAATACGCGCCGAGCTCGGGCAGAACGGAAATGTCCGGAGAGATCACACCGTTCTCCCACTTGCTGATGGTCTGATAGGAGACATGGAGAAGATCGCCCAGCTCCTGCTGCGTCATGTTGCGTTTCTTTCTAAGCTCCGCCAATCTGAAATTGATCATCTTATTAAAATACCGCCTTTCTTTTTTTCTTATCTTATCAGCAAATGCGGCTGTTGTCTTTCTTTCAAATGGCGAATCAACTCGCGCGTCAGGAGAATGTGTTACGGTTCTCTTATCCTCATACAACCATCTCTTCAATCACGCAGGTATGTTTCTTATCCTTGCCATAGTTGATCCCTGCCAGCAACAGATTTCCCCTGTAATCTTCCAACGCCTTTACATAATGCTTCTGCTTGATCTGGTCAATGGCTCCCTGCGCATCCTTATCCTTCTTCAGTTCAATCACTACAGCCGGTTTGTCTGCGTGCAGCCTGCGCGGAATCAGGCAGATGTCCGCAAAGCCCTTGCCGGTGGGAAGCTCCCGGATGATGGTATAGTATTCCTTCGCAAAATAGAATGCCAGATTAATCGTGCAGCTCAGAGAGTTCTCATCGTTGTACTGCAGGATCGAGATCTCTTCATGCGCCTGGTCGATGCCCTTCGCCACTGCATCGGCATCCAGATCCCACAGGCTTTGCAGGAGCCTGCGGGACGCCTCAACAGAGCGCATCACTTCGCCCCAGCCTTCCATCCGCTTGATCGAGGTCACATACACCGCACTGACCTCCCGATTTGGAATGGATACGCTGGCTGTCTCACGGTTATACGTCAGATAGCCAAGGTGCACCAGCAATGCCAGCACATCATCCGCACAGTGAAATGTCGTCATATCATTCGAAAAACCGCTGATATCAATCTGCACACTTCCGCCGGCCAGCATACGCACCACTGCATCCTTCAGTCCGTCCATATTCATTTGAATATAGACCTTGAGTGCCTCGTAGGTCTCCGTCTGATTCCAGTACGTGTCATAGGTATGACTGAGCATCGAATCAACCACAGACTTCGGGCTGTAGATCGAATGAGCAACCGCATGATTCCGATCCTGCGTGATCAGTTCGTATCCGTCATACCACGCCTTTGCTTCCTCAAAGCTCATTCCATACGCATCACAGAGCGTCCTGACCTCGTCCGACGTAAAGCCAAAGTACTGTGCGAGTTCCCGGGGATTTGTCATCGAATACTCCGTGAACATATTGAGGGCGGAATGCGTGCCATACTTCTTGATGGGCAGGATGCCCGTCATATAGGCAAGCGCCAGATAGTCCTGATCCTTCAGCCATACGCGAAGAAAATCCAGGTATTTCTTCTGAGCCTCCGCGTTATGGGCGTATTCACGGAACAGGCAGTCCCACTCATCGATCAGGATGATAAAGGGGCGCTTGGTTGCTGCAAAAATGTCATTCATAGCCCAGACCAGCCGGTCATCCTCCGCATACTCCGGATATGCACGTCTTAGATCTGCCAAGACACGTCTCTGTAATGTATTCAGCATATCGTCTACGCCATCTGTCATGCTGAGAAACATCTGCATATTAATCTTAATCACATCATACTTGTTCAGATGCTCTCTGTAGGATTCAGCTGAGGCGATCTTCAGATGATTGAACAAAACCGATGTATCTTCTCCGCAGCCATAATATGCCGACAGCATGTCTGCAGCCATAGATTTGCCAAATCGTCTGGGCCGGCTGACGCAGAGAAATTTTTGTTCCGTTCGGACGCAGCGGTTTACCTGCGAAATCAACAGCGTTTTATCAACATAAATTTGCGACCGGAGTCCCGTCCGAAACCGCTCACTGCCCGGATTCAAATAACTGCCCATTGTATCACCTCCACATATTGTCTATTGTTGCGTCTGTCCTGCATCTGCCAGAATTTACCCGATCAAAACCTTCTTACCTTCGAAGGCAAAGCCATACGTCCGGATCCGGTCGGGCTTCACGCCCTTAGCGCGCAGGACAGCCTCATACTGCTTTTTCTCGATCTGCTCGTGGGCTGCGCGCACCGTATCCTCCAGTGTCTTTTCTTCGTCCGGATCATGTACCTTGAACTCCAGGATCATCCCATCATCCGTTTCCTTCAAGGGCTCCAGAAGCACGTCATACCTCCCGAAACCGCTCTCGCGGTTCGAGGTGATCACATACCGGTCCGCCAGCTCCACGATCAGCCCCAGGACAAATCCATGATAGAAACGCTCCGGCTCTGCGGCCTCCGAAGGTCCCCTCCCGGTGTCAAAAAAGCTGAAGGTAGCCAGCGCCACCCGGTTCATGTAGACATTCATGGCCTTTCGGTCATCCTGCAGCAATGCCCGGATAAACTCATTGTAGGAGGGCGAGTACTGCGTAAACCAGTCCCCGATCATCCGCTCGAACATGATATGGACTTCCTTGTTGGTCAGCACCAGGTCGTACTCCTCCCGTCCGCGCCGCGCATCGATCGTGTGCTTTTCCACCTTCAGATAACCGCTCGCAAGAAGCAGGCTCCAGATCGCGGATTCCCGGTAGTCCAGCTGATCAAATACGATCTGCTCATCGAGCTCCGTGTGCAGCGCCCCTCCTGCCAGCAGATCCTCCATCTGGATCTTCACCCGGGGGCTGCCCTCGCGGATCAGCTTTCCGGCCAGACTGTTGCTGCTGGTGTTAGCCCAGTACGTAAAGAACGCTCTTTTATCCAGATAATTCAAGATGGACCACGGATTGTAGATATCCTTGCGTTTTCCGAAGACAAATCCGTCATACCATTCTTTTACTTTCTCCCTTTTTTCTGATAAAACAAATTCCTCAAGTGCACGGTCCACTTCTTCCTGGGTAAATCCAAATGCTGTCTCATACTTGCAGGAAGTGGTCGTGATCACTTCCAGGTTATTCAGATCCGAAAAAATAGACTCCTTGCTGATCCGGGTAATACCGGTCAGAATCGCGCGCTCCAGGTAGGGGTTCGTCTTGAAAGCCGCGTTGAACATGCTTCTCGTAAACTCCACGAGTTCTTTCCAGTACCCGTGTACATACGCCTCCTGCATCGGCGTGTCATATTCATCCAGCAAAATGATCACTTTTTTACCGTAGTAGCGGCTCAGGTACTCTGACAGCTGATTCAGGGCCAGCGTCGCGTCCATATCTCCCATATCCGCCGTCTTCCGGTTGAAAAATTCCTTCTCTCCCTCTGTCAGGCAGCCGCTCTCCAGAAGAAACGCGTTTCTCTGGTATTCCGCCGCCAGAAGCTGACAGATTTTCTCCTTTGTCTTCTCATAGGAGCCTTCTTTAATATTGGCAAAGGAAAAGCTGATGACTGGCCAGGTTCCCTGAAGGCGGCGGTACTTCTCGTCCTGCCAGATCGAGAGCCCCTCGAACAGCTCGCCCTGCCCCGCATACTTTACGGAGAAGAACTTCTCTACCATGCTCATCGTCAGCGTTTTTCCGAACCGTCTCGGCCGCGTGATCAGCGTCGCCACATCACCGTTCTCCCACCATTCTTTGATAAAAAACGTTTTATCTACATAAAAGTAATCGTTTCGGATCACCTCTTCAAAATCCTGATGTCCGATACTGACTCTTCTCGCCATCCGATACACCTCCAGACATTTCTTTCTCTCATCCGATTCATACTGTTCAAAAGCCACAGTTCTTCCCTGCTTTCCACTATAGCAGAAAAAAACTGTGGCTGCAATCTTATTTCCCGATCTGATCTGTGAATACGCTGGACAGGCAGGTCTGTTACGCCATTTCCTGGTATTGAGTCTGCACCGGCCACCTGCTCACAGAAAGACCACCAGGCCGCGCGAGAAGATCCTCACGATTTTCCCTCTGCCAGGAAACGGAAGACCTGACGCCAGTACTGCTCGAGCACGTGTCCGCTGCTGTTGAAGATCTCGTGCTTCGTGCCGGGCACGCGGATCAGTGCTGCCTGCGGGGAGATGCCGCGCCGGTAGAGCTTGCGGATGAAGCGCTCCTGCTCTCTTTTTGAGACGAGCAGCTCCTTCTCCGCCTGGAACAGAAGGATCGGCGCCTTGATTTTCTTCCATCCGCTGTGCTGCAGATAGTGATTCAGCGCTCCGGCCTCCCGCAGCCACCCGTAGGAGGCGGCACTCAGTTGAAAGCACTGATTTAAGTGCTCCTTCTGGCGGTAGTAGTCGAAACGCGCGCGTGAAATCCCGCAGCTCTCCTCGAAGGATCCGCCGCCCTCGTAGGAGCGCTGCCCGATGACGTAGCGCATCGCCCTGCCGGTGCGGCAGAAATGCGCTGCGATCTGCTGCGCCGTCTTCCACGGCACATCGCCGGTCTGAGGGCGGATCATCGGAGAGGAAAGGATCACTTTCTCAAACAGATCCGGTTCCTTTGCCGCGGCTGCGGCTGCGATCCCGCCGCCCATCGAGTGGCCGTACAGATACAGCGGGAGCTCCGGCTGCGCCTTCTGCGCCAGATGGGTCACATAGAAGAAGTCCTCTACGTACCGCTCCCAGCTGTCGACGTGAACCAAGGACGGATCCTCGGTCAGACGGTAGCTGCGCCCGTGTCCGCAGTGCTCGACCATGCAGACATGGTACTGCATTTTGACAAAATAGTAGAGAAGCTCCTTGTACTTTTCTGCATTTTCCGTGAAGCCGTGTGAGATCATGACCAGGCCTCTCGGGCGCTCGGCGCGGTACATGACGACGTAGAGCTTCCGGCCCTCCTCGCGCTCCACGTACCGCTCTGTGCCGTGCGCGGCGAGGAAAGGGGTTACGGTCTGCTGCATTTCTGTGGCGTAGGTTGATTCGTTTAGAATGAGTGACATGGTGAGGTCCTCCTGTGGGGTGATTGGATTTGAATGGGATTGTGTAAACCGGACAGCTGCTGAGGGATAGCGGCGTAAACCGGACGCCGCCGACGGCACAGATACCCCGGGGTGGACACCCCTATAGGTCCTTCCCCGGGGTATCTGTGCCGTCGGCAGCTGGTAATGTAATAGCAATGGTTCGTTGGTTTGGAAAGCACTGGTAATTCGGTTGCGTTAAAATTGCACAGAAATCGTGAAAAATGTATGAAAGGGGCTTTACAATGTTGTACTTATAAATATATGTAAGAATTCCAGGATATCTGCCAGGATGCGGAAGGTTTCTTCGGTGTTCTCCGCTTCGGGGCGGTGTCCGACGTTCGGATATAAACGCAGTGGAATCTGGTTCCTCTTGCAGAAGTCGGTCAGACGATCCGGCTCCATGTTTGCATCGTTTGTTCCGAGCACAGCGGCTGCGCGGCCGGTCATGGGCTCCATCAGGGGCAGCGCCGCGGGGACCGGGGTCAGGAGGAACTGCTTTGGCTGCAGGGCGAGCTGCTGCTCGGCGAGTCCTGCGAGCACGGTGCCGATGCTCTTTGAGACGAACAGCACCTCGTCGTAGTCCCTGACTGACGCGCCGGTCAGCTCGCGGCATATCTGAGGGATGGTATTCTCCACAAAGGTTTCATAGCTAAAGTCCTCCGGCAGCTCGTCGCCCTGCCGAAAGGAGTAGTACAGCGGCAGCAGCTCATACCCTGCCCTGCGACATTCTTTCTGTGCAAAATAGAGCAGCGGGCATTCCGAGGAATAGCGGATTCCGGGGAAAAATACGGCCAGTTTTTTCATATACATCCCTCCTGATATGATTCGGTTTTTCTGTCATTCTTAGCAGTATAACTGATTTCATTAAAGTTCGAGTACCATATATTTTTAAGATCCGTGATTCTTGCCTCACCTGTTGCGGGAGGAAAAAATGTGCCTTTCTTTGAGCCTGTCTTTGTCATACCTGCTCAGCGGAATTCCCGCTCATGTTTTTTGAAAAATTCATAGTAGACGCGCACATTTTCGAGCTCGGTCCACCGCTTGAGGTCGACCGGATCCTCGTCGAGATCGTAGATCCGCGCGCCTTTTACGGAGAGCACGAACGGCGAGTGCGTCGCGATGATAAACTGACATCCGAAGAACCGGGCGGAGTCCTCGATAAACCGCACCAGCTCAAGCTGTCGGGTCGCCGAGAGGCTGTTCTCGGGCTCGTCGAGCAGGTACAGTCCGTTGTCGGTGACGCGCTCGGCAAAGTAGCTCAGCGCATTTTCTCCGTTGGAATACTCGCGCACGTTGTCCATCATCTCATGGCGTATGTATTTCGACTGGGTCTTGCTGCGGGCCAGATTGACCTTCTTGAGATGATCGTAGTCCTCCAGAGATTTCATCTGAAAATGCGAATATTTCACGTCCAGATACT
Organism: Oscillospiraceae bacterium; assembly: GCA_021771715.1. Lineage (GTDB taxonomy): Bacteria > Bacillota > Clostridia > Lachnospirales > Lachnospiraceae > Choladousia. The sequence continues at coordinate 28,999 of JAETOO010000012.1, forward strand.
CCTCGAACAGCTCCTCGCGGCGCAGATCCAGCCCTTCATTCAGCGCCCGGATGTTCTGCATGTACTCAAAGACATCGTCGCTGGTCACGATCCGGCTGTTTTGGGGGATCTGACCGGCTGTCCTGGCCGTGCAGAGTCTCAGGTAATCAGAAAAAAATGCGGACTGGTTGAACCGGCTGTCGCGCGCCAGGCCGAGCTTCCCTGCAATTACGTTCAGCGCAGTGGATTTTCCGGTGCCGTTTCCGCCGTACAGAATTGTCACCGGCTCGAAATTCAGCTCCTCCAGGTGATGGCGAGGTAGGATCTGAAACGGATAATAGGTGTCATAGCAGGTTCGCTTCTGCCCCAGAATAAAATCAAATTCCCGGTCCGCATCCGGGAAAGTAAAGCGTTCGAGATAGACCATGTTGTGTCCTCCTTATGTCTCATCCTGTTCCGGTGTCCAATCCTTCGCCCCTCACTTGTGATACGGCTCTCCACGGATGATCCGGAAGCTGCGGTAGATCTGTTCGAGCAGAATCACGCGCATGAGCTGGTGCGGGAAGGTCATGGGGGAGAAACTGAGGTGTTCGTCTGCGCGCACCAGCACCGAATCCGAGAGACCGAGGGAGCCGCCGATGACAAAACAGAGATGGCTCTTCCCGCGGATCGCCAGCTCGTCCAGATGCGCGGCGAGCTGCTCCGAGGACCGCTGCCGCCCCTGGATCGCCAGCGCAATCACATAGGCGTCCTCGCGGATGGCCTGCAGAATGCGCTGCCCCTCCCGCTCCTTGATCTGAGCCTCGAGTGCCGCTCCGGCGCCGTCCGGCGTCTTCTCATCCGCCACCTCGACGATCTCGACCGTACAGTACCGCCCCAGCCGCTTCCGATACTCCTCCACCGCATCCCGGTAGAACTTCTCCTTTATTTTCCCGACCACAACCAAAGAAATTTTCATCTGTACGCTCCACTGTGTTTGATTAATCTCTTTCGTAAATCATTCTCAGTTCCTTATTCGGAGTGCCAAGCATAATGTCCGCTTCTGTCCCGTCAAAGCGGAAGCCATATCTTTCGTAGAAGCGAATGGCCCTGTCATTTCCTTTCAACACCCAGACCGCAATTTTCCTATAAGCAGAGAGCTTTTCGAGCGCCGCATTCATCAGCTCGTAGCCGATTCTTCTGCCATGATACTCCGCAAGGACATAAAGCGCAAAGACCTCGCCGTGTGCCGGAAGCGTATCGTCACGGTAAGCGCCGTACCCCGCAAATCCGACGACCTTCTCTTCATCCTTCGCTACGATGATATTGTCCGTCCATCTGTGTGCGATCGCAGTGCATACGTCTAAGGTGTGCCCTTCCAGATATCCCGCATCGATAAGGCCTGTGTAGGTTTCCTGCCAGGATTTATAATGAACATATCCCTTGCCGTTGATCTCGTCTTCGCTCTCCATCCTTTTGATCGTGTATTCGCGCATTTTCATTTTCTCCGCAAATTCTTATAGATTTAAATTCTCGCTGCCCGCCGATTTTGAAAGCTCATTTTACAAATAAACAGCTGATTAAAAACTCATTTCGATCTGTCACTGGCTTCATTATACTTGATCTTCTCCAAAAAGTATAGCTGCATAAAAAAAATGTGCTGACGATACAGGTGCACAGATGTTACAGTTCAGCCGGGACGCCATGCAAGCCGCAGACCCGACAAAAATACCGCCGGATTTCTCCGGCGGTACCACAAGCATTTTTTTTACTTTCTGTTCTTGAGGAACTCGTCGATTCCTTTCGCCGCTGCCTTTCCTGCGCCCATTGCCAGGATGACGGTAGCTGCGCCTGTCACCGCGTCGCCGCCTGCGAACACGCCGTCCTTTGAGGTCTGGCCGGTCGTCTCGTCTGCCACGATGCACTTTCTGCGGTTGGTGTCCAGGCCGATCGTCGTGGAGGAGATCAGCGGGTTCGGGGAAGTGCCCAGGGACATGATCACCGTGTCGACGTCAATGTCGAACTCGGAGCCCGGTACCTCGACCGGACGTCTTCTTCCGGACGCATCCGGCTCGCCAAGCTCCATGCGGATGCAGCGGATGCCCTTGACCGCGTCGTTCTCGTCGACGAGGATCTCCTTCGGGTTGGTCAGGAGGTCAAAGATGATGCCCTCCTCCTTCGCGTGGTGTACTTCCTCCGCACGCGCCGGAAGCTCTGCCTCGCTGCGGCGGTAGATGATATGTACCTCAGCGCCGAGGCGCAGCGCGGTACGAGCCGCATCCATCGCCACGTTGCCGCCGCCGACAACCGCGACCTTCTTGCCGTGCACGATCGGGGTGTCGTAGTCCTCGCGGAACGCCTTCATCAGATTGTTTCTGGTCAGGAACTCGTTCGCAGAGAAGACGCCCTTCGCGGTCTCGCCCGGGATGCCCATGAACATCGGAAGACCTGCGCCGGAGCCGATGAAGACTGCCTCGAAGCCCTCCTCATCGAGCAGCTCGTCGATCGTCACGGACTTGCCGATGATGACATTCGTCTCGATCTTTACGCCGAGAGACTTTACATTCTCCACTTCCTTCGCCACAACGTCGAGCTTCGGGAGACGGAACTCCGGAATGCCGTATACGAGCACTCCGCCTGCCTCGTGCAGCGCCTCAAAGATCGTCACGTCATAGCCGAGCTTTGCGAGGTCGCCGGCACACGTCAGTCCGGACGGGCCGGAACCGATGACCGCTACCTTGTGGCCGTTCTTTGCAGCCGATGCGGGCGGCTTGATGCCATTCTCTCTCGCCCAGTCAGCGACGAAACGCTCCAGCTTGCCGATGGAGACTGCCTCGCCCTTGATGCCGCGGATGCACTTGCCCTCACACTGGCTCTCCTGCGGGCACACACGGCCGCAGATCGCCGGAAGTGCGCTGGACTGGGAGATCACCTTGTAGGCCTCCTCGAAATTGCCTTCCTTCACCTGCTGGATGAAATCCGGGATGTTGATGGATACCGGGCAACCCTGCACGCACTTAGCGTTCTTGCAGTGCAGGCAGCGCTCTGCCTCAGCCATCGCCTCTTCTTTATTGTATCCGAGACATACCTCGTCAAAATTAGTCGCTCTTACCTTCGGATCCTGCTCTCTGACAGGAACTTTCTTCAATACGTCTGCCATTATTTGTCACCTCCGCAATTCCCGCAGCCGCCGTGATGCGTGTCGCCCTCGCGCAGCTTGAGCAGAGCTCTGCCCTCTTCGGTCTTGTACATCGCCTGTCTCTTCATCGCTGCGTCGAAGTCAATCTTGTGGCCGTCGAACTCCGGTCCGTCCACACATGCGAACTTGACCTCATCGCCTACCATGACACGGCATGCACCGCACATTCCCGTGCCGTCTACCATGATCGGGTTCATGCTGACAACCGTCGGGATATTGAATTTCTTTGTGGTCAGGCAGCAGAACTTCATCATGATCATCGGGCCGATCGCCACACAGTGGTCATACGTCTTGCCCTCTTTCGTGACGAGATCCTCGATCACCTTTGTGACCATACCGCTTCTGCCGTAGGAGCCGTCGTCCGTCGTGATGTAGACGTTGCCGTTTCCTGCCACAGACTTGAACTTATCCTCGAGAATCACCAGCTCCTTCGTCTTTGCGCCGACGATGACGTCCGCGTCCACGCCGTGCTCATGCAGCCACTTCATCTGCGGGTAGATCGGAGCCGTGCCGACACCGCCTGCGACGAACAGGATCTTCTTTTTCCTGGTCTCCTCGAGATTCTCCTCCATGCAGAGCTCGGACGGACATCCGAGCGGTCCCACGAAATCCCGGAAGGAATCGCCGGCCTGGAGCTGTGCAAACTTCTCGGTCGAAGCGCCGATCGGCATGAAGACGATCGTGATCGTCCCGGCCTCTCTGTCGTAGTCACAGATGGTCAGCGGAATTCTCTCGCCGACTTCGTCGGCCTTTACGATGACAAACTGTCCCGGCAGGCAATGTTTCGCAACACGCGGAGCTTCCACCACCATCTGGTAGATATTGCCCGCAAGCTTCCCTGCTTCCAAAATCTTGTACATACTATACCTCCATATCCCTTTGCGGCAATGACCTGTCGCAGTTGTAATCGGAAACGCACAGACAGCAGCGCCGGAATGCAGACCCGGCGGCAGCCACACAAGAGCCCCCGACAAAATACATCACCTTAGTATAAAACAAGACATATAAAATTTCAATCAGAAATTTTTTCAATTCTGCTCCAGATAGTTTTCAAACTCCTCCTGGGACATCAGAATCTTGCGCGGCTTTGTCCCCTCCTCCGGGCCGACGACGCCGGCGTCGGAGAGCTGGTCCATGATCCGCGCCGCGCGGTTGAAACCGATTTTAAAGACACGCTGCAACATGCCGATCGAGGCCTTGTCCTTGTCGATGATGAATTTGCCTGCCTCAGCAAAGAGCGCGTCCACGTCCTCATTCGCACGCGCGGCGGCTCCGGCCTGCTGCACCTTCGCGAGCTGCTCCTCCATCTCGGCTCCGTAGCCTCCGTCCATATTTTTTTCTTTCAGGAAATCTACGACGTCGGAGACCTCCTCGTCCGAGACGAACGCGCCCTGGACTCTGGCAGGCTTCTGGTAGCCCTGCGGGTAAAACAGCATGTCGCCCTTTCCGAGCAGCTTCTCCGCGCCGTACATGTCGATGATCGTGCGCGAGTCGACGCCGGAGGACACCGCAAAGGCGATCCGCGACGGCATGTTTGCCTTGATCAGACCGGTGATGACGTTGACTGAAGGCCGCTGCGTCGCGATGATCAGATGCAGACCTGCTGCGCGGGCAAGCTGTGCCAGACGGCAGATGGAATCCTCGACCTCGCCCGGCGCGACCATCATCAGGTCCGCGAGCTCGTCGACAATGATCACGATCTGCGGCAGCTTCTGCGGCTTGTTCGGATCGTCGATCTCCTGGATCACCTCGATCTTCTGATTGTATCCCTTCAGGTCGCGCACGCCGTACTCCGCGAACTTCTGGTAGCGGCTGTCCATCTCGGCGACGGCCCAGTTCAGCGCGCCGGCCGCCTTTTTCGGATCCGTCACGACCGGGATAAACAGGTGCGGGATCCCGTTGTACACGCTCAGCTCCACGACCTTCGGGTCCACCATGATCAGCTTCACGTCGTCGGGCTTCGCCTTGTAGAGAATGCTCATGATCAGGGTGTTGATGCAGACGGATTTACCGCTGCCCGTCGCGCCGGCGATCAGTAGATGCGGCATCTTTGCGATGTCTGCGACGACGGTCTTGCCGCCGATGTCCTTTCCGACCGCGAAGGCGAGGTTCGACTTGTGCGTCTTAAACTCGTTTGACTCGAGCAGATCCCGCAGCATGACCGTGCTGTTCTCCGCGTTCGGCACCTCGATGCCGACGGCAGACTTGCCCGGGATCGGCGCTTCGATACGGATGTCGGTCGCGGCCAGGTTCAGCTTGATGTCGTCGGCGAGCGCGACAATCTGCTTGACCTTGACGCCCTGCTCCGGTGTCAGCTCGTACCGCGTGACGCTCGGCCCGCAGCTCACGTTGGTGACTCTCGCGTGGACGCCGAAGCTGTCGAGCGTCTGCTGCAGCTTCGCCGCGGTCCTGCGCACCTCCTGCTCCTGCCCTGCGCCGGAACGAGCCGTTCCGCGCTTGAGAAGATCGAGCGGCGGGTAGACGTACTCGCGCTTCACGATCTCGGCGGCCTTCGCCATCTCCGCCTCGACGTCCGCGATGCCCTCCTCGATCTCCTGCTTCGAAGAGCGCGGATTCCGCTTCGGCGAGCTGCCGTGCGGCTCCTCACCGTCTGCGGCGCGGCTCTCTGTGCCTTCCCGGCCGCCTGCCGTGCGGCTTTTTGGCGCGGACGGCTCAGAGCGGAAGACCGCCCCGGACGCGTTGCCGTCGAGCCGGTTTTCCGACGCAAAGATGCCGAAGTCCTTACTCCGCCCGGATGCCGCGCCGGAAGAATCGGCGGAGCTTCCATGCTCTGTCTGCTCCTCGCCGCGGCCGGCCGCATACGCTTCATCGGCCTCCTCCAGATCGTCCGAAGTGCGATATTCCGGGTTATGCGTTCCCGATGCAGAATGTTCAGCCGTGTGCGCAGCTGTCGTATGCGCACCTGCCGCGCGGTGTCCTGCGGTGCGTGTATTCTTCCCGTCGGCTTCCTGCCCATCAGATTCCGATGTGCGCGCTCCGTATGGATCACGCTCTGCGCTCTCCTCCGGCGAAGATCCAAATGAGTTATGCTTTGCGGTCTCGGCTGACGAAAATCCGAATGGATCATGTCTTGCGCTCTCGACTGTCGGAGACTCCGGCTGCTGTCTGTCGTCGGTCGGGTCGTCCGAAATTCCTTCTATATGAAGCGCCATTCCGTCAGGCTGGGCTCCGATATACGGATCGCCCGTTTGGTCTGCCGCGATCCGGTCAAGATCAATGTACGTGGTCTCCTGCCCGTCCGGAGTGTCCTGGACGCCGCGGTGCGCATCCCGGTTTCCGATGCCTGCCGCAGTCCCAGTGTCAGCCGGCGCATCCCCGGAGAGCTCTGCATGGCCGCCCCTGGAGATGATCTCGTGGACATCCGCCCCGACCGTTCCGGGGTTTCCGGAGATCAGCGTGTTGTCGGTCATGCCGTTTACCCTCCGGCTGTGCCGGCTCTCCTGCGGGGTGGACGGGAAAATGACCGGAATCTCGATCTCGGTGCGCTGTGTGTGCCGCACGACAGGGACGTCGCTGCCCTCCACGATGAGCTCCGGCTGCGGAACCTCCTGGCTGCGGCGCGGCTTCTTCGCCGAGCCCGCGCGCCCCCTGGCGCCTGCGTGCCTGCCGGAACCTGCTTTTTCCTCCTCCGCCTTTGGAAGCCGTGCGGTACTCATGCTCCAGCGGCTCTGCTGCTCCTGTGCAGAAGCGGCAGCCTCCGAGCGGCGGTACCGGACGGGCTCGCGCTCGATCCCGGGCGCGGAAGCGGCTGCGCGGGATGCGTCCCGGTCCTGGATGGGAAGGTACTCGTCCTCCTCTTCCTGCCTTGCCGCCTGCTCTTCCCGCCTGCGGAGCGAGTGCTCCTTCGCCTGGGCGTACATCCTCTGGCTGCGCCGCTTCACCCCGCGCAGGATCGAGCGCTGCGTGATCAGCACGACGCAGATGACCGCGAGAATCCCGAGAAACACGGCGGCTCCCACGGTCCCGAGCGACGGGCACAAAAGCCGGCAGAGCTGCCCGCCGATCGCGCCTCCGCCCGCCTTTTGCGCCGCACTGCGCTCGTAGATCTCGAGCACGGTCGACGCGGTGTACTCCTCCGCCTTTGCAAGCCCGAAAAAGCTGCAGACCGTCAGGTACAGCACGACTGCCGAGAGAAACTTCACAACCGCGACCTTGCTGCCGCGGTTCGAGATCAGAAACGCGGTCGCGACGATGATCAGAAACGGAAACGCGTACGCGGACCACCCGAACAGCCCGAAGCTGACGTCACTGATGACCTCGCCGAGAAACCCGCCGAGGCCGAAATAGCTGATAAAGAGAAAGATGCCGACGGCGATCATGACCCACATCATGGCCTCGCGCGCCAGCCCCGCGCCCTCATAAGGAGTCTCCGCGGGCGCCTCCTGCCTGGGCGCTCTGGACGGAGCGGAAGCCTTCTTGCCGGAGGTCTGCTTTTTTGCTCTCTGCGCCGACGCGCCGGAACGTCCGCTCCCCACTCCCGATTTTTTTACCGGAGCGGTTTTACCCGTCTCCGGCTTCTTTTTCACTGCTCTAGCTGCCAACGATACTGTCTCCCCTTCCTAAAATGCACTTTCCGGATCATAAATACAGCAGGCCCGCTCCCTCTCACTGCGAAACAGGGCCTGCATCTCGTCACATGATTCCCTTACAGGAAGAAATGTCCTGCGATTGCGATCACACCGACTACAAAGCAATAGTAAGAAAAATACTTGAACTTTTTGTTCCGCACTACGACAAGCATCGTCTTGATGCAGACGTAGCCGACGACGGCCGCAAACACCATGCCGATCGCGTAGATGCCGATCTGGCCTGTCTCGACCGGGTTCTCAAACACATCCTTCACCTCGAGCACCGCCGCGCCGAGGATGGCCGGAATCGAGAGGATAAAGGAATACTTTACCGCGAATTTGCGGTCCATGCCGCACAGCAGGCAGGCCGTGATGGTGGTGCCGGAGCGCGACAGGCCGGGAAGCGTCGCGAGTCCCTGGGCCGCGCCGATAGCAAGCCCGTTCTTGTACGTGATCTCGCGCGGGAGCTTGCGCCCTTCCTTCGAGCCGTCCGCAATCAGCAGGAGCACGCCCGTGATCAACAGACAGATGCCGGGGATGAGCAGCGTGTCGCCCGCATCGGAAATCAGATCCTTGCCGAGCACGCCGATGACGCCGGTCGGCACGGTCGACACGAGCACGAGCACGACGAACTTCCGGTAGTTGTTGTGGACGACCCGGCGGTATTTCAGAGACGTTTTATGTATTTTGTTCAGGCACCAGGTCTTGAAGTTGAAACAGATATCGACCGCCATCTTTAAGGCCTCGACGATCATCCGCCAGATATCCTTGTGGTATACCACAAAGACGGCGACCAGTGTCCCGACGTGGAGCATGATGTCGAACAGCATGCCGCCGTCGGTCTCGACGTGAAAAATATTCTGCAGGATCGACAGGTGGCCGGAGCTGCTGACCGGCAGAAATTCCGTGATGCCCTGCACAATCCCGAGAAAAATTGATTGAAGTACAGTCATAGGATACCTCCATATTCTTCTATCCATTTAGCGTATGGGAGATTTTTCCGCATATACCTGTTTATTATACCAAACAATCGTTCTTGACACAAGAAAAATATACGCGAGGGGGTGTTGCAAAATGCGGCAAATCCACAATGGCGGGCATTTGTGCGATGGATCGGATACCAGTAGTCGTAGTTGCCGGCAATTTTGCAACACCCTCGGAATGCGTGTTCAGCGCATGTTTGCGCCGTCATCCCTCGCGTCGATCATTTCGTACAGCTTTCCGAGCGCCTCCCGGATCCCGCCGACCTCGTTGATCAGCCCTTCCTTTACGGCATCCGCCCCGACGAGGATCGTCCCCAGGTCCTTCGTCAGTATCCCGGTGTCCAGCATCAGCTCCTCGAGCCGCCTGCGCGACGCCTGCGAGTGCTCGGAGATGAAGCCGAGGATCCGGTCCTGCATCTGCTTAAAATAGTCGTACGTCTGAGGCGCCCCGATCACTGTGCCATTCATCCGCACGGGATGGATAACCATCGTCCCCGTGCGCACGATAAAGGAATAGTCTGTCGACACGGCGATCGGCACGCCGATCGAGTGACTCCCTCCGAGCACGAGGGAGACGGTCGGCTTGCTCAGGGACGCGATCATCTCCGCGATCGCCAGCCCGGCCTCCACGTCCCCGCCGACGGTGTTCAGCAGGATCAGGACTCCGTCAATCTCCTGGCTGTCCTCGATCGCCGCCAGCTTCGGCAGCACGTGCTCATACTTTGTCGTCTTTGAATTGTTCGGGAGACACTCGTGTCCCTCGATCTCCCCAATCACACTCAGCAGGTGGATCCGGTGGCTCAGCTCCGCCTCGCCCATCTCCTTGATCGCCTCCCGCTGCTCCTTCTTCTCCTCCGCCGCGTCCTCCTGCGACGGATGCTCTCTCTCCTTGCTCATATCGGATCTCCTTTTCTTCACAGTTCAGCCACAGACGGGAGTCCGCATAGCGGCGGATAGCTTGTGCAGCAAGTGTGGCATAGACCTGCGGCTTGCATGGTGTCCTGGCTGAATTGCAACGTTCTGTTGCCGGATATTTCTTTATTATGTCCCGGCCCGTGAAAAAAATGCACCGATGCAGAAGAAAATGACGGAACAGAAAAAGGGCGCCACCGCAGCAGCTTTTGTTGCCCCGCATGGCAGCCCTTTCTCTTATGAAAGAAAATACTGGTCCTTTAAGGTAAAGACCATCTCTTCGTACCGCTGCTCGCAGTCCGCCAGCCGCCCCTCCTCGATCATCGAGAGGCACGGCGCGAGGTACTGCTCCCAGATAGACTCGTAAATCTCCTTCCGGTTCTCCCGCCGGTTGATGTGCTTGACGATCGACGGCGCGACATCGTAGTACAGATGGATCAGCTCTGCACCGTCTGGACGGGAAGCCAGATAGCCGTCGCGGTAGCTGCGCAGCGTCCGAAGCTCGTAGCAATCATCCTGCCTGCCGAAGGACTCGCAAACCGCGGTCGTGATATAGCAGAACTTCTTGTGAAAGCCCTCCTCTATGTACCGGTACTCCGAAGCCTTCAGAGCGGACTTCGGGAACTGACGCTTCCACGCTTCTGTGGCCTTCTGTGCCAGGGGCCCGGAAGACTCCCCGTGGAATTCCAGAATCATCGGGAGCACAAACGCCGCCATCGTCAGGTTCAGATCCATCATGAGATGGTCTCTCTTGCTCCGCTTCGGACAGGCCGCATACTTCTGCGCGCCGTACGCGGCAAGCGCATCCGCCATGTTCGTCAGAAACTGCTCCTTGTCGATGACTGTCAGATAGCCCTGCTCGATCGCGTCAAACGTCGGCACATGCTCCTGGTACATCCGGTGGAACGCATCTGCGTACGTCTTCTTGCTGAAATACTTCATCGGGTCATCGTCACAGCAGTCCAGAAGCTTCGGCATTCCCTCGATTCCCGTCAGGTAGAAATTCATGCTTATTCCTCCAGGTTTGTGTATACCGCCTGGACGTCGTCGTCCTCGTCCAGCATATCCAGGGTACGGTTCAGCTGCTTCAGAGCAGTCTCGTCAGTCAGCGCAACGTAGTTCTGCGGGATCATCGTGACCTCGGCGGACGCCATCGGGATGCCTGCCTCCTCGAGCTTCTGGCGCACGTCGCTGAAATCATCCGGCGTCGTGAGCACCTCAAAGCTGTCCTCCTCCTCAGAGAAGTCCTCCGCTCCCGCGTCGAGCGCCAGCATCATCAGCTCATCCGGGTCCATGTCGCACTCCTCGCGGTCGATGATGATCTGGCCCTTCTGGTCAAACATGTAGGAGACGCAGCCCTGCGTGCCGATGTTGCCGCTGCCCTTTGTAAACGCGTTGCGGACATTGGACGCTGTGCGGTTCTTGTTGTCGGTCAGCGCATCCACGATGATCGCGATTCCGCCGGGGCCGTAACCCTCGTACGTCACGAACTCGTAGTTCACACTGCCGAGCTCTCCGGCAGCCTTCTTGATGCCGCGCTCGATCGTATCGTTCGGCATGTTGTTGGCCTTCGCCTTTGCAATCACATCGCGCAGACGGCTGTTGTTGGCCGGATCGGAGCCGCCTTCCTTTACCGCTACCGCCAATTCACGGCCGATGATGGTAAAAATCTTTCCCTTTGCGGCGTCGTTTTTCTCTTTCTTGTGCTTGATATTTGCAAATTTTGAATGTCCTGACATAATCTGCTGTTACTCCTTTTCTGCTTGTTCTTCTGGTAATTTTTTTATTTTGACGAGGCGGATCATTTTATTTTCCACCTCAATAATCTGAAACAGATAGCCCTTCTCGCGCACCTCGCCCTGCTCACCGTCCGTCGGTATGCGGTCGAGCCGTGAAATCAGCAGTCCGTTCAGAGTATCGTACTCTTCTCCCTCGAACTCAATTCCGAGTGTATCCTGTACCTCAGAGAGCGGCGTCATCCCGTCCATCAGGTAGCCATCCTCGCCGTCCTTCCGGATAAAGACGACATCCTTGTCGTACTCATCCTGAATGTTGCCGACGATCTCCTCGAGAATGTCCTCCATCGTGACGAGGCCGGCGGTCTGGCCGTACTCGTCGGCGACGATCACCATCTGGATCTTCTCTGTCTGCATGGTGCGGAAGATCAGGTTGATCCCGCGCGTCTCCGGAATGAAGCGCACCGCGCGGATCAGCTCGGGGATATCCTTGATCAGCCAGCTGTCGTACGTCCCCATCGTGTGGAACTTCATCGCATCCTTAAAGTGCAGGATTCCGATGATGTTGTCGATGCTATCGAGGTAGACCGGAAAGCGCGACACGGGCTGCTCTACCATGAAGGCGATCGCGCCGTTCAGATCGAGCGTCCCGTCGATTCCGATGATGTTCTTCCGGTGGAGCATGACGTCCCCGGCCTTCTTGTCGTCCATCTCAAAGATATTCTGGATCATCTCGGCCTCCTTCGCGTCAAGGACGCCCTGCTCATGGCCCTCGTTGACCATCGAGATGATCTCATCCTCCGTGACCTCGTTCTCGAGCGACTTGGGGTCGATGCCGAACAGCCGAATGCACAGGTTCGACACAAAGGTCATCGCCTGGGTCAGCGGGCTCGCGGCCGTCATGACGCCGCGGACGATGCCGAAGCGGCGAAGCAGCCAGCGGGAGGCATTTTTGTGTCCGAGCATTTCGGGAATCGAATTGCCGAACAGGTAAAACAGAACCGCCAGCAGCGGGAATATCACGTAGAACGGATACTGCCGCGTCAGTCTCGTGACGAGAAAGCCGGTTCCGGTGTAGGTGACTGCGGTCAGCAGCCAGATCGTGTGCGTCAGCCGCCTCGGATGATCCTTCAGATCACAGATCTCGTCCGGCGGCTTGCCCTCTGACGCAAACGCTTCCTCGAGCTCCGCATCGGAGATCGAGTGGATCGCAGAGGCAAATGCGGTCATAATAAAATTCAGTATCAACAGGAACGCTAATAAACATGCACCCAACAGGGTACTGGCGTCGCCATCCATATCTTATGTTTCTCTCCTTTAAAAATGATGTTCCAGCTTGCAACTCTATAGAATATAGCATTTTCCTGCGGATTCGTCAAGGTACGGGTAAGGCGGTATGTAGATCAGTCCGCGATCAGCTCCAGACTGACCTGCAGCGCCTTGTCGACGCGCTCGAGCAGCTCGCCGTCCAGGTGACAGACCCGGTCCTTGAGGCGCCGCTTGTCGATCGTGCGCAGCTGTTCGAGCAGGATCACCGAATCCTTCACGATCTGGTATCTGCCTGCCTGGATCTCTACATGGGTGGGCAGCTTCGCCTTGTTCATCTTTGAGGTAATGGCCGCACAGATCACCGTCGGGCTGTGCTTGTTTCCGATATCGTTCTGAATGATCAGCACCGGTCGGATGCCTCCCTGCTCCGATCCGACAACCGGCCGCAGATCCGCGTAAAAAATATCTCCTCTTCTGACAATCACACTACTCACACTCCGATACAAGGAATTTACGTATTTTATACCTCTAAGTATCTCCACGTTTTATCCATGTATACACAGCCTGGCAGGATTTTGTCCTCACAGTTCAGCCATGCTTAAAAAATGGGAAGACAGACCGTGCAAGCTTGCTTGCTAAGGATGCCGTGTGCCGGGGTTGCTGAGTGCCAGTGGCACTCGTTTAGCAACGACCGAGCCGGGAGGCGAGACCATACGTTTGGCATCGACCGAAGCGGAGCGTAGACCTGTATTACCATTTTTGAATGGACGGAACGGTGCTGAGTCCCAGTGGGACTCGTTTAGCACCGACCGAAACGGAGTGTAGACCCATTCAGCCGCAGACAGGAGCCGCGTAGCGGCGGATAGCTTGCATAGCAAGCGGGGCGCTGAGCCCCGGTGGGGCTCGCTTAGCGCCGACCGGAGCGGCAGCGTAGACCTGTGGCTTGCATGGCGTCCTGGCTGAACTATAACTTATATTTTACGGCACATACACGCGCGGCACCCGCTTCCCGATGTCGCATACGAACTCATACGGGAATCGCCCGGAGAGCTCGCCGAGCTCGTCGATCGTGATCGCCGCAGCCCCGTCCACGCCGAGCAGCGTCACCTCGTCGAGCAGCGACACATCCAGGTCCGTCACGTCGACCATGAACTGATCCATGCAGACTCTCCCGAGAATCGGGGCGCGCTGCTGGCGGATCAGGACATATCCCTTACCGCTTAAACTTCTGGGATAGCCGTCCCCGTAGCCGACCGGGATCGTCGCGACCCGCATCCGGCGGCCGGCGACAAAGGTCCCGCCGTAGCTGACCGCCGTTCCCGGCTCTATGATCTTCAGATGCACCACATGGGATTTCAGTTCCATGACCGGGCAGAGCGGAAACGTCCTGTCAATTTCCTCCGACGGGTAGATGCCGTAGCTCGTGATGCCGGCCCGCACCAGATCCATGTTTGCAGCCGGGAGCTCGAGGATCCCGGCGCTGTTCGAGCAGTGCTGCAAAAAGCCATCCACCCCTGCCTTTTTCAGCGTCTCACAGAAGACGGAAAAGCGGGCCAGCTGCTGCAGCGCCGCGCTCTTGTCGCGCTCATCGGCGCGCGCGAAATGGGTGAACACGCCCTCAATCCGCAGATTAGCCATGCGGCTGATCCGGACGACCTCATCGACGCTCCCGGCGCAGTCCGCAAAGCCGATCCGCGACATCCCGGTATCGACCGCGATGTGGACGGGCGCGCAGACGCCCAGGCGCTTGGCCGCCGCGCAAAACTGCGCCGCCATCTCGACCGTAAACACGGCGGGCCGTATCCCGTTTTGTGCCATGTACACGTAGTCCTCCTCGAAGGTGTAGCCGAGCACGAGGATCGGCTTGGTGATCCCTGCGTCGCGCAGCTCGCGCCCTTCGTCGACGGCGGCCACCGCAAAGCCCCAGATGTAGTCGTACGGCTCCACGAACTGTGCGAGCCGCACCGCGCCGTGTCCGTACGCGTCCGTCTTCACGACCGCGACCATCTTCACGCCTTCCCTGAGCTTCTCCTTCATCCTGCGGAAATTCTCTGCGACAGCATCCAGGTGAATGTATGCCGTAATTCTTCCGTTTTTCCGATCCATGCTGATCCTTCCCTTCTGGTCTGTTTCCTGATACTACTGTATTTCGGGCGGTGCTGTGTCCTATGTAGCACTGCTTCCCGGATGGTACTGTGTCCCGGGTGGTACTGTGTCCAAAGTGACACTGCGTCCCTGATGATACCGTGTCCTGGGCAGTACTTTGTCTTGGACGGTACTTATGTCCCGGATAGTACTGCGGCAGCACTGTGCTCTAGGCGGTTTCATTCGTCGTACATTTTCTTCTTCCATATAATTTATGCTGCTCTGCCCTTTGACGCTCTTCTGTCTCCCGGAGCACGCTGCCGAGATGATCCGCAATATCGCCTGCCAGCATGGCGTGGCTGCCCAGCCGCTCACACGCGCTGTCTCCCGCCAGTCCGTGCAGATACACGCCGAGCGTAGCTGCCGCGAACGGCTCTGCCTTCTGTGCGAGCAGGCCGCAGAGGGTGCCGGTGAGGACATCGCCGGAGCCGCCCGTCGCCATGCCGCTGTTGCCCGATGGATTGATATAAGTATGTACTCCGTCCGAGACGACCGTCCGCGCGTCCTTCGCGACACAGATCAGGCGGTGCTCCGCCGCGAACTGGCGGCAGCTGCCGATCAGGTCGGACAGAAGCTCCTCCTTTGCCTTCCCGGTAAGCCTTGACAGCTCGCCGATATGCGGCGTCAGAATCAGCGGATAGTCCGAGGCCGTTTCCCGGAGCAGCTCGGGCGCTTTCGCCAGCAGGTTGAGCGCGTCGGCGTCAATCACGACCGGCTGCGCCGCATTTGCGAGCACGTACTTCAGCAGCCTTGCCGCGAAGAGGCTTGTGCCGAGGCCCGGGCCGATCCCTACGACATCCGCCCACGCAAGCGCGCCCGAAAGGCGCTCCATCGCGTCCGCCTCCTGCTGCCACGCGGTGACCATCGCCTCCGGCAGAGACTGCTGCAGGATCGCGCGGTTGCACTCCGGCGTGAAGACCCGCACCAGACCGCTGCCACAGCGGTACGCCGCGCGGGCACAGAGGCAGGCCGCCCCGCTCATGCCGGGAGAACCGGCGATCAGCAGCACCTTCCCGTAGCTGCCCTTGTTGGAGTACGGCGGGCGCACCGGGATGCGAAGAAGGTCTTCTTTTCCGTAGGTAACTGCAAACGATTCCTGCTCCGACTCCACATCGTCAGTAACTGTGTGCTGTTGCTTTATGTTGTCCGTAAACGGACGCTTCAAATCTATGCCCTCGGTGAACGTATGATGCTGTACCTCTGTCTCTATGCAATCAGACATCTCATCCTGCAGCACTTTTGCACCCGTGCAGCTGGGGAATGCATGAGGCAGCTCTGCCTCTCTTCTATCGTTCGCGCTGTCTGCGCCTGACGCGATGCAGAACCCTGGCCGCTGCACGACGATTCCGACATCCCGGCGCACCAGCACGCCGCAATACTCCGCTCCCGGATACAGGAGCTGGCCGATTTTTTTTGCGGCAAAGGTGACCGTCAGATCTGCGCGGACGGCCACTCCGAGGATCTGCCCGGTGTCGGCGCTGACGCCGGAGGGAATGTCGACGGCGACGCAGCCGGCGCTGCTTTGGTTGATCTGGCGGATGACCTCGGCGTAATGCCCCTCGACCGGGCGCGAAATCCCTATGCCGAACACGGCATCTACTATAGTAGTATATTCGGATGCATCGAAATTACTTCCGATTTTTATTCCGCAATTCTCGCAGATTTGGCGCTGCATCCGACATTCCGGCGTCATGGATGCGTCCCTCCCGACAAAAGCCGCGCAGACCGGCACCCCGCGCTCCCACAAAAGCCGCGCAACGGCAAACCCGTCGCCCCCGTTGTTGCCCGAGCCGCACACCACGAGCACCGATCGCAGGTCAAAATTGCCGCTGAGCATTTCCTCGACGACGGCCAGGGAGGCGCGCTCCATCAGGACCATTGCCGGGACGCCCAGCCGTTCGATCGTGTCTCGGTCACAGCGCTTCATCTGCGCCGCAGTCAGCAAATATTCCATACCATTCCCTCCTCTGCCGCTATAACAGGATCACGTGCCGCAAATCACCGGATCCGATCACTTGCCCGCTCGCTCGATTGCACAGATCTAAAATATCCGGCCGGAAAACGGAAAAGGCAGACGCACTCAGCGCTGCCCCGTTTTTTCCTTCTCGAGCTCCATATGATTGAGATTGTATGACAACTGCATCAGGCTCTCCGAGAGATGCACGCTCTCGACGACGACGCCCGACGGCACATGCAGATCCGTATGTGCGAAGTTCCAGATGGCCTTCACGCCGTTCTCCACAAGGATCGGTGTGACCTCCTCCGCTCCGCTCGCCGGGAGCGTCAGCGCGGCGATCTGTATCTGGTTCTCCCGGATAAACTGCGGGAGCTCCTCTATCATCCGAATCTCGATTCCGCGCACGGCCATCCCCCTAAGCCGCGGGTTCACATCAAAAAGCCCCTTGATCCAGAAGCCTCGCTTCTCGAACTTGACATAGTTTGCGAGCGCCTGCCCCAAATTTCCTGCCCCGACGATGATCATGTTGTAGGCATGGTCAAGCCCCAGTATCTTTCCGATCTCCGTGTAGAGATATTTCACATTGTACCCGTAGCCCTGCTGGCCGAAGCCGCCGAAATTGTTCAGGTCCTGCCGGATCTGAGAGGCTGTCACATTCATCATCTCGCTGAGCTCATTCGATGAAATGCGCTCGACCCTGGCATCCAGTAAATTGCCCAGATAACGATAATAACGCGGCAGCCGCTTGACTACCGCTTTTGAAATTTCACGCTCTTCCAATGTACTGACCTCTTCCCCTGTTCGTTCGTATTTTATGCCTTACGCATGGCATAATAGCTGGAATAATTATACTCGAACGTATATTTAATGTCAACAATCGTGAAAACGGTTTTGCGCTGCTGCTCTTAAAAAAATACATTTCAATATTGAGTTTTTTTCTGTTTCCGCTATAATATGTGGAGCGGCGCTTCCGGAAAAGCGAAATCCGCCGGGGATCGCGGGCATACAGGAGAAGCGTTTGGGGACCGGTTGGGCGTGTATGCCGCCTGTGGAACAGAGGAAAAAGGAGAAATCATGATACTGTCATGTCAGAATATCACAAAATCGTTCGGGACGGATGTCATCGTCAGTCAGGCATCCTTCCACATTGAGGACCATGAGAAGGCCGCGATTGTCGGGATCAACGGCGCGGGCAAGACGACGCTGCTGCGCATGATTGTCGGCGAGCTCGAGCCGGACGCGGGCGTCGTCGCGCTGGCGAAGGGAAAGACGTTCGGCTACCTGGAGCAGCACCAGGATGTGCACAGCGAGCAGACGATCTACGAGGAGCTGCTCAGTGTCAAGGAGGAGGTCCTGCGCATGGAGCGCCGGATGCGCGAGATCGAGCTGGAGATGAAGCATTGCTCGGGCGACGCGCTGCAGTCGCTCATGGAGCAGTACAACCGCATCTCAACCGAGTACGAGCAGCAAAACGGCTATGCGCTGCAGAGCGAGCTGACCGGAGTGCTAAAGGGTCTGGGATTCACGGAGGAGGAGTTCGGCAAGCGAATCTGCACCCTCTCAGGCGGGCAGAAGACGCGCGTCGCGCTGGGACGCCTGCTGCTCTCCTCTCCGGATCTTCTGCTGCTCGACGAGCCGATCAACCACCTGGATCTGAACTCCATCGCGTGGCTGGAGAACTATCTGATGAACTACAAGGGCGCGGTGCTGATCGTCGCGCATGACCGCTACTTTTTGAACCGGGTCGTCACAAAGGTCATCGAGCTGGACAACGGAAAAGTCATGAGCTTTGACGGCAACTACTCCGCCTACGCCGAGAAAAAGGCGCAGCTGCGCGAGATCGCCTGGAAGGCGTACGTCAACCAGCAGCAGGAAATCCGGCACCAGGAGGCCGTGATCGCCAAGCTGCGCTCCTTTAACAGAGAGAAGTCGATCCGCCGCGCCGAGAGCCGCGAGAAGATGCTGGACAAGCTGGAGGTCGTCGAGAAGCCGACGGAGGTCCGCTCGGATATGCACCTCAAGCTCGTGCCGCAGGTCACAAGCGGAAATGATGTGCTGACGGTCGAGCATCTGGCCAAATCGTTTCCGGGCAATCCGCTCTTCTCTGACCTGAATTTTCAGCTGCACCGCGGGGAGAAGGTCGCGATCATCGGCGACAACGGCACCGGGAAGACGACGATCCTCAAGATCATCAACGAGCTTGAACGGGCGGACCGGGGCTCGGTTGCGCTGGGCAGCAAGGTGCACATCGGGTATTACGACCAGGAGCACCAGCAGCTCCACATGGAAAAGACGCTGATGGAGGAGATCTCCGACGTCTACCCGGACATGACCGGCACCGAGATCCGCAATGTCCTCGCGGCGTTTCTCTTCACCGGGGACGACGTGTACAAGCGCATCAGCGATCTGAGCGGCGGCGAGCGCGGGCGCCTCTCTCTCGCCCGGCTGATGCTCTCGAAGTCGAATTTTCTGATTCTCGACGAGCCGACGAACCATCTGGACATCACCTCCAAGGAAATCCTGGAGGAGGCGATCCGCGGCTACACGGGGACGGTGCTCTACGTCTCGCACGACCGCTATTTTATCAACCAGACCGCGACGAGGATTCTCGAGCTGAAAAATCAGGCACTCGTCAACTATCTGGGCAACTACGACTACTATCTCGAAAAGTCGGAGGAGCTCACCCGGATCTACGCGCCGGAGGCGGCGGCCGCCAGGAAGGAATCGTCCTCGGGATCGTCCCGCGACGACTGGGAGCGGAAGAAGGAGGCGCAGGCGCGGGAGCGGAAGCGGAAAAATGAGATTGCGAAGGTCGAGAAGCGGATCACGGAGCTCGAGGAGCGGAGTGCGGAAATTGACGGGCTGCTGACGCAGGAGGACGTGTTCACGGATGTCGCGAAGTGCACGGAGCTGAGCACGGAGAAGGCCGAGGTGATGGAGGAAATCGACAGGCTGTATGAGAAGTGGGAGGAGTTGTCGGAGGAGGAAGTATAATTGATAATTTATAGAGCACTCATTGTTGTGTAATACATTAGCTTGCTTTTCGCATACAATAGTGATGTGATAAATACACGACGAATACGAAAGGAGATGTTTCTATGGCATTGGCAACTTTAATGCAAGAGTAGACGAAAAAGACAAGGTCAGCTTTGATACGTTCTGCTCCAATGTCGGTCTAAATACTTCTACTGCGATCAATCTCTTTGTGAAAGCAGTTTTACGCGAAAACCGTATCCCATTTGAAATCACACAGGCTCCTGATCCATTTTTCTCCGAGGCTAATATGGCTTATGTCAAGAAATCTGTACAGGAATTGAAAGCAGGGAAGGGCACCGCACATGAATTGATCGAGGTGGCGGATGAGTGATAAAATATGGTCTGACGATGCCTGGGAGGATTACCTCTACTGGCAGACGCAAGATAAAAAACATGAAAGCGCATCAATCGGCTCATTAAGGATATTGAGCGCAATGGTTGTCTGGAGGGTATCGGGAAACCCGAACCCCTCACAGGCGACCTGCAGGGTGAATACAGTCGCCGTATCAATGAAAAAGACCGGCTCGTATACCATATGGAAGATGGACGGATTTATATTGCGCACTGCAGAGGTCACTATGGCGATAAATAATTCCATACAGTCCCCGCCTGAAACAGGCGGGGATTTTCAATTCTGTTTATTGAGTGGAGATATCCTGCTGGATGCCGCAGATGGCGTGATTGCGGATGCCGTCGACCCAGAGATTTACGTGCTCGACTTCGTAGACTTGCACGATGCGCGCGAGGTCATCGTGCCCGGGGCAGATCTGGGCGAAGAGGTTCTCATGTGCTTCGAAGAAATCGCGGTCGTAGCAGCGGGTTCTGCGGTCGCCGAAGATGGCGCCGTAGAAGATTTCGGCCTCGACGAGATCCTGGAACATGTGGCTGCCGTAGCTGAGCTCGGGCATGTAGCCGGCGCGTGTGTCTGTGACCTCGCAGATCGCGCCAAAGCCGGAGATGTCGACAAAACGCACCGGGACGCCGAGCTCCGGTGACGAGGTGCCGATCCGGCCTGGGACGGTCAGGAGCAGATTTTTTCCGCTGCCCTTGTAGTACTCGTTGATCTGACCGATCAGGTCCGCGATCAATGGCTTTCGCGCGTGCTCAAACTCATAGTATTCTTTCGGTTCCACCTGCACCACGACATCAATCTGCCGCACGGCAGACTGTCCCATCGAGGAGTCCGTGATGTCGAAAAAGGTCTGCGCTGCAGGGAGCGAGGGCATC
This sequence comes from Oscillospiraceae bacterium, assembly GCA_021771715.1. Lineage (GTDB taxonomy): Bacteria > Bacillota > Clostridia > Lachnospirales > Lachnospiraceae > Choladousia. The sequence goes on from JAETOO010000012.1 coordinate 50,010, forward strand.
TCGGTCACACCGCCCTCCCGCCCGACGTAGAGCGGGCGGCACTGCAGCAGATTGATCACAAAATCGCCGTTTCCGCCGAGATTGACCGTGTACTCGATGTCGACCGGGTTGTCATACGCTTTCTGCAGCTCGTAGAGGATCGTCTTCATCATCGAGGTGAACGCGCGGTTTGCGAGCAGCCGCTGGCAGCTCACGAAATAGACGTCGCGCCACGTCCCCGTCTCCCGCAGACGGCTCTCCGCGTCGTAATCGTGCTCGAGCACCGTATTTTTGTACCACTGCGGCAGATGCGGGAGAAGCTCGCGCAGTGAAACCTCCTCAAACCGGTTCTCGGCCATATGGATCACGTCGATCCGGTGCTGGGAAAACCGGTGCTTCTCCGCGATCTTCACGAGCATCGTCACCTCCGGGCGGTCGAGATTGACGAGGCGCGGGTAATCATTTTCCGTCCGGTCGACGGCCTTCGTGCCCAGCCCCATGACGATCCGCAGCATCCCCGCGGAGGGATCCATGTCCGGCATCCACTTATAGGCGCTGTAGCTGTAGCCCACCCCGGCCACGCAGGGCAGAAAATACGGCCCATAGTGGGAACCGGACACGCGCTGAACGAGCACCGCCATCTGCTCATCGCGGTCTGCCAGCCCGCGCTGCTTCCGGTACTCAAGCGCCGAGGGATCCATCGTGCTCGCATACACCGTCCTGACAGCCTGCTCGAACTGCTTGAGGCGTTCGTTTAACTCTCCCCGGTTCGGACAGAATACCGACTCGTATTTTCCGGCGAAGGCATTGCCAAATCCGTCCTCGAGCAGACTCGAGGAGCGCACGATGATCGGGTTCTGGCCGTAGTACTCGAGCATGCTGCGGAATTTCTCGCGGATGTTGTTCGGAAAGCTGCCGCCGAGCAGACTCTCTTTCAGCTCCTGCGCCGCACTCAGGTAGCCCTCCTCGGTCTTCTGCCGGATCCTCGTATTCCAGCAGCCGTTTGAGACGATGTACGTGTAGAAAATGTCCGAGCCGATGTAGAAGGAGTCGTGCTGCTCCTGGTGGGGCGCGTATTCCGGGTGTGTCTTCTCGATCATCTTGCGCGCCAGCAGCATGCCGCACGCTTTTCCGCCGATCGCGCCGCTGCCGATCATCCGGTCGCGCAGCCTGAAATAATCGCCCGGCTCAAAATACCGCCGGATCAGCGCGTGCATCTTTGCATCCCGCGTCATCGTGCTCTCGATGATCATCTCCTCCGTCTCCTGCGTGAAGCGGCCGTTCTGGTAGTCGGCCTTCGCGCGGGAGAAAAAGCGGTCGTGGCTGTCAAACGACTGGTCCTGTGTGTCGGAGGCGGCCTCCTGCATGATGCGGTAATAGCGGCTCGTCTCCAGCCCGTCCGTCAGAGGGCGGAAGATCCCGCTTTCTGCGTCATAGCTGTGCGGCAGGAACATAGTCGATGAATACCGGTTCCAGACCTTCAGGGGATGCAGGTAGAGCCGTCCGCCGTCCGAGCAGACGTCGAGCAGAAGCTGCGTCGTATCCCGGATCCGAGCGATCGCCTCGAAGGAGTGCTGCCCGCGCAGCAGCGGGAAGAACGCCACTGTGTCGAGCACAAACAGATACGGGCAGGTCACGCAGAAAAAGTTGCCCATCATCAGATCGGTATACCACGCGGACTGCAGCCAGGAGAGGCTGTCGAACACGTAAAACGCGTCGCGCCCCTGCTCGGTGATCATGTTGTGGATCGCGACCGTGAAGGTCTCAAAGCCCTCGTCCGGGTCAAAGCAGAGCGTCTTCACCCCTTCCATCGGAGGCAGAATCTGCGGATGCTGTGCGAACCGCACGTAGATCAGGTTGCGGCGGTCGGCGATCGCCTGCCGCACGTACGGCAGGACGAAAAAGCGGTACTCCTCCAGGCTGCCCACCTGCCACACCACGTTGTCCCCGAGCCGGATGTGATCCAGTACCTGATCCATCGACGGAAATCCACTCTCAATTTTCTCAAATGCTGCCATAGCTCCTCCTTCCCTTTAACAAAGAAGCCAGAACCGGACATGCTCGCCGGTTCTGGCTGTCATCGTTGACGGTATTTACTTGTCGCTCTTCTTAACATGCATTCTTTCGTATAAGGCTATTATAAACGGAGATTTCCGGTTTTTCAAGTAAGAAAACGTCTTCTTCACCCGCCCTGCTCTTCCGCCCTTTGCATGTGACTTCGAATCTCCGCCTCGTGTGCCTGACAGTAGGCGTAGCTGCTTCTCATGAAATCCTGGATCGACTGGCTTTTGTACATGGCGTCCAGGATATCCAGAATCGGCACTCCTCCGGCAGTCATGTCAAAGAAATAGGGATAAATGCAGCCGCCCTCCTCCCGCGGAAAATACGGATTGATGGAGGCAAGGCGCGGGTCCCGCATTACGGATTCCACTACCATCTCGCTCAGAATCCATTTCAGAGACGGGCGCTCATATTCGTCCGCACTGTCCCGAAAGGTCCGATTCCACACATAGAACCAGACAAAGTGCACGAGCTCGTGGATCGCCACGCCGACCGCGCCGCGCGGACTGTTTTGATAGAAGACATCAAAATACTGTTCCTTTAGAAAACGCGGGCAGATCGGGTTCAGGCTGAGGTTGCAGCGCAGGTCAGGAAACAGACGGCGGCAGTCGACGTCAAAGGCATCCGAGAGCGCAGCCGTGATCTGCTCCCTGCACTCCTCCCAACGGCGGCTGTACGAGGACACCTTTTCGTTCAGTTCCGGCTCCAGTTCCGCGTACACCCGCCGCATGGTATCCGCAATATAGCGCTGCTTCTCTGGAAACGAGAGCGCCGCCGCGTAGCTCTGATCCAGCTGCGGATAGAAATAATACAGAGGCGCCGACCAGAAATCTGTCTCCTCCTCCGTTTGAAACCCCATAATACTGTCAATCATATACTCCACACCCGGATTTTGAAATGTCACTTCCATACTGTACCCCTCCTATCGTCCATTTGTTTCAAGCTCACAGATCAGCCGCGCTGCACACCATTTTGCTTGTGTATACACCGGTTTCGCCGCTATGCTGCGGGCGGCGGCGCTCACAGAAAACTCAGCTGCGTGACTTTCGCGGAGGACACTTTTCGCTCTGTTATGAGCATGTTTTCCTTCGGCCAGCCTACCAGCATGGGAGACGCCGGGTCGTGGCATCTTGCGTTCTGACGTGCTGCGGACGCGCTCTTTGTGGCATAGCAATAGCGGCAGCCATTTTGGCAGGTTCCGTAGGTGCCGATGTCCACGCTCTCGATGCAGCCGCATTCCAGGCGCTGTCCCGCGTCCTTTTTTGCCTGGATGGGACAGCCGAGAATTTTTTCTATGCGCTTCGGATCGATACAGGACGCATGGGCGATGCCGTATTTCTGCAGATCAATCTTCTCGGAACAGGTGGAAAGCTTCAGGCCGCAGTTTTTTGCGATGACGGAAAAAGATTCCGCGATGGCCTGCATCTGTTCAGAAGGGATCGGCTGCAGGATCCTGCGGTTGTGCGCATAGACGTCGACAAAGCTGATGACGCACTCCTTGGTGCACGGGGAAAGAGATTCGCACAGAAGCGAAAACTGCTCCGTATGGTATTCCACCGAAAAGTCTGCATCCAGGATAATGGGATCATACCGCCACACGACGCGCTCCCTTCCGATTGTTTCGGAAAGACGGCAAAACGTTTCGATGCGCTCCTCGATGGGCGGCAGATTGCTCTCCCACGACCGCCCGTAGGGAGTCAGCGTGTACTGGAAATAATAGCGGTAGCCCAGATCCGAGACCGCAGATAATTCCTCAAGCATCGGCGCGGGATTTTTCGTCCAAAACACGATGCAGTCTGTCGTGTCCGGCGATAAGGGCAGCCGGGATAAGCGCAGCGCATTGTACGGATTCTGGATGAGCACATAGCCCTCCCGCAATCTGTTTACAAACCATGTTCCATAGTACGACGGAATGTCCGTCCGCCGGCTGGCGCTGATGATCATGAGCAGATTTCTCCTTTCCTCGCGGGCAGAGCCCGCAGCTGTTTTGTGTCTTTGCCGCCCAAGAATCGGCGCGCTGAAATGTCAGCCTGCCGTTATACATCTATCTCAAGTGCAGCCGCGTTATCGGGCTCTATTTTCAGAATTTCCTGTGCTATGCTTTGCGCTTCAGCCTTGTCGATCAGCTTCTCGGGTATATGATAAAACCACAATACTCTTTCCAGATTTATAACAGATCTCTCGACTGACAAGAGTTCTCTTGCATGAAATAATGCAACAGAATATGCGCCTTCAACAAAACATAATGGATGCATCATTAGATCTGCTGCTAACTTCATCCAAAAAACATCCCTGGTCTTTTCTATCATATATCTGACAAAACTGTAGACACATATGCTTTCTGTATCAAACGCAATGTTCAACATCATATCTCTTATACTGTTCAAATCCATATCATTACATCTTTCTGCCGCTTTCTCGTACCTTCCTTGAAATAAATCCATTTTGAGCGTTTCCATCACATTACCTCTTTTTCGTACTCGCCTGCCTATACTCTGAGAAAACTGTATTGGCTATTATGATCTTATTTTCAAAAAATCGACTCCTTTTGCACTACTCGCTTCTATTTATTTAAAAAAACAGTACCGCTACAGACCAAATGTTCACTACCGAATTCAAAAAAACGCCATGACTCATATTTCACCGCTTTTCAGGTAATAGCATTCTCCATCAATGTCCTCATGAGTCGTTATCAATGTCCACGACATCGTTTCATCAAAGATATAGATATCTTCTGGCAGATACTCAGCCCCTTCCAGCAGGATTTTGAATGGTAAGCTGAGCACAGCAGTTTTACCAAATCTCCAGTAATTCTTAATAAATATTCTTTCACAAGAATGAATATCTCAAAATACGAGGAATCCTACCCTCTTGGGCGATCGCTCAGAACAGGCTCAGCTGCTCATATTCCGTACTGCGCGCGAGCTCGGGCGGTTCTTTTTTCAGAAGTGTTTCCACACATCCGTCATCCGACAGCCAGCGCTCGATCTCGCTTTTGTCCAGAATAAGCGGCATCCGTTCGTGCACCGGCGCCATAGACGAGTTGGCCTGTGTCGTCAGGATCACAAACCGGTTTTTGCCGTCGTACAGATTGTAACAGCCGGCCATAAAAAGCAACGGTGCGTGATCCGCCCTCTGGAACGTGAATTTTTCTTTCTTCCGGTTCCATTCATAAAATCCGCTGGCCGGGATCACGCACCTGCGATGACGCACACTCTCCTGAAAGGTCCGTTTCTCCAGGGCACTTTCTGCCCTTGCATTGATCAGGAGCCCTTTCCCCTCATGGCTCGGAAAGCCCCAGGTCATATCCATCGCTGTCCGTGCATTTTCCGGCTGCACCAGGACCGTTGCCGTGCGGGAAGGGCTGATATCGCCGGCGCAATACACGGCCATATGCCGATCCAGCTCCCGTACAAGCGTCTCCATTTCCCTTGCGGCATCAGCCAGTACATAGTAACGGCCACACATAAGCAACCACCCTTCCCTTCATGCGTCTGTCTCTTCTATCATAATCGATCAGAAGAACCGCGCGCCCATGTAGCCGACCATCCCGTCGATCTGCACCTTGTACCAGCCGCCGACGTCCTCGAGAAACTCGACTGTCGTGCCGTACATGTACTCCCCGATGATCTCCGCGTCCATGCTCGGGCCGCTGCGGATGTAGCAGGAGCCCTTTAGCGTCTTGTAGACAGGCGCAGGCTCCGTGGGCGGCTCGGTCTCCGTCGGCGCTTCCGTCTTTGGCTCAGTCTCTGTCTGCGGGTTGGTCTCGGCAGAGGTTCCAGCCTTCTGTGTTGCAGGTGCTTTTGTCTCCGGCTTCTGTGCAGAGGAGTTCTTCGATATTTCCGTCTCTCTCGTTGGCGTTTTGCTGTTCTGGATTCCGGCGGTGCCCGTATTCGTTCCCGCCGCTCCGCCTTCCTTCTCAGTCTGCGTCTCAGCGTTTGGCGCAGCCGGAGAATTTTTCTCGCCGTTCTGTGCTTCGGCTGCGGTTCTATCTGTGCGGTCAGTCTGCCCCTCGGCCGCAGTCCCATTTGTACGGCCAATCTGTCCCTCGGCTGCCGTCCCGTTTGTGCGATCAGTCTGCTCCTCGGCTGCAGTCCCGTCTGCGCGGTCAGTCTGCCCTTCGGTTGCCGTCTCTCCTGTGCGCTCACTCTGCGCTTCCGTCTCTTCCGTCTGTCCCTTGCTGCTCTCGGCCTCCGTCAGAATCTCGATGACCTCCTTCGCCTCCGGCTGCCGGACGCTCTGGTAGACGCGGACGCCGATCATGATCAGGGCGAACGCGAGAAGCGCCGCCAGCAGCAGAAGGAAATACCGCAGGTAATCGGACAGCCATTCCTTAAAATTGTGCATATTCTCTCTCACCTTTCTGTATGTTCAATCGTTTTTTCGCAGAAAACACCGCAGACGTCAGCGCAGTCTCTGGCATCCGGCCAAGCGCACCTGCCTGCTCTCATTGCAGCGATATGCAAAAAGGCCATGCCGAAACCAGCTGCCCCGGGCGATGGCCTTTCTTTTGCCTTTACAATTCAGCCACAGACAGAAGCAGCAAAGCGGCGGATCGCTTGCACAGTGAGCAAGTCTGCGGTTTGCAGGACCGCTCTGGCTGAATTGTAGTCATAATGAATCAATTCCAAGAAATTCCCGCACTGCCTGCTTCATCTCGCCGGCGTCGATCACTTTGTCGTGCAGCACAGGCGCTGTGCGGATCTCCTCGACTGCCTGCGGGATGGTAACGCCGGAGATGCGCGCGAGCTCATCGATCAGTGCAAAGTCGTCCATCGACGCGTACTTCCCGTCGATCGCGCCCATGACGCTGCGCGCGAACTTGAACGGGCTCGCAGTGGAGGCGATCACGGCCGGTGCAGACGGGCTGTTCTGCCGCTTCCACGTGTGGTAGACGTGGGAAGCCACCGCAGTGTGCGTATCCAGCACATACCCGGTCTCCCGATAGAGCGTCCGGATCTCGTCCGCTGTCTCCTCCTCGGTCGCATAGCCGCCCGCAAAATCCTCCATCGCCGCCCGCATGTCGTCTGTGATGGTGTACGAGCCGGTCTGCACAAGCGACTGCATCAGAGCCGCGTTCTTCGCGGAGTCATTTCCGGCGAGGCGGTAGATCAGGCGCTCGAGGTTGCTCGAGATCAGGATGTCCATCGACGGCGATGAGGTCAGCACGAACGGACGGTTCCGGTCGTAGACGCCGGTCTCAAAGAAGTCGTAGAGCACCTTATTTTCATTCGACGCGCAGATCAGTTTCCCGACCGGAAGGCCCATCTGCTTCGCGTAGAACGCCGCGAGGATGTTTCCGAAATTGCCGGTCGGCACGACGACGTTCATCGGCTCGCCCGCGGCCAGTTCCTTCCGCTCGAGCAGCCGACCGTACGCGTAGACGTAGTAGACGATCTGCGGGACGAGACGGCCGATGTTGATCGAGTTGGCTGACGAGAAGCAAAATCCGTGCTGCGCCAGCTCTTCCTTGAGCGGCTCGTCGGAGAAAATGCGCTTCACACCGGACTGCGCGTCATCAAAATTCCCGTGAATGCCGATGACGCAGGTGTTCGCCCCCTTCTGCGTCACCATCTGCTTCTCCTGCACCGCGCTGACGCCGTCCTTCGGATAGAAGACGATAATCCGCGTGCCCGGCACGTCGGCAAAGCCTGCGAGCGCCGCCTTCCCGGTGTCGCCGGAGGTCGCCGTCAGGATCACGATCTCCTTGTCCTCGTGATTCTTCCGCGCGGCCGTCGTCATCAGATAGGGAAGGATCGAGAGCGCCATATCCTTAAAGGCGATCGTCTTTCCGTGAAACAGCTCGAGATAAAAGGCATCGCCCACCTTGCGGAGCTGCGCAATCTCGGGCGTGTCAAACTTTTCATCGTATGCACTGCGGATGCAGCCGCGAAGCTCCTCTTCCGTGTAATCGGTCAGCAGCAGGCTCATGACCGCGTACGCCGTCTCCTGGTAGCTCATGCCGGAGAGCTGCTCTAACGGGAAGTCAAAGCCCGGAAGTTCCTCCGGCACGTACAGCCCTCCGTCCTCGGCCAGTCCCTTCAGCACTGCCTGGGAAGCGGTGACTCTGTTATTCGCATCTCTTGTGCTTCTGTACATCCATTCCATAATACGCACCTTTTCCTCTTTCCTTTATGAATGGGCAAAACCGCCCGTCCGGCCACGGCAGGAGCTGCAAAGCGGCGGATCGCCTGCAGGACATTCCGGCCCGGCCCTTTGATTTCCCCGTGAGTATACCACACGAAAAAGGCCATTGCAACTTCTGATTACAACGGCCTTTCGTATTCTGCTCCTGCCTGCTGCCCACAAACGGCAGATTCCCGTCTGCAAAATGCGGCTCTGGCGCAGCACTGCATCGATATTCGTTCGCGGTTCCGCCACGGTCCGGCGCTGCTATCCGTTCACGTATTCCTGATAGGTGTAATACTCATGGCCGCCGTACTCGAAAAGCTTCGCGAGCTTCGCGTCGAACCAGTCGGCATCCTGCGTCCTCGCACCGTCGCGCGCGAGAAAGAACAGTGCTCCCTCGGAATAGTCTTCTCCCTGCAGCACCCGCTCCACGGCCTCCACCGTCGAATCGGTCACAGAACAGGAGTAGATTCGTCCGTCTGACGTAGGCTGAAACTGGTCATCCTGCCAAACGACATCACAGATGGTATCGGGGAAATGCGAATCCCGGACCCGGTTCAGCACGACGCCTGCCACCATCATCTTACTGATGACATCCCCGCCTGTCGCCTCTGCCTCCACGATCTGCAGCAGTGTGTAGTACTCCTCAGACGACATCTGGTTCTCCAGAACCGCCTGCTGCGCATAGTATCCCAGCTCACTGGCCTTGTCCGTCCCGCTGCCGATCTGCGCGCGCCACAGCGCCCGCCGGTCGACGGCTGCCGCACCGGCCAGTGCGTCCTCTTTCGCTCCTCCCACGTTCACAAGCCTCGTAACCTTCGCGTATCGCTCCATGTCGGCAACACCTTCCATTACCCCCGTCAGGCCTGTCTGAATACGCTGCCCGCCCTCATTCAAAGCGGAGTTCACCGCATACACCCTTCCGCGACTGCCTGTCTCAAATTTTGAAATAGCAAGAGTAATGCCACTAATCATCAGTATGCCGAACAGTACAAATGCGATATCTCTGATATACCGGCAAATGATCCGTTCTGCGAAACCATCCTTTGACTCCTTTGTGTTTGTCAACAGCATCATAAACTCTCCTGTAATCCTCGCCCGGCTGCTCCCCGCCCGGCTGTTCTTCCCCCCTATCGTTTATTTATACTGTTTTTGTAACGTATCTCATTATAACCGATCTCTCTTCACACTGTCAATATATTTTTCATAATTTTGTAACATTTTATTTGATCGACAAATTTTTTATTACATTTCTGTTACTCTATAACAAATTTTCGCACCCATATGCGGTCAAATTCTGGTGCATCTCACCATTGCCAATCCGTGCCTCCGGCACTTTAAACAACGCATTTTTACGCGGTTTTTCGAGTTTTTCTGCTCTTTCTCAGGGAAACTTGTCAGGATTGTAAGAAATATGTCGTCTTTGTAATATTTATGTAATAAATTTATTTCGCGGTTGTGACATGAATGCAGAGATGCTATACTATCTATTATTTTATAATTGATACCAGGCCGCCGCTTAGCCGCGCTGCATTTTGCTGATATCATGCTGCTTAGCCGTGCTGCATTTTCTGATATCATGCTGCTCTGGCGCGCTGTATTGTTTTGATACTATGCTGTTTTGGCGCGCACTGCGTTTTGCCGATATCATACTGCTTTGGCGTGCTGCGTTTTGCTGGCATCATATTGTTTTGGCGCGCTGCATTTTTATGGAAACAAGGAGGATTCCGCAATGTCACTTGAGCACCGTCCGTTTGCCCCAGCTGCCGACCGGCCTCTGAACCGGGATTGCATCAAATATCTTGCCGTGCTGGCCATGCTGCTCAATCATATCGCCTACGTCTTTTTGCCGCACAATGGACCTCTCTTTGAGATCCTCACGGATATCGGCTACTTCACGGCGATCACGATGTGCTACTTTCTGGTGGAGGGATATGGCTACACGCGCTCCAAACGGGACTACGCCCGGCGGCTCCTTCTCTTTGCGCTGCTCTCCCAGCCGCCCTTCTGGCTCGCGTTCGGCACTCCGAGCCTGAACATGCTGTTCACGCTGCTGTGCTGCTTTTTGATTCTGGTCTGCAGGGAGCGGATTGCAGACAGACGGCGGCAAAGTGTGGTTGTCGCAGTGCTCATGCTGCTGACCGTCTTCGGCGACTGGGCTGTGTTCGCCGCGTGGTTCACGATTCAGTTTGACCAGGCGCGCGGAGACCGGGACGCGCAAAGGAGCGCCTATCTGCGAAGCTATCTGGTCTTCTCGCTGGTCAGTGTGATCCAGTACGCGTCGGAGTGCGCACTGTGGCTCGCCGTGCTGCGCGGTCTGGCAGCCGGGCTGGGAATCCTCGTCTCCGGCTTTGTGATTCTGCACCTGTACAACGGGCAGCGCGCCGCAAGGGGCCGCGCCTTCTCCAAGTGGTTTTTCTATCTGTTTTACCCGGTGCACCTGACGGCGCTGGTGGTGATCCGGCTATGCTGCAACGCGCTGATCGGCAAAATTTAAGCGGCACTGCAGTTTTGTAAAAAAGGCTGGCAGTTTTCGCCATTTTATGATAATATTTCTCATTAATGCAGCTGGTTGACGGCCCCGGTATCCAGGAGGATCTGTCCCGCTGTAGAATACATATTTCAGGAGATGATACATATATGATAGCTTTTTTAGCCCGGCTTTTTATTAAAGATCACACAAATTATCAGGAACCGTCGGTGCGCCAGGCGTACGGGACCTTGAGCGGTGCAGTCGGCATCGCGCTGAACATCCTGCTCTTCTTCGGCAAATGGCTCGCCGGGACCTTGAGCGGCTCGATCGCGATCACGGCGGACGCCTTCAACAACCTCTCGGACGCGGGCTCCTCCGTGATCACACTGATTGGCTTTCGGCTCTCCGGGCAGAAGCCGGACCCGGAGCATCCGTTTGGGCACGGACGGATGGAGTACCTCTCCGGGGTCTTCGTCTCCGTCGCGATCCTGATCATGGGCTTCGAGCTGATCAAGTCCTCGATTGAGAAGATCCTGCACCCGGAGGCGATCGAGGGAAGCCCCGTCATCCTGGCGATCCTCGCCGCGTCGATTCTCGTAAAGGTCTACATGTATCTGTACAACAGCCGGATCGGCAAAAAGATCGGCAGTGCGGCGATGCAGGCCACCGCGAACGACAGCCTCAGCGATACCGTCTCGACCACCCTGGTGCTCGCGGCGACGGTCATCAGCTCGCTCACCGGGCTGATATTGGACGGCTGGTTCGGCGTGCTGGTCGGCGTCTTCATCTTCTACACCGGGATCACCACGATGAAGGACACGATCGACCCGCTGCTCGGCCAGGCACCCGAGAAGGAGTTCGTCGACCAGATCGAGCAGATCGTGATGGCTTCGCCGATGGTATGCGGCATCCACGACCTGATCGTGCACGACTACGGCCCCGGCAGAGTCATGATCTCCCTGCACGCGGAGGTGCCCGCGCACGGAGACCTGCTTGTCATCCACGATGAGATCGACAATATCGAGCGGGTGCTTCAGCACGAGCTGAACTGCCACGCCACGATCCACATGGACCCGATTGTGACCGACGATGCGGAGACCTCCCGGATGCACGAGGAGGTGCTCGCGCTCGCACACTCCGTGCTGCCGGAGCTGAAAATCCACGATTTCCGCATGGTGAAGGGAAACACGCACACGAACCTGGTGTTTGACGTGCTCGTCCCGTACAAGGCGCCGCTCTCCGATGAAATGATCGAGGAGAAACTGAAGGAGAAGATTGCCGCGCTCCCGGGCGCCGTCTATTTTGCAGTGATCCAGATCGACCACGCATATTGCTGACGGAGTTGATTTGATCGATCATGCGCACTGCTGACGGAGTTGATTTGATCAGCCGCGCATACTGCGGACAGAGCGATAGGAACCACGTATACTGCTGATAACCCCGATAGAAACGGACGTGCATATTACTGACTGAGCTGCCGTGACCATGACCAGACAGGCGATCTGCGTTGCTACCGATACTGTATAAAACACCCCCATCTGACTCTCTTGCCTCTCTTTTCGAGAACAAGGGATACGGATGGGGGTTGTTTGGTTCACCGGCTTGTCAGAATGCGTTGAATTTCGGACTCATCTGGTATAGTATATTGCAAATAATACGCAGCGTGGCCTGTATCGAACGCTATATCAGTTGTTTGCGTAATGCTCTACCATGTGGTTGATCGCTGTCAGAAGCGCATCGATCGACGCCCGGATGATATCGACGTCGAGACCTGCACCCCAGTGCAGCTTGCCCTGCTTGTCCTTGATGCCGACATAGGCGATTGCCCTTGAGCTCGAGCTCTGCTCCAGCGCGTGCTCCTCGTAGGTCACAAGGTCGTACTCGAGGCGGAAATGCTTCTTCATCGCGTTGCTCACCGCGTTCAGACGGCCGTTTCCGGAAGCCACGACGACGTTTGTCTTGCCGCCGTAGGTCGCGGTCACCTCCGCGATGATGCCGTTGTGCTGCTTGAAGTGCACCTCGTCGATCCGGTACGGCTCGTTGATGTTCTCAAACTTATCCTTGAAAATCTGGAAGATCTCATCGGGCTGCAGCTCCTTATGCAGCTGATCCGAGACGCCCTTCGCTGCGTAGCCCATAGCCTCCCGCATCTTCTTCGGCAGCCGGAGTCCGTAGTGCTGCTCCAGGATGTAGCCGACTCCGCCCTTGCCGGACTGGCTGTTGATCCGGATGACGTCTGCGTCGTAGGAGCGGCCGATGTCGGTCGGGTCGATCGGGAGGTACGGCACCGTCCACAGCTCGCTGCTCTTCTCCTCGCGGTACTTCATGCCCTTCGCGATCGCGTCCTGGTGAGAGCCGGAGAACGCCGCAAACACGAGGCCGCCGCCGTACGGGCTCCGCTCGTCGACCTTCATGCCGGTGTACGACTCGTAGCACTCGGTGACGTACGGCATATCGGCAAAATCGAGCTCCGGGTCCACACCCATCGCGTACATGTTGAGCGCCAGCGTCACGATGTCCACGTTGCCGGTGCGCTCGCCGTTGCCGAAGAGCGTGCCCTCGATCCGGTCCGCGCCTGCGAGCATGCCCATCTCCGCGTCGGAGATGCCGCATCCCCGGTCGTTGTGCGGGTGCAGGGAGAGGACCACGTTCTCTCTGTATTTCAGGTGATCATTCATGTACTCAATCTGGCTCGCATAGACGTGCGGCATCGACATCTGCACGGTGCTCGGCAGGTTGATGATCGCCTTGCGCTCCGCGGTCGGCTGCCATACGTCGAGCACTGCATTGCAGACCTCGGCAGCGTAGTCGATCTCTGTGCCGGTGAAGCTCTCCGGGCTGTACTCAAACCGGTAATCGGCGTGCGCCTCCTCCGTCAGCTCCTTGAGCAGCTTCGCGCCGTCCACTGCGATCTGCAGGATCTCCTCCTTCGACTTGCCGAACACCTGCTCGCGCTGTGCCAGGGAGGTCGAGTTGTAGACGTGCACGATGACATTCTTCGCGCCCCTGACGGCCTCAAACGTCTTGCGGATGATGTGCTCTCTCGCCTGAGTGAGCACCTGGATCGTCACATCGTCCGGAATCAGATCCTGCTCGATCAGCGCGCGGAGGAACTGATACTCTGTGTCGGACGCCGCCGGGAAACCGACCTCGATCTCCTTGAAGCCGACCTTGACGAGCAGCTTGAAGAAGTTGATCTTCTGCTCGAGCGACATCGGGACCACCAGCGCCTGGTTGCCGTCGCGCAGATCGACGCTGCACCAGATCGGCGCATGGTCGACATACTCCTTCTCGGCCCACTTCATGGAGCGGACAGGCGGCATAAAATACTGACGGGTGTACTTTCTGTGATTCATCATAATAACTGTCTCCTTTTCCTGTGATCTGTCTTGAAACCGGAAGCGGGGCCGCCGGACGGCCTGCCTCCATGAAAAAGCAGTGCGGCATTCAGAGTGTATCCGCGATCGTTCTGCGGTTGCTGCAAATAAAAATCTCCTGTGATCCCTCTTTTTGGGGGAATCACAGGAGACGGAAGATCATTCTTTCGCGGTACCACTCTCTTTTATGCTATGCATACACTCTGCGGATACGGGCAGCTGCTGCCTTATATCCATCCCGGGGTAACGGTCGGGGCTCCGTCTGTGTCTACTCTCCCGGATACGGGATTTCGGACAGCCGCTCAGGGGCGAGTTCCGCTCATCACTTCTGACGCCTCACACCGCCCGGCGCCTCTCTGAAAAAAATGAGTAAACGTACTATTCCCCGTCCTTGCATTTTTCATTTCGCTATGTGAACCAATTTACCATCGAAATGAAGTTTTGTCAACCATTTTTTTAATCACCTTTCACGCGGAGCGCCGTGATATTTTTCGTCTCGGCGCCGCCTGTGCGCGACATCCAGTAGACGATGACGTACTTTCCTTCATAGAGCGCGTCCGCCATCTCGAGGTCACAGTCTGAGATGTCAAACGAGCGGTAGATCCCGTCATTGTCCAGGATCTTCATCGTGTCGGGCGTGAGCTGCGTGACGACACCCTCTGCGCTCACGCTCTGCTCCTCGGGCGCATCCACGTGGCGCGTGTAGTCATTGACCACCGAGGCAGTGTACGGCGCGGCTGCTCCGGAATACGATACCTCGACCCAGTCTCCGGTGCAGATGGTATCCTTCAGATTCAGCTTCGCGTACGTCGTGTTGAAGGAAATAGTTCCCTGCCCGTCGTCCCTGCGGATCGTGAGGGAGCCGAACGACGCGTCGGTCACGGTTCCGGACAGATAGCTCTCCTTCACCACGCTCTTGTCGACCGGCACATTCCAGGAGAGGTAGTCGGCGAAGACGTAGCCGACGTTTCCGTTGTACTTCACGCGAACCCAGCCGTTGTCCGTCGTGCCTGTGATCTCGACGGAGCTTCCTCTCGCGAGCACCCCGTAGATCGCGCCGTCCGAGGACCAGGTGGTGCGCACGTTGACGTCCGCCGTCGCGTACATCGTGCCGCTGCCGTCCTTTGTGATCACCGGCTTCTTCGTCGTCACATAGTCGCCCCAGATGTACCCGGTCACGCCGTTGTACTGTACCTGGATCCAGCCGTCGCTCGTGTACCCGGTCTCCATGATGCCGCTGCCGGCGCTAAGGCCGCCGAGAATCACGGCCCCGAGGTCGCCCGCCGCACGGACATTCACGTCGGTTGTCACATAGACGGCCTGTGCCAGCGGAGTGATGGTCTCCACAGGCTCATCCGCCGCCTGTTTTTTATACTCCGAGAGATCCGGCAGCGAGACATTGACCGCCTCGCCGACCCGGCGGAACTCCACGTCCGTCTTCGTCAGGAAGGTCTCGGACTGGTCGCCCTGCGTCGTCGTGTAGACGAGCTGAATGCTGCGGTTCGTCACGTGGCCGTCGCGGTCGACGAGCATCGTGCCCTGGAGCGAGTCGATCACGAGTCCCTGATCCTCGCTCGCCCCGGCGAGCAGCTTCTTCGAGTAGTCGCCGAGCGTCTCCGGCGTCGCGGCGAACTGGTAGGTGACACTGCCGTCCGGCCCTGCCTCGGAGCAGAGCACCTTCAGATACTTGCTCGTCAGGTCAATGTACGTGTGTCCGTTGATGATATCCCAGATCTGGCTCCGGTCCATCTCCAGGCGGACCTTTCCGTCCGAGGTCGTCGTGTAATAAAAGCTGTCACGGTAATAGCTCTCCGTGCTGCTCTCCTCTGTCTTTACCTGGATATCTGCCTTGAGGTAATCCGTCTTGATTCCGGAGAGCATCAGGTCGACCTCTTTCTGGGCGGCGATATTGGTCGCGGAGGAGATCGTCTTCTCCAGCACGGACACATCGAGTCCCTCCAGCATATCCTGTCCCTGCACCGCCGTGTTGTACGCGGCCTCCAGCGACGGCTCAAACGCCGCCTCCGACCGGGTCCCGCCAAGGACCGACACAAGCGCCGCGCAGATGACACTTGCCAAACATAATTTTCTCATAGAGCACACCACTCCCTTCCTCCCACATCAGTCTCTTACTAATTATATTCATGATTCTGCCGGACGTTCACTACGCAGGCCGCAGGTCTTCGTTCCACTTCGGTCGGTGCTAAACGCGTGCCACTGGCACACAGCACCGCCCGCTTTGCGAGCTATCCGCTGCTATCGCAGCTCCTGTCTGTGGCTGATGGGCGTTCCGCCCATCCCAAAATGCAAATACAGTCTTACGCAAATAAATTTGCTCCAGACTGTCTTCACATTTTGCTGGCGTGCTGAACTGTTACACATAAACATATTGGCACAGAAACCTGTATTCTGTCAAGAAGATTCCCGGCGAATGCTTCGTGCCTTCTGCCTGATTTCCGGCGCTCTTATCTCCTGGCCAGTTCCTTCGTGATGTCCTCCCAGGTGACCTGGCGCTCCGCCATCAGCACCATCACGTGGTAGAGGAAATCGGAGATCTCGTACTTGATTTCCTCCGGGTCTGGATTCTTGGCCGCGATGATGATCTCCGTGGCCTCCTCGCCGACCTTCTTGAGGATTTTGTCGATTCCCTTGTCGAACAGATAGTTGGTGTAGGAGCCCTCCTTCGGATGAATCTTGCGGTCCTCAATCACACGGTAGACATCCTCGAAGACTTTCAGCGGATTCGTCTCGTCGTACTCTTTTTTCAGGATCGTGCGGTAGAAGCAGCTGCGGTTGCCGGTATGGCAGGCAGCGCCAACCTGGTGCACCTTCGCGAGCAGCGTGTCCTTGTCGCAGTCGACCAGGAGCTCCTTGAGGTACTGAAAATGCCCGGAAGTCAGCCCCTTGACCCAGAGTTCCTGGCGGCTGCGGCTCCAGTAGGTCATGCGGCCGGTGCGCACGGTCATCTCGTACGCTTCCTGATTCATGTACGCGACCATCAGGACCTCCTGCGTCTTGTAGTCCTGGACGACGACCGGAACCAGACCGTCCGAATTTTCCAGAAGATCCGGCCAGGCGACGGAGGTCTCGTACGTGTTGACCGGAATATCCGCCTCCTTCAGCGCGTGCTTCAGAGCCATGTAATCGTATTCCGGCGACATGAACGCGCGCGCGCACAGTCCGAAGACGGCCTCCTGTCTGAGCAGCGCGGCCACAGACGAAAAGAAAGACGATTTCTCCGATGCTTTCGGGGACACCGAAGACAACACGTCTTCCATCATCCCGGACACTCCCCGAGTCGAACCTTCCGGTGACTTCTCGGATGCTCCTTGAGTCGAGACTTCCGGTGATTTCTCAGATGCTCCCTGAGTCGAATCTTCCGGCGGCAGCTGCGTTGCCGCACTCTCGGCGATTGTTCCGTCCCAGCCCTGCACAACGAGCAGCTGCGGAATATCGCCGTCCTGCCTGGCTGCCATCTGCAGGGCGTCCGGCAGCAGTTCCTCCGTAAGCAGCACGATGCCGCAAAGCAGCGGGCCGTGGCTTGCGGCCTCCCCGAGCGCCTGTGCATCCTTCACACAGGCGAGCAGCTTCTCTTTCCCGAATCTGGAGGAGGCCTCGTGGGTCAGCTCGATGTTCGTTTCCTTTGCATAGTTCAGGAACACCTTCTGGCAGCCGGCGTAGAGGAGCTTCTTGACATCCTCCAGCCTGCGCACATTTCCGCCGCCGTAGATCGGGATATCGACCGTGCGCGCCATCTCCTTGATCACGCCGATGGCCGCATCGTGCTCCGCATCCCCGTCGGAAAAATCAAACAGCAAAATCGCGTCCGCGCCGCAGTTGCCGTAGCGCTCCGCAAGCGCTGACGCAGTTCCGCCTTCATACGCAGTAAAATCATGCGGTCCGCTGACCGCTCTCCCGTTCTTCAGATAGACCGGGACGATTATTTCTTTTTTGGTCATACGTTTTCCTTTCTCTCTGTCCGGCGTTTTCTCTACAGGCTTCCCTTCGTGGAGAGCACGTCGGTGATGCGCGGATCATAGCCGGTCGCCTCATCGAGCGCCTTCGCAAACGCCTTAAACATTCCCTCGGCCATATGGTGATTGTTGCCGGGGCTGATCATCTTGAAGTGCAGGTTCATGGCCGCGGCGTAGGACACCGCGTAGAAGAACTCCCGCACCAGCTCCGTGTCCAGCCCTCCGATCCGCTCCACCGTGAATTCCGCGTCTGAGCGGTAGTACGGGCGGCCGCACAGATCGACCGCGCACAGCACGAGCACCTCGTCCATCGGCAGGATCCGGCTCCCGTAGCGGCGGATGCCCTTCTTCTCTCCAACCGCCTGCCGGATCGCCTCGCCCAGCACGATCCCGGTATCCTCGACCGTGTGATGGCCGTCCACCTCCAGATCTCCGCAGACCTTCACCTCCAGGTCAAACAGCCCGTGCCGCGCAAACCCGTTCAGCATATGGTCAAAAAAACCGATTCCCGTCTCGATCTGCGCCTTCCCCGTGCCGTCCAGATCCAGG
This sequence comes from Oscillospiraceae bacterium, assembly GCA_021771715.1. Lineage (GTDB taxonomy): Bacteria > Bacillota > Clostridia > Lachnospirales > Lachnospiraceae > Choladousia. The sequence goes on from JAETOO010000012.1 coordinate 68,552, forward strand.
CGGACTCTGATTTTCGTCTCCTTTGTATTCCGTTCCACTTCCGCAATGCGATGTTCCATAGCTCTGCCGCTCCTTCCCCTGACCGAATTTTTTGCCGGCCGTCCGCACTTTGCCTGCTCAATCAGACTCCATCATTCTCCGGCGCTCTTTCTTCTTGCTCGAATCCCATCCTCCGCAAGCGCCTTTTCTTTCCCGGACCCGAGTGTCTGTCAGCTCTCTTCCTGCTCAAACCGCACCCGGATCGAGTTCGCGTGTGCGGTCAGCTTCTCCGCCTCGGCGAACGCGATGATGTCCTCGTGGATCGGCGCAAGCGCTTCCCTGGAATAATAGACAATGCTCGATTTTTTGATGAAATCATCGACGGAGAGCGCGGAGAAAAACTTCGCCGTGCCGTTCGTCGGCAGCACGTGGTTCGGCCCTGCGAAATAGTCGCCGAGCGGCTCGCTGCTGTACTCCCCGATGAAGATGGCGCCCGCATTCCGGATCTTCGTCAGAACCTCAAACGGGTTCCTGGTGACGAGCTCGAGATGCTCCGATGCGATCTCATTCACCGCGTCAACTGCGTCCTCCAGCGTGTCGGCGAGCAGGATAAAGCCGTACTGGTCAAGCGATTTCTGAATGATCTCTGTCCTGGAGAGCGTCTTCAGAAAGCCCTCGATCTCCTCCTGCACCTGCTTCGCGAGCGTCTCGCTCGTGGTCACAAGGATCGCGGAGGCCATCTCATCATGCTCCGCCTGGGAGAGCAGGTCCGCCGCCACGTAGCGCGGATTCGCCGAGTCATCTGCGAGCACGAGGATCTCACTCGGCCCGGCCACCGAGTCGATGCTGACGTGGCCGTAGACGGCGCGCTTCGCGAGCGCAACGTAAATGTTGCCGGGGCCGGTGATCTTGTCCGCCTTCGGGATGCTCTTCGTGCCGTACGCGAGCGCGGCGATCGCCTGCGCACCGCCGACCTTGTAGATCTCGTCGGTCCCGGCCTCGTGCGCCGCCACCAGCGTCGACGCCGGAATCCGCCCGTCCCTTCCCGGCGGGGTCGTCATCACGATCCGCCCGACGCCCGCCACCTTCGCCGGCACGACGTTCATCAGGACAGAGGACGGATAGACGGCCTTTCCGCCCGGAACATACACACCGACAGTGCCAAGCGGCGTGATCTTCTGTCCGAGAATCGTCCCGTTCTCCGTCGAGTCGAACCAGCTGTATTTTTTTTGCTTCTCGTGATAGCTTCGGATGTTCACGAGGGCCTTGCGGATCACGTCGAGCAGGACGGGATCAACCTCCTCATACGCCTCCTGAATCTCCTCCGGTGTGACGCGAATCGTGTCAGCCGTGATCACCGCGCCGTCAAAGCGCTCCGTATACTCGAACAGCGCCTCGTCCCCGCGCGCCCGTACCTCCTCGACAATCGCCTTCACCCGCTCCTCATAGTCCCCGTAATTGTCCGGGCTGCGCTTGAGCAAGTGATTCAAAATGTCCTGCTTTGTCTCCTGTGTCAATTTTACAATCTGCATTTGCTCTCTCCTCCTGCCTTTCTGGTGTGTACCTCGCATGACTGCCGCCCGCAGCGGTCTGGCACCCAATGTATCTACCCACGCAGTTCTCCCGCGATCACCGTATTTTCTCCTGCCGCTGATCGCTGTCTTACTTCTGCTGCTGTCCCGTGATCACTGAATTCAGCGCGTCCAGCAGCTGCGTGATCCGCTCATTCTCCATCCGCATGCTGACCGGGTTCACGACGACGCGCGCCGACAGCGGACAGACCTCCTCGAGCACCACCAGCCCGTTCTCCCGCAGCGTCGACCCGGTCTCGACGATGTCGACGATGACCTCCGAGAGCCCGACGATCGGGGCGAGCTCGATGGAGCCGTTCAGCTTGATGATCTCCACGGTCTGGTTCCGCTGGTTGTAGAAATAGTCCTTTGCAATCCTCGGATATTTCGTCGCGACGCGGATCAGCTCCTGCCCGTTCAGCAGATTTCCCGCCTCCTTTGGGCCGCAGACGCACATCCGGCATTTTCCAAAGCCGAGGTCGAGCACTTCGTAGATCTTGCGCCCCTCCTCGAGAATCGTGTCCTTTCCGACGACGCCGATATCCGCCGCCCCGTACTCCACGTAGGTCGGCACATCCGGCCCCTTCGCGAGGAAAAAGCGCAGCTTCCGCTCCTCATTTACAAAGATCAGCTTCCGCGATGCGGGATCCTTCATCTCCTCACAGGTGATCCCGACCTGCTCCAGAAGCTGCAGTGTCTTATTTGCCAGACGCCCCTTCGTCAGGGCAAACGTCAGGTAACGTGTCTCCTTTTCCATAGCTATCCCTCTTCCTCTATTCCCGCGGGCAACGACCCAGGCGGCCCTGCCTGCGGCTCCTGCTCCCCTACAATTCGACCACCAGCATGCACTTTGCCGCCTCCGCGTAGCTTTTGCAGTCCGCGCGGGACCGGCTCTCGGTGATGCGCACCAGCTCCACGTCGATGCCGCGGCCGCGCAGCTCGAGCGCCCGGCGAATCGCCTCCTCCTGCTTGTCCTGCTCGTAGAGGATCATGCAGTGGCTCGAGGTGAGCGGCTGCTCGATCTTCTGCCTTGTCAGCGCGTTCATGAGCTGGTCGATCACCGCCACGAACCCGACGGCAGGCGCATCTTTCCCGAAATGCGCCAGCAGGCTGTCATACCGCCCGCCCTTGATCACGGCGTCCCCGGTCCCGAACGTGTAGCCGCGGAACACGATCCCCGTGTAGTACATATACCGGCTCAGCATCCCCAGGTCGAAGGAGACGTACTGCTCCACGCCGTACAGCTTCAGGATCCGCCAGATCTCCCGCAGTCTTGCGAGCGCAGCGAGCGCGTCTGTGTTTCCGGTCAGGGATTCCGCGCGCTCCAGTACCTTTTCCGTGCCGAACAGGCCGGTCAGAGACGCGAACAGCCGCCTCTGATTTTCCCCGATCTCCTGGGAGGCGAGCAGCTTCTCGACGCCGAAGGTATTCTTGTTCTTGATCAGCTCTTTGAGCTCCTCCTCGGTCTGACGGTCGAGGCCGGCCTCGCGGACGAGCGATTGGAAAAATCCAGCGTGCCCGAGGCTGATCTGAAATTCCTTCAGCCCGGAGGCCAGCAGAAGCTGCACGACGAGCGCGATGATCTCCGCGTCCGCGTCCGCGCTGTCATCCCCGATCAGCTCCCCGCCGATCTGCGTCGTCTCCTTCATCCGGCCCTGATAGCTCGAATTGTTGATGAATGCATTTCCGAGGTACGTCAGGCGGATCGCCATGTTCTCATTTAAAAAATACTTTGCCGCGGCGCGCGCGATCGACGGCGTGAAGTCCGGCCGGAGCACCAGCGTGTTGCCCTCCCGGTCGAAAAACTTGTACAGTTCCCGCGACGGGATCGTGCCGACCTCCTTGCCGAAGACGTCAAAAAACTCGAACGTCGGGGTCTCGATATCCCGGTAGCCGTAGGATTTGATCACCGTGTGCAGTCGCTCCTGCAGCGCGAGCTTCTGCTCGCATTCCCGATTGTAGATATCGCGCACACCCTCCGGGGTATGGATCATATTCTGCATGACACAAATTCCTTTCCTGACCGCAGCCGCGCCCCGCCGGATCTCCGGGCGGACCTGCGCGTGCGGATGCCTTATGTTGATGCGTTATCGTTTACACATTGTGCTTTTCTACTCTGCACGTTTTCTATTCTGTATCTCTGTCTGCGCGGTACATTGACTGCTGTTTGCTTTCGCGCATTGCAGTGCTAATTTATTACCACATGAAACAGCCCACGAAATTATACGAGATTCCGGGCGAAATGTCAATCTCTGGATTCCAGATCCCGCTTCAGTCCTTCGAGATAAGGGACGAGAATCCCGTTTTTCGGCTCCAGATAGTAATCCTGATCCAGCTCCATGTACCGGAAGCTCTTTCGCCCACCCTGCTCGGCGCGGCGCCAGAACGCCATCATATCCTTGTAGGGCAGGTAAAACAGCTCGTTGCGCATGCTGAAGAACAGGACCAGAAACGAGATCCCCCCCTGCTTCTCAAAGTCTGTCATGAACTGCACCTGATGTGCGTGGATGTTCTGGAGCGCGAAGGTGTCCGAAGTGCACTCCTTCGCGTCAAAGCAGACCGGGACCCCCTGCACTGCCCCGATATAGTCTACGGTACTCTTCTGCTCAAAATACGCCAGCGTGATGTGCCGGTGCTCCTTGTCGATTTTCAAGGGCGTGATCGGCGTCGGTATCTTCTGGATCAGGGCCAGCCCTTTTTCCAGATACAGCTCGTTTGTCCGGTTGATCAGCTCCTCCAGCGTGGAGCCTCTCAGGCCCCGTGTGTTCCAGGTTGCCATAGTATCCTCTTTCTGTTTCTAACTCTCTATGTGTAACAGACCGGTCTGCATTCCCGGAAAGACGCGGTCGAACACCTCCGGTACATCGGCCGCATACTCCCTGCCGGAGAGGTACGAGAGCGCCCCGTCGATCTGCGGAAAGACGAGCCGCCACGCGTGGAGCAGCTGGCCGGTGACGCCGCAGCCGGCGCGGTAGCGGCGGTTCAGGGCTTCGTCCCCGTACTTCGGATCGCCGACGATCGGATGACTGATGGACGCGAGATGCGCGCGGATCTGATGGCTGCGGCCGGTCACCAGCAGCACCTCCAGAAGCGTCAGCCCATTCTGGTTCTGCAGCGCGCGGTATTTTGTCTCAATCGCAAGCGCCTCCCCGCCGCCCGGTTCCTCTCGGATCGTGACCGTATTGGTCCGCGGATCCTTCACAAGATAGCCTTTCAGGTGCTGACTCCCGGTCATCGTCCCCTTCACGATGCACAGATAGTATTTGTGGACGGTGCGGTCGCGCAGCAGCGCGCTCATGGTCTGCAGGCCGATGAGGCTCTTTCCCGCGACCAGGATTCCGCTCGTGTTGCGGTCGAGGCGGTTGCACACGGACGGGCGGAAGGTGCGCAGCTCCCCGGCCGTGATGCTCCCGGAGGCGAGCAGATACGCGAGCAGATACTCCACCGCCGAGACGTCCTGCGGCTGCGCCTTCTGCGAGAGGACGCCCGCGGGCTTGTTCAGGAGCAGGATGTGCTCGTCCTCGTAGATCACCGGGAGACGGCTGACCGCGTGACTATCGGCGCGTGAACCGGTTGTTGCGTCCGCCTGAAACTTCTCGATCGTCTCATCTGAGAGGAACAGCTTCACCTCGTCCCCCTCCGCGAGAATCTCATTGCCCTGCATCTTCTTCCCGTTCAGGGTAATGTTCTTCTTGCGCATCATTTTATATAGAAAGCTTTTCGGCGCCCTGTTCAGATATTTTGCGAGCAGCTTGTCGGCGCGCTGCCCTGCCTCATTTTTCGATATTTTGATCTGTCTCATCTCTTGGTACCTGTGCTCTTTCACATTTGCCGCTCCCACCGTCCGGGGAACCGCACGCGCCACGGACGCGCCGTCTTTCCCTCGCCATTCGAGCGGCTGTAACGGTATTATACGCTGATCTGGCAAAAACAGCAAGGAAAAGTCACCGGTAGACAAAGCGGCCCGGGATACGCTATAATAGGAGGGCTGTGCACCGAAAACTGAACCAGACAGAACAAGGAGTTTATTTTATGATACTGAATGTGAAAAATCTCAGCCACGGCTTCGGCGACCGCGCCATCTTTGAGAACGTCTCCTTCCGGCTCCTCAAGGGGGAGCACATCGGCCTGATCGGGGCAAACGGCGAGGGAAAATCTACTTTTATGAATATCATCACCGGGAAGCTGATGCCGGACGAGGGGACGGTCGAGTGGGCAAAAAATGTGCGGGTCGGCTACCTGGACCAGCACACCGTGCTCACGCCGGGCATGACGATCCGAGACGTGCTGAAATCCGCCTTTGCATTTCTCTTCGAGCTGGAGACCTCGATGAATCAGATGTTCGACCGGATGGCCGTGGCCGACGAGGAGGAGATGACGCGGCTGCTCGAGGAGACCGCGACGATCCAGGAACTGCTGGAGCACCACGATTTCTATATGATCGACGCGAAGGTCGAGGAGGTCGGGCGCGCGCTGGGACTCTCAGACATCGGCCTTGACCGCGACGTCGCAGAGCTCTCCGGCGGACAGCGCACGAAGGTGCTGATGGCGAAGCTGCTGCTCGAGAAGCCGGATATCCTGCTGCTCGACGAGCCGACCAACTATCTCGACGAGGGACACATCGAGTGGCTGAAGCGCTATCTGAACGACTACGAGAATGCGTTCATCCTGATCTCCCACGACATCCCGTTCCTGAACAGTGTCGTGAACCTGATCTACCATATGGAAAACAGAGCGCTCGACCGCTACCCAGGGGATTACGACCATTTCCAGGAAGTCTATGCGATGAAGAAGTCACAGCTCGAGGCTGCCTACAACCGCCAGCAGCAGGAAATCAGCGCACTCAAGGATTTCGTCGCCCGCAACAAGGCGCGCGTCGCGACCCGGAACATGGCGATGGCGCGCCAGAAAAAGCTGGACAAGATGGACGTGATCGAGCTGGGCCGCGAGAAGCCGAAGCCGGAGTTTCTGTTCCGCACGGCGCGCACCTCGGGAAAGCTGATCTTTGAGACGGACGACCTCGTCATCGGCTACGATGAGCCGCTCTCCCGCCCGCTGAACCTCCGCATGGAGCGCGGCGAGAAGATCGCGCTCATCGGCGCAAACGGAATCGGAAAGACGACGCTGCTGAAGAGCATCCTGGGGCTGATCGAGCCGTATTCCGGGACCGTCACGCGCGGCGACTACCAGGAGATCGGCTATTTTGAGCAGGAGGCGGATCAGAACAACACGACCACCTGCATTGAGGAGCTCTGGAGCCTGTTCCCCTCCTGGACGCAGTATGAGGTGCGCTCCGCGCTCGCAAAATGCGGTCTGACGACCCAGCACATCGAGAGCCAGGTCCGCGTCCTGAGCGGCGGCGAGCAGGCAAAGGTCCGCCTGTGCAAGATCCTGAACCGCGAGACGAACATCCTGCTTCTCGACGAGCCGACCAACCACCTCGACGTCGACGCCAAGGCCGAGCTGAAGCGCGCGCTGATCGAGTACAAGGGCAGCATTCTGCTCATCTGCCACGAGCCGGAATTTTACCGGGAGGTCGCGACGCAGGTGTGGAACTGTCAGGAGTGGTCGACAAAGCTCTGAGCACTCCGTTCCGAGAGCAGCATCCGTTTCAGCGCGTTCGCCGCGATGTTCAGATTCTGCGTCTTATCTTCCAGAAGGATCAGCTTTCTCTCGGGGCGCAGCGGAGGGATCGGAATCTCCCGGATGCCGCCCTGGCGAAGCTCCTGCCGCGCCATAAATTCCGGGAGGAAGCCGATTCCAAGCCCCGCCTTTATCATCGGCAGAATCTGATCCGCGGTCGCAACGTCAATGTCCGGCTTCCACTCCACGCCGTACGGCAGAAACATGCCGGAGTAAAATTCAAACGTCTTGGAGTGGCCGCCCAGGCCGATGACGGGGTAGGCAGCAATCTCCTGCGGCGCGATGCACGCGATGTCGGAAAATGCGGTGTCGGCCGCCGCGACCAGCAACTCCCGGAACGAGGCGAGCGGTGTCTCGCGGAAATTGGCCGGGGTCACAAAGGGGGACGTCACCACCGCGAAGTCAATCAGCCCTTTTCCGAGCGCGGAGATGGCCCTTGGGGTCGACCCGTTCGTGATCAGAAGCCGCACCTTCGGAAACTGTTTTCTGAATTTGGCGAGCGACTGCAGAAGGACGCCGTGAAGTGCCGTCTCGGTGGCCCCGATCCGGATCGTCCCGGCAGTCAGCTGCCCCGCCTCGATCAGCTCATCCTCCGCCTCTCTTAACTCCTGGTAGGCTACGGCCACATGGCCGAAGAGCTTCTCCCCCTCGGGCGTGAGGGAAATCCCCTTGTTCGAGCGGATCATCAGACGGCAACCCAGCTGCGCTTCCAGCTTGTTCATGAACTTTGAGAGGTTCGGCTGATTGCTGTGCAGGACCTCGGCCGCGACCGACAGGCTTCTGTATTTTGCCACATAGTAGAAAATTCTGTAATAATCGTATGTGATGTGATCCATATAGGGTACCTTCTCTCTCTTCTTCTTTTGGGTTCCACTCCCGGAAACTGCAAACCAGCAGCGCATCTGAGTCCCCGCGACCTGCCATATCCAAAATACATAGCAGATACGTAATATATGTATTTTACGTCTTGTGAAAAAGAGTATATACTGGTTTCTCGAAAAATACAATACGAGGAGTGAACGATATGAATCAGGATTTGACGGTCGGGAATCCGGAGAAGGTGCTCTGGAAATTTTGTCTGCCGCTGTTTGGAAGCATTCTCTTTCAGCAGATTTACAACATCGCGGACAGCCTTGTCGCCGGGAAATTTATAGGAGAAAACGCGCTGGCGGCTGTCGGGAACAGCTATGAGATCACGCTGATCTTTCTGGCCTTCGCATTCGGCTGCAACATCAGCTGCTCCGTGATCGTCTCGCAGCTGTTCGGGGCAAAAAATTATGCGGAGCTGAAGACAGCCGTCCGGACGGCCATGCTCGCGAGTGGTGTGCTCTGCTTGGCATTGATGGCGGCCGGGATTTTGAGGAGCGGCCTTCTGCTGCGGCTGATCCGCACGCCGGACGAGATCTTCGCGGATTCCAGGCTCTACCTGGATATCTACGTGTGGGGACTGCCGTTCGTCTTCTTTTACAATATCTCTACCGGAATCTTCTCCGCTCTGGGCGATTCCAGGACGCCCTTCTGGTTTCTCGCCGCGTCCTCCACGGCCAACATTTTCATGGATATCCTGTTCGTGAAGAGCTTTCGGATGGGTGTGGCCGGCGTCGCGTGGGCGACCTTCCTCTGCCAGGGCGTCAGCTGTGTGCTCGCTGTGTCCTTTGTCTTTGCGCGGCTGCGGGGCATCCGGACGGATCAGAAGGGAAAGCTGTTTTCTCTTCGGCTGCTGCGCAAGCTTGCCGTGATCGCCATCCCGAGCATCCTGCAGCAGAGCTTCATATCGGTGGGAAATATCCTGATCCAGGGAATGATCAACGGCTTTGGAGCCGGCGTGATCGCAGGCTACGCTGCGGCGATCAAGCTGAACAACCTCGTGATCACTTCATTCACGACGCTCGCCAACGGGATCTCGAACTTTACTGCGCAGAATATCGGCGCACAGAAGCTGCACCGGATCAAAGAGGGCTTCCGGGCGGGCACGAAGATGGTCTGGCTGCTCAGTCTCCCTCTCTGCCTGCTGTATCTGATCTGCGGCCGTTATCTCGTGACCTTTTTCATGGATCAGCCGTCCGCGGCTGCACTGCAGACCGGCGTCCAGATCCTGCGGATTCTCTCCCCGTTTTACTTTGTCGTCTCTCTGAAGCTGGTCGCAGACGGCATCCTGCGCGGCAGCGAGCGGATGGCACAGTTCATGGTCTCTACGTTTACCGACCTGATCCTGCGCGTCATGCTCGCCTTCCTGCTCTCCGGCACCACCCTTGGCTCGACCGGAATCTGGCTCGCCTGGCCGATCGGCTGGAGCGTCGCGTGCGCCTGCTCCGTGCTCTTCTACCGGAAGGCCGTCAGGACAGATCTGGCACAGAGTTAAACGGATCTTGAGACAGATCTGGCGCAGTGCCAAGACAAGTACTGATTTTGCGGAACACTACGAAAAAACAGGAGAATGTTGCAAAACACAGCAAATCTGCAACATTCTCCTATTCATACCGTATTTCATGAATCGTTTAATTACGCCAACTGCATTGCTTGTTTCTCCAGTTCCTTCACTACAGAAAACGACAGCCCCGTATAACTAACGATATCCTCTAACGGCATTTTGCCCGTTCTGATCATACAAAGCGCTATCTTTTTTGCTTGATCCTGTGCCGCTTCCCGTGCCGCTTCCATCCGCATATCTTCCAGAATTTTAGACATGGTACGCACTCCTTTCTCATCCTGCTCGTAGTACCTTGCATGATCCATCGGTTAATCCCTTTTGAAAACTAAATTTTCCGTAAACTCTTCTCACGTCAATTCCTTTGTCCCATCCCAACGCGCCAATACCCGCTCTCGCTGCGGTCCAGCAATCGTTCGTCGACCATAGCTCTGCGGATCGCACAGAAGTCATCATGGAAATCCGCAATGATGAGATTCACCTCCCGCTCAGAATAGATGCGGTCAAATTCAAACGACCGGACGAGCTCCTCCAAAACAATGCGCTTCTTTTTTTTCTGGGCAGGGATGGCCTTCAATTTGCCGTATTCAAAGAAGGTGTCAATCACTTTCTTCCGGTATTCGGCATCCCGCTGTGCCTGAACTTCTGCCTCGTCAGACTTCTCCTGCAGAATTTCCAGTATGCTCGTCTCAAAGATCTCTCTTTTGAGGGAGTACATCATGTAATACTGGCTCTTGTAGGAAGTGACCGCTCCGGCGTCTGTCAGCTTTTTGAGGTGAAAAGACACCGTCGGCGCAGTGATGCCAAGCCGTTCCGCCAGCCGCTCCACATACATATCCTCGATGGCAAGCGATTTCAGGATCTGCAGCCGCGACTTATCGGACAAACATTTGAACAGGCGGATTGCCTCGGTCTCTGTCATACCTCTCCCTCCCAAATCTTTGTGAACGTCTCCCGGATCTCCTTGATCGTGTCGAGCTTGATCTGCTCAATCCGCATGTCAACCGCGTTGTCGTGCCGTTTCGCCTTTTGATAGGCGGCCTCCCAGCTGGACGGAATCTGCTCGGCTTTCAGCAGGAAGAAGCGCTTTACCGCTTCGGAATCATCCTTTCCCGTCTCCACCGCGACAGACAGAATTGTGCGGAAGATATCATAGACATTTGCCTTTATCTTTTCAAAAGTTGCCTCATCGGTACGGTCGTCAGCCAGCAAGGTCTGATTGCGCTGTCCGCACAACGAAATTTGGTTGTCAAAATAGTGGTTCAGTTTCGCTATTCTCTGCGTGCTCATACAATAACCTCCTCGTCTCTGCGTCCGATAGCTCCCGCGTCATCGGATCTTCGGCTTGTTACTGTATTGATTTTACTACTATATTCTCAAAAATTCAATATCTAATTTGATATTAATAAAATTAAATTGTTTTTGCATTGCTTATGAACCATTCGCGTTCGCGTAAATCTCGCATTGCTCACGGGAGAAAACAGGAGGCTGATCAGTCCTGATCATTTGACAAGTATTCGCACATCGATTATAACTATACTTGATTGTCTCGGCCTGCTGTCACCAAAAGCGTGACGGATCGGCAGGGAAAGAATAAGAACTGTATGAATGACAGATGCGAAAGGAGGATTCACATGGTAACGATTGAGCCGTATTCCGCTCAGTATTGGGAGGAGATTCAGGCTGCCCACGATGAGGCGCGTATGCAGGAGTTGTCCCTCGCGGGACTGGAAGAGGCGTTTTTGCCGCTGGCCGTGGCTGCCAAGCGGGAAGATCTGTTTGCGTATCAAATCTATGTGGCGCTGGAGGAAGGCAAGGCGGCAGGCTTTGTGGCGTTCACGGAAGATGAGCTGGCCTGGCTGTATGTACACCCGCAGTTTCAGAAGCGGGGAATCGGCAGGGCGCTGGCAACCTTTGCGCTCGAAAAAATGGAGCCCGGCGCCAAAGCGGTGGAGGTTCTGGTGGGAAATGAACCCGCGCGGAAGCTGTACCGAAGCCTCGGTTTTACCGAGGAAGAACTTCTTCACGGCCATATGCCCGGAAACGAGGACTATGAGGTTTCCGTCTGGCTGATGCATATGGCGTGAAAAGATCAGCTCTGCATCCCGAGCTGCCAGAAGGCCACGGCGCTCGCGGCGGCTACGTTCAGTGAGTCGACACCGTGCGTCATCGGGATCCGGACGGTGTAGTCGCAGTCCGCGATCGTGGAGGCGGCGAGCCCGTCCCCCTCTGTGCCAAGCACAATCGCGAGCCGCTCCTCCCGGCAAAGGCGCGGATCATCCATGCGCACGGAATCCTCCCGCAGCGCCATCGCCGCAGTGCGAAAGCCCTGCGCCCGCAAAAACCGCAGTCCGTCCTCCGGCCAGGCGCAGTGCTTCGGGAAGAACGTCCAGGGGATCTGGAAGACCGTCCCCATGCTCACCCGGATCGCGCGGCGATACAGCGGGTTGCTGCAGCCGTTCGTGAGCAGCACCGCATCCATGCCAAGTGCAGCCGCCGACCGGAAGATCGCCCCGACATTCGTCGGATTCACAATGTTCTCCAGCACCGCGATCCGCCGCCTGCCCGCACAGATCTCCTCCGGTGCTCCAAGCCTCGGTCGGAGCATCGCGCAGAGCATACCGCGCGTCATCGGGAACCCTGTGAGCTGGCGGAACACCGGCTCGTCCGCCACAAAGACCGGGACGTCCCCGATTTTCCCCAGAATCTCCAGCGCCTCCCGGCTCTGCGCCTGCTTCCGCTCTGAGAGCACGGAGAACGGTTCGCAGCCCGCCTCGAGTGCGCGTGCGATGACCTTCGGGCTCTCCGCGATGAAAATGCCCTTCTCCGGATCCGCCCGGTTCAGAAGCTGCACCTCGGAAACGCGCGCGTAGACATCCAGCTCCGGCGCGTCAAACGATGTGATCTCCACGAACCTTGCCATGACAATCTCCTCTCTTCCGTAAATTACTATAAAAGCCCAGTCTCGGTGCCTAGACAGATGGGCGCACAGCGCGGAGCAATCCGTGGGCTTTTATGCGCGGTGGTGCGCCGTCAGGCACCTGCAAGTTACTGTACAAATTTCTGATAGTATCCCATCCCAAAGATAAACAGCACGATCAGCGGCAGGATCCACGTCACGTAGAACCGCGCCCACTGCGGGAATTTCATACCGCTGCCCGCGTCGGCCTCGGCGAGGAACTGCTTCCAGCCCCAGCCCGATTTTCTTGTACAGAACAGCAGATAGACCATGCTTCCGAGCGGCAGCAGGTTGTTCGACACGATGAAATCCTCGAGATCCTGAATCGTGGAACCAGCTCCCAGCGGAGCAAAGCCCGACCAGGCGTTAAATCCGAGGACGCACGGAAGCGACAGAACCACGATGGCCGCCGCGTTCGTCCACACTGCCTTTTTGCGCGTCACACCGAACAGGTCCATCGAAAAGCTGATGATGTTTTCGAAGACTGCGACGATCGTGGACAGCGCGGCAAAGGTCATGAACACGAAAAACAGAGTCCCGAAGATGCGCCCGCCGCTCATCTGGTTAAAGACATTCGGGAGCGTGACGAACACGAGTCCCGGCCCCTGACCCGGATCGACGCCGAAGGCAGAGCAGGACGGAAAAATGATCAGTCCGGCGAGGAATGCCACAAGCGTGTCGAGCGCACAGATGCTGACCGACTCACCGGTCAGGGAGCGCTCCCTGCTGATATAGCTTCCAAAGATCGCCATCGCCCCGATCCCGAGGCTCAACGTAAAGAACGCCTGCCCCATCGCGGCGAAGACCGCCTCGCCGATCCCGTTCTCTACCATCTTCCCGAAATCCGGCACGAGATAAAAGCGAATCCCCTCCATTGCGCCCGGCAGCGTCACACTGCGGACACACAGCACGACGAGGATGACAAACAGACAGCTCATCATCAGCTTTGTGATCCGCTCCACGCCGTTTTTCAGCCCGAGGCTGCAGATGAAAAAGCTCAGCAGCACGACGACGATCATCCACGCCGTCATATAGCCCGGCTGTCCGAGCATGTCGTTGAACACCGTGCCCACCGCGTCCGCGGAGAGCCCTTCAAACTCTCCGAACAGCATTTTGAAGACGTAGGCCAGCATCCAGCCGCCCACCGTCGTGTAAAACATCATGAGCAGATAATTGCCCGCCATGCAGGCATAGCCCTGCAGATGCCACTTCGTCCCTGCCGGCTCCAGCACGTGGAACGAGCGCGCCGCCGACTTCTGGCTCGCCCGGCCGACCGAAAACTCCATCACCATGATCGGCAGTCCAAGCACGACCAGAAACAGCAGATAGATCAGCACGAATGCCGCGCCGCCGTACTGCCCCGTGATATACGGGAAACGCCACACATTTCCGAGCCCGACTGCGCAGCCCGCGGAAATCAAAATAAACCCTAGTCTCGATGAAAAATGTTCTCTCTTCTCCATTGCCCTCTTTCCTTATCCTATCCTTTTCTTTCCTGTATATTTGATTCTGCAGCTTACAGGCAGATCGCGAGCAGCGTGTGGTAGATGACCTCATCTCTCGACAGCTGCGGATACCGCTCGTCCGGCGTGAAATGCAGTCCCTCTCGCAGATGATCCTGCTTGTTCCGGATGTCCGTGACGCGCTGCAGATAGTTTTTAAACTCCTTCATCACCTTCACCTGCACATCGGGAAATCCGTTTGCAGCCAGGATTTTGGTGATGTGCTTCTCCAGGTGCGCCGGCTCTGTCTTTGCGTCCGGCGTGTAGCAGACGACGTGATCCCCGCAGACGATCAGCGCGCTGACCGGCGAGGTGTGCTCATACGTCGTGAAGACCAGCTCATAGCCCGCCGTCAAGTCGCCGGCGGCCTTTTTCGCCGCCTCGTACGTGTCAGCCGGCACCGGCCTCTGCATAAAGATCATAATCAGTCCGACCAGCGACTTGCACGCCGGAAGGCAGCCGAGGATCGCCACAAAGGTGAACAGATTCAGCCGCGTCTTCGTCTGCAGATAGCCGGTCACATAGATCACAAGCGGAATCACAAACAGCACCGTCGTCACGAGAAGCCGCTTGACGCGCTCATACTTAATGTAGCCATAATGTCCTTTTGTCACTTTTTTCATGCGAATCGCCTTCCCTCACTTCTTCTTGTGCACGTTTCGGATCGTCTTTTTCTTTCCGGCCTTCCGACTCTGTGCAATCGCCCCCGTCCTCTTTGTCCGGTCGGTCGTCTCTGCTTTCTGGCTCTGCGCAATCGCCCCCGCCCTCTTTGTCCGATCGGTCGTCTCTGTCTTCTGGCTCTGCGCAATCGCCCCCGCCCTCTTTGTCCGGTCGGTCGTCTCTGTCCTCTGTCCCCGTGTGGTTCTCTCCGCTTTCTGGCTGCACGCCTCTGCCTTCATCTGGCGCGGGCGGATCAGACACTCCGGGCCGAAGCCGATCAGGTCCGTCCGCCCGGCGAGCTGCAGGGCCTCGCGCACCAGTTCGTAATTCTCCGGCCTGCGGTACTGCATCAACGCGCGCTGCAGCTTCTTGCGGTGCGGGTTCTTCTCGACGTAGACCGGCTCCATCGTGCGCGGATCCAGGCCCGTATAGTACATGCAGGTCGACACCGTCGCGGGAGTCGGGTAGAAATCCTGTACCTGCTCCGGCATATAGTGCAGGTCGCGCAGGAAGCACGCCAGCTCCACCGCATCCTGCATCGTGCAGCCGGGGTGCGAGGACATCAGATACGGCACGAGAAACTGCTTCTGACCGCACGATTCGTTCATCTTCTGATACTGCTTGGTAAAGCGCTCATACACTGCGTGCCGCGGCTTCCCCATCATCGCGAGCACATTGTCTGAAACGTGCTCCGGCGCTACTTTCAGCTGCCCGCTCACATGGTACTGCACCAGCTCCCGGAAAAAGGCGTCCGAGCGGTCCGCGAGCAGGTAGTCGAAGCGGATTCCGGAGCGGATGAAGACCTTCTTCACGCCCGGCACACGGCGCAGCGCGCGCAGAAGCTCCACGTAATCCCTGTGGTCCGCGTCCAGATTCGGGCACGGCTCCGGGAACAGACACTGCCGGTTCTGGCAGACGCCCTTTGTGAGCTGCTTCTTGCAGGAGGGGTGGCGGAAATTGGCCGTCGGCCCGCCCACGTCATGGATATACCCCTTGAACTCCGGATCGCGCGTCATCTCCTGCGCCTCCGCGAGCAGCGACGCATGGCTCCTCGTCTGCACGATCCGGCCCTGGTGCATCGTCAGCGCGCAGAAATTGCAGCCGCCAAAGCAGCCGCGGTTGCTCACAAGGCTGAACCGCACCTCCGCAATCGCCGGGATGCCGCCTGCCTCATCGTACATCGGGTGCCATGTCCTGCAGTACGGGAGCGCGTACACGTCATCCATCTCCTGCTGTGTCAGCGGCTTCGCAGGTGGATTCTGCACGACGTACACCGTGCCGTACGGCTCGATCAGCCGTCTGGCCGAGAACGGATCCGTGTTTTTGTACTGCATCGCAAAGCTCTCGGCATACGCGCGCCGGTCGCGGCAGATCTCCTCGTAGGACGGCAGGACGATGCCGTCGTAGACCTCCTCGGGGTGCTTCGTCTTGTAGCAGGTGCCGCTGATAAAGGTCAGATCCCGCACCGACAGCCCGGCGTTTAAGGCGTCCGCGATCTCGACGATCGAGTGCTCTCCCATCCCGTAGGAGATCAGATCCGCGCCGCAGTCCATCAGCACCGACCGCTTCACCTTGTCAGACCAGTAATCATAGTGCGCCAGCCGCCGCAGGCTCGCCTCGATGCCGCCCACAATGATCGGCACATCCTTGTACGCCTGCCGGATCAGGTTGCTGTAGACGATCACCGCGTAGTCCGGCCGGCACCCCATCCGGCCCCCGGGCGTGTAGGCGTCCGTCTGGCGGTGCTTTTTGGACACCGAATAGTGGTTGACCATCGAGTCCATGTTGCCCGCCGTCACGAGAAAGCCAAGCCGCGGCCTGCCAAGCGCCATCACGCTCTCTTTGTTTCGCCAGTCCGGCTGCGGGATGATCCCGACCGTGTAGCCGCGTGACTCCAGCAGCCGGCCGATGATCGCATGGCCGAAGGAGGGATGATCGACGTACGCATCCCCCGTCACATATACAAAATCAAGCTGTTCGATTCCCCGCTCCCGCAGATCCTCTGCGCAGACCGGAAGGAAACTTTTCTCCATTTTCATTCCTCTCTCTGTCCAAGGACAGACCCTGTCTTCTTTCGAATTCAATCCAGAACATGCCATTCGTGAAACACAATCTGCAACGTGTCATCGACAACACGCATGAATGTAATTCTGTCTGCGAAACACAATCCTGAAACGCAAGTATCGCTCAATATACTTCAGAAAGCGTTTCGGCTATAAATCATCCCTTCAGACGCTCATAGGACCCGTCCAATATCTGATCGTATGAGGTGATATAATAGTCCGCCAGCTCCCGGATCGCCTCCGTCTGCTCTTTTGAAAAGTCGTCCTTTACGGCACAGACCTTCATCCCAGCATTCTTTCCTGCGAGAATCCCCATCGGGACATCCTCAAAGACGAGGCAGAACTCCGGCGCGACGCCGAGCGAGGATGCGACACTCAGGTAGACGTCCGGCGCCGGCTTTCCCTTCGCCACGTCACACGAGGTCGTGATGCAGTCAAAGCAGTCGAGGACTCCGTTCGACGCGAGGCAGGCGCGGATCAGCGCGTGGCTGTTGCTGCTCGCGATGCCGGTCTTCAGTCCGCGCGCGCGGATCTCGCGCAGAAATGCCCCGGCTCCCGGCTTCAGTCCGACCTCGTGCGTGTACTTGTCCTGCGACATCTCCAGCCACACGGACTTGATCTCCTCCACAGAGCTAGGGAGCGCAAAGCGGCGCTTAAAGTACTCGGCGGTCTCCGTGAAGCTCATTCCCTCAATCTCCCGCTCCAGCCCCTCCGGCGGCGTGAAGCCAAACTGGCCGAGGTACTCGATGTCGATATCGCGCCACATCCACATCGAATCCATCAGCGTGCCGTCCAGGTCAAAAATCACTGCCTTTATCTTCTCTAGCATAATGTCTGTAATCGCTCCATTTCTTCCTTTGTGAGCTCCCGCCACTGGCCGGGCGCCAGAGCGTCATCCAGCCCAAGCCCCGCCATCGAGATCCGCTTCAGATACAGAACCTTCTTCCCGCGCGCCTCGAACATGCGCTTGACCTGGTGGAATTTTCCCTCACAGATCGTCAGTGTCACCTCTGAGATCGCTCCGTCCTGCGAAAGCCCTGCACCGCACTTGCAATCCTCGCAGTGCGTACCGTGCGTCCGCTCCTCCTCGGGATTCCGCTCCTCTTCGCGGTTCGATTGCTCACGATTTATCTCAGACTCGCTACAATCAGCTTCCGATCTCTTTGTATGCGCATCCGTCACCCGCAGGATTGAGAGCTTTGCGGGGAGCGTCAGCTCCTTCTCCCCGATATCGACACCCAGGCGGAATGCCTCAACATCCTCCCCGGTGACTTCCCCTGCAACGCGGGCAAAATACGTCTTCTCGACATGGTGCTTAGGGGAAAGCATCCGGTGCGCGAGCGCCCCGTCGTTCATCAGCAGGAGCAGCCCTTCCGTGTCCAGGTCGAGCCTGCCGACCGGAAACAGTTCTTTTTTTCTCGGGTGGTCGATCAGGTCCATCACCGTCTGCTGGCGCCGGTCCTCCGTCGCCGTGATGCAGCCCGCAGGCTTGTGGAGCATCAGGCAGACAAACGGCTGCCACAGAAGCTCCCGGCCGTCCAGCGTGATCCGGTCATTCCCCGGCTCTACCTTGCGCTCCGGGCGCGTCTCGACGACGCCGCTCACCGCCACGCGGCCGCTTCTCAGTATCTTTTTCACTTCGCTCCGCGTCCCCGCGCCATGCTCCGCGAGAAAGCGATCCAGGCGTATCTGTGCCATAACATCCGTCCTCATCCATATTCCAAACCGACGCGCTCCGCCAGCGACTTTTTCCCGCAAGCAGCAAGCTTGCATGGATATTTGGCGGTACTGTAGTCCTGCCGGAACAGCCATCCACAGCGCGCCTACTGAAGCCTCCAGCCGGGATAATACTTGTTCTTGATCGTCTCTCCGGCAGCCTTGCCCCAGCCGAGCGGGAACCCGTCGACGCAGATCAGCGCCCAGCCCTTCCCGATCTCCTCACCTGGACGCAGCTCCAGCGTCTCGCCCTTCAGATAGCGAAGCACCCGGTCATCCCCGGACGTCAGCCTCAGCACGTTCGGCCAGCCATCGCCGTCCAGCGCCATCGCCAAAGCCTGGGACGGCTCAAACCGTCCTTTTTTGCATGTCCCCAGCAAAAGTCCAGTGCGCAGATAGCGCAGCTTCGCCGGGAGTGTCACACCTGCGGGCAGCAGACAGCACTGCTCCCCGATCTGGCGGTACACCCCGTTTTGCAGAAGTCTCTGCGGCAGCCGCGCCATGAAGCTCTGAACCTCATCGGGCCGCCGATTCTGCTTGTCTCGGGTCTCAGACCTTTGCTGCATCTGCAGGAAGGCCGCATCGGCGCTGTCCCTCTCCTCGGCCCCCGCCTTTCGCAACAGTGCCAGAAAATGTCCCTCGCCTCTCGCCCTGTGCGGCCAGACGCGGATCGCCTTCTCACACGGCGGATTGCCGCGCGAGAGCCCTTCCGCCTGCTCAGCCTGCTCCAACGAGAGCTCCGGGTGACGATCCAGAATCCACTCGATCACCTGCTCGTCCTCCTCCGGGGAGAAGGTGCACGTCGAGTACAGCACCATGCCACCCGGCCGCAGCATCTGCACCGCGCAGTCGAGAATCTCCTTCTGGAGCGCCGCGTACTCGCCGGGGCCGCGCGTCTTCCAGCTCTCGATCAGCCCGCCGTCCTTGCGGAACATGCCCTCCCCGGAGCACGGCGCGTCGACCAGAATCTTGTCGAAAAAGCAGCCGAACGCGGCCAGCAGCCGCTCCGGCGTCTCCCCCGTGATACAGCAATTTGTGCAGCCCCAGAGCGCCAGATTTTTGACGAGCGCCTTTGCCCGGCTCGCGCTCACATCATTGGCGACCAACAGCCCGGTGCCGCGCAAGCGCGAAGCGAGCTCTGTCGCCTTCCCGCCCGGCGCCGCACACAGATCCAGCACCCGGTCTCCCTCCGAAATCGGAAGGCGCGATGCCGGAAGCATCGCGCTCGGTTCCTGGATGTAGTACAAGCCGGCGTAGTAATACGGATGCTTCGTGACCTGCTCCGCTTTGCCGGTATAAAATCCGTTTTCCGTCCACGGAATCGGTTCGAGTGCAAACGGCGCGATCTCGCAGAAACGCCCGGGCGCAATCTTGCCCGTGTTCACGCGCAGCCCCGTCTGGCTCTCCCCCTCCGCAAAGCAGGCCAGGAACGCTTCATACTCCGCCCCCAGCTGCTCCTTCATGCGCTCCTTAAAGCGCTCCGGTAATTCTCTCATATGTACTGTCCGCTTCCTGCTCTGCCTCATTTTCCTGCACAGCTGCCCTCCGCTCTGCCTGGCCGGGCATCCCTGCGCATCTGTCTCCTGCTTGGCTCAGTCTCCCTGCATATCCACGTCCGCCTCGCTGCTTGGCACCGACTGCGCGCGGTAGCCCTCCGCGATAACGTCCAGCTCCCCGCTGAACCGCTTGAGCTGATCGATGTCATTCAGCTCATAGATCCGGTAAAACTCATCCTGGATCTTCGCGACCTCCCGCTTGTTCGCAATGCGGTAGAGATTCTGGATATTGTTCAGGATATCGGCGACAATCCGGCTGTGCAGCTGCGACGAATTCTGCGCGTCCATAATCTCACTGCGCACCGACGACATCTCATTGTCCAGGGAGATAATCGCGTTTGCCGCGTTCGTCAGCTTCTCGCGGATGTGATCCGGTATATTTTTCTTGTACTTATACTGAAGGGAGTGCTCGATCGTGGACCAGAAATTCATCGCGAGTGTCCGGATCTGGATCTCGACCTTGATCCGCCTGCCGCCCTCGAGCGTCTGCACCTCGTACCAGACGATAATGTGGTAGCTGCGGTAGCCGCTGTCCTTCATGTGATTGATGTAATCCCGCTCGCGGATGATCTCCATATCTGTGCGCCTGCGGATGATCTCCACAACCTTCTGGATATCCTCGACGAACTGACAGATAATCCGCACGCCCGCGATATCGACCAGCCGATCCTCAATCTCGTCAAGCGGAATATTTTTCTTCTGTGCCTTATCCAGAATACTCGCAACCGTCTTCACACGCCCCGTCACCTGTTCGATCGGGGAGTACAGCCCGCGGCTGCGGTGTTCGTAGATCAGATGTTCAAACTTCACAATGAGTTCCCGAACTGCCAGATCATATGGTGTCAGTATCTCACGCCATAATTGTATTTCCATTTATATTCTCCTACCGCAGAAAACTGCGCTGCCTCACGCAGCGCACTCCTGCTTTTCTTACCTGATAAAATTTGCTCGTTTAGATATTAACATACTTATGTAAAACATGCAACGGATGGATTTCGTCATTTTCGCTGCGGTTACTGTTTCGCCAGACGCCATGTAAGCCACAGGTCTCCGCTCCGCTTCGGTCGGCGCTATGCGTGGCTGAATGGCTGAACTATTGATCCACGTACCGCAGCACCCAGTAGGGGTTTACGCTGAGTTCCTCCGTGTGCTCTGTCCGCACGTAGATTCCCAGGTGCAGATGCACGGCGAACTTGCCGCGCGTTCCCTGCTCGCCGTAGCCGGTGTCCCCCATTCGGCCGAGCAGCTCGCCGGCCGTCACGGTCTCCCCCACCGCAAAATCCCGCGCGTAGGAGTCCAGGTGCGCATAGTAGAAGTATCCGCCTGACGGGCTCCGGATTCCGATGCGCCATCCGCCCTTGGGGAGCCAGCCGATCTGCTCGACGACCCCGTCGGTCATGCTCACGACCGGGTAGTAGCCCGGAAGATTCTCCGGCGGCATCAGATCCGTCCCCTCATGCCCGCGCAGTCCGCCGTAGGTCCGCTCAAACATCCACGAATTCTCGTACCGGATGCCCTTCGCCGCGACCGGCATACACTGCACGTCGTCCCAGATAGCCGCATACAGGCCGCTCACCCGCTCGAACCCGCTGTGGTTGTAGCGCAGCAGCAGCTCCTTCCACCGGATCAGATCGTCCGGCGAGAATCCCCCCGACCCGAGATAGCGGAAGCGCTGAAACGGCAGCAGCACCGTGAGCAGCTCGCCCACGGGCAGGGACGTCTCCTCCGAGAGCGGCCGCAGCTGCACGGTCAGCTCCTGTGAGAGCTGCAGAGCGCGGAACGCATCGCCCTCCAGATCCGCCGCCGAGAGATACTCCGCCGACGCCTTCTGGTACAGATGCGCGGAGAACAGCGTCGTCACGGACAGCAAAAAAAGTAAAAAGCAGCAGTCCGCTGCAAGCGACTTGATCATCTGCTATTTCGCTTTTTGTTTTATTCTATGCGCCTGGGTACACAAAATAGAACCGGGAGTGCAGAAGCTGTCAGAAGACACTTTACTGGGCGACCGTCCTCACAGAGCTGTTCTACGCGCCCTCTTCTTCTCCCTGCGCAGAGTCAATTTCCGGGTTCCATTCCTCTTCTCCCGCGGAATCCTGCTCAGCTGTGCTCTGTTCTGGCATGCTCTGCTCTGCCGCAGCGATCACCTTCCTGCCGTACACGACCGGCTCGATCGTCTCCTCCATGAGCCGGTGCAGCAGATTCTCCATGAGCTCCCGGTCTTTCAGCATGCCGAACAGCAGGCTGCCCGACATATCCTCAGCCACCGAGCCGAGTCCCTCCAGGATCATCCGCTTGCCCGGGGACTCGTACCAGCGCAGCTGCACCTCGTCCTCGTGGAAGAAAAAGTGCACGCTGCGGCGCGCCGCCTCCTCCAGAAACGCGAGCTCCAGCTTCAGGACCGGCCAGCCGCGCTCGTCCTGCGCCACCTCCCCGCCCGCGGCCACGAGGTAGGGCTCGTCGTGCAGCGTCAGCTCGTTCCGGCACATGTTGCCTCCGAAGCCGACCCGTAGCGGATGCCAGCTACCGTTTTCCTCAAACCGGACATAGAAGCCGTCCGCCTCCCTCGAAAACGCAACCCGGGTGATCCCTCCGGTCAGATTGTTGTGGAACACCTGCATCAGAAGCGGGAACAGGCCGACATTTTTCTGCGTCAGCTCGTAGCAGCTGCCGTCCAGCATACGGATCAGGCTCTCCTTCGACGGGACGCGCGCCCGCCGCCTCGAAGCGCCGCCCCGCTTCCGCCACCCGCCTGCGCGGATCTCCGTCCGCCAAAGGTTCATTCCGCTGCCAGCACGGATCCCCGTCTGACAAGGGCTCATCTCACCGCCTGTGCAGATCCTGGTCTGCTCCGGCTCCATCCCGCCGCAGCTGTCCGCCTGAGCACCGCGGCTCATCCGTGCGCAGACACGCCTGAGCTTCCGGCAGGCGACCGGGTCCTCCGCGAGCGGCCCTTCCTCCGGCACGTACTCCAGCGGGAAGTGCGCCCGGATGATGTTCAGCATCACGCAGTCCTGAAACAGCTCCTTGTTCGCGGCATTCGTCACGAGCACCATATCCATGTCCGGGTAGACGATCACATTCTGCCCGAGCATCCCGTTAAATTCATAGCTTCCGGGTCTTGCCTCCATCCAGAGCTGATAGCCGTAGCCGTACGTGTCCCCACCCGTCTCGACGTGCTTTGCCGTGGAACTTGCGACCCAGTGCTCCGGCACGATCTGTCTGCCGTTCCAGCTGCCGTGCTGCAGGTACAGCTGCCCGAGCTTCGCCATGTCCTCCGCGGTCAGAAACAGCCCCCAGCCGCCCTTTGTGATACCCTGCGGGCACGTCTCCCAGAAATACTTTGTGATGCCGAGCGGCTCGAACAGCCGCGGCTTCAGGTACTCGTCGAGGCGAAGCCCCGTCTTTTTCTGGACAATCGCGGACAGAACGTACGTGTTCAGGCTGTTATAGTGAAAGACGGTGCCCGGCCGCTCGATCACCGGCGCATTCAGATACGCGGACAGCCAGTCATTTCCGGATATGACGCCGCTCTCGTTAAACTGCACGCCGCTCGTCATCGTCAGCAGCTGCTCCACTGTGACCTCCGAGCGGAACAGCTTCAAGAGCGAGTTCAGCTTGTTCTCAAAAATGCGGTGAACCGACTCGTCGAGCGAGAGCAGTCCCTCGTCCACCAGCATCCCGATCGCCATGCCCGTGATCGTCTTGCACATGGAATGCGTGACATGCCAGATGCCGTCCTGGTACGGCGCAAAGCTGCACTCACAGATCACCTTTCCGTGCCGCAGCACCATCAAATGATGCATGTCAGTCTGCTTCGACGCATGCAGATCCTCGATCAGCGCGGCCAGTTTCCCGGAAGGGATCCCCTGGCTCTCCGGCGTCGCGCGCGCAAAGGGCTGCTCATACGGCTGATCAAACGGAAAGCGCTTTTTCTGCGGGAAGAAATCCACCCTGCTGATTCCCTCCGTCTTTCCTAAAATGAGATTCATCACCATCTCCGCGACGGCCAGACGTTCTTTTGCCATTCCACATTCCTCCTGGATCTTTGCCTCTGACGGCAAACGATAAATACCACCGCATACCCGGACCTGTTCTCTCATAGAATAAGACGACCTTATTTCCGGGAGCCTGCCTATGAAAAAGAGAATCCTGTGCGTGTTTCTGCTTCTGTTTTCCTACCTTCTGTTCTTTCCGGAGGCCGCCCTCGCCTCCGCGCGCGAGGGGCTGCTGCTCTGGTACCGCTCGATCATCCCGACCCTGTTTCCGTTTATGCTGCTGTGCACGCTCGCCGTCCGCCTGAATTTGGCCGGCTCCCTCCTGGGCCTCTTCGCGCGCCCCGTCTGCCGGATCTTCGGGTGCTCCCGGCACGGCGCCTTCGCTGTACTGACCGGCTTCCTCTGCGGGTTCCCGATGGGGGCGAAGGTCACAGCCGACCTCGCGCGCCAGCAGCTGATCTCCGGGCGCGAAGCGCGCTTCCTCTACGGCTTCGTGAACAACGTAAGCCCCGCCTTCCTGCTCTCCTACCTCGCCTCTGACCAGATGCGGCGGCCGGATCTCAAGGTGGTATTTCTCGGGACGATCCTTGGCTCCTCCCTGTTGTACGGCATCCTCAGCTCCCTGCGCTACCGGAAACCCGCACCCACGCGGAGCTTCCCTCCGCGCACGAACCGATCTCCGCACGAACAGAGTTCCTCCACACACCCGAACGGATCTTCGAATACACAGGTGTTTTCCACACGCCCGAACAAATCCTCAGACAAACAGGATTTCTCCTCGCGTCCGAACGACTCCTCGGACGAACAGGATCTCTCCGCGTTCTCGGCCGCCCCACACCGCCCGCTCTCCTTCGCGCTCCTGGACGAGTGCATCACCGACACCTGCCAGAACACCGTGCGGCTGGGCGCCTACATCATGCTGTTCTCCATCCTGACCGGCGCGGCGCAGCGTTTCTTCCCCACCGACCACCCGGCCGCGCTCTTCCTCGTCTCCTCGATCGAGATCACGAACGGCGTCCGGCTGCTCGCGTCCAGCACGCTCCCGTTTCCCGTCAAGTACGTCCTCCTGAACGCCGTCTGCACGTTCGGCGGGCTCTCTGCCTTCGTGCAGTCCGTCGGCATCGCCGGGATGGATGGCGCGCAGGCCCGATCCTACATAAAAAGCAGGGTATGTGCTACCCTGCTCTGTGTCATGCTCTCTGTCGGCGCCCTGCTTCTCTGAACTCCTCCCGGAGACTACTCCTCATCCGGCTCGCTCGCCGATGCATCCGGAACCTGCGTATAGCTCGACGGCTCAGCCTGCGGAGACAGCTCCATGCGGTTCTTGTTGACAATGTCGTAGCAGGACTGGATCGAGTTGATGAAATTGCTGTACTTCGTGCCGGCGGTGTCAATCATATGGCTCATGATTTTTTCAAGGTTCTCCAGCATCTCGTCCGTGTAGCGGATCGCACTCATGCGGATCTCATTCGAATCCTGCGTCGCCTTGTCGACGATCTCCTGCGCCTGTGCGTTCGTCTCCTCAATCAGCTGGTGAGACTGCTGCATCGCCGCCTGCATCACCTCGCTCTCGCTGACGATCTTCTGCGCCTGCGCGTTCGCGTCCGCGATAATCGCATCTGCCTTCGTCTGCGCATCCTCGAGAATCGCGTCCTTGTTGCTGATAATCTTCTGGTAGCGCTTGATCTCGTCCGGCGTCTTCATGCGAAGCTCGCGCAGAAGCTCCTCGAGCTCCTCTTTATTTACAACAATCTTTGTCGAGGACAACGGCTGAAACTTACAGCTGTCCACAAACTCCTCGATCTCCTCAATAATCTGCTCAATTCTGCTGCTCATAGTGCTCTCTCCTTATGTGTTATTCATACATTCCCACGCATCTGCCTCAAATCCCCGCAGACACAGCCAAAACCAGGCCCCGCGACCGCATGTAAAAGGTCCGCCTGCTCCTCTATCCCCTCACGGAAGCAAGCTTCTCGTACACCTTCTCCGCAATCTGCGGCGGCACAAACCCGGAAATAT
The DNA here is from genome assembly GCA_021771715.1 of Oscillospiraceae bacterium. Taxonomy (GTDB): domain Bacteria; phylum Bacillota; class Clostridia; order Lachnospirales; family Lachnospiraceae; genus Choladousia. Next base: position 94,643 of record JAETOO010000012.1, read on the forward strand.
CCCCCCCGTAGGAGGCGACCTCCTTCACAATCGTCGAGCTGATATACGCATACCTCAGCTCAGTGGCAAAAAACAACGTGTCAATCTCCGGCCGGATGCTGCGGTTCGTCTGCGCCATCTGCAGCTCATACTCGAAATCCGTCACAGCCCTCAGCCCTCTGACGATGAACTTTGCACCGGATTCCCGTGCAAACTCGACGGACAAGCCGCCGAACGACTCGACGCGGACATTCGGTATATGCCCGGTTACATCCTTTAACATATTAACACGTTCTTCGGTAGAAAACAACGGTGTTTTTGCATTATTCTTCAGTACCGCAACGACCAGCTCGTCCACGAGAGAGGATGCGCGCTCGATGATATCGAGATGCCCCTTCGTCACCGGATCAAAGCTGCCCGGATAAACTGCCGTAGCCATATTTCTTGTCCTTCCTGCGCAAACGGATCCGCCGACCAGCCGTCATGCGCTCCTCTGCAGAAACACATGCATATTTGTCTTGTATTCCTTCACGCGCGTAATCTCAAAGCCGAGCTCCCGAACATAGGAAAAATCGGTGCCGAGCTTCGCCTCCACAATCAGTACCGTGTCCTCGGTCACATAAGACAGCGCATGCGAGGAGAGGTACTCCAGCACCTCGCGCTCCAGCCCCTTCCCGTAGGGCGGGTCCATGAAGACGATCTGGAAAGGCTTCTCCCCCTCCAGCCTCGAGAGTGCGGCGAGCACGTCGTACGGCAGCACGGCCGCCTGCCCCTCCAGCTTCGTGAATTTCAGGTTCTCCCGGATGCAGGCCACCGCCGTGCGGTCATGCTCCACAAAGCACGCAAAGGACGCACCGCGGCTGAGCGCCTCGATGCCGATCCCGCCGCTCCCGGCAAACAGATCCAGAAACCGGATCTCATACAGATCATTCTGCAATATATTAAAAAGAGTCTCCTTGATCCGGTCCGTCGTCGGCCGCGTGTCCAGCCCCTCGACCGTCCGGAGCGGAAGTCTCCGCGCTTTTCCTGCTATTACTCTCATGCACTGTCTCCATAAACGATCTCTGATTGATTCCCATAATCTTATTTATTATAATTTTTTCACGCCCCACTGTCAATACGGAACAGATATTCTCTTCTGCCGGCGCTATTTTTCTCTGTTTTTTTGAAAAATAGGCATAGCATTTGCGCAGATTTTATCGTATACTGTAAACGATTTTGTGCGTATGACAGAATTTCCACAAGAAAGGACATTACTATGAAAAAAGGGTTCGATAACCAAAAATACCTGCACATGCAGTCAGAGCGGATCAGAGAGCGGATCGCGTGCTTCGACAACAAGCTTTATCTTGAATTTGGCGGCAAGCTTTTCGATGATTTCCATGCATCGCGTGTATTGCCGGGCTTTGAACCGTCCAGTAAGCTCCAGATGCTGCTGCAGCTCGCGGATCAGGCTGAGGTGATTATCGTCATCAACGCGGAGGACATCGAGAAAAACAAGGTGCGCGCCGATCTCGGCATCACCTACGACCTCGACGTCCTGCGTCTGATCGACGTCTACCGCAGCAAGGGGCTGTATGTCGGCAGCGTCGTCCTGACGCGCTATCAGGATCAGGCCGGCGCGCGCGCCTTCCGCCAGAAGCTCGCGGGCCAGGGCATCCCGGTCTACTGCCACTACAAGATCGAGGGCTACCCCAAAAATATCCCTCTGATCGTCAGCGACGACGGCTACGGAAAGAATGACTACATCGAGACGACCCGTCCGCTCGTCATCGTGACGGCCCCGGGGCCCGGGAGCGGAAAGATGGCGACCTGCCTCTCCCAGCTCTACCACGAGCACAAGCGCGGGGTGCGCGCAGGCTACGCCAAATTTGAGACCTTCCCGATCTGGAACCTGCCGCTCGAGCACCCGGTGAACCTCGCCTACGAGGCGGCGACGGCCGATCTGAACGATGTCAACATGATCGACTCGTTCCACCTGAGCGCCTACGGCATCCCGACGGTCAACTACAACCGCGACATCGAGATCTTCCCGGTGCTCAACGAGATGTTCCGTCAGATCTTCGGCGAGAGCCCCTACAAATCGCCCACCGACATGGGCGTCAACATGGCCGGCTACTGCATCACGGATGACGAGGTGTGCCGCGAGGCGTCCAGACAGGAGATCATCCGCCGCTATTACGAGTCTCTGGTGCGGCGCGCGGACCAGGACGCGACCGAGGACGAGCTGTTCAAGATCGAGTTTCTCATGCGCCAGCTCGGGATCACGCCTGCGACCAGACCGTGCGCCGCGGCCGCGAACGCGGCGGCGAAGAGGCGCGGCGTCAGCTGTGCGGCAATCGAGCTCGACGACAGCCGCATCGTGACCGGAAAGACCTCTGATCTGCTGGGGCCCTGCTCGGCTGTGATCTTAAATGCCCTCAAGGAGCTCGCCGGGATCGACCATGAGCTGCAGCTGATCTCGCCGTCCGCGCTCGCGCCGATCCAGAAGCTCAAGACGCAGTGCTTTGGCAGCAGGAACCCGCGGCTCCACACGGACGAGACGCTGATCGCGCTGTCCATCAGCGCCTCCGAGAATCCCGTTGCACAGAAGGCATTTGACAGCATGTCAAAGCTGCGCGGCTGCCAGCTGCACTGCTCCTCCCGCCTCTCGAATGTCGATCTCGCCACGCTGCGCAAGCTCGGGCTGCAGGTGACGATGGATCCGCTGCGGGAGCACCTCTCCTGACCGGCTGTTTTTCTATAAAAAAGAATGCGCGCAGGTTCCTATGAGACAAAGAAGCAAGGGTATTCGCTTACACATACCCTTGCTTCTTTTGCTTTTTCTTTCTGCACTTCATTTCCGTCCCCCAAGGCACAGCCCTCTTGTCCGCGCCAATTCAGCCCATGTCATTCGATCTGATATTCAGCCGCCAGTCCAGATCGCCGCGCGAGAGCCCGAGAATCAGGGACTCCGCCGTCGCAATATTCGTCGCGATCGGAATATTGTACTGGTCACAGCAACGGGAGATCGCTGAGATATCCGCGGTATTCGGACTCGTCTCAAGCGGGTTGTAAAAAAAGATCACCATGTCCATACAGTTCCGCTCTATCATATCCATAAATTGCTTGTCACCGCCGACGCTGCCCGGTAAGAACTTGTATACCTTCAGATTCGTGACCTCCTCAATCCTTCGGCCCGTGATCCCGGTCGCATATAAGCTGTGCTTCGACAGGATATATTTATAAGCCAGACAGAAATTCTCCATCAGCGTCTTTTTACTGTTGTGCGCGATAAATCCGATGTTCATCTTTTCACCATCCTTTCCGAATGTCCTATCACGTCATTATCCATTATAGCAAATATTTCCAAAAAATCAATCCTTTTTTTTGTATTTTTATAAATAATGCTAAAACCTCACCTCTCATGATTCACCCGGACGCGATTGTACGCAAATGCGACTCCCGGTGTCTCCTGGATGCGCCTTGCGATGGACTTGCGCACATCGCTGCAGGCGGCGAAATTTTCCTCGATCGTGTTTGTCACCATGAATGCGCGCAGTGCGACGCCGCGCTCATTCAGCTCGCGCGCCATGACCGGAACCATCTCCGACGCGGACCGCTCGGGGTCTTTCTTGCAAAAAAGCGGATGGGAGCTGATCTCCTCCGAGATAATCCGGCAGGCCAGGTCGATGTCCGATTTGTAGGTGACGCAGACGTCGATGAAGTTGGTGCTCTCGTTTTTCTCCGAGTAAGTGCTGTTCTCAATGATGGCCAGATCCATCTTCGCGTTCGGCACGATGACCAGCGCGGAGCTGACCACGTTCCGGATCACGGTATTGCGCAGCGTGATCGCCTCCACGTACCCGGTAATCTCCTGCCCGTCCACGAGCACGCGGATCCGGTCTCCCAGCTCGAACGGCTTGAAGACGGAGATGATGAAGCCGTGCACGATGTTGGAGATCCCCTCCTGCATCACAAACCCAAGCACGACGACGATCAGCGAGGAGGACATCAGAATACTCGAGTAGAACTTCTCCACGACCGCGTACTGGCTGCCGATCTGCAGGATCGCGATGATCACAAACAGCGCCTTCAGGCACGCCTTCAGAAAATTGACATGGATGGCCGGACCCCGCTTCGTCTTTTTTCCATAAAAGCGAAACCCGAAATCCAGAAGCCGCAGCGCCGCCACCAGGACGACGACCACGAGCAACGCGTAAATTAAATGATATTTTTGCAGAAATTCCAACACGCAGTCTGCCCTCTCTTTCTCAGATGCGCCACCCGGCGCAAAGCAACGTTTTCATAGATAACAAAATACAACAAAATCGTCCGCAACGCAAACCTTCATTATCAAAAATTTCCTGTTTATATCTTTTCAACTTGCACATAATAGGAGTGCGGCAGGAAAAACCGCAAAACAAAAACAGACAGATAAGAAGATCGTAAAAGGATCAAATCAAAAACAAAGGAGGCGTTTTGAATGTCTAATCGTTCATCTAACACAGCAGCAGTACCGGAGGCAAAGGGAGCACTCGACCGTTTCAAGTATGAGGTGGCAAGCGAGCTGGGCGTACCGCTCACAGACGGGTACAACGGCAACCTGACCTCCAAGCAGAACGGTTCTGTCGGCGGCTATATGGTCAAGAAAATGATCGAGGCGCAGGAGCGCCAGATGTCCGGCGCACAGGCGGGCATGGGCCAGACGGCAGGTATGGGTCAGACCACGGGCACGCAGTTCTAACTGAGACCTAGGTCCCGGTGCAGGCTGCAGCACTCTGCCACAGCTGACAGAGCGCACTGCACAAAAACAGGAGACATTCTGTAGAAAAAATGGGCGGCTGCCGGATCAAACCGGGATGCCGCCCATTCTCTTTGCGACGGGAAGCTTACAGGTCAACGCTGCCTGTAACCTCGTCGTTGATTACGTAGTAAGCCTTGTTCTCCTCCGGCTTCAGGTACAGCGTCACAGACTTCATTTCGCCGACCTTCCGCTTTAACTGCTTCGTCCAGATCTCCTTCACCTGCTTCAACACGTCGTCCTTGTTGATCTCCTTGCCAAGGTACTGCAGGTACACGGTCTCAGCGGCTGCGCTTCTCGTCGTCCGCTTCGCGGGGGTCTTCGCAGCTGCCTCCTTCGTCGCCTTCTCCGCCTTCTTGACTGCGGCCTTCGTCTTGCCGACTGCCTCTGCGACCTTCTCCGCCGCCATCTTCGGTGCTTCCTTCACTGCCTCTACTGCTTCCTCGGCTGCTGCCTTCGGCGCTTTTCTGGGTCTTCCCACTGCCTTGGCTGCCATCTTCGGCGCTTCCTTGGCTGCCTCCAGAATCTCATCCGTGGCTGTCTCTGCCGCCTTTACTGTCTTTGTTGTAGTCTTTCTCATAATCGTTCCTCCTCATAGCCTGTTTTGATTATTCTATGATCAAACAAACTGTCCTGCACCAATTCTTATCAGCACTTTTATCAGGTCTTCTGCATAATATACCAAATCACAAAAGATTGCAAGCCAAAAATTCCGCGCAAACCGCCTCGTTTCGGGCGATTCTGACCATGCCGGATGGGACAGGTGCGGGGACTTTCACCGAAAAAGGGAGGAATTACAGACTGATTTGTCCGTTTTGCCGAAGCAGCAGACGCTCATATTTTTTCTTCAGCGCCTGGTGTCCCGGCGCCAGAAGCTTCGGATCCTCCTTAAGGAGCGTGCCGACCGCCTCGTTTGCCTGCTGCAGCGTGTCGGCATCCGTGTAGATGTCCGCGAGCGCGAAGTCCAGCAGGCCGCTCTGGCGCACGCCGAAGAGATCGCCCGGCCCGCGCAGCTGCATGTCCCGGTTGGCAATCTCGAAGCCGTCGTTCGACTTGCAGAGGATGTCGAGCCGCTCCCGGATCTGCTTTCCGTCATTCGTGTGCATGAAGATGCAGTATGACTGCGCGTCCCCGCGCCCGACGCGCCCGCGCAGCTGATGCAGCTGGGCGAGTCCGAACCGCTCTGAATTTTCAATCAGCATCACCGTGGCGTTCGGCACGTTGACTCCGACCTCGATCACCGTCGTCGAGACCAGCACCTGGATCTCGTTCGCGAGAAAGCGCTCCATGATCTCATTCTTTTCCCGCGGCTTCATCTTGCCGTGCAGGTACTCGATCGAGAAGGACAGCGGCAGCTCGCCGCGCAGCGCTTCTGTGTAGGCGATCACATTCTCGGCGTCGATCGCCTCGCTCTCCTCCACCATCGGGCAGATCACGTACGCCTGGTGCCCGGCCTCGACCTCCTTTCGGATAAATTCATACGCCTTTTTGCGGAATCCCGTGTTCACGACGCAGTTCTTGATCGGAAGACGGTTCGCGGGCATTTCGTTGATCACCGAGATGTCGAGGTCGCCGTACAGGATCACGGCGAGCGTCCTGGGGATCGGGGTCGCACTCATGACGATCGTGTGCGGCAGCTCGCCCTTCTGGGAGAGCGTCTCCCTCTGCCGCACGCCGAAGCGGTGCTGCTCATCGGTGATCACAAGCGCAAGGCTGTGGTAGACGACCTTCTCCTGGATCAGCGCGTGCGTCCCGATGACCACCGACGCCTCGCCGGACTCGATCAGCGCGTACGCCTCCCGCTTCTGCTTTGCCGTCATGGAGCCGGTCAGAAGCACCGCGCCAAACGGGAACCCATTTTGCTCCATCAGCGCCGTGAAAGCGGCAAAGTGCTGGCGCGCCAACACCTCCGTGGGCGCCATCAGAGCGCTCTGCAGCCCGTTTGCCGCCACCTGGACCATCGCCAGAAAGGAGACGATCGTCTTGCCGGAGCCGACATCTCCCTGGATCAGCCGCGCCATCACCGAGTGCCCGGTAAGCTCCTGCCCGATCGCGCGCCACACGCGCTGCTGTGCGCCTGTCAGCTTGTAGGGAAGGCTCCCGAGCAGCTGTTCCGGCTCCGGGCGTTCACAGATGGCAAAGCGGTTCTCGGCCTTCTCGCGCACCTCCTTGAGTCCGCGCAGCTGCAGCAGGAAGTAGAAGAACTCGTCAAACACCAGCCTCCTGCGCGCGGCCTGCAGCGACTGCTCATCCCTGGGGAAATGGATCTGCTCGATGGAAAAATTGTACTCCGCAAGGCTGTAGCGCGCACGGATCTCCTCCGGCAGCGCGTCCGACAGCAGCTGCTTATCGCTCAGCACCTGCCTCACGGCCTTGCTGATCATCTGGCTCGTCATCCCCTTTACGAGCGTGTACACAGGGACCATTGTCCCGAGCAGCCCCTGATACTGCTCCACGCGGAAGACGGATGGCTGCTCCATCGTGATTCGCGCGCCCTTGGCCCGGATGCGGCCGCGGAAAATGTACGGGACGCCGCTTTTTAAGGAGTTGCGCAGATACGGCATGTTGAACCACGACAGCTGCAGACTCTCCAGCCCGTCGCTCACGATCCCGGTCGAGATCGAGAGCCCGCGGATGTACCGCGTCTCCAGCGGCCCCAACAGCCGCCCGCACACGGACACAAAGTCGCCCTCCCGGACTGCCGCGACCGCGACAGGCTCCTCGTACCGCTCGTACGTGCGCGGATAGTAGCCGATCAGCTCCTCCAGCGTCGAAATCCCCGCCTTCTCAAACAGCGCGCATGTTTTGCTGCCGATCCCCTTCAGGGTATCCAGTGATGCATTCAGATCCATAGTTCCTGCTTCCTCCGCCATAAAAAAGCGGGCGCTGCAAATGTGGTTTGGACACGCTTGCAGCCCCGCCTTAACGTTCTGTGTTTCCTTACAGCCAGGCTTTACTCCACGCTGACAATGTAGTAGTAGATCGGCTGGCCGCCGTAGTTCAGCTCCACGTCGCACTCCGGATACTGCTCTTCCACCTTGGTGCGGAGCGCGGTTGCCTCCTCCTCGTTCATATCCTCGCCGTAGTAGATGCTGATCAGCTCAGCCTCGTCCGTCATCATCTCGCGAATCGTCTCGAGCGCGACCGGGTCAACCTCCTTGCCGACGGCCAGAATTGCGTGGTCGCCGACTCCCATGATATCCCCTGCCTGGATGGTCTTGTCGTCGATGTGCGTGTCACGGACCGCGTACGTCAGCTGGCCGGTCCGCACGCGGCTGATCTCCTCGGTCATCGCCTCCGCATTTTCCTCGGGCGTCTTCTCCGGGACGTAATTGATCACCGCCGTGATCCCCTGCGGGATCGTCTTCGTCGGAATCACGATAATCTGCTTGTCCTCGGTCAGATCGCGCGCCTGGTTCGCCGCCATAATGATGTTCTTATTGTTCGGGAGGATGAAGATCGTGTCTGCGTTCACCTGGTCGATCGCATTGAGCATATCCTCCGTCGACGGGTTCATCGTCTGCCCGCCCTCGATCAGATAGTCGACGCCGAGATCGTGGAAAATCTCTTTGATTCCCTCGCCGATCGACACGGAGATGAAGCCGACCGGCTTGTGCTCCTTAGGCTGCTGCGCCTCCTTTGCCGCCTTCTCCTCGGCCGCCTTGCGCTCTGCCTCCTTCTTCTCGGACTCCTTGAAGAGCTTCTCCTGGTGCTCCTCGCGCATATTGTCGATCTTCATGCGGGTCAGGGATCCGTACGTCAGTGCGCGCTGGATCGCAAGTCCCGGGTCGTTCGTGTGGACGTGCACCTTGACGATCCCATCGTCCGACACGACGACGATCGAGTCCCCGATCGACTCCAGGTACGCTTTGAACTCCAGCTCGGTCTCCTCGGTGTACTCCTTCTCGAGCAGGATGATAAACTCGGTGCAGTAGCCGTAGCGGATCTCCGCCGGCGCCTGTGCCTGTGTATCCGCCGCCGGGGCCTCCCCGGTCTGGGCTGCGTCGAGGCTGTAGTCAACCTCCTTGCCGAGAAACGCGTCGTACGCGCCCTTCAGTACCTGCAGCAAGCCCTCTCCGCCGGAATCCACGACGCCTGCCTCCTTGAGCACCGGAAGCATCTCCGGCGTCTGGTCCAGGACCTCCTCGCTGCGGCGAACGATCTCCCCGAGCATCGCCTCCAGCTCGATATCCGGATTCTCCTCCAGAAGCTCAACCGCACGGTCTGCCGCGCCGCGCGCCACTGTCAGAATTGTGCCCTCCTTCGGCTTCATGACCGCCTTGTACGCGGTCTCGACTGCCTTCTGGAATGCGGAGGCGAGCGTGGCGGTGTCGACCTCCTGCTCACTCTTGATCACCTTTGTAAATCCGCGCAGCAGCTGGGAGAGGATCACGCCGGAATTTCCCCGCGCGCCGCGCAACGATCCGGAGGAGACCGCCTTCGCGAAGGTCTCCATCGTCACCTGCTCCATCGCAGCGACTTCTTTCGCAGCCGACATAATCGTCAGCGTCATATTGGTACCCGTATCCCCGTCCGGAACGGGAAATACGTTCAGTTCATTGATCCACTCTTTTTTTGCTTCCAGATTCTTTGCGCCGGAGAGAAACATTTTCGCCATCAGGGACGCATCAATCGTTGTTGTATTCACTGGTACATCCTCCTTAATCAATCACCCGTACGCCCTCGACGTACATATTGATTTTTTCTACTTCCATCCCGGTAAACTCCTCCACGCGGTACTTTACATTGCCGAACAGGTTGTCCGCAACCGCAGAGATGCTCACACCGTAGGATACGATGACATGAAAATCAATCGTGATTTTATTCTCCTCTATCTTTACATTGAGGCCACGCTCGAGACTGTCCCTCTTGAGGAGACGCACCAGACCGTCCTTCATGCTGACAATCGCCATACCGACAATACCGAAGCACTCGACTGCCACGCTGCCGGCATACGTTGCAATTACGTTCGGATCAATTACGATCGAGCCAAGCTCGTTACTCATACGTCCTTTCATAAAAAGAAACCTCCATCTTAACTCATTTCTGAGTTTTCTGTTCCAAAAAGTCATGAACCCACCTGATATTGTACCAGAAATCCCTGTAAATGCAAAGCAATATTTACCTGTTTTAAAAATTTTCCTGAATCGCAAAATTTCTCTTGCAAAATAATGTTGTATCTGGTAGAATATTTTTGCTGTGAGTCTGCAAGTGTATTTTGTGGGCTTAATACATGTCAAGGAGGTGTTATCATGGCGAAGTGTGCTATTTGTGATAAAGCTGTTCATTTCGGAAACAACGTAAGCCATTCACACAGAAGAAGCAACAAGATCTGGAAGTCCAACATCCAGCATGTCAAAGTAAAGACAGGAAATGGAGCTGCAAAGAGAATGTACGTTTGTACTTCTTGCCTCAGATCCGGAAAAGTGGAAAGAGCTTAATCAGTCTGAAAGATAATGAGACAGGTCATCGAAAGGTGCCTGTCTTTTTTCTTTCCGGCAAAACATTTCCCATCCTCTGCGCTTCAGCAGCAGAACAGGTTGTAGCTGATCAGCAAAAAGAGCAGGATCAGGACGACACACCAGAAGATGTCCGAGATGATCAGGCCGATCAGAATGCCGATGGAGATGCAGAACAGGGTGTAGCCGATCAGTTTGCGCATGGGGATCCTGCCGGGGCTTTTCTATAATGTATGCAGGCAGAGGCCGGATGATTCCGCACCTCTGCCCTGCATATCCTGCGCACAGCGCGTGAGATCAGAATGTCTCCTCCTCGTTGGCCGCACTGTGAATCGCCTCGTCGACTTCCGGGTCCGGGGCATCCTTCTTCGCGGACGAGCCCGGGACGAATTTGTTCACAAAGTCGGGCACCATGTCGAGGATCTTGGTGACGCTGTCCTGATTCTTGACGTTGACCAGTTTCGTCGTCCCGTCGCGGATCACGAGCACGGCACTTGGCGAGATCTTGCCTCCCATGCCGCCGCCTCCGTTGTTCTTCTTGTCCTCGGACTTTGCAGAGGCCGCCACCCCGAAGGAGACGTCGACCAGCGGAAGGATGATCGTATCTCCCACCGTAATCGCATCGCCCACCACCGTCTTGGTCGTGATAAAATTCTCCATTCCTCTGAATAAGGATTCTACCGTGTTCTGAAAATTATCTGCCATCGCGTGAATCTCCTTTCTCTCTGACCTTTCGGATCAATCGCCTCAGTTTCTTATTTCGAAACAGCCGCCACCCGGTGCGCAGCAAGTGGATCGCCCGGATGTGTCCCGCAGCCGTTATCTCACCTTCCAGTACCGCCTCATTAAAATCCGGCTCCACAGCCAGCTCTGACGACGCGGGGAGCAGCAGATAGAGTACCCCCGCAAGCTTTCCGGTCGCCGCAGGGTCCCCCGTGCCAAACCGCAGACTGCCCCGGATCCGCCGCGGCCGGTAATGCCGCAGCAGTCCAAACAGTTCCCCCTTCAGCTCCAGAAGCAGCTCCTTCGCCGCATAGTCCTCGAGGAACTGCAGCAGCTCCTCAAACCGCTCCAGCAGCGCCGCGATCCGTCCCGGAATCGCCGCAGCTTTCCCGGCCAGCGCCTCAGCCTTCCCCGCCAGCGCCGAGACAGAGCGAACCAGACCGCGCAGCCGCTCCTTACTATCGCACAATGTCTTTTTGATTGTACCACAACAGGCGCGGATTTTATACCAGAGAATTCGGATTTTTTCTGCGAGGCTGCGCTTTTCGGGGGCGGTGTCGGAGTGTACTGATTCCTGCTCTTCCTCCTGCAGGATCGTCTCCGCACGGTCATTCTGCGCTATTTCCGCACCGCATTGCTCTTGCTGCCCTTGTTGCTCTTGTTGGTCTGGATCTGTGCGGTTGTCCTGCGCTGCCTCTTCTACACCTTCCAGCCTCAGCAGCTGCTCTGGCCCCGGCCTATCTTCCGGCTCCGCTGATCCCTGCTTTTCCTCCTGCAGCCTTGTCTCCGCACGGCCATTCTGCACTATTTCCGCACCGCATTGTTCTTGTTGCTCTGGATCTGTGCGGTCGTCCTGCGTGATTTCTCTTTCGCGCTGTGCATCCTCTTGCTGTTCTCGCTCTGTGCGGTCGCTCTCCACTGTTTCCTCTTGTTCTGTTTTCTGCTGCTCCGGCTCCGGGTGTCCGCTTTCCTGCGGTTTCCTGCGTCTCCCCTTCGCGCGCCGCTTTCTCCCGCTTGCGCCTGCCAGCAGCCGCTTCAGCGACGACAGCGAGATCCCGAAGATCCGGATCTCCATCTGCGCCCGGCGCGTCGCGCCGTCGATTCCCAACCGCACGCTGATCAGTCTCAGCAGCCAGGATACCTGCAGCCCTGCCGAGAGCTCCTGCTCGTTCTTCACCGCATGCCCTCTGTACCGCACCGGCACGAACACGACTGCCAGAACGACCAGCAGAAGCAGCAGCAAAAGTGCCGCGAGGAGAATCCCTGTAAGTTTTAGTATGCCCAGAATGATGTGCAGCATATACCTCTCCCGATTTTCTCAAAAAGCGCTCCGCGATGCTTACTCGCGCCCACCGGCAACTGTCGACTCGCCCGACTTTGCAAATTACTCCCGGTCGTTCGACGTCCTGTCCGACTCCGTGAAATGCTCCCGGACATTCGTCGACTCATCTGACTTCGCGAAATACTCCCGGACATTTGCTGTCCCGGTCTGCCGGTACACGTCGCCGACGATCTGCTCAACCAGCCGCTTCGCCTCCCGCATTCCGACGGCGGCCCCGACGATCAGCGTCTCGCCCTTTCGCGCTGCCTGCCTCCTGTAATTGCCTGGCGAGAGGATCTCGAGCTGATTCTCCTTCGTCGCCGGCAGCGTGATCAGCAGCAGAAACGGCCAGCCGCTCTCCTCCTCGAGCTTTCGCATAATACGCTCCCTGCTTTTTTCTGCAGTTTTCCCAAAATACGGATTTCGATACCAAATCATGGAAACTTCCTCTCAGACAAATGGCCAAAATGCCGACATTCCGCACTTACGGAATCCCGGCATCTGGTGGCTAAAAGTATTTTCGGTTTCCCCAAAGATTATTTTTTTTCAAATTCAGATACTCACTGTAAGCCTTCTCCAGAATCATCTTCTCATTCGAAAACTTCAGCAGATGGTATGCCTCATGAAATTTGTAATATCCCGAGTCTACAAAATACTCCTCTCGTTGTGGCTTGCTGTAATAGCTGTCCGCCATCATCAGGTACCAGTGAACATCCTTTGACACCGTATCCTCCGGGACATTGAATGTATACTGGCTCTTGCCGATATACTTGATAATCGACGCCCGGACACCTGTCTCCTCCAGCACCTCACGGGCAGCAGTCTCCTTGAAATCCTCTCCGGCCTCCACGGTTCCCTTTGGAAGAACCCAGCCTTCATACTTGTTCTTGTAGCTCTTGTACAGGACAAGTATCTTCCCCCTGAATATCACCACACCGCCACAGCTTGTTGCTTCAATCATTGCAAGTCCTCCTGTTCGCGCAGTGAAACTGTATCATCACTGCTGACAGTATAACTCTTTTTCCAGGTGTAAGCAAGTACCAAAATTCCCGGTTACTGCCGGATGCTGTAGTACGCCTGAAAAATCTCCGACGCAATCGGCACCGCCGTCTGGCTCCCGGTGCCCCCGTCCTCTGCAATGACCGCCACCACCAGGTCCGGGTCATCCACGTTGGAAAACCCGACGAACCAGGAATGCGTTCCCTCATTTCCGTTTGCCCCGTACTCGGCGGAGCCTGTCTTTCCCGCCGCCGTGTAATTGTACCAGCTAAGCGCTGTGGCCGTTCCCGTGGCCACCGTCTCCTTCATATCCTCGGTGAGCAGTCTGGCCTCCTCCGTCGTCATCAGCCGCTTGTACTTCGAGGGGCTGTTTTTGGACACCATCGTGCCGTCGAACGCCTCGATGTGATCGATCAGATACGGCTTCATCAGGATGCCCCCGTTCGCCACCGTCGAAGTGATCAGCGCCATGTGCAGCGGAGTCACAAGCGTGTTGCCCTGCCCGATCGCAGTCGTCATCTGCTCTCCAAGGGACGAATCCTTGTCGAGCACGAACTGCGACGTGCTGTGCTGCATCGAGGCCGGGAGCGCCTTGTTGAACAGAAAGTCCTCGCAGAGCGCGTGAAACTCCTCATTGTCCAGATCCAGGCCGATCTGCGCGAACGCGGTGTTGCAGGAATGCGCAAACGCACCCTTCAGGTCCTCCTCCCCGTGCGCCGTCTGGTTGTAGCAGTTGATCGTCACATCCTCGACGGTCAGCCTGGCGTTGCAGTTGAACTGGAACTGCGTGTACGCGTTCGGCTGCTGTCGCATGAACGCGAGCGTCGTCAGAATCTTGAACGTCGAGCCCGGAGGGTACAGCCCCTGCGTCGCGCGGTTGAGCAACACGCTGCTCGAGCTGTCTGTCACGACACTCTCCCAGATCTCCTCGATGGCGTTCGGGTCATAGTCCGGCTTGGAAACCATCGCAAGGATCTTGCCCGTCTTCGGCTCCAGCGCGACGACAGCGCCGTTGTAGCCGCCAAGTGCTTGGTACGCCGCATTCTGCAGCGTCGCGTTCAAGGTCACGACGACGGAATCGCCCATCTGTTTTTCCTCGTCCGACTCCTTGAGCTGTGTTAGCACCGACGCGTGCGACGCGAGCAGGTCATAGTTGCTCGTCGCCTCGAGCCCGGATTTGCCGTTCGTCGCATAGCCAATCACATGCGCAAACACATTCGCGTACGGGTACACGCGGGTCTCTGTGCCATCCTCCCCCACCCGCGTCTCCGCCAGCACGCTGCCGTCCGCGGACAGAATCGGCCCACGGATGTACTTGTCGGTGTTGGCGTCCTGCTTGGTGTTGTAGACATTTGAATTCAGGTCGTCGGCCTTCACCGCATTCAGATAGACGACGTACCCGATCATCAGCAGGAACAAGAACACGAAGGTGTAGGTCACGATGCCCAGCTCCGTGTTGCGCTCTTTTCCGCCCAGCGGCTCCGGCTCCTGCTCAAAGCGAACCTCGCGGACTTTTACCGGAATCTTACCGTTTCTTTTTCCACCTGCGCTTTTTCTTTCCTGTGGACCCGTACCCGTCCTCGTATCCGCCGTCGTACCGGTAATCTTCTTCCTGCCCATAGCTGCCTCCGTCCTCATACGAATCGTCTGCTCCATATCCGCTTCCGCGGTATCCGTCACTCATCCCGCCGTCCGGCCCGTAGCCGCGATACCCATCGCCGTACTCCTCTCTCCCGCCGTAGCCGTCTTCGCCATAGTCATCTCCGCTGTAGCCGTCCCTGTAAGCGCCGTCCTCGCCGTAGCGTCCTCCATAGGAATCTTCTCCGTAGCCATTCCCATAGCCGCCGCTCATCCCGCCATCCGGCCCGTAGCCATCGCCGTAATGGTTTTCATAAGCACGATCTCTTCCGTAACCGCTTCCGTAAGAACCATCCCCGGCATAGTCATCCCCATAAGAGCTGTCCTCGCCGTAATCGTCTGCTCCATATCCGCTTCCGCGGTATCCGCCACTCATCCCGCTATCCGCCCCATAGCCATCGCCGTAATCGTCTTCATAAGCACGACCTCTGCCGTAACCGCTTCCGTAAGAGCCATTCTCGTCATAGCCGTCCCCATAGGAATCGCTGCCTCTGCCGTAACCATTTCCGTAGGAGCCGTTTTCGCCGTAGCCGTTCCCATAAGACCCATCACCGCCGTAATTATGACCGCCGCCATTGGAGCCGCCACTATAAGAGCCGCCATCATAACCGCCATCCCGATAGCCGCCCGCATATCCGCCGTCATAACCGTACGCACCGCTTCCGCCGCGATAGGGCCCGCCGGCTCCCCCGTAGGAATCGCCGTAGCCTCCGCCCGCCGGTCCGACCGGCGCGCTCTGACGCAGCAGCTTCTCCTGATTCTTCTTCTCCTCATCGCGCTGCAGCATATACAGGCCCTGGACAATCGCGAACATAATCAGCGTGCTCAGCATCGAGCTGCCCCCGTAGCTCACGAACGGCAGCGTCACTCCGGTCAGCGGAATCAGCTTGATACCGCCGCCGATTGTCAGAAAAATCTGCGTCGCGTACGTGCTTCCAAGCCCGACCGCCACCAGCCGGTAAAAGCGGTTTGAGAGCTGCATTGCGATATTGACGAACATGATAAAGCAGCTCATGCAGACCAGGATCAGACAGATCCCGAAAATCCCGCCAAGCTCCTCGGTAACCGCGGAAAACATCATATCCTGCTCCACGAACGGAATCGCGTTCGGCGATCCCTGGCAGAGCCCGGTGCCGAGCCAGCCGCCCGCGCTGATGGAGAACAAGGACTGGCAGATCTGGTAGCTTCCGCCCTGGTAATCCTTGAACGGATCCTTCCACGCCTCGACTCTGACGCGCACATGCGCAAACAGAAAATAGGCCCCGACTGCCGCCAGGGAGCCGGACAGAATCCCCGTCAGCACAAGAAACGGATTCTTCGTCGCGACAAATAGCATGACAAGGTAGGTGATAAAGAAGATCACCGCACTTCCCAGATCCTTCGACACCACCAGAATCAGCACATGGATCGCGGCGAGCACCGTCGCCACCACGATTTTCTTGAAATTGCGCGCGTTCGACAGCAGGCCTGCGATCGCGAACACATAGATAATCTTTACAAACTCTGACGGCTGCACCGAAATCCCTCCCACGGTAAAGGAGAGCTTCGCGCCGTATGTCACCCGCGCGGCGATCGCGACAAGCGCCAGCAGACCGATTCCCGCGAGCGTGTAGAACCAGTACATTTTCGTGATAAACCGGAGCTTCCGGATGATCACAGGGATCAGCAGCGCGACCACGGTGGAGAGCACCGCGATCTGGAACTGTTTGATACACTTATCATAGTTCAGGCGCGTCAGCATGATGAAGCCGATGCAGATCAGCATGCACATATTGTTGATCAGCAGCTTGGAGGCCAGCGGGTACAGATTTCTGAACAGCACAAGCACGGCCACCAGATAGATCATCTGTGCCCCGTAGAACATCAGCACCGTCAGCTCTGTCTTTTCCAGATACAGCACGGTAAATGCCACAAAGTGCATTGCAAACATCAGCATATTCTGGCGCAGAAACAGATACTCCCGCGCTTCGTCGTCCTTCTTGTGGAACACGGTAAAGCACTGGAAGGTGTACAGCGCCATCAGAATAATGATCAGGTATTTCGAAACCTGTATGATGAGATTCGTCATAACCTACTCTACCCCTCTTTTGAAATGTCCCCGCGTGCCGGTGTGCGTCGCTTCCTCTGCCACCTGCTTCCGGCTGTCCGAAAAGGCCCGCAGGTACCGCTCCAACACCTCCGCCGTCCCATCTCCCGTCTCTGTCGTGAACGAGAGACGCAGCGTCTGCGGATTCAGCCTGGCGATCTCCTCCCGGCAGTCCGCCAGCTCCAGCGGAACGGAATTGTAAATGGTATTGCAGCAGCTCGCGCAGCGGTTCCACACCGGAAACGCTGCATGTTTGCGGTCCCGCAGGGAAAGCACGCGCGGTCTCCCCGTGCAGCCCCCTGTATTGTTCGTCACACACTGTGCGGAGTGCATGAGTGCCTGATGCCCGTACACGACCAGCTCATACTGACACTGCGGACATGCGATGCTGCGGCGCTCCGCCTCGAGCAGCTGCTTCAGCTCTTTGAAGTTCAGCTCCGCCGGAAGTGCCCTGCGGCCGATTCCCAGCTCCCGCAGGACCTCTGCCGCTCTGGAATTGTACGCGTAGCAGGTATCGTCCGCGGTCAGGAGGGCCCCACTTGGCCCATAAGCGCGCAGATAGGCGAGCTCATCGAGCGTATGCACCAGAAAACCGTCAAATAGATCCAGCAGCCCGGTCTGTCTCAGCTTCTCGAACAGCGCCCGGTCCTCTCCCCGGAACACCGGCGGGAGATTCAAAAAGCAGCGGAAACCGGCCTTCTTCACCCTGCCGGAGAGCTCGCGCAGCCTGTCCTCGTTCACGCGATATCGCCCTTCGCACGCCAGCATGAGATCCAGATAAACATCCGATAGCCGCTGATCGCCCAGGCGCAGAACCGCATCCAGCTGCTCCGCCGTCATAACAGAAGCAGAGAACTGCCATTCTCCTGCAGGCTGATTCTGATTCGTCCGATTATCTGCGGACTGTTCCATTCCGTCATTTGCAGATCGCTCTGCCTGGTCATCTGCTGACTGTTCCGTCCGGGCATCTACAGACCACTCCATTCGGTCATTTGCAGATCGCTCTGCCTGGGCATTTGCAGACTGTTCCGTCCGGGCGTCTGCAGACTGCTCCATTCCGTCATTTGCAGATCGCTCTGCCTGGGCATCTGCAGACTGCCGCGTCTGGCCGCATGCAGCGGGCTCGGACGTCCCGGCACCCCTGCGGCTTCCGCTCAGAATTTCAGTTTCCAGCTCCGCCAGGGCGCGCCTGCGCAGCTCATTCAGCTCGCGAACCGCCACAAACACGCCGTCCTCCATCCGGATGTCCAGCGTCTCAAATTCAAACGGCGTGTTGCCGGTCTTGCGCAGCTGCTTTTCGACCGCTTCCCTGGTCGTCGGCTGCGACTGCGCGGGCGAGATATCCTGCTCCGAACACACCGTGACTGCATGCGAGTCGCAAATCACCTTGAGTATAGCAGGGCTCCCGGCCGAAATCTTTAACTCTCCCTTAATTTTTTCTTTGCAGTTCCTGTCGAGATACCGCTCCTTCAGCTCCGTAAGAAGGGCCTCGTTCCTCGTCCGATACCACGTGCCGCCGGCCTTTTGGCGCACTGCATTTTCCGGAAGCGGCACGGTTGCGCCCTCCCGGACATCACTCCCCAGAGTAAAGGAAACGGGAGCGCTGTGCGATTCAATCACATCTCCCCGGTGCAGCGGCTCAAGCGCCGTTGCCCGCAGCCTGCCGTTTTTCCCTTTCTGGACGCGGATGGCTGCAGTCCCGAAATGGTTCGGGCGGTCCATCGACATCATGTCTGGCCCGTTATGACTGTAATAGTAGCCCTCCGTGAACCCGCCGCGGTTGTACAGATCCAGCAGCGCCCGGTAATCCTCCGGGAGCACCTGACTGCTCTTTCGCCCGGACTCCAGACAATCGTCGATATACCTCCGGTAGATGCTCACGACCCCCGCCGTGTACTCCGGCCGCTTCATCCTGCCCTCAATTTTCAGAGAGGCGATCCCGGCCTCCAATAGCTGCGGCAAAATCTCCAGCGTACAGAGATCCTTCATGCTGAGCATACATTTTGCCCCGCAAAGTGCCCTCCCGGACGCATCCTCCGTCTGGTATGGCAGGCGGCACGGCTGCGCACAGCGCCCGCGGTTCCCGCTTCGCCCGCCGATCATGCTGCTGAAGAGACACTGACCGGAGTAGGAGTAGCACAACGCGCCGTGGATAAACGTCTCGACCTCGATGCCGGTCTGCTCGATGATCCGCCGGATCTCCGCCAAGGACAGCTCGCGCGCCGTCACGACCCGCGTCACACCCTGCTCTGCGAGCAGACGCGCCCCGTCGACTCCCGTCACAGTCATCTGCGTGCTCGCATGCACCGGAAGCTGCGGAAACATTTCCCGGATAAACTGCAGCACGCCCAGGTCCTGCACAATCACACCGTCCAGCCCTGCCTGATCGTACGGCAGCAGATACGCGTACAACGCTTCCTCCAGCTCCTGCTCCTTCAGCAGCGTGTTTACCGTCATATACAGCTTTTTCCCGTGGATATGGCAGTAGTCAATCCCCGCAAGCAACGCTTCCTGCTCCGGATTATCCGCATACGCACGGGCCCCGAATCTGCTGCCCCCGATATAGACCGCATCCGCCCCCGCATTCACCGCTGCCCGCAGACTGTCATACGACCCCGCCGGCGCCAATAATTCTACCATACATTCCTCCGTATCCATGCTATCTGGTCCGTACCATCGACTCTGCCCCGTACACTGCTTCCTCTGAACAGCTGCAGGGTCTTGCTTCATAACCCGAAAAAATAAAAGCTGCAACCATCTCCATAACCTCTCTGTGAAAAATGAAAGTGTATGCAAATAATTGCAGCCATATAGTGCTTTGTGCGTCCTGTTTTCACTCACCCTTTTGCTTCAACTGCGCCTCAAGCCGGACAAGCTCTTTCTGAAGCTCCGCATTTTTCTCCTCGAGTGTCTGGATTTCCTTCTCCGCATTCTCCAGTTTGATCTGTGCCGTAATCATCTCATGCTTAAAATCATAGATCTCACGGTCCTTCTCGGACAGCTCGTCCTCCAGCTCCTCCACTTTCCGCTTCACCTTAAAATAGTCATCTGCCGTGTTCAGATTCAGCAGAATCCCGCGCATCTCCGGCGAAAGCCTGTGGTATCCGTCCATCCCCCGGAACTCCGAAATCTTTCCGTTCAGATAAGTCGCCACACGCTGCAGATACTCCTCGCTCTCATAGCCGCTCAACGTGTAAATTTTTCCCGCAATAATTACCTGTGTATTATTCTTGGCCGACATGTCAGTCCATTCCTTTCCCCTGTGCCCTGTATATCCCCTCACGCATCCGGATTCCTGCTATTTTAGAATGCTAACACATTTCTTACGGAATTACAACCTTTTTCCCGGCCCATCACGAAGCGATTTCATCTGCCGGATGCGCTACGGTACGACCGAGAGCCAGCTGTAACAGAATCTGCCTCTTTTAAGCTGCCTGCAGCGAGAGGCAGATTCTCGCCTGGTAAAATTCAGGTGTTCTCACGGACTTTGCAGCACTGTTCAGGCCTCTCTCGTCCGGCCGAGATGCGCGTATGTCAGGTCGGTCGCCACACGCCCCTTCGGCGTGCGGTTGATGAACCCGTTCTTAATCAGATACGGCTCATAGACATCCTCGATCGTCCCGGAGTCCTCCCCGATCGCCGCTGCCAGCGTGTCGAGTCCGACCGGACCTCCGCCAAACTTGTCCACCATCAGCTCCAGGATCGCCCGGTCCGTCGCATCCAGCCCGTACCGATCCACCTCGAGCAAATCGAGCGCCTCCGCCGCAATCGCAGCCGTGATCTTCCCGTCATAGCACACCTGCGCGTAGTCACGCACTCTCTTCAGCAGACGGTTGGCGAGCCGCGGCGTCCCCCGCGAGCGCCTCGCGATCTCGAGCGCCCCGCGGTTGTCGATCCCCGCATTCAGCACATTGGCCGACCGGATCACAATCGTCTGCAGCTCCTTCTCCGTGTAGAATTCCAGGTGATGCACAACACCAAACCGATCACGGAGCGGGGCCGTCAGCATCCCGGCGCGCGTCGTGGCGCCGATCAGGGTAAATTTCGGCAAATCCAGCCGGATCGAGCGCGCGGCCGCCCCCTTTCCGATCACGATATCAATCGAGAAATCCTCCATCGCCGGGTACAATACCTCCTCCACCTGACGGTTCAGACGGTGGATCTCGTCAACGAACAGGACGTCGCCCTCCTGCAGATTATTCAGGATCGCCGCCATCTCCCCCGGCTTCTCGATCGCCGGTCCAGATGTGATCTTGATATTGACGCCCATCTCGTTTGCCACAATCCCGGCCAGAGTCGTCTTTCCAAGTCCCGGAGGCCCATACAGCAGCACATGGTCCAGCGCATCATGCCGCTGCTTCGCCGCCTCTATAAAAATTTTCAGGGTGCCCTTCGCCTTCTCCTGACCGATATAATCCTCCAGCCGCTGCGGCCGCAGACCCGGCTCTATCCGGAAATCGTCCTCTGTCGCATCCGTGGTGATAATTCGCTTCGCCATACCTGTCCCTTATGTCCTTCCTGCCACATCATATTCCCGCGTCAAAGAAACGCAATCTGCTTCAATGCCAGCTTCAAAACCGTCTCGGTGTCCATATCCTCCGTGATCTGTGCCTTGCGGACAGCCTTCAGTGCGTCGCTGCTCGCATAGCCAAGCGCCGTCAGCGCCTGCACCGCCTCGGACTTTGCATCTCCCTCCACAGGCTGCGCGGAAGCCGCAACGCCGCTCCGTGACAGCTTTTTCTCGAACGCATCCTCAATACTCAGCCGATCTTTCAGCTCCAGGATCAGCTTCTGCGCCGTCTTCGTCCCCACGCCCGGCGCCTTCGCGATGGCCTTCGCGTCATCCGAGAGCACCGCAAACCGAAGATCCTCCGCCGTCAGCACCGACAAAATGCCGAGCGCCGCCTTCGGACCGATCCCGCTCACGTTCAGCAGCAGCTTGTAGAGCTCCAGGTCATCCTCCGACAAAAAGCCGAACAACTGCATGGCATCCTCTTTCACATTTAAATACGTGTGGATTTTGACCTCCTCGCCGCGCCCCGGCATGTCCGCCGCGTCGCGCCCCGAAATATAAATCTGGTACCCGACATCATTCACATCCAGCACAAGCCGGCTCTCCGTGACCTCAACCACAATCCCTTTTAAGTATGCGATCATTTTCTTCTCTCCTGAATCCTGCCTCGTCCACATGCCCGCCTGGCCAGCCGGACTGCGGAACTCCTTTCTCCTCATTGTCAGATGCATTCTAACATAAAAGGAGGATAAAATCAATCATACGTTCGATTTTATCCTCCAAGATTCCACCGCGTCCTGACGCTTCAATTTTTTAGTATTACGTCCTCACGCCCACCTTGAGAAAAATACATGGTCTCCGATTTTCCGGAACTTCGCGGTCAGCCCCAGACGCTGGTACGACGATCTTGTCATAAAATAGAGTGCCGTGAACGTCGTCTTTTTCCCGTTGATGCTGAGCGTTACCTTTGAGCCTTTTTTATACTCCTTGATCCGCTTCATCACGGCAGCCGCCGCCTTCTCGCTCTCCGCATCGATCAGCGCCTGGTTTTTCAGGGCCTTTGTCAGACTTCCGTCCCTCGCCGGGGCGAACTGCTGCTTCTGGTACACGATCTCGCGAAGCTTCGACGGGAAACGGGAGCTGTTCATCCGGTTCATAATCACAAGCCCGACCGCCACCTTGCCGGTGTAAGATTGGTTGCCCGCCTCACAGTGAATGATTCCCGCAAGCAACGTCTCATCGTCCACATACTTGTCCGAATAGTACGTACTCTCCACTGCGATCTTCGTCTTCGGCGCTTTCTGGAGCCCCGTCACCGGCGCGCGTCCCTTGCCGTCAAACGCATACTCTGTCCCGTCGACGGTCATCGTCACATTGACAACCTTCTCATACGTCTCCGGGTCAAAATAGTAGTAGTAATTTCCGATCTTTTTCAGCCCGATGATCGCCTTGCCATCCTTGCCGAGATAGCGGTTGCCCCGCCAGGTGCCCACGACTCTGGCTCCGGTCTTACCCACGTAGTAACGGCCAACCCACCGATTCTTTGCAAGCACTCCGTCCTCTCCGTAGTAATACACCTTTTTCTTTTCGGTCACCCACTGCTTCACCAGCATCCGACCGGTCTTGTTCCCGAAATAGTAGGTCTTTCCGCTGTATGTACGCTTGCCGGTCAGCTTTGCACCCTTCTTATCGAATGCATAGTAGAAATCGCCCACCTGGTAACGTCCGTTCCGATAGACTGCGCCTGTCTCCGACGCGTAGTACATCTTCCCTTTCTGCTTGATCCACTTGCTCCGGATCACTTTGCCATTCTTGCCGAAATAGTATCGGTTTTTCTTCCAGGTCAGCCAGCCGGTCTTCCGGACGCCCTTCGCATCGACGTAGTAGTCCTGCCCGATCCATTTGTTCTTCTGCAGCTTCCCATTCTGATAATAAGAATAGGTGCCGTTCGAATTTTTCTTCCAGGCAGCAGACGCAGTTGATGACATTCCCAGAAACATTGCAAAGAAAATAATCACCGGGATCAGGAGCTGTTTTCTCGTTTTACAGTGTGCAGACATTTCTCTCTCCCTCATACTTCTAAAGAATGAATTCTGTTTAACTTTTTCGTAATAATTTATTCATATTATAAGACTCATATTGTAATCTGTCAACAGGAAATCTTTCATACATGTTACACCCATATGAAATCCTGTTCTCAGCTACATGAATATCTTGCTTCTGTGATGAGGGCATTCATA
>JAETOO010000013.1 GCA_021771715.1 Oscillospiraceae bacterium
GACTGCCAAATTTGTTTTGATTATGGAGTTTATTACAGCCCGGTCAGCACCCCCGCTGATTTTCGTTTTCTTGCGCCTGTCGTGTTGGAGCAGGCATTGAAAAAAGCAGGGACACAGCTGTTGGAACCATACCTTTCCTTTACCCTTTTTGCACCGCAGGAATATCTTTCACGGGCTTATAATGACGCACCAAAGTATTGCGCAATCATTGAATCAACCAGACTTGAAAAAGATGAAGTTATTTTTAAGGGGGAAATCCCTGCCCGTTGTATCGGTGAATATAGGAATGATTTGAATTTCTATACAAATGGAAGAAGTGTCTGTATTACAGAATTAAAAGGGTATCAGGAAACTTCCGGCGAGCCTGTGTTTCAGCCACGCCGCCCGAACAGCCGTTTAGACAAGGTTCGACATATGTTTCAAAAGGAAATATAACTTTTTGCGTGTTACCACTTATGAACGCCTGGATCGAATTAAATTGGATACTAGAAGACGATCAGCACTTTTTGAGCGGGACGAAGAGGAAATTGTTCTGAAGGGGGCTTTTGCGAGATTGAAGATAAGTGACGAGTTATCGGACACGCTTCCGCTGCTTTCTTATCTTGGAATTACTTATCGAAAAAATGAAGTCGTAAATGACGTACTGGACTGGTTTGAATTTGGAATTGATTTTATGAACTACGGAAATCCGATGCAGGAGCTCCGCATGGCGATCGTCAATTCTGATGGCATAAAAGATTTGGTTTTGAAAATGATTCAGGAAATGGATCTGGATATTTTGGATTTTCGTGTGGAAGAACTGGAGCATGACCGGATGGAAGTCTTTACCAAACATGAAGTGGATGGTTATGAAGCAGAGCTTAGTCTGTCGGAGGAATCCAGCGGTACGAAAAAACTGTTTGGTTTGCTCCCGTTTATTGCAGAAAGCTTGATTGGCGGAACAACTTTAGTAATTGATGAGTTGGATGCCAAAATTCCAAGCTGTATTCGCTGGTTGAATTTAAGAACAGCAAAGGAGAAGCTGTTCGGAAAGATGCAAAGTTTGATAAGCAGTATCTGGAAGGAAAGTATGGCGCTGATCCATACCTCAGAAGAATTATAGATTGGGGGAATGTCAATGCCTAAAAAAGCCGGAATGTTTTGATGGATTTGCATTTTTTCGCTTGTGCTATGACTACGAATTGGATAAAATTAGTTATAGAAAGTTATTGAATAGCTATAGAACTTAGTCATAGAATGTGAAAGAGGGTGCCGATTTGAATTTAGGGATTGAAACGGAGACCTTGGAATTTAAGAAATCGACAGGTGAATTGAAAGAAGCAATGCACTCTATTTGTGCGATTTTAAATAAACATCAGCATGGTGAACTGTATTTTGGCGTGAGGCCGGATGGAACGCCGATTGGACAGGTTGTTACGGAAGAGTCCTTGAGAGAGGTAAGTCAGAAGATAAAGAATTTTATTGAGCCAAAGATATATCCGGAAATCAATAAAGTAGTATTAGATGGGCGCGATTGTATTCATATAAAATTTTCAGGCGATCAGATTCCGTATTTTTCTTATGGTATAGCGAAAATCCGAGTTGCAGATGAGGATTTGACCATGTCTCCGGAGGAAATCACGCAACTGATTTTAAGAAACGGACGCGAGGGGAATCGTTGGGAAAATCTGATATCTAACAAATCCATGAATGATGTGGATGAAGAGTTATTAAAGACATACATAAGCCGTGCACACGAAGTGGGAAGAATTGCGATTGAGTATACTGACAAAAAGACAGTGTTGAACCAGTTGGAACTGTCTGAAGGAGATCAGCTGACGAATGCGGGAAAAGCTCTTTTTGCAGATGATCTGCTTCAGGATATCCAAATGGCTATTTTTGCAACTAGTGAAAGACTTACATTTAATGATATTCAGAGATATCATGGACCGGTACTCAAACTGGTGGATATTGCAGAAAACTATATAAAGAGTAATATTCATTGGCGTGTGGAGTTTACGGGATCGTTACAGCGAACGGAAATTCCGGAGATTCCCATTGATGCGATAAGAGAGGCATTGCTGAATTCTTTTTGTCATAAAGACTATGCATCAGGAGAGAGTAATGAAGTGGCAATTTATAAAGATAGGGTTGAGATTTATAATCCGGGAAATTTTCCGGAAGGATTTGAACCACAAGACTTTATAGACAGGCCAGAGCGTCCAATTCGAAGAAATCCAAAGATTGCGAGAACACTATATTATTCGAAGGAAATCGAAAGCTTTGGAACCGGATTGAAGCGTATTGCTGATGCCTGTGCGGAGGCTGGTGTAAAGTTCAAATTTGAAAAATTGAAATCCGGATTTGTTGTATGTTTTTATCGGTTGAGTGAAAATGAAAAAGAAAGTATGGATAGAGCCGATAAAAAGCCGATAAAAGCCGATAAAAAGCCGATAAAAGCCGATAGACAAGAAAAGATAGTAGAATATTTGAGGGTATGTGGAACCATAAGCAATAAAGAAGCAAGAGAATTATTAGGACTTGCGGATTCAACAACTAAAAGATTATTAAAAGATATGGTTGAAAAAAATATATTGATTGTGGAGGGGGAACGCAAAGCCAGAAAATATTTGTTAAAAAAATAAAGAAGGCAGCTTAAAACAGCGTCTCGGAGGCTTATCCTTGAAAGATTATATCGAAGAGCGGGCAGTGGAGATTGCCAGTTATATCATTGAAATCAAGGCGACAGTTCGCCAGACAGCGAAAAATTTGGAATCAGCAAAAGTACGGTACATATGGTAATGATAAAACGGCAGCTTTCCTTAACACGAGGGGGCTGTCATTTTTGTAAGAAGAAATTATGTGCCATGCGCGAATATTCATGTACGGTAAAGAAGCTGAAACTAAAACAAGAAATAGACCGCCTGCACCACACTATTCAGAATTAAAGACGAAAAGACAAGCATTGTGGAAATGTGCATAACAGGCTAGAAGAATATTTGCCAACCATTTAAGTTGATTTCTGTGAATGAAAAAAGGTATAGAATAACCGTTTTTCCCCCGGCATACACTGTAAAAACAGGCTTTCCGGGGGAATTTCCTTGAAAGATTATATAGAAGAGCGGGTATTGAATGTGGCCTATTACATCATCGAGAACGGGACGACCGTCCGCGACGCAGCAAAAAGATGAGCGCCTCGAGGAAATCAGCCCGGCGCTTGCGGCGGAGGTGCGCAAGGTGCTGGACACGAACAAGCAGGAGCGGCATATCCGGGGTGGACTTGCCACGAAAGAGAAGTATCTGCATCAGAGAACTTGATGAACGGCGGAAATCATAATTTTGCGAAAAGCAGAAAGCGGTGCGGATAGATGGCGCCGCTTTCTTGACATTCGGGCAAATGGGTGTTACAAAAGAGAGGAATGGAGAGGAGGAAGAATATGTCGGAACGAAAGATGAAGCGGGTGGAGGATTCTCTGACGGAGCAGTCCCATCTTCTGATGCCGAAGTGCCTGAATGCGGCCGGCTATCTGTTTGGCGGACAGCTGCTCGCGTGGATTGATGAGACCGCCGGGATCGTGGCAAAGCGCCATGCGGAGATGAACGTGGTGACGGTGGCGGTTGACAATATGTATTTTAAGACCGGGGCGCGGGTGGACGATACGATTGTCCTGATCGGGCGGCTGACGTATGTGGGCCGTTCCTCGATGGAGGTGCGCATTGACACGTACGCAGAGTCCCTCCAGGGTGTCCGCACGATGATCAACCGGGCATATTTTGTGATGGTCGGGACAGACGAGCATCAGCATCCGGTGCAGGTTCCGGGTCTGATCGTCGATGGCGTGACTCAGCAGATCGAGTGGGAGGCCGGACGGCGCCGGGCAGAGCTGCGGAAGATGCGGAGACAGGAAGGATTTTGAGGCTCGAAGAAATAATAAGGAAAGACCAGTAGCGCACGAGAAACAATAGAAGAATGGTAGTTTTGCAGTATTGAACGAGTAGGGAGAAACAGAAAAGGAAGAGAGGATATGGGAGAATACGAGAAGGTAAAGCATGAGTTTGCCCCGGTCTACGATGCGGATAGCCGGATTCTGATCCTGGGGAGCTTTCCGTCTGTGAAGTCGCGGGAGCAGCAGTTTTTCTACGGGCATCCGCAGAACCGCTTCTGGAAGGTGATCGCCGGGCTGACCGGCCATCCGTTGCCGGTGACGATAGAGGAGAAAAAGGCTCTGCTGCTGAAAAACAGAATTGCGATCTGGGATGTGATTGCTGAGTGTGAGATTATCGGCTCGAGTGACAGCAGCATCCGCAGCGTTGTCCCGGCGGATCTGCAGCAGATTCTTGAGCGCGCACAGATCCGGCAGATTTACGCAAACGGTGCGACGGCGAAGAAGCTGTTTGAAAAGTTTCAGAAGAAGAGCTGCGGCCGGTCGATTATCGGCCTGCCCTCCACCAGCCCGGCAAATGCGTCTTTTTCACTGGAGCGGTTGCTGGAAGCGTGGAGCTGTATTTTAGAAGAGCTATGAAATGTGTTTTTGAATTGAGCACTCAAAACAGCAGTCGGCGTGTTTGATGCAGTTGTTTGTCGAACGCGATACTAGTATATCTGGCGGTTGCAGAGGATAGGGTCTGCAGCCGCCAGATGCGTTTACCGTGACTTAGAGACAGGCTGCGCATCTTGGATTTGAATATCCATGCTGCCACTGCGAAAGCCTTCGAGATCCAGTGTGATATACACAAACCCGAGCTGCTTCAGCTTCCGGATGATCGCATCGCGGTGCTCGATCAGTGCGGAAAAGGAATCGCAGTCTGTCTCGATGCGCACGAGCGGATCGTGAAACCGCAGTCTCACGTTGTAGAGGCCCAGCCGGCGCAGATAATCTTCTCCGTCATGGATCCGCATCAGCAGATCCCGGTCGAGCAGGGCGCCGTAGGGCAGTCTGGTCGCAAGGCAGGGAGTCGACGGCAGCGAGGCGGTCGGAAGATTCAGCATTTTGGAAAGTGCGCGCACCTCCTGCTTTGTGATGCCAAGGGCGAGGAGCGGGCTCTTGATTTCCAGCTCCTTTAATACCCGCATGCCGGGACGGTACTGGTTCTCATCATCCTTGTTCGTGCCGTCAAAGACAGCCTGGTACCCTTTCCTCTGTGCCAGCGCCTTCAGCTGCGAAAAGAGCAGGTGCTTGCAGAGATAGCAGCGGTCCACCGGATTTTGCAGGAGTTTCGGCTCCTGAAATTCGTCGATCTGAATGACCTCGCAGTTAGCGCCGATCGTCTCTGCCAGGCGTTTTGCGGCTTCCGTGTCAGAGTGCGGGTGAAGCTGCGTCTCGAGGATTACGGCGAGGACCGGGCGCGAGGAGGCTTGCACAGCGATTTTCAGCAGAAGCGAGCTGTCCACTCCGCCGGAGAACGCGATGCAGATGCCATCCGCGTCAAAATCCGAGAAATAGGCACGCAGTGCGTCATATTTTCGAAGAAGTTCTAAAGAAGGCATAATGACTCCTTTCTATTGCCCGGACAGCTTACGCGTGTGTGCGCACGTACGCCTGAATCATATTGTACAGTTCCGGGAAACCGATCTCATTTTTCAGGGCCAGCTGGGCCACGCTGTCGTTTTCCGGATAGTAGTACGTCTCTGTTCCGTGTGAGCAGCATTTCACATCCGCCATCCCCCAGGGAGTTTCCACGGCGATAATTTTCCGCTCGAGCTTTGTGCGCTGCATTTCCTGAACGCGAATGCCGATCGTCGTGGTATTTCGGAAAATGATGGACTCCAGCTGTTCTCTTTGATCCGGCTTGCAGATCACCTTGAGCAAATAGGCCGGCCGGTTTTTCTTCATATAAATAGGAAGACAAAATGCGTCGAGCGCGCCGTGCTCCATCAGCTGCTGCAGCGTAAAGGAGAGCGCTTCCCCGCTGCAGTCGTCGATGTTCGTCTCGAGCGTCAGGACGACATCATGGTTGTCGTTTTGCACCGGGTCGATCAGCATCGCGCGGAGCAGGCCGGTGGTCGCATAGTCGCGCTTCCCAGCGCCAAAACCGAGTTTGCGGATGTGAAACTCGTTGGGGAGGGTCGTTGCGGAGCGCACGGCGGCAGCGATGGCAGCGCCCGTCGGAGTGACGAGCTCTCCCTCTACGTTTGAGAGCTTCAGTGTGATCGCGTTGCTTGCGGCGATCGCCGCGACGGCAGGCACCGGCACCGGGATGAGGCCGTGCTGGCAGCGGATCTGCCCAAAGCCGTCCGTGAGCGGAGACACGACGATGCCGGACGGAGCGAGGTTGTCGATGCAGACGGCCGCAGCGACGATGTCGACGATCGAGTCGACCGCACCGACCTCGTGGAAGTGCACCTCGTTGACGGACTTGCCGTGGACGGATGCCTCAGCCTCCGCGAGAATCCGGAAAATCCGGATCGCCAGCTCCCGCGCACCCTCCGTGAGATTCCCCGCCCGGATGATCCGCGTGATATCATCGAGATTGCGCGCGTCATGGTGGTGATGATGATGTTCGGAGGAGGCGTGCTCATGGTGGTGGGGGTGATCTTCCGGGGGAGTCAGGTCATGCGGATGGCTGTGCTCCTCAGAGGTTGCCGTTTCATGCGGATGGCTGTGCCCCTCAGAGGTTGCCATTTCATGCGGATGACTATGGCCTTCGGAGATCACCGCTTCATGCGGATGGCTATGCCCCTCAGAGGTCGCCATTTCATCCGGTTGCCCGTGCAGATAGCTCATATCATGATCGTGGTTGTCATGCTCGAGAATGACATTGAAATCGCAGGCCCGGATTCCCGATTTAAACACATCCTTGATTTCAATCGAGTACCCGGTAAGCGGCAAGCTTGCCAGTGCATCCATAAGTACTTTGCGGCTGGCGCCGAGATCCAGAAGCGCTGCGACGGTCATGTCGCCGCTGATTCCGGAATTGCATTCAAGATAAAGAATTGAGTTTTTCATAGAAAGCTCCTTGTATTGGTTTGTTAAATTCTGTTCGTGTGCTGTCTTTCTCTGGTGTCCTAGAGCGTGTTTGAAAAATCATTCCCATGATCTGCGTTCCCCATTTTGTGGTATATTTGCCCCTCATTCGGTCGACGTAGCCCACTACGCCTTCCTCATTCGAGACAAATCTCCCACAAACTGTGAAGCACATCTCACGGAAAGCCTTTTTCAAACACGCTCTAGCTGTGAACAGCGAATCCTGCCCTGTGCGAATCGGCGGTTCAGGAATGGTGGAGACACGGCTTGGAGGGAGGGGTGAGATCGGGCTGGTCCGGATTTTGTGTAGTCTGATCCGCACCGTACAGACGGTAGCGGCCGTAGAGCAGCTCCAGCTGGCACCAGTCTCCATTTACGGCTGTGGAGAGCAGGCCGGAGAGTCGGTCGCTCATATGCTGCCCCAGAAGCTCCAGGTCCGCCAGTGCCAGCCTGCCGTCCGCGCGCATCTCCTGGACAGGCTCGCCGCAGAGCACATAATTTGTGATGGCCTTCGCGAACTCGTCAATATTCTCACGTTTGCAAAGCCTTTCGCAGGAGCGCTGGTTCAGAGTTTGGAACAGCTCGGCGTTTTGCTTTTCATACTGCCGATACAGGCGTTTGGCCTGGGTGATTCCATATTTTTTGCGCTTATAGATCACTTTATTTTTAGATACCTGACAGCGGTCCGCAATTCGCTGGTCAGACAGCCCTTCCTCATAATATAGCTTTTCAAGCAGTTCCCTGTCAACATTTTCCCATCTCATTTTCGTTCCTCCTGTATGTTTGGTTACAGTTTAGCCATGCATAAAAAATGGGAAGACAGACCGTGCAAGCTTGCTTGCTAAGGGCTGTATTGCCATTTTTGAATGGGCGGAACGCCCA
Source organism: Oscillospiraceae bacterium (assembly GCA_021771715.1). GTDB lineage: Bacteria > Bacillota > Clostridia > Lachnospirales > Lachnospiraceae > Choladousia. Next base: position 7,827 of record JAETOO010000013.1, read on the forward strand.
TTCAGCCACAGACAGAGCCGCATGGCGGCGGATAGCTTGCGTAGCAAGCGGGTCTGTGGCTTGCATGGCGTCCTGCCTGAACTGTAACTTTGTTTGTAATGAAACGCAGAGGTACATCGCCCTGGAAAGCGCCACCTCGTGAGCTGGCGCTCCAGTTCGATGTCTTTTGTAAAATGCAGTCATTTTTCTGTTCATCATAGCACAATACCGGGGAAAATGATAGCAAAAGTCGGAAAATGAAGCTGGAAAAAGAAATCGGACGCATTTTGGAAAGAAGACGACAATCTTCCTGAGCACAGCATAAAGACGGAGAACGGGGAAACACTGGTATGGAGAAGCAAATTGTCATGCGTCAGATCAGACGGAACAGGAAAGGAGAACAGCATGGAGAAAATAAACTCGTTAGAACAGTTTGAGACCGAGGTCCTGCGGTCGGATGGAGTCGTGCTGGTAGATTTTTATGCCGAGTGGTGCGGGCCGTGCAAGGCGATGGCCGGTCTTTTGGAGGAGCTGGATCGCGCGGCGGATGCGTATCGGATCGTCAAGGTGGACATAGATGAGCAGCAGGAGCTGGCGGCTCAGTATCGGATCACCTCGGTCCCGACGTTCCTGGTTTTTAAGAGCGGGGAAAAAGTGGCGCGCAGCGTGGGGATGAAATCGCGGAGGGAGCTGGAACAGCTGCTCCTGGAAACCTGAAAAATTTTTGTTGTCAGGTCTGAAAAAGTACACTATAATAGAGTATTCGATACGGCCTGGCAGCTGCTATCGTTTGCAGGGGGACGGTTTCGTCCGCCTGCGCTACAGAGAAAAGGGATCTTTGCGCCGTGAGGGTGCGGAATGGAGAAGAAGATGAAGAGAGAAACGGTCGTAGTGCTGGATTTTGGCGGACAGTACAATCAGCTCATTGCGCGGCGTGTCCGGGAGTGCAATGTGTATTGCGAGATCTATTCCTACAAAACCGGGCTTGAAACAATCAAGGCGTTGCAGCCCAAGGGAATTATTTTTACAGGTGGCCCGAACAGCTGCTACGAGCCTGGAGCTCCTACATATGTAAAGGAAATTTTTGAGCTGGGCGTGCCGATTTTGGGCATCTGCTACGGCTCTCAGCTGATGATGCACCTGCTGGGCGGCCAAGTGGAGAAGGCGCCCGTGCGCGAATACGGCAAGATTGAGGTGACGGTGAATCGCGACTCGAAGCTGTTTGCGGACGTCTCCGAAAAGACGATATGCTGGATGAGCCATAATGATTATATTTCCCGGCTCGCCCCTGGCTTCACGGTGAGTGCGCATACAGACAACTGCCCTTACGCGGCTATGGAAAATGAGGAAAAGCAGTTTTACGCGACCCAGTTCCATCCGGAGGTGCTGCACACGCAGGAAGGAAAGAAGATGCTTTCCAATTTTGTCTACAAGGTCTGCGGTTGCTCGGGCGACTGGAAGATGGATTCCTTTGTGGAGGAGTCGATTCGGGCGCTCCGGGAGGAGATCGGAGATGGACGCGTGCTGTGTGCGCTCTCAGGCGGTGTGGATTCGAGCGTCTGCGCGGCGCTGCTTGCAAAGGCGGTCGGCAAGCAGCTCACCTGTGTCTTCGTGGACCACGGCCTCCTGCGCAAGAACGAGCGCGAGCAGGTCTGTGAGGTGTTCGGAGAGAACGGCGATTTTGACATTCATTTTATCTGCGTGGATGCCAGGGATCGCTTCTACAGCGAGCTGGCGGGGAAGCGGGCGCCGGAGCGGAAGCGCAAGGTCATCGGCAGAGAGTTCATTCGTGTCTTCGAGGCGGAGGCAAAGAAGATCGGTATGGTCGACTACCTGGCGCAGGGCACGATTTACCCGGATGTCGTGGAGAGCGGCCTCGGCGGTGAATCCGCGACGATCAAGAGCCATCACAATGTCGGCGGCCTCCCGAAGCACGTAGACTTCAAGGAGCTGATCGAGCCGCTCCGCAATCTGTTCAAGGATGAGGTCCGCCAGGCCGGCCGCGAGCTTGGTCTGCCCGAGGAGCTGGTCAGCCGCCAGCCGTTCCCCGGCCCCGGCCTTGCGATCCGGATTATCGGTGAGGTCACTCCCGAAAAGGTACAGATTGTGCAGGACGCGGATGCGATCTGGCGCGAGGAGGTCGGCAAGCTTCCGCCTGCCCAGCGCCCCAGCCAGTATTTCGCTGCTCTGACCAACATGAAGAGCGTCGGCGTCATGGGCGATGAGCGGACCTACGACTATGCGGTGGCACTGCGCGCCGTGACCACGACCGACTTCATGACCGCCGAGGTGACCCTCCTCCCCACCGAGACCATCACCACCGCCGCAAATCGGATCGTGAACGAAGTAAAGCATGTGAACCGGGTCATGTTCGACTATACCACGAAGCCGCCGGCTACGATTGAGTTTGAGTGATGAAATGGGATTTGGAAAGCTAGTGTTTATGCGGGTTTCAAACAAATATGTTTTGCCCCTTGCAACGATTTGACAACATTTATAACCACGTGGTTACATCGATGGCATGAGAAAGCTTTGTTGATTTTGCGCGAGCAATGAGTCAATCGGAAATGATATAATCGAAAGAAAATTGGAGGAAATTAAAATAGGTATAGAAGAAATGATTGATGTAAATTCTAGAGGAAATATATTGATTGTGCAGAACGGCAAGGTTTTAGGAGAAGCATAGATGAAAGAAATAGTTGCATATGAAATGGTATTCGATAAAACGTTGGAGTATCAAGATGATATAATTTGTGTTCCCTTTCAAGAAAAATACTGGGATGAATATATGAAAACATATAATGAATGTTTTTATGAAATGAGAAAAGAACTGGAAGTCGAACCAGTAAACTTTTATTATGACTATTCTCAAATTAAAGATAAAATAAATGATATTTTTCTTTATTTGCGAAATGGAGTGATAGTAGGCGCTGTTTCTTGTTATGGAAATGAGTTAGATGATTTAATTGTTGAAAAATCGTTTCAAGGACAAGGAATAGGGCAAAAATTGTTATTATGGGGAATGAATCATATAAAAAAACAGGGCCATGAAAAAATTGTCTTGCATGTAGCTGAATGGAATCAAAATGCAGTGAACTTGTATCTGAAAAACGGATTTCGTGTTGAGAAAAAGGAAAAGGTGCGCTAGATTATTTGAGGTTTGCAACCTGACAAATCTTCGCAAGCCGGGAAATGTAATTATCTCAAATTGCTCCTATAATAGACTTCAACAGGAGGAAAAAAGTATGGAGTGGATAGCAGCAATACAGCGGGCAATTACTTATATGGAAGAACATCTCATGGAGGAAATTAACTATGAGGATGTAGCGAAGCAGGTGCACATTTCGAATTATGAGTTTCATAGAGCGTTTAGCTTTCTTACCGGAATGACTGCCAATGCCTATATTCGTAATCGGAAGCTGTCTTTGGCAGGGAAAGAAATAGTAGAAACCGATGCTAAAATAACAGATATTGCGCTGAAATATGGTTATGAGACACCGGAGAGTTTTACAAAGGCGTTTACAAGGTTTCATGGAATTGCGCCTAAATTTGCCAGAGAAGAATCTGCGAAGCTCTTACTTTTCAATCCGCTTGTTATTAAAATAACGGTGGAAGGTGGTAAAAGTATGGATTACAGAATCGTACATACAAATGAACAGAGATTTATTGCATTGGCAAGAAGTTTTAAAAATGAAATCATTAATGACGAGGAAAATCATGACATCCCTGATTTTTGGAGCGAGTGCAATGAAAAGAATCTATTAAGACCGATTTGCGATTTGCGACCGGAGGGAAAGCGAGACTTGTATGGACTGTGTTCCCCGACAAAAGAAGGGGCTGACACTTTCGAATACGGAATAGGTGTGTTGGTTGATGAACAGACAGCGGACTTTGATATGGCTGAAATGAAAAAGGCCGGTTTCCGTGTCTGGGATGTAAAACCGGGAACTTATGTGGTATTTGACTGTATCGGTGAAGATGGAGATTGCATCGGCGAAACTTGGCAAACATTCTATAAAGAATTTTTGCCACAGATGGGATATGAGGCAGAGTCGGAAACAGACTATGAGATTTACTTCGAAAAAGGAAGAGAAGGTTTGATGTGCGAACTTTGGATTCCGATCAGAAAGAAATAGAGAGATTTAAGCCCTTAGCTGTGGGAGATAACTCATAGCTAAGGGCGTTTTGCCGTCTTTATTTCGCTTCTTCAAATCACTCCATCACTTATCCGATAACGAGATTTCGGCGTTTCTCCGTCTTTCAATGAGGTATACCGCAGAATCCTCCAGGAGCTTTTCAGCAATACCGTATTTATCTGAATAAGGCCCATGACAGGTGCTGCATCTTTACAGACAATATTCCTAAGAACAGGCAGCGGAATCAAAATTTCCGGGACCAGTCTTTTCATGGCGTGATGCCACAGAAAATACCGGGGTTTTAAAAATTCGCATGCCGCTTTATGAAGCATGTTTGCGTACTGCGCAACATCATTTTGATACCTGTGTTCACACAGTTCTTTGGCGGTAGCTGCAATCCAAATAGCAGCAAGCTCTTCCTCACTTTGCGCATTCAGTAACAGTTCAGCAGTTTGGATTGTTCCCTTGTTTGTGGGCTGCGTAAAATACAGGAATTCCAGCGGCTTTTTTTCGATCAGAGCTTTTCTTTCCTCTGCGGCCTGGTTTTGAAGCCAGTCAAACCCATAGATGTAACCTTCTTGACTATACTCCACAAATACTGACTCTGCAGTGATGGGCGCGGAGAGGATTTCAGAAAAATTGTAGCTGTTCTCATTCCAGAGCGAATACGCCTCTTCCCATTTCATTTGTTTTATCATAGATTTCCTCCATATTAGTTGCTTTCGTCTGTATAAAATTGCTGGTCACTCCAGTGCAGAAAATGATACGGGTGATCAGAGTCCAAATATAGATCAGAGTAGAGAAAGCTGACGACATCCATATCACCGAGCAAATCAAACACCCACTCCTCGGAATCATCATCCTCCTCAAATCCATTGATTCCGTCGTTGAGTTCAATGAATGCGGAAGCTTCCTCCTCACAAAGATAGAGCAGCAGTTCTTCCATAACGCTGTGTGCGGTCATGGAGCGGCCATAGTTTGCACGCTTTCTCATGCTCTGAAGAGTACATTTCAGCTGGTATAGAAAATCATAGTCATAGTGCATCATAAACTGCTCCGGGAGATCCTCGCAAAGCCACGACACATGCAGCTGCCCGAGATGGGATCCCGCAGGCATAGAAGCAAGCTCCGAGAGATCTTCTTCGATATGGTCGAGCAGGAGATCACTGCCTGCGGCAAATGAGATAGCGGCTCTGACTCCGAATGCGTTTTCCAGAAACGGAGACCACGCCTCATGATGTTTGTACTCTTGAACAGAGATGCCGTCGTGAGTTTCTACCTCCTGTTCTGGAAGAACACTCCAGTTTAGCGCTTTGCAGATTCCCTTGCATTTATCCATACGAATGGATTCGCCGGCCTCGTATCGACACCATGTTTTTGTCCCTACGCCAGCCCGGGTGGCAGCTTCCTCAATCGTTAAATTCAACTCGCAACGCCTGGATTTGATTTGGCTGGCGAGTCTCTCACTTCCCTGAATGGTCCTCTGTGCCATAGATAACCCCTCCTTATTGTGACATGTCAGATATATGTTATTATGTCATTTAATTGTTGGATTGTCAAGATAATTTACATAAGGGTATTTATAGATGGAGTCTATACGACAGGAGAGCGAAACAATTCGGCAGGAAGTATCAGAACTTTCAGAAACAAGAGGTGGGTAAAACAACGGCTAATGAAATATCATTAGCTTTTAAACCCGATAAAAAGACTGGAGCAAAAATTGAGAGAGCTGTATTAGATGACGGAACCACATTAATAAAGAATGTGACAGCATCTGGTGTTGTTTCGGAAACTATTCGTAAACTGCCAGAAATGGTATCTGTGGCTCAGAGAAATGAAACAATTAAGGATTTGGATAAACAAAAAATTAATCAAGAAACAATAGCTGCAATGTTAGACATATCCCAATCAACGTTCTCTAATGTGTTGAGAAAAAGATAGTTTTGTAGAAATACCTGTGCCTTGCTTCGATTTGCCGTATTCTGTATTGAAAATGTTGCGAAAAAATTGAGCGTAGATGCAGAACGGATCCATCAGGCCTTTACTCCAAAGAGTGATATTCTGCATGGTTATATCGTGCCGGAATATGAAGTTCTGCACACCCAGAGTCGAGAATATATCGTAGATGACCTCCTTGCTGTGATGAAAGAAAGAGGGGGGAGTGTGATTCTCTATCACGGTTCTTTTGTCCTAATTTGGAAAAAGGCAAGTGTGGCAAGAAGCCGTAGAAATAAAGCAAGCAGTAAAAGAGGAAATACCTTGTTTGGCTCAGTGCAAATCAGATGGCTGCGCTGCAAGCTGTTTCCGTCCGACAAGTTTTTGAAATCTGGCTATACATTTCAGGGGGAATCAAGTATAATAGGGCCAATAACAATCGATGTTTGCAGAGGTATGAGAAAATGATCAGGCTTGTTACTGTTCTTAAAAAAGACAGAGAGTTACTTTGGAATATCAATCAGAAGTATCTGCATGAAATGACAAATTACTATGATGATCCGATGGATGAGAAAGGAAACTACCATTACGGACATTTTGACGAGTATTTTTCGGACCCCAAAAGAGTAGCGTATTTGTTGTACGATGAAAATACCCTTATTGGATTTGCCATGCTTAATCCTTATTCCTGTATTGGCAGAAATCCGGATTACACAATGGCGGAGTTCACTATATTTCCGGCCTATCGCAGAAAGCATCTTGCCTTTGATGTTGTAAACGCTCTGCTTGAAAAACATCCTGGTCAGTGGGAAATTAAGTACAACGAAAAGAATCTTGCCGCGAGACACCTGTGGAACAAAGTGGCTGCATCATATTCACCGGAAGTGTTTCACCTGAACGACGAGGAAACAGTTCTCCTGTTCACCAAAGAATCAGATTGACAATTTTCGCTTGCTGAACGGACAGCCCATAGAAAATAAAATAGCCAGCCGCCTGTAAGCGGCATCAGGCAGGGAATCTGAAAAGATCTCCTGCTTTTTCTTTGCCCGGAAACCGGGAGAAAGGAGGTCACACTATGCCGTGTCCGCACTATGATATTGTCATCATCAAACGGAGCGAAACCTTCTGTCACCTGCCAGAGCGGCGAAAGACTGTTTCCTGAGTGTGATCAGGAAAAAAGATCGTGGCAGGTTGCTGATTTTCCATGATAAAGCTATACGGAGAGCCGGATTTGTGGTATGATGACATCGCAGGTCTGGCCCTCTTTTTTTTTGAAAGGAGAGATTTTGGGAGCAAAAAAGACGAGAGAACCTCAGGGAAAACTGCACGACTTATAAGGAGTTATAGGAATATGATTAAAATACTTTTCGTGTGTCACGGCAATCTGACCGACAGATAGCATTAGACGGGTAAATCAGAGCAAATTGTGGCATTTGAGGAACAATAATTACGAATGTAATAAAAAGTGTTTGTTTGCTATGCGGATATGTGCAGATTATGCATGGATAGCTGAAGTGGGATAAGCTTACAAAAGAGATTTAGCTTTAAGTTTTGAAGTGGTGTAGTTTTGGATGGAAAAGTTTCTCTGACAAATTTCATTGTATGAAATTGCGATAACTCGCAAAAATTTCCACTAGGAGTTGTGAAATCAATCCGGACAGAGTATAATGCTACTGGAGAATTTTGCGATAACTCGCAAAAACTTTCAGTAGAAAGAAGGGTTATGATATGGAAATTAAGAGAGATATCTATTTGAATAAGCTTATTAGTAAGAAGCATAATGGACTTATCAAGGTGGTGACGGGAATTCGCCGTTGCGGAAAGTCCTATTTGTTGTTTAATTTGTTCAAGGATTACTTGCTGGCAGAAGGAACGGATGAGCAGCATATTATAGAAATTGCGTTCGACTCCTTTGAAAATAAGCATTTTCGTGATCCGGAGGTTTTGTATCCTTATCTCAAGGGGCAGATTACAGATGATGGGATGTATTATGTGCTGTTAGATGAGGTGCAGCTTTTGGGAGAATTTGAGTCCGTATTAAACAGCCTGATCCGCATGAAAAATGTGGATGTATATGTGACAGGGAGCAATGCCCGATTTTTGTCCAAGGATGTGATTACCGAATTCCGGGGCCGGGGAGATGAAGTTCATATGCATCCTCTCAGCTTTGCTGAATTTATGTCTGTTTATTCAGGAACGAAACAGGATGGCTGGAATGAATATATGCTTTACGGCGGGCTGCCGCCTATCATGAATATTTCAAGTCCGGAGGAAAAGATTAATTTCCTGAAGTCATTGTTTGAGGAGACCTATATTTCGGATATCGTAGGCAGACATAACGTACGCAATCGTGCGGAATTGGAAGAAATTATGAACATTCTTTCATCTGCTATCGGTTCGCTTACAAACCCGACAAAGTTGTCGGCAACTTTTAAATCTGTCAAGCAGAAATCCATCAGCAACACAACCATCAAAAGGTATATTGATTATTTTTGTGATTCATTCCTGATTGACAGTGCTGTTCGATATGACATTAAGGGTAAGAAGTATATCGATACACCGGTTAAATATTATTTTACCGATTTGGGATTGCGCAATGCCCGTCTCAATTTCTGTCAACTGGAAGAAACTCATACTATGGAGAATATTATTTTCAATGAGCTGAAGATACGGGGCTTCAATGTGGATGTGGGCGTTATCACCCTGAATAAAACCAATGAGAAAGGTCACGGAATCCGTAAGCAGTTGGAAATTGATTTTGTCTGCAACAAAGGCTCTAAACGTTATTATATCCAGTCGGCTTATGCGATTCCGGATCAGGCAAAGATGGAACAGGAGCAGCGCTCCCTGACGCTGACTGGCGATTTCTTCAAGAAGATTATCATCACGAAAGATGCACCCGCACCGTATTACAATGACAATGGAGTACTGGTTATGAGTATCTATGATTTCCTGCTGAATGAGGGCAGTCTGGATAACTGATTGATGAAAAGAATATAGTCAGTAAAATGGAGTAGAATGCGGCTTCTCAGAGGAATTTGCACTTATGAAAATGAGAGGATATATATGGAGGATTTACATTTAAAACCTGTTCAGAAAGCGGCATTATCTTTGATTCAGAGTGACTTAAGATTTCTATACACGGTTATAAAAAGAATAAATCCTAATGAATCAAATTACATTCCATCGCTTTTACCATATATGGGGATTGTAATTGATGGAGCAGAAGAATGGGTAAAAGCTATTAATAATTCCAGTAAAGTGAAATTTGAAATACCGCTTTTTTCTGAATCAGAACAAGTTTTTTATAAAAAAATGAGAAATTCTATTAAAATGTGGCAGAATGATTATTCTACCATTTATGACATTCTTAAAGAAGCATATAATATAAGTGATGCTTACTTTGGGAATGTTTGCAAGCCAATCGCCAAGAAAATGAAATTATATGATATTTTTGGTGTTGATAGGGCAAATGGAATAATTTGTGGAAATACGATCTTGTGTTATTATTATACTCCGTTGTTTTCATATGATGGTAACAATGGAGAATATATCAGAGCAATGTCCGTTATTGGAGGTAAGTATATAAAACTTTTGGATGCAACAAAAGAATATCCGGTCGATACTTTAATAAAATATGATGTTTGTGACTATGGAGGATTTGTAAAATCGCCAGTAGGAAATGCATTTAGTGATAAATTTGTACTATTTTCTGTTTTATGCCAGATTAATTTTATCATTTGTTGTGTAGACTCTTGGGTACGAGAAGAAATATCGACAAAGATGCGCTTTGCATATTTACTTTATTATTCTTTGCTGCATATTATTCCTCAAATAAACTCGAAATTGAATACGAATTTGGTTATTAATTCGAAATGGGAATCTTGGCAATTTAGAAACGCAATGGCGCATTACAAATTAGGTATTGCATTAAAAGATGAGGAACTATTCCCTGAAGATAAATTATTTGGGTTGACACGTAAATATTTCGAATCAGATTACTTAACAGTTAAAAATGGAATTATGCAAGAGTTGGAGAGCCTTGCTTGTCAAATAGGAGATTACCTTAAGCTTAAGGATGCAGTGATAAGAGCAAAACGATAAAAGCCGAGTAGTAACACACACCGGTTTCTACTACGTTTTTACTACGATTGATGTCCCGGGCTTGCCCTGTTTTGCCGCATTTTGCTTATTCTGTGACAGATTTAACAATCTCACGAGCAAACTGCAACTCGGCAAACTGCGGCAAATCGAGGCAGAATACGGCATTTTAGGAGGATTTTCGTTTATGATAAAAGTATTATTCGTGTGCCACGGCAGGATTTACCGGGCATGAGAAAAGTGTTGAAAATTAAGCACTTCCTGTGTTTCTTGCGCAGCTTTACCAATGATTTACCAATATTTCTGGAGAGTCGGGTTTGCAGATTTTAATAACAGAATGAGGAGATCAATAAAATGGCTGAATTGAAGAAACACATTTATGATAAGAATAATGGATTGGATTATATCCTTGTTGGTGATTATTATATTCTGGATTTGAAATTGCCGGAGGAAAGCCGTTCCATCGGCCGGTGGGGGCGGCTACACCGGGACTATCTTAAAGAGGAACACCCGACACGATACAGCTCAATGCTCTTGACCGGGAAGTTATGGACGTACCTTGTCGATTTGAATGAGCAGGCGGAGGAACGGCTTGACCTTATCATAGGGCAGATGAGAGCCATCGAAGATGTGACCGAGGAATTGAAAGCCTGGGATCAGCTTGAATGGGTTGGGCGGATGAATAATATCCGCAACCGGGCAGAGGAAATTATTAAACATGAGATGATTTATGTTTAGAAATGCGGTAGAATTATCTTGCAAAAATCGGAAGTTATGAGGATAAGATATGAACAATTGGTTCACAGTAGAGCGCATCGACATGGATACCTATGTCATCAGTGAATACAGGCATTGGGAAGAAACCCACTGCTATTTGCTGTGTGGAGCACAGCGGGCTGTTTTGATTGATACAGGTTTAGGAATCGGCAAAATCAAAGAAGTGGTGGACAATCTGACTGAACTGCCCATCACGGTGATAACGACCCATGTCCATTGGGATCACATTGGTGGGCATCAGCATTTCTCCCACTTTGAAGTCCACGAAGCAGAAAAGGACTGGCTGGCTGTTCATTTCCCCATCCCTCTGCAAGTGGTGAAGCATAACCTCACCGCAAAGCCTTGTGATTTCCCGCCGGAGTTTGAACTGACTGACTATCAGATATTTCAGGGCGAACCAACGGCGGTATTTGCAGATGGAACCAGTTTTGAATTGGGCGGCCGCCATTTGACAGTTATCCATACTCCTGGTCACTCGCCCGGACACTGCTGCTTCTATGAGCCTGATCGGAGATACCTGTATTCGGGTGATTTAATATATTTGGGTTGCCTTGATGCTTTTTATCCAACCACTGACCCGGTACAGTTCTATCAATCCGTAAAAAGAGTTGAAGCTCTGACTGTTGATCGAGTTTTACCTGCCCACCACCAGCTTGCTGTTCCTACCGACACCGTGAGTAAAGTATCAAAAGCATTTGGGAAAATAGAAAAGAACGGGCAATTGACACAGGGAGCAGGTTTGTTTGACTTTGGAGATTTTCAGATTCACATTTAGGTAATATCTGGTTTGACGAGGAAATGATATGATGGAATATAGAGAAAATGCGCTAAATTATGAAAATTACTGTACACTTAGGAAAAGTGTTGACTGGCAGCTTTTTTCAGAAGATCAGATGCAACAAGCTCTTAATAGTAGTTTGTACACAGTATCTGTAGTCGAAGGTGAGCAGACGGTCGGAATGGGGCGGCTGATAGGTGATGGAATGTATTATGTGATAGCAGACATCGTAGTGAATCCTGTGTATCAAAAACATGGAATTGGGACAAATATCACGAATATGCTACTAAAATATGTAGAGGACAAAACACCTGTTGGAGGGCGCTCCAGCATTCAGTTAATAGCTGAAAAAGGGAAAGAACCTTTTTATGAAAAGTTAGGATTTAAGCTGATTCCACATGATTTTTGTGGCTCTGGAATGAGAAAAGCTGTTCGAAAATAAACTCCAATTTGTTAAGGAGGAAACAATAAAATGAGGAAAGTTCATTTGTTGAATGGCATCTTTTTGATTGTTGGAGTTCTCGCATTTATTCCACTACCGATAGAAGTGTTTGGAGATATGAATCCTAATGTACTTACAATTTCCGCAATCATTTTTGGAGTAGGAATGATTGGAAACTGTTTATGTGCGATTGTCAGAGCCATTCAAGAATCGAAAAAGAAATAGACAACTTCGAGTTTACGGGTACGAATACCGGAAAGAGATATAGACTGGTAAAATAAAAGAGTGCGGTGTGTGATAGTCATCAACAATGTGGATATGAAGAAATTCCGATAGAATGAATCTGTCAAAGTTTGTTCAGATGATGCGAAAATAATAACCATCTTGGGGTCGGAGGAGCGTATGGATCTGATTGAAGAATTAAAAAATTATTGTGATATAAACAATCCGGTTGGTGCCCTAATGCTATCTGGAGAGTGGGGATGCGGTAAAACGTATCTTATTAATACCAAATTTATTCCGTTAGTAAAAGATACATATGTTTTTGTTTGTGTTAGTTTGTTTGGTATAGACTCTTTAGATGCATTAAGAGTTGAGGTAAAGAAAAAATGGTTGGAGAAAGTAAGTGAACTTGATAAGCTGAATGGGACAAAAGTTTTAAAGGTAACAGATTCTTATAAAAAAATATTTGGTAGTATCAAGGATATTTTACCTGAAAATTGGAAAAAAAAGGGGGAAGTGGTTTCTTCTCTTATGGACTTGGTTAATTTCATGCCTATAAGTAATAGAATTTTTGAAAAAAAGGTTATACTAGTTTTTGATGATTTAGAGAGAACCAATATTTCTAGCACAGATCTTCTGGGATGCATTAATGATTACTGCGAAAATCAGAGCTTTAATACGATTATTGTCGCAAATGAAGAAAAAATAAGAGATAGCTCAGATAATGAGTTATCATATCGTGAAATTAAAGAAAAAATAGTGCAGAGAGTTATTCCGTTTGTCCCTGATTATGGTGAGGTCGTCTCTAATTCTATAGAATCAATGTCTTGCGGCATAGAATATAAGGGGCTGCTCAGAAAAAACAAGAAATTATTGGTTAAAGTTTTGTCAGGAGATTTCAATGATAACGTAATTATTGAACAATATAAGGCTAAGAATTACAAGCCTGGCGGTAACATGAAAAGAGAAGAATATCAAAAAGAAGAGGAAAATCTTCGTAATCTGTTATTACAAAGACCGCATAATATACGTAGTTTCAAATGTGCTATTCAAGACTTTGAACGTATTTATAATAAGTTGGTTAAAGCAGGTATTCAAGATAGTAGTAACTGGCTTCTTGCTTTTACATGTTTTATGATGACGAATAAAGCCGGATTGATTCAGGAGATTCCTAGATATGGGAATTTGTTTCTGTATCTTGATGTAGAAAAACTTTATCCACATGTATTTGATTCTAATTATATTTTGAGCGGATTCTCAAAGTGGATCATTCACGGGGAGTGGAATGATGAAGACATCTCGAAAGAGATACAGTTATTTTTGGAAAAAGAGAAAGCTGTCACTCCACTTGAAATTCTTAGAACACATAAACTACCTGAAGTCGATGAAGAAGTAATTGATAAAGGATTTAAAGACTTATTAGAAGAAGTATATGCAGGAAATTTGTCGCTAGATGAGTATGTTCTTTTTCTTTGGAATTGTTGCTATTCCAGAAGCTATGACGTTGATTTACCTACAATCGATTGGGAAAAAGTGAGAAACGGAATTAGAGAGCAAATAAAAAAATTAGTTGAAGCTGATGAAAAAGACAGCCATTCTCACAGAATGATTGGGGATGACAATAAAGAACATTTCACAGGAGAAGAATGGTCTGCATACCAGCTTATAAAAGAATTTAGAGATAATGATGTATGGATTTATGAAAAAAATCAAAAGCTGTATATTGATTTGATTAGTTCAGACCTGAACGTTGCTTTTAGAGAACTGAGTAATAAGAGATACAATACATTTTCTCTTGAAATGGAATCTGCAACAATTAATGCATTTAAGAATGCTAGTAATATGGATAAAAATGATTTCTCGGGGTGGTTTGTTGGAATTTGGGGACAATATAGTAATTCACCAGAGATTGATGGGCAAGTTACAACGGTATCACTCAAAAAGTTAAGAGATGATTTGAATTCTGTAATGCAGGAATATAAAGAAAAAAGCAAAAATATTGCGGCTAGGCATACACAGAATTTTATTGAAAAATTAGATGCCATTATAAAACCGGAAAGTGAAGATACGACAGATGGATAGTAACTATTTCTGTAGCACCTAGGAGAGATTCTTGGAGAGTAGGAATATTTTTATTTATCAGATTAGCCGTAATCCGGCATTTCTTGGATTTGATTTGCTCTATATTGGTATTTTACTTGAACGAAAAGGAACCATATGTAAAATACATTTTGAACAACTGTTGATTATTTGACAAATTATTGTTTGTTGAACTGGCAGTCTATCAAAAAAATGAATAATCAGCCGCCCGCCAGCGCCACCACCAGGCAGGAAATCGATGAAAGCGCTGCTGGGAGAAATGATCGCACAGTCATGTGAACTGGCAGGGCTGGTTTATCAGTGTCATTGTGTGGAAAAGAAATCCCTGGAGGAAACAGCCAGGGAGACGAATGTGGATGAGGAAACCCTGCGGCTGATCGTACAGTATTACGACCTGAAAAATGCCGCAGAATAATTCCAGCCGAAAGAAATGCAAAAACTGAACAGATAGAAAAAGCTGCCGCTGCAGGAATACTTTTTTCCTATAACGGCAGTTTTTATTTTCTCCTGCGCCGCATATTCAGAGGATTATTTTTAATTACCGGCGATTTCGCCAGTGGCTTTTTCAGGAGCTTCTGTTCTTCTGCGGATAGCTTATCAAAGTCTATGCCAAACTGGGTGAAAATCACCTTCCAGATTTTTGCAAGGTGATCGCCGGGGAACCGGAGGGCATTCTGGATTTCTTTTGCCATCTTTTTCGCGAGGGAAGAATCCGGCGTGCTGTCAATGTCATGTTCGTGAGCTTTGCGGATGTCATGAAGGATTGCGTCCCATGTTTTGTGCGTGATGTGGCAGAAAAAATCTTCTTCCTCTATCTGACCGGCCCGTAATGTTTCTGAGTACAGATCACCGTCCATAAGCTGATGTTCCCCCATTAAGGCAAGCCGCTGTTCTTCCAGCGTTTCGTTCATATCCCGGAAGCGGGTGGTTGCATGGCCGTCTATGTAGATTTCTGTGTCAGTCATCAGCTTTTTAAACTTATCGTGGGTGGCAATCTCACAGAGCAGCCGGTTGTTGATACGCCCGCTTTTCAATAAATCCAGCATGTCATCACTCAAATGCAGCTCCGTAAGTTCTGTGTTTGGGTGGTTTCTATTTTCCGTCAAGCAAAGGATATAATCTGTTGACACGCCGTAAAACTTCGCCAGCGTGACCAGGTTGCCGTGGTTGATCTCCTTGTAATCGTCATTCTCATAGCTGCCCAGCGCCGATTTTGATATGCCCGTCTGCTGTGCCAGCTCTTCCAGACGTAAATGCCGTTCGGTGCGTAAATCCTTTAGCCGTTCCTGTATGGTAATGCCCTGTTTCATAGGCTGACGCTCCTTTCCTGCGGCGTTTGCCGCCGCCAAAGCCATTATAGCATACCGTTCCGCAATCGTGGAATTTTTCTCTTTTTGGGCAACATTCCTACTTTGCGGACATACGGCACAGGGCACGAAAATGTTCCATAATAGGCTTAGTTCATCGATGGATTATTCCAATCGAATGACCGGCCTGTGTGGGATATGCTTCCCCGGGGATGTAGCGCCATGACTTGCGGCAGGGAGATGGAGGAACCCTGGACGCAACGAGCGTACCAAAGGGAGCGATACGCCGCTGTGAGATTCAGGGGAGGAACGACACCGGGATAAAACGGCAAAATGGACACCAAAATGATACCGAAACGCAACAGACGGGATGGGGCATAGTCTGCCCTGCCCGTATTATTCCAAAGGATTTCCGGGCGGCTCTATAGCCGGATTTTACCCTAAAACCGCCCCGAAACGTGACACTAAAAACCACTGTCCGCCCATTCCTGCTGTTATAGCTGAAACGGGCGGCTTTTTTGTAAGGAGGCACTATGCCGAGAATGTCAAAGAAGCAGAAGCAGGAACTTGCTTTCTTTTTGAATGGCCGGGGACGAAAGACCTACAATGACCTGTGTCGGAAATGCCAGCGTGACTGCAGGCAGAGCAGCCGGGCCGTGATTGTGGAGTGCCCCCGTTATTCCCGCGAGCAACGAGCCAAGCAGCCATGCTTTTATGGATATTTGGCGACTGCCGCGAGGATCAAATGCTCCGTTGCTTGCAGCGGAGTATTTGATTATCGAAGCGCTCTAAGCGCAGGAAGGAGGACAACGACTGAATGGAATTTGAATTTATGACGGTGGATACAGACCTGCCACCAAGTATGCCGCTGCCAAAAGCCACACTGCGGCTCCCGGTCAGCAGCACCGCAAAAATCATGTATGCCTGTATGCTGGACGCTGCCCTGGCAAACGGATTGGAGGATACGAACGGGATACTGTTTATCCATTTCCCGATTATGGAATTGTCGGCGGCGCTCTCCCGCAGCCCCATGACCGTCAAGCGTTCCCTGAATGAGCTGGAGGAAGCCGGGCTGATTATGCGGGTGCGGCAGGGCGTTGGAGAAGCGAATAAGATTTATGTATTGATTCCGGGGAAGGAGGAAATCCGTTATGAATAAAGAAATTGAAAAGATTACGCAGAAGATTGAAAAAGCGGAAGCGCAGCTTCGCAAAGCACAGCAGCAGAAAAAGATACTGGAACATCAGGCGAAGGAACTGACACGGAAAGAACGAACGCACCGGCTCTGTACCAGAGGGGCAATGCTGGAAAGCTATCTTCCTCAGCCGGAGGCGATGACGAATGAACAGGTGGAAACTTTTTTAAAACTGCTCTTTCACCAGAGTGATACCCATGAGCTTATGCAGAGGATATTCAGCAACACGCAGAAGGAGGAAATGGAGTAATATGGATTTTACAAAAAATGAGCTGGATATGGTTTATCAATATGCCGCCGATACGAAAGGAGAAACACTTGCCGGTCTGAAAGAAATCGTACCTGTGATCCATGACAGGCAGACAAAGGAGATCGTGGAGAATACCATCCGCAAGCTGGAAGCGATCCCGGAGCCGGAGTGCCGTCGCTTTATCAGCACCACAAAATAGCACTTCATGGAGCAGCGGGACAATTCCATCCGGCGCAGGCTTGCCGAAGTAAAGACGCAGAGCAGGGCGAAGAAAACAGCGAAAAGACAAAAGCAGCCAGGCCGGGAACGGCCATAATTGCTTTCAGAGCGGCAAGCCGGGGCTTCCCCCTCTGAAAGAGGGCGCAATTATACACCACTTAGGGAAGTGGTGCATTGCGCCCTGCCGGGGGCGTCTTGCGGACAGCAGATGATTTCGCTATGCTCCAATCATCACAGGGGACGCTACGCTTCCCCTGCGCTGGCTGCCGCCAGCTACTCGTTTGTAGACTTGCCGCCCGGAAGCACCTTGCGCTGCAAGCTGTTTCCGTCCGACAAGTTTTATGAAATCAAGCTATACTTTTCAGGTGGAATCAAGTATAATGAAGCCAATAACAAATCGGTGTTTGTCGAAAAGTTAATTTGAGCAACTCATAGAATTATGCTACGCAGAAATATGCTTCAATCAAAGTCAGAAAAGAGCCATTGAAGTATTTGAACGATGCGTACACCTTTGATTATGCGGAAACGTTTTGGGATGCAATACAGCGATTGTAATAGGATCGGAGGCGCAGTATGAAGCTTATATATGCAGTTATGGATGAAGATCACTATGTTGTTGAATCAAACGGGCAGGAGGTTCGTTTGTTGACCTCCCAAACAGAAGTAAATACCGGATATGGCTTTGAATCCCCGGAGCCAGATAACCAATGGATATCCGGCCAGTGCGGCATCCGGGTCTACCGGAAGTACCTATATTTTTCCGGGGATTACTGTGTAGCTGTCTTTGAACCTGCTGGCAACACCCATCTCAATCATGGATTTGTGTGGACAGATCAGCTCCCAGGTGATTCGGGTATTTCTGCCGCCTTGCTTCTTTCCAAGAACGGTCGTCAAAGTAAAACTGCACCCTGGATGCGGGAACACGGAATAGCACAATATCTGGATTGGGCCAAAACTGTGCTGACCCAAATGGGCTATTCTGTTCAGGAAACCATTCAGCAGATCAAGAACGCTTATATTTCTTCCATCTTCCGCATTCTTACGAATGCCGGTTTCATGTATCTGAAAATTACATCCTCTGTCTATGTGAACACCGCCGCCAAAGAAAAGCAGCTTACGGACAGTATGGGCGGCACTCCTGTGTTTGTGGCAGTTTCCCCGGATGGGTACGCTGCCATCACAAAGGAAATGCCTGGACATGACTGCCAGGCCGGTGATGCAGGCCAGTATAAATCCTGGCTGGAAAGCTGGGGCGAAAAGCAGGCCCAGACCACCGGCGAGAATACTTATGGTCTGACCGACTGTTCCCCTCAAAAGCTACTCACTGAGATTGTCGACTTTGAACGACAGGCCAACCGCATTATTTTTGAAGTGACCAATCGCTCGCTTTCTGAAGCGGACCGGAGCCTGCTGAGTACGAAGCTGGCAGATGTAAAAACATCCCTGGAAAGGCTCTGCCAATATCCAATTCCCAATACCCTTTGCCATGCGGATACTCGTCCCGGCAATGTGCGGATCATGGAGGATATGGAAATTTTCTACGATTGGGGCATGGCTTTCTATGGCCATCCGTTCTATGATGCTCTGCACTTCCTTCATGTGGTGCGACGGCAGCTCTCAGAGAAGCAGAAGGCAGAAATCATCGATGCGTACCTCTCCAAATGGGAGCGGTACGGTGATAAGCAGATGCTGCAAGACGCATATACCCAGGCAGAACGGTGCAAGGAGTATTTCATGCTGACGGCAGATTGCCGGTGGGTGGCTGAAATATTGGATGTTTGCGGTGGTATCCCTCCCAAGGGAACCATCGACAACTGGCTGCTGGATAAGCGATACTATTACTTTGACCGAGTGTTGCATCGATTTATTTCAGAGTGAGGAAACACGAAAGACATCCTTTTAAGACAAATGATTCTGTGTTCTCCTATCCGGCTTTCCTTCCGATAATCTCGGTACAGTCGTCCCCACCGCCCTATGGGACAGCGTTCCTCCTGTATTCAATTTATCCGAATCCAGTTGACCGTGTCCCTGTTTATGCAAATTTGAAGGAGGAATATAAAATATGAGTGGATATTTTTGGGATGAGATATTTTTTGAAAATCAAGAAGACTACGAAGAAATAAGAAAAATAATGAATAACTGTTTAGAGCAACTTGTAGGAAAAAAGCGAGAATTTGCAATTTATAGATTTGGTTTGGCTGGTCAAAAGGAACATTCATTATACGAAACAGCAGAGCATTTTTCGATTTCTGTAGAAAGAGTAAGAACTTTAGATAATAGCACACTTCGTGCAATGAAAATCAGAATGCCAACTATTTGTTCCAGAAGTTCACGTCTCAAGAAATTCCTTGAAGAATGACAACTTCCCGTTTGCTGAACTGACAGATCATCAAAAAATAGAATAATCAGCCGCCCACTGGCAACACCATCAGGCAGGAAATCTGAAAAGGTCTCCTGCTTTTTCTTTACCCGCAAATCAGGAGAAAGGAGGTCACGCCATGCCGTGTCCGCACTATGATATTGTCATCATCAAACGGAGCGAAGACCTCTCTGCTGTCGCTTCTGCCGCCTATCAGAGCGGCGAAAGGCTGTTTTCTGAGTACGATCAGGAACAAAAGTATTATGGTCATAAGGGTGAAGTCGTCCACAAGGAGATCATGCTGCCGCCCCATGCGCCGCCGGAGTACGCAGACCGTAACACCTTGTGGAACTCTGCGGAATCTGTGGAAAGGCGATGGGACTCCCAGCTTGCCCGCAGGATCATCCTTGCCATTCCGAGGGAGCTGCCCCCGGAACGGTACGCTGATCTGCTGCGGGACTACTGCCGGGAGTTTTTTGTTTCCAAAGGCATGATCGCAGATGTTGCCATCCATGACAAAGGGGACGGGAACCCACACGCCCACATCCTGCTCACTCTGCGGGCGATGGATGAAAAAGGGAAATGGCGTCCCAAGAGCCGCAAGGTCTATGACCTTGACGAAAACGGGAAACGAATCCGGCTTGCGTCCGGCAGATGGAAAAGCCACAAGGAGGACACCGTGGATTGGAACGACCAGAAATATGCGGAGATCTGGCGGCAGGGCTGGGCTGATACCGCAAACCGTTATCTGGAAGCTGCCGGACGTATTGAGCGTCTTGACCTGCGCTCTTATGAGAGACAGGGTATTGACAAAATCCCCACTGTCCACGTGGGAGCCGCCGCCAGCCACATGGAGAAAAAAGGTATCCAGACCAATATCGGGAACCTGAACCGGGATATAAAAGCGGCAAACAGCCTTATGCAGTCCATCCGGCAGATGGTGCGCCACCTGAAAGGCTGGCTTTCTGACCTGCAGGAGAAGAAAGCGGCGCTCATGGAAGCACTGGAACAGGAAAAGGAGCCGACACTGCAGGAACTGCTTTTCCGGTATATCAATCTGCGGCAGGAAGAACGCACCGGCTGGGCGGCAAAAGGGCAGCTCAAAGGCAGCGTTGCCGATTTTAACAAAGTGACGGAAGCAATCCGTTTCCTGCAGGAGAAGGAGATCACCACCGTGGAGAACCTTGACGTCCATCTGGATGAGGTCAGCCGGAAAGCGACTTCTATCCGTGCCGATATGAAGAAGAAAGAAAAGCGGACAGGGGCTATTGATACGATTCTCTCGCATATCGAAAAACATGAAACAAACAAAGGAATTTATAAGGAATATGCCGCTATCGGATGGAAAAGGAAGAAAGAGAAATTTGCGGAAGCGCACCGGGAGGAACTGGACGCTTTTTTTGCGGCAAGGCGGTTTTTCAAAGTCCATGAATCCGAGCTTCCGTACAACCGGGATGAGCTTCGCTCAGAGCAGAGTCAGCTTGCAAAAGAAAGGGATGCCGGGCAGGAGGAATTAGCAGCAATCCAGTCGGAGGTGAAGGTACTGCGAAATGTGCGGAACTGGATCAATGCAGTATTGCCGCCCGACCAGCGCAGGGAAGCCCCGGAACCGGGGAAGAAAGCGTCTGTCACGCAGAAGCTGAACTGGAAGATCGAGGGCATAAAGCAGAGGGAGGAGTTAAGGCAAGAGCAGCCCCGGCAACAGAAAAAACAGGATATAGAACACTAAACAATCAGGCGTCTGCCATTTTCACCGAGGGAATGACAGGCGCTTTTTTTAATTCTAATTATTTTCAGGAGGAGAACGATTGAATGTATTTGAAGCCGTAAAGCAGTCTGTTCCCACCCGGCAGGCTGCAGAGCAATATGGAATCCGGGTGAACAGGAACGGGATGTGCGTCTGCCCGTTCCACAAGGATAAAAACCCCAGCATGAAAGTAGACCGCCGCTTCCACTGCTTCGGCTGCCAGGCGGACGGGGATGTGATTGATTTTGCGGCACGGCTTTACGGCCTGCCTGTTAGGGAAGCCGCTCTGCAGCTGGCGCAGGATTTTTCCATCCCCTATGAGGACGGGGGCCCGCCGGGCAGGAGCCGGGCAAAGCCGCCGCCCCGGCAGGAAACGCCGGAACAGCAGTTTAAGCGCATGGAGCGGTACTGCTTCCGGGTGCTGTCCGATTATTACCATCTCCTGAGACGATGGGAAAAGGAGTTTGCCCCGCAGACACCGGGGGAAGAATGGAACCCTCTGTTTACGGAAGCCCTGCAGAACAAGAGCCATGTGGGATACCTGTTGGATGTGCTGCTGTCTGCTGATCTGGGGGAACGTGCTGCCCTGATTGTTGAATACGGAAAGGAAGTGAGGAACCTTGAGCGAAGAATGGCAGAGCTTGCCGCCAGAGGTACGGCAGGCCGTAGCCGACACCATAAACAAAGCGCCGCCGCCCAGGAGCGTTGATGAAGTGAAATTCATGCTGGAGGGCACCGAGAAAGGCGGTGTCCGCAACAGCATCCAGAACTGCCTTACCGTTTTCCGGTATGATCCGGTGCTGTCCGGCGCAATCGCAAAGAACCTTTTGACAGAGCGCAATGACCTGGTAAAGCCCATCCGCAAACGGCGCAGCCCCGGCAGGGCCTTGACGGATACCGATATGAAGTATATCCGGCTGTATCTGGAAAAGAATTATAACCTTACCAGCGAGAAAAAAATCGAGGACGCTGCCGAGCTTGCCGCCGAGGAAAACGCTTACCATCCTGTAAGGGAGTACCTTGACAGCCTTGTGTGGGACGGCACGGAACGAATCCGCTACTGTCTGCGGCACTTTCTGGGAGCCGACACGGACGAATACACCTACCAGTCCCTGCGGCTGTTCCTGCTGGGGGCGGTGTGCCGGGTATTCTCACCCGGCTGTAAGTTCGAGGTGATGTTCTGTCTGGTGGGCGGGCAGGGAGCCGGAAAATCCACGTTCTTTCGCTTCCTTGCGGTCAACGATGAATGGTTCTCTGATGACCTGCGGAAGCTGGACGATGATAACGTGTACCGGAAACTGCAGGGCCACTGGATCATTGAAATGTCGGAGATGATCGCCACAGCCAACGCCAAAAGCATTGAGGAAATCAAGTCTTTTCTGAGCCGCCAGAAGGAGGTCTATAAGGTACCGTATGCCGTCCACCCGGAGGACAGGCCGAGGCAGTGCGTGTTTGGAGGTTCTTCCAATGCGCTTGATTTCCTGCCCCTTGACCGCACCGGAAACCGGCGTTTTTTGCCGGTCATGGTCTACCCGGAACGGGCAGAGGTACACATTTTAGACGATGAAGCTGCTTCCAGAGCCTACATCGGGCAGGTATGGGCGGAAACGATGGAAATCTACCGCAGCGGCGATTTTAAGCTGGCATTCAGCCCCGAAATGGTACAGTACCTGAAGGTGCACCAGCGGGATTTTATGCCGGAGGACACCAAAGCAGGGATGATACAAGCCTACCTTGACCGCTATACCGGCAGCTCCGTCTGCTCCAA
Organism: Oscillospiraceae bacterium; assembly: GCA_021771715.1. Classification (GTDB taxonomy): domain Bacteria; phylum Bacillota; class Clostridia; order Lachnospirales; family Lachnospiraceae; genus Choladousia. The sequence goes on from JAETOO010000013.1 coordinate 31,142, forward strand.
GCAGCTTTACCGGGAAGCCTTAAACCATCCCTATGAGGAACCCAGGCAGTGGGAAATCCGGGAGATCAACGACATCATGAACCATTGTATCACGGGATGGAGGTATTTCTCCAATCCCCGGATATTTGGGGAATACGGCAGGCAAAAGGACTGGGAGCGTGACGGCCCGGCAACGGGCGCTGGCAACGGGGCCGGAAAAAGCGGTGGCAGAGCCGCAAATATCCCGGACGGATTTGTGCCGGTCACGGAGCAGATGGAGCTTCCGTTCTGAAAATCAGGAGCCGGTTGCCGATCCCGTTGCTATCCCGTTGCCGGGCCGGTTGCCGGGAAAAATCCCGTAACTGCGGGCTTTTCTCCCCTTTGACAACCAAAACAACCAAAAAATAAAAGAAAAAGTAAATAGATAAGCAGACTGCCAGACAGAGATTGTTTTCAAGGTCTTTTGAAGCACGTTGCCGGACTTCGTTGCCGACCATCTTCTGCCTGGCTCATTTCATGTATGGAGGTAAATGCCTATGGCAAGTAGTAAGATAAGTGTTAATGAAAACTATAATTCTGATATTCCGGTTTGGCACAGATATACGCTGACCATTGAAGAGGCTGCAGGATATTATCATATCGGAGAAACAAAGCTGCGAACGATTATTGGCGAACATCCAAACGGAGATTTCTATGTTATGAATGGAAATAGAGCGTTGATTAAACGTGAGAAGTTTGAACGGTATTTGGATCAGGCGACTGTCGTGTAAAAACTTTTGAAAAAAGATCGTGGCAGAGTGCTGATTTTCCATGATAAAGCTATACGGAGAGCCGGATTTGTGGTATGATGACATCGCAAGTTTGGCTCTCCTTTTTGAAAGGAGAGATTTCATGAGCGAAAAAAGACGAGATAATCGTAACCGGATTTTGCGTGAAGGTGAATACCAGCGTACAGATGGGAGGTATCGTTTTCAGTATATTGATGAGGACGGTAAGGAAAAGAATGTATATAGTTGGCGGTTGGACAAAAATGATCCGACACCCAAAGGCGGGAAGCGTGAGCTATCTCTGAGAGAGAAAGAAAAGCAGATCGAAGCGGATTTGTTCGATCACATTGTTACCAACGGAGGTAATTACACGGTTCTTGAGTTGGTGGAGAAGTATATATCTCTGAAAACGGGTGTCCGTCATAATACCGTTGCCGGATACAAGACAGTTATTAATGTCCTGAAGAAAGAAGCATTTGGAAAACAGCGCATTGATAAAGTACGTTTGTCAGATGCAAAGGCGTGGCTGGTTAAGCTCCAGCAGGTGGACGGCAGAGGGTACAGCTCCATTCACTCTATCAGAGGTGTGCTTAGACCGGCCTTTCAAATGGCAGTGGATGACGATCTGATCCGCAAAAATCCCTTTGGATTTGAGCTTGCGTCTGTAATCGTCAATGATTCCGTTACCAGAGAAGCGATCACCCGGAAGCAAGAGCGGGATTTGCTGAAATTTATCAAAGAAGATAGGCATTTCAGCAGATACTACGATGCAATTTATATCCTCTTTCATACGGGCCTGCGGATTTCGGAGTTCTGTGGGTTGACTATTCCCGATATTGAGTTCAGCGATATGCGAATCAAGATAGATCATCAGCTGCAGCGCACATCGCAGATGCAGTACGTGATTCAGGAACCAAAGACGGAAAGCGGTGTCCGTTATGTGCCGATGACAGAGAAAGTGGCGGAATGCTTTCGCCGCATCATTGCTAACCGGGAAGCACCGAAAGTGGAACCGATGGTGGATGGCTATATTCGGTTTCTGTTTCTGGACAAGAATGATATGCCGATGGTGGCTCTTCACTGGGAGAAGTACATGGAACATATTGTTGAAAAGTACAATAAGATTTATCGTATCCAGATGCCGAAAGTTACTCCACATGTATGCAGGCATACCTTCTGTTCCAATATGGCAAAATCGGGAATGAACCCGAAGACATTGCAATACATCATGGGGCATTCGGATATCAGCGTGACGATGAACACCTATACACATGTGCAGTATGATGACGCAAAGGCAGAACTGCTTCGGGTGGCGGAAGCCTGAAAAGCCTGTTGGTATAGGGCAAAATTTTACCAACAGTTTTACCAATATTGCAGAGAAAAGCATGAGAAAATACGGGAAGATTTGAAAAGATAGACCCAAGACAGGGGAAAGCTTAAATACCGGAAAAACCTGTAATATTGGGCATTTGAGAAGAAATACAGGACTTATAAGGAGTTATAAGAATATGATAAAAATACTTTTTGTGTGCCACGGCAATATTTGCAGATCCCCGATGGCTGAGTTCATTTTTCGGGATCTTGTACAGCGGGAGGGCTTAGCGGCGCAGTTTGCGGTGGCCTCTGCGGCGACGAGCATGGAGGAAATCGGCAATCCGGTCTATCCGCCGGCGAAGCGAAAGCTGCGGGAGCACGGCATATCCGCGGAAGGGCACCATGCGCGCAGGATGGAGCCAGGAGACTACCGGGAATATGATTATCTGATCGGAATGGAGCAGTTTAACATTCGGAATATGATGCGCATTCTGGGGAAGGATCCGCAGCATAAGGTATATCGGCTGCTCGATTTTTCGGACAGGCCGAGAGATATTGATGATCCGTGGTATACGGACGATTTCGAGACGGCATATCGGGAGATTCTGGAGGGATGCAAAGCACTGCTGGAAACACTGCGCAGAGAGGGCAGGGTATAACGGTTCATTTGCAGGCCGTATGGCGGTCGATGCAGTAACCGATGGGCGAGCAAGTACAGAGGCCGATCTGGTGGTAAACGGCAGTCCAAATAGCGATCAAGCAGCAGCTCATATCGCTGCATTCATGCCAGAATGATGGGAGCCGGAAGTGCAGAATCGGGCATCGGGCCGGGAGTGACATGGCATGACAGAATATGATGTAGGAGGGAAAGCAGACATGAGTGACAAGAGGCAGGACTATATCACATGGGATGAGTATTTTATGAGCGTGGCGATGCTGGCGGGGATGCGTTCGAAGGATCCGAGCTCACAGGTGGGCGCGTGCATTGTGAGCGAGGACAACAAGATCCTCTCGATGGGGTACAATGGATTTCCGAAGGGATGCTCCGATGACGAGTTCCCGTGGTCGCGCGATGGCGAGACACTGGACACCAAGTACTATTATGTGGTGCACAGCGAGCTGAACGCGATCCTGAATTACCGGGGAGGCAGCCTGGAGGGGGCGAAGCTGTATGTGACGCTGTTTCCGTGCAACGAATGTGCGAAGGCGATTATTCAGGCGGGGATCCGGACGGTGGTGTACGATCAGGACAAATACGGCGACACGCCCGCGGTCGTCGCGTCAAAACGAATGATGGATGCGGCCGGGGTGCGCTACTATCGCTACCAGAGAACCGGGCGGAAAATAGAGTTTACGGTATGAGAGAAACCGGACGCTGCGCGGATAAAACCGGAATAAAAAGGATAAAACACGCCGATTTCCGGTAAAAAAAGGTTGACACACTCGGATGTGTGGACTATAATATCCGAGTATGACTTAGTATGTAAATGTCCGAACCAAAGCCCCGGTAGGACATTTTACCATAAAATTTTCCGAGAGGAAAATAAGCGGGAGGACGGAAATAAGCCGCTGTTTGCCCGAAGCAACTGAATCAGATCAAGGAGGAAGACCAATGAAGAGTTTTATGGCTAGCCCGGCAACGATTGAGAGAAAATGGTATGTAGTTGACGCTGCAGATATGACACTGGGCCGTTTAGCATCAGAAGTGGCTAAGGTTTTAAGAGGAAAGAATAAGCCGACATTTACACCTCATATTGACACAGGTGATTACGTAATCGTAGTGAACGCGGAGAAGGTAAAGGTAACCGGCAAGAAGCTGGATCAGAAGATCTACTATCATCATTCCGAGTATGTAGGCGGCATGAAAGAGACGACTCTGCGTGAGATGATGGCGAAGAAGCCGGAGAAGGTGGTAGAGCTGGCTGTGAAGGGAATGCTCCCGAAGGGACCGCTCGGCAGAGAGATGTATACGAAGCTGTTCGTATACGCTGGCCCGGATCACAAGCATCAGGCTCAGAAGCCGGAAGCGCTGACATTCTAATAGGAGGTAAGGAACATTGGCTAAGGAAAGATACTACGGAACAGGAAGAAGAAAAAAATCAATCGCTAGAGTATATCTCGTACCGGGCACCGGTAAGATTACTGTAAATAAGAGAGACATCGACGAGTACTTCGGTCTTGAGACCCTGAAGCTCATTGTTCGTCAGCCGTTGGCAGCGACACAGACTGCTGACAAGTTTGATGTTCTCGTAAACGTACGCGGCGGCGGCACAACCGGCCAGGCTGGCGCGATCCGTCATGGCATCTCCCGTGCGCTGCTTCAGGCAGACAACGAGTACAGACCGACCCTGAAGGCTGCCGGTTTCCTGACTCGTGACCCGAGAATGAAAGAGCGTAAGAAATACGGTCTCAAAGCCGCACGTCGCGCTCCGCAGTTCAGCAAGCGATAAAAATTTGCAAAGAAAGATTATGTTTCAGGCACAGGAAGAAGCGTTCCTGTGCCTGTTTTTTGGATACAAAAATGGTTTCATAATTGTGCCGCCGAATTTGACTGTCCGCTGCTGTGCACCAGATGTGGACAGTTGAACTGTAATTTTTGTGGTATATGGATCGAAGACTTAAAATTTTTCAAACGTCTTGTAGAAATACAGGGCGTTTTGTAGTATGATGAAAAAGCGGAGAAAAGGAGTCCTTCCGTTGTTGGTGAGATAGCTGGAGGAAGTAGTGCTGGATGCGAAATTCCGGGCCAGCTTTTTTGGGGTAAGGGAGTAGAGGAACATGAAAAACGATACAAAGAGCAATCAGATGAGGGAGCAGGCGACTGATCAAGCGAGGGAACGCGCCGTGCTGGAGCTGAGACAACACTGTACGGAAGAAAATTTGTGGAATTGTATCGTCGTGTTTCAGGACTATCCGTTCTTTACCGTCTCCGGCCTGCCCTTTACGTATACTTTGAAGCGCGGCAGGAACGGTGAATTTACAAAAGAGCTTTTTGTCGATCGGATGGCAAACAGCAAGTCTCTTGCGTGGAGCTCGATTCGAATTGCGTTTGAGCGGGCGAAGGAACAAGACGAGGTGATTGACCGGCCGAAGGCGTTGGGAGATGTCCGCGGAGTGAGCTACGTGTACAGTCTGCTGTGGCGGTTCGGACTGATTGCGGTGCCCAAGGAGAGCGAGGAGAAGCTGAGTGGCAGATTGAGCCAAGCGATGAATGAGGCTGGGTGCCAGATGAAACTGAGCATTAGATGAAGTTGAGTGGCAGATGAGGCTGGGCGTTAGATGAAGTTGAGCGGCAGATGAAGCTGAGCGTTAGATGAAGTTGAGCATTAGATGAAGTTGAGCACCAGATGAAGCTGAGCATTAGATGAAGTTGAGTGCCAGATGAGGCCGAGCGTTAGATGAAGTTGAGTAGCAGATTAAGATGAGTGATAGAGTGGCTGAGCGTCAGACTAGAAGGAATATAAGCTAAGGCGAGAGAAAACGGCAAAGAAGGAGACATACTATATATGCGGCGTAAAGACAGAGCGATTACAGATTTCGATGCGATTGTGAAAATGATTGAGGAGTGCGACATCATCCGGCTCGGGCTTCTGGACGGGGAGCTCCCCTATATTGTGCCTGTGAATTTTGCGTACCGGACAGAAGGAGAGCAGATTGAGTTCTACGTCCACGGGGCTATGGCGGGCAGGAAGTATGAGCTGATGAAGCGAAACGGAAGCTGTTCTTTTGAGATGGATGTCCCGGTGAGAATGGAGTGCATGTATGAGACTGGGGACATCACGATGCGCTATAAGAGCGTGATGGGGACAGCCAGAATTGAGTTCCTGGAGGGAGAGGAGAAGCAGCAGGCGATGGAAAAGGTTCTCCTGGCTCGCTATGAAGAAACAAAAGCGTTTCCTTACAATAAAAAGGTGATGGCGAGGACTGCGGTGGCGAAGCTGACGGTCATAGAGCTCAGTGCGAAGGCAAATCTCGGATGAGATGGAAGCTGCTTCCTGCTCACACAGTTGCGGCCTTGCTTTTATCATAATGCCGGTGCAAGAGCCTTCGTACTCAGAGGTTGCCAGAAATTCTGCGACCGTTGAAATAGTAAGAAGAATGGGAATCCGGATGCGCTGGTGTCGCGCAGGCTGAACTGCGACGAAAAGAGCGCGATAGCAGAAGGGATAGAAAAAGAAAAAGTGGGGAACCCGTATCTGGGCATTCCCCACTTTTTGCATCGCCGGATATCATGCGCGGCTATTCGTGCAGAAGATTTCTGCTTTTTGGTATACGTACCTGTAGTTTTGGGATTACCTGGCCCTTATTAAGGGGGTATTTCAAGTAGCAGTTACTCTGTTTTCTACACACAGCAGCAGTTCCTGGCACTTCGAGGTGTTTCTGAATGCTGCGCAAATCGGCAGCATACAGTCCCTGTCATCCCCGGAACCCATCATCCTTCTGCGTACAGCTCTGCGACTTCGGTGGCTGTGAGTGCGCCGAAGTAGACTTTGACATCGTCAAACTTCGCGTCCCGCACGTCCTCATCGCCCCAGATAAATCCGCTGCCGACGTAGACGTCCTTCGCCATTGCGATGCCGGTCTTGTTCTTCTTGAAACAGTCGGAGATGTTCTTTTCCTCCTCGCCGACCAGGACGCCGTTCAGGTAGACGCGGATGCCCTGCGTGTCGACGGTGTAGACGACGTGCTGCCAGGTGTCGCGCTCGCCGTTTGTCGTGAGCAGTGCGCCCTGGACGTCACTGTAGGCGTTCGCGTTGATGCGGGCGATCAGGTTCGCGCCGATCCGCGTCAGCGGGTACTGGTGGTCCGCGTCAGCCTCGAAGAGCGCGCTGTGCTCAAATGTGTCCGCGCCGATGTTTACCCACATCGCGACGGTGTAGCCGGACGGGCGGACGTCGGAGAGCGTGTCCTCCGGGAGCTTCAGGTAGTTCACACCCTGTGCGCCTGCCTCGTTGGTGATCTGGAGGACATTGCCGCGGCTCTCATCCGCGACGATCGCTGCGGTGCCGACGAGCTCTGCGCTTCCGGTGCCTGTCGAGCCGTCAGCCGGGGCGATGGAGGTGCCGTCAGCCGGCGTCTCGAAGTCATAGTCATAGATGAGGTAAGCGTTCTGGCGGACGGTGACCTTGTAGGTCTCCTCGACGACTGCGTCGCCGTGGGTGATCGTCGCGGTCAGCTTCGCGCGGGTGTCCTCCTCGCTGCTGGAGGTGACCTCGCCGGTCTCGCTGATGATCGCCGGATCCGAGGTCGTCCAGGTCACGTCGGCGCCCATGACGGAAGTCGGAAGCTCGATGTTCTCGCGCGTCGCGGTCGGGATCAGCTGAGCGATGGAGACGGCCGCCATGTTCGCGAGCATCTCGTCATCCTCCATGTCGATCATGCTGCCCCAGATGCTGGTGTTGTTGGCGCCGATCGCGGAGAACGTCATGACCGGAGTCTCGTCGGAGTTCTCTTTGTGCTGGCGGAAGAAGTAGCCCTTGTACGTCACATCGTTCATCTCGAAGGTTACAAAATCGAAGCCTGCTCCGGAGTCACTCTTTGTCCAGGTGCCGGTTGCCGCGCCGGAGACGGTGCCGTTCTCATTCAGCGTGAGCATCTGAGTGTCGAGCATGTTTCCGTTTGTCTTCGTGCCGTGGTCGATAAACTCGTAGGAGCCGACGACCTCGCTGTTCTCATAGTGGGTCGGCTGCTCGCCGCGGTATTCGTAGACCGCGGTGACCGGCCAGAGATCCTCGTTGAGGAACTGCTGGTGCACGCGGACCTCGTGTGCCTCGAGCTGCGGGTCGACGTCAAAGCGCTGATGGTAGACGAGGTAATGAGCTCCGTCGTCGTCGATCAGGGCCGAGTTGTGTCCCGCCGCGCGCTTGCCGATCTGGTTGTAGAAGCCGTAGTTGCCGATCAGCTTGATGCCGTAGTTGTCATTGGAGTCCCCGCTGTCAGCGGCGTTGTTGCCGGCTGCGTCGAGGTAGGGGCCTGTCGGGTTCTCGGAGCGGAAGAGGCGCATGTTGTAGCCGCCCTCTGCGGTCAGTCCGCCGTAGGTTTCATAGAAATAGTAGTAGCCCGCCTGCGCGTCATAGCGGATGTACGGTGCCTCGCCGGACTGATGGTTGCCGCCCGCCAGGTGCACGCCGAAATAGCGGTCGACAAAGTTGCCGGAGGTCTCGTCGGTGGAGTCGACGCCCGGGTAGATTGCCTTTCCGGTCGCGCGGTCCAGCTCGAGGAGGAAGAGCCCTCCGGACCAGGAGCCGTACGACATGTACAGGCGCTCGCCGTCCGCGTCAAAGAAGAGGTTCGGGTCGATTGCGTTCGGGGCGTAGAGATTGTTCCAACCGCCCACGGCGTCGAACCAGTTGTCGCTGATCTCGTCGATGCCGCCGTTCGCACTTCCGAGCGCGAGCAGCTCGTTCAGGTTCAGATAATCGTTGTCCCACTTTGTGTCGCGGGAGCCGTTTCCGTCGACTGCGCCGGTCTTGGTGAAGCCGGAGTAGACGATGGTATCGCCGTAGGTGTACGGCCCATTGAAGTCCTTTGCCACGAGGTAACAGATGCAGGAGCGGCGCCAGGTAGAGGAAGTGCAGCAGTAGAGCATCCACGCGCCTGTGTTGCCGTCCTCCCACTCGTAGTAGGGATTCCAGATCGCGTCGGGCGCCCAGACAGCATAGCCGCCGACGCAGTCGCCGTCGTTGTAGCCGGCCCACTGAAACGGCTCGGCGAAGGTCTCCTGCAGGTTGCCGTAGAACGGAGTGTTCTCCGGGTTGCCGTAGTCAAAATTGAGCTGCTGCCACTGGATCAGATCCTGTGATTTCGCGGAGGCCGTGTGGGAGCCGAGCACATAGTACATGCCGTCTGCGTCGCGGACGATAGACGGGTCATGGACGGTCACATGGGCTGGCTCTGTGGGGACGGCATCGGCGGCGTCCCCGGCCGGTGCGAGCTCGACGGCCTCCTCGATGACAAGCGTTTCCTCCTGGGGAGCTTCGGTGGAAGATTCCTGGAGGACGAGAACAGGCTCCGTCTCATCGGCAGCCGGTGCGATCTCTTCTACAGCGAGTTCGGTCGCCTCGGTGGTTTCTGTCGATTCCTCAATGAGCATCTCCTCCTCGGCCTGTGCAGAGGCGAGCAGGCTGGTGGACAGGGCCGCCGAGAGGATGGTGGCCAGCAGAGTGCGCTGCAGACGGCTGCGCCGCATGGTTTTGTCTGTCATGTTGATCCTTCCTTTCTGGTGAACATATAGTTTAGAAAAACCTAAAATAATTAAGATAAATCTATTATAAACGAATGCTCCGGGAATAGCAAGCGGGAGATGAGCAAAATACCGGAAATATTTTTGGAAGATCAGAGCAAAGATCGGTGAAAAGACGGAAGGGAAAAGGAGCGGACGGGCAAATTCGTCAAAATCATGTCGGCGGACAGAAAAACACCCTGCGGGGAAAACCACCGCAGGGTGTTGGAGTAAGAACTGACAGCAGGAACTGGTGTTTCTGCAAGATCAACGCCTCGCCGGATCAGTGGCAGGGCAGAACCTCTACCGGACCGGTAGTTACAGTGTCCCTGCCGGGTCCGCGGCGAGACTGAACTTCTGCCGGATCGGTGGAAGCAGTGCCTTTGCCGGGTCCGTGGCGAGGCAGAACCTCTGCCGGATCGGTGGAAGCAGTGTCTTTGCCGGATCAGTGGCAGCAGTGCCCGCCGTCCTCGTGGTCGTGGCTGTGACCGCCGCAGCCGTGGTCGCCGCAGGTGTGTCCCTCGCCGTGCTCGTGGCTGTGATGGTCGCAGTGTACGTCGGGATTGTAGTCGAGGCTGCCGGCGAGGAGCGCTGCGACTGCCTCATCTGCGCTGCCGCTGCAGCCGCCGTAGAGGCGGATCCCCATCGACGCGAGCGCGTTCTGTGCGCCGCCGCCGATGCCGCCGCAGATCAGGGTGTCGACGCCGTACTCGGTCAGAAAGCCGGCGAGTGCGCCGTGGCCGCTTCCGTTCGTATCGACGACGATCGAAGAGACGACATGACCGTCCTCGACCTCGTAGAGCTTGAACTGCTCGGTGTGTCCAAAGTGCTGAAAGATTTCTCCGTTGTCAAAGGTAACTGCGATTTTCATGGGTTGTAGTCCTCCTATCATGGTTATTTGTTGTGTTGTCTGGCTGCGCGGGCCGATGCCGGCGGCACACAAGCGAGCATCTGGAGCAGGGGAAGCGTCCGCTGTGGCACATAAAGGTTCCGTGGAACGGCGGCACCGCTTCCGGCAGCCTCTGCCGCATGCGCTGTCATACCGGGAGCAGAGCTGGTAGTCGCCGCCGGTGATGAGGAGGCGTCTGCCGTTCACGATCGCGTCGGCGAGCTTGCGCCTCGCTTCATTGTAAATGCTCTGCACGGTCGTGCGGGCGACCTGCATCTGACGGCTGCACTCCTCCTGTGTGCTCCCCTCGAGGTCAATCAGGCGGATCGTCTCGTACTCGTCAACGGTCAGGATGATGTCTCCGGCGGCGGGACCATCCGGGCGGAAGCAGGCTTGCTTCGGCAGGCAGCAGATAAAACGTTTCTTCGGTGGTCTGGCCATAGGGCTTCCTTTCTCGTACATCGATGCGTTGATGCCGCACGGCCCATGCATCGGCGGTGCACCGCGACGTCCGGCGATCGATCAGCAGTGCATCACGCCGTACGGCTTGTCAAATGCCGGCGCATCTGTATGGTAGTCGGTTGTTATCATACCGCCGTTTCTGACATATGTCAATAATAAAATAAAAATAAAGTCGTTGCTATTTCCGATGCGGATGCTATACTGAGAATACGAGATTGGGAGGATAGATAGGAGGAAGGAATGCGGATGGAGGAGACGACGGAGCTGGAGCGCTATCGCCGGATGAGAGCGAGTATTGAGGAGCGGTATGCGGAGGTCAGCGGCCGGATGGAGCAACTGAAGGCGGAGGGAAAAATCAAGTCCGCGACGTACCGGCAGTATTATGCGAACAAAATGATATACAAAAATATGCTGGATTTGTATCGGCTGTACGATTTATAAATAGGAAAGGACGCCAAAGGTTACGGCGGAAAGGAATATGAAGACACTTGTTTTGGCGGAGAAGCCGTCTGTGGGCCGCGATATCGCGCGGGTCCTGCACTGTGCCCGGAAGGGGGACGGCTATCTGGAGGGAACGGACTACGTTGTGACATGGGGCTTGGGGCATCTGGTGGAGCTGCAGCCCCCGGAGGGCTACGACCCGAAATACCGCGAGTGGAGGAGCGAGGATCTCCCGATTATGCCGGAGCGCTTCGAGACGTCGGTGATCCCGCAGACAGGAAAGCAGTATAAGGCCGTGCGGAGCCTGCTGCAGCGCAAGGATGTCCGGGATGTCGTGATTGCGACGGATGCGGGCCGCGAGGGGGAGCTGGTGGCGCGGTGGATCCTGCAGAAGGCGGGATGCGCGAAGCCGTGTCGCCGGCTGTGGATCTCCTCGGTGACGGACAAGGCGATCCGGGAGGGCTTCGCGCGGCTGCGGGATGCCAAAGAGTACGACAATCTGTACCGGGCGGCGCTCTCCCGGGCGGAGGCGGACTGGCTGGTCGGGCTGAATGCGACGCGGGCGCTGACCTGCCGCTACAACGCGCAGCTCTCCTGCGGGCGCGTGCAGACGCCGACGCTCGCGATGATTGCAAAGCGCGAGGAGGAGATTCGCAGCTTTCAGTCCAAGCCGTACTATACGGTGCAGGCGGAGGCGGGGGCGATCCGTTTCCAGTGGCGCGATGCGTCGGGGAGTATGCGCACGTTTTCGCGGGAGCGCGCGGAGGCAGTCTGCGCGGCGGCAAAGGGCGGCAGCCTGACGGTGACGGCGGTGGAGCGGAAGAAGAAGCAGACGCCGCCTCCGCTGCTCTATGATCTGACGGAGCTGCAGCGGGATGCGAACCGACGGTTTGGGTACTCGGCGAAGGAGACGCTGAACGTGCTGCAGCGCCTCTACGAGACCCACAAGGTAGTGACGTACCCGCGCACGGATTCCAGGTACCTGACCGCGGACATCGTGATGACGATCCGGGAGCGGCTCGACGCGTGCGGCACGGGCCCGTACCGCGCGGCGGCGGGAAAGGCAAAGCGCAGGCCGCTAAACGGGAAGCTGCCCTTTGTCAACGATGCGAAAGTGACGGATCACCACGCGCTGATCCCGACGGAGCAGCCGCCGGAGTTCCGGCACATGACGATCGACGAGCGGAGGCTCTATGATCTGGTGGTGCGGCGCTTCCTGGCGGTCCTGTACCCTCCGTATGAGTATGAGGAGATGACGGTGCACGCAAAAGTCGGCGGCGAGGAATTTCTCGCGCGCGGGCGCACCGTGCTCCACGAGGGCTGGCGGGAGGCCTACCGGGAGCTGCCGGAAGCGGACGCGGTGTCCGCAGGGCGACACGGCGCCGGAGACAGGTATCCAGACGGTGCGGGGGGATACGCGGAAGGCAGATATCTGCACGGCGCGGAGAAGTACGCGGGAAACAGGTATCTGAATGGCGCGGAGAAATATGCCGAAGACAGGTATCTGGATGATACGGAGGAAGGCGTCGGGGAGGCGCAGGAGGAGCTGCGCGATCAGCTGCTGCCGGAGGTGCGGCAGGGAGAGCGGCTGTCCGTGCGCAGCGCGAGCTGCAGGGAAGGAAAGACAAAGCCGCCCGCGCATTTCCGGGAGTCGACGCTGCTCTCGGCGATGGAGAACCCGGTCGCTTTTCTGACGAGCGGGGACCGGCTGCAGGCGAAAACGCTGGCCGAGACCGGCGGGCTTGGCACGGTGGCGACGCGCGCGGATATCATCGACAAGCTGTTCGGCAGTTTCCTGCTCGAGAAGAAGGGGCAGGATATCCTGCTGACGGCGAAGGCGCGCCAGCTGCTCTCGCTGGTGCCGAAGGAGCTCAAGCAGCCGGAGCTGACGGCGGACTGGGAGCTTCGGCTGGCGCAGATCGCGGACGGGCGGATGCGCCGCGACGTGTTCATGCGCGAGATCCGCGACTACACCAGGGAGCTGCTGCGCGAGATCAACACGCAGGAGGGCACCTACCGCCATGAGAACCTGACGAACAAGAAGTGCCCGAACTGCGGCAAGCGATTGCTGGCTGTGAACGGGAAAAATGCGAAGCTGCTCGTCTGCCAGGACCGGGCGTGCGGCTACCGGGAGACCGTGTCGCGCACCTCAAACGCGCGCTGCCCGAACTGCCACAAAAAGATGGAGCTGGTCGGCAGCGGCGAGCAGGCAAAATTTGTCTGCGGCTGCGGCTACAAAGAATTGCTCTCCCACTTCAAGGAACGGCGCGCGGGGGAGGGCGCAGGCGTCACGAAGCGCGATGTTGCCGCCTATATGAAAAAACAGCAGAAAGCGGCGGACGAGCCGGTGAACAACACGCTGGCGGCCGCGCTTGCCGGAATCCGATTGGAGTAGCAAAGTGGGGAGGTCCAGGCGGCCAAGCAGTGACCGGACATTCGGATAAAGGATTTCCAGTGGGAGATAACAAAACGTGCGGTAGAAAATATTCAAAATTTTCGCAATAATTTGCTTGTGATTCGCAGGCCGACGTAGTAAAATAGACAAAAGAAGAGAATGCCGAAGTATGGTTTTTGTGTATTCTTTACGGGAATGATCGGCGACGGCTCCGAATACACTGTGAGGTGTGAGCGGATGCAAGTCTCGAAGCGCAGAGGAACTGTACGATATGGACGTCGGTGTGGGGGATCTGAGAATCAGAAAGCGGGAATGGAGTGTTCAGATGGAAAAGCTTTTGTTTGTGTACAATCCACGATCGGGAAAGGGACTGATTCGGAATAACCTTTCTTCTATTATAGAGACTTTTTCGGAGGGCGGCTATGATGTGACCGTTTATCCGACGAAAAAGGAGCTCGATGCGTGTGAGACGGTCGAGCGGCGGGCAGGAGAGTTTGATCTCATTGTCTGCGGAGGCGGGGACGGGACTCTGGACGAGGTCGTCGCCGGCCTGATGCACGGCGGTCACAGAAAGACCGTTGGCTACATCCCGGCAGGGAGCACAAATGATTTCGCGGGTAGCCTTGGGATCCCGAAGCAGATGGACCAGGCGGCGAAGCTGGTCGTCGAGGGGGAGCCCTTCGCGTGTGACATCGGACGGTTCAACGAGGACTATTTCGTCTATGTGGCGGCGTTCGGGCTGCTGACCGATGTCTCCTACCAGACACCGCAGGATATGAAGAATGCGCTTGGCCATGCGGCCTACGTGCTGGAGGGCATGAAGCGGATGGGCTCGTGGAAGAGCTGTCAGCTGACGATCGAGAGCGAGGAGTACACGGAGGAGAACGGCGAGTTCGTGTTCGGCATGGTCACAAATTCGAACTCCGTCGGCGGCTTTAAGGGGCTTCCGGGCAAACATGTGGAGCTGAACGACGGGCTTTTCGAGGTCACGCTTGTGCACGCCCCGAAGAATCTGATCGACTGGCAGGAGGCGATCACCTCCGTGCTGACGCACGACGAGAAGAGCCACATGGTCGTGCGGTTCAAGACAAAGCGGATCGTCATCCGCTCGGAGAAGCCGGTCGCGTGGACGCGCGACGGAGAGAACGGCGGCGAGCACACGCAGGTGGAGCTGACGAACCTGCAGGAGGTGCTGGAGATCATGACCGAGAGCCAGACAGAGCTGGCCGTGCACGGAGCGCCGCTCGGATGATGAAGCATGGGAGAGAAGATTCCAGCGGCAGACAGATTGGGCGGAGACCGGAGTGAGAATGTCGGCGGGAGCTCGGTTGGAGCGAATACCGGAGTGAGGATTCCGGCGGGAGCTTGATTGGAGCAGAGGCGGGATCACGGAAAAGAAAGGAACAGGGCTGACAATCGGAAGCGGCCGTTTTCAGGGCGGCCGGTTTCGGTTTGGAAATACAGCAGGGACAGTGGAAAGGAGAAGTATATGTTATATGCAGGCGTAGACCTCGGTACATCGGCAGTGAAGCTGCTTCTGATGGACGGCGAGGGCAAAATCAGAAAGATTGTATCGCGGGAGTATCCGCTCTATTTCCCGCATCCGGGCTGGTCGGAGCAGAAGCCGGAGGACTGGTTCACCCAGACAATGGAGGGGCTCAAGGAGCTGCTCGCAGACAGCGACAAGAAGGAGCTTGCGGGAATCAGCTTCGGAGGCCAGATGCACGGCCTCGTGATTCTGGACAAGGACGACAATGTGATCCGTCCGGCGATCCTCTGGAATGACGGGCGCACCTCGAAGGAGACGGACTATCTGAATCAGGTGATCGGGAAGGAGAAGCTGTCGGAGTACACCGCGAACATCGCATTTACAGGCTTTACAGCGCCGAAGGTTCTCTGGGTGAAGAACAATGAGCCGGAGAACTTCGCGAAGATTGAGAAGATCATGCTGCCGAAGGACTACCTTGCGTACAAGCTTTCCGGTGTGCACTGCACGGATGTGTCCGATGCGTCCGGCATGCTGATGTTTGACGTAAAGAACCGCTGCTGGTCCAAGGAGATGCTCGAGATTTGCGGTGTGAGAGAAGCGCAGATGGCGAAGATCTTTGAGAGCTACGAGGCGGTCGGCACGCTGCTGCCGGAGATCGCGAAGGAGCTCGGCGTGTCGGAGGATGTGAAGGTGGTCGCGGGCGCAGGCGACAATGCGGCGGCGGCAGTCGGCACCGGCACAGTCGGCGACGGCATGTGCAACATCTCTCTTGGGACGAGCGGCACGATCTTTATCTCCTCCGAGAAGTTCGGCGTGGACAAATTCAATGCGCTGCACGCGTTCGCGCACGCGGACGGACACTATCACCTGATGGGCTGCATGCTCAGCGCGGCGTCCTGCAACAAGTGGTGGATGGATGAGATCATCGGCACGAAGGACTACGCGGCGGAGCAGAAGCAGATCGAGAAGCTCGGCGAGAACCACGTCTACTATCTGCCGTACCTGATGGGCGAGCGCTCCCCGCACAACAACCCGAATGCGCGCGCGACGTTTATCGGCATGACGATGGACACGACGAGGGCGGACATGACGCAGGCGGTGCTCGAGGGCGTTGCCTTTGCGCTCCGGGATTCGCTGGAGGTGGCAAAGGCGCTCGGCATTCAGATTGAGCGCACGAAGATCTGCGGCGGCGGTGCGAAGAGCCCGCTGTGGAAGAAGATCATCGCGAATGTGATGAACCTCAAGGTGGATGTGATCGAGAGCGAGGAGGGCCCGGCGCTCGGCGGAGCGATGCTCGCGGCGGTGGCCTGCGGAGAGTTCGCATCCGTCGAGGATGCGGCGGCGAAGCTCGTCCGGATCGTCGATACGGTTGAGCCGGAGCCGGAGCTGGTCGCGAAGTACGAGGCGCGGTATCAGCAGTTCAAGCAGATCTATCCGACCTGCAAGCCACTGTTCGATGTGTTGGTATAGAGGTAGCTTTGCAGCGGCCGCAAAGCTGCCTGACGGCTGTTATTGTCTGGCTGCTGCTGTGTGTCCAGGAAAGAAGGATACGGGATACAGAAATAGACATGCAAAAATAAAGGAATAAAATAACAGGGATAAGGAAACGGGGGAATTTACAATGGAGATTCAGAAGATTACGGATGCTTCCTTCCGGAAGTACGGCAAGGTTGTGACCGGCATTGATTTCGGCGAGCTGCTCGAGAAGATGGGCGAGACGCCGTGCCCGCAGGATGTGATCTACGAGCCGTCGATTCCGGAGCTTGAGGCGCTGCCGGTGTACGGCGAGCTGCAGACGATTGCGTACGGCGAGCTTCCGATTCAGATCGGCTACTGCAACGGCGTGAATTACAAGCTGAACGCGCTCGAGTATCACCGCTCATCCGAGGTGGATATCGCGGCGACCGACGCGATTCTGCTGCTTGGCCTGCAGGCGGATGTGACGGAGGACTATACATATGACACCGCGAAGGTGGAGGCGTTCTTCCTGCCAAAGGGAGTCGGCGTGGAGCTGTATGCGACGACGCTTCACTATGCTCCGTGCAGCGTCGGGGACAACGGCTTCCGCGTAGTGATCGTGCTCCCGCGGGACACGAACCTTCCGCTCGAGAAGAAGCACGAGGGCGGCGAGGACGGACATCTGACCGCGAAGAACAAGTGGCTGCTGGGCCATCCGGAGGGCGGTCTGCCGGAGGGGTCTCCGATGGGACTGATCGGGGAGAACCTCTGCGTGAAGTGAGTAAATTATGACAGTGAATCAGGATGCCATGCAGGCCGCAGAGCCGCTTGCCTTGCAGCTCTTGTCTGTGGCTGATCTGTTGTAATAAATCAGGATTCTTCCTGCGGGGGTCAGTATGGCCCCCGCGGGATGATATATTAATTTACAGAAAACAGGAGGAACAAAGCAATGAACAACATTCCCAAAGTAAAAATTGGTATTGTGGCGGTGAGCCGTGACTGCTTCCCGGAGTCTCTTTCCGTGAACAGAAGAAAAGCGCTCGTTGACGCGTATAAGGCAAAGTATGATGCAGAGGACATCTATGAGTGCCCGGTATGTATCGTGGAGAGCGAGATCCATATGGTGCAGGCGCTCGAGGACGTCAAGGCTGCTGGCTGTAACGCGCTTGTTGTGTACCTTGGCAACTTCGGCCCGGAGATTTCCGAGACGCTGCTCGCAAAGCACTTTGACGGCCCGGCGATGTTCATCGCGGCTGCAGAGGAGAGCCAGAACGACCTGAGCGACGGCCGCGGCGACGCTTACTGCGGTATGCTCAATGCCAGCTACAACCTGAAGCTGCGCAATATCAGAGCGTACATTCCGGAGTACCCGGTAGGCACGGCTGCTGAGTGTGCAGACATGATCCACGACTTCGTGCCGATCGCGCGCGCGGTTGTCGGACTGAAGAACCTGAAGATCATCAGCTTCGGCCCGCGTCCGCTGAACTTCCTGGCTTGCAACGCGCCGATCAAGCAGCTGTACAACCTTGGCGTGGAGATCGAGGAGAACTCCGAGCTCGACCTGTTCGAGGCATTCAACAAGCATGCAGGCGATCCGCGTATCCCGGATGTCGTGAAGGATATGGAGAACGAGCTTGGCGCAGGCAACAAGAAGCCGGAGGTTCTGGCGAAGCTTGCACAGTACGAGCTGACTCTGCTTGACTGGGTAGAGGCACACAAGGGCTACAGACAGTACGTCGCTCTGACGAGCAAGTGCTGGCCGGCATTCCAGACACAGTTCGGCTTCGTTCCGTGCTATGTGAACAGCCGTCTGACCGGAAGAGGCATCCCGGTATCCTGTGAGGTAGATATCTACGGCACACTCTCCGAGTTCATCGGCACCTGCGTGAGCAACGACGTCGTGACGCTGCTCGACATCAACAACTCCGTGCCGGATGACATGTACGAGGAGGCAATCAAGGGCAAGTTCGACTACACGCACAAGGATACCTTCATGGGCTTCCACTGCGGCAACACCTGCTCCTCGAAGCTGACCAGCTTCAACATGAAGTACCAGAAGATCATGGCGAGAAGCCTTCCGGTAGAGGTGACGAACGGAACGCTTGAGGGCGACATCGTGCCGGGCGACATCACGTTCTATCGTCTGCAGAGCACGGCGGACAGCGTTCTGCGCGCGTACGTGGCAGAGGGCGAGGTCCTTCCGGTGGCTACGAAGTCCTTCGGCGGCATCGGCGTATTCGCGATTCCGGAGATGGGCCGCTTCTACCGCCATGTCCTGATCGAGGGCAACTACCCGCATCACGGCGCGGTGGCATTCGGACATCACGGCAAGGCTCTGTTCGAGGTATTCAAGCTCATCGGCGTATGCCCGGACGAGATCGGCTACAACCATCCGGCATCCGTACCGTACCGCACGGAGAATCCGTTCGCGTAAGAGAGCAGATCATACGGCACCGGATGTTCCGTCTTTCGGCTGCGGGAGGCGGAGTGGATCGGGCGCTGTAATATATGTTATAAGGTTTGTGAGGCTGCCGCCTGGTGCGGCAGCCTTTTCTGAAAGGCGAGTGTGCAGCGTGGCCTGACGGCACGGCTGCACGGCAGCTTTGAAAACAGGAGGAATGGCAGAATGGAGAAAACAGCTTTTGGAAAGACGGCGGACGGCAGGGAGTTTAGCCTGTACACGCTGACGAATAAAAACGGAATGTCGATCACGCTGACGGACCTGGGCGCGACGCTCGTGAAAGTGCTGGTGCCGACGAAGGGCGGCGAGAAGGTAGATGTGGTGCTCGGGTACGACACGCCGCAGGAGTATCTGGACAATACGTGCTATTTCGGGACGGTGATCGGCCGCAGCGGCAACCGGATCGCGAACGGCCGCTTTGTGGTGGACGGCAAGGTCTGCCAGCTGGCGATCAACGACAATGACAACAACCTGCACAGCGGCCCGGACGGGTACGACGGGCGCAAGTGGAGCGTCGTGGCGGAGGATGAGGAGACGCACAGCATCACGTTCGGCCTTGCGAGTCCGGACGGAGACCAGGGCTTCCCGGGGAACTTCGAGGTGAAGGTGACGTACACGCTGACGGAGGACAACGCCGTCGTGCTGCACTACCAGGGCGTCTCGGATGCGGACACGGTCGCGAACCTGACGAACCACACGTACTTCAACCTCTCGGGCCATGACAGCGGGACGATTCTTGACCAGACCCTGTGGCTGGCGGCGAAGCAGTACACGCCGGTGCACGACCACCAGGCGATCCCGACCGGGGAGCTTGCTCCGGTGGCAGGCACGCCGATGGACTTCACGGAGGCGAAGCCGATCGGCCGCGACATCGAGGCGGACTTCGAGCAGCTGAAGTATGTCGGGGGCTACGACCACAACTTCGCGCTGCGCGGCGAGCCGGGCGAGCTGATGAAGATGGCCGAGGCGCACAGCGCAAAGACCGGCATCACGATGGAGGCGTACACGACGTGCTGCGGCATGCAGTTCTACGCGGGCAACGCAGTCACACCGCAGAACGGCAAGGGCGGCGTGCGCTATGACAAGCGCCACGGCTTCTGCCTGGAGTCACAGTACTACCCGAACGCGATCAACCAGGAGGGCTTCGCCAGCCCGCTTCTGAAGGCCGGGGAGCAGTACGACTCGACGACGTACTACCGGTTCGTAGCAGAGTAATACCCCGCCGCACCGCAGCCGGAACGATTCGCATACTGTTGAAAGAGTGGCGGAGGCAGGCAACAGAAGCGGAAGAGTAACGGAAACGAAAAGCAGCAGAGGCGGAAACAGAACAGGATCGGAAGAAAAGGATCTGAGCAAAAAAGGATGCGGCGAACTGCAGCAAAGCGACAGGCGTGGTATTTGTCCGGCTGGTCACATACCATCACTTGTAGCTTTCGGCAGTTTTGCGGCATCTTTTTCTCTCGCAGGAGAGGTGGTCAACGCCTTTTCGCGTGACGGATTTGACCGGAAAGGTTCCCACACATCCGTCGCCTGCACATTACCACAAACCGGTCAAACTGACAAGGTGAGGAACGAGGATTGTCAGGATTGACAGCCGGATGCTTTTATGATAACATGAAGTAAACTTCACATTCGGAGAAAGGTGAGGGGTGGAATGAAAACAAGAGTGAGGGAACTTCGCATGCAGGCGAAGCTGACGCAGCAGCAGCTGGCGGATGCGGTTCATGTCTCTTCCCGGACGATTATTTCCATCGAAAAAGGGCAGTACAGCCCGTCGCTGATGCTGGCGTACCGGCTGTCTCTGGTCTTTGGGGTTACCGTCGAGGAGTTATGCTGTCTGCGGGAAAATAAAGAAACGGAGGACAGACAATATGGTGAAATTTCGTAGGCCAAGTTACGTGCAGAAAATCCGGTGGCGTCTTCGCGCCTCATGGCTCGTCCTCGTATGTATGCTGATTTACATGGTTGCGATCGCAGAGCTGGGCGGCGGGGACTCCAGGATCATGACCGATCTGGCGGATTTCATCAGCCGGTTTGTATTTTTCGGCGGGATGATCTATGTGATTACGAGAATCGTCCACAACAGAAAGCTGCTCCGGGACAGGCTGCGCATGAAGGAGCAGATGAGAAGGGAGCAGGACGAGAGGAACCAGTATCTGCACGACAAGAGCGGGGGAGCGGTGCTGGATATTCTGCTGATGCTTCTGCTGTTTGCCACGGTGACGGCGGCATTGTTTAATATGCCTGCGTTCTACACGGCGTTCTCGCTTCTGGTCGCGGCCATCGTGCTGAAGACGGGCGCTTACCTGCTCTACAGCCGTGGGCAGTAGAGGAGCGGGACAGGTTCGGACCGCGTGGCCGGAGGGCGGAGGCTTGCGCGGCAGCCGCATCGGGCGGTTGCGGGCAGCACGGATTTTTGCGGTGCCGCAGGGGCGTGCAGGGAAACAGGCGGAAAAGGAGAGAGAAGGATGAGTGCTTTGTATGAGGTGATAGCGAGGGAGAAGATCGTCGCGATCCTGCGCGGCGTGTCAAAGGAGCGGCTGGAGGGTGTGATTCTGGCGCTGCATCGCGGGGGGATCCGGCTGCTGGAGATCACGTTTGACCAGAGATCCGACCAGCGCCACGGGGAGACGGGCGAGGCGATCCGGCTGGCGAAGCGGCTGTGTCCGGATCTGCATGTGGGCGCCGGCACGGTGATGAGCACGGCGGACGTAAATGCGGCCTTCGCGGCGGGGGCGGAATTTGTGCTGGCCCCGAATGTGAACCGGGAGGTGATCGGGAAGGCGGTGAGTCTTGGGATGATGGCGATTCCGGGGGCGATGACGCCGACGGAGATCGTGGATGCGTACGCCTGCGGCGCAGAGATTGTGAAGCTGTTTCCGGCCGGAGATCTGGGGCTCTCCTACGTGAAGTCCGTGATGGCGCCGGTCAGCCACGTGCCGCTGATGGCGGTCGGCGGTGTGGATCTCGGCAATGTAACAGGCTTCCTTTCGGCCGGGATGATGAGCGCCGGGATCGGTTCGGCGCTCACCAATAAGAAACTGATCGCGGACGGGAACTGGGATGCGCTCACAGCGCTGGCAAGGCAGTATGTGGAGGCAGCGCGGGGGTGACGGATATGGGACAGGAGGAAGGCAGAGAGCAGGGATGGCGGCGGCCGGGCGGCGTGCTGTCGGCGCTGGCAGTGTATGCGCGCTCTCACATGTGGTGTACCTTTGCCGGGGTGATCGTGGCGGCGGTGCTGATGATGCTGCTGATTGTCATGTTTTATATGAGAGCGCAGTATTACGGCTTCCTGCTCGAGACGACGTACACGACAGAGCAGGCACTGCTGGATTCCGTGAATGAGAGTCTCACGACGGCGATGGAAGATTATATCCGGATCGGCTCGAATATCTGTGTCGACGTGGACGCCCTGACCGACACGAATCTGCGCGGGACGATTGACGAGTTCGCAGCCGGAGACCGGGGTGCAGGCGCAAAGCAGCGCATGAAAAATGCACTGCGGATCACGGGAAATTTCTCGAACATGATTGTGGGAGTCGCGGTCGCGGACCAGGACGGGATTCTGTACCAGTATGACAAGTATGAGGTGTCGAATAATACGAGGATTGATCTGTGGGATGATCAGAGTGAGGCGGCGGCGATCTTCGGCCGGATGCGGGAGCTCAATTCCGGGAAACAGATCCCGCGGTATCTGATCCTGTCCAGCCCTCATGAGCATCCGAATGTGTCGGGAAAGGGAATTCTGAGCATCGCGTTTCCGTTCCGCAACGGCTTCTCCTACCAGAACATCCCGTACATTCTGCTGCTGACGTTTCAGACGTCGTCGCTCGAGGAGATTCTGGGGCAGCTGACCGCAGGCCATCTGGACTACGTGCAGGGCTATATTGAGGATGAGGAGGGCAGGATTCTGCTGCACACCGAGGGGCGGGCGCTGATCGGGGAGGATGCGCAGCGCTACCAGGAAAAGCGTCACCTGACCGACATCGCCGTGCCGCTTGGCGGATATGGCTGGACGCTGCACGCCGTCATCGACGAGGAGCGGATCCTGGCGAAGGTAGATGCGAGCTATCAGCCGATTCTGCTGCTGTATTTTGTGGCGCTGCTCGTGGTGCTCGGGCTGCTGCTGTGGGCGTGCAGCCGGACTCTGCAGCCGGTTTACCTGATCAGCGAGTCGATCGCGAAGGTGCGCCGCGGCAGCACCAGCGAGCGGATCCCGATCCTCGGCACGCATGAGATCTGGCAGCTTGCCGACTCCTACAACCGCATGCTCGATGCGATCAGCCTGGCGAACCAGGAGGTCGAGCGTGAGCATGCTCAGATGATTGAGAACATGCTGATGAAGCAGCACGCGGAGCGCGAGGCGCTGGAATCGCAGATCAACGCACATTTTATCTGCAACACGATCAATGCGATCAACTACGAGGCGATCGACAGTGGGAACTACAAGGTGTCCGTGCTGCTCAAAAAGCTTTCCAACATCCTGCGCTACACGTTTGACCAGAAGCACCAGAACGTCTATATGCGCCAGGAGATTGTCTGGATTGAGCAGTATCTGTACCTGCAGCGGGAGCGGCTGGAGACCGTGTTTGACTATGAGATCGAGTTTGACCCGGACTATGATAACTGGCCGTGCCGCAAGCTGATGCTGCAGCCGTTTGTCGAAAACTCGATCAGTCACGGCTTTGAGGGGATGCGAGAGGGCGGCCGGATCCGGATCTGCGGGGAGGGCTATCGCGAGTTTCTGAAAATCACGATTGAGGACAACGGCTGCGGGATGGACGAGGGGCGCCGCACCGTGATTCGGCAGATTCTGGAGAATCCGCGGGTGGCGCGGGAGAAGGAGGTCGGCATCGGGATCTCCAATGTCATCGCACGGATGAAGATGTACTACGGAGAAGCGTTTCAGGTGGCGTTCGAGACGGAGGAGGGGAAAGGGACCAGCTTTACCTTTATCCTCCCGACGCCGCCGCCGGAAGGTGAGAGGAAGGGAGAGGAAGCAGAATGAGGATATTGATAGCAGAGGATGAGCCGCGCGCCATGAGAGGGCTGAGGAGCCTGATTCTCTCGCTCTCGCCGGAGTACCAGATCGTGGCGGAGGCGGCGGACGGCAGCCAGGCGCTGGAGCTGATGCAGACTACCCACCCGGACGTCGTGTTCACGGATCTGAAGATGCCGCGCATGGACGGGATGGCGCTGATCCGGGCGGCGAAGGCGATGTCCCTGTCCGCGGAGTATGTGCTGGTCACGGCGTACGAGGAGTTTGAGGTGGCGCGCCAGGCGATCGGCCTTGGCGTGTTCGACTACCTGGTAAAACCGATCACCGTCGAGGATGTACAGCGGGTGCTCGACCGGCTGGAAGCAAAGCGCAGCGGCGCGGGGGATGCGCAGGAGGCGAGAGGCTCGCTCAAGGAGCAGTACCCGGAGGCGCACCCGCTTGTGCGCAAGACGCTGCACATCATTGAGGAGGGCTACGCCTCCCGGCTGAACCAGAAGGAGCTCGCGACGACGCTCGGCATCTCGCAGGAGTATCTGTGCTACCTGTTCAACAAGGACGTGGGAGAGCCGTTCTCCAAGTTCCTCAGGAAGTACCGGATCGAGATCGCGAAGCAACTGCTGGCGGACGGGACCGTCCAGCGCGATGAGGTGCCGTACAGGGTCGGCTTCTCCGATCCGAAATATTTTGGAAAGGTCTTCCGCGAGGTTACGGGCATGAGCGTGACGGAGTATCTGAAGCTGCTGTAGCGGGAGCCGGGCGCGCGCCGATGCCGGACCGAAGGCCGGGTGTCGGCCGCGCCGCGGGGAAGAAAGATTGAGCCCCGGCTGTGCCTGCTTCCGCCGCGTATCGGCCGGAAACCCGACACCATGACGGACAGATCAGGAAGAACCCGGGATCCGCACCGTTAATATGCACATAAAACACACAAATCACATAGAAAATCCGAGCATTATATTAAAAATATACTCCATATCTTAAAAATTTCCTCTAAAATTTTCCACTGATCTTAAAATTTGCGGTTTCTTTTTCCGGGCAAAAAAGCGATAATAAGTGCATCAAAGAAAGGAGGCATTTTTTATGCAGAAACGTACAAAAAGGAACCTGGCGCTTGTGCTGACCGGTGCGATGGCGATGTCCATGATGACCGGCTTTGCCGCATCCGCGGAGGAGAGCTCTGACATCGGTGAGCCGAACGGAGGGGCAGAGGTCACGCTGTGGCACTATTTTGAGCACGAGGCGACGGCTCTGAATCAGATGGTAAAGCAGTACAATGAGTCGCAGAGCGATATCTACATCGTGCCGACCTTTGTATCGCGCGATGAGCTGATGAAGCAGTACACGATCGGCGCAGTGTCCGGCGAGCTGCCGGATATCGGAATGGTGGATTCGCCGGACATGGCATCCTACATTTCCCTGGGCGTGTTTGAGGATATCACAGAGTATGTGAAGGACTGGGAGGAGCTCGAGCAGTTCTATCCGGGCCCGATGGCCAGCGTGAAGGATGCGGACGGAAACATCTACGGAATTCCGAACAACTCGAACTGCCTGGCGCTGCTGTGCAACATGGACATCCTGAAGGCAGCCGGCGTGGAGAATCCGCCGACAACCTGGGAAGAGCTCAGAGAGGTCTGCGAGAAGACGACGGATCCGGACAACGGCGTGTACGGTCTGGCGATTAGCGCAATCTCGAACGAGGAGGGCACCTTCCAGTATATCCCGTGGCTGTACGGCGCGGGCGCTGACGTGACGGACGTCGATTCTGAGGCAGGCGTTACGGCGCTGACGTACCTGAGCGACCTCGTAAAGGACGGCCTGATGAGCAAGGAAGTCGTAAACTGGGGCCAGGGCGATGCCTACAACGCATTCCTCGCAGGCAAGGCTGCGATCCTGGAGTCCGGCACCTGGCAGATCGCGACGCTGGACGGACAGGACGCGGACAAGGTGACCTTCGAGTACCAGTACGTTCCGATGCCGGCGAAGGACGGCAAGCAGGCAACGGTCATCGGCGGTGAGAACTTCGGTGTGTGCGCAGGCAGCGAGCATGTGGCTGAGTGTGCAGATTTCCTGAAGTCCATGATGTCCGCACAGAACAATGCAGACTGGTGTGAGATCGCAGGAAAGCTTCCGGTCCGCGGCGATGCAGTTGGACTGAAGGATTTCTGGACGGCGGATGAGCGCTACAAGGTATTCAACGATTCGATGGATTTCGCAGTGGCAAGAGGCCCTCACGAGTCCTGGCCGACCATCTCCGAGGCAATCTACACGGCGGAGCAGGCAGCGATCCTCGGCGAGAAGGATCCGGCGACGGCGCTTGCGGATGCAGCGGCTGTGATTGACCCGATCCTGGCGGAGACACCGATCGCGGCACAGTGAGCAATATAGCGCAATACTGGCAATCTGCTATACGGTCCAAGCAGGAGAGCGCCCGGCGCTTTCCTCTGACGGCACTTACATAGCATAAGGAAGTGTAACCGGGGCTGCCGCATGTTGGTTGCGGCGGCCCCTTACTGTATACAGGGACGGGCCTGTCCCCCGGAAACGGGAGGAGACGGAGTCGGATCTGTCCGGGAACGGAGAGAGCAGAGGCGCGCCGGACTCTCATGCGGGCGCGGCGCTCTGTCTCGGAAAGGATGTGAGATTGTGAGAGCAAGATCCACAATAGCGGCAAAAAGAAGGCGGGAGGGCTATACCTTTATTCTTCCGGGATTTGCGTATATGCTGATTATCCTGGGCTACCCGCTCATCTACAATATTATTCTGAGCTTCAAAAATGTAAACGTAAAGACGTTCGCGTCCGGAACCTCGGTGTTCATCGGTTTTCAGAACTATATCGAGCTGTTTCAGAACGAGACGTTCCGCCTGGTGCTGAAAAACACGTTTGTATTTACGATTTTCTGTCTGTTATTCCAGTTTACCATCGGCTTTATCTTTGCCCTGTTCTTCTCCCAGAAGTTTACGCTGGCGGGACCGATCCGCGGCATGGTGCTGGTCGGCTACATGATGCCGATGTCGGTCACGGCGCTGCTGGGAAAAAATATGTTCGACGTCTCGAGCGGCGTGATCAACGACCTGCTGGCGAAGCTGCACCTGATCAACGCGCCGGTCGAGTGGCTGCTGGGAGGGGGCACGGCGATGGCCGCGGTCATCGCCGTGAACTGCTGGGTCGGCATCCCGTTCAACATGCTGCTGCTGACCTCCGGCCTGACCGGCATTTCCCAGGAGCTGTACGAGAGCGCGAGCGTGGACGGCGCGACCTGGGGCCAGCGGTTCCGCTACATCACGCTTCCGCTGATGAAGCCGGCGATCATGTCGGTGCTGATGCTCGGCTTCATCTACACGTTCAAGGCGTTCGACCTGATGTTCATCATGACGAGCGGCGGGCCTCTGAATGCGACCGACGTGCTCGGAACCTACTCTTATACCCTGTCCTTTAAGCAGTACGAATTTTCCAGGGGCTCCGCGACGGCGATGGTGCTGTTCTGCTGCCTGTTCGTGATCGGATTGTTCTACCTGCGCCTGATTTCGAAGGAGGAGGATTAGTATGGAAAAGACAGCAGCAAAGGCAACGTTTGCCAGTTCAAAAGAGAAACGCAGAAATTATCTCAACGGCGCGGTGGCGATTTTGATCGCGGTGCTCTTCCTGTTTCCGATTTACTGGTTGGTGGCAATGTCGTTCAAGTCCGACGCGGAATCGTTCGGAAAGATTGTGACGTACTACCCGCATGAGTTCACCGTGAAGCCGTGGATCGACAACTTCTCCGACGCGGAGTTCGTAAAGTCGCTGAAGAACAGCATGATCATCGCGCTGCTCTCCATGACGCTCTCGATGACGTTCGGCGTGCCGGCGGCGTACGGCATGGGGCGCTACAAGGTGCCGGGCAGCAAGGGCTTTCTGCTGACCTTCCTCGTGACGCAGATGCTCCCGGCCTCCCTGATGCTGACGCCGATGTACCTGATTTTCAACAAGCTGCATCTGCTGGGCACGTACCTGGGGCCGGCGCTCGCGATCTCCTCGGGGTCGATCCCGTTCATCGTCGTGACGCTGCGGCCGTACTTCAAGAGTGTGCCGACGGCGCTGGACGACGCGGCCCGGATCGACGGGTGCGGCGTGTTCCGCTCGTTCTTCAAGATCATGATCCCGGCGATCAAGACCGGAATCATCACGGTCGTCGTCATCTCGTTCCTGAACGGCTGGAACGATCTGGCGTACTCCATGACGTTCAACGTGAAGCCGGAGATGCGCCCGCTGACCGCGAACATCTACAAGTTCCAGAGCAAGTGGGGGACGAAGTGGAACTGTATCATGGCCTACGGCACGATCCTGGTGCTCCCGGTCATCCTGCTGTTCGTGTTCCTGCAGAAATACATCGTAGGCGGACTGACGGCAGGCGCGGTGAAGGAGTAGCGTGTACTTGGTGCAGCATCTGAACGCTTGATTCTGCGCAGTTAGTCTGAGTATCAACCGGACAGCACACTGGGATGTGAAAGGCAGGAGGATGTCTGCACTTGTACTTTGCTTGAGAGAATAAATATGGTATGATTATAAAATATGAATAAGAAAAGCAGGAGGCGAGAGGATATGCCGGATTTTACGAGGAAGGAAGGGGCTCCGTCGGGGGATTTCCGATCGGACAACCAGTTTTTGCTGGGCTTTTTTGAGGAGAAGGACGGGGCGTTGTGCTACCGGTACGACGCGGAGCGCGTGATTGTGGAGCCGTGGGGCGAGAACAGCCTGCGGGTGCGCGCGTCCAAGATGCCCGAGATGCCGCAGGAACTCTGGGCGCTCGAGGGCGATCCGAAAAAGACGGATGCCAGGGTGACGATCGGAGCGTACCAGGCGGAGATCGCAAACGGAAAGATCAGGGCCGTGATCAACAACATCGGCAAGCTCTTTTTCTACAACCAGAAGGGTGAGCTGCTGCTCGAGGAGTACGTGCGGAACCGCGAGGACATGTTCGCGGACACGACGAGCTCCCTGGAAGTGGAGGCACGGGAGTTTAAGCCGATCATCGGCGGCGACTATCAGCTGACGATGCGGTTTGTGTCGAACCCGGACGAGCGCGTGTACGGCATGGGGCAGTACCAGCAGAAGTTTCTGAATCTCAAGGGCGCCGAGCTCGAGCTGGCGCATCGCAATTCCCAGGCGAGCGTGCCGTTCGCCCTCTCGTCGCTGGGCTATGGCTTCCTGTGGAACAACCCGGCGATCGGGCGCGTGAGCTTCAACAAGAACATCACGACGTGGCAGGTACAGTCGACGAAGAAGCTGGACTACTGGATCACAGCGGGCGATACCCCGGCCGAGATCGAGGAGGCGTACGCGGACGCGACGGGCAAGGTGCCGATGATGCCGGAGTACGGGATGGGCTTCTGGCAGTGCAAGCTGCGCTATCAGACGCAGGAGGAGCTTTTGGAGGTGGCCAGAGAGTACCGCCGCCGCAACATTCCGCTCGACGTGATCGTCGTCGACTTCTTCCACTGGCCGAAGCAGGGAGACTGGCGGTT
This sequence comes from Oscillospiraceae bacterium, assembly GCA_021771715.1. Lineage (GTDB taxonomy): Bacteria > Bacillota > Clostridia > Lachnospirales > Lachnospiraceae > Choladousia. The sequence continues at coordinate 60,523 of JAETOO010000013.1, forward strand.
TGACCCGACGTACTGGCCGGACCCGGACGCGATGATCGCCGAGCTCAAGGAGATGGGGATCGAGCTGATGGTGTCGATCTGGCCGATGGTCGACTACAAGAGCGAGAACTTCGAGGAGATGAAGGCGAAGGGGCTGCTGACCCGCGTCGAGAAGGGCGTGCGCATCGACAATACGTATATGGGAAATACGATCCAGTACGATCCGACGAACCCGGAGGCGCGCGCGTACGTCTGGTCGAAGGTGAAACAGAATTACTACGACAAGGGCGTGAAGATCTTCTGGCTCGACGAGGCGGAGCCGGAGTACACGGTCTACGATTTTGAGAACTACCGCTATCACCTCGGGCCGAATGTGCAGATCGGAAATGTCTACCCGGTGATGTACGCGAAGACCTTCTTCGACGGGATGCGCGAGGCTGGGCAGGAGAATATCGTGAATTTGCTGCGCTGCGCGTGGGCGGGCAGCCAGAAGTACGGCGCGCTCGTGTGGTCGGGGGATATCCACTCGACGTTTGAGAGCCTGCAGAACCAGTTCGCGGCAGGGCTGAACATGGCGATCGCGGGCATCCCGTGGTGGACAACCGACATCGGCGGCTTCTTCGGCGCGAATATTTACGACGAAGCGTATCACGAGGTCTTCGTGCGCTGGTTTGAGTACGGCGCATTCTGCCCGGTGATGCGTCTGCACGGCTACCGGATGCCGTATCAGCCGCAGTACGGGACGACGGGAGGGGCGGAGTGCGTCTCCGGCGCGCCCAATGAGATCTGGTCCTACGGGGACGAGGTCTACGAGATCTGCAAGCGGTACATCGCGATCCGCGAGGCGATGCGCCCGTACACGCGGGAGCGGATGCGGGAGGCGCATGAGAAGGGCACGCCGGTGATGCGGCCGCTGTTCTATGAGTTCCCGGCGGACGCAAAGGCCTGGGAGAACGAGACGGAGTTCCTGTACGGCCCGGACATCCTGGTGGCTCCGGTGATGGAGCGCGGCGAGCAGACGAAGGAGGTCTATCTGCCGGAGGGCGCCGTCTGGACAAATGTGTGGACGAAGGAGACGTTCGAGGGCGGTCAGACGGTGACTGTCGCGACGCCGCTCGACCAGATCCCACTCTTTACGCGGGAGGGGTATACGCTGAAGGTTGACTGAGCGGATGCAGACAAGCGGCATTGCTTGATAAGATACCTGAGTGAGCGAAGAAAGGAGAACGGAGAGCCGGAAGGGAGGATGGCCGGCCAAGAGGCTGGCGGCAGGATCCTTCCGGCTATGCTGATATCAGACTGCGAGGCTGGCAGCAGGAGAACGAATCAGACAGGAGGACATGAGATGATCAGACAGGATGGGAACAAGGTGTACCGGCGGTTCGACAAGGAGCTGCTCTGCATTGAGCCGTGGGGCGAGAACAGCTTCCGCGTGCGCGCGACACAGCGCCACGAATTTGTGCCGGAGGATGAGGTGTCGGCGCTGATTGCGCCGAAGGAGTGCGAGGTGCGGGTCTACGAGAACGGCACGGACACCGTGATCGAGAACGGAAGGCTGCGCTGCGAGATTACGCGGACGGGCAAGCTGCGCTTTCTGAACCAGGACGGCAAGCTGCTGCTCGAGGAGTACGAGCGGATCCGCGGCATGGAGGAGGAAGGGCGCAAGGAGTTCAACAGCGCGCTCGAGATCGTTCCGCGCACGTTTGAGCCGCACGCGTGCACGGACAACTACCGCCTGACGGTGCGGTTTGAGCCGGTGGACGGGGAGAAGCTCTACGGGATGGGCCAGTATCAGCAGCCGTACCTGGATGTGAAGGGCTGTACCTTAGAGCTGGCGCACCGCAATTCCCAGGCGAGCGTGCCGTTTGTGCTCTCGAGCAATGGCTACGGCTTTCTGTGGAACAACCCGGCGATCGGCAGCGTGACCTTCGGCAAGAATGTGACCGAGTGGACGGCGCGCTCGACGAAGCAGATGGATTACTGGATCACGGCGGGCGACACCCCGGCGCAGATCGAGGAGGCGTACGCGGACGCGACCGGCAAGGTGCCGATGATGCCGGAGTACGGGATGGGCTTCTGGCAGTGCAAGCTGCGCTACCAGACGCAGGAGGAGATTCTCGAGGTGGCGCGCGAGTACCACCGCCGCGGAATCCCGGTCGATGTGATCGTGGCAGACTTTTTCCACTGGCCGGCGCAGGGCGACTGGAAGTTCGACAAGGACTACTGGCCGGATCCGGCGGCGATGGTCCGCGAGCTCAAGGAGATGGGGATCGAGCTGATGGTCTCGATCTGGCCGACGGTGGATGCCCAGAGCGAGAACTACGAGGAGATGGCAGAGCTCGGCTACCTGACGCGCTCGGAGCACGGGAAGCGTCTGGGACAGCTCGGCGACGCCTGCATCATTGACGTGACGAACCCGGGCGGCCGCGCTTACGTCTGGGAGAAGATGAAGAAGAATTACTATGAGAACGGGATCCATATTTTCTGGCTCGACGAGGCGGAGCCGGAGTTCACGGGCTACGAGTATGAGCACTACCGGTATCTGCGCGGCGCGGATGTCGAGGTCGGAAATATCTATCCGAAGGAGTACGCGCGGATGGCCTATGAGGGCATGGAAGCGGAGGGACAGCAGAATATCGTGAATCTCCTGCGCTGCGCGTGGGCGGGCAGCCAGAGGTACGGCACGCTCGTGTGGTCGGGCGATATCGACTCCTCGTTCCGCTCGCTGCGCAACCAGCTCGCAGCCGGGCTGAATATGGGGATCGCGGGCATCCCGTGGTGGACGACCGACATCGGCGGCTTCCACGGCGGCAACATCTATGACCCGAAGTTCCACGAGATTCTGGTCCGGTGGTTTGAGTTCGGCGCGTTCTGCCCGGTAATGCGCCTGCACGGCTTCCGCGAGCCGTTCAAGGAGCCGATCGGCACGACCGGAGGCGGGCGGACGATCAGCGGCGCGGCAAATGAGATCTGGAGCTACGGCGACGAGGTCTATGAGATCTGCAAGAAGTACATTTTCCTGCGCGAGAAGCTGCGCCCGTACGTGCGCCGGCTGATGGCGGAGGCACACGAGAAGGGGACTCCGATCATGCGCCCGCTGTTCTACGATTTCCCGGAGGACGCAAAGGCGTGGGAGATCGAAGACCAGTACATGTTTGGGCCGGAGTACCTGGTGGCGCCGATCCTGTACGCAGATCAGAGAGAGCGCACGCTGTACCTGCCCAAGGGCAGCTGGAAGTATCTCTTCAGCGGCAAGGTCTATGAGGGCGGACAGATGGTGACCGTGGACGCCCCGATCGACGAGCTGCCGGTATTCGTGCGGGGGAAGTCGGCCGAGCAGTGGTAAATTTGAGTGGACAGGCAGCGGAACGTAGGATCATCAGTCTGCCGCTGCTTGAGCGTGGCATGCCGGAGGGCAGTATCCGGAAAAAGGACACTGCCTGAGCACGGCATGCCGGAAGGCGGTATCCGGAAAAGGACACTGCCTGGGCATGGTCATGCCGGAGGGCAGTATTCGGAAAGGGATGTTGCCTGAACACAGAGTGCTGTCGGCACGACGGAAAAGGATGAGGTGAGAAACAGATGAAGGGAATTTTCGGCTTTGAGGGCGGCTTTGTGAACGGCTGCAGCGCGATATTCGACCTGCTGGTGCTCGGGCTGCTGTGGATTCTGTGCAGCCTGCCGGTCGTCACGATCGGGGCGTCCTCGGCGGCGCTGTACTATGCGGTCGTCAAGAGCGTGAAAAAGCGAAACGGCTACGCCGTGCGGGAGTTCTTTCGCTCCTTCCGGTGCAATCTGGCGCCGGGCATCGTCCTGACCGTGATCGTGCTGGCCGTGACCTTCGTGCTGCAGCTGAACATCGGCATCCTGAACGCGAAGGCGGACGGCTACTTCGGCCTGTTTTTCATCTGCGTCTACGCGGCGGCCTCGGTCTACGTAGCCCTGGCCGCCTGCTACCTCTTTCCCGCCCTCTCACGCTTTGCCATGAGCCCCGGCTGGCTTTTGAAGCTCGCCCTCTACATGGTCGTGAAATATCTGGGCACCACACTCGCGCTCGCCCTGATCGTCGTGAGCGCCGGCGCATTCATCTACCGCGTCCCGATGCTCTTCTTCCTCCTCCCCGGCCCGACTGTCTGGCTGATCGCGGAGTTCATGGAGCGTGTGCTCAAAAAGCACGAACCGGAGCCGGAAGCAGAGTCGGAGGAGTAGCCATTGGATTGCGGAGATATCTATAGTAATTGTTATTATAGCATTCAGATATCAGAAAGTATCCGGGAAACACCCGTCCTGCATCATATTTAATAGAATCCGCCTCCCACCCCGCCCAAATTTCGGAAAATCTACCGAAATGGAAAAATGCGCTTGCAATTTCGCGAAAAGTAGAGTATTTTAATACACAGAACAAGGGTGTTCCATAACAAGTTGTGGAATGCCCTTCTTTAGTATCAACCATTTTTCAGAAAAGAGGAGAGGTTATGGGAGAATATTTCAATGTGGCCGATATTTTCGGTGAGGATGTATTTTCGGATAAGGTCATGCAGGAGCGCCTTCCGAAAAAAGTGTACAGAGCGCTGAAAAAGACGATCGAAGAGGGCACAGAGCTGGATCTCGCGACGGCGGACGTGATCGCCGCGGCGATGAAGGACTGGGCGATCGAGAAGGGCGCGACCCACTACACACACTGGTTCCAGCCGCTGACCGGCGTGACCGCCGAGAAGCACGATTCGTTTATCACTTCCCCCAATCCGGACGGCACAGTCCTGATGGAGTTTTCCGGAAAGGAACTGATCAAGGGAGAGCCGGATGCCTCCTCCTTCCCGTCAGGCGGACTGCGGGCGACCTTCGAGGCGCGCGGCTACACCGCGTGGGACTGCACGTCCCCGGCCTTCGTGCGGCACGATGCCGCGGGCGCGACGCTCTGCATCCCGACAGCGTTCTGCTCCTACACAGGGGAGGCGCTCGACCAGAAGACGCCGCTGCTGCGCTCGATGGAGGCAGTCAATGTGCAGGCGCTCCGCCTGGTACGGCTGTTCGGAAATACGACCTCGAAGAAGGTGACCCCCTGCGTGGGGCCGGAGCAGGAGTATTTCCTGGTGGACGAGAAGAAGTTCCTGCAGAGAAAGGACCTGATCTTTACGGGCCGGACCCTGTTTGGCGCGATGCCGCCCAAGGGTCAGGAGCTCGATGACCATTATTTCGGAACGATCCGCCAGAGGATTGCGTCGTTTATGAAGGATGTCAATAAGGAGCTCTGGAAGCTTGGCGTGACCGCGAAGACCCAGCACAACGAGGTCGCTCCGGCACAGCACGAGCTGGCGACGATCTACTCCGAGGCGAATGTCGCGGTCGACCACAACCAGATCGTGATGCAGACCCTAAAGCGCGTCGCGTGCCAGCACGGTATGAAGTGTCTGCTGCACGAGAAGCCGTTCGCGGGCGTCAACGGCTCAGGCAAGCACGACAACTGGTCCCTGGCGACGGATGACGGGATCAACCTGCTCGACCCGGGCAAGACACCGCACGAGAATGTACAGTTCCTGCTGGTGCTGGCCTGCATTCTGAAGGCGGTGGACACCCACGCAGACCTGCTGCGCGAGTCCGCGGCAGATCCGGGCAACGACCACAGACTCGGCGCGAACGAGGCGCCGCCTGCGATCATCTCGATCTTCTTGGGCGAGCAGCTGCAGGATGTGGTGTCGCAGCTGATCAGCACCGGTATGGCGACCCACTCCATCAAGGGCGGCGTGCTCGAGACGGGCGTGAAGACGCTGCCGGATCTGGCGAAGGATGCGACAGATCGGAACCGCACCTCGCCGTTCGCGTTTACCGGCAACAAGTTCGAGTTCCGCATGGTCGGCTCCCGTGACTCGGTCGCGTCGCCGAACATCGTGCTCAACACGATCGTCGCGGAGGCCTTCTGCGAGGCGTGCGACATCCTGGAGAAGGCGGAGGACTTTGACGCGGCGGTGCACGATCTGATCAAGCAGTACGTCTGCGAGCACCAGAGAATCATCTTCAACGGAAACGGCTATTCCGACGAGTGGGTGGCCGAGGCCGAGCGGAGAGGGCTTCCGAACATCAAGTCGATGGTGGATGCGATTCCGGCGCTTGTGACCGACAAGGCGGTCGATCTGTTCGGCAAGTTCGGCGTGTTCACAAAGGCGGAGCTGGAGTCCCGCGTCGAGGTCAAGTACGAGAACTACGCGAAGGCGATCAACATTGAGGCGCGCACGATGATCGACGTCGCGAGCAAGCAGATCATCCCGGCGGTGATCCGGTACACGAAGTCGCTCGCGGACACGGTCAATGCGGTGACGGCCGCGGGCGTGGAGGCCTCCGTGCAGGTCGAGCTGCTCAATGAGACGAGCGCGCTGCTCTCCGACACGAAGGTCGCGCTCGCAAAGCTGATCGACGTGACGGAGCAGGCTGCGGTGAAGGCTGCGGGCGAGGAGCAGGCGCGGTATTTCTACGACACCGTGACTGTCGCGATGGCCGAGCTCCGCGATCCGGTCGACCGGCTCGAGATGATTGTCGACAAGGAAATGTGGCCGATGCCGTCCTACGGCGATCTGCTGTTTGAAGTATAAGGAAGACACAAAAAATGCTTCGGGATCATCCGAAGCATTTTTTGTTAGAAAAATTATAAAAGAAGAAAGGGAGGATGCCGGATCTTGGTGTCATCCGGCGTATTATGAAAAAGATTCGAATAAAATCTTGTAACCGTTTTGATGAGTCCAGTATAGAGCGGATAAGTGAAAAAAAAGTGATAGCTTCTTAAAAAATCATTGAATGAACTGTGAATAAATTATGAATGAGCCCGGAATTGAACACATTGTACATAAATGCGCGGCGCGAAAGCTGCAGAGCTACAATTCTGTCGAAAATAGAACTGCGTATTGTAAAATGAAGAAAATTCTGATACGCTTATTTTAGCTCATATTCCGTGCTATTGCACAAAACAACACTATGTAAGAGAAAAGGATTGTTGAAAACAGATAGAAAAACAGTGCTGCTTCTGCACGGCAGAAGGAAAAACGCAGGAGAAGAACAGAATGTTCCGAACAGACTCCTGACGAATCCTGCAATGTTTCCGTTGGAAATCATGGTGATGATCGCCATCCGCGCCGGCACCGTGGATGTACGGGGCGTGGCTGAGCATGAGCGAAGAGAAGGAATGAGATGCAGAAGGGAAATGAGAAAATCAGATTTCGACTGAATATGCAGATTCTGGCGGACGGGCTGCAGGAAGTGTGGCCGGAGCTGACGTTTCGCCGCGGGGCGGATCAGGACACGCTCGAGGATGTGTGTTTTCTGACAGAGGGCATGCAGGTCTGCGAGAACTGTGTGTACCTTGTGAGGGAGGGAGCCGGCGGCGCATCCCGGGCGGGGGCGCACGGCGCGTTCGTCGTGGCCGGAGAGGTTCCGCCGCAGTTAGTTGGGCCGCAGGACTCGGTCATCCAGCTGCCCGCGCAGGCAGATCTGTTCCGGATCTTCGGGCGGTGCCAGGAGATTTTCCGGCGGAACCGGGAGTGGTCCGAGCAGATTTACGAGGTCATGATCCGCGGCGGCAGCGTGGACGATCTGTGCCGGATCAGCTACCCGTACTTTCAGAATCCGCTGTTCGTGCACGATGCGCAGCTGACCGTGATCTCCTGTCCCATCTGGCGGGAGGGCATGATCGACTGGGAGGAGGACAAGGAGACCGGGCTTCTGATGGCGCCTTTTGATTTGGTCAACGAGTTCAAGACGGACAAAGAGTATGTGCACACCCTGTCGGTGCACGGCGCGGACATTTTTTCCGCCGATTTGAGGGGCTACCGGGATCTATATGTGAACATCTGGAACCACGCGGGCGGCTATGAGGGGCGGCTGGTGATCTGCGAGCTGGAGCACCCGCTGCTACCGGGGCAGGCACTGGCGGCGGAATTTCTGGCCGGGATGCTGCGGATTCTTCTGTCCGCGCGCAGCGCGCAGAACCCCACGTACAGCTATGTGCTGGACCAGACGTTTCTGGATCTGATTCACAGAGAGCCGGGGGCGGCCCGGAACCTGGAGCGGCGGATCGCGGTGAACGGATGGCATGTGGACGACAGCTATGTGTGCGTCCGCATCAACCGGGAGGAGCGGGATGTCGGGCTGACCTCGACGGGGAACATCTGCAGCTATATCGAGGCGCAGGTGATCGGGAGCAAGGCTTTCTGCGATGAGGACCGGATCTGCATCCTGGTGAACCTCTCCATAAACAGCGGCTACACCTCGGACATCGCGTATGTGCTGCGGGAGGGGCTGTACAAGGCCGGTCTCAGCGAGGTGTTTCATGACCTGACGCAGCTTGCGGTGTACTACCGGCAGGCATCGATCGCCCTGAACTACTGCATTTCGAAAAATGACACGAACTGGTACCGGACGTTCGGGAGCATCGCGCTGGACTATTTTGCGGACCACTGCAGCCCGGACTTTGACAGCCGCTATTTCTGCGACGCGGCGCTGATCAAGCTCAGGGAGTTCGACGCGCGCAGCCACACCGAGCTCTACGAGACGCTCCGCGTCTATCTGCTGAACGAGCGCAACACGGTGAAGACGTCGAACGAGCTGTATATCGGGAGAAGTACCTTATTTTACAGGCTGAAAAAGATCACGGAGATCACAGGTCTGGACACGGCGCATCTGTCGGATCCAAGGCGGAACCTGTATCTGCGCCTGTCTTTTTTTATCCAGGAGCGAAGTGGATAGCCCAGGAGGGCGTCCGGAGAACAAACTCCTAAAAAATATAGAAAAACAAAATCAGAGGAGGAATTACGATGCTTACACCAAAACAGAACCTTTTAGAGACCATGCACGGCGGACACCCGGACCGGTTTGTGAACCAGTACGAGTTTATCAAAATTCTCCGCGGGACTCCGTTTGACATGCACAATCCTTCGCCGAAGTACGGCGAGCACAATGTGGTGAACGCGTGGGGCGTGACGCGCTCCTTCCCGGAGGGCACACCGGGGGCGTTCCCGGTGCACGATGCGGCGCACATTGTCTGCCCGGATATCACAGAGTGGAAGAGCTACGTCAAGGCGCCGCGGGTCAAGTACGAGGCCGCGGACTGGGAGCCGCTGATTCAGCAGGCGGAGGAGATCGACCGCAGCCAGTATTTCGTCTCCCCGATGCTCGCCCCGGGACTCTTTGAGCAGTGCCACTATCTGATGGAGATTCAGAACACGCTGATCAACTTCTACGAGGAGCCGGACGATATGAAGGATCTGATCAAGTACCTCGCCGACTGGGAGATCCAGTACGCGGAGGAGATCTGCAAATACCTCAAGCCGGACGCGCTGTTCCACCACGATGACTGGGGCACGCAGATTTCCACGTTCATGTCCCCGGATATGTTCGAGGAGTTCTTCCTCGAGCCGTACAAGGAGGTCTACGGCTACTACAAGTCGCACGGCGTAGAGCTGATCGTACACCACTCCGATTCGTACGCGGCGACGCTGGTTCCGTACATGATCGACATGGGCATCGACATCTGGCAGGGCGTCATGACGACGAACAACATCCCGGAGCTGATCAAACAGTACGGCGGAAAGATCACGTTCATGGGCGGCATCGACAGCGCGAAGGTAGACCATCCGGGCTGGACGCGCGAGGAAGTAAAGCGCGAAGTCACCCGCGCATGCCAGGAGTGCGGCAAACTGTACTTCATCCCCTGCGCATCCCAGGGCCTTGCGGGGAGCACCTTCCCAGGCGTCTACGAGACCCTGTCCGAGGAAATTGACCTCATGAGCAAAGAACTGTTCTGATGCCCTGAGCCGCCAGACTCTGCAAGAACAATTTTACAGAGGGTGCCGTGAAACTGCAGCCAGTTACAAGCTGCGCTGCATTTTACCGCCCCCTCTGCCACAATCCCACACTACGGCTATCTTTCCGCCAGCCACTGTCAGAGAAGATTGCAGGGCCGCCGGAATGCGACTATCGCGAGTCTTTACAAGTACTTAGGTCTCAGAAGGTCGGAGCATCTGTAAAAATCCTGCATTCCTGCAGGATTTTTAGCCGGCACTGTCCGAGCAAAATGTGCATCAGGCACATTTTGTGAGTTGCCGGTGGCAGATGCGCAGACCTTCTGAGACCTTAGTACTTGTAGACGAGCGATTCGGAGCATTCCGGCGGCCCTGCAATCTTCTCGTCCGGTTCATCCAAACCGTCCCCCCACCATGAATTTGATTAGTACTTTTTCACAATACCGATTGATTTTTTTATTCATATATATTAAAATGATACCAGTTCGGTAATTTTGAATAAAAATGTATTGGGAAAACAGTGCACTTTTGGCTGGTACGCATTTGGGGTATGCTATGCCAGGCCGATGAGAGGGTAAAAGGAGGATGGGATTGTGATTTCGAATCAGGTTTTACAGACCACACTGGACGGGCTGAAGGCGATCAGCAGAGTCGATCTCTGCGTGCTCGACACAGAAGGAATTATGCTGGCGACGACATTTCCGGAGGCAGAGAGCTTCCGCGATTCGGTTGTCTGCTTTGCGGATTCCCCGGCGGACAGCCAGGTGGTGTCAGGATGTCAGTTTTTCAAGGTGTTTGACGACCACCAGCTCGAGTATGTCCTGCTGGCGAACGGGAACAGCGACGACGTGCATATGGTGGGCCGGATGGCCGCATTTCAGCTGAAGAACCTGCTGGTCGCGTACAAGGAGCGGTTCGACAAGGACAACTTCATCAAGAACCTGCTGCTGGACAACCTGCTGCTCGTCGACATCTACAACCGCGCGAAGAAGCTTCACATCGACACGGAGGCGCGCCGCGTCGTGTTCATCCTTGAGATCAACAATGAGAAGGAGAACAATTCGCTCGAGACCGTGCGCGCGCTGTTCAGCGCGAAGTCCGGCGATTTCATCACGGCGGTGGACGAGAAGAGCATCATCGTGGTCAAGGAGCTCGGGCCGCAGGACGGCGCGGCGGAGATGGAGAAGATTGCCGAGATGATCCTGGACTCCCTCGGGGAGGAGAAGAAGAAGGAGGCGCTCGTCGCGTACGGCACCGTGGTCGGAGAGATCAAGGAGGTGTCGCGCTCGTACAAGGAGGCGCGCATGGCGCTCAACGTCGGCAAGATCTTTTTCGAGGAGCGGACGGTGATCGCGTACAGCTCGCTCGGCATCGGGCGGCTGATCTACCAGCTTCCGATCCCGCTGTGCAAGATGTTCATCCGCGAGATCTTCGACGGGAAGTCGCCGGATGACTTCGACGAGGAGACGCTGATCACGATCAACAAATTCTTTGAGAACAGCCTGAATGTCTCCGAGACCTCGCGTCAGCTCTACATCCACCGCAACACGCTGGTGTACCGCCTGGATAAGCTGCAGAAGTCGACTGGGCTGGATCTGCGGGTGTTCGAGGATGCGATCACGTTCAAGATCGCGCTGATGGTTGTGAAGTACATGAAGTATATGGAGAACCAGGAGTACTGATGCCGAAATCAGGGAAACCTGCACGTCTGCAGCTGAAAAATGGATAGTTTGTCTGCGATTTGCCTACCATGTTACCAGTGGTAGGCAAAATTATTTGTACTGCGTTCGGCTTGCAAATTGGAGAGGATTATATTACAGTAGGAGGGTAAGAATTCAGAGAGAGATCAAAAAAGGAGGCATTGGATGAACCGGTTGCCGGAAGACGAGACAGAATGTGAAAAAAGGAAAGAAGAGGAGCCGGAGCGCGAAGCGGCGGGGAACTTCGGAGCAGGGTTTGTGGCCGGCATGCTGGCCGCCCTGCTGATGGTTCTGCTGTTTTTGACCGGGTGGAATATAGCGAGGCGCCACGTCGCAGGGCAGAGGCAGGCCAGGCAGGAGTCAGAGGGCGGGGCGGAGATCCTGACGGATCCCGCGACGTTGCATAAGCTGGACGAGGTGCAAAGCCTGATCGAGGGGAACTACCTGGAGGAGGTGGACAGTGAGCTGCTGTCCGCGTACATGTTCAAGGGGATCGCGGCCGGGCTGGACGATGTGTATGCGAGCTACTATACAAAGGAGGAGCTGGAGTCAGTGCTCGACTCGAGCCGCGGCACGTACACGGGGATCGGTGTGGTGCTCTCGCAGAATGCCCAGACGAAGGAGATCGCCGTGGATGAGGTGTACCCGGGGACGCCGGCGGATCTGGCCGGAATCCGGGAGGGAGATGTGCTCCAGAGCGTGGACGGGACGTACGTGCCCGGGATGGAGCTGAATGATCTGGTGGCGATCATCAAGGACCGGGAGGATTCCTTCTATATAGAAGTGTACCGGCCGGAGTCCGGGGAGGAGCTGATCTTCACGATCGAGCTGGGGGCAGTCGAGATCCCGGTGCTCACGTACGAGATGAAGGAGGACGGGATCGGCTACATCCGGCTCACCGAGTTCACGGAGAGCGCGGTGGAGAAATTTCAGGAGGCAGCCGGGGCGCTGCAGGAGCAGGGAATGCGGGCGCTGATCGTGGATCTGCGCGACAATCCCGGCGGGCTGCTGACCTCGGTGTGCGGGATCCTCGATGAGGTGCTGCCGGAGGGGCTGCTTGTCTACACGGAGGACAAGGACGGGAACCGCGAGGAGTACAGCTCGGACCGGGTCCGCACCGTCGACTGCGAGATCGCGGTGCTGGTCAACGGAGATTCGGCGAGCGCGTCGGAGATCTTTGCCGGGGCGATCCAGGACCGGGAGGCGGGCCTGGTCATCGGCACGACGACATACGGGAAAGGCGTCGTCCAGAAGACCTTTCCGTTGGACGACGGCTCCGCGTTCAAGATGACGGTGGAAACATACTACACACCGCTCGGCCAGGACATCGACGGCAACGGCATCACGCCGGATATCATCGTGGAGGACGCAGAAGGCGGGGAGACCAAGGAGGGCGCTTCGGCGGAAGCGGATGAGGAAGACCCGGATGGGACCGGATCGGAGCGTGTGGAAAACGACCCGGTGCTCGAGCGTGCGCTTGAGGAGCTGCGAAACTGAGTGGAAATGACATCCCTTATAACACAAAAACGCTCCGCGCAGATGCGCGCATGCGCGAAGGAGGATGGAACAGGTCGCAGACGACCGCGCCTGGCGCGGGAATGTGTGCGGAATATTCTTCTTAGGACAGGAGATTGGATATGGATAACAGATACGTATTTCGGGAAGTATTAAGTGAGATGGCGGCTGCGGCCGACCTGGCGGGCGGCGTGATCACGAAGGAGGAGGTGCGGGAGCGCCTCGCGGGTCTGCCGCTCTCGGAGGAGCACATGCAGATGATCTTCGGGTATCTGACGGAGCAGGGGATCCGCGTGCCGGACGACGATGCGGAGGCGGCAGAGCTGCCGGATGCGGACGAGAATCAGAGCCTGTCGCTCTACCTGGAGGAGCTGCAGCGCCTCGCGCAGGAGTCCGAGGTGGACGAGGCATCGCTGCTGCGCGAGGTGGCCGCGGGGAGCATGGCGGCCAAGGAACGGTTGATTGAGTGGTACTTGCCGCTGATCTGCCAGATGGCAGGGGAGTACGAGGGTGGGGAGATCCCGGCGGAGGATCTGATTCAGGAGGGGAATCTCGCGCTGCTTGCGGCGCTGGAGACGCTTCCCGCGAGCGCGAGTCCTGCCGCGCACCAGGCGCAGCTGCTGAACGCGATCAACGAAGCGATGGAGGCTGCGATCCGCGAGGGGACGGAGACGAAGAGGAGCAACGACGGGATCGTCAGCCGCGTGAACCATCTGAGCGAGGCCATCCGCAATCTGGAGGAGGAGCTCGAGCACAAGGTGTCGGCCGAGGAGCTCTCCGCCTACCTTGAGATGCCCGTATCGGAGATCGAGGACATCCTGCGCATGTCGGGCGACGAGATCCGCGACCGCCTGGAGCAGTGAGGTGAGCGCGCAAAACAAACTCGACAACACTCCCGGATCGTGTTAAAATGGAAAAAACTGGATTGGAGGCAGGACGTGAAAAAGACAAAGATTATTTGTACAATGGGTCCGAATTCGGACAACGATGAGACGCTGCGGGCGCTCGTGGAGAGCGGAATGGATATCGCGCGGTTCAATTTCTCACACGGAACACATGAAGAGCAGAAGGCGCGCATGGACCACCTCAAGCAGGTGAGGAGGGAGCTGCGCAGGCCGATCGCGATCCTGCTGGACACGAAGGGGCCGGAGATCCGCACCGGTGTGCTGGAGAACGGCGGAAAGGTAACACTCAGGGAGGGCGCAGAGTTTACGCTGACGGCGAGAGAGATCGCCGGGAATGAGACGATTGTCAGCCAGACGTACCCGCAGCTCGCGCAGGACGTGAAGCCCGGGGACACGCTGCTGATCGACGACGGCCTGATCGGCCTTGCGGTGAAGGAGATCAGGGGAGACGACGTCGTCTGCCAGGTCGTGAACGGAGGAGAGCTCGGCCAGCGCAAGGGAATCAACGTGCCGAACGTCAAGGTGAACCTTCCGGGTATCACAGAGCGGGACAGGGAGGACATTCTGTTTGGCATCGAGCAGGGCATTGATTTTGTCGCGGCCTCCTTTGTGCGCAATGCGGATGCGGTCAAGGAGATCAAGGCGCTCCTGCGGGAGAACGGCGGCGAGCACATCGACGTGATCGCCAAGATCGAGAACGGGGAGGGCATCGCGAACATCGACAAGATTATCAACGCGGCGGACGGGATCATGGTGGCCCGCGGCGACATGGGCGTCGAGATTCCGGCCTATGACGTGCCGCACGTGCAGAAGATGATCGTGCAGAAATGCAACCAGAAATACAAGCCGGTGATCGTGGCGACGCAGATGCTCGACTCGATGATCCGCAATCCGCGCCCGACCAGAGCCGAGGTGACGGACGTCGCGAACGCGATCCGCGAGGGAACCGACGCGATCATGCTCTCCGGCGAGACGGCGATGGGCAAGTACCCGGTGGAGGCGCTGCGGATGATGGTCCAGATCGCCGAGTCGACCGAGCAGTACCTGGACTACGACGTGCTGCCGGATTACCGCACGCTGCGCGGGGATGCGAACGTGTCGAACGCAGTCGGCGTCGCGGCCGTGCGCACGGCGACGAACGTGCAGGCAAAGTGCATCGTGACGCCGACGATGACGGGCCAGACGGCGCGGCTGATGTCGAACTTCCGGCCCGCGGTTCCGATCTACGCGGTGACGCCGAACGAGTGGGCGCAGCGGAAGCTGCAGCTGAGCTGGGGCGTGACGCCGCTCAAGGGCTACGAGGAGGACACGACGGAGCACATCCTTTCACACGCGATGTACGTCGTGAAGCGCGAGGGCTATGTCGAGGAGGGAGACATGGTGGTCTTCACCGCGGGCGACCCGGCGACGAACATCGTCAAGGGCAAGGGCGCCATGACGAACATGATGCACGTGATCCAGGCAAAGTAAGAAAAAATTAATAAAAAATTGATAGAAAATGAAACAGCTCCTGCTACACTGGAAAAGGAGTATGCGTCCTCATCGCACTCCGGCTCCCGGCGGGGGCTGTTTTCCGGTTTCGACGTGCAAAGAGGGCGCTGCAAAGAGAACAGGAGAGATAAGGGAGGAGCAGACGCATGTATACGATTCTGGTTTGTGACGATGAGAAGGAGATCGTGGACGCGATCGAGATTTATCTGGTGCAGGAGGGGTACCGTGTGCTGAAGGCGTACGACGGGCTCGAGGCGCTGGAGCTTTTGAAGACGCAGGAGGTTCACCTTCTGATCCTGGATGTGATGATGCCGAAGCTGGACGGCATTCACACGATGATGAAGATCCGCGAGACGAGCAGCGTCCCGATCATCGTCCTGTCCGCGAAATCGCAGGATACGGACAAGGTACTCGGGCTGAACCTCGGCGCCGACGACTACGTGGCAAAGCCGTTCAACCCGCTGGAGCTGCTCGCGCGCGTGAAGTCGCAGATCCGCCGCTACACGAATTTCGGGACATCAGAGCAGCAGGAGTCCGAGCAGATTTTTACGACGGGCGGCCTCGTGATCAATGACGACCGCAAGGAGGTCACGGTCGACGGGGAGCCGGTGCGGCTGACGCGGATCGAGTACAACATCCTCCTGTTTCTGGTGCAGAATAAGGGAAAGGTGTTCTCGATCGACCAGATCTACGAGCAGATCTGGAAGGAGGAGGCGTACGGCGCGGACAATACCGTCACGGTACATATCCGGCACATCCGGGAGAAGATCGAGATCGACCCGAAGAACCCGAAGTATCTGAAGGTGATCTGGGGGATCGGGTACAAGGTAGAGAATCTGTAACCGTCCGTCAGGCTGTTTCGTTTCCAGAGCCCCTGACCGGGGCATACCGGTTGACAAGGAGAGGTCATGCATCCGAACAAATTTTCCGTGAGGTGGCATTTTCGGGAGCAATCATCGGGAACGCTGATCTACAAGAAAAAAATAAAATTGCTTCTGATCGCGGTGCAGGCGCTCGCCGCGGCTGTGCTGGCGTACTGTCTGCTGGACATCGGCTTCTGGATGGAGGATTCCTACAGCCTCCGCGAGATGGCGAAGAGCTATGAGGAGACGGATCTCTTTTTCCGGCAGATTGACACGATCCTCGCGCACAAGATCCGCGCGCAGGAGAACGACGCACTGTTTGAGGAGAACGGGGAATTCTGCGGTGAGAAGGAGATTGACATCCAGTCGTACGGCAGGGAGGGCAGCGCCGTCAAGGATATGAACACGACGTATCTGCTCTCGGACCTGCTTACCTTCTGCGAGAACGGCGGCTGGCAGGCGCTGCAGAGCGCGGTGGCGCAGGCGCAGCCGGCGGAGGGGCAGAAGGAGCCGGGGGAGGTGCTCGCCGCGCAGTCTGAGGCGCTCGAGACGATCCGCCCGGTGACGGGGATCTCCCTGGCGGAGTGCTCCCAGTGGTACTCGGACCCGGCGGAGTTTGTGGAGCGCACGTACGGGCGGCTCGCGCAGGTCTGTCAGGACATTTACGCGCGCTACGTCGAGTATTCCAGGGAGCAGGCGGAGAGCTGGTCTCCGGACACGCCGGGGAATCTGCGCTACTGCATCGAGAATACGGCGACCGGGGAGCTGTACACGAATCTGGGCGCGGCGAGCTACGCCGAGGCTGTGGAGGCGCTGTACCGCGATCCGGAGTACACCGTGCTCTACGAAGGGGAGCGCAGCTTCAACATCATGGTGTCCAACCCGGACAACGTGCTGAACGAGGCCGCCGCAAAGTGGTTTCTGAACGAGCGGTTTGTGAGCACGAACGAGCGGGTGCTGCTGGGCGTGAACCTCGCGTACCCGGTCAGCGATGAGCTGCAGCTGTACGCCGACTACTTTGCGAACCGCGAGGTGATCCTGTGGTGGGCTGTGGTCGGCGCCCTGCTCTCGGCGCTGCTTCTGGTCACATCGTTTGTGTTCTCCATGCTCGGAGCGGGGTGGGAGGAGGGCCGGCTGGCGCCGAAGCTCTACCCGGTCGACCGCGTGCCCACGGAGCTCGCGGCCGGGATCTACCTGGTGCTCGCGGTGCTGGCCGCCGTCGGCATCAGCTTCCGGCCGCCCAACCCCAAGGAAATGCTCGGGGGCGAGCGGCTGCTCTGGGCGGCGGTGGCGTCCGCGATCTGGCTGCTGGTGCTCTCGGGGTGCCTGGGCTTCATGCGGCGGCTCCGGTCCCACAAGCTGTGGCACAACAGCATCAGCCGCATGCTGCTGCACACCTGGAAAAAGGTCACGGCGGCGCGGGCCGCGTCCGGGCGGCTGCTGTTTGTCTATCTCGGCGTCTTCGCGCTGAGCTTTCTTCTGCTGATCTTTTTCCGGGAGACGGGGATTCTCCTGGCGCTCGTGGTTAACCTGATTTTTCTGCTGTTTCTGCTGCGCGATATGGCGGGCAAGCAGAGCGTGTGGGACGGGATCTATCAGATCTCGAAGGGCGAGCTGACGTACAAGATCGACACGACGACGCTGACCGGCGAGTCGTACGAGATGGCGAAGGCGGTCAATGAGATGGGGGAGGGGCTGCAGGAGGCAGTCGAGGCGATTGTCAAAAATGAGCGGCTGAAGGCGGAGCTGATCACGAATGTTTCGCACGACCTGAAGACGCCGCTGACGTCGATTGTGAACTATGTGGATCTGCTGAAACGGGAGAAGCTGGAGGGCGAGCGCGTGCAGCACTACATCGAGGTGCTGGACCAGAAGTCGCAGCGGCTCCGCCAGCTGACGGAGGATCTGGTGGAGGTCAGCAAGATCAGCTCCGGAAATGTGGAGCTGGACATGGTGCGGCTCGAGGTGCGCTCCATGCTGGACCAGGCGTACGGCGAGTTCGAGGAGCGCCTGGAGGAGCGGCGGCTTGCGCCCGTGTGGGAGCTGCCGAAGCGCCCGCTGTTCATCTTGGCGGACGGCCGGCAGTTCTGGCGCGTGCTGGAAAATCTGCTCGGCAATATCTGCAAGTACGCGCGCGAGGGCACTGAGGTCCGGATCGCCGCCAGAGGGCAGGACGGCCAGGTGCGGATCGAGCTGCAGAACACGACGAAAGAGCGGCTGACGGTCTCTGCGGAGGAGCTGATGGGCCGGTTCGTGCGCGGGGACCGCAGCCGGAACACCGAGGGCAGCGGCCTGGGCCTCTCGATCGCGCAGAGCCTGACGGAGCTGCAGGGCGGGACGTTCCGGCTCTCTGTGGAGGAGGATCAGTTCTGCGCGGTGCTCACGTTCCCCGAGGCGGCGTCGGAGGAGAACCCGCAGGCAGAGTAGGAAATCGTAAAGAAATCATAAGGTCTCTGAAATTTCTGTGAAATTCCGGTGGTGTCCGTTGACATTCCGCCTGTTCGGCGGTAAAGTTTGAAGAGTACTACCTGAATTTTTAAAAAGTGGGGGATTTCAAATGAGAAGAAGACTGGAACAGTTTATGCTGGGCAGATACGGCACGGATGATTTCTCAAAGTTCCTGCTGGCGCTCTGCCTTGTGCTGCTGGTGCTGAACATGTTTACGCGGGTGCAGCTTCTGTATCTGCTGGCGCTTGTGCTGCTCGTGTACTGCTACTTCCGCATGCTTTCGCGCAACATCTCGGCGCGTGCGGCGGAGAATCAGCGCTACCTCGACGGCACGGCAAACATGCGCCGCACGCTTCGGGGCTGGAAGAACCGGGTGGTCCAGAGCAAGGACTACCATGTGTACAAATGTCCGTCCTGCGGGCAGAAGATCCGGATCCCGCGCGGGAAGGGCAGAATCTGCATCACCTGCCCGAAGTGCCGGACGGAGTTTGAGAAGCGCAGCTGAGCATGTGCGGACCGTGCGGGAAGCTTTGGACGGTGAGGCGCATGGATGGAGGAAGATCGCAGCAGGTGAGAGCAGAGTATGTTTGGATATATCTATGTGAATGAACAGGAACTCAAGGTGAAGGAGCTTACGGCATACCGCAGCTTTTACTGTGGATTATGCCGTAATTTGCATCAAAGGTATGGACGGACGGCGCAGTTAATGCTAAACTATGACCTGACGTTTGTCGCGCTGCTGCTCGCCGGGCTCTATGAGCCGGAGACTGCGGTGGCCGAGCGCCGCTGTCTGCCGCATCCGGTGAGACCGCACAAGATGGCGGAGAATACGGCGATCGACTACGCGGCCGACATGACGGTGCTGCTGTCCTACCAGAAGCTGAAGGACAACTGGCACGACGACAAGAGCGTGCCGGGCTACATCGGCGCCGCACGTTTAAAGAAGGATTACCATCGGCTGATGGAGCGCTACCCGCGCCAGGGCAGGGCGATCGAGGAGAATATCCGGTTGCTCGGCGAGGCGGAGAAGCGGCAGGAGCGGGACATCGACTACGTGTCGGGGCTGACCGGGCGGTTTCTCGCGGAGATTTATGTCTGGCAGGAGGACATCTGGCAGGACGATCTGAGGAGGATGGGGTTCTATCTCGGGAAGTTCGTCTACCTGATGGACGCGCTCGAGGACGCCGAGAAGGACCGCAGGCGGGGCAGCTACAACCTGTTTTCCGAGGCCGGGGATGTCTGGAGCGAGGAGCAGGAGCCGAGGTACCGCGATATGCTGACCAGCGTGGCGGCGGAGGCAGCCAGGGCATTTGAGCGCCTTCCGGTGCTCACGCACGCGCCGATCCTGCGCAATGTCCTGTATTCCGGTATCTGGTGCCGGTATACGATGGTCCGCGACGGTTCGCGCAGGCGGAAACGGAAATGACAAACACAGCTACCATTCGAATACTGAGGGAAGATTATGAAAAATCCATATGAGATACTTGGTGTGCCGGAGAGTGCTTCTGAGGACGAGATCAAGAAGGCATACCGGAGGCTCAGCCGGAAGTATCATCCGGACGCAAACATCAACAATCCGAACAAGGCGCAGGCAGAGGAGAAGTTCAAGGAGATCCAGCAGGCGTACCAGCAGATCATGCAGCAGCGCGAGCAGGGCGGCAGCGGCTACGGCGGGAACAGCTATGGCGGGAGCAGCTACGGCGGCAGCGGCTATGGCGGGAACAGCTACGGCGGCGGGTACGGCGGATTCGGAGGCTTTGGCGGGTTCGGAGGCTTTGGCGGCTACGGAGGCCAGGGCAGCCAGGGCGGCCAGAATACCTCCTGGTCTGAGTCGGATGTGCGCATGCAGGCGGCCGAGAACTATATCCGGAACCGGGCCTTTGCCGAGGCGCTCCACGTGCTCTCGGAGATCAGGGAGCGCAGCGCCCGGTGGTACTACCTGAGCGCGATGGCCAATTCCGGGCAGGGCAACAACATCATCGCGAAGGAGCACGCGCAGCGCGCCGCCGCGATGGAGCCGGGCAACGCCGTGTACCGGCAGCTCGTGCAGCAGCTCGAAAACGGCGGCCAGTGGTACCAGACGATGGGCGAGAGCTACGGGAACCCGTTTGAGACGAGCGGAGACTGGTGCATGCGGCTGTGCCTGCTGAACGCGCTGTGCAGCTGCTGCTGCGGCGGCAGGGCGATGCCGATTTTCTGCTGCTGATGAGGTGAACAGGGAGAGAGAAAGAGGAGGAAACTATGAGCAATTATCGGATCGAGACAAAATGTATTCAGTCGGGCTGGCAGCCGAAGTCGGGGGAGCCGCGCCAGCTGCCGATTTACCAGAGCACGACGTTCAAGTATGACACGTCGGAGGAGATGGGAAAGCTGTTTGACCTGGAGGCGGACGGCTATTTTTACACGAGGCTCCAGAACCCGACCAACGACGCGGTGGCGGCGAAGATCGCAGATCTCGAGGGCGGCGTGGCCGCGATGCTGACGTCGTCGGGGCAGTCGGCGAATTTCTATGCGGTGTTTAACATCTGCGAGGCGGGCGATCACGTCATCTGCGCGTCCGCGATCTACGGCGGCACCTTCAATCTGCTCGGCGTGACTCTGAAGAAGCTCGGCATCGAGTGCACGTTCATCGACGTGGACGACGACGAGGAGACGCTCGAGCAGGCATTCCGCCCGAACACAAAGGCGGTGCTCGCGGAGACGATCTCGAACCCGGCCCTGGTCGTGCTCGACATCGAGAAGATGGCGTGCCTGGCACACCGGCACGGCGTGCCGCTGATTGTGGACAATACGTTTGCGACGCCGGTCAACTGCCGCCCGTTCGAGTGGGGCGCGGATATCGTGACGCACTCGACGACAAAGTACATGGACGGCCACGCGGCGCAGGTGGGCGGCGCGATTGTCGACAGCGGGAACTTTGACTGGGAGGCGTACGGCGACAAGTACCACGGCCTGACGACGCCGGACGAGTCGTACCACGGCATCACCTACACGAAGAAGTTCGGGAAGGGCGCCTACATCACGAAGGCGACCTCGCAGCTGATGCGCGACCTCGGCTCGATCCCATCCCCGATGAACTGCTTCCTCCTGAACCTCGGCCTGGAGTCCCTGCCGCTGCGCGTGGAGCGCCACTGCTACAATGCGCAGAAGGTGGCGGAGTACCTGGACGCACATGAGAAGGTGGCGCATGTGAACTTTGCGGGCCTGCCGGGCGACAAGTACCACGCGCTGGCCCAGAAATATATGCCGAACGGGACGTGCGGCGTGATCTCCTTCGAGCTCAAGGGCGGCAGAAAGCCCGCGGTGCAGTTTATGGATGCGCTGCGGCTGGCGTCGATCGTGACGCACGTCGCGGATGCGAAGACCTGCGTGCTGCACCCGGCGAGCCATACGCACCGCCAGATGAACGACGAGCAGCTCGCGGCGGCAGGCGTGTCCCCGGGACTGATTCGCCTGTCTGTCGGTATTGAGCACGTGCAGGACATCATCGAGGATCTCGAGCAGGCGCTGGCGCAGGCAGAGTAGAGAAGACTCCGGGCAGGCGCTGGCGCAGGCAGAGCAGAGAAGACTCCGGGCAGGCGCTGGCACAGGCAGAGTAGAGAAGACTCCGGGCAGGCGCTGGCGCAGGCAGAGTAGAGAAGACTCCGGGCAGGCGCCTGCACGGGCCGGACAGAAGAAATCAAAAAAAGACCGGTGTGGATAGCCGCGTACCCATACCGGTCTCTTTTTAGCCGTGCAGGCTGTCTTATTTGCTGTATGCTTCAGCCTGGCGTGCGCTGCCATCGGGGCGTTTCCCGGGCGGTCAGCACAGTGGTCAGCGTGGCGGGCGCAAATCTCAGAGCTCCGACGCGCAGTGCGGACACTTGACGGCGTCCTTGTGGATCTCGGACTTGCAGAAGGGGCAGATCTTCGTGACAGGCTCCGGCGCGGGCTCCGGCTTGTGCAGCTTGTTGAGCCCCTTGATGACCATGAAGATCACGAACGCGGTCAGCAGGAACTGCACGATGATCTGAATGAAGTTGCCGTACGCGATGACGGAGGTAGCGGCCTTGGCCTCCTCGAGTGTCGCATAGTGGTTGCCGTCCATCGTGATCATGAGGTTGGTGAAGTCGATCTTCCCTGTGATCAGGGTGATGACCGGCATCACGATGTCATTGACGAGCGAGCCGACAATGTTGTTGAACGCGCCGCCGATGATGACGCCGACTGCCATGTCGATCACGTTGCCGCGCATGACGAACTCTTTAAATTCTTTTGCGATGTTTCCCATGTCTCTTCTCCTTATGTAAAATTTGACTAGCCGCGGCAGCTTTGGCCGCAGGAGCCGTTTCCGGGCTGTCGCAGCTGACTGACGCCATTATAGCATGAAGGGCGGAAAAATGCTAGTTGCAGAATCGGTTTTATGCTATACTGTAACCGCTATCATCTGGCGAGAAAGGAAGTGGACGCTATGCGTTTTATGCACATCGCGGACGTGCACCTGGGAGCGGCCCCGGACCACGGGTATCCCTGGGCGAAGGGCCGCGGGCGGGAGCTCTGGGACAGCTTTCGAAAATGCATCGAGGATGCGAATGAAAAAAAGGTGGATCTGCTGCTGATCGCGGGCGATCTGTTTCACAGGCAGCCGACCGTGCAGGAGCTTGGCGAGGTCAACTATCTGTTCTCGACGCTTGAGAAGACGGTGGTCGTCCTGATCGCCGGGGAGCACGACTGTCTGCTGCCCTCATCGCCCGCCCTCGGCTTCCAGTGGAATGAGAATGTGGTCTGTCTGTTCGCGGACCAGGTGGAGCGGGTGCGGCTGCCGGAGCTGAAGACGGAGGTCTACGGGATGAGCTACCACCAGAGCGAGATCCCGGAGCCGCTGCTGGACGGGCTGGCGGCGGAGAAAAGCGACTGCTTCCGCATCCTGCTGGCACACGGCGGGGACGCGACGCACATACCGCTGGACAAGGAGCGGCTGATCGAGGCTGGCTTCGACTACATCGCGCTCGGCCATATCCACAGGCCGCAGGTCTACATCCGGAACCTGGCGGTCTACGCGGGCGCGCTCGAGCCGATCGACGCGAGCGATTTCAATGCGCACGGATATATCATCGGGGACGTGCAGCGCAAAAAGGTCAAGCTGTCGTTCGTCGAGACGAGCTGCCGTCAGTACCGGCAGGCGGAGATCGAGGTCACGGAGCTGGACACGCCGTTCAGCCTGAGGGAGAAGGTCGCGGCGGCGATCCGCGACGGCGGGGCGCAGCACATGTACCAGATCACGCTGATCGGGCCGCGCCACCCGCAGCTTACGCCGGACGTCCAGGAATATCAGAAATGCGGCCGGGTCCTCTCGGTGACGGACCGGACCGTCCCGGCGTACCACGTGGAGGAACTGCGCAGAACGTATGAGGGACAGCTGGTCGGCAAATTTATTGATTCCTTCGGAGACGGCCCGGAGGGGGTCGTGGAGGAGAAGGCGCTGCGGTACGGACTCGAGGCGCTGCTGTATCCGGACCGGAAAAAATAGAGGGCAGGCAGAAAAGGGAGAAGTGGCGAAAGGAGGGAGCGCAGGGTGGAGATTCAGGAGCTGTTTTTGGAGCACTACGGAAAATTTGAGAATCACCGGATCCGTCTGCGTTCAGGTGTCAATATCATATACGGAGGAAATGAGGCCGGAAAGTCGACGATCCATTCCTTTATCCGCGCCATGCTGTTCGGAATGCAGCCGGGCCGGGAGAAGGCGAAGGACGAGTACGCGCTGCGCAGGCCGTGGGGCGACCCGGCGCAGTTCTCCGGGAGTATGCTGGTGCGGGAGGGGAGAAAGCTCTGGCGGATTGAGCGGAACTTTGACAGCCGCGGCGCGGGGTTGCGGGTGTACGAGGTCACCGGGCAGGGAGACCTCCCCGAGCCGGGCGAGCGGCTCTCGGAGATCGTCGGCGGGATTTCGGAGGCGTCCTTTGTGAACACGGTCTACATCCCGCAGCTGCACGTTCAGACCGGGGAGGCGCTCGCGAAGGAGCTGCGGCGCTGTATGGTGAACGCGGGCGGCGGCTCGGAGCGCCAGGTCGACGTGGAGGCGGCGCTCGGGAGTTTGCGCCGGAAGAAAGCGCAGGCGGAGCAGAAAAAGCAGAAGGAGGAGGCGGCGCTCGAGGCGCAGATTGAGAAGCGGCAGACGGAGGGAGATTACCTGCGCCGCGAGCTGCGGATGCTGGAGCAGCAGCTGCAGGGCGCGAAGGGCCCGGATGAGGAGACGGAGGACGAGGAGACCGGGACGCTGTTCGGCAAGCGGGCGCTCGAGGTGCTGCTCGCATTGGCCGGGGTGCTCGCGCTGGCCGGGGCGGCGTTTCTGCAGGATCTGGTGTTTCGGATTGTGCTCGGCGTGCTCGGAGCGGTGTTTATGGGGCTGCTCTACCCGGTTCACCGGATGCAGGGGGATCTGATCGGGGAGCCGGAGGAGATGCCTGAGCGCGCGGACCGGGACGCGTATCTGGAGGGTGAGATCCGCAGGCGCAGGGAGCGGTACCGGAAGCTGCAGACCGAGCTGGAGGGACTGTACCGGGAGCAGGTCAGGACGGGGGCTGCGGACACGGAGATTGCGGCGCTCGCGCTCGCAATCGACCGGATCTGCGAGCTGACGGTCGGGCTGTTCGGGCCGGACGGCTGTGGTCTGAACCAGCGCGCTTCCGAGATTCTCCGGGAGATCACGAAAGGCCGGTATGAGCGGATTGTCATGGACGACACCGGCAGCATCCGGATTCACACCCCGGACCGGGTGCTGGAGCTGTGCCAGGTGGGGAGCGGGACGATCCAGCAGATTTACTTTGCGGTGCGCCTCGCCGCAGGGGAGCTGTTCGGAGGCGGAGTAAAGCTGCCGCTGATATTGGACGAGGCGTTTGCGCTGTACGACGATGAGCGGCTGGAGGCGGCGCTTCGGTGGCTCCACCGCGACGGCCGCCAGGTGCTGGTGTTTACGTGTCAGAAGCGGGAGCGGGAGATCATGAACCGGATCCGGGTGAACGAGAGAGAAAGGAGCAGAGTATGTTGAGAATCGGTTGTCATTTGTCTTCCTCGAAGGGATTTTTGCACATGGGGGAGGAGGCGGTCTCGATCGGGGCGAACACGTTCCAGTTCTTCACGCGGAACCCGCGCGGCAGCCGGGCGAAGCAGCTCGACCTGCAGGATGTCCGGGCATATCTGGACTACGCCGGGGCGCATGGGATCGGCCGGATTGTCGCGCACGCGCCGTACACGCTGAACCCTTGCTCTGGGGACCCGAAGGTGCGGGAATTTGCGCGGCTGACCTTTGCGGACGACCTGGAGCGGATGGAGTACCTTCCGGGAGCCGTCTACAACTTCCACCCGGGAAGCCATGTGGGACAGGGTGCGGAGAAGGGGATCGAGCTGATCGCGGACCTTCTGAATGAGGTCCTGCGCCCGGAGCTGCACACAAAGGTTCTGCTGGAGACGATGGCGGGGAAGGGGACTGAGGTCGGCGGCCGGTTTGAGGAGCTCGCCGGGATCATCGCGCGCGTGGAGCGGAAGGAGTGCATGGGCGTCTGTCTGGACACGTGCCATGTGTACGACGCAGGCTATGATATCGTGGGCGATCTGGACGGGGTGCTCGCGGAATTTGACCGCGTGATCGGCCTGGAGCGGCTGCAGGCCGTCCACGTGAACGACAGCAAGAACCCGTTCCAAAGCCACAAGGACCGCCACGAGCGGATTGGCGAGGGCTCGATCGGGCTCGAGGCGCTGTATCGGGTGGTGCACCATCCGCTGCTCGCCGACCTGCCCTTCTGTCTCGAGACGCCCAACGAGCTGGACGGCTACGCGCGGGAGATTCAGATGCTGCGGGGCTGACGGTGTAGAAGGAGTGCCGGAGAAGCGCATTAAAATATGGAAGAGGGTGTCGCAACATGCGGCAAATCCACAAGAGCCGGTATCTGTGCGATGGATCGGATACCGGTAGTGGTAGTTGCCAGCAAGTTTGGAACACCCTCTTTTTTTATTCATATGGGTTTTTCGATTTCGTCTCAGAGTGCTGCTCAGGACTGTCTATTGCGCTGCTTGGCGAGGAAGCTGTTGATGCGGTCGGCAGGGTTGAGCAGGTCGCTGATGGAGCCGTCGTGGTTGAGCGTGTCGATCACGAGCGCGATGTATTTGCTCAGGTCGCAGCCGGTGTAGTACGGCTTCTGCAGAAGCTCCGGGGTCTGGTAGACCAGGTTCGTGGTCAGCATCGCGTAGAACAGGCCCTCCTCGTAGGCGCGGTCAAACTTCTCGAGGCCGTTGGTGAACAGGCCGAACGTCGAGCAGATGAAGATTCTGCCGGCGTTGCGCTTCTTCAGCTCGCGGGCGACGTCGATCATGCTGCCGCCCGACGAGATCATGTCATCGATGATGACGACATCCTTCCCGCTCAGGTCGGAGCCGAGAAATTCGTGCGCGACGATGGGGTTGGAGCCGTTCACGATATGCGCGTAGTCGCGCCTCTTGTAGAACATTCCCATGTCGACGCCTAAAATATTGGCCATATAGATCGCGCGGCCTGCGGCGCCCTCGTCCGGGCTGATGATCATGAGGTGGTCGGAGTCCGTCTTCAGATCCGGCGCGGCCCGGTAGAGGCCCTTGATGAACTGGTAGACCGGCTGGATGGTCTCAAAGCCGTGCAGCGGGATCGCGTTCTGGACGCGCGGGTCGTGCGCGTCGAAGGTGATGATGTTGTCGACGCCCATCTTGACGAGCTCCTGCAGGGCGAGCGCACAGTCCAGGGACTCCCGGCCGTTGCGCTTGTGCTGGCGGCTCTCGTAGAGGAACGGCATGATGACGTTGATCCGGCGCGCCTTTCCGCCCACGGCGGCGATGATGCGCTTGAGATCCTGGAAATGGTCGTCCGGCGACATCCGGTTCGTATGGCCGCACAGAGAGTAAGTCAGGCTGTAATTGCACACGTCCACGAGCAGGTAGAGGTCCGCTCCGCGCACGGAGTCGTTGATCAGTCCCTTCGCCTCGCCGGAGCCGAAGCGCGGTACGCTCGCGTTGATCAGGTAGGAGTCCTTTGCATAGGTGGAGAGCTCCGGACGTCCCATGTGCTCATGCTCGCGCTCCTTGCGCCACTCCACGATGTGCGCATCAATCTTTTTGCCGAGCGTCTCACAGCTCTTCAGAGCGATGATTCCGAGCTCCCCCACGGGGATCGTCTCTACATTGCGTTCATAGCCAGATTGAAATTCCATAATTTCCTCCTGTACCGCAGCCGCGGTGTATGTGCAGCGGACAGCCGCCCTGCACCTGGGCAGAAGCGCTGTGTCCGGTCGTATGTACGTGGTTATTTTAACCAGAAAAGTACTGTTGGTCAAGCCCCGGTTCACGCTTTTTTTCCGGCCAGCTTTTTCTGGAGCCGGATGTCGTCGCCGATCAGGCGCAGCATCAGATAGTTGCTGGAGATCCGGGAAAAGCTGCGCTCCGAGTACGTGTCCGCAAAGGTGCGAAGCGACAGGTTCGTCGAGATCAGCGTGCTCTTTTGGCGCAGGAGCCGCTCGTTGAGTACGAGGAAGAGCTGGGAGGAGACGAAGGAATTTACCAGCTCAGTGCCCAGGTCGTCGATGATCAGCAGGTCGCAGTCGAAAATGTGCTGCTCGAGCTCTGTGGGCGAGGCGGAGCCGGCGCGCCCGAAGGCGGAGTCGGCGAACTGCTCAAAAAGCCGGAAGGCCGAGAAATAGATGACGGAGTGTGTGCTCTCGATCAGCTCCTTTGCGATGCAGTGGGAGAGAAAGGTCTTCCCGAGCCCCGTGTCGCCGTAGAGGAAGAGGTTTTCAAAGCTGTGGTCAAAATCGGCCACAAAACGGCGGCACTCCGTCAGCGCGCGCATCGCCGTCTCGCGGGCCGTCAGCTTCGTGACCGGGTCGACGGTCTGGTCGGAGTAGTAGGCGAGCGAGAAGGAGGCGAAGTTCTCCTGGGTGAGAAGCTCGCGCAGGTTCGACTGCATGTAGAGCAGGTCGATGATCGCCTGCCGGAAGCAGTGGCATTTCCTGGAGCCGATGTAGCCGGTGTCCTGGCAGTTCGGGCAGCGGTACGTCATCTGCAGGTAGTCGGCGGGGTAGCCGGCCTGTGCGAGCAGCGCTTCGCGCCGCCCTGAGAGCGCGCGGATCGTGCGGCGCAGCTCGTCGACCGACGCGCCCTCCTCCAAGAGCAGCCGTCTGGCGCAGGCGGTGCTGGCCGCCGCGATCTCGGCGTCGATCCTGGAAAATTCCGGGATCCTGGCGTAGACCTCCTCGCGCCGGTCGGCGAGCGCCTGCTGGTTTTTCGCCTGCTGGCGCTGGTAATCCCGCATGATCGTGTTGTATTGTGAATTGGTCAGTCCCATATCTGTATGCTCCCTTGTATGTTCCTCGCTGCGGTGGCTCCTGTGGCGTGCCGTTTCGCCCGGCCTGTGTCACAGCGTGCGGTTTCGTCCGGCCTGCGGTGCAGCGTGCGGTTTTGCCCAGCCTGCGGTGCAGCGTATCGTTTTGTCCGGCCTGTGCCGCGGTGTGCGGTTTCGCCTGGCCTGTGGCGTGGTGCGGTCCGTCAGTTGCCGAGCAGCTGCCGCTCGAGCTCGCTGTAATCGTAGTCGCGCTGCGAGAAATTGTTGAACCGGTTGTTTGCGGCGCGCTTGGGCGCTTCGGCCTGCTGTTTCTTCTCGCTGCGCCGCTGCTGCTCCTCGCTGCGCTGCTGGTCGAGCCGCCGGACATCGGCAGCCGAGGTGACGCCGCTGTTCTTCCAGCGCCGGAGAATCTTGTCCGCGTACTCGAAGCTGGGCTGGTGGATCTGGCGGATCGTGCGGCTGCAGGCCTCGATGATCAGGTCGAGGGTGAAGCCGTACTCGTTCAGCCAGCGCGCCATGAACTCGATCTCCGGCTGCGCGGGGCTGCGCCCCTTGATGCCGAACGTGTTCAGGATCGTGTAGTAGTTCTTGTTGTAGAGGTTCGTCTCCTGCTTCGCCTGCAGGACGGTGGAGATGCCGGCCTCCGCCCAGGCGAGCGCGACCTTGCGCATGTAGTGGCGGCTGAACGTGCCCTTCGAGATACAATACTCGATCAGGTACTCGATCAGGTCGACGGAGAAGTGCAGCGAGTCATAGTAGTAGACAAACTCGGACTGCTCCGACGAGGTCAGAGGGCGCTGCAGATACTGCTCGGCGATAAAAAACAGCTGTCGGATCTCTTTCTGCTCGCTCAGCGCCTTCAGCCGCTCGCGGGAAAGCGCCGCGGCCGGTCCGGCATCCTCGCCTGCGGTCTCCGCCAGGGGGACGGCACTGCCGCGGCCGCCCTTTCCGGCCGCGCGCTCCGTGTACTCCGCCATCCGGTCTGCCATGCGCGCAGCCCCGGGTGTCATCTCCGTGCGCGTCTGCTCCTGCCTTTTTGGCGAAGCGGCAGCGGCCAGAGATGACTGGGACTCCGGCTCGTCCGCGGCCGAGGGGAGGTCGGAGAACGTGATGGACTGCAGGTCCCCGCGCTGGTTCGCCTTCATGTGGATCAAATCCTGCTTCTCCCAGTACAGAAGGGCGCGGCGCACGTCATTTTCCGTGTGCTCCAGCACGTCCGCGATCGAGGAGAGCGACAGCTCACGGCCGGTGTTCGCGCAGCGCAGCAGGTAGAGATATACTTTGACAAATTCCCCGTTCGCCTGCGGCATATACTGATCGATAAAGGTGTTCTTTACGACCGTCACGCCCTCCGGGGTATCCGTGTAGATTTTCATGGTCATTCACTCCTCAAACGGTACTGTCTGGCCGGGATGCTCTGCGAGCCGCAGATCCGCACTCTGCGGCGGGGCAGCGGATTCGGTGCCGGCATGGACATTTGCCTTCAAGTATACCATATTCAATAACAAAAGAGAACAGAAAAATCTGCGGTCGGTTACAGTTTGATGACGGCCCTGCACTCTTCTCTGACAATGGTTGGCCGAATGGGTTAGTCTGTTAAGGACAGAGCAAATCTCTATGTCAATCAAAATCACAGCACTTTATGAAAGGCTCTCACGAGATGATGAAATGCAGGGCGAGAGTAACAGCATTAAGAACCAAGAGTTAATATGTAAAGGGTGGTTTCTGCCATCTAATACATATGACTGCGGCTCATTGGTGGTGAATTGAAAAGCAGTTGTAAGAAAGGAGTAAAAAAGCCTTATAACCACTGAAAATCAACGCAAAAGGAGCTGATATTCTATGAAATCTATCTTCGAAGAAATGGGTGGTACATATCGTCAGGAGGGTGAATATCTCATCCCTGACCTCGTCCTGCCAGATATTGGGGGCTATCAGATCGGTAAATACGGGCGTATGCGTCACAGCTATCTGAAAGAGTACCGTAAAATCCTCTACAACAACTATGTGCTGGAAGGAATACTGTTCAAGCACTTGGCTGAAATCGACCAAGCCTGCAACGAGCGTATGGAAATCCTTGTTTCTGCTATGGCAAAGCAGGAGGGCGTAGCCGAAGCACTCAAAGCGGCTGACCAAATGGAATGGGTGCGCCGTATCAATTCCATTCGCAACCGTGCGGAAGAAATTATCTTAACCGAACTTGTATATGCTTAATCGAATGCCCGTTATCGGCTATGTTGGCTGATAACGGGCACTGCTTTTTAGGAACGGACATACTTTTGATTTTTACTGCTTGGTTTGTCAGGAATCGTTCTAAGCAATTTTCCTGTTTCAAGCAAGGGATTCAAGTATGTGCGTGTAAAATATGTCAGATTATGAAAGCCGAGATGTGCACAGATTTCACGTTTGCTTCTTGGCTCTACGCAAAACTCAAGAAGCATCTTAGTCACAACTTGGTCAGTATCCTGGTCACCATCTTGGTCACTAAGTGACTGAGATGAATAGTTCATATTCTTCAAAGTCACAAAGAACGATGAGTGAGTGGAATGGAACATAGGCTTTAATTCCTCGCGCTTGCACTTGTCAAAAGGAAATTCGGCATCCGACTTTTTGCTCATACCCATGCGTCCTATGTTGATCGCATCCAGCACGATCCTTTGATACTCTGACAGCGGATCGTAGATACTCGGTTGTGCTGTCTTAGTGGGCGTGAGGTACAGAGTTCCGTCCTCTGCCGCCCTCCTTTCATATTCACTATACCGCACCCAGTTAGAGCTAGTGCGTTCAAAAAGATTCTTCATTTTCTCACTCCTGTTTCCAATCGCTTATACCATACTTGAATAAAAGCTCTTTTGCCTGTTCCATACCGCTTTCCGTAATATATACCGATTTGGAACGGGACGGATGATTTCCCTGTCGGATATAGTCTGTATCGTCCAATTCGTTCAGTATATCAAAATCATAGCCTTTCCACGCATAAAAATCGGTTGCTTCGTGAAACTTCTTTCCCTATGTAAAGCGGGACAGGTATAACAGCATCAGTGTTAATTCCTTCATTGCTTCTTCTGTTTTTATATTTTCCATATCAGTTTATTCCTCGCTTCATATTGTAACCTGAATAACCCGGTTTTATATTATCCATTATACGGTTTCTTCTTCTCGGAATCAATCTCTGTCCTATTTTCTTGTAAAAAATCTTTCTCCAATATGGTCATTGGCTGCTGCTTTTCTGCACAACAGCATAACCACGTTTGCACAGTTGGAGAAATTCAAAATGGATAAGGGGAAAGAGTTTGACAGTCGGGAGCAGATTTTTATACCCAAGTGGCGTAGGTTGGAACAGTTAAAGGATCTTGCAAAAGCCTATGCCAACTATGAGCCATACAAGGCAGTGCATGACATGAGCAGGTCATTAAGCGGTCTGAAGAAACTGAAATACGATAAGGAGCATGAACACGAACTTGTGATGTACGAAAACACAAGAGCCGACTTGAAAATGCTGCTTACAGAGGGAGAGAAAATAACACCCAAAGCATGGAGGACGGAAAAGGAACAGCTTGAAGAGGAAGTCCAGACACTTCGGAGCGAAAGGGCGAGGGCGTGCCACGACCTTGCGTTTGCGGAAGTAATAAGCTACAACAAAGCCAATCTTGAATGCGTGGAACAGAACGACAGCCGTCAGCAGGACAGGCAGCAAGGCAGGACTACGATTTTTTGTCGGTTCATGTAATATGTCCCATTCAGATATTGAGAGAACGAGAAAAACAACGTGGAAATAGGTGTATGGGTTCAGCAGAAGCCTCCTTGCAATATTTATTTCCTAAAGGCGGATACGAAGTGACGGTTGACACTTATAAGATGTCAACCAGTGACTGTGTATCAAATATTATTCAGATGTTATACAACTAAATAGTAACACAGCGTCAGAGCGTATAGAAAGCTAATCTATGCGCTTTTTTTCATGTAAAGGAGCAGAGAATGAAGAAAACAGATACCACCAAGCGAGGAGTGCTTGAAAATGCTTGATTTTCGGTTATTTTTTAATATCTTTCATTATGTCCTTGACAAATCGTTCTGAATGATACGGTGCTGTGCAATCTTCTCTGACAGTGGTTGGCCGAATGATACGGTGCTGTGCAATCTTCTCTGACAGTGGTTGGCCGAATGATACGGTGCTGTGCAATCTTCTCTGACAGTGGTTGGCCGAATGGTACGGTGCTGTGCAATCTTCTCGGATAGTGACGGGAGGAATGATGCGGTGTGGTGGATAATGTGGACAGTGTGGATAACAGGTTGACAATAATATAGGAAGAAGGAGGAAAACGGCAAAAAGACGGAATTGTGTCGAAATCTTATGTAAATCGGTCTGTCCACAAAAAAATCCACATGTCTGTGCAGAAAAAATGTGCATAAACATGTGGATAATGTGGATAACTAGATTCCGAGCAGGTTCTCGCCGATCTTTACTACGTCTCCGGCGCCCATAGTTATCAACAGGTCCCCGGGGATACAGTGTTCAAGGAGAAAGGTCTCGATCTCGTCGAAGGTCTTGAAGTACCACGCCTCCCTGCCGGCGGCGCACAGCTTTTTGCGGATGTCGTCGGAGCTGATGCCCAAGGTGTCTGTCTCGCGCGCCGCGTAGATATCGGCGAGCACGACCTTATCCGCGAGCGAGAGCGCGTCGACAAATTCGTCCATCAGGGCCTTTGTGCGGGTGTAGGTGTGGGGCTGGAACACGCACCAGACGTGCTCGCAGTGGAGGTTCCTGGCGGCGCGCAGCGTCGCCTTGATCTCGGTCGGGTGGTGGGCGTAGTCGTCGATCACCGTCACGCCGCCGATCTCGCCCTTCTTCTGGAACCGGCGGTCGGTGCCGTGAAAGCTCTCGAGCCCGGCGGCCATCACAGAGGCCGGGATGCCCAGCAGATCGCCGGCTGCGAGCGCCGCGACGGCATTCGAGATGTTGTGCTCACCGGGCACGGACACCCGGAACCGTCCGAGCGGCGTTCCGTCCTTCGTGAGCACGAAGCTGCCGCGGCCGAGGGAGTCGTAGGAGACGTCCGCGGCCCGGTATCTTCCCTCGCCGATCCCGAAGGTGACGACGGAGCACGCGAGCCCGTCCGTGATCTCCTCTAGATTCGGGATGGAGGCGTTGATGATGAGGTGTCCGTCAGACGGAATCCGGCGTGCGAACAGGCCGAAGGAGTGGCGGATGTCGTCGAGATCCTTGAAGAAATCAAGGTGGTCGGCGTCGATGTTCAGGATGATGCCGAGCTTCGGGAGCAGGGAGAGGAAGCTGTTCGTGTACTCACAGGCCTCCGTCAGAAAGTGCTCCGAGTGGCCGATCCGGACATTTCCGCCGATCGAGGGCAGGATGCCGCCGACGGAGATCGTCGGGTCGAGCTCGGCGCCCATGAGGATGTGGGCGAGCATGGAGGTGGTGGTCGTCTTCCCGTGCGTCCCGGAGACGGCGATGGACATTGCATAATTATTCATCAGCTCACCGAGCAGCTCCGCCCGTGTGAGCATCGGCAGCCCGGCAGTTTTGGCCGCCTGGAACTCCGGATTGTCCGGGTGGATGGCAGCCGTGTAGACGACGACGTCGATGCCGTCGCGGATGTTGGATGCGCTCTGCGGGCAGTCGATGTGCGCGCCGAGCCCCTCGAGCCAGGCGGTGAGATCGGACCGCTTCGCATCCGAACCTGTGACCGTGAAGCCGCGCCCCAGGAGTACCGCCGCGAGCCCGCTCATGCTGATTCCGCCGATTCCGATAAAGTGAACGTGCACCGGCGTTTCGTAATTTATCTGATACATATGGATTCTCCTTACAGATGGATAGAAATTCAGGAAAATGAGCGTTCACTTCCCGTATTTCCTTATTATACTCTCTTGGGCCTGAAAATCCAACTCTTTTCTGTTTACGAAACATGTTTCTGAAAAAACGAAAATTTTGTATGATTTCGTCCTCGAATCCTGTAGATTTTGGGCGAAAGCTGTTGGAACATCGTGAAAACGCACAAAATCAGAACAGAAATGTAGTTGGATCTCTCGCAGAAATGAGGTTTTGGGAAAGGGCTAAATTTGCATTCTTGAGCTATTTATAATAAAAAATGGGATATTATTCACAAGAACTTGTAAATAATGTTCACAATTTCGGAAATTCGTGTTATAATCAAATAGCCAGATATGAAAATTTATGGTTGAGAGGTGATTGTGTGGTTAAGAAAGAGATGATAGCTATGCTTCTTGCCGGCGGGCAGGGCAGCCGACTCGGGGTACTGACCTCGCGCGTGGCAAAGCCGGCAGTGGCGTTTGGCGGTAAGTACCGCATCATAGATTTCCCACTGAGCAACTGCATTAATTCCGGGATTGACACGGTCGGGGTGCTGACACAGTACCAGCCGCTCCGGCTGAACAAGCACATCGGAATCGGGATTCCGTGGGATCTCGACCGGAATGAAGGGGGAGTCACAGTCCTCCCGCCGTACGAGAAGGTGGGGAAGACGGAGTGGTACACGGGCACGGCAAACGCGATTTATCAGAATCTGGCCTACATGGAGTCCTTTTCGCCCGACTATGTCCTGATCCTCTCCGGGGATCACATCTACAAGATGGACTATGAGGTGATGCTGGACTTTCACAAGGCGCACAACGCGGATGTCAGCATCGCGGTGATGCCGGTGCCGCAGGAGGAGGCGAACCGCTTCGGGATCGTGGTGACGGACGAGAACGGCCGGATCACGGAGTTCCAGGAGAAGCCGGAGCACCCGAAGAGCAACCTGGCCTCGATGGGAATCTACATTTTTTCCTGGAAGGCGCTCAAGGAGGCGCTGATCGCGCTCGCGGAGCAGAGCAACTGCGATTTCGGCAAGCATGTGATTCCGTACTGTCACGAGAAGGGCGAGACGCTCGTCGCGTACAAGTACAACGGCTACTGGAAGGATGTCGGGACCCTCGGCTCCTACTGGGAGGCCAACATGGAGCTGATCGACATCATTCCGGAGTTCAATCTGTACGAGGAGTTCTGGAAAATCTACACGAAAAACGATATTCTTCCGCCGCAGTACATATCCGGGGATGCTGTGCTGGACCGCTGCCTGATCGGCGACGGCACGGAGATCTACGGGGAAGTGCACAATTCCATCATTGGCTGCGGTGTTGTGATAGAGGCAGGAGCGGTGGTCCGCGATTCGATTATTATGCAGAATGCGGTCATCCGGGCGGGGGCAACTGTGGACCGGGCGATTATTGCCGAGCAGGCGGTGATCGGCGAGAGGGCACAGCTCGGCGTCGGCGAGGAGGTCCCCAACAAGGTGAAGCCTGCCGTCTATGCATTCGGTCTGACCGTGATCGGCGAGGGGACAGTGATCCCGCCGGACGTGAGGATCGGGAAGAATACCGCCGTGACCGGTGAGACGGTCCCGGAGGATTACCCGGGCGGTCAGCTTGCGGGCGGAGAGATTTTAGATAAGGCAGGTGATGTGGCATGAGAGCGGTAGGTATGATTCTGGCCGGGGGCAACAGCTTTCGGATGCGGGAACTGTCAAACAAGCGGGCGATCGCTGCCATGCCGATTGCGGGCAGCTTCCGGAGCATTGATTTTGCGCTGAGCAGCATGTCAAATTCGGGGATCCAGAGTGTGGCGGTGCTGACGCAGTACAACTCCAGATCACTGAACCAGCATCTGAGCTCGTCGAAGTGGTGGGATTTCGGGAGAAAGCAGGGCGGACTGTTCGTGTTCCCGCCGATGGTGACAGCGGACAACAGTTTCTGGTACAGAGGCACGGCGGATGCCATTCACCAGAATCTGGATTTCCTGAAGCAGTGTCATGAGCCGTATGTCGTGATTGCCTCCGGGGACGGAGTGTATAAGCTGGACTACGCGAAGGTGCTGGAGTACCATATCGCGAAGAAGGCGGATATCACGGTCGTGTGCAAGGAGATTCCGAGCACGGAGGATGCGACGCGCTTTGGGGTGCTGAAGCTGAACGACGACAACCGGGTCGTCCAGTTCGACGAGAAGCCGATGGCCGCGTCATCCCACACGATCTCCTGCGGGATCTATGTCATTCGAAGGCGGCAGCTGATCGAGCTGATTGAACGGTCTGTTGAGGAGGGCAGACATGATTTTGTGAAGGATGTCCTGATCCGTTACAAGGACGTAAAGCGCATTTACGGCTACAAGCTGGAGAGCTATTGGAGCAACGTTGCGTCGGTTGAGTCCTACTACCGGACGAACATGGATTTCCTGAAAAAAGAGGTGCGGGACTACTTTTTCCGGGAATACCCCGATGTGCACTCGAAGGTGGACGACAATCCGCCCGCGAAGTACAATCCGGGCAGCCAGGTGAAGAACAGCCTGGTCGCGAATGGTTCCATTATTAACGGATATGTGGAGAATTCTGTCATCTTTAAGAAGGTGTTTGTTGGCGAAAACTGTGTCATCAAGAATTCCATCGTGCTGAACGATGTCTATCTTGGAGACAATGTGTACCTTGAAAACTGCATTGTGGAGAGCCGTGATACGATCCGGGCAAATTCCCGTTATCTGGGGGGAGACGGGATCAGGATTGTGATCGAGTCAAATGAGCGCTACGTCTTGTAGGGTTCGCCAACGGGACAGGGCAGCCACAAAAGAATTATGAACCACGGGGGATAAATGTATGACGATAACCGACGTTAGAGTTAGGAAAGTTGCGAAGGATGGAAAGATGAAGGCAGTCGTTTCGATTACGCTGGACGACGAGTTTGTAGTGCACGATATCAAAGTGATTGAGGGCGAGAAAGGCCTGTTCATCGCGATGCCGAGCAGAAAGGCGGCCGATGGGGAATACCGGGATATCGCACATCCGATCAATTCCGAGACTCGGGAGCGGATTCAGAGGATCATCCTCGAGGAGTTCGCGAAGGCAGACAACCTTCCGGAGGAAGAATAAACATCATGGGTCAGGCATAATATATACTCCGTACATCAACAGACAAAGAGAGGCCGGGAGCCGGATAGAAGAGGAAACTATCCGGCTCCCGGCCGGTTTTTTCCGGTTTGGTCTTTACAAATGAGGAAGAAGAGGATATAATCCGGTAAACCAATAGGAAATATATGGAATTTGCAGGAAAGAGCAGGAGGGCACGATTATGGCGAAGATTTATGGGAGCGCACTGGAGCTGATTGGCAGCACGCCGCTGGTTGAGGTGAGGAACATCGAGCGGGCCGAGGGCCTGGAGGCGACTGTGCTCGTGAAGCTGGAGTATCTCAATCCGGCGGGCAGCGTGAAGGACCGCGTGGCGAAGCGCATGATCGAGGATGCCGAGCAGAGGGGGATCCTGAAGGCGGGCGCGACGATTATTGAGCCGACCTCGGGCAACACGGGGATCGGGCTTGCGTCGATCGCGGCGTCCAGAGGGTATCAGGTGATTCTGACGATGCCGGAGACGATGAGCGTGGAGCGCCGCAACATTTTGAAGGCGTACGGGGCCCAGGTCGTGCTGACCGACGGCGCGAAGGGGATGGCAGGCGCGATCGAGAAGGCGGAAGCGCTGGCGAAGGAGATCCCGGGCAGCTTTCTGGCCGGACAGTTTGTGAACCCGGCGAACCCAAAGGCGCACCGCGAGACGACCGGGCCGGAGATCTGGGAGGACACGGACGGGAAGGTGGACATCTTCGTGGCGGGCGTCGGCACGGGCGGGACGCTGACCGGCGTGGGCGAGTACCTGAAGGAGAAGAACCCGGACGTGAAGGTCGTGGCGATGGAGCCGGCCTCCTCGCCGGTGCTCTCGACCGGAAAGGGCGGCCCGCACAAGATTCAGGGCATCGGCGCGGGCTTTGTGCCAAAGATCCTGAACACGGAGATCTACGATGAGATCGTCACGGTCGGGGATGAGGAGGCGTTTCAGACGGCGAAGCTCCTGGCTAAGACAGAGGGGATCCTGACCGGCATCTCGTCCGGCGCGGCGCTCTTCGCAGCGCTTCAGATGGCGCGCCGCCCGGAGAACAAGGGGAAAGTGATCGTGGCGCTGCTCCCGGACAGCGGGGACCGCTACTACTCCACGCCGCTGTTTCAGGAGGGGTGAGGTGAGACAATGACACTGCAGCAGCTGCGGTATGTGACCGCCGTGGCGGACCACGGCTCTATGAATGAGGCGGCGAAGATGCTGTATGTCTCGCAGCCCAGCCTCTCCGGGGCTGTGAAGGAGCTGGAGGAGGAGGTCGGGATCGAGATTTTCAAGCGGACGAACAAGGGCGTCCTCCTGACGCCGGAGGGGGAGGAGTTTCTGGCCTACGCGCGCCAGCTCCTGGATCAGTATCTGCTGCTCGAGGACCGGTTCGTCCGGC
This sequence comes from Oscillospiraceae bacterium, assembly GCA_021771715.1. Classification (GTDB taxonomy): domain Bacteria; phylum Bacillota; class Clostridia; order Lachnospirales; family Lachnospiraceae; genus Choladousia. The sequence goes on from JAETOO010000013.1 coordinate 99,884, forward strand.
GGACGCAGGTGAAGAAGAAGTTCAGCGTCTCGATGCAGCACTACTCCTTCGCGGTCAAGGCGTTTGTCGAGCTTGTGAAGCAGTACGGCATGGATGAGTATGAGTTTGCCGTCTACGAGACGAAGACCGGGGAGGTGATCTCGAACGTCCGGAATTTCCGCAGCGAGATCGGCATCCTGTATGAGAATGCGTTCAACCGCCAGGCGATCAACAAGCTTTTGAAGGAGAACAACCTGGAATTTCAGAAGCTGTTTACGTGCGGGACGTACGCGTACCTCTGGAAGGGCCATCCGCTCGCGTCGAACCGGGAGATCCGCATGGAGGAGCTCGCCGAATATCCGTGCCTGGCGTTTGACCAGGGAGACACCTCGGCCTTCTTTCTGGCGGAGGAGGTCATGAGCACCTACGACTACAAGCGGGTCATCCGCGCGAACGACCGCGCGACGATGCTGAACCTGATGATCGGGCTGAACGGCTACACGCTGTGCTCCGGGATTATCTGCGAGGAGTTAAACGGCAGCGACTACTGCGCGGTTCCGCTCGCGGAGAAGGAGTGTATGGACATCGGCTACATCCGGCGCGTCGGCATGCTGATGAGCCCGCTGGCGCAGCGGTATCTGGAGGAGTTGCAGAAGTATGAGGATTATCTTTTGTAGAGGTATGATATGAAATTATCGACGAGAGGCAGATATGCGCTGCGCCTGATGCTGGATCTCGCGGCGAACAGCGCGGGAGAGCCGGTGCGGCTGAAGGATATGGCGAGGCGGCAGGCAATCTCGGAAAAATACCTGGAGCAGATTATCTCGGTGCTCAACAAGGCCGGCTTCGTCCGCAGCGTCCGCGGTCCGCAGGGTGGCTACGTCCTTGCGCGCAGCCCCGGGGAGTACACGGCGGGGATGATCCTCCGGCTGACGGAGGGAAGCCTGGCGCCGGTGGACTGCGCGGCAGAGGGCGGCGGAGACTGCGCGCGCGCCGCGGACTGTGCGACGAGGCAGCTCTGGGTCAGGCTGAACGATGCGATCAACGGGGTGGTCGACCACGTGACGCTCGCCGACCTGCTGGAGTGGCAGGGCGCGCAGACGGCACAGAGATGACAGAAAAGAGAACGACAGGAGACGAAAAAGAGAGATGCAGAAGGATTTGACACAGGGCAGTGTGACGAAGACCATGCTGCTGTTTGCGGGGCCGATGATTCTGGGGAATTTGCTGCAGCAGTGCTACAACATCGCGGATACGCTGATCGTCGGCCGCTTTCTGGGCGTGGACGCGCTCGCGGCGGTCGGGTCCGCCTACACGCTGATGACGTTTCTGACCTCGGTGCTGATCGGGCTGTGCATGGGGAGCGCGTCTGTCTTTTCCTTTTATTATGGGAAAAAGGAAGACGGGAGGATGAAGAACAGCATCCTGCTTTCTTTTTTGTTTATCGGCGCGGTCACGTTTCTGATGACGGCGGCGGTGTTCGCGGGGATCGACGGGATCCTGCACCTTCTGCAGACGCCGGACAATCTGTACCGCATGATGCGGGAGTATGTCTTCGTGATTTTCATCGGAATTCCGTTCGTCTTCCTCTACAATTACTTTGCGTTTCTGCTGCGCGCGCTCGGCAATTCGGTCACGCCGCTGTGGTTCCTGGGCGGAGCGGCGGCGCTGAACATCGCGCTGGACCTTCTGTTTGTCGTCCGGTTCGGCTGGGGGATCGCCGGCGCGGCGGCTGCGACCGTGCTCGCGCAGGGCGTCTCGGGGCTCGGCATCGGGTGCTACACCTGGCTGCGGGAGCCGTCGCTGCGCCCGAGCCTGGCGCAGGCCGATTTTGGCCGGGAGCCGTTGGGAGAGGTGATCCGGTTTTCCTTCGCGGCGAGCATCCAGCAGTCTGTCATGAACTTCGGCATTCTGATGATCCAGGGGCTGGTCAACAGCTTCGGCGCGGCTGTGATGGCGGCCTTCGCGGCGGCGGTCAAGATCGACTCGTTCGCCTACATGCCGGCGCAGGAGTTCGGGAACGCATTCTCGATCTTCATCTCGCAGAATCACGGCGCGTCGCGGCCAGACCGGATCCGGCGCGGCACGCGTCAGGCCGCCCTGGTGTCGGTCACCTTCTGCCTGGCCGTGTCCGCCTTGATCTTCGCGCTGTCTCCGTACCTGATGCAGATCTTCATCGACGCGTCCGAGACAGAGATTCTCGGGATCGGCGTCACCTACCTGCGGATCGAGGGCACCTTCTACTGCGGGATCGGCCTGTTGTTCCTGCTCTACGGCTACTACCGCGGCATCGGCCGCCCGGAAATGTCGCTCGTGCTCACCGTCATCTCGCTGGGCACGCGCGTGCTCCTCGCCTACCTGCTCTCCCCCATCCCCGCTATCGGCGTCCTCGGCATTTGGTCCGCGATCCCCATCGGCTGGGGCCTGGCGGACCTGGCCGGAATCTGGTATATGTTGCACCTGCGCAGACGGAGCGGATTATAGCACTGGAGTGAGCAAAAAGAGAGCTGCAAAAGGACGGTAGGTGGCAGGAACACTACACCAATTTCTACACCAAAACGGTATAAACATGCGAAAACGTACGCCAGGATATGTGAAAACCACCAAAAAATTTGTGCAGAATAGCCTAAAAATGTACTTGTGTAACGACCTGTAATGAGTTATTATAACTATAATTTAAGATTAGTTCTTCGGGGCGGGGTGAAATTCCCCACCGGCGGTATAGTCCGCGACCCGCGCAAGCGGCTGATCCGGTGATGCAGATGCGATCTGCAGATTCCGGAACCGACAGTATAGTCTGGATGGTAGAAGACAGCAGATGAGAGAAGCTGGTAGTGCAGACCGCCGCGGAGGATTTTCTATGGGAAGATCATCGCAGGCGGTTTTTTGACGCTGTGGGCGACTTCGCCTCCTGCGGCACGGAAGCGCTCTGCGTGAATGCGCGGCGCATGTCTTTTATGCGACAGTTTCTTTCGGGCAGAAGAGCTTTTCTTAAATATCGCATCCCGCAGCGGCCCTTAGCTTCCGTACCCGGCCGCAGGGGATGACTATATTTAGAAAAGGAGAACAGAAAATGGGAAACGGACTTATGCAATCAATCGGGGAGAATCTGCAGTTTTTGCTGGTGTGTGCGGTCGTGATCGCGGCCGTGATCGCCATCGCGGAGGTGTTTGAGCGCACGCTGCTGCGCGGGAGCGTCGCGCGGGCGGGCAAGACACAGTACATAGCGATCTGTGGCATGCTTGGCGCGCTCGCGGGGATCCTGTACCTCTTCGACTTTTCCGTGCCAGTGCTTGCACCCGAGTTCTACAAGCTGGATTTCAGCGAACTGCCGGTCATGATCGGCGCGTTCTCACTCGGGCCGGTCGCCGGTGTGGTGATCGAGCTGGTGAAGACGCTGCTGAAGCTCGTGCTCAAGGGGACGTCGACCGCGTTTGTCGGGGATCTGGCGAATTTCGTGGTGGGCTGCTCCTTCGCGGTGCCGGCGGCGATCGTGTATCATGTGAAAAAGAGCAGAGGGACGGCGGTTCTCTCCCTGGCGGTGGGGACGGCGGTCATGACGGTGTTCGGCAGCGTGTTCAACGCGTTCTACCTGATCCCGGCGTTCTCGAAGCTCTACGGCCTGCCGCTCGACGCGATCGTGGGGATGGGAAATGCGATCAACCCGGCGATCACGAGTGTCTCGACGCTGGCGCTGTTCGCGGTGGCGCCGCTGAATCTGCTCAAGGGAGTCTTGATCTCGGTGCCGACGATGCTGCTGTACAAGCGGATCAGCAGAGTCCTGCACAACATCATCCAGGGAGGCCGGGTGGCCCAGAGACAGACACAGGGATAAAGAAAAATAAGAATTTGGCTACTTGTGTCACCGGCCATTTGGCTTGACAGAACCGGACGCCATGCGATATAACAGGATGCGGGAGGAAAAAACGATGGCGAAGATTACGAAGGTGACACAGGTGACGGAGAATCCCTACGTGAATCTGTACAATCTTGAGACAGAGAACCGAAAGGGGAATCCGGGGAAATATTATGTGGCGTCGCGGGCGAAGACGACCGCGGAGCTGGAGCTTGCGACGAAGCGCCAGGAGCCGGACGGCGTGATTATCTACAGCCTGTACGGGGAAAAGCGGGACAAGGTGGTCCTGATCCGCCAGTACCGCTACGCGATCGACGGGTACATCTATGAGTTTCCGGCCGGGCTCGTCGAGCCGGGGGAGGATTACCACGACTCCGCGGTGCGGGAGATGCGCGAGGAGACCGGGCTTGCGCTGCACCCGCTGCAGGTGGATGCGATCTACGAGAAGCCCTACTACACGACGATCGGGATGACCGACGAGTGCTGCGGGACGGTGTTTGGTTATGCGGATGGAGAGATCTGCCTGGAGGGCCTCGAGGATACGGAGGAGATCGAGGTCGTGCTCGCGGACCGCGAGGAGGTGCGGCGGATTCTCAGGGAAGAGCGGGTGGCGATTGTCTGCTCTTACATGCTGATGCACTTCCTGCACGATGAGGAGCCGTTCGCGTTCCTGCGGGAGCAGCCGTAGGACGGCGGGGACAGTGCCTTTGCGGAGGGTTCTCTGCGGGCGGAGTTTGCAGAAGGGATTCCGCAGACGGCCAAAGGATTTGGAGAGGAGGAAGCATGGAGATTCGGTTTGAGATCAAGGTGACGCACCGCGACATGTACAATTTTCTGATGCACCATACGTACCGCAGCTTTTCCGGTATATTCAGCGTCGTGGCGGGCATCGCGCTGCTGGGACTGTTCTGGTACGGGCGGACGCTCGGGACGGAAAATACGTGGCTGTATCTTTTGTTCGGCGTGCTGTTTCTGGTGTATGAGCCGTGGACGCTGTTGATTCAGTCGGCGAAGCAGGTGAGCTCCAATCCGGTGTTTCAAAAGCCGCTTTCCTACTGCCTCACAGAGACGGGGATCTCCGTGGCGCAGGGCGAGACGGAGAATGAGATCCCGTGGACGGCGGTGACGAAGGTGCGGGAGAGCGCGCGGAGCTTTTTTATCTACACGAGCAAGCGGAATGCGTCGATTTGGGTGAAGGATCAGCTGGGCGGACAGGAGCAGGCCGTCCGGGAGATTCTGGAGCGCCAGGTGCCGGAGCGTGCGCGCGGCAAAGCGAGACGATAGGAATGGAGCAAGAGCAGAGCATGGTAGTGGAGACATATTCTGAGGCGGAGACGTTTGCGCTCGGGCAGACGCTGGCGAGGGAGGCGCGACCGGGCCAGATTTTTGCGCTGGTCGGTGATCTCGGCGTCGGCAAGACGATTTTGACAAAGGGGATGGCAGCGGGGCTTGGGATCGAGGAGCCGGTGAACAGCCCGACCTTTACAATTCTGCAGGTCTACGAGGGAGGACGGCTGCCGTTTTACCATTTTGATGTGTACCGGATCGGGGATCCGGAGGAGATGGATGAGATCGGGTACGAGGACTGCTTTTACGGCAGCGGCGTCTGCCTGGTCGAGTGGGCGAATCTGATCGAGGAGCTGATGCCCGGGGATACGGTGTGGATCACGGTGGAAAAGGATCTGGAGAGGGGATTTGATTACCGCAGGATCACGATAAAAGCGTGACCTGACGGAAGAGGAGCCCGGCCGGTGTGCGGCGGGCGGAAGAATCGAGGATGGACTATGAAAATACTTGCGTTAGACAGCTCCGGCCTGGTGGCGTCCGTCGCGGTAGTCGAGGACGAGACGCTTCTGGCGGAGTACACGGTGGATTATAAAAAGACACATTCACAGACGCTGCTCCCGATGCTGGACGAGGTGGCGAGGATGATTGAGCTGGACCTGGAGAGCGTGGATGCGATTGCGGTGGCAGGAGGACCGGGCTCGTTCACCGGGCTGCGGATCGGGTCGGCGACCGCGAAGGGACTGGGGCTTGCGCTTGACAAGCCGCTGATCCATGTGCCGACCGTCGACGCACTTGCGTACAATCTCTACGGGGTACAGCAGCTGATCTGTCCGATCATGGATGCGCGCAGGAGCCAGGTCTACACGGGAATCTATCGCTTCGAGGGCGATACGTTTGTGACGGTGAAGGCCCAGCGGCCGGTCGCGCTCGATGAGCTGGCCGGGGAGCTCAACGCGCTCGGGGAGCCGGTGGTGTTCCTGGGAGACGGGGTCCCCGTATACCGGGAGAAGATCCGGGAGCTGCTTGCGGTGCCGTACCGGTTTGCACCGGCGCACGTGAACCGGCAGCGGGCCGCGGCGGTGGCAGCGCTGGGGGTGCAGTACGCGGCGCAGGGCAGGTACGAGACGGCCGCTGAGCACGCGCCCGACTATCTGAGGCTGTCGCAGGCCGAGCGCGAGCGCGCGGCGCGGCAGGGAGGAGACGGCGGCGAAGCGTGAGGCAGACGAGGTGAGATGACTACAGGCCGGGCTGGGTGCCGGCAAGTCGGCGGTGAAGCGTGAGCCGGACGTCCTGAGCATGCTCAGGGACAGAGTGCGGTAGTTTGGCGAGCCGCATAGAGGGAGAGCAGGGAGGAAAACGGCGGTGGAGTATACGATTCAGGAAATGAGGCCGGAGGACGCGTGCGAGGCGGCGGTTTTGGACGCGCAGATTTTTTCGATGCCGTGGAGTGAGCACGGCTTTCTGTCGTCCCTGCTGTCGGAGGACACGCTGTATCTGACCGTGCGCGCCGGCGGGAGGCTGATCGGCTACTGCGGTCTGCTTCAGTCGTTTGACGAGGCCGATATCACCAATGTTGCCGTGGCGGAGGAATACCGCGGGCAGGGGATCGGCTGTGCAATGCTCACAGAGCTGATGCAGCGCGGGAGCGCGCGCGGGATCGAGCGCTTCACGCTGGAGGTGCGCGTCAGCAACCTCGCGGCGCGCAGCCTGTACCGGAAGCTCGGCTTCGTCTCGGTCGGCATCCGCAAAAATTTTTATGAGAAGCCGCGCGAAGATGCGGATATCATGTGGAAGAGCTGAGATGCGGCTGTATGGAAGCGGCTGCTGCTGTCTGAGTATCGGCGCTCTGTCCGCAGCTTTGACAGGATCTGACAGACTTCTCACAGATTCCCGGTAGATCACCGGCTTCTTTTTCTCTATAATAGGGTCCGTAACTGTGTACGGGTTACCCGCGGCCGCGGGTTCATACAGGAGGGACCAGGATGAGAAAAGAAAACGAACAGTACTGCAACGGATGTGGAAGACAGATTTCCAACGGACAGGGGCCGGCGCGGGAGAATGTGCTCGAGGTCGAGCAGACGTGGGGCTACTTTTCAAAAAAGGACGGCGAGGTGCACCGCTTCTGTCTCTGCGAATCGTGCTACGACCGGATCCGGCGGGGCTTTGCGCTGCCGGTGGAAGTAGAGCAGCTGCAGGAATATCTTTGATATACAGAAAAGGAAGGAATTGGAATGCTGGATGTTTGTTTGCTCGGGAGCGGCGGGATGATGCCGCTTCCTTATCGCTGGCTCACCTCGCTGATGACGCGGTTCAACGGGAGCTCGCTTCTGATCGACTGCGGGGAGGGCACGCAGATCGCCATCAAGGAGAAGGGGTGGGGGTTCAAGCAGATTGACACGATCTGCTTTACCCACTATCACGGCGATCACATCAGCGGGCTGCCGGGACTGCTGCTGACGATGGGAAACGCAGAGCGCACCGAACCGTTGACTCTGATCGGGCCGCGGGGGCTGGAGCGCGTCGTCACTGCACTGCGTGTGATCGCGCCGGAGCTGCCGTTTCCGATTATCTATAAGGAAATCCAGGGCCCGGAGCAGGAGTTTGCCGAGAGAGGGTATCGGATCCGGGCATTCCGGGTCAACCATAACGTGACCTGCTATGGCTACGCGATCGAGATCGACCGCGCGGGCCGTTTTGACGTGGAGCGGGCGCGCGCGGCGGACATCCCGATGAAGCTCTGGAGCCGGCTGCAGAAGGGCGAGTGCATCGAGGAGGCGGGCAGAGTGTACCGGCCTGAGGATGTGCTGGGGCCGGCGCGCCGCGGGATCAAGGTCGTCTACTGTACGGACACACGCCCGGTCGACGTCATCGCACAGCAGGCAAAGGATGCGGATCTGTTCATCTGCGAGGGCATGTATGGGGAACCGGAGAAGGCGCAGAAGGCGGTCGGCTACAAGCATATGACGTTTGACGAGGCGGCACATTTGGCGAAGCGCGCGAAGCCGCGGGAGCTCTGGCTGACCCATTACAGTCCGTCGCTGGTACGCCCCGAGGAGTATATGGACGCGGTGCGGGCGGTCTTTGCGAACGCGTACCCGGGCAAGGACGGAAAAACGGTGGAGCTGGATTTTGACGAGGAATAGACAGACGAAAGGCCGCGCAGGAACCTTCCCGCAAGAGACGGAAGGTTCAGGCCGATAGGAGAGAGGCCGCTGCGCGAGAGGAAGGAATGGAGAGGGAAGATGGCAGAGAAGGATGTGCGGATACTTGCGATAGAGAGCTCCTGCGATGAGACCGCGGCGGCGGTCGTGCGAAACGGGCGGGAGGTGCTCTCGAACGTGATCTCGTCGCAGATCGAGCTGCACAAGCTGTACGGAGGCGTTGTGCCTGAGATTGCGTCGCGCAAGCATATTGAGAAGATCAATCAGGTGATCGAGGAGGCGCTGTTGGTCGCGGGCGTGACGCTGGACGATCTGGACGCGGTGGCCGTGACCTACGGGCCGGGGCTGGTCGGCGCCCTGCTGGTGGGCGTCGCCGAGGCGAAGGCGATCAGCTACGCGAAGGGGCTGCCGCTGGTCGGCGTGCACCATATCGAGGGCCACATCTCTGCGAACTATATTGAAAACAAGGAGCTGGAGCCGCCGTTTATCTGTCTGGTGGTCTCGGGCGGACATACGCATCTGGTGCGGGTTGCGGATTACGGCGTCTATGAAATCCTCGGCCGCACGCGGGATGACGCCGCGGGCGAGGCGTTCGACAAGGTAGCGCGCGCGATCGGCCTGGGCTACCCGGGCGGGCCGAAGATCGACCGGCTCTCCCGGGAGGGAAATGCGGAGGCGATTCCCTTCCCGAAGGCGAAGATCGCGGATGCGCCGTATGATTTCAGCTTCAGCGGCCTGAAGTCGGCGGTGCTGAATTACCTGAACGGGTGCCAGATGAAGGGGATCGAGGTGAACCGGGCCGACGTCGCCGCCTCCTTCCAGAAGGCAGTGTGCGATGTGCTGGTCGAGCACGCGATGCTTGCCGTCAAAGAGTCCGGACTGGATTGTCTGGCGATTGCCGGCGGAGTGGCCTCAAACGGGACGCTGCGGGCTTCGATGGAGCAGGCGTGCGCGAAGAATGGCATCCGGTTTTTCCGCCCGTCGCCGATTTTGTGTACAGACAATGCGGCGATGATCGGGGCGGCAGGCTACTATGAGTTTAAAAAGGGCGTCCGCTCCGGGCTGGATCTGAACGCGGTGCCGAATCTGAAGCTGGGCGAGCGGTAGCGCGGAAGTTTGCACAGATATTTGCAGAGTCAGGATTGGTTGATGGTTGCAGAGGACAGTGCATGCTGTGAGGAAGTGCGGAATATGAGAACAGTGGCGATTGTGCTGGCCGGCGGCAAGGGCAGCCGGATGAAGAGCGAGATAAAAAAACAGTATTTGCTGGTGGATGGAAAGCCGGTGCTCTGGTATTCTCTGGATGCGATGGAGCGGTGCGGGCGGGTTGACGAGGTCGTGCTTGTCTGCGGACGTGGAGAGCAGGAGCAGTGCCGGCGTGAGTTTGTGGAGAGGTATGGATTTCAGAAGATCCGCGGGATTGTCGAGGGAGGAAAGGAACGCTATCACTCTGTGTATGAGGGACTGAAGGCGGCGGGCGACTGCACGTACGTCCTGATCCACGACGGCGCGCGGCCCTTTGTGGACGCGGCGATCCTGGACCGCATTCTGAATGCGCTGCCCGACTGCCAGGCGTGCGTGGCTGGCATGCCGGTGAAGGACACGATCAAGTTGGGCGATCCGGACGGTTTTGTGGAGCAGACGCTGCCGAGAGAGCGCTTGTGGACGATCCAGACCCCGCAGGCATTCTCCTGTTCCCTGATCCGCGGCGCGTATGAGGCGCTGATGCGGTCGGAGGCGGAGGGAACGCTGCAGGTGCGCATCACGGATGACGCGATGGTGGCGGAGCAGTTCGGCAATGTGCGGGTGAAGCTGATCGAGGGCTCCTACGACAACATCAAGATCACCACGCCCGAGGATTTGTTTCTCGCGGAGGAGATCGTGAGGCAGAGACGTTAATAAAATGTTACAGTTCGGCCAGGACGCCATGCAAGCCGCAGACACGCTTGCTACGCAAGCTATCCGCTGCTTCGCAGCTCCTGTCTGTGGCTGAATGGGCTTTCCGCCCATTCAAAAATGGAAATACAGGTCTACGCTTTGCTCCGGTCGGCGCTAAACGCGTGCCGCTGGCACGCAGCGCCCTTAGCAAGCACGCTTGCACGGCCTGTCTTCCCATTTTTTTATGCATGGCTGAACTTGTAATAATAAAATGAAAAAAATGTGAAAAACTGCTTGACAGAAAAATAAAAAAATGGTAACATTTGATTCGCGCTGAAACAGTGCGCTTCGCTTCAAACACTATGGAGAGGTAGCGAAGTGGTCATAACGCGGCGGTCTTGAAAACCGTTTGTCCGAAAGGGCGCATGGGTTCGAATCCCATCCTCTCCGTCACACTTTAAACTGTGTGGATGGATGAAGGCGGCTGCGGCTTCAGAGCGAAAATTAAATAGAATCGTTTGATTCAGGCATTTGGAGAAGTACCCAAGCGGCTGAAGGGGCTCCCCTGGAAAGGGAGTAGATCGTTAATAGCGGTGCGAGGGTTCAAATCCCTCCTTCTCCGTTCTGTCAAAGATTTGAAAAAAATGTAAAAAACCTATTGACAGATACAAAAAGCTGTGATAACATTTAAAAGCTGACGCGATTTGATGCACAGCAAAGAACCTTGATAACTGAACAGTGAAACAACCTTGAAAAATTCTTAATAAGTTTTATTTTTAAGGAACTGACCTTTAAAAACAGTAAAAGGGATAGATAGCCAAGTAGTTATCTTGA
>JAETOO010000049.1 GCA_021771715.1 Oscillospiraceae bacterium
CGTTGATTTTCTTCAGTTTTCTCATTCTGCTTGTCCTTCCTTTCTGTGTGCCCTGCCATCGTCAGGCCGGGTAGGGCTCCCCCCGGCGACGCCCTCGCGGGCGTTTCGGCTTATTCGCTTTTGGGCTCCAGGGCGTCCAGCTCGGCAGCTCGCTGCTCCATCGCCTCGGCCCGGGCCTTCTCTGCGCGGTAGCGGGCGACGGAGTCCTTGAAGAGTACGCAACCCGGGTTATCTGCGCCCACGGCCATCTTGTCTGCGGCTTCGGCCATCCGAGCCCGGCTCGCCTCGGCCTCGTCGGTGACCATCACCCAGAGGTCGCGCCGGAGCTGCTCCGGGAGCTGCTGCCGTTCGAGCTTCTTGATGTGCTGGCTGGCGAAGTCAAACTGGCCTTGCAGGGTCTCCTCCTTCTTCTGGGCAGCGGCGATCTCAGCCTTGAGCCGGTTGATTTCCTCCTTGGCTGCGGAGAGCTCCTCCATCGAATTTTCCCACCGCCGCTGCATACTGTCGCCGAAGTCGTTCTCGATGTTGCTCTCCGCGTCCGCGAAGCATCCCTCGAAGGCGGTAGCGAGATAGCTCTGCGGGCCCAGCTCGGCGACCATCGCCTTGATCTTCTCCAAGGTCTCCCGCTCCTGGTCTTTCGTGGCCGGAGCGTCGGTGTCGTAGAGCTCCACGTCCGTGATCTCCCGGCCCCCGCTGGCCTTCTTGAAGAGCTTCCGGGCCGCTGCCTCTGTCCGCTCGGTAATGTAGGTCTCCTCGGTCTCGCCCTCACCGACGATGTAGGTAATTTTGTAACTATTCATTCTGCTGCTCCTTTCCTGTTGTGCGCCTCGGTTTTTTGTGATATGCTTAATTGTGGATAAGTTTTTGACCTATCATTATTATATTAGCCCATTCACTAAATGTCAAGAAAAATCTATGCCCATTCACTAAACTTTTTGAGGAGGCCATTTTATGAACCTTTATGACCGAGTGTGCGCCATAGCAAAGGAAAAAGACCTTGCAATTAGCAAAATAGAGCGGGAATGCAACCTCTCAAACGCCACAATTAGACGATGGGCAACACAAAACCCGAGCCTGGATAGCGTCCAGAAAGTAGCCCATTACCTAAATGTCTCGCTTGACTTCCTTGCCGGAAATAGCGAACAGGCTCAACTTACTTGTGACGGCGTACCGTTGTCGCAGATGGAGAGTGATGTGATTGCTATGCTCCGCTTGTTGAACCCTCATGATCGAAAAAATGCTGTTGACATTATCACGATGTTCTACGAACAGGCGACCGGGAAAAAAGGCTCGATCTACTCGACATATATCGAAGACGAATACAGGCAGACAAGCGGGCCCGCCGAAGGCGGTAATCAGAGCGTGATCGCCTAAATTTTTTTGGCCTGTTTTGGTTAAATAATTATCCGTTTTCATGTAGAATTGAAAACGGCGATTTCTTGCCGCCGCCGCGCCCCGCCAGCCGTTGAAAAT
>JAETOO010000050.1 GCA_021771715.1 Oscillospiraceae bacterium
ATTTTCAACGGCTGGCGGGGCGCGGCGGCGGCAAGAAATCGCCGTTTTCAATTCTACATGAAAACGGATAATTATTTAACCAAAACAGGCCAAAAAAATTTAGGCGATCACGCTCTTACTGCCGCCGTCTGCGGCGGGCCCGCTGGTCTGCTTGAAGTCGCCTTCGGTATATGTCGAGTAGATAGAGCCTTTTTCCCCGGTCGCTTGTTCGTAGAGCATGGTGATAAAATCGACGGCATTTTTTCGATCGTGGGGGTTCAGCAAGCGGAGCATGGCAATCACGTCGCTCTCCATCTGGGTTAATGGGACGTCGTCACAGGTGAGTTCTCCGCTTGCAACCGGAAGCTCCAGAAGACGGCCAGCACTAATCTCGAAATAACGAGAGAGCGCAACCAGCGCATCATACCCGGGCTTGCTACGCCCCCGCTCCCAGTCGCCCACGTTCCCGTTTGAAACGCCAATCGCCCTCGCAAGCTCAGTCTGCGACACCTTCTTCTGGGCGCGAAGCTCCTTCAGCAAATCACCAAACATACAAAAACTCCTCTCGAATTTACGTAATTATTTCTCGGAAATGTATTGACATTCTCGTAATTACGCATTATACTATTGGCAAGGTCAAAAACTTATCCACAAACAAGCATATCACAAAAAGCCGACGCGCACAACAGGGAAAGGAGCAGCAGCATGAACAGTTACAAAGTTACCTACATCCTCAACGGGGAGGAGCACTACGATCACATCACCGAGCGCACCGAGAAGGCCGCTCAGAAGCGAGTCAAGGGTATCTACAAGGACGCCGAGATCACCGACACCGAGCTCACCAGTACCGACGTCAATGCCACGAAGGAGCAGGAGCGGGAGACCCTGGAGAAGATCAAGGCGATGGTCGCCGAGCTGGGCCCTCAGTCCTACCTCAAGACGGTCTTCGAGGGCGTCTACGAGGTCGCCGAGATGAACATCGACGAGGACGCAGCCTACAGCTTCCCGGGGCGGGTCAACATCCTCGAAGAGCAGCTCCGGGAGATGGGCAGCAAGTACAACGCGGCCCGCTCCGACGTGGAGGTCTTGAGGAGCCAACTCGACCACGCCCAGGAACAGGCCGACGCCCTCAAGAAGCAGCAACTCCCCGTATGGCTTCACAGCGCCGTCTATGGGCTGGCAAGTGAGGAGCTCGCCACCTCCAAGGCGCGGATGGAACAAGCAGCCGAGACTATGGCCTACTACGCCGAAGCGCCCCAGGACATCGCCTTCGCCGAGGCCGTCAAGGGCTACCGGGCCGCAAAGGAGCGCCGGGAGGTATGCGAGCAGATCGTCAAGGGCCTGGAAGCCCTCACCGAAGAATAAGCCGAAACGCCCGCGAGGGCGTCGCCGGGGGGAGCCCTACCCGGCCTGACGATGGCAGGGCACACAGAAAGGAAGGACAAGCAGAATGAGAAAACTGAAGAAAATCAACG
>JAETOO010000051.1 GCA_021771715.1 Oscillospiraceae bacterium
TTCTTCCAAGCGGAAAAGCCCGCCACAAGGGAAGCGTCCGGCTTCTGCATGGCGATAAGCAGCGTATTGTTGAAGCTGTAATTATGGAATTTTGACATGACGCGCAGATATTCCTTGTAACGCTCGCTGTCAAAGAGTTCCGTAATGCCCTGTTCCAGACGGTCGGTAATCTCTTTGAGCTTTTCGGCGGGCTTCTCGCTCGTCAGCACGATAGGGATAACGGGGCGCGGCTCTTGTGTCTGCTCTGCGGCCTGTGCCGTTCTCTGCCCTGGCGCGGCAGCGTCCATTTCTACCTTTTCCGGGTCGGGTCGTGACCGCTGCGGGAAGCTCATTACTTTATACTCTTTGGGAATGTCGCTTTCGCGCCCGTTATACCACTCCGTAAAGGTGTTCTTGTTGTTGTAGATATAGCCCTGGTCGGTAAAGTGTCCCCCGTCGTTGATAGCTGCGTCCCGTCCGTATTCCTCATACATGAAATACTTTTTCGCTTCTTCGGGAAGCTCCAATTCGTCCAGCTCGTCGATAAGGTAATAGCCGTAATCTTCCTCGCTCTGTACGGTAGGATAAAGCCAGTAACAATCAAGGTTCTGTGCAAGGTTGATAAGGTCTTTGATGTTCCCGGCGCGTTCCCCAAGCGTCACCGCCGCCGTAAACTTGTCCCTGTCCTCGTCGCGCTGCATTTCCAAGAGCTTCCCTAAATAGTTCAGCTCGTCAATCCCCGCGCTCTGGATAACGGGAAGCGGCACGTCAAAGGGCTGCTGCTCGGTGTCTGCAAATCCATTGATGAAAAAATCCTGTGGGTTGTCTGCGGTAATGCCGACGCTTTCCATAGCCGCGTGAAGCTGCTCTGTTGTGGTCGGCATGGGTGCATAAGCTCAAAATCCTCAATGCTCATGCTCCCGTCAAATACATAGGGGTTAAAATCCTCCCCGTCCCGGTAGGGCTTTTCGGAAAAGGGAAGCCCCGCTTCATGGGCGGCTGCCCTCGCTTCCTCGATAACCTCCGGGGGAAGCCTGTCGTCATGCGCCCCGATAAAACCGTCAATATCGTTCATGCTGTTTTCGTAGTGGTAGCGCACTCCGGCGGTCAGCTCGTCAAGGCTCATGTCCTCGCCTAAATGCCCGCAATAGTAGCCGTTTAAGATAACTGCGGCGGGGTCAATGCTTTTGATTTCCTCTAACCGGCTCCTGTCCTCCGGGTAGAGCGTATCGTCCATATCAAGATGAAAATATTCCGCGTTCCATGAACGCCCCTGTTTCCAGAACGCCACCCATGCGATACCGTCCCTAAGCTCGTCCTGATAGTCCTTTACGGTGTCCCGTAAACTTGCCATAGTGAAAAACCTCCTTTCTCTGCGGCAGCGTCATAAGCTGCATTTTTTGGCTGCATGGTCTACTACGGGTACGCCCGCATTTCTGCCAAAGATTTTTGAAAATTATTTGAGGGTGAAGCCCTCCGCAAAAGAGGGTTTGGGAAACTTCCCAACAAGCAAAATCCCCGTCCGGCGCGGCAGCGTCGCAACGGGGATTTACGGAAGTGGGTACCCGCTTCCTATGCTTGCTATTCCAGTTTTTAGTTCTTCCGCACTTCGATACGGTAGTTGACGTATTTCCCGCCAGTGTCAGCCAAAACGACAGTTCCGTCGTAGGTCTTGCCTGTTTTCGGGGAATAGAGCTTCTTCACATTCGCCTTGCCGGATTTAAGGAGCGCGGCGGCAATCTTCGGGGAAAAAGCGGTCTTGCGTTCCTCAAAGAAACGGTCGTTCTTCCACATCACAAAGGCACATTCCCTGTTGCTGCAATAGTAGCTTTTCTTCCCCTCATGGACGGGGGAACCGCACCGGGGGCATTTGCCGATAGAGGGCTTTTCCTCTCTGAACAAGCTCTTTTTGTCCTCCTGTACGGCGGCGTGTGTCTGCACAAGCTCCCGCGCCATAGCTTCAATGCCGGACAGAAATTCGCCGGGGTCTGCGGCTCCCTTTGCTATCTGCGTCAGATTGTTTTCCCATTCTGCGGTAAGCTGCGGACGGCGGCGCGGGTGGCGGGGGTGCCAAGCCCCCGGCGTTCCGCGTCCGGGTCGGTGTCCCCGTTCCCGGCTCGCTCCATAGCAGAGAGAAGCGACGCTTCGCTGTGGGGCTTCGGCGGGGTCGTGGTATGCTCCGTTACCTTTGCGGCGGGGTTTTCAAAGCCCTGTCCCTCGGAAAGCTCCGGCAGCGTCACGCCCTCGATTTCCCCGTCCTCCGGGTCGGGCTTCTGTTTCAATGTCGCCCGGTATCTGCGTTCAATCTCTTTCCACCCGTCAGAAAGAACCGTCTTTCCCCGCGCCGTAAACTCCGTATCAGCGCATGAGAAAACCGCCGTAACCGCTTCAAAGATATGCGGCTCGGCGGTGGCAAAGAGCAGACGCGCCCCCGCAAGGGTGATGATATTTCTCTCACTTTCCGGCAGCGCGTCCGGGTCAGCCTTTGCAAGCTCCATAGTGGGAATGATTGCGTGGTGGTCTGATACTTTTTTACTGTCTGTTACCTTTGCAATATCCGGCGTGAAGTCTGCGCCCGCCATAAAGGGGAGCTTTTCGCAGAGCAGCGCGATAATGCCCGCTGCGGTGCCGCCCATGTCGTCGGTGAGGTAGCTGCTGTCCGTCCTCGGATAAGTCAAGAGCCGCTTTTCATAAAGGGCTTGTGCAAGGTCAAGGGTCTGCTTCGCGGTGTAGCCGAAAATGCGGTTTGCTTCCCGCTGCAAAGAGGTAAGGTCAAAGAGCTTCGGCGGGGCTGCGCTCTTTTTCTCTCTGGTGACGGAAACACATACCGCTTTCCCCGCTTCGCAAGCCCCTTTCAGCGCGTCGGCTTCTGCCTTGTCTGAAATCCTCCCGCTTGCCGCTTCCGCGCCGGATAGACATAAGCGCACATGGTAGTATTTTTCTTTCTGGAAATGGGAGATAGCCGCGTCCCGGTCAGTGAGCATTTTAAGGGTCGGGGTCTGGACGCGCCCCACGTTCAAGGTCTTTCCATACAGGCATGAGAAAAGCCGGGTGGCGTTAATGCCGATAAGCCAGTCAGCCTTTGCGCGGCAGAGGGCAGACGCAAAGAGCGCGTCATATTCCCGCCCGTCTTTGAGGGAAGCAAAGCCCGCCTT
>JAETOO010000052.1 GCA_021771715.1 Oscillospiraceae bacterium
CACCGAGCTCACGGTTGAGACAGTGTCCAGATCATTACACCATTCGTGCAGGTCGGAACTTACCCGACAAGGAATTTCGCTACCTTAGGACCGTTATAGTTACGGCCGCCGTTTACCGGGGCTTCAATTCAGCGCTTCTCTTGCGATGACGCCTCCTCTTAACCTTCCGGCACCGGGCAGGTGTCAGGCTGTATGCTTCATCTTTCAACTTCGCACAGCCCTGTGTTTTTGTTAAACAGTTGCCTGGACCTATTCTCTGCGCCCCGCTCTTCAGCGGGGACCCCTTATCCCGAGGTTACGGGGTCAATTTGCCTAGTTCCTTAACCGTGAATCTCTCGAGCGCCTTGGTATTTTCTACCCGACCACCTGTGTCGGTTTGCGGTACGGGCCGGCGCATGATGTGCTTAGCGGATTTTCTCGGGAGCATGGTTACCTTCGCTGTCGGCTCGCCCGGGGGCTCGCCGTACTGTCCCGTTTCACCATCCGGGGCGGATTTGCCTGCCCCGGATATAGCTACGCGGTTCAACGCGCTATTCCGTCAGCGCGCGGAAGTGTCACTTCTCCGTCTCCACATCGCTCATGCGCCGGGCAGCGGAATCTTCACCGCTTGTCCATCGGATGCGCCTCGCGGCTGCTCCTTAGGTCCCGGCTTACCCTGATCCGATTAGCGTTGATCAGGAACCCTTGGTCTTCCGGCGGGAGGGTTTCTCGCCCTCCTTGTCGTTACTTATTCCCACATTTGCTTTTCCGGTCCCTCCAGCGGGGCTCGCGCCCCGCCTTCTGCGGTCGCCGGAATGCTCCCCTACCGATCCGCCTTTAGGCGGATCCCACGGCTTCGGCACCGGGCTTATGCCCGTGTATTATCCATGCGGGACCACTCGACTGGTGAGCTGTTACGCACTCTTCAAATGAATGGCTGCTTCCAAGCCAACATCCCAGCTGTCTATGCGGTCCCACCTCGTTATTGGCTTCAACTCGGCCCGGATTTCGGGGCCTTGGCCGGTGGTCTGAGTTGTTCCTCTCTCGGACGTGGACCTTAGCACCCACGCCCTCACTCCCGGGGATCATGCCGCGGCATTCGGAGTTTGTCAAGACTTGATAGGCGGTGAAGCCCTCGCATCTTATCAGTCGCTCTACCTCCGCGGCACTACGCCCGAGGCTGCACCTAAATGCATTTCGGGGAGTACGAGCTATCTCCAGGTTTGATTGGCCTTTCACTCCTACCCTCAGGTCATCCGAAAGCTTTTCAACGCTTACCGGTTCGGTCCTCCAGCGGGTGTTACCCCGCCTTCAACCTGCCCAAGGGTAGATCACCTGGTTTCGCGTCTGCCCGCGCCGACTTGACGCCGTGTTCCGACTCGCTTTCGCTTCGGCTCCGGCC
>JAETOO010000014.1 GCA_021771715.1 Oscillospiraceae bacterium
CACTACGCATGAAAGTCGATTGCTCCGTGCTTCGCACTCCTGCAATCGACCCCGATATTCGCAATCCGACCTATCGGTCTACTTGCTCATACCGGGGGTGCGCCAAATGTTCATAGATGCTCTCGCGCAAGCACGTCGCAGCTATGCCCACTTGGCTTATTTTCACAGTAAATACAGGATGGTTCAGAGGGTGTTGCAGGAATGCAATGCCCTTTTTCAGTTACAATTTAACCGGGGCCGGATTATGTCCGTTTTTTCTGTTTACAGAGAATTTTGGCGCGTCCGCTCCATCAAATCTACACAAACGTGTGATACAATTTCCAAAAACAGTCGGCTTTTTGTGCGCGGAGTACAGTTCTTTGGCGCGGGCTGCTCTGAGATGGTCGGGAGGACGGTATGGAACAGATTCTGGTGATTGAGGACGATCTGGATATCCAGGAGGTGCTGAAAAATTATCTGCGGGCGCAGGGGTATGCGGTGCAGCTCGCGCAGGATGGGATCGACGGGCTCGCAAAATTCCGCAGCAGCGGAGCGGATCTGATTCTGCTCGACGTCATGCTGCCGGGGATGGACGGTTTTGCGGTACTCGAGCTGCTGCGCCGGGAGTCGCAGGTGCCGGTGATCATGGTGACGGCGCGCGACAGCGTCGGGGATCAGGTGCGCGGCTTCGAGCTGCTGGTGGATGACTATGTCACGAAGCCGTTTGACATGCCGGTGCTGCTGTGCAAGATTTCCGCGGTGCTGCGGAGGTCTTCGCACAGGGAGGAGCCAAAGCTGCTTCTGTACAGAGGGCTGCAGATGGATACGGAGGGCTACCGCGTCTTTCTGAACGGGGAGGAAGTGGAGCTGACGCAGAAGGAGTTTGAGCTGCTGCGTGTATTTCTGGAAAATGAGGGGCGGGTCTTTACGCGGCAGAGCCTGCTGGATTGCGTCTGGGGCGCGGACTATTTCGGGGAGGAGCGCATCGTCGACACGCACATCAAGAATCTGCGGAAAAAGCTCGGAAGCGACTGCATCCACACGGTCCGCGGGGTAGGGTATCGCGTGGAGAAGGGGAAGGCGTGACATGGGCGAGAGGAACGAATATTGTCAGGAGAGCGTGAAGGGGCAAGGGGAAGGCCGATTCAAAGAGGAAGGCCGATTCAAAAAGGAAGGCAGATGCAAAGAGGAAGGCAGATTCAAAGAGGAAGGCAGATGCAAAGAGGAAAGCCGATTCAAAAAGGAAGGCCGATTCAAAGAGAAAGGTCGATTCAAAGAGAAAAGTCGATTCGAAGAAGAAGGGCGCTTCCAAGAAAAAGAGTGCGGAGGAGGAAAAAGGCGGGAGGCTCGTGAGACTGCGTCCGGAAAGCGAAGCAGGTGGAGTCACAGTCTCACAGTCAAAATTTTCCTTCTGACAGCCTCCCTTCTCGTGCTGACCAGCCTTGTCACTTATGCATGTGTGATAAAATTTCTCCCTGTGACGTACCGGAATCAGCTGGAGGAGGATCTGCAGAGAGTGTCGGAGAATCTGCGGGAGGAGATCGCGCAGTATGAGTCGCTCGAGGATGCCGGGACGCTGCTGGATTTGTTTGCGGCGAAGAACCAGGCGAGCGTGACGCTGGTCGACAAGAACGGAGTCATTGTGTTCCCGACGGCTGTTGCTGCGGAGGAGTCTGCAGTAACAGAGGTGGATATGGTGCAGGTGGACGATCAGGAGGCATTCGGGGCGGGCGGAGCAGAGCTGACGCCTGAACAGGCGGAGCGGGAGGCGTCAGAAGTGTCAGAGACTGCGGATGAGGAAATGGAGTCGATGGAGGAAGCGGAGTCGACGGAGACAGTGGAGTCGATGGGGACAGCAGGGCTGCCGGAGAATATGGGACTGCAGATTACCGTGTCCGAAGATGCGGTGGCCGGGAGAGCAGTAGAGAGCGTGGTGGTGGAATCCTTTGAGGATATGGAGGTGGCAGAGGTTCTGGAGGGCGGAGAGGCGACGCGTGTCTTTGGCGATGAACTGCAGCTGTACAGCACCGGGGAATGCTATCACGTGGCGATCGGCGGCGAGGAGTACACGATGTTCGTGGAGGGCTCGATGCAGGCAGTCGGCCAGACGGTGCGGATTCTTTGCGAGATTCTCCCGACGGTGCTGGCCGTGGCCGCGGCAGTTTCCGTGCTGTGCGCGCTGGCAGCGTCGCTGTATCTGACGCGGCCGATCATGGCGATCGCGGCGGTCTCGCGCAAGATGGCGCAGCTGCAGTTTGACGTTCGCTGCCGCGAGGGGCGGACGGACGAGGTGGGCGTGCTGGCGCACAGCCTGAACAGCCTCTCGGACCGGCTCTCGGGGGCGCTTTTGGAACTGCAGGAAGCGAACCGGCAGCTGCGGACGGATATGGAGAAGGAGCGGGAGGAGGAGCGGCGCAGGACTGCGTTTTTTGCGGCGGCCTCCCATGAGCTGAAGACCCCGGTGACCATCCTGAAGGGACATCTGGGCGGGATGCTGGGGCAGGTGGGCGATTACCGGAACCGGAAGGACTATCTGCAGCGCTCCTATGAGATTACGGAGACGATGGAGGGGATGGTGCAGGAGATCCTGACGGTCTCGCGCATGGAGTCGGGGGCCTGGGAGGCGAAGCCGGAGCCGACCGACGTGGCGGAGCTTGTGCGGCTGCAGATTGCGGAGGTGATCGAACTGATCGAGGAGAAGGCGATGCAGCTTTCGGTGGAGCTCCCGGAGCACCTTGTGTGGGCTGCGGACGAGAGGATGCTGATCAAGGTCTTCCGCAACTTGCTTGTGAATGCGATCCGCTATTCGCCCAGGCATGCCGCGGTCCGGCTCCGGCTGCAGCAGGCAGGAGAGTGGCTGCTGTTTTATATCGAAAACACGGGCGTCTCGATCCCGGAGGAGGCGCTGCCGCATTTGTTCGACGCGTTTTTCCGCGTTGAGGGATCGCGGAACCGGCGCTCGGGCGGCAGCGGCCTCGGACTTTATATCGTGCGCATGATCGTGGAGCAGCACGGTGGCGTCTGCGGCGCGGAAAATGCGAGGGACGGCGTCCGGGTGTGGTTCCGGCTGGGGGATGGCTCCACGAAAACCACATAATTGCTCCAAACGGAACACATATCCGGGTGGTAAGCTTGCTCCTGTAAAAAGAAATCCGCTTCCGGATGAGGCGGAAGAACAGAAAAGGAGTGAAGCTTATGAAGTTTAGAAAGGCAATGGGAATCCTGGCAATTTGCGGAAGCTGTGTGATGGGAATGGGGTCTGCGGCAGACGCGCTGACGATCTCCACGGAGCGTCCGGACGGGACGGTAAAATATCACTACGTGCTCGGGGACGGCCGGGTCAGGGAGACGGTCGAGCCGGGATCGGAGACTGAGCAGGAGATACGGGGCACATCGAAGGCGGCGCAGATGCCGGAGCGGAGCGTGTCCGGGCAAACGCAGATATCAGGTGAGAATGTACCGTCCGAGGCAGCATCAGGCGAGAGTGT
The DNA here is from genome assembly GCA_021771715.1 of Oscillospiraceae bacterium. Lineage (GTDB taxonomy): Bacteria > Bacillota > Clostridia > Lachnospirales > Lachnospiraceae > Choladousia. The sequence goes on from JAETOO010000014.1 coordinate 3,468, forward strand.
GTCGTCCAAGGCAGCGTCAGATCAGAGCACACCGTCCGAGTCGGCATCAGATTCGGACGTATCGTCGGAGATGGCGCAGAGAACGGACCGCGCGCAGCGCGAGCAGATGAAGGAGTCGCTGGCGTACCTGGAAAAGTACGGCGTGTCGTATGACACGGACGCGGAGAAGATTTTCTATAAGGGAAAAGAGGTCCGCTGTATCACGGATGTGCAGGAACTGCTTGGTAACGGCATATGCATTTACGGCTCGGACGAAAACGAGGAGACTGGCAGGACGGATCTCTACACGATCCGGAATGCGTACGGTGAGCTGACCGGCGTGCGCGAGGCGACCGAGGAGGAGTACGCTGCGAAGACCGAGGAGATCCGGCAGATGAAGACGGCTGTTGTGCTGGGGCCGGAGGAGACGTGTGCGGCTGTGGAGGATGATCTGATCGTGGAGGCAGTGACGGAAGGCAGTTTCGTCTGCGGCGTTGACGTTCCGGGAGCAGTGGCAGAAGACAATTTTGTCTATAGCGTGGATATTCCGGGAGATGTGTGCGCGGTACAGGAGGACGTGGCAGAGGCGACGGTGGAAGCGGACCGGTCTGCGGATGTGAGCGAGGCGCAGTCGGAAGATACGGCTGAGGCAACGGTGGGGACAGACTGGTCTGCGGACGCGTGTGAGGTGCAGTTGGAGAATGCGGCTGAGGTGACGATGGAATCAGGCTGGTCAGAGAGCGACCGGGAAAGCCTGTATCTGGAGCAGGAACGTGAGCGCATCAGAGAGTATGAGCGCTTTGGCATCGTGCAGAGTAATTCCGGCGGCTGGCTGTGGAACGGAAGAAAGGTCTATATGCTGCTGGATGACGATGGGAGCATCTCGATGAACAACAGTGACGATACCAGGGCGGATCGGATTTACCTCTATGTCGAGCGGGATGAGGAGGGAGCGATCACCGGGGTCAGCGCGGTGGACGGCAGGGAAATCCTGCAAAAAAAGGCTGAGCTGGACGCAGAGACAGACAGAAAAAATTAAGATTTCAAAAAAGTAACATTTCCGTTTCCCACTTGACGAGCTCCGGGTCGCTTGTGTATAACTATAGTGTGACAGATGTGAAGTGATGAGACAGGGATGGGGGCCGCTTCACTTTGGAGACAGGATGGAGCAGGCGCCCGGAGGGGAATGTTATGGAAAATTATGTTATCAGTTGTTGTTCGACGGCGGATCTTTCGGCGGAGCATTTCAAGGCGCGGAATATCCATTATATCTGCTTTCACTACGAGCTGGACGGAAAGCAGTACCCGGATGACCTGGGGAAGACGGTCTCGTTCCCGGATTTTTACGCGGCGATGGCGAACGGCGCGATGACGCGCACCTCGCAGATCAACGCGGAGGAGTTTGAGACGTATTTTGAAACCTTTCTAAAGGAGGGCAAGGATGTCATTCATGTGACGCTCTCCTCCGGCATCTCCGGTGTTGTAAATTCTGCGCTGCTCGCGAAGGCGAATCTGGCCGAAAAATATCCGGACCGGAAGCTCGTGATCATAGATTCACTTGCTGCTTCCTCCGGTTTTGGTCTTCTGGTGGACCGGATGGCCGACCTGCGCGACGAGGGGATGTCGATCGAGGAGCTCGAGGCGTGGACGAACGCGCACAAGCTGGAGCTGCACCACTGGTTTTTCTCGACGGATCTGACCTTTTACGTCCGCGGAGGGCGCATCTCGAGGACGGCCGGCTTTGTCGGCGGTGTGCTCGGCATCTGCCCGCTGCTGAATGTGAATGACGAGGGGAAGCTGATCCCCCGCAGCAAGATCCGCTCGAAGCGTAAGGTGATTCAGGCGATTGTCGAGCGCATGAAGGAGCACGCGAAGGACGGCGCCGATTACTCCGGGAAATGCTACATTTCCCAGTCCGCCTGCATGGAGGATGCCAGAGCGGTCGCAGACCTCGTCGAGGCTGCTTTCCCGAAGCTGAATGGAAAGGTCGAGATCAACAATATCGGCACGACGATCGGCAGCCACACAGGCCCGGGTACCGTAGCGCTGTTTTTCTGGGGCGACCGGCGAGAGGCGTGACCAGAGAGAAAAGACATGAGAAGACCCGAGAAAATGGTGGAACCAGTGTATAGAAAGATATGAGAGGACGGCAGCCACAGGAGTCTTTGTAAGGGGTCCAGGTGGGCTGCTGTTTCCTTTTTCTACAGTTTCGGACGGGGGTGTCAGATTGAGAAACGTAGTTTTATTTATTGCAATGAGCCTGGACGGATATATTGCGGATATTCATGGAGGTACAGGGTGGCTGGAAGGACAGGAATCCGGAGAGGACGACATGGTTTCCTATGAAGAATTTGTCCGGAATGTGGATACCGTTATCATGGGTGCAAACACATACCATCAGCTTGTGACAGAACTGTCACCCGACGAGTGGGTATATTCTGATTTTACCAGCTATATCGTCACACATACCCCAGAGAAATCAACGGATCAAATCAGATTTACAGAGGAAGATCCGTGTCAATTAGTGACTCGTTTGAAGCGGGAAACAGGGAAAGATATCTGGATATGCGGCGGAGCCTCGATTGTAAGACAGCTGATGCAGGCAGACTTGATTGAGCAATACTATATCAATGTCATTCCTACGATTTTAGGCAATGGGATTCGCCTCTTCGGTACTTTTGAGAGAGAACGGAAATTAAAATTGATCAGGACCAGAAGCTATAATGGAATCACAGATTTAGTCTATGAGAGACGATAACGGACAGTCTCGGCGCCCATTCTTTCGAAAGCCTGGATGGAAGCGGGAGAGTTTAGTTGAAAGGGCCTGCTTATTATGGTATATTTGCAATATAGGCGAAGCGATCATATGAATGTTATGGAGAGGTAATGAGATGGAGGGAAGGAATGCTCAGTATGTGCGGCCAATCGAATGATCGGATATGCTTTCTGGCGAATAACGGTTCTGCGCGTTCATCGTTCAGCAAGTATGGTATTTGGATACAGATACCCGGTGTAAATGCCTTCCGGGCCTGAAAAGGTGGGCCGGGCATTTGCTCTCTTTGGGATTCTCCCAAGGCGGAAGGCGGTAACGGGTGATCATCTTTTCGGGCCTCTTTGTTCTTTTGGTTCCTTGAATAAAAGAGAAAAGAGGCATTACAAATGAATAAAACAACGGATATGACGCAGGGGACCCCTTTGCCCCTGCTGGTAAAGTTTGCAGTTCCGCTGATGTTTGGCAGTCTGTGCCAGCTGCTGTATACTACGGCTGACAGTGCCGTGGTTGGCAGGCTCGTGGGGGTGGATGCCTTTGCGGCGGTGGGGGCCGCAGGTTTCTTCTGCCAGATGGCCTACCAGATTGTCTTCGGGCTGGTAAGGGGATTCGGGGTGTTGTTTGCCCAGCTGTTCGGCAAAAAGGATTTCAGCGGCCTTCGGAAAGCCGTGGCGATGGGTGTAATCCTCTCGGCGGGGGTGAGCGCCATCGTTTCCATTGCCGGTCTGCTGTTCGCGGGGCCTGTACTGATGTTCATGGACACGCCGGCCGGTATTCTTCCTGACACGCTGGTCTATGTGCGCTGGGTGTTCGGAGGTGTGGCCGTCACGCTGGCGAACCGGTTTTGCTCGACTCTGCTGCTGGCTCAAGGGAACAGCAGTGCGCCGGTTGCGGCCAATGCCGGCTCCTGTGTGCTTAATATTTTGCTGGATTTGCTCTTTGCGGGTGTGTTCCGCTGGGGCGTGGCGGGAGTGGCTGCGGCCACCGTGGCGGCGCAACTGGGTTCCCTCGCTTACTGCCTTGTGAAGCTGCGGGGGTTGTCTCATATGCGGCTCTCGGTAAGGGATTTCAGACCGAATCCTATTTTGCTGAGGGAACTGCTCCGCATGGGCGGAACGATGGCTTTCCGCGATGGGGTGATCGCGGTAGGAGGCCTGTTTGTGCAGACAGCGATTAATGGCCACGGCACACTGTTTGTGGCGGGAATGGCGGCGACGGAGAAGTACTTCGGATTGCTTTGCCTGATAAGTGACGGATTCGAGGGGGCCTTTGCCACCTACAGCGCCCAGAATTTCGGAGCCAGGCGCATGGATCGTCTGAAAGCCGGGCTGCGGTGCAGCGTCAGGATATCCCTGGCCGGGGCGGTGTGTGTGGCGGTATTGGTGGCCGTCTTTGGGCGTAGTCTGATCGGCCTGCTGGTAGCCGGAGAGACCAGCCACCTGCAGCAGCTCACTCAGACGGGCTACGAGTACCTGGTAACGCTGGCGCTTACCATCCCGCTGATGTCCCTGACGTGCCTGTATCGCGCCGGATTGCAGGGGATGGGCAGTACATTCACGCCGACGCTGTCGGGGTTTGTGGAGCTGGGCCTCCGCATTCTCTCAGTGACCCTGTTGCCGGGATTCTTTCATCGCTGGGCAATCTATTTTGCCAGTCCGCTGGGCTGGCTGGGTGCGGCGGTGCTGCTTGGGGTTTCTTACCATCAGGTGTATCAAAAACGGCAATCCATGTTGACATAGCACCCTGCAAGATAGACAAGCGGCTCTTCGGAAATACCGGAGGGCCGCTTGTCAAAAAATAACGCCCACCTTTTGAAGTGAGCGTTACCGATTGCAATATTCGTTTGAATACAATTAGACACAAAATGCGGCGTAGAGAGGAACGGTCTTTTTTCCGTCCTCAAAGCCAAAGTTCTTTGCAGAGAGCTTGATGGCATAGTCGGGCTGATAGGTTTCCATATAGACTTTTAAGCTCTTGGCTCTGGTGTTGTCGGCAGATTTGACCTCAATGGGGATCAGCCTGCCCTCACGCTGAATGACAAAATCAATCTCAGCTCCACGCTCGGACTCCCAATAGTAGGTCTGGTAACCGTTTATGGTGAGCTGCACATTGACATAGTTCTCCACCATTCCGCCCTTAAAGTCGTTCAACTCCTCCACCATATAGAGGACATCGTTAGCGGCTAAATTCTTCTTGGCGGCAAGCAGACCTAAATCCGAAACATAGATTTTGAAAGCGTCAATGTCACGGTAGTTTTCAAGGGGCTTTTTAATCTGCTCTACCTTATACACCTGCGACACGATACCAGACAGGCAGAGCCACTCGATGGCGTTTTCAAACTCTGAAGCCCGCCCGCCTTTCTTAATGAGCTTATACTGGAAGCGGGTGCTTTTCTTGGAGAGCTGCACGGTGATGTTGTCATAAGTAAGCCTTGTTTTCTTGATTTCATTCAGGTTATTGTACTTGCTCATATCGTTCAGGTAGCTTGCCAGAATGGTGTCCTGCGTATGGCGCACAAGGATATAATCCTTCGTTTCGGCAAACTGCATCACGCACTCTGGCATACCGCCTACCACAAGATACTGACGGTAAAGCTGCATTGCCGCATCGTGCAAAGCGGACGGCAAAGGTGTATCGGTCTGGAAGCACTTTTTGATTTGTTCCGCCAGAGCGTCCTCGCCCAACGCTACCATAAATTCTTCTATATCCATAGGGTAGAGGGTTTTCATATCCACCTTTCCCACGGGAAAAGAGAATTTTGCCCTGTTGACTGCAACACCGAGTAAACTGCCCGCCACAATGATATGGTAATCGGGAGCGTCCTCACAAAAGTATTTCAGCGAAGTCAACGCCCTTTCGCAGAGCTGCACCTCGTCAAAGACAATCAGCGTCTTTTCCCGCACAATGGTCTGCCCCGCAATATGGGACAAAATCGGTATCAGGTAGCCGGGGCTGATGTTCTCCTCAAAGGTTTCATTCAGCTTGGGATTGGTTTCAAAATTAAAATACGCCACATTTTCATAGTGTGTGCGCCCGAACTCCAAAATGGAATAGGTCTTACCGACCTGCCTTGCTCCCTGCAAAATCAGGGGCTTTCGGTGTTCGTTTTCTTTCCACGCTTCGAAATAGCGCATGATTTTCCGATACATAAGCGACCCTCCTTAAAAGATGTCACCCATAGTATAATAGATAATCATGTAAAAATCAATGAATTATTCTTTGATTTTTACATTAAACTGCACGAATATTTCTGCTTTTCTAGCAAAATCCGACACAATGCACCACAAGCTCGTCTGTTTACACCTCCCCAAATTTTGTTGTCATCCGCTTATGCAGCTCCGTATTGCGTGGGATCGAGATCGTCTCGACGATTGTCCACCAGCTCACGCGCGGGCTGTCCGCGGAGGAGCTGGAGAAAGCCGGCTTTGCGCCGTACTATGCCGACCACACCATCGGCGTCCGGCCGCATTTTCTGTGCGCGGAAACAAGGTATTGCTGTGTATGGAAATTTGCGAATAATTGAGGTATAATTTTGATGTTGGGAGAGACCAACAAATCGGCATTTGTAGAATAGGAGTAGAACGATGATTATATTGATAACAGGTGCATCGCACACAGGCAAAACTGCACTTGCTCAAAAACTGCTTGAAAAATATAAGTATCCATATTTATCAATAGACCATTTGAAAATGGGTTTAATTCGGAGTGGTTACACCAAACTTACACCCGAAGATGATAATGAACTCACAGATTACTTGTGGCCAGTTGTTCGAGAAATAATTAAAACAGCCATAGAGAACAAACAAAATCTTATTATCGAAGGGTGCTATATTCCTTTTAATTGGTCGCAGGACTTTGGGGAAGAATATCTTAGTCATATTAAATACCTTTGTCTTATAATGAGTGAGAACTATATAAAAAATCACTTTGCCAGTATAAAGAGATATGCGAGTGTCATTGAAAATCGTTTAGATGATGAATGGTGTACTTTGGAAAGTGTTTTAGAAGATAACGCGCAGTTTTTGGTACTTGCTCAAGAATACAATGTAAATTATGTGCTTATTGATGATAAGTATGAGATAAACATTGATCTATAATGACAACTTTCGATTTCATCAAGTAAAAACAGTAGGAGAGGTGAAATGGAAATTAGAGAATACCAACCATTAGATTGTGAGATATTAGCTGAACTTTTCTATAATACTGTTCATACGGTCAACGCAAAAGACTATACAAAAGAGCAATTAGACGTATGGGCAACAGGGATTGTTGATTTAGAGAAATGGAATCAGTCTTTTGAAGAGAATTATAGTTTGGTTGCGACTGATGGTGAAGTGATAATTGGCTTTGGAGATATAAATAAAGCAGGTTATCTTGACCGATTGTTTGTCCATTCAGATTATCAAAGAAAAGGGATAGCCACTGCTATTTGCAATCAGTTAGAGCAAGCGATTCAAGGGACCATTATTACTTATGCTTCCATTTCAGCAAGACCTTTTTTTGAAAAGAGAGGTTACAGAGTTATTAAAGAACAACAGGTTGAGCGACAAGGAATTTTTCTTACAAATTTCATAATGGAAAAGGAAAGATAAAATCCAGTTGATCAAGATAGTTGTGTTAAACTTGTGAAAGTTCTTTGGGTGCAAAAAATAGCGATGGCTCCTCTAAAAAAGCTTCTTTTTTGGAAGAGTACGATTTTCCGGGAAATGGATCTTCTCTGTCTTTTTGCAGTGAACAAAGAAGTTTTATATACATAGAGCGAGGGCATCGCTCAATGACTTAATTTGATATTTTTGCGACACCCTCTCGATTCTTTCGGCCTGCTTTGCGCCTCCAAAGCGCGCAGGAGCAGGCGGTTAAAATGCTATGCCTTGCACGGCGGGCATTCCACCGGAGCGTCAAAGCTCGGGTTGAAGGCATAGAAGTTTTTCGCGTCGAGGTCCTCCTGGACACTTCTGAGGGCTTCACCGAACCGTAGTTATACAAACACAAAAAAAAACGTGTGGACAGTCACTTTCTACGATGTTATATTATTCGCTAACAAATGATGAAAGCGAAGTAATATAATGATAAGCAGTAATAAAACTTGTTCTATATGCGGCGGATCTTTGAAAGTATATGACTCAGTTCCGCGGATCGTACGGACGAAAAGACGAGCGAGCCGTTACGTAAAAGTCAGACGAATGCAGTGTACTAACTGTGGGCGGATCCGCCGCGAACTCCCAGACTATATTCTTCCGTACAAGCAGTATGAAACGGAAATCATACAAGGCGTATTGGAAGGTCTCATCACATCATCAACTCTTGGATTCGAAGATTACCCATGTGAAATGACAATGACCAGATGGAAAGCGCAGAAAACACAACTCCTATTATGACTAAATCATTTTAAGGAGGTTTTTGTTATGAACTGGATGAGAAACAAAGCAATGCTGTGGAAGCGCAAACAGATAACGAGATTATATGTATGGTGTTATTCGAAGTGTATATGGCATATTGAGCCAACCGAGCAATTAAAACTGATTGAAGAATCGTGTGATGTACTCGTGGCTTTGAGTGAATTGGCAGAGAAAGATCCTTACTATAAAATCTTATTTGATAAACTGTTTGCTGTAAACCTTGCAGTGTTCGCTGTGATAGCACCGGAACATTACGATATCTTAAGACAAAAATATGATTGGTTACCAGAGGTGGAGTCCTGACAAGGACTCTTTTTTTTCACGCGAATTTTACATTTGGTGTTGTAGAAAGGAGGTTGACCTGGTAGCAGGCAGTTTGACAATTCCGGTGGACTGGCAATCCGCCATATCAAGTCTGCAGCATGTCTAATTCAAATCTAAAGAGTCCTATCAAGGGCTCTTTCTTTTTCACTGAGTTTGTTTTTACGGATCCGTTTATTTAACCTAGAATAGACGTAAGCAAGGCCTTGTTGAAAATAAACACTCGAAAGGAGACAAAAATAAGATGGGTATAAATGTTCCTCCGGAGTTATCGGAGGAAAATCAGTATTGGATCAGTAGACATCGGTACTATGAGTTAAAGCACTTTTGCATGCAGTATTACGATTGGAAAAAGCATCGTGTGGCACTTATGGAGACTCTCACGCATGCAAACCGTACGGATCAGCGACTGCAAAGAGATCAAATAGGTGATCCAACGGGTAATGCATCCATAGAATTAGAGCATCTCGAATCACGGATTCATATGCTTGAAATCTGCGCAGAGCGAACCGATCCGATTCTTGGTGAGTATATTTTACTCGGTGTAACAAAAGGTATGCCATATGACGCAATCAAAGCTAGATTAAATATCCCGTGCTGCAGAGAGATGTATTACAACCTGTACCGGCGATTCTTCTGGATACTGGATAAAGCGCGAAATTGACATTTCCTATTATGAAAAAATACATAGGAGGTGCGTAGCTATGGGTGAAGAAGTGGAGCGCGTAACAGTAAACGGTATGAAGATGTACAGATTGGGAAATCAACTGTTTTTCTCTAAGAGCGAGGCGATTGAGGCCGCGAAGAAAAGAGCGAAGGAAGAGTTGAACATTCGGTACGGATGTCCGCTAGACGAGTACGATCCAATCGCTTTATTGATAGCGGGCGAAATACTCAGAGGTATTAAACTGTAACAAAAAGGAGAGGTCTGAGTGATCAGGCTTCTCTTTTTCATACGCCAAAAACGCACCTGCTTTAATGAATATACACGAAAGGAGCGTGATGATATTGCTGTTTTTCGGATGCATTTTGTGTGGCATCGGAGTATGGGCGATTATAAAAAGTTTCCGTCAGTGATATTCCAGAAAAAAGAAAAGGGGTTATGCCAAGCATGATCTCTTTCTTTTCCACATCACGCAATCCATCAAAAAGAATGATATTTTGATAAAACCGAAGGGAGGTGAAATCCAATGGGTATTGGGTATAAAGCACATATGCTCTAAGCTTCGCACAAAAAGCACAGTCTGTTATGACACTAACAACATTTTTGAAAGGAGAAGCAAATGAGTGACGAAATTAGAGCTATGTTGGAAGAGGATGTCAAGCGTGGTTTTGAGGTAATGTCAGCACTTGATCCGGAGAGCAAAGAGTTCAAAGAGATCTCTGAAGATGTGCAGAACAAGATTCGATTGTTAAACGAGGACAACAAGACGACTGCAGACTACGATATCAAGTATCGCACACTCGAGAATGAGCGTGAGGACAAAGAGAAGCAGTATGCAGAGCAGGAGAAGGATCGTCGTTTAAAGGTCGGTATGTGGGCAATCGGGGGAGTTGGCTCAACAATATCTATCTGGGCTATCGCGAAAAATGTGCTGAAATTTGAAGAGACCGGAGCGCTTGTTTCATCCGTAGGCAAGTCATTCTTCGGAAGCTTGTTTCGCTGGAAAAAGTAACAAGTTGTGGAGTGGAAAGGGATCGTGTAGATGCACGGTCTCTTTATTTTCCGCTTTCATTTGATAAGGGGTTGTAGTATAATAATATGACTATATAAATGTATATCAAATGAAGGAGGGTTTTACATGGCTGGCTTTTTTAACGACAAAAATGTAGAAGGTTTGATGACTGGTGATTATTTTTGCCCGGTATGTGGCGAAAAGATGATCTTTGAGGACGATGAGACCCGTGATATTCTGGTCTGCGAGCATTGCGGCCATTCTATGGATTTGGATCACTACGGGTTCACAGACGAGGAGTATGCGAAATTATATCCAACCAAGGAGGAGCTTGATGATTGAACCGTAGTCACGCGAAAAATGCAGTCCTCTTTATGAAATAACATTTAAGGAGGACAAAACAATGAGCGAGACGAGTGTTGAAGGGAAAACCTTAGAACTGTTGAGAGCGCAGAACGCTGTGGCGAACACGACCTGGCTGGACATCAAGCTGATACTTAACAAGACGTGTGATAGGAATGACTACGTCGAAGCAATCGGGAAACTTGATATCTTGCGGGGAACGTGTAAAGTCCTGGCGTCTGAGTCAGCGAAGTTAAGGTTGGAGAACGCGAAACTCAATGAACGGATTAAGGAACTTGAAATGCTTATTTCTACAATGGAGAAGGAGTCCTAACAAGGGCTCTTTCTTTTTGCGCAAAAATCACACAGCTTATTATGAGAACAAAAACAAATTCATATTTTCAAGGAGGAACAGACGATGTTGAAACTGAGAGAAGCGAAGAAGAAAATGTGTGAGAAAGCGGCTAATGCAAAGAAGTGGACATCTGATCATAAGAAGATCCTGATTGCTGGCGGAGCTCTCGGCGCGGTTGTTGTTAGCACTGTATATGGAATGCATGTGCGCAAGGAATGTAAGGCGTTGGATGAGCTTTGGAGCAAGACGATTGACGCTATGAAGCGGAAGGACAGAGATTTTGATTACGGCCCGTACAAAATCATGCGTTTCTTCGAGCCGAAGACAGAGGAGCTTATCGGCGAAATGCCATGTCATGTGAATGCTGTGAATGGGTTTTTGAATGTACTGGAGGAGTCCTGACAAGGGCTCTTTCTTTTTTCTTGAGTAAGGTATGAGATATCATTATGAAAAACCGCAGATCAGCAAGCCGGCGTATGGAATAATTTATAAATGCGATCATCCTGTCTACAGTCAATGCACACTCTACAAAATGGGCGAAAAAGGGCTCGCCGTCATCCAGCAAAGGTATGATAATGCAACAAAGCATACCTGGTGGGGTGAGATCGACGAGTGGCTCACCGGAGAACTATATTTGAACTCAAGTTTCAAAGCATATTTTGATGAGAGAGCTGATGTATGCCGTGACGGCCTATATCCGACTGTTACAGTTCGGCAAATCATGTGGGCATTGAAAATGAAACCCTTAAAACGGGAGCGATGGGAGACAGTGTTTGACCGCAGAATTATTTGATACGCGAAATGTACATTCCTTTTTATGAGAAAGGAGTGATTCATATGATATTATTATCAGTGATATTATTGGCAACACTTATTGTAGCGGCGATTACGATTGCTGTAGTAGGAACAGGCGGACTTGCGATCCTGCTGGTATTCGGCGACGCTATTGTTTGTATTGTCGGTATAGTAACTGTGATAAGTATCGTGAAACATCTGAGAGAAAAGTAAAGGGCTGGTATCAGCTCTTTCTTTTTTTTTGTGTCGCGAAAAAAGCAGTGGCTGTTATGGAGGTGATGAAAAGTGAAGAAACCGAATATTGGATCAGTTGTAACATTTGTAGGCATCGTGACAGCATCCGTATTAGGTACGGTGTTTGAAACGGTACAGATGAAACATGCGGTTCGAACTGAGGTAGACAATCAACTGAATAACACTTCAGACAAAGAAGAGTCCTGACACGGGCTCTTTTTTTTTTGGAGAGGAGAGCATTCATGTATATGTCATGTACAAACGAGTATGCGATAGCAGTTGTGCGAAAATATATTGCACGTTTGGGGTGGTTTGGCTTCGGAAAAGACGAACGATATGCCGAAACGCTTGCATATGAGCGATGGGCTGCAAACGAGATTCTTACACTGCTAAAACTCAGAAGACGGGAGCCGCCGCTGACAGTGATCGAGGAATTTGCTGATAAGGTGAATAAATACTCGACTTTTAACGCAAAAACATCATTTGCTTTTTCGACGGCTTATGACGTCGCCATAGATATTTTGGAAATATTCATAAAATGAAAGGAGCAAGAAAGTGAGCAAGGTAAATTTATCAAGAATGATTAACACGGTGACCAGCCAGTTGGCGAAGCATAGTCCTGAACTTCTTACAGGTCTTGGGATCGCCGGTATGATCACTGCAACTATATTGGCCGTAAAGGCAACACCTAAAGCGATCAAGAAGATGGATGAAGAAAAAGACAGACGAACACAGGAGAACATTAAAGCAGCCGAGGACTCCGGATCAGAAGAGGCAGCCGAGGTGAGTAAGCTTGATCCGATTGACATTGTGAAAGTCACATGGAAGTGTTATATTCCGGCCATCGTAACCGGTGTGGTATCCATAGCGTGCCTGATCGGGGCAAGTTCTGTGAACGCGAATCGAAACGCTGCTTTGGCTGCGGCATACAGCTTATCCGAGACGGCCAGGATGGAATACAAAGACAAGGTAATTGAGACGCTCGGTGAAAAGAAAGAGCAGGAGATCCGAGATAAGGTGGCGCAGGATAAGGTTACGAACAATCCGGTACGGCAGAGCGAAGTGATTCTTACCGATCGAGGGGACACACTTTGCTATGACGCAATATGCGGGCGATATTTCAGATCTGATATCGACAAGATAAGACAGGCCGTGAACGAGCTGAATAAACGACTCATGAGCGAGATGTATATTTCTCTGAATGAGTTCTATTATGAGCTCGGATTGTTGGCGGTTGATATCGGCGAAGATGTTGGTTGGAATGTAGACGATGGACTGATTGATGTAGATTTCAGTTCTACGTTGGCCGAGGATCGGACGCCTTGTCTTGTGCTGGATTATCGTTACGCTCCGAGATGGGACTTCCGTAAATTATCATAACGCGCGAAATTTACATACCGTTTAATGAAAAGAAACCATTTTATCATAAGGAGGAATTTATCATGGATGAGAGAAACGATGAGATGATGGAAGTTGTAACGGATGCTGAGGTATCTACGGAGAACAATGGGGTTTCAAGCGGAACCGTTGCGGTTGTAGCAGCGGCCTGTGTAGCCATCGGTGCTGCCGGAAGTTGGGTAGCAAAGAAGGCGAAGCGGCTGTATGATATGCACAAGGCGAAGAAGGAAACCAAGGAGAAGGTTGTGGATGCAAAGCCGGGCGACTACCGTGAAGTTGATTCGGAGTCATCGGAAGATGATAAGAACGACGCGAAATAAAATGACTTCTATGAAAGGGAGAGTATCTTAACAGATGCTTTCTCTTTTTATTTTTGGAGGAGTGATATGAATTTATATTCTTATGTCGGGCCTGTCACCGAATTTGGGCGATGCATTGAAAACCGGTGGAGCGGGTCTACGTATGCTCCTTCGGTAAAGAAAGCAAAGAATAACCTGAAGTATCAGTATAAAAAGAACCATAACAAAATTGCCACGGCGAGAATTGATTTACCGGGTGAGATATTTTTGGTTGGGTAAAGGAGCTTGAGAATGGAAGAATACAAGTCAAATTCCTATCGTTCGAAGGAGCAGAAGAGCGGAAGGACAGAGGAAAGACCAAAAAGAGAAAAAATCGTAACCGGAGGTGTACAGTCCAGGAAGAAATCGACGCTGCGGAAGTTTACAGATCTGTTTGTAGCTGAGGATTTCGCCACCATGAAGCGTTATTTAATCTCCGATTTGATCATTCCTAAAGCAAAGGAAGTAATTTCGGAAGGAATCGACAGTATTTTGTATGGCGAAGGTGCCCGCAAGAAGCAGAAACAGTCGAATCGGACGCCGTACAGAAGTTACTGGGAGAAGCAGAACGAGCCATCTGGTCCGTCTACTTTTAGGTCTGGAACTGGAGGATATGAGCTTGACGACATCATCTTGAACAGCAGGGGTGACGCTGAGCAGGTGCTGATTCAGATGGATGATATTGTCGAGTCGTACGGAGTTGTCAGTGTAGCAGATCTTTATGATCTGGTTGGTATCACAACAAACAATTATATGGATTGTAAATACGGATGGACAACAAACATTCGTAATGCGTCCGTCGTCAGGGGGAGACAGGGCGGATATATGCTTAAATTCCCCAGACCAATGCCAATAAATTAAAAAATGATAAAGGAGATTATGGATATGAAAATGTCAGCAGTAATAAAGTCGTTAGACCGTTCGGTAAATAGATTTGGTTTTCAGATGAAGAAATGCAGCCCTGAGATCCTGGTTGCGGTCGGGATCGTTGGAGTAGTTGTCAGCACCGTAATGGCATGCAAAGCGAGTATGAAGGTGGATGAGGTTCTGGATAAGCACAAGGAGAAGGTCGACGACATCCACGAGCAGGCTGCCGAGAAGCAGGAGGAGTGCAGCGGAAAGGAAACAACTGTTGTGTACGCTTCGACAGGCATTAAGCTTGCAAAACTGTATGCTCCGTCTGTCGTGCTCGGCGTGATGTCAGTAGGGTGTATTCTGACGTCGCACAAAATCCTTTGTAAGAGAAACGTTGCTCTGGCGAGTGCTTATGCGACGATTGATAAGAGTTATAAAGAATACCGCAGCAGAGTTGCCGAGCGGTTCGGTGACGAGGTGGAGACTGAGATCCGTCACAACATCAGATCCGAAGAGGTACAGGAGACCGTTGTAGACGAGGACGGGAAAGAAAAGACGGTGACTAAGACAAGAAAGATCTTTGCCGGTGAGTCTTTCAGTGACTATTCCAGAGTCTTTGAGCGGGGGAACAAAATCTGGGAACCGGTATTGGACTACAATCTTATGTTTTTGAATCAGGTCATTGCCTCCGCGAATAGTCGGCTTAGAGCAAACGGCTATCTGTTTTTGAATGATGTGTACGAGGATCTCGGCTTCGATAAAACAGTGGCCGGTCAGTGCGTTGGTTGGACGTATAAGCCGGATGATCCGACGGGCGACAATCTGGTAGACATCAAACACGTAGTCGTAGATATGGCGAACGAATACGGCGGCTACGACAAAGCAATCATCCTGGATTTCAACGTGGATGGCGATATTCTGCATCGCGCTGGGCTGGAGTCCATTTAACGTGTAACACCGTAAGTTTCATCAGAGGGGAGGTGAATCTATGAATACTTTAGTATCGTATGTTTTTGCGGCTATTTCTGGAGTCTGCTTTATCAAGGGTCTTGTAATTCTGGCTGACGGAAGGAGGCGTTGAACAGTGGAAGAAATTGATAATATCATCTCAATTCTTGATTATTCATTAAACACAAAACGGAAATGTCATATTGTGGGCGGCCTGCTGTTGAGCATATCTCTTCTCTTCGGCGGGCTGTCTTTTACTGTCATGACAATAAAAAAGGAGGACGAACAGGAAGATGAGTAAAATGTCAGGGTTGTTTATATTTGCGCTGGGGACAGTAACCGGAGCTGCAACGGCTTATATCATCACCAAGGCCAAGTACGAGAAGATCGTGCAGGACGAGATTGATTCTGTAAGAGAGTCTTTTGAGCGGTGTGAACGAAGAAGAAAAGAAGCGGTCGAGAGGCGAGCAGAAGAGAAAGACGAGCGATGCGAATACGCGAAAAAAGCGGCGGCCTATACAAGATATTCAGGACGCTCGAGAAAGGACGTGGAAAAAGAAATGGAGAAGAAAATGGCGAATATGCCGTACGTGATCACCCCGGATGAGTTCGGTGAGCTGCCGGATTACGATACCGTTACACTGACCTATTATGCGGATGAGGTGCTTTCGGATGACATGGAGGAACTGGTGGACGATATCGAGGAAACTGTCGGTGCGGTCGCGTTGAACCGGTTTGGCGAGTATGAAGACGATGCGGTCTATGTGAGGAATGATGTTCGGAAGGTTGATTACGAGATCCTTCGTGACGAGAGGACTTATGCATCCGTCGTCGGCCATAACGTTTATGGTTCAAGAACGGAGGATTAATGACACATAATGCAATGAGTAAAACATATTTTGATTGGCTCTGCGCGTTGGTGCCACCAGAAAGGCACGGGCATAAAGTGTCGTATAAGCTGCTTAGACTGCTGTTCGATACCGATTTTACATATACAATCGAGAATGATAAAAATCGTGCTGCGGACGGTGTGTATCTTCGGTATCGGTTTGCGATTGACTTCGGGTATGGGGATGTTGAACCTTATCTGAATGGGCCCTGCACGGTGCTCGAGATGATGGTGGCTCTGGCCGTACGATGCGAAGAGCACATTATGGACGATCCGGATATGGGTAATCGTACCGGACATTGGTTCTGGTCAATGATAGATAGCATGGGACTCGGCTATGTTCGCGATTCATCGTTTCGTGCTTATGCAGTTGAGGAAGCGGTCGATCGGTTCTTAAATCGTGACTACGAGCCGAACGGAAAAGGCGGATTGTTTACGATCAAGAATTGCCGGTACGATTTGAGGGATGTCGAGATCTGGTATCAGATGTGCTGGTATCTGGATGAGATTTTGAGAAGTTGAAAGGAGTTAGGAAAATGAAATGGTCGATTTCTTAAGGATTTCTTACCGTACTGTAAAAGGCGGAACGGTGGAAATCTATCCTAAATTTGTTATCTGCAGGACCACGGACCTTATGATACGGGGCGGAGACTTCTATGCGATTTGGCTGGAAGAAATGGGGCTGTGGTCCACAGATGAACAGGATGCTTTACGTCTTATCGACCGAGAACTGGATTGCTTCATGAAAGAGCATCGAGACAAGTTTGATTGCAATGTGCGGGTGCTCTACATGTGGGATTCAGAGACCGGAATGATAGACAAGTGGCATAGATATTGTCAGAAACAGATGCGTGATTCATTTCATACGCTGGATGACAAGCTTATATTTTCCAATGTCGAGACGAAGAAGGAAGATTATGCCAGCAAAAAGCTCTCTTACCCACTCGAGAGAGGCGATATATCTGCTTATGACAAGCTGATATCTACGCTGTACTCACCAGAAGAACGAAGGAAGATCGAGTGGGCGATTGGAGCTATTGTTTGCGGTGACTCGAAGCATATTCAAAAGTTCATGGTTCTTTATGGATCGGTCGGGACGGGTAAGTCAACAATCATTAGTATCATGGAACAGCTTTTTGAGGGGTATTGCTCTGTGTTTGATGCAAAAGCTCTTGGATCAGCGAGTAATGTGTTTGCGTTGGAGTCGTTCAAGTCTAATCCTCTGGTTGCGATACAGCACGATGGCGATTTATCCAGAATTGAGGATAACACAAGACTGAACAGCCTGGTTTCTCACGAGATAATGACCGTGAACGAGAAATTCAAATCCGCGTACTCAAACAAATTCAAGAGCTTTTTGATCATAGGCACAAACAAACCGGTTAAGATCACCGACGCGAAGTCTGGTTTGATCCGACGACTGATTGATGTCACACCATCGGGAGATAGGCTGAGTAAAGTAGAATATGATCACGTCATAAAACAAGTCAAGTTCGAGCTTGGGGCGATCGCTTACCATTGTCAAAATGTATATTTGAGCAACCCTGGTATGTATGACAGCTATATTCCAGTCCGGATGCTGAGCGCTTCTAATGACTTCTACAATTTCATTTCAGATGCATATTTCAGATTAAAGGAGGCAGACAGCGTAACGTTAAAGGCGGCGTGGGAGATGTACAAAACGTATTGTGAAGATGCCAAAGTCCCACATCCGTTTTCTCAGAGAGTGTTTAAGGAAGAGCTGCAGAACTACTTCCGTGAGTTCCGGGATCGGGATCAGTTGGCTGACGGCACTCGAGTACGGAGCAATTTTGTCGGGTTTTTGAGCGAGAAATTCATGGCCCCGGATCAGACGGTCGAAGAGACAGCTCCGTATCGGATTGAGTTTGGTGGTTATCCATCCATGTTTGACAGCACATGCGCAGGGTGTATCGCCCAGTACGCGACGGAAAACGAAACTCCAATGAAGCCCTGGGATAAAGTAAGCACTACGCTGTCTGATCTGGACACATCAAAGTTGCATTATGCCAAAGTACCCGAGAACCACATTGTCATAGACTTTGATATTCCAGATGAGAACGGCGAGAAATGCTACGAACGAAATCTCGAGGCCGCTAGTAAATGGCCGCCAACATATGCGGAGCTGAGCAAAAGCGGGCGGGGCATCCACCTGCATTATATTTACACCGGTGATGTTTCGAAGCTGAATCGGGTGTATGCAGATCACATCGAGATAAAGGTGTTTTCTGGGAAGAGCTCGTTAAGACGCAAATTGACAAAATGCAATAACTTGCCGATTGCGACGATCAGTTCTGGGCTTCCGCTGAAAGGAGACAAGAAGATGATAAATTTTGATTCGGTACGAAGTGAGAAAGGACTCCGGACACAAATCAAACGAAATCTCAACAAAGAGATTCATGCCGCCACAAAACCAAGCATGGATTTCATTTACAAGATTCTGGAAGATGCATACGCCAGCGGCCTGCATTACGATGTGACAGATATGCGCGGCGCGGTATTGGCTTTTGCCGCGAATAGTACACACCAGGCGGATTATTGCATCAAGCTTGTGAATCGGATGAAGTTCAAGTCTGATGAAGCTTCCGAGCCGGATAAAGATGAATACGATAAACTGGTTTTCTATGACATCGAGGTTTTTCCGAATCTACTCTTAGTGAACTGGAAGATCGAGGGTGAGGACAAGCCTGTAGTCCGTATGATTAATCCTTCGCCCGCAGAGATCGAGCGACTTCTGAAATTTCGTCTGGTTGGTTTTAACTGCAGGCGATATGACAATCATATCGTGTATGCGCGACTTATGGGGTATACAGTCGAGCAGATCTATAAGCTTTCGCAGCGAATTATCTCCGGAGACAGAGATGCGTTCTTTGGGGAAGCTTATAACGTGTCTTATACAGATGTGTATGATTTCGCTTCGTCCGTGAATAAAAAGAGTCTGAAAAAGCTTGAGATCGAGATGGGCATTCACCATCAAGAGCTCGGTCTGCCCTGGGACCAGCCTGTGCCGGAGGAACTGTGGGAGAAAGTAGCAGAATATTGTGACAACGATGTTATTGCCACTGAAGCAGCGTTTCATTATCTCAAAGCAGATTGGACAGCAAGACAGATTCTGGCTGATTTGGCTGGAATGACCGTAAACGACACGACCAACTCACTGACCACCAGAATTATATTTGGAGGGAATAAGCACCCGCAAGATCAATTTCGCTACCGCAATCTTGCAGAACCGGTTTACGATCTGGACGATGAAACGATGGAGTTCTTAAATGAAGCTTGTCCAGGTATGACTGTCGAACCTTTTGGCGAGGAAGAAAGTCTACTTCCATATTTCCCAGGATACAAGTTCGAAAATGGTGTTTCGACTTATATGGATTTCAATGAGAACAATCCGAATCCGTTGTATAGGAAGGTTGGGGAAGGTGGATGTGTCTATGCGGAGCCGGGTATGTACGGAAATGTTGCTTTACTGGACATTGCTTCTCAGCATCCGCACAGTGCAATCGCCGAGTGTTTATTCGGAGTGAAGTATACAAGGATATTCCGGGACATCGTAGAAGGCCGGGTGAATATCAAGCATGAAGACTGGGATGCGGTCAACCAGATGATGGATGGAAAGCTTACACCGTATATCCAGAAAGTGGTTGACGGTGAGATGTCTTCGAAGGATTTGGCGAACGCACTGAAAACGGCAATCAACTCAGTCTACGGTCTTACTTCAGCGACGTTTGACAATCCATTCCGCGACAAACGTAACGTAGACAATATTGTAGCGAAGAGAGGAGCACTGTTTATGATCACCTTGAAGCATGAGGTGCAGAAGCGGGGCTTTGTTGTCGCCCATATTAAGACAGACTCGATCAAGATTCCTGATGCAACACCGGAAATCATTCAGTTTGTCATGGATTTAGGCGAAAGGTATGGATACACGTTTGAGCACGAGGCGACCTATGATCGGATGTGCTTGGTGAACAAGAGTACATACATTGCCCGGTACGCTACACCTGAGAAATGTATGGAACTTTACGGATACGTTCCAGGGGATAATAAAAAGCATGGATGGGAATGGTCGGCAACCGCAGATCAGTTCTCGGTTCCGTATGTGTTCAAGAAACTATTCACTCGAGAGTCGATTAAGTTCGAAGATATGTGCGAGGTCAAGTCTGTTCAGACAGCTTTATATTTGGACATGAATGAAAATCTTCCAGATGTGAGCGGTCTCGAGAAAGAATTATCCAAGGCGGAAGATAAGTACAAGAAGGGTAAGCTTTCTGACATTACCTTCGAAGCAACTTGTGCCGAACTTAACGACAAGATTGCAGAAGGACATAACTATCACTTTGTCGGAAAAGTAGGGCAATTCACCCCGATCAAACCTGGTGCCGGCGGCGGTCTACTTATGCGTCAGACGGATCGAGGGTACAGCGCGGCAGAAGGAACGGTTGGATATCGGTGGATGGAGTCGGAGATGGTTCGATCACTGGGAAAAGAAGACGACATTGACCGGTCTTACTATGACAAACTTGTAACTCAAGCCGCTAGCGATATTTCCATTTACGGAGACCTCGAATGGTTTGTTTCAGACGATCCGTATATTGGTCCGAAGTTTGAACTTGGCGAGTATATAAATCATCCGGTTTACGAAGAAGCGCTTCCATTCGACTGATTCGCGAGAAAAACACCGTCTGTAATGAAGGAGGTGTAACAAGATGGAAAAAGCTAAAGGTATCATTATCTATGCGCTGTCCGTGTTATTGGCTTTTATTACTGGATTTGCATTAACGGTAATATGGCTGGTAAGCGGTGTGTGTAGTGCAGTGAGCGAATCGAAAAGACCGAGTTACAGATCATATTATGACAAGAAAGAGTCCTAACATGGGCTCTTTTTATTTTGTAGAAAAGGAGAATAAAAATCATGGCAGGAAGAGTAGCAAACAATTTGGTAATCGAAGGAGCACGTATTATTTTCAGGAATTTTGCAGGCCGGGAGAAACAGAACTGCGGTCGTGTTATTAACCGGGCAGGTGATCGGAATTTCTGCGTTATCATTGAGGATCCCGACCAGGCGGAACAGCTTGCCAACAGCGGGTGGAATATCAAGATACTAGCGCCGAGAGAAGAGGGGGATGAACCAAGGTTTTATGTTCAGATCAAGGTAGCGTATGACAACATTCCACCTAAGATCTTCATGGTTACCAGAAAGGCAAAGACACTTCTGGACGAGGAGTCGGTTGAATCACTGGATTACGCTGAGATCCGTAACGTGGATCTGGTTATCCGGCCGTACAACTGGACTGTCAATGGTAAAAGCGGCGTGAAAGGGTATGTGAAGAACATGTATGTTACGATCGAAGAGGACGAGTTCGCCGAGAAGTATGCGGACGAAGAGTTTCCGGGCGAGGTTCCGTTCCGGTAAAATGTGTGTGACAAGAGCTCAGGTTGAATGACTTGGGCTCTTTATATTTTGAAAGGAGATCAAATAAATGAGTTTAGTAGATTGGGCAGAGAGAGAGGTTGCACTTGCTTGCAAACGTGAGAATCCTGACAGAAAGGAAGGCGAGTTTGACTACGGTTGTGCTTGTTATGAAAGCGCGTTGAAGGCTTTTAAGAGCTTATGCGAAGACGGGCACAGCGGATTTAGCATCAGCATGACGAAGCATATTTTGAATCAGCTTATCGACAAGCGGCCGTTGACGCCAATTCGGGAGGATAATGTCGATTGGCGGTTTTGCTACACAAAAGACGATGACGGTTCGTCGGTATATCGGTGTGATCGAATGAGTTCTTTGTTTAAAACAATTCATCCAGATGGAACTGTAACTTATTCAGATAACAATTCTTATTACTGTGTTGATGTAGGTAATCCTAATGCCAGCTATCACTCCTGGCTGGTGGCTAGGATTATAGAAGAAATGTTTCCGATCACAATGCCATACTTGCCAGGTAATCCGGTTAAAGTGGTGTGCGAAGATTTCCTGACTGATCCGAGAAATGGCGCTTTTGATACCAGGGGAATTCTCTATGCCGTTAAACCTGACGGAGAGAAAATTCAGATCGCCAGATATTTCAAGAAAGCAGAATGTGATTTTGTCGAGATTAGTGTCGACGAGTATGAAGAACGCCGGAAGATGGCTATGAGGAGGATGACCGTGAATGAAAATACTGACGAATAAGGAACGAGACGAGATATTGAGCAAACTTGAAACATGCCAGAAACTCGTTTTTGATTGTGTAACGGAAAATATGGCATGGAGCATGATTATGAGCCGATTGAACGATATTGCTTATACGGTTGGTGGGCTTGCCGGAGCAAACATGATGCATGACGTCGTAATAAACAAAGTAAAAAGTCAGGGTAGAGCACTTCACGAAAATCAGTCTACAATTACGCAGACGGTTGACAAGACCGAATGGAAAATAGAATCGTCCAACACTGACGGAAAGGAAATCTTATGAACGGCGATAATTTGGTAATGGTAGATTTTGAGAAATACTGTAAGACTTGCAAGTATGAGAAGCTGGCCGAGAGTGTGGATCCATGTAACGAGTGTCTGGAGGTTCCGATGAACGAGGCAACTGATAAACCTTATATGTGGGAGGAGAAAAATGAGTTGTAGATACAAAGAGGAATGTCCGAGTTACAGTGGTTGGTGCGAAGGACCGAAACAGGATTTCTCACGATGCGTAGAATTTCTCATCCATGCCCATGAAAGCGAAAAGGAGAAAAAGAACAAGACAATGAGTAAAGGACTTACTATGACTGTAGAGCATGAGACTCGTGTTTGTAAAGTTGGTGACCGATTCGGATATTTCCATTGCTGGGAGCATTTTTCAAAACCACTTGAAGCAGGTCTGTTGGCAGGAGGAGCTCCTGCTGGTGTATTCAGTAAGGTATTCGGAATTGTAGAGTTTGAAGACGGTGTCGAGCGGATTGACCCCAGCGATATTCATTTCTGTGACGAGGAGAATAAATCGCTGCAGGAGCTGAATCAGGTGATTAAATGTCAATCGAGTTGAGAGGTTATCAGTTGGATGCCGTATCCAGGATGAAAAACGGCTGTATATTATGTGGCGGGGTCGGATCGGGTAAGTCTCGAACGGCCCTTGCTTATTATTTTCAACAGCAGGGCGGAGGTCTCGAACCTTATTCTCCGATGAAAAAGACCAAAGATTTGTACATTATCACGACGGCCAGAAAGCGGGATACGTTTGAATGGGAGCGAGAGACGCTTCCTTTTGTTTTACCGGCAGTTACGGTGGACTCTTGGAACAATATAAAGAAGTATAAGGATGTGACTGATTCATTCTTTATATTTGACGAGCAGCGGGTAGTTGGCTCAGGAACTTGGGTAAAATCATTCCTGAAGATCGCCAAAAGGAATGAATGGATCCTGTTATCTGCGACGCCGGGCGATTCGTGGACGGATTATATTCCGGTATTTATAGCGAATGGGTTTTACAAAAACCGTACGGAGTTCACTCGAGAGCATATTGTGTACAGCCGTTTCAGCAAATATCCGAAAGTTGACCGATATTTGAATACGAAGAGGTTGATAAGACTTAGGGATAGCATTCTTGTGGATATGGATTTCCAGAGGGAGACGATCGCACACCATGAGGATATTTATTGCCGTTATGATACTTCCATGTACAAGAGTGTCATTCGTAATCGTTGGGATATTTTTAAGAAAGAGCCGATTCAGCAAGCTTCTGGGTTGTGCTATGTACTCCGGAGACTTGTAAATTCGGATGAATCAAGACAGACTGCTTTGCTGGAGCTATACGAGAAGCATCCAAGAATGATTATATTTTACAACTTCGATTACGAGCTTGAGATTTTGAAAGGGGTGGATTATGGAAACGATGTCGATATTGCTGAGTGGAACGGGCATGCACACCAGCCAATCCCCGATAGTGATAGATGGGTCTACCTCGTTCAATATAATGCTGGCGCTGAGGGATGGAACTGTATTAGGACCGATACCATCGTCTTCTATTCACAGAATTACAGTTATAAAATCATGCAGCAATCTGCCGGACGAATTGACAGGCTGAATACGCCATATACAGATCTGTACTACTATCACCTGAAGAGCAGGAGTGGTATTGATCTGGCAATCAGTAAAGCATTGAGAGACAAGAAGAAATTCAACGAAAGGAAGTTTGCGAAATGGGACTGAGTACGCAATTTGAAAAGGCGGGAGAAATAATGGATTGGGATAAAGCTGAAAATTATTTAAACATGCTTATCGAAGAATACAAATCAATCGGATGTACTGGGTTATTTGCGCTATCGCTTACTTTAATTCCCCTTAAAATAGATTAGATAAAGGGGAACGAACCGAAAGTTTGTACAATGAAATTATGGAATGCGAATAAACAACGAAAGGAAGTTTGCAAAGTTTGACAGAAATGAGGTGAAAATGAAATGGGATTGAGTCCAGAATTTGAGCAGGACTTAATGCATAACTTTATAGACGCTATACAGAGACGTCGTGATAATTTAATATTTAATGCTTTTGAACATTGCGGATATAGTAGAGAGTGGTTACTGAATAACATTAATCGAGTGTCAAGGACGTTAGTGCCGCAACACAATGGTCAATACAATATTGAGATATATTCAGTGGATGGCGTGGATTTGTTTAGGATATGGAATGAGAATACGTCTACCACTGAAACGGAATTAATTGTTCGTGTTTGTGTTGAATATTTGAGTAAGGAAGGAAGTTTGAAAAATGGCAAATAAAAAGTTTGCATATTAGCCTCTTTGTCGCAGCAATCAGATATCGAAAAAGCTGTCGACCATTATAATAAATTGTACGGGACTCTTGTCGATTATCCAATGGAACAGCCTAATAAAACTCTACTAGAGATTGATATTGACTATATGTACAGGATCGCTTCGGCGGATAAGATTGTTGCCGTTCCTAAACCTGATGGAAGTTTTGGAGAGTCTGTTACTTATGAAATGGCTTTTGCAAAGTTCTTAGGCAAAGATGTAGGAGTATATTATCCAGTTTAGAAAGGAAGCTTGTGAAGTGACGAAATCGAAAATCGAAATGATATCTATATCAAAGAAAGAATTCAATAAAATAGTCAATCAGGCATATATTGAAGGATACGATTCAGGTAGACGGGCGGAAAAACTTGAAAATTTATTATCAAATGTAACCCCTAATGAAATAAGAGCAGTTTTCGGTTTACAGCCTATTTGAAGCAATTTAACGATAAGTAAAGCGTTGATAGATAAGAAAAAATTCAATGAAAGGAAGTTTGCGAAATGGGAATGAGTAATCTAACAACTGTTATGAGTAATTTGGGGGTTAGCGCGGAACAAGCGTGTTTTGCTATAAAGGATTTGTCAGCTCATATTCCTCCTTTTACAGAAGAAGACATCGAGAGGATTAAAATAAATCCTTCGTTATCTATTGTTAGCAGAATCCGGATTATTAAACAGATGAGAAAACAAATGCGAGGTGAGAGTTGAATGAGATTAGACCCACGTCACGAGTTCCTGTTGCACATGACTGATCAACAGGCTGCGGATATTTTAAAGAGATTGGTAGCTCAAACAAGGACTCCCAGAGCAAATGGGAAGTCGTCTAGTCACGCTGCTATTGAAATAGCATTTGGAAAAGCGATTAAGGCGCTGGAAGAAAGGGAACATTCGCAAAAATAACATAGCCTATAATGAAAGGATGGTGTATACTATTTGTATATCAGTCCTTATCTTAACAGAAAGGGCTT
This sequence comes from Oscillospiraceae bacterium, assembly GCA_021771715.1. GTDB lineage: Bacteria > Bacillota > Clostridia > Lachnospirales > Lachnospiraceae > Choladousia. Next base: position 29,535 of record JAETOO010000014.1, read on the forward strand.
GCTAAAGGAGGCAGGTAAATGGAAGACAACATGAAGGAATTTGTTGCTTACAGTAGAAAACTTTTGAGAAGTCTGGTGGCGCTCAGAAAGTTATTGGAGAATGGCAAATATGACGAAGCCAAAACAATGCTTGATGAGCTGATCGAGGACACTCAGAAAGACATCGAAGCGTAACAAGTAATCGGTTGTTGGAAAGGACCTGTGGTTGAAAAAATCGCAGGCTCTTTCTTTTTTTTTACATGTGAAAGGAGTTCTGACGTATGAATATAGAAGAGGAAAGAGCAGAGAAGCTCGCAAATGATGTTTTAGAGTTTGTGAATGTGATCGGATTTGACGCGGATACTTTTGCAGAGGTAATCTCTCGAGGACACAAGACACTACAGCAGTCTACTATGCGGCTTTTTATCACTACCATCCGTAAAATGGCAGAAGTAACACCAGATGCCAGAAACGCTGCTACAGTTGATCTGGCTAAGATGATCGCAGAGATCGCGGATGATTATTCGCTGCCTCTTATTTAAGGGATCATTTCTATTCTAGGTTAAAAATCCGCGAAGAAAACAGATCCTATAGTGAAAGGAGTGTGATGGAAAATGACGATAAAAGATTTTGCCAAACTATATCGGCCGAATGAAGCCTACTTGGAACTGGTTGCACTTGGAGATTTTGTTAGTTATTTCTGCGGAAAAGATTCGACTACTATTAAGAACGCTTTATTTAGAGGTGGCATAAAAAGTATGTCAGATCTTTATAATGCAGATATCGAAGATCTCAAGCGATTAAGGGGAATTGGTGGCGGTCGAATAATTAAGGTGAAAGAAATGAAAGATTTCTTAGACAGTCAAGTAAACGAAGAGTCCTAACAAGGGCTCTTTCTTTTTACCCGCGAAGAAAACACATCCTATAGTGAACAGACCTATTAAGGAGGAGAAAAGGAGCTATGGACGAAGTGAAAATTGTATCGAAGTTTACAACGAACATGCTTTCTAAAGTGCTGGGGGCGTTGATACGTAAGAAAACGGAATGCGATGTAAGCATTCATATCAATGGCGTATCGGCTACCATCGACAAAGAAAAAGTGCATGTTCATCTGGATGTTGATGCAGAGTTCAGTAAAGCCGACGCAGTGAGACTTCTGAATGAGACAGGTTTATTCTAAGAAAGAGAGTCCTTAACAGGGGCTCTTTTCTTTTTGTTGGAGGAAAGGAGAAAACCAATGAAAAATGATGTGATCGACATGCAGTCTTATGATTCTGGATACGCCGCCGGGTATTTGGCCGGGAGAGAGGATGGATTTGAGATCGGATACGAAAAGTGCAGAATGAAAAAGCGAAGAGAGATTCTGTCCGACCGCCTGGAAAAATTATATTTCACGAAACAAAGAGCGGCTGGTGCTGTAGTGCTCGTGATATCTGCGGTGTCGATCGTAGTTCTGAACGGCGACGCGACATTTGCTTTGATCGGTGTTCCGCTCGGTGGGGCAATGTTACTAGGCAAACAAAAATTCTTTGAGGAGGAACTGGGATGAAAGAGTATGGCAGTGTTATTGTGAGTTGGGATTTTTCGCATGGGGTTGACGTCGGTGTGTTACTTGTAGGCAAACAGGAAAAAGGTAATGTGGATGTTATCAATGCGTTCCAGGGTAAAGAGGCTGAGGAGCTTTATAAGAAACTCACGGTTCCTAAAAAGGAACAGAAAACCAGTGTTGTGGGAGGGCCGCAGACATGAAACAGCCGAAAAAATTGACAAGAGATCAGAAAGAGTGCTTGGCCGGGCACGGATTAAACTGGCGAGATTGGATGCTTGTTGAAGAACTCGATGGCGTTTATGTGGTTTCCAATAAGAAAACAAAGGAGATCAAGTGGATCGGGGCCTCGAGGTAGAGATTGTAGTTTGTTTTGTACGCCGGAATTACACTTCCTTTAGGTCTGAAATATGGCCTTTTACTTTTTCTTTCTTTATGATAAGATTACGGCGGGGGGTGATATGGATGATGGTACAGTCATTGATGGTTTGTCCCGTTAAACAGCCTGACGGAACTTGGACGACAGAAATAAAGGAATTCGAGGAGGATATACCAGACAAAGGACGGCATACGCTTCTGTGTAATAAATGCAGTTGGGATTCATACCCTGAATGTATGGAAACATGCCCGGTCGAGAAAAACAGAAGAGAGCGATTGGAGAAAGGATTGGATTGATATGAAAAGACTATTACCATATTTTTTGCTGATGATCGGCGTCTCATTAACGGCGGTTGGCGTGCAAATCTTGATGGGTAAACGCCCATGAAGAGAGAAACTAATATATTATCCAAAAGTATTTCTATAATAGACGAAATTTTTAAGAATAAAGGTCGACAAAATGTTATAGGAACGCTTGTGACGGGGCTCGGAATAACTATTGCTGGCGTTGGGATTAGTATTCTTGCAAACAAGCCCGATCATTATAACGAGAATAAACAATCAGAGGAAGAAGTAATCGAATAAATTCGAAGAGCTGAGGAATTTAACTTGGCTCTTTTTTTTGTCACTAAGAAAGGAGAAGACCTATGAACAGGAAATACGAATTAACGAACGATTCCATAACTGTGGAGTCTAAAAAACTGCATCGTATTAGGGCTCTCGTAAATGTCGGTCTTACGGTTAAGGTCGGAGATTTGGGTGGTTATATTGAAAGAGAGTATAATCTGAGCCAGACCGGGGATGCGTGGATAGGCGATAACGCCAAAGTATATGGGAATGCTCGAATATTGGAAAATGCTTTCGTTTCTGATGATGCTCAGATATACGATTGTGCTACGATATGTGGTAATGCACACGTGGGTGAAAACGCTCAAGTATACGGTTTGGTCTATATGGATGATCATGTTGTGGTCCGGGGTAATGCCCAAATATATGATGGTGTTCATATATTAGGCAATTCCAACGTATTTGGGGATGCTCAAATATGTGGAACCACTCTTGTATATGGTGATCCTCGTATTGGGAGCGATGCCTTGGTGCAATGCGATGACGATTATGCGATTGTCAAAGGTCTCGGGTCAAACCACAATGTTGTAACATTCTTTCGCTGCACTGACGGTTGTGTGAAAGTAATAACTCGTGGACATTTTGAGGGAACCATAGATGAATTTAGGGAATGCGCACTCAGGGTCTATAAAGGAAAAGTAATAACCGAGATATTATTAATGACAAATCTTATGGAAATGCATTTTGACTCGAATTGGAGGGAATTAGATGATTAAATTAGAAAACACAGAAGTAATCGGATGGGAGGCTGCAATTCGGGGAATGCGGAATCCGATGAATAGTTGGGAGAAGGGGGATAGTGAATACAGAGAAGCGTTTGTTAGTGATTTTGGAGAACCTTTTTATGACGATTTTATAATCGGTCCCAACGACCACAAACTCATGATGTCGCTTGCTAAAGGCGGTCCGGTTCATGCGAAGTACAGACGGATGATCGTGGTATATGTGGATATTACGGCCCCGTTGTACTGGTGGAAAGAGTTCGATACATACAAGGTCGGGACGGTTGCGAACTCCTGCAGCACCATGCACAAGATCGCGGAGAAAGAATTTACGTTGGATGATTTCAGCTGTGAGCATTTAATGAATGCCATAGAGGTGGGTGCTGGTGTATTAGCTAGGCCAACAGATGTTCCGCTTTTTATTTTTCGCAACGTTATCAAGTGTCTGAACACATATAGAAACGCCTATTTACAGACCAAAGACAAGAAATACTGGTGGCAGATGATTCAGCTTCTTCCGAGCAGCTATAACCAGCGGCGGACGGTTATGCTGAATTACGAAGTGCTGGCTGGGATTTATCTGATGAGGAAGGATCATAAGCTGGATGAGTGGCATGATTTTTGTGACTGGATTAACAGTTTACCATATTCGGAGATTATCACTGGCGAGGAGAAATAGAAGGAGAGTGTGTTAAATGAAAAAACTTTTAGTTGTAGCGTTGATTGTTATGATGCTGACTGGATGCAGTAATAAATCTGCATGTGTTGTATCGGATGTTGACACAGTAGCTGCTCAGAAATTCGATCGGTATGCGATCGGAGATGATTACTCAATTTTGGTAGACAAAGAAACGGGTGTATGTTATCTGGAATATTATTTGAACCCTGAATGGAGCAGTCATTCTGTATATGGCATCACCGTCATGCTTAATGCAGATGGGACGCCTAAAATAATGGAGAAATAGAAAGGATCTGGCATAATGAGTGATTTTAAGGTTATTGATAACACTGCAAAGGCTAGAGACGAATTTGGCCATTGTTATGGATCTGAAATTCATGAAATATCAAGAGAAGATCTTGTGGCGCTGCTAACTGGGAAAATGCTGGCCGCAACAGTAAACGGCGACGAATATTCTATATTTATCAGATTAGGAGATGGGGTCGAATGAGAGGTAAAGCGGCTGATCCAATGAAAAAATACATAGGTACCGCGATGGACGAAACAAAGCGGTATAAATATTCTCGAGCTATGGACAACCCGAACGACAAGAAAGCACAGAAAGCCCTTGCTTATTTCCGGGCAAAAAGCTTTTATCAGGCACACAAAGACAAGAAGAAAGACAAGTAGCATCACGGATTCTATCATAATTCGTGCTATTATGTTTCGCGTGAAATACACGTCCTGTAATGACAAAACAAAAGAAAGGAAAGGTGTAACAAAAATGCAGGAAATCTATTTTGAAGTGCCAAAGTCAACGCGCGAGACTGTGGTTATGATTCCTTACAAGGGCGATTACTGGACATTTAAGGTTGTGTTTTTCGAACTGGAAAATGCGGATTATCGCATGGTTACGATCATCGGCGAATGTAGCGAGGATGAATTGGAAGAGGTTCAGACTCTTACATCGAATATGGTGGACGAAGACCATCGCAACGAGTTCGAATTCGAGTTCAAGGCAACATATGATATGACGGTGACAATCATGGCTTGTATGGATGAGACAAGAAATACGGTCATCGTGAAATACTAAGTGCTTCGATGGGGGGTGTGTTTGATTTTTAAACACCCTCTTTCTTTTTTCCCAAATGCGTTGTATAATGGTGCGTGCTACTGTTATATTTACATAGGTTGGGAGGCATGAATTATGGTACGATTCACGAAGGACGTTATTCAGAAGGTTTTAGCTGCAAACGAGGGTTTTAGAGACCGCACCTACTATAAGGGTAATAATTCTGAGGAAGAAAACTTCTACTCGATCGAAGGCGGGAAAATGCTAAGACGCTCTGTAGGAAAAACTTCATGGTCCGACAGCCGCTACGACAACACTTCGGTTTGTGATACAGAACAGACCAGAAGGATTCTTAAAAAGAATCAGAACAGATTGAACCTCAACACCTTGTAAACCTAACATATAAGAGTCTGGAGACATTGATCTCTGGGCTCTTTTTTTATTTCAAAGAAAGGAATGATATTTATGAGCAAAATTGGAATTGAGCAACCAGATGAATACAGCGATCGTTTTGATGAGCTGCGCCAGAATCGCGTGGCTTTTTCTTTTTATAAATACGGCACGGCAAAAGACAACTTTGGAGAGCGGCTGGTAAACGCTTTGGAGTCACACGACCTCTGTATTAAGAAATACCTCGAGACAGGCAACACGGAGTATCTCTGCGATGCGGCGAATTACCTGATGTTTGAGTTTATGTATCCGCAGCGAGACGGAGCATATTTCAAGCAGACAAGATCGGACGAGAGTGCCGGAGTGGCTGGTACGCCGGTTGCTCAGCTCGGGCGCGGGGCTTATTACGATAAATTGACGGGAGGGTTGAAGTGATGACGATATCAGTCACTATTGTGTCAGTTATATTAATGATAGCTATCGGGGGGATCGGTGCTTGTATTGCGGTCACGTTGGTTAGAAACAACAGTACTATGCTTGCTTTGGTAGTTATGCTTGGCGCCGTTATATTAGTGAATATCGTAGCATTTTCAATAACATATAAGTTTGCCGATAGTACTGTGTCCACTTCGTCGTCAACGTTCCGCACAATTACCATATACGATGAAGCCGGCAATGTCATGGCCAGATATGAGGGCGATATTTCCGATGTGGTATATTGCGATGGCTATATTCAATTCGATTACGACGGCAAAGAATACGTCTACCAGAATTGCCTTGTAGAAATGGTTAAGGAGGGGTGACGTGGTTACGATAATGGAGTGGATAATGGCGATAATGATTATTGTTGTTGTGGTTTGGATGATAACAGAAATCAATAAGGAGGATTAAGGATGATGACGTTTAACGAGTATCAGGGGCTTGCAGCAAGAACGATTAATACAAGGTTGCACTGTCACGAGAAGGAAGAGCATGCACTTCATGGGATGGTGAGTGAGATTGGTGAGTTACACGGTTTATACCAGAAAATATACCAGGGACACCGGCTTGATGAGGGACATTTGAAGAAGGAATTAGGAGATTTGCTGTGGTTTATAGCTGAATACTGTACCGCTCATGCCTGGGACATGGACGATATTGCTGCTATGAATATCGAGAAATTACAGGCTAGATACCCGGATGGCTTCGATTCTGAGCACAGTTTACACCGAAAAGAGGGTGATATTTGATGGATTTATGGTCATTGGTGACTTTTATGGCACTTATGATGACAAATATTCTGTTCGGAGACCCTTCAAAAGCTACCAATGCGTTTATTTTGGTGATCGGATGGTTTATTTGTAACCGTTTGGATGATATTATCCGTATTTTGAAAGAAAAAGGTGATATATGATGGATGATGATCCGAAGTTAGGTGCTATGTTCATGTTTGTGTTTAGCTGTGCTGTTATTGTGGCGATTGTTTCTGGGATACTTGCAACTATAGCGCATTATTTTGCATGAAAAGGAGTGATATTTTGGGGCGCGCGGAGCTTAGAAGAGCTCAAAAACAGGAAAAAAGGGCCAAAACGGCTACTTACAACTTCACAGAAGAGCAACTTAACGCCTTGATTCAGGAAAAAATAGGCAAAATTATCGAAAAAACGAAGCAGGAAGCAATGGAAGAGGCGGTAAACACGGCTATGATATTGCTTTTAACGCTTCCACTCGAGGTTTTGATGGATTATTACTGGAAAAAGTCGTATGAAAAACGCATTCCGGAGTTCACCCAGCACGTTTTGGACTACTACACGATGTGGCAAAACGGTGAAATTGACATGGAAAAGCTGAAAGAAGATCTCTGGGAGTACGGAGGAATCAGATTGGAGGAGGGTTATAGAGATGAACAGTGATAAAAATGAGGTTTATAAGAACGCATCAGGGTGTGATGATCCAACTGCGGGGGCCGCAATCGAGAATGCGAGCTCTGATAGTAAGGAAAATAAGCGTTTTTACAAGCTTCTCATGACAATTTTCAACATTTGCGAGCTGTCCGGGTTCCATTTGGAGGGGCGAATTACGGTAAAAGACAAAAAATCCGGCAAAATTTGGAGGTGATAGAGGTTTTTGAGCCGGTAAAAACACCTATGAGACCTGTAAAATCACAGAAAGGAGATCAATTATGGACGAATTCTTGAGAAAAATTGCGAATGAAACGGCGGAAATCCTCAGAAAAAAGATGCAAAACACAACAATTCGTGTCGTTGAAGTGGCCAAAAACAACTGTGATACGCCAAAATGCGGCATTTGTATCTTGAAAGACGCGGAGTCAGAGACGTCGATCGGCCCTGTTCAATACGTCGATGATCTGGTTTGGAATCTCGGCGAAGACCCGGAAAAACTGGCCGATTATCTGATTTCTACCTATCAGGAGACCGAAATTTCGACCGATTTTTTCAAGTATGACTACCTGAAAACCGTGATTTTACCGCAACTTGTGAGTAAAAAATTCAACGAAGAACTGCTCAAAACGGTGCCTTATAGGGTCTATACTGACCTCGCTGTGGTGTTGGGAGCATGGATTCCTTTCGATGGCCATAAGGGTAGAATCCTGATCAGAAATGAGATGCTGGAGGCCTGGGAGAGGAGTTTTGAAGAGCTTTTCGAGATTGCAATGAACAATTTCTGGACGATAGACAAGACCAAAATCATGGATTCGAACGACTTCGAGGCGGTACTGGATAAGGCGGTACTGCCTTATTTTTATGTCATTACGAACCTTTCATGTGAGTTCGGAGCAGCTCGAATTCTCGATTTTGAGGCTATGAATGTGCTTGTGGAGAAGTTTGATTCTGACCTGATTGTGCTTCCGTCAAGCATTCACGAGATGATCGTAGTGCCTAAAAATGAGCTCGAAACAGTCGATATTGAGGCTCTCACAGAACTTATTCGGGACACGAATAATGCGACAGTAGACCCGGCTGAATGGCTCTCGGATCACCCCTATATTTACACAAAAAATGGTGTTTTTATGTCGCTTGAAACACCGTAATTTTTATGGTCACTTTCGTTTAAAGATTTGACCATAAAGTGACCATTTGACCATTTTTGGCCATTTTTTATTAATTTTTCGAAAAATTGAGGCAAAATTTTTGATGACAAAATCGAAAAAAATGGTCATTTTTGGTCAAATCTTGGTCAAATGGTCACTTTCTGCCCACTTTTGAAACAGGATTTGACCATGAAAAAAACCAGTATTTATGCGGGTTTCCGGGCTTTTTGGTCAAAAACCCACTTTTTTTTCTCAATTAATGTGAATAAAAAATAATAAAAATATATAATAAATAGGATTCAAAAGTGGGTTTTTGACCAAAACCGGTTTTTCGGCGATTTTTCGATGATTTTTGAGGGTATTTTTTACATGAATTTTTACGAGAGGAGATGACCAAAATGGGATGGATTTTTAGCATGATTTTGATGTTCGACTGGGTGTATTCTCCGGCCTCATCAAAGAACGTTGATGCACTTCTGATTGCAGCTGGTTTATTTGCGATAGCCGGCGCGATCGGTTTTAAGAAATAATAGATACTCCGTCACAGAGCTGGTGATCACACTGGCTCTTTTTTTTTGCACGCGAAAAAAACATGTCCTTTTATGAGGAGAGAGGTTATAAGCGCCATTTTTAAAATGGACACTTTCTCTTCAGTTTTGAAAAGGAGAATGAAAGAAAGTAGGGTCAAAAGAAAAAAAAACGGAAAGAACCGTGTGTGGGCTCTTGTCCGTTTTTCATTGGTTAGTCGTCGCTTGAGCGATCATACCCCAATTCACGAACCAATCTCTTATACTCTCTGAGATCTGCTTCGTGCTGTGCAAGTTCTTCGGTTGAGAACATGCGTCTTAGTATCGCGGCTGTGCCATATATTGGTTGGCCGCGTCTGCCAGTTGTAGACAGATTTGAAATGTTCATTTTCATCACCCCGCTTTCTTTCATCTTTTTCAAAACAACATAGCACACCTTTTACTCGAGTGCGTGCTGTATTTGAAGTAAAGGAGATGGCGGCTATGTTGGAAAGTAAGTTTCAGTCAGATCTGATTAAGGAATTGGAAAGACGGTTCCCTGGGTGCGTGGTTGTGAAGAACGATCCGAACTATCGTCAGGGCTTTCCAGACCTGACTATATTTCACGGCAAGCATTGGGCCGCCCTTGAATGTAAGAAAGACTCGCGTGCAAAGAAACAGCCAAACCAGGAGTATTATGTCGGGCGATTGAATGAGATGTCATTCTCAAGATTCATATGCCCGGAGAATAAGGAGGACGTATTGGATGAACTTCAACAAGCATTCGAATCTTAAAGGACAGCACGCTTTTCTTGGCGCAAGTAAGTATCATTGGATCAATTACAGCGAAGAGAAGCTTGCTACCGCTTACCTGAGAGCTCTCGCTGTTCAGAAAGGCACTGAGCTTCACGACTTTGCTGCTCAGTGTATCAAACTTAGGCAGAAGTTACCACGAACACAGAAGACATTACACATGTATGTGAATGATGCGATCGGCTATAAGATGACACCAGAACAGCTTCTGTATTATTCAGAGAATTGTTTTGGTACTGCCGACGCTATTGCATTTCGGAACGGTATTCTGAGAATTCACGATTTAAAGACAGGTGAAGTAGCTGCTCATATTGAACAGCTTGAAGTTTACGCAGCACTCTTTTGCCTTGAATACAATGTGAAACCCGGAGAGATCGAGATGGAGCTGCGCATTTATCAGAATGATGAGGTTTTGTACCACAAGCCAACTGCAGAGGACATTGCGCCTATTATGGACAAGATCATTACATTCGATAAGATCATCAATAAAATACGGGCGGAGGAGGAGTAATCATGGAGCGATATTCTGACGATGTGTTAATGCATTACGGAATGCCGAGACGTTCCGGCCGATATCCCTGGGGTTCTGGTGAAGATCCTTACCAGCATTCCGGGGATTTTCTGTCTCGTGTAGAGGAGCTCAAGAAACAGGGCAAATCAGAATCACAGATCGCGAAAGAGCTTGGCATTGTCGGCCCGGACGGAAGGCCATCTAGCGGCAGACTTAGAGCTCAGATTGCAGTAGCCAGCGATGAACGAAGAAGTCTTCAGGTTGCCACCGCGAAGTCTATGAGAGAGCACGGATATTCTTTGAAAGAGATCGCAGACAAGATGGGATTTAAAAATGATTCCTCCGTGCGTGCGCTTCTTGATCCGAAGGCTGAAGCACGTATGAATCAGTCTCGTGTGACGGCAAACTTCCTCAGAGACCAGGTGGATAAGAAAGGCATGGTCGATGTCGGAACAGGAGTTGAGCGTGAGCTTGGCATCTCGAGAGAGAAACTCAACCAGGCTCTTTATATTCTCGAGATGGACGGTTATCCGACTTATGGCGGCGGTGTCCCACAGGTGACGAATAAAGGACGGCAGACCAATCTCAAGGTGTTGTGTAAACCAGGGGCGGAGCATAAGGATATTTATGCTTTTGACAAGATTGGATCTGTCACCGATTATGTAACGCATGATGGCGGTGAAACCTTTGACCGGTTTGTGTATCCAAAGAGTATGGATTCTAAAAGAGTTCAGATCCGATATGCAGAAGACGGTGGCGAGTTAAAGGACGGCGTGGTTGAGCTTCGTCGCGGTGTTGACGATTTATCTCTCGGTAATTCTCATTACGCACAGGTACGCATTTTGGTCAACGGGACGCATTATATCAAGGGGATGGCTGTATATTCTGACGACCTACCAGATGGCGTTGATGTCGTGTTCAACACGAATAAGAAGCGCGGCACACCAATGATTGACACCGAGTCCGAAAAGGGTGATAAAGGGGTTCTCAAGCCAATTAAGAAAGATCCGGATAATCCTTTTGGTTCGCTTATCAAGGCTGGTGGTCAGAGCTACTACATTGACAAAGACGGAAAAAGACAGCTTTCGCTCATAAACAAAAGAGCAGAAGAAGGTGATTGGGGTGACTGGGCTGACAAATTACCGTCCCAGTTTCTGTCCAAGCAGAACTTGTCTTTGGTCAAGAAGCAGCTTAATCTTGCTGCAGCAGATAAGGGAGAAGAATTCGACGAGATCTGTTCCCTCACCAATCCGACGGTGAAAAAGGCATTACTGCAGTCTTTCGCTGACGATTGTGATTCTGCCGCCGTTCACCTGAAAGCGGCTGCTTTACCGAGACAGAAGTATCAGGTTATTCTGCCGCTCACTTCGATCAATGACAACGAGGTGTATGCTCCGAACTACAGAAACGGAGAAAAGGTAGCTCTGATTCGGTATCCACATGGTGGGACTTTTGAGATCCCGATTCTGACGGTCAATAACAAACAGCCGGAAGGAATAAGGGTTCTTGGTAAAACACCTAAGGACGCTGTTGGAATCAACAAAAAGGTTGCTGATCGACTGTCAGGCGCTGACTTCGATGGTGATACGGTAATGGTTATTCCCACTGGCGGGCGAATTAAGATCACGTCTACGCATCCGTTGAAGGGATTAGAAGGATTCGATCCGAAAGCAGAATACGGGCCGGATACATATGCCGGGCGTGAGATTAAGATTATGAAGAACACCCAGACAGAGATGGGTAAAATATCTAATCTCATTACCGATATGACTCTGAAAGGTGCGCCACCCGAAGAAATTGCAAGAGCGGTACGTCACAGCATGGTTGTCATTGATGCCGAAAAGCATAAGCTTAACTATAAGCAGAGCGAGATCGACAACAACATCAAAGCACTCAAGAAGGAATATCAGGGTCGCTACGATGAAGACGGACGCTATCGCGAAGGTGCTGGGACTCTTATCTCGAGAGCAAAAGCCCAGACCTCCGTACCCAAGAGACAGGGCAGCCCTATTATTGATCCGGAAACTGGTGAGCAGTCGTGGAAGATTGCCGACGATCTGACTTATGTAGATAAGAAGACCGGCAAGACCATAACCCGTACACAAAAGAGTACCCAGATGGCCGAAACTCGTGATGCCCGCACCCTATCTTCGGGGCACCCGGTTGAGGAGGAATATGCGTACTATGCAAACCGCATGAAAGCCCTGGCCAATCGGGCACGCAAGGAGATGCTGGCAACAAAGGATATCCCGTATTCAGCATCTGCCAAGTCTGCTTATCAGTATGAGGTGGATACTCTGAAAGCGAAGCTCAATGTGGCTCTTAAGAACGCCCCTAGAGAAAGACAGGCCCAGACTATGGCAAATGCGATCGTCGCAGCCAAAAAGCAGGACAACCCGGATATGTCAAAGGCGGAAATAAAGAAGGCCAGTCAGCAGGCTTTAACAGCAGCCAGAGTGAAGACCGGAGCCAGCAGAAGGGACTCCATTATCGAATTAACAGACCGAGAATGGGAAGCTATTCAGGCCGGCGCAATAAGTCCCAATATGTTGAAGCAGGTCATCAACAATGCAAATATAGACTCTATAAAACAAAGAGCGATGCCGAGAGCTACAACTGCACTCAGTACCGCAAAGCAGAATAAGATAGCAGCAATGCGTGCGTCTGGATATACGACTTCTGAAATAGCGGAACATCTAGGCGTGTCAACATCGACTGTATCTAAGTACATGTAAGAAAGGAGTGATCTGTAAAATGGGTTATGCTGTAGCATTAACAACAGTTGACAATCCTTTTGATCCATTTGAGCAGTTCGACTCATGGTTTCTGTTCGATGTTGAGAAAGGTTACAATTCGTGTGCATACTTGGCTCGAATCGCAAGAACATCAGATCAGTTCTCAGAAGAAGAGAATGATGAAGAAGTTGAAAGAGCGATTGATGAGATTATCAAGTATGATTTCATGAACATTTACAGGAAAGTGAAGAAGAAGATTGCGTAAATCGAAACTGTCCTGTTGATTACTGTGAATGCGTGAAGCTGAAAGAATAGAAATTGTTTGGAGAAAAACTTATGCCAAAGCTCAAAGCACATTTATCAAACAAAAGTATTAAATCAGCTAATAACAATCATGCGATTACACAGAAAGGCGTGGCTAAGATAGGGAGGGGAGGGGTACGAAAAGTACACCCCCTACCGTCATCGCCGGCCTCTTTGAAAATTCTCCGGCGGGATATTTTTGGAAAAGTCTTCGGAAGCATCAGGAGGGAATAAGGTTATGGATAGAGTAGAGTTGGATATTTTGCAGGATATGGCGATTGATCAACACGGTTGGATACATGCCGGCCAGGCAAGATTGCTGGATCCTTGTATTGAAATTGACAAAACGTTGAAAATTGATTCTGACGTACTCAAAAGTCAAAAATACAATGCATCAGCCAAAATTGCATTAGATATCTGTCAACAATTAGAAAACAATAATGCCACCATCGGTCAGGTGATGGAGGTAATTAACTATATGTTGATGATAGTCGGCGGTTCGAAACAGGCGTGCAAGTTTACCGTAGACGACCGCGTATCAAATCTTGGCATATTTACGGAATAAACTTGCTTATTGCATCAGTTAGAACGGAGCTTGCGGCGTTGGAGAGAATTGGAACAGACACATACCCAATTTTTGAGGCGATAGATTTTATCTTACTCCAGGCAGATGCTGGTTTTATTGAATCAAGAAAAATGTGACCTTCGTAAGTGATGGCATATACTTGTTTAATTTTAGCACCGTCCTTTACGCCGTTAAAACATGTTTTGATAAAACCAGCCTCTTCAAGACGGTCAACTGTATATCTGATTTGGGGATGTGTATATTTATCTGACAAACCTCCGCATATCGTATACGTTGAAATATTATTGTATACGCCATTGTCGGACAAAGTTAGGTTATCCTCAAGATATATTAAAACGTCTCTTAAACAATCCGCATCTAATGTCATGTGATTTGTACCTCCAAGTTTTATTTTTGTGTAGATTATACCGAAATCAAACATGAAAAGCAATCAACAATTTTTATAATCTTTTGTGATATTTAGAAGGACTTATATGGCCGGGTATTGAACTTTTTCGCTGTCTGGCTCCCGTATTTTTGAACTCCTTTCTGCGGGTGATCGGCTATATAAGTTCTTCTAAGTAGCACAAAAGTAATGGCAAACAATAATCAAAGACAGAGGAAGGGAGGCAAATTCCAGTGAGCAAGAGAAGCTATACACCAAAAACTCCTGAGTCAAGAGAAACTCGTTTGGTTGGCCTGGCGCTTGATGTGGCTGAGCAGAAGCTTAGGGATGGGACAGCTTCCTCACAGCTGATCACCACAATACTTCGTCAGGATACAGCAAAAGCAAGACTCGAGGTAGAAAAACTCCAGCAGGAGAACGAACTGCTGAAAGCGAAGACAGAATCACTTCGATCGGCACAGCATACAGAGGAGATGTACCAGGAAGCAATCAAAGCGTTTGCTCGTTATCAGGGTAACAGTGGGGACGAAGACGAAGACTATGAAGATGATTACGACGACGAATATTAGAACATATTCAGAACTGATTACACTTCCGACATTCGAGGAGCGCTATCAGTATTTGAGACTGAGCGGTAGAGTGGGAGAAGACACCTTCGGCTTTGATCGTATATTTAACCAGCAATTCTATAAATCAAGGGAATGGAAGCGAGTAAGGGATGCTGTTATCGTGCGAGACAATGGCTGCGATCTGGGCCTAGAAGGACACGAGATCCACGGACGAATTCTTATACATCACATGAATCCCATAGCCCTTTCTGATATTCGAAACGCAACAGATATCCTACTGGATCCGGAGTATCTGATCTGTGTCTCACACAACACTCATAACGCAATCCATTATGGCGATGAGAATCTTCTGCCAAAACCGCCAATAGTACGGAGTAGGAACGATACTTGTCCGTGGAAACATTAATTCAGGATGGAGGTAATTATGAACGATAGTATATTAACATCAATTAAGAATCTGCTCGGCATTACAGAAGAATATTCACACTTCGATGCCGCTGTCATCATGCACATTAACTCTATTCTGATGATCTTGGAGCAGCTTGGCGTCGGCCCGGACGGTGGTTTTCGCATCACCGGCGCGGCTGAAAAATGGGATCAATTTCTTCCATCAGAATTTTATCTCGAGGCGGTGAAATCCTATGTTTACATCAAAGTAAAATTGCTATTTGATCCACCACTGAGCACAGCTGTATTGGAGTCGATGAACCGCATGGCCGCAGAACTCGAGTGGCGGATTAGTAGGGCAGTGGAGAATAGAGGATAAAAAGAAAGAGAGGGAGTTACCCCTCTCATACTTTGAAACTTATTTTTTACCAAACTACTTGAAGCGCTTTGTTTTGTGTGTTTTGAATAATTTGGAAAATAAGCTTTTGTTTTTGAGTTCCTGTGCTTTTTGTTTCTCATATGTTCTAATGACGGCCTTATTATACTCTTTAACCCCGCCAAATACGGTATAGACGAGATGCTGTGTTGCTGCAGCACCATTAACGGGTTTACCATTATCGTTGACATATGAGTAACTTGATTTGTTTGCCACTAAATAGCCCTCCTTTGTAATTTGGAATAATAAGTTTCGTGTATTAGTATACGTGTTTATATAATAATTTTCAACAATTTATCTAGCAATTTTTTTGTAGATATGTTACCATAAAAGCATTATTAACCAAGGAGCCGGTGATCCATGTATTGTTCTGAATGCGGAAGAAAAAATCGAGATAATGATCATTTTTGCGTAGAATGCGGCGCACCGTTGAACGTCAACAATGGTGTTTACATGATTACACTTCGCTGTGAAAAATGCGGTGGTATTATGAACATCGACCCAGAGCGAGAAATAGTATCATGTCCCTATTGCGGATCTCGTAAACTGATCAAATATAGTGATGAAGTAACTGTCGAATCCATACGTGCCAAAACCAAATTAAAAAAGCAAAGTATCATAAGCGATGCAGATGTGGAAAAACATAGAATTTACAAAGAGGTTAAACAGGCAGAAATTGATGAGCGGCGACGAGACAAAAAAAGAGATATAATAAAAAATGCCATCATTGGCGTTGTAGCTTTGGTGATGTATTTGGGTTTTATCGGTTATTGTGAAAAAGCCGCTAGTATAGAAGACAAAAAGATTAAAGCTGAAGATGCCAGAATGGAAAATATACTATCGGAAATCGAACGAGAAATAGAGAGCGAAAATTATGACGAGGCTTTATTAAAAGCTTATACGTTGAAGCATAATGAAGGTGGTTCCGAAACAAGAGAATACTGGGATGAAACCCGAGAAGATTTAATAAAAAGGATAGAGAAAAAACAAAAGAAAGGCTGGTTTGGCTCGTAAGTCTTAACAAGGCTTGCGGGTCTTTTTTTTTATGTCCAAAACCAGGAGGTGAGAGTCAAAATGGAAAACAACGTTGAACTGTATCATCACGGTATCAAGGGAATGAAATGGGGTGTAAGGCGAACAGCTGCACAGTTGGGGCATCGTGTTGCGTCGATCCCCAGAAAAACAAAGCATGCTGTATCCAACGTTCGCGATAAAAGATCGGTTCGTTCGAGAGAACGAATGCGACAAAAAGTAATCAAGAGCCGGTCAGCGAAAGAGTTATATAAGCATGCCGAATTGTTTTCAAACGATGAACTGATACAGATGCGAGATCGTCTGGCTCTTGAGAAGAGAGTTAAAGACTTGTCGTATGAGTCATCAGTCGGCGCTAAGTACGTTCAAAAGATGAGTCGAGTAAGTGACATATTCGGTAAGACGGCGTCGACGGCCGAAAACGGCATCAAGCTGTACAACAACGTGGCGAGGATCCTTAATGCAAAGAACGCCGGAAACCCTGAAAAGAAACAGCTGACTATTGTCGGGGAAAAGAAAGAAGAAAAGAAGAAAGAAGACGATAAGATCTCGATCAAGACTACGAGAAAGTTTCTGGATGAACATGGCAATGAAATGACCGAGGAAACCACCAGAAAGGTCAAAAGCGGAGCATGGAAACCAGCTAACGAGCGTAGTTATGATGATGCCACCAAAGAATCCGGTGACGATAAGAAGAAAAAGAAGAAAGGTTAATCAATTATGGCACTGTCGAATACAGCCGTACCGAAATATTACGGCCAGTTTCGAGAGGCCGTAAAGCAGGGACTAATCCCGATTAACGAATATATTGAACTGGAAATGCATCGGATTGATGATCTGATAGCCGATCCAGATGTGTATTACGATCCGGGACCTGTAGAGGGTTGGATCGAATACTGCGAAACCGAGCTCACCCTGACAGATGGTTCTGACGTGAAAATGTTGGACAGCTTCAAGTTATGGGGTGAGCAGATCTTTGGTTGGTATGAGTTTGAATACAGAACAGTGTGGCGTCCCTATCGTCATAGACGCGGTGGACGGTACGTCACCAAAAGGATAAAAAAGCGTCTTATCAACAAACAATTCCTGATCGTCGGCCGAGGGGCAGCAAAATCATTGTACGATTCTTTCATTCATTCGTATTTCAACACGGTCGACACAAGTACAACACATCAGATCACAACAGCACCAACCATGAAGCAGGCCGAAGAGGTGATTCAACCAATTCGAACTGCAATAACCAGAGCGAGAGGCCCCTTCCTGAAATTCTTGACGGAGGGGTCTTTACAGAATACGACCGGTTCCAGAGCCAAACGGATGAAGCTGGCCGCGACGAAGAAAGGAATTGAGAATTTCCTTACCAGCTCACTGATTGAAGTACGCCCTATGAGCATCGACAAGTTACAGGGATTGCGAGTTAAGGTGGCCACGGTAGATGAGTGGTTATCGGGCGAATTGCGAGAAGATCCGATTGGCGCGATTGAGCAGGGAGCCTCAAAACTTGACGACTACATAATCGTAGCTACCAGTTCAGAGGGTACCGTTCGAAACGGATGCGGCGATACAATCAAAATGGAGTTACTGGATATCCTGAAAGGGAATTATCCAAACAAACACGTATCCATCTGGTGGTATAGGCTTGATTCTATCGACGAAGTGGCTGACCCCAGAACATGGCTGAAAGCAAATCCGAACATTGGAAAAACAGTAACCTATGATACATATCAGCGTGATGTCGATAAGGCTGAGAATGTACCGGCGGCACGAAATGATATTTTGGCGAAGCGGTTTGGCATTCCGATGGAGGGGTATACGTATTATTTCACGTACGAAGAAACCCTTCCACACCTTGTACAAAATTACTGGCAGATGCCGTGTGCGCTTGGTGCCGATCTTTCTCAAGGCGATGACTTCTGCGCGTTCACCTTCCTATTCCCATTATCAAACGGTAGTTTCGGTATCAAGACCAGAGCATACATATCATCCATGACCTATGATAAGCTGCATACAGCCATGCGGAACAAATACGATGAGTTTATTTCGGAAGGCAGCCTAATCGTTATGGATGAAACCGTCCTTGACATGATGAAAGTGTATGAGGATTTGGACAACCATATTTCCGAGAATGAATATGATGTATGTTGCTTTGGCTACGACCCATATAACGCGAAAGAGTTTGTCACTCGCTGGGAGACTGAGAATGGGCCGTATGGTATCGAGAAAGTTATTCAGGGAGCAAAGACAGAATCAGTACCTCTCGGTGAATTAAAGAAATTGGCCGAGAAACGTATGCTTATCTTCGATGAGGAGCTAATGATGTTCGCAATGGGGAACTGTATTGTCATGGAAGACACCAACGGTAACCGGAAGCTGTTAAAGAAGCGGTACGAAGCAAAGATCGACAACGTAGCCGCTATGATGGATGCTTTCGTAGCTTTCAAGTTACATAGAGAAATGTTTGAGTAGTTTTATTGATCTTGTTCTTCCGTGCAATCGTCATGGTCATTAATATATTGAATCAGTTGTTTTTTAGCTTCAGCAGCTTCTTCATCGGAAACAGTTTTCTTGCTGACTAATCGCTCTATTTTCGATTTGCACTTTTTATATACGTTAGGTATGCCTTCAACGATGAATGGTATAGCGACCAGAGCAACCGGCGTAAGAACAGTCACCCAGTCTTTGTTTGCTAATTCGCGTTCGTCTTCGCGGGCGTTTTGTTCTATCTTCTCTATGAATTTTTCTGGGCCGCCGTTTTCTTTTGCTTTGTGTGATAAGTCAGAATAATCCCAATCTTTCCCCATATAAAATCTCCTTTCTCGTGTATGGGATCATTATAACAAGGGCACTGACGTTTCACAAGAAAAACATTTCCTTTTATGCAATAAAACAAAAACTTAGGAGGAAATGAAACATGAACAAAGAGAAAGCTACGACATTTATCAAGGATCACAAAGTGGAAATTGGAATCTGTGCTGGAGCAGCTGTGAGTGTAGCGTTGTTTTTGATTACTAAAGGGAAACATTCTGTAAAAGTAAAGACGACTCCGATCCAAAGTAAGCATATAGTGGATATACCTGTACCGGCTGACTTTAGTGTCGGGCTCGTGAAGGATCTTTGGACAGAGAATGGTTACCTTAACGCGATTATTAACGACATTGCTCTGGAAGACATTGGAAAGCTCGGCACAGAGTTCTTAGACAGCGGGTTGATTAAGGCGGATGCTACGGTATCAATGGTTGTTGGGTTTCTGAATGAGTAAATTGCTTACAAGAAGAGTCTTTAACCAGGCTCTTCTTTTTTTTTACACAAATTTAAGGAGGAAAAATCAAAATGGGATTAACTAACAGACTCCGGCGAGGCTGGAACGCTTTTATGAATAAAGATCCGACATACCCGTTCATGGATTATGGAATGGGCTCGTCGTATCGACCGGATCGGGTGAGGCTGAGTCGCGGACACGAGCGGTCGATCATCACGTCGATCTTTAACAAGATTGCGCTTGATGTAGCGTCGGTCAATATCATGCATGTTCGGCTCGATGGTGATGGCCGGTTTTTAGCTCCAATAGATTCCGGACTTAATGCGTGTCTGACATTGTCTGCAAACATAGATCAGACGGCCCGGAGCTTTATTCAGGATGCGGTCTTATCCATGTTTGACGAGGGCTGTGTCGCATTGGTTCCGGTTGATACGGATTTGGACCCGAAGCTGACAACTGGGTATGACATCCTTTCGATGCGTACCGGCCGAGTTGTAACCTGGTACCCCAACCTGGTACGGCTCAGCTTATATAACGACAGATCTGGTCGCCGGGAGGAGATCACTCTACCGAAGGAGTCCGTAGCTATCGTAGAAAACCCATTTTATGCGGTTATGAACGAGCCGAACTCAACACTGCAACGGTTGATCCGAAAACTGAACATTCTGGACGCAATCGACGAACAGAGTGGATCTGGAAAAATGGATTTAATCGTCCAGCTTCCGTATCTTGCTAAGACGACACTCAAGAAAAGAGAAGCCGAGAGCAGATTGCGGCAGGTGGAAGAGCAGCTCAGAGGATCCAAGTACGGGATCGCATATCTTGATGCGACGGAAAAAGTTATTCAGTTGAATCGTCCGGTTGAAAACAACATGATGACTCAGATCGAATACCTGACCAACACACTATACGGGCAGTTGGGTATTACTCAGAGCATTATGGATGGAACAGCCGACGAGAAGACAATGCGTAACTACATGAACCGTACTGTCGAGCAGATTGTATCAGCGATCGTTGATGAGATGAAGAGAACTTTCCTGTCAAAGAAAGCCCGCACACAAGGTCAGTCAATCATGTATTTCAACGATCCATTCAAGCTTGTTCCTGCGACCGAGTTTGGCAACCTGGCTAATTCTCTGAAGCAAAGCGAGATTCTGTCATCGAATGAACTCAGACAGCTGATGGGGCTCAAGCCGGTTCAAGATCCGCGAGCCGACAAGTTGCTGAACAGCAATATCAATAAGACTGACGAAGCTTCGGAGCAGTCAGCCGAACCAATAATCGAAGAGGAGGAAAATCAAAATGAAGTATGACTTTAGTGGATGGGCCACTAAAAACAATGTTCGTTGTTCCGACGGTCGAACGATCATGAAAGATGCGTTTGCCGAGTGCGATGGTATGACCGTCCCGCTTGTGTATGCCCATGATCATACCAGTATCAGCAATGTGCTTGGACATGCCTTGCTGGAAAACCGTGACGAAGGTGTTTATCTTTATGGCACATTCAACAACAGTAAAGAGGGGAATGCAGCAAAGGAGCGGGTTCGGAACGGTGACATCCGTGCTGTTTCTATCTATGCAAACCATCTCAAGGAGAAGGGATCCAATGTCGTGCATGGAATGATCCGTGAGGTGAGTCTTGTGTTGGCGGGGGCGAATCCTGGAGCACTGATCGACTCTGTCCTGGTTCATGGCGAGGAAATTAATGAGGCTACCATTTATACCGGTGAAGAGCTTGAGTTGTATCACGCTGAAACAGAGGCAAATACAGATCAGGCGGACAAAGGCGATGATTCGTCGAATGAGGGAGAAACTGTAGCGGAAATTTTAGACACTCTCACAGAGAAGCAGAAAAAGGCAGTTTACGCTGTTGTTGCTGAGGCTGCCGGCGAGGGTGAAGAAGACGATGATGACGATGATGACGATGAAGGAGGAGATGAAACTATGAAGCATAATGTATTTGACGCTGAGACCGGTCATGATGGTACTGTTCTTTGCCATGCTGATCAGGAGGAGATTCTGAAGCTCGCTAAGTCGGGCAATGTCGGAACATTCCAGAACGCACTGAAGGTCTATGCGGAGGAGAATAATCTGAAGCACGACGCGCTCAGTAGCGGTTTCGCGCAGACAGGCGATGGGAATGTCTCTTGGCTGTTCCCGGAATACAAGGATGTGAGACCGGGTGCGCCGGAGCTTATCACAAACGATCAGGGCTGGATTACGACTGTCCTGAACAAGGTTCATAAGAGCCCAATTAACAGAATCAGAACCCGTCAGGTTGATATCCGTAACGTAGAAGGTTCTATGGATACGCTGAGGGCTCGTGGTTACATCAAAGGAAAGCAGAAGAAGCTGGCCGGAAACATTACTCTGGCCCGCCGGACGACAGATCCCCAGACTGTATATGTTAAGAGTGCTCTGAACAGAGATGACATTGTTGATATTACAGATTTCGATTACGTACAGTATCTGTACAACATCGACCGTATGCAGCTTAACGAAGAGCTGGCCACCGCTATCATGATTGGCGATGGGCGTGACATTTCGGATGAGGGAAAGATCTACCCGGATCATATCAGACCGATTTGGCTGGACGACGATCTGTACACCCTGCACGTAGACCTTGACCTCGAGACAGCAAGACAGGAGCTGCAGGGTAGCGGCACCGGCGTAAGCTTTGGCGACAATTTTGTTACGGCAGAAGCTATGATTACCACGGTTCTGTATGCCCGCGAGAAGTTTAAGGGTTCCGGCACTCCGGATCTGTTTATCACACCGCATATGGTAAATGTGATGATGCTCGCCAGAGATATGAACGGTAGACGGATCTATTCTTCCGTATCCGAGCTTGCTTCTGCGCTGAATGTCGGAGCTATCCATACGGCTGAGCAGTTCGAAGGCAAGACCAGAAAGGCTACGATCAACGGTGCTGAAAAGACGAAGAAGCTGGTCTGCATTCTTGCAAATCTGGCTGATTATTCGCTTGGGGCGACCAAGGGCGGTCAGATCGCGCACTTCACGCAGTTCGATCTGAACTTTAATCAGCAGATGTCCCTTCTGGAGACTAGATGCTCAGGCGCTCTTACGAGAGTTTATTCGGCGATTGCGATTGAGGAGGATGTGACGGACTCCGCTGCGTAAGCGCTTTTTTTTTTGCCTAAAAAGAGGGGAGGAAATTCAAAATGGCGAAATGGTTTGGGACAATCGGGTATGAGGCGGGCACGGCCGAAACGAGACCCGGAATTTTCGAGGAAACCATCGAAGAGAGAGAATACTTTGGCGACGTGATTCGTAACACTCGGCGGCTCCAAAGCGCAAATCAGGTGAACGATAACCTGAATGTATCGAATGAGATCAGCATTGTTTCAGATCCGTTCGCCAATAAAAACTTCCATAAAATGCGATATGTCACTTTTATGAATGAAAAATGGAAAATCAGCAACGTTGAGGTGCAGTATCCGAGACTGATATTGACGATAGGGGGAGTCTACAATGGGTAAACGAGAAGATCTCCACGAACTGCTTTGCGAAATCCTTGGTAGTCGTAATGTATATTTTCAGCCGCCGGCATCAATCCATATGGAGTATCCGGCGGTTGTTTATTCGTTATCAGACATTCTCGTGACTTCTGCAAATAACGCATCCTATCAGAAGGTAAAAGCGTATGAGGTCATCCTGATCGACAAAAAACCGGATAATACGTTTATAGACGCAATATCGGATCTTCCTTATTGCAGGTTCGTTCGACCTTACATTGCTGATAACCTGAACCATTATGTATTTCATTTGTACTACTAAAGGAGGTAGGAAGCTATGAGCAAAATTATTTGGGATGAGGTGGGTAAGCGGGAGTATGAGACTGGCGTAGACCGCGGTGTGCTCTATCCGATTGAGAACGGTACATATAAGCCGGGTGTGCCCTGGAACGGGTTGAGAAGCGTGACGGACAGCCCGTCAGGAGCAGAACCAACACCGTTATACGCCAACAACAAGAAGTATCTGACGCTTATGTCGGCAGAGGAGTTGGGCATTACAATCGGGGCATACGTGTCGCCGAAGGAATTCGATGCATGTGATGGCTCGGAGGAGATCGCCGCAGGTGTGATGATCGGCCAGCAGAATCGGCAGCATTTTGGATTCACTTACAGAACGCTGAAGGGTAATGACACCGAGAGTAACGATCACGGATATAAGATCCATATCGTGTATGATGGCGTCGCATCGCCGTCGGAGAAGAATTACGAATCGGTTAATGACAGCCCGGAGGCGGCCGACCTGTCCTGGGAAGTGTCGACAAATCCGATTGCAGTGGACGAAACAAAGTCTACCTGCAGCATCACGATTGATTCGACGAGAATCCCGGAGAAAGCTTTGAAGGCCATCGAGGATATTCTGTATGGCACCACGGACAAGGAAGCAACTTTACCTCTGCCGGCACAGATTGTTCAGATCGTCACCGAAAACGGAGCGGAGACACCGGCAGCGTAAACAATTCAAAATGAACGGGAGAAGCGTGGCTTAGGTTATTGCTTCTCCCTTTTTTTTATGAAAGGAGATTGAACATTATGTACACAAAGACAATTACCTATAGCGATTTCAACGGACACAAGAGAACTGAGGATTTTCAGTTCAACATGTCAAAGGCCGAGATGCTGGAAAAGGAGATGGGCTGTTCCGGCGGATGGTCTAATTATGTAGATCAGATCATTAAGGCCGAGGATTTACCTACGCTGATCAGCCTGTTTAAGCAGCTTCTGCTTGAGACGTACGGTAAGAAGAGCCCGGACGGCAGACAGTTTATCAAGTCACCAGAGCTGTCAAAAGAATTCTCACAGACAGAGGCGTATTCGCAGATGTTTCTGGAGCTTGCTACAAATGCAAAAGCGGCTGCCGAGTTTATGAACGGAATTGTGCCGGCGGATCTGAGCAAACAGCTTGCTGAGATCGAGAGTGAGAAGCTTGCGAAAAATGAGAGTGAGAAGACACAGGAGGGGTAAAGCATGCTTTCCATTACGATACCAGATACAGAGCTGTGGGATGAGGAGAAAGAAGAATTTATCTATGTGAGAAGACAGACTCTGCAACTGGAACACTCACTGATCTCTGTTTCAAAATGGGAATCGAAATGGAATAAACCCTTCTTTACAGATAAAAAGCTGACACGAGAAGAGGCTGCTGATTATGTTCGCTGTATGACATTGACCAAAAATGTTGATGACAACATATATCTATGCCTCACACCGGAATTGTCAAATCAGATCAGCGAGTATATGAATCGCTCGATGACGGCGGCATGGTTCCGCGAGAAGAAAGGTGAGAAGCGGAGCAGTAAGCAGGTGACAAGCGATCTGATTTACTACTGGATGGTCGCGTTAAACATACCGTTCGAGTGCGAGAAATGGCATTTGAACCGGCTTCTGACTTTGATCCGGGTGTGTGACATTGAGAACCAACCGAAGAAAAAGATGAGTGATAAAGAATCAATGGCTCAGCACCGTGCGATTCTCGCGTCACGCAGGAGAGCGGCAGGTAGAAGGAGGTAACGAAAATGAGCAATAGTGCTCTTGTAAGCTATACGAAAATCAGTCCAAACCGAACAAGTCCGAGGAATCATGTTATAGACACGATCACTCCGCACTGTTACGTTGGCGAGGTTACGGCAGAAGATGCGGCGGCTTGGTTTGCTCAGCCTTCGGCGGAACTCAGCTGTAATTATTTCATTGATAAAGATGGACGGATTGCACTGATTGTTCCAGAGGGCGATCGGTCGTGGTGCTCTTCCAATCGGGAGAACGATAATCGGGCTGTTACAATCGAATGCGCGAGCGGAAAAACGCATCCATATGCGATTAACGACAAGGTTTATAAGTCGCTGGTTCGCCTCTGTGCTGACATTTGCAAGAGGAACGGGATCAAAGAGTTGAAATGGCTCGGTAACAAGTCGCTGATCGGACAGGTGGACGTGCAGAACATCACGGCTCACCGCTGGTTTGCCAATAAAGCGTGCCCGGGCGACTACATTTACAACCGTCTTGGCGTGATCGCTTCCGAGGTAAATGCACGGCTGGGGGTTGACGCTTCCGAAAGTCAAAATGGGTTCCAGGCTGCCCTTTTGCAGAATCTCAGCGAGGAAGATCGTATCAAGAGGATCGCACCTCTCTATGTCGAGAGTATGAAGAAGACCGGACTGCTGGCATCTGTCAGAATTGCGCAGTTCTGTCTCGAGGCTGCATACGGGTCTACGGATCTTGCCGTGTATGCCAACAATCTTCATGGTATGAAAACTGAGCTGTCTGGCAACACGTGGGAGGGCTCTGTCTGGGATGGAGTGAGTAAATATGGGAAGTATTCACCGGAGGTTATCAATGGCAATCCGGTTATGCAGTATTCGCATTTCAGGCAATATGCTTGCTGTGAAGATTCCATCGCCGACCAGGCGGCATATTTCCTGAATGCCATGAACGGCAGCGAGAAGCGGTATCCCGGGCTTAAAGGCGAGAAAGATTACGAGAAAGCGATCCGGATTATCAAGGCTGGCGGATATGCTACTGATCCAGATTATGTCAGTAAGCTTTGTGACATCGTAAGACGCTGGAAGTTGTATGAGTATGATGAAATCCCGGCGGCTGAGGAGAAGAGTGTTATCTTAGCTCAATGCGAAAAGTTCCAGAAACAGCTTGAGGCAGATTTAGCAGTGAACAAGCGGTGGACGTACCATAACCCGGCAAAATTCCTCGAGGAGCAGTGGTCAAACGCGGTTCGCAAGGAGAGACGAGCCTGCAACTGTGCATTGTTAGCGAGATGGGCTCTTAAAGAAGCAGGACTGATCCCACAGTCTACCGGTATTTTCTACGGTAAGAAGGGCGGTACTATTTCATGGGGGCGTGGCACAAAAGATGCGGTTAGCAAATCATGCCACATTATTAAGATCGGCAACAGGACTGTCAAAGAGCTGATTGCCTCCGGAACACTGCGGCCCGGCGATATCGTCACGTACGTCAATATCCAGCACACGAATATCTATGCCGGGGACAATTCGTGGTACGATGCAGGGCATGCGTATTGTACCGGGTTCGGCGAGGGTGCTGTATACAACAGTTGGCATGGTAAGACCATTTATGCAAATCAGCTGGTCGGATACATTATTCGCCCGAAGGATAAGGAACCGGACTGTGATTTGCAGGATAACGAATACGTCGTCCAGGCCGGTAGCTTCACCAAGAGGGCAAATGCAGTCGATCTTGTGTCCAAATTGCACAAGAAGGGGTTTGACGCGATTCTCAAAGAGATTGACGGCCAGTACAAAGTGCAGTGCGGAGCGTTTAGCATTGTGAAGAATGCGGAGAAGCTGGTCAGCAAACTAAAAAAAGCCGGTTTTGACGCGTTTATAAAGTAGGGGAGATTTATGATACGGTTCAGACAAAAGGGCGATTTCTCAAAGATCACCGGCTTTCTGGAACGGGCGAAAGAGAGTGTTCGACTTGGAGATCTGGATAAGTACGGAAAAGAAGGAGTGGCCGCCCTTTCGTCTGCAACGCCGGTCGATTCCGGAGCTACTGCGAGTTCGTGGTATTACAAAATTCAAAATGAAAAAGGTTCGGTTACAATAGGCTTTTACAATTCGAATGTGAATGACGGCGTCCCGATTGCAATCATCTTGCAATATGGGCATGGGACGCGCACAGGAGGCTGGGTACAGGGTCGAGATTACATCAATCCTGCTATCCAGCCTCTTTTCGATAAAATCGCAGAATCAGCGTGGAGGGAGGTTACTAAGACATGAGCAGCAAAGTCGTTGACGAGCGGGTCTTGGAGATGCGATTCGACAATCAGCAGTTCGAGCGCAATGTGAAGACCAGCATGTCAACTATAGAAAAACTGAAAGCGTCTCTGGATTTTAAAAACAGCGCGAAAAGTATGGCGGGCATTACGACGGCGGCCCGCAATGTAAATATGTCTGGAATCTCCACTGCGGTAGATACAATCCGTGCGAGGTTTTCGTCTCTCGATGTTATTGCTGTGACCGCCTTGGCCAACATCACGAATACTGCTGTAAATGCCGGAAAGAGAATGGCGTCGGCATTTACGATAGATCCGATTAAAAGCGGATTTCAGGAGTACGAGACTCAGATCAACGCTGTGCAGACGATTCTGGCCAACACTGAGAGTAAGGGAAGTACGCTCAAAGATGTGAACAGGGCGCTGGATGAGTTAAATAAATATGCGGATATGACCATCTACAATTTCACGGAGATGACGCGTAACATCGGTACTTTTACGGCGGCCGGAGTGGATTTGGATACGTCCGTATCTGCAATCAAAGGTATTGCAAATCTGGCAGCGGTATCTGGATCGACCTCACAGCAGGCGAGTACCGCCATGTATCAGCTTTCGCAGGCTTTAGCGGCAGGAACCGTTAAGCTGCAGGACTGGAACTCGGTCGTGAATGCCGGTATGGGCGGTCAGGTCTTCCAGGATGCGTTGAAAGAGACTGCCCGCGTACACGGCATTGCAATCGACACCATGATTGAGGAGGAAGGGTCGTTCCGGGAGACACTCAGCAAAGGCTGGCTGTCGTCTGAGATCCTGACAGAGACGCTCAGCAAGTTCACAGGAGATCTCACTGAGGCACAGCTGGCGTCGATGGGATACACAGAGGAGCAGATCAAGTCTATCGTCAAAATGGGACAGACTGCGAACGACGCTGCTACAAAGGTTAAGACCTTTACACAGCTTTTCGACACATTGAAGGAGGCTGCACAGTCTGGGTGGACTCAGACATGGGAGCTGATTATCGGAGACTTTGATGAAGCAAAAACGTTTCTCACAGGTTTATCCGATCTGTTCAGCGGAATTATTAATGCCTCAGCAGAATCGAGAAATAATCTGCTGGCGGGTGCGCTTGGTGAGAAGACATTAAATTCGGGTGATTGGAATGAGCTGCGATCGGCTAATGCAGCAACGAACGAACTCAGGGAGTCCCTGATCAAGCTTGGGATAGAAAAAGGAGCCTTTACGGAAGAAATGACGAAGGACTACAAATGGTCTTTTGTTGATTCTTTGAATGACGGTTGGCTCACGATCGACGAGTTTAACAAAGCGCTCGAGGGGATGCAAGGCAGCCTGAAAGAGACCGAGGAGTATACGGTTCAATCCGGAGACACACTTTCGGCCATAGCGAAGAAGTACGGAACCACAGTTGAAGAACTGGCAAAACTGAATGATATTACTGACGTGAACAAAATCGCTACAGGTCAGATTCTGAAGCTGTCGGAAGCACTGTCTGAGAATGTTGAGCTAACTGAGGATCAGGCAGCAGCTTACGATAAATTGAACAAGAAATACGATGTGATGTCTGGCAGAGAGCTGCTGCTGGAATCATTTATGAATACCATCAAGGCAGTAATCAAAGTGTCGTCTACGATGAAAGAAGCCTGGCAAGAAGTATTTCCACCGATGTCTGCGGAAGGTCTGTATGGGGTCATCGAGGGATTGCACAGCTTTTCCGAGAATTTGATCCTGAGTGATGAGGCTGCCGGGAAGGTTAAGACTACGTTTAAGGGTGTGTTTTCCGTTTTCAAGCTCTTTACCTCGTCCGCGAAAGCAGGGGCGAAGGTTGTTGGAAAACTCGGTAAGGCGTTTGCAGATACAGTTGGAGGAGGAGCACTCGAGCTCGGAGAGACAGTCGGAAACGCTCTTTTGCAATTTGGTGATTGGGTGGAATCAAATGACTTGATTACAAAATCGTTTAACAGCATTTACGACAGCTTACTGACAGGGGCGAAGACGGCTAAAACTTGGATAGACACTTTCCTGGAATTGGAACCGGTGAAAGATCTGGTAGGTGGTGTATCAGATGCATTTGTTGATTTCCAAAATTCCTTGAGTGAGTATGTTGCGAATGGCGGTGATATTGTTGGTTATATAACGGACAACCTCAAAATGGGGGTGAATGCTGCTAAGAAATGGATCGCAGC
The DNA here is from genome assembly GCA_021771715.1 of Oscillospiraceae bacterium. Classification (GTDB taxonomy): domain Bacteria; phylum Bacillota; class Clostridia; order Lachnospirales; family Lachnospiraceae; genus Choladousia. Next base: position 59,437 of record JAETOO010000014.1, read on the forward strand.
GTTCAAAGAAATTCCGTTTGTGAAGACGAATCTCGAGCGTTTTGGGACGGCGTTCAGCAAGACCTATGCAAACATGAAGTCATATCTGCTCGGCGGAATCGAACAGATCAAGGCGTTCATTGACCGAGTAAGCTCAATGGAGAAGATTGATCCCGGAGCGGTGTTTAAGGATTTCAAAGACAATGTGCTGGGGTATTTCACCAATATCGGAGATAAATTCGGAGATTTAAGACAAGCGATTTCTGATTTTGTGTCTGATGTAAAGGGGAAATTTGTTTCTGCTGGTGATAGTGTAAAAAGTTTCAAAGACAACATCTTTGATTTCTTTGGCAGTATCATTCAGAAAATAGCGGGGATTGACATATCAAACGTTCTGGATCAGGCAAAGCTGGTAAGCATTATAAGTTTTGTTTTCAGTCTTAGTCGACTTATCTCCAAAGGAGCGGGCTTAGTAAAGTCGGCTACTGAGTTTGTTAAGTCTTTGAAAACCATCTCGAAGGGCGTGAAAAAATATATCAACGCGAAAGCATTTGCCGAGCGAGTGGACGCTATAAGCGGGATGGTCAAGTCGATTGCGCTTTTGGTTGGCGCTATAGCCGTGTTGTCCTTATGCGATATGGGAAAAGTGCATGATGCCTTATTCTCTGTTGGTACATTTATGGCTATACTGGCAGGGCTGTCTGTTGCTGTCGGAAAACTTGGCGGAGGCCTTGGTGGAGTATTCAGTGGACTGAGTAGTCTGTCGAAAACGATGCTTGCTATTTCGGGTTCGATTGCTATATTCGTGTTTTCATTACAAAAAGTAATGGAGCTGATTAAAGAAGAAAATTTTGAAGAGAGCATTAAGTGGCTGGGCAAAATTGCAGTCGGTCTAGCTGGATTGGCAGCCATTACAGCTAAATTCGCTCCAAAACTGTCTTCTGGGAGCAAGGCATATTTGGCATTTGCTGCGTCGTTGTATATCATGACTTTGGCGGTGTCGAAGCTTACTAAAATCGTCAGCACAAACAGTGTCGAAAACATTGGCCTTGCAATGGGTGCACTTGGCGTCATGATGGTTGGAATGGCCGGACTTGCGGCATCAGCAGGAAATATCAACAAAGGAGCAGCCTCGACTTTCCTGGCGATCGGAGCGTCACTGCTTATCATGACCAAGGCCGTAGAAGCTCTCGGAAAGCTTGATCTGAGCTCTCTGATTCAGGGTGGCATCGCGATCGGAGGAATAGCTGTTGTGCTTGGGCTTCTTATGAAGGCGTCCTCAAAAGCTACTGGATCCGCAAAAACTATTGTAGCATTATCGGCTTCGATCGGTGTGATGGCGTTTGCTTTATACAAACTTTCTGATGTCGACCCCGCCGGCCTCACGGCTGCCGCAATAGCGCTTGGTGCAGTCACTGCAATGCTGTCTGTGCTAATGGCCGCGTCAAAATTGGCTAAGGGTTCTGAACTTGCTATCACATCTATGGCTCTTATGGTTGGCGGTATAGCCATCGCACTATACACATTATCGTCGATTGATCCAAGTCAGCTGACTGGTGTAAGTGTAGCGATTGGAATAATCGTTGGGGCATTATCAATTTTGTCTGTAGCGTCGAAATTGGCTTCAGACTCTGCCGCGTCTATTTTAATGATGGGAGTTGTTGTGGCTGGAATCGGCACTGTGCTTTATCTTCTTGCTGGTCTTCCAGTCGACAGCGTGATGCCTATTGCAGCATCGTTATCCACTACGATATTAGCTTTGTCAGGAGCTTGCGTTCTCCTTAGCGTAGCTGGACAATCCGGATTGGCTGCAATAAAAGGTGCAGGTGTATTGGTGACTGTCATTTCGATTATAGGCGTATTTGTGGCTGCCATTGCGGGGGTAGCTACATGGATTTCAAAATTGGATGAATTTCTTAACACTGGTATTCCAGTAATAGGAGCCATTGGCGAAGCGATCGGCACCTTTGTCGGCAGTATCGTTGGCGGTGCATTGAGTGGTATGTCAAGCGGTCTCCCAGAAATCGGAAACAATTTGTCAGCGTTTATGGATTCTGCATCTGGATTCTTCACCAGTGTTTCTGGTATTTCCGGTGACGCATTAACTGGCGTTGGCACTTTAGTAGACGCGATTCTGAAGATAACGGCGGCAAGATTCCTGGATGCTATCGCAACATTTATTTCTGGTGGACAGGATCTCGGTGAATTCGGAACGAGTTTAGCAAGCTTTGGTGAGGCTCTGGTTGGTTACGCGAACGCTGTTGGTGGGTTGACAGAAGATTCTATATCAAAAATCCAAACATCCGCAACAGCTGGAATGGCACTCGTTGATATGGCGAAAGCACTTCCGGGAACCGGAGGTATTCTCCAAGAGTTTGTTGGTGAAAAAGATCTCGGATCATTTGCTGTACAACTGGCGGCGTTTGGAGGTGCGTTATCTTTATATGCTTCTTCTGTGTCTGGAATAAGTAGTGATGATATGGGAAAAATCACAACTTCAGCATCGGCTGGTAAAGCTCTTATAGATATGGCAAAATCCTTACCAAACGCGGGCGGAATCTTACAGGATTTCTTTGGTGAACAAGATCTTGGTTCATTCGCTGCACAACTGTCCGAATTTGGAGGTGCGCTTGCAAGTTATGCTAACTCCGTTTCTGGTATCGACGAAAGCACGATCGGTAAAATCGAAGCGTCGGCAGGAATCGGTAAAGCATTAATCGAAATGGCCGGAACTTTGGAAAATAGCGGCGGTCTTCTTCAAGCTTTCTTTGGTGAAACAGATTTATCAAGCTTTGGTTCTAATCTTGAAACGTTCGGCGGTAGTTTGAAGACTTATGCTGAGTCGGTAAAAGATATCGACACAACGGCTTTGAACAATGCAACGACAGCCGCAACAAACATGGCAGCCTTCTGTGACACTTTAAGTGGGATTGACGATGGTAGTGGGTGGTTCTCCGATTCCTATATCGAAGGATTTGGTGCAAATCTCACTTCGTTTGGAAGTAAATTTGCTGATTTTTACGATAAGATCAGCGGCATAGACACCGCAAAACTGGCAAGCTACATCACATCAATGACCCGGCTGGTGGAATTTGCAAAAAGCACAGAAAATATAAAAGGAGACGGATTAGATTCCTTAGCCACCACCATGTCAACGCTCAGTTCGTCATTCGCGGAAGGTCTTTCCAATTCCTCTGCAGATATGTCATCGGCAGCAGGCAACATGATGAGCGCTCTGACGGAGGGAATAACATCCAAATCAGCAGGATTGAGCTCTGCATTTTCTGGAGTATTAATCTCGGCTGTGAACGATATTTCAAATGGTGCTCAGGCGTTTGTTGTGGCCGGCGCATCTCTGATCAGCAGTATGTGCTCGGGCGTCAAAGAAAAAGGAGATAGTCTGTCGAGTTCCATCAGCAGTGCCGTACGTAGCGCAGTCAAAGTGGTTCGTGATTTCTACGACAGTATGAGTACGAACGGCTCATATCTGGGCTCAGGTTTTATATCAGGAATCAACGCAAAGAAAACAGACGCCTACAACGCCGGCTATGCTCTTGGCGCCGCATCAGTACGAGGCGTAAAAGATGGTGAGAATGCTCATTCCCCATCAAAGGACGGTGAAGAGGCAGGCGGATGGCTCGGCGAAGGATTCATTATCGGTATAAAGAGAATGGCGTCTGCTGTTTACAATACCGGTTATGATCTCGGTGACAGCGCAACATCAGCTATTTCATCCGCAGTTTCGAGAGCGGCTGACTATATCGGATCAGATATTGATTTCCAGCCGACAATCCGACCGGTTCTTGATTTGGACGGTGTTTCAGCAGGTGCAGGAACGATCAATCGTATGCTCAACGGCCAGCACTCGATTGGCCTTATGGGTAACCTGAATGCGATCAGCGCGTCTATGTCGAATGGACGAAGAGGAGCGAACGATGATCTGATTTCAGAAATCCGGAACCTTGGGAAGAACATGAGCAAGCAAACAGGCGACGTATATAATATCGATGGTGTGACCTACGATGATGGTACGAATATTGCAACAGCAGTGAAGTCTATAGTCCGGGCAGCGAAAGTGGAAAGGAGGAAGTGATATGGCAAACAAGGCATGTACGGTGTCGAATGTGATACTAAATCTTCAAAATGGAACTGATCGTACTATGTATATGACGTGGTCCTTTTCGAAGAAGTATCTTGACCATTTCGTGCTGAAGTGGGAATACGATACTGGGAATGGCGTCTGGTTTATCGGAGCCAATGATGTGTCAACAACCGATCGCCAGTACATATTCAATGCTCCTTCCAATGCTGCACGAGTTCGAGCTTGCATCAAACCGGTGTCTAAGACATACAAGAAAAACGGAAAAAAGAGATCTCGTTGGACGAGTCAATGGTGCGATGCTCAGTATTACACATTCCCGGATTCTCCATCTGCGAATCCGCTGCCGGTTCCATCAGTCCCATCAGTAACAATTAGCGGGTTTTCTTTGACGGCAGAAGTCAATGACTATGAAGCTCGGGTGCAGCAGATTGAGTTTCAGGTTGTTCAGAATGATCAAACTCTGGTTGCATCCGGAATAGGTAACAAAGTAACAGATCACGCCGCTTTTTCCTGTAACGTAGCTGCAGGCGGGAGTTATAAGGTTCGGTGCCGTGGTCTCGGTAGCGGTCTCACAAGTGAATGGTCGGAATATTCCCAGAATGTAGGAACGATCCCGTCCACCCCAACGGGTATCACAGAATGTTACGGTCTGTCTGAGTCATCTGTAAGAGTTGGCTGGCAGGCCGTTTCTAATGCTACCAGTTATGAAGTCGAGTACACAACAAACGCAGATTACTTTGACAGCTCGAACGAAACGCAGACCATGACTGTGCAGGGCTCGGCCCAGCATGCCGAGGTTACGGGTCTGGATTCCGGAAAGACCTGGTTCTTCCGGGTAAGAGCAGTAAATGATAAAGGACAATCTGGTTGGACAGGAGCAGCCTCTGCGGTAATCGGTAAAACACCGTCCCCGCCGACAACCTGGTCGCTCACCACGACTGCTATGGTCGGAGAAACAGTGACTTTAAGCTGGGTGCATAATTCTGAGGACAGCTCGGAACAATCTGCAGCAGACCTGGAACTCATCGTGAATGGAGTAAGTCAGATAATTCCGATCAGTGGCAAGACCAGCACTTATGCACTTCAGACATCGTCCTACGCAGACGGTACGAAGGTGTATTGGCGGGTTCGGACGAAGGGTGCTATTCCAACATACAGCGAATGGTCTATGCAGCGGGTGGTTGATATTTACGCGCCGCCGGTTCTAACTGTTACGTTAGATTCTAATGTTTTAAGCTCGTTTCCGTTACGAGTTCATGTGTCTGCAGAACCCAAAACACAGACCCCGATTGGATATTACTTGTCAATCACGCCAAAAACATCCTATGAAACAACTGATTTTTACGGGAAGACGGTTTGGATAAAGGCCGGCGAAACAGTGTACTCGAAACACTATGATATTCGTGACAAAGCAGCGGTCTTTGAAATTACAGCGAGTGATGTGACTCTCGAGAACAATGTTGAGTATATCATCTCCTGTACTGTTGCTATGAGCACTGGTCTGACGGCATCAAACAATGTCAGCTTTTCAGCAAGTTGGACGGATGAGGATTTCGAATTGAATGCGGAAGTCGGCGTGGACACAGATTCTTTGACTGCGTATGTTTGTCCGTTTTGCCAGGACGAAGCTGAGAACATAATTGAAGGGATACTGTTATCTGTATATCGGCGAGAGTTTGACGGGACATTTACAGAGTTGGCGAGGAACATCGAAAACGGCAAGAATATCACGATCACAGATCCGCATCCGGCTTTGGACTATGCCAGGTATCGGATTGTCGGCATGTCGAAAGAAACCAGCTCGATCAGCTATTATGATCTTCCGGGTATTCCGGTCGGCGAGACAGCGATTGTGATCCAGTGGGATGAGGAGTGGTCGAACTTTGATGTAACAGAAGAGGCCGAGATGGTTGAACCTACCTGGGCCGGATCACTGGTAAAGTTCCCATACAACAATGATATTTCCGATGACTACAGTCCAGATGTAGCTCTCGTGAACTACATAGGTCGGAGTCATCCGGTAAGCTATTACGGTACGCAGATTGGCGAGACTGCTACATGGAGTGCTGAAATACTCATAGATGATGAGGACACACTGTATGCTCTGAGACGGCTTGCGAGATGGATGGGGGACTGCTATGTTCGAGAACCTTCCGGCAGTGGCTATTGGGCGAATGTCAAAGTGTCATTCAGTCGAAAACATTGTGCGCTGACCATACCGGTTACACTCAGTATCACAAGAGTAGAGGGAGGTGCGTGATATGCCGGACTGGACAAAATCTATGCAGCAAACCTTCGAATATTACGTGGTTGATCCTGATACATGGGGGAATGCATCAAAGCTTGACTGTGTGACAGAGTGCACGGTCGAGTGGGACGGCGAGAGTGCTACCTTTGGATCGGCGAGTATCAGTTGTACGGAGACTCTTGATGAATGCTATATAAGGGCGTATCTTATCACAATTCAAAATGGGGTGAAAGAGTCGTATCCGCTGGGGACTTTTATGGTAGAAACTCCTTCCGACACCTTTGACGGACGGAACCATACGATCAGTCTGGATGCGTATACTCCATTGCTTGAATTGAAAGATAACTCGCCGCCGCTTGGTTACTCGATACCAAAGGGCGAGAACATCATGAATTATGGTGTGCGGTTGTCTCGAGAGAATTGCAGAGCTCCGGTTGTACCGGTCAGCAGCACAGAGACGCTTTCAAATGATTTTGTTGCGGAAACGGATGAGGCTTGGCTGTCTTATATTTCGGATCTGGTGGCGTGCGCGAAATACCAGCCGTCCCTCGACGAGATGGGCCGTATTCTATTTGCACCAGTTCAGGACATAGCTTCTCTGCAGCCAGTCTGGACGTACAACGATGACAACAGCTCATTGTTATATCCGGATGTTAGTCTCGAGAGAGACATGTACGGAATCCCGAATGTTGTGGAAGTTTTATATTCTACATCTTCGGGATTTTATTATGCCAAAGTAGTGAACGACGATGAGACGAGCCCAATTTCCACGGTCAGGAGAGGCCGAGAGATCGTGCATCGCGTCGCAAATCCCACTTTTGCCGGCAACCCAACACAAAGCCAGGTAGAGGAGTATGCGAGACAAACTCTGCGAAATCTTTCTTCATTTGAATATCGAGTGTCGTATTCGCACGGTTATTGCCCACCGCGCATTGGTGATTGCGTGAGACTCAACTACAAGCGGGCCGGACTGATTGACGTAAAAGCCAAAGTTGTGAGTCAGTCGATAAAGTGCGTTCCTGGGTGCCCGGTTTCTGAGACAGCTGTGTTTACTGTGAAATTGTGGAAGGGGTGATGAAACATGGAGCTGTCCTATGACCTTTTGAAACAATTCGCAAGGATAACAAATGACCAGCCTGCCGAGAAAAAAGAGCAGACGGTGTACGGTATCGTAAAGAAAATAGACGATGCTACGTATGTTAAGTTCGATGGTTCCGATTTATTGACCCCAGTCAACTCTGCTACGGATGCAGAAGATGGAGATCGAGTTGGTGTTCTTATAAAGAATCACTCGGCAGATCTGCTGTGCAATTTTACATCACCGTCAGTCGGTAACGCTCAATTCGGTGCGTACAAGGAAGACGTGATCAAGAAGTTCGACGCAGTCTACACGACATTTTTGACTGCAGAAAAGGCTGATTTGGCGTACGCGAAGATTGGAAGTTTGGAAGCTACGAATGGTCGCATTGACACTCTGAGCGGTGATCTTGCGAACTACAAGGAAATTGTCGCTGGAAAGTTCACAGCCGCTGAGGGCCGGATCGACGTTTTAACCGGTGACTTTGCGAGCTACAAGACGATCGTTGCGGATAACTTCACCGCCGCAAATGGCCGGATCGACACTTTGAGCGGCGACTTTGCTGACTATAAGGAGATCGTTGCAGATAACTTCACCGCTACGAATGGACAGATAACAAATCTCTCCGGTGAGTTCTCGAGCTTCCAGACCACCATGAGCCAAGAAATGATCACGGCTAAAGGCTGGATGCTTGAGGGGGCAATCGGAGATGCTCAGATTTCAAAAGTATCCGCGAATAAGCTCGGAGCCGGCACGATCGACACAGCTATTGTCACCGTAGCCGGGACCGATGGCCGACTGCAGATCCAGGATAACACGATCCAGATCAAGGATGCAAACCGAGTCCGGGTACAGATCGGTAAGGATGCCGGCGGGGACTACAGCATGTCTGTCTGGGACGCGTCAGGACAGCTGATCTGGGACGCCCTGGGAGCCACCGAGAACACTATCCAGCGTAAGATCATCCGGGATAGGATGGTGGCCGACGATGCTGCGATTCAGGCACTGAAAATTGACTTCCAGAGTTTTGATACGGCGCTTACTCAGCAGGGCGTGACGATATCCGGTACCGTCGTGCAGGTGGGCAGTAAGACGCTGAACGTGGCACTGTCCGAGCAGACCCAGACTATTTCTGACAATTACACCAGCCTCAAGAACTATACGGATACTGCCAAATCAGCAGCCATCTCTGTAGCGGCCAGCGACGCTACGACGAAGGCGAATAATGCGCTGAAAGGTGCAAAGGAATATGCGGATGCTATTGAGATTGGCGGGAGGAATCTGATACATAACAGTACGTTCAAAAAGAATGGAGCATACTGGGGCATAAACAGCTGTATAGCATCATACGGTACAGACGTTGCACTCGGCCGGTATATATGTTTTCATTCTGCTGCCGCTGGCGACTGTAATACAAACCGGATACATCAATATGCATTTGCCAGTGGCGGAAATCATGTGGTAGGACAGACATATTCGCTTTCATTTTACGCTAAGACATCTTCGACCACAAAAATCCATGCTGGGAACGTGTACCATCTGATTCCGTTCGATGTGACGACTGAGTGGAAAAAATATACAGTTTCGTATGAATCAAAAAATACTGGTTCATTGACGTTTTATGTTGACACAGCAAATGTTGATCTATATCTGTCGCAAATCAAACTCGAACTAGGTACCAAAGCCACTGACTGGACGCCAGCGCCGGAGGATATGGAAGCTGAACACCACACACATGCGGAACAGTTATCCTCGCATGAAACACGTATCACAGCTAATGAAAATAGCATTAAGTTAAAAGTTGCGACGAGTGACTTTAACAGCTACAAGACCACCGTAAATGGCGAGCTGACATCTGCAAAGAGCCGACTGAGCACTGCAGAATCAAGCATCACAGCTATGCAGGGGAAGATTGCTCTGAAGGTGGAGCAGACGGATATTGATTCGGCGATGCAGAATTTGCATATCGGCGGAAGGAATTTGTTACCGGAAACAAGATCCTTTGATGAATGCCGTGGTATGGCAAAAGTCGCCGAGACTTATCAAGATCTCACAGTTAGAGGAGGGACTCTTTCAGGTAGTCAGATTAGTGTTTGTCAATATGATTTTACAGGATTCAGTCTAGGAGACGTTTATACACTTTCTTTTTATGCAAAAGGGAATGCGACACAACTCCATGCTTTTTTCTATGGTGATACCGGATATGTGAAGGCAAAGACGATTGCCGTGAGTCAAGATGGAACCATTATGCATAATTCATATAGTGACGGGAATGCTTTGTTCCATGTAACAAACGAGTGGAAACGGTATTGGGTAACATGGCAACTAGACTTCACGGGAGACATAGGTGTACATAAATATATACTACTTAGAACAGACGGAAGTTCCGCCGGCCAGAACGTATATGTATGTGGGATGAAACTCGAAAAAGGCACCAAAGCCACCGACTGGACGCCTGCGCCAGAGGATATCGACGCCTCCATCACAGCGGTAGACAACAAATTTGCCAACTACAGTACCACCTCCCAGATGCAGTCAGCGATCAACCTGGCAAAAGATAGCATTACCAGTACAGTGTCGAAGACGTATGCGACGCAGACGTATGCAGATGGCATAAAGGCCACGGCTGACAGCGCAAAAAAAGAAGTTTACGCATCATTTAGCGGAAATGGAGTCTCAAAGGCGTATTGTTTGCTTTGCCAGATTAAAACTAATCAAGCGTATATCAATACTCCAACTGTTATCGAAATTAATCAACGTGGATATGGCTATTCGTTATGCGAAATAAAGTTTGCATCATCTAACAGTACCGATCCGGCATTATACAGCATACGAAAAACTGGTACACCACAATGGAGGATTGTAAAATCCGCGACCAGCACATGGGACGTTTACGTGAAAAAATCCGAATCATGGGATGCAATTACTGTGGTTGGATTCACAAAAGGTACGGTACCGTCGGTTACCTGGAAATGTTTGAACGCTGACCTTCCGAACGGGTCGACAGCTGCAACTCAGCTTGCTGGGCTGTATACAGTCGATAGTACGTCTGGGGGAACAGCAGGTAGTGATGCTCTGATAACATCCGGAGCAGCCCATAGTGCAATATCTTCCGTTCAAACTATTGCCACACAGACAGCAGAAAAGTTTAACTGGATTGTCAAATCTGGCACTAGCGCTACAGACTTCACCCTGACTGACCGGACAGCCCAACTGATCACAGAGAAGCTGACAATCAAAGACTCTACTGGTGCATCGACGATCATCTCCGGCGGGAAGATGGATATCAACAAGATATTTGCGCAGCACATCAATGCGACTGGGACGATACGAGGCGTGAAACTGGAAGGAGCGACGGGAAGCTTTTCAGGGAGCGTGACTACGTCGAATATTATTGCCACGGGTGGAAAGATTGCAAACTTTACTATCTCCGGGGGATATTTGTTTAATGGAATATCCATTGGACAAGCTGGAAGTTGCGGAATTGGATGTGGGTCAGCACTTGGAGCCAATGATGATTGGATGTTTTGGGCTGGCAACGGATTGTTTAGAGTTGATAAAAACGGACAAGCCTGGATGTCTAATGGTCATTTTACTGGGGATGTAAATTCCACTAGTTTGATTGCTGATTATGCAATCAAAATGAAAGCGTATGATGGCGGTGTCGGAAGGCTGTTTTCTGTTGGCGAATCCATTGACGATCCGCGAGCTATATTTTTCAACATGGATGGGGCGTTTAACGCATTGCATATTAATAGCGCGGCGGTCAATATTGACCAGGATCTTTATGTAGAAAACTTACATGCTACCAACATTGACGGAGGTCATACAACTATAAACAATGGTGCGAATCAAACACCATTGGTCGTAGTCGGATGCTCTAACGGAGAGAGCTCTATTCGTTATTGCTATTATAACGATTACAACAATGCCTGGGTAGTAGGTCCTGGAGCAGGTACCGCTGACATGAACAAGTTTGGTTTTTATCACTGTCCGACATCGGCGACCAAGGCATACATTAACTATAACGGGGAAATCGTATCGCTGCTGGGCGGACTATCCCAATTCCGGGCAGTGAACGGAAACTACGGTTTTATGATCCGTAACGACGGAGCGAATACATATTTCCTTCTTACTGGAAATGGTGATCCATATGGTGGCTGGCGAAATACATTCCCGTTTATTATCGGCAATGGAGATGGGATGGTTCAGATCCAAACAGGACTTATCTTCCCCACTAACGTAGGCGTGCAATCTCCAACCGGTCCTATTCTTCGCACATTCAACGCGACGAATTATTCGAACCTTACCGCTGTTGGAAATACGTCTTCTCAGGCTTCAATTTACACCAGTAACCGAGTGTGGAAAAACGGGTCAACATCAACATATTTCTCTACCACTTCATCATCGGATAAGCGGCTAAAAGAGGCAGCCGGCGATATGGCAAGTTATGAGTCGTTTTTCGAAGCACTGCGCCCTGTGCCGTTCAAGTATCACGAAGGTCTATATGACGCACCGAACCGGAAACCAAAAATCCAGTGGGGATTTTATGCGCAAGATGTCGTAGACGCTTTTGAAAGAAACGGCATCAACTGGCACGATCAGGAGCTAGTGGTGGTAGAAGACGGCGATCTGACCGCGGAGGAGCTGAAATACGTTCAGCCGGGCACGTTGCTCAAAATGAACTACCAAAACCTGACAGCACTGAACACCCACATGATCCAAAAACATTCAAAGCAAATCAGTCGCATCGAATCCCGGCAGGAGTCCGAGCAGAACCAGATCAGTGAATTACGAAACACAATAGCTGATTTACGTGCTGAAGTAGCTGAGCTCCGTCGAATGATTTATGCGGCATAAAGATCACATAATAGGAGGACAAATCTATGTTAAAGAACATGAAAAAGAACATCACACTTACTGCGTCATCCATCGTCACCATTACAACTGGCGATACCACAAAAGACGTGGTCGCTGAGAGCTACTCAGCAACTATCAACAGCGACAACCCGAACGACATAAACATCTCGAGCTGGCAGGAGAACAAAGCTGTATATAAGGCAAATCGGACACAGTGTCGGCAGGATTCGGCTGAGTTTGAGGATGCCGCATACGCAATCCAGGACGAGTTGATCGCAGAGGCGGCTAAGACAGAATAAGGAGGGATACATTTGCAAATTAGAGCACCGGCCGCGTAAGCGGTCTTTTTTTTTATGCATTTTTATATTGAGGCTTTTCGCCAGAGGAGGGCAGGCCGATGGAGATTATAGAATACGTGCAGGCACACTGGGTAACCTGGTTATTTGCGGCAATAACAGGTGTATTTGGCTTTGGGTACAGAATCCTGTCCGCGAGAATTAAGCAACACCAGGCAGAACAGGAGCGGCAGCGAAAAGAACAGGAGGCCCTGAAGGAAGGGGTTCTGGCGTTACTGCATGATCGTCTGTATCAGGGGTGTCGCTTCCACATTCACAACGGGAAAATCGCAGATGATGAAATGAAAAACATGGAATATTTGTACAAGGGTTATCACGCCCTCGGAGGTAATGGCACGGGGACGGAGTTGTACGAGCGGATTAAGAAATTACCTTTGAAGGAGGATTAAAGCATATGGATAAGAAAACGAATAAGACAGTAAATAAGGCAGCAAATAAGACGGAGCCAGTTACGAAGCCGACTCTTGTGGCAAGGCAGGAGTTTCTCGACAATCTGGTGGCTCTGATCAACGGGTCTGGACTTCCGCTTATCGTAGTGCAGCCGGTACTCGATGGAGTAATGGGCGATGTGCAGCGGGCGATCCGGCAGCAGTACGAGAACGAGAAGGCGCAGTATGAGAGTGCAGTTGCGGCTGAGAACGGTAAGTAAAAGCATCACGAGGACAAGTATGTGACGTGATATAAAGATGCGAGACAACATTTTTAAGGAGGTTTGTGCTATGAAGTTGAACGACAAGACATATGATATTCTGAAGTGGGTTGCCCAGTATTTGCTGCCGTCGGCCGGTACATTATATTTTGCGCTGGCCGGCATCTGGGGATTTCCGTTCGGTGAGCAGATCGTAGGCACAATTACAGCAGTCGACACATTCCTTGGTGTGATCCTCGGAATCAGTTCGATGCAGTACGACAAGACGGGCGGTCATCTCGACGCGAAGTAGAACACCAATATTTTGATGGTATCCAGGGTTTGGCGAAAAAGTTTGTAGGAGGGATTTCGTGGACCGTGCAGCAGACAATCAAAGCATTGATGAGATTCATGTCGATAAAATGCACTTTCGTGTGGTCAATAAACATCCACAACAATCAGAGAAATCGAACGAACAGAAGAAACAGTGCATGCGCAACGAGCTTTACCATGTATTTGAGAAATATTGGTAGTTGCGCAAAAAAGCTCTGTTTTCGCGGGTTATTTTGTGGTATACTGTCTTCTGTGGAGAGTGACTGGCTCACACGCGTTCGGAGGTATGTGATATGAGATATCCGATAGACGCGTTGTACGCGAGACAGTCAGTTGACAAGCAAGACAGTATTTCCATAGAAAACCAGATTGATTATTGTAAGTACGAGACTCGCGGTGGTGATTATGAAACTTACATAGACAGAGGATTCAGCGGAAAGAACACGAATCGCCCGGCGTTTACCCAAATGATGAATGACATAAAGGCCGGTAAGATAAAGAGGGTAATCGTTTATAAACTGGATCGAATCAGCCGTTCCATTTTGGACTTCTCGAACATGATGGAAGTATTTCAAAAGCATCATGTCGAATTTGTTTCCTCGACAGAGAAGTTTGACACGTCGACACCCATTGGTAATGCAATGCTTAACATCAGTATTGTGTTTGCCCAGCTCGAAAGAGAGACTATTCAAAAACGAGTGGCGGATGCATATGCAACAAAGAGCAAAAAGGGGCATTATATGGGAGGGAGAGTGCCTTATGGATTTCGGCTGGAAAGTTGTATCCTTGACGGGGTGCACACATCACGCTTTGTGCCCGATCCGGTTGAGATAGAAGCCATTAAATTAGTTTATGAGCTATATTCTCAGCCGGAATATACGTTGGGTGCAGTTATGAGAGAACTGCTAAAACGAGGGTTTAAAGAAAGGCACAAAGGATCCTGGTGCACAGCAAGAATAAGTGAGATCGTTAGAAATCCTGTATATGTAAAGGCCGATGCTGACATTTATAATTTTTATCTGAGTCAGGGTTCAAACCTCATTAACCCGGTATCAGATTATATTGGTACAAATGGTGTTTTCTTATATAAAGGCTACAACAGCGATAAGAAAAAACTTAAGCAATATGATTTGGTCGGGCGTGATGTTGTGCTTGCACCGCACGCTGGGGTTATTGATTCTGCGACGTGGTTGAAATGTCGGTACAAAATTATGAACAACCGCCAATCTGCCAGCACATGCAAAGGACGTCGATCCTGGCTCACCGGGAAGGTAAAATGCAAAAAGTGCGGTTATGCCTATCAGGTGACGACATCCAATACCAAAGCGGGACGATACTTTCAATGTACGGGTGCTCGTTATTCCATAAGGTGTAGAGGAGCCGGTCACACGATATACGCAAGTGTGCTTGAAAACTATATACTTCAGGAAATGGAGAAAGAACTTGCAAAGCTTGATTATCTTTCTGAAGAATTGACTCAGGCCACGACAAATGAAAATAATCACATAAAAATTGATATTGCCGAGATTGACAAAGAGATTGATTCGTTATTACATAAGGTTTCTGGTGCAAATGAAACTTTGATGGTGTACATCAACAAGCGAATTGAAGAGCTTGATGCGAAGAAGAACGAATTGATTAAAAAGGCTGCAGAATCTACAATACGTAAACCGGAAAAGGATCTGATGCAGATTACGGATTGCATTTCAAAATGGTCTGAGTTGAGTCTCGAGGATAAGCAACGGATATGTGATATTTTGATAAAAGTCGTATATATCGGCGAAGACACGATCGAAATAGAATGGAATATTTAACTTTTCAATCAAGGGTTTGTGAGTGGAAATAGCTATTTTATCCACTTTACAAGCCCTTTTCTTTTTGCTTACATAGCTACGGAACGCTTCACCGAACCTCTGAAAATGCACGATCTCCCTGGCGCGCAGGAACCGGATCGGGTCTGCGACGGCAGGGTCTTTCACCAGTCGGAGGATGTTGTCGTACGTCAGCCGGGCTTTCTGCTCCGCCGCGAGATCCTCGAAGAGATCCGCCGTGGGATCTCCGGTGGACTGGAATTCGGACGCGGAGAAGGGGAAGCCGCCCGCGGACTGCGGCCAGACGCCGATGGTGTGGTCGGCATAGTACGGCGCGAAGCCGGCCTTCTCCAGCTCCTCCGCGGACAGCCCGCGCGTGAGCTGGTGGACAATCGTCGAGACGATCTCGAGGTGGGCGAGCTCTTCGGTGCCCACGTCCGTAAGGACGGCGGCCGCGGTGCGGTTCGGGGCGGTGTAGCGCTGCGAGAGATAGCGCATGGAGGCGCCTACCTCGCCGTCAGGTCCGCCGTACTGGCTGATAATGATCGAAGCGAGCTTCGCGTTTGGTGTCGTAATATTGACCGGATATTCCAGCCGTTTCTCATAATTCCACATTAGCAGGCGCCTCCTTCCCACGGCCAGGGCTGCTGCATCCATTCCCAGGAACGGCTGCACGAATCGGTTATTGTGTCGGCGGTCAGCGGTCCGTAGAGCCGCTCGTACTCCTTGAGCGCGGCCTTGCGCTTCCGGGTGTGCAGGTGGAAATAGCGAAGCGCCTCCTCGTCACACGGATGTGTATCGAGGAACAGCAGCGCCTCGTAAGCCCCGAAGCTCACCTCGTTGATAAACGCGAGCAGCTTCTGGCGGTCGCCCGTCGGAAGCGTGAAATCGCCGTCGGCCCTTGCAGATGCACATCCGCAGGACGCAGAGTCGCGCTGTGTATCCCTTGTCATGCCTTGTCTGTCATGGTCATGGCAGGCGTGCGCATCCCGCATCATGTTCTGCCTTTCGTTTTCACGGCAGTTCTGCGCATTTCTTGCCATGTCCTGTCTGTCATGGTCGTGGCAGGTCTGCGCATTTCTTGCCATACTCTGCCTGTCGCGCTCGCAGCAGTTCTGTGCAGTTCTCGCCATACTCTGTCTGTCGCGCTCGCAGCAGCCCTGTGTGCGCTGCATCGGGCGGGGATTGTTCATCGGCTGGTTCATGCAGGTCTGTCTGTTTACCATACCTTACCTCCTCTCCCGCAGAACGGCTTGTGCAGTCCCGGGAAAATTGTCCCGCACTGCAGTGCCCTGCAAAGCTCAAAGGTGGTTTCCCAGTGCTGATACGGCACGTACCCCATCGCGAGCGGGGCGTTTGATTCATGGATATGATGATAGATCGCGTCGACCCTGGCATTTGCCGGGCCGCATCCGCAGTCTGTACCTCGCAAATCTGGCATATATGCTCCTTTCCTGTAAAAAATCCCGTCTTCCCTATCAGAATATGCGTCCGAAAAGAAAATGACATTCTACTGGAAAATCCAGAACAGATATGGTATGATAGCCGGGTAGCGCAGAATTTGACAGAAACGATGGGAAGGATTGTTTATGGCAGCTGGGACGAACGAACTGCATCAGGTCCGAAAAAAGAAGCCTGCTGCGGGAAAGGGACAGAAGCAGAGCGCTTATCTCCGCAGGATTATCACGGCGGACAGAGATTATTTCGACTATAATCTGCTGGCGGTTGTGATTTTGCTGACCTGCTTCGGCCTGATTATGCTCTACAGCACGAGCGCTTACGAGTCGATGCTGGAGTCGAAAAATAACAGCACGATGGCCTATTTCGGAAAGCAGGCGGTGATCAGTGCGGGCGCGCTGATTCTGGCTCTGCTGGGGTCACAGGTCGATTATCACTTCCTGGCGCGGTTTGCGTTTCCGCTGTACGGGGTGTCGATGGCGCTTCTGGTGCTCACGAAGATCATCGGGCGGGAGGTAAACGGCGCGAAGCGCTGGATCTACATCGGGCCGATCTCGTTTCAGCCGGCAGAGCTGGCGAAGGTGGCGGTCATCCTGTTTCTCCCCGTGCTGATTGTGAAGATCGGAAAGAATATCCGGTCGCTGAAGTCTGTGGCGATCGTTCTGGGCTGCGGCGCTCTGACGGCGGTGTTTACGTACTATTTTACAGAGAATCTGAGCACGGCGCTGATCATCCTCGGCATTTCAGCCGGGCTGGTCTTCATCGCGCACCCGAAGACGGCCCCGTTTCTCGGGTTGCTGGCTGCAGGGATTGTGTTTGCGGTGATTTTTGTGCTCATAGTAGTCAACATGCCGGATGGAGGAGGCGGTTTCCGGTTCGGGCGTATCCGTGTCTGGCTGGACCCCGAGGGGAATGCGAGCGACGGAGGCTACCAGGTCATGCAGGGGCTCTACGCGGTCGGCTCCGGCGGATTTTTCGGAAAGGGTCTGGGCAACAGCACGCAGAAGCTCGGCGCGGTGCCGGAGGCGCAGAACGACATGATCTTTGCGATCATCTGCGAGGAGCTCGGGGTGTTCGGAGCCGCGATTGTGATGCTGCTGTTTATCTTTATGCTGTACCGGCTGTTTGTGATCGCGCAGAACGCGCCGGATCTGCTGGGCTCCCTGATCGTTACCGGCATCTTTGTGCACATTGCGCTGCAGGTGGTCCTGAACATTGCGGTCGTCATCAATCTGATTCCGACGACCGGTATCACGCTGCCCTTTGTCAGCTACGGGGGCACGTCGATTCTGTTTCTGATGTCCGAGATGGCGCTGGCGCTCGGTGTGTCGCGGCAGATCCGATTCCAGTAAAAAAATCAGAAGAAAAGCGAGAAATCGCTTTCCGATAGAGACGGTCTTGAGGTCTGTGGCGCGCAGCCGCGGCCTCGCCGAATCGAGTACCCTGTTGTAAGCAACGGGGTATTTGATCCTCGCAGCAGTTGCCAAATATCCATGCAGGCATGGCTACTTGGCTTGTTGTTCGCGGGAATATTATGACAGACAGGAGAGAGAAATATGAGCAAGGTTAAGACAAGATTTGCGCCCAGCCCGACAGGCCGGATGCATGTAGGAAATTTGAGAACGGCACTTTATGCGTACCTGATCGCGAAGCACGAGGGCGGCACCTTTATGCTGCGCATCGAGGACACGGATCAGGAGCGTTACGTGGAGGGTGCGGTGGAGATCATCAACCGCACGCTGCAGAAGACCGGGCTGATCCACGACGAGGGCCCGGACAAGGACGGCGGCTGCGGCCCGTACGTGCAGAGCGAGCGCCAGAAGGCCGGGATCTACATGGAGTACGCGAAGAAGCTGATCGAGAAGGGTGAGGCGTACTACTGCTTCTGCGATAAGGAGCGGCTCGACTCCCTGCGCCAGGAGGTGGGCGGCAAGGAAATCATGATGTATGACAAGCACTGCCTGCATCTTTCCAAGGAGGAGATCGAGGAAAAGCTCTCGTCCGGCGTGCCGTACGTGATCCGCCAGAATGTGCCGAATGAGGGCACGACGAAGTTCGTCGACGAGATCTACGGCGAGATCGAGGTACCGAACGCGGAGCTCGACGATATGGTGCTGATCAAGTCGGACGGCTATCCGACCTACAACTTTGCAAATGTGGTGGACGACCATCTGATGGGAATCACCCATGTGGTGCGCGGAAATGAGTACCTTTCGTCCGCGCCGAAATACAACCGTCTCTATGAGGCGTTTGGGTGGGAGGTGCCGGTGTACGTGCACTGCCCGCTGATCACGAACGAGGAGCATCAGAAGCTGAGCAAGCGCTCCGGGCATTCCTCGTACGAGGATCTGCTCGACCAGGGCTTTGTCTCGGAGGCCATCGTCAATTACGTCGCGCTGCTGGGGTGGTGCCCGCAGGACAACCGGGAGATCTTTTCGCTTGAGGAGCTCGTGGAGGCATTTGACTACCACAATATGAGCAAGTCCCCGGCTGTCTTCGATGTGCAGAAGCTTCGCTGGATGAACGGCGAGTATCTGAAGGCGATGGACAGTGAGCGGTTCTACGAGGCGGCGCTCCCGTATCTGAAGCAGGCGATTCACAGGGATCTGGATCTGCATCAGATCGCGGAGATGGTGCGCACGCGGATCGAGGTCTACCCGGATATCCCGGAGATGGTAGCGTTCTTTGAGACGCTTCCGGAGTATGGGATCGACCTGTTTACGAACAAGAAGTCCAAGAACAACGCGCAGACTGCGGCGCAGACGCTGACAGAACTGCTCCCGCGGCTCGAGGCGCAGAATACCTTCACGAACGACGCACTGTTTGAGATGCTCAAGGCGTACACCGAGGAGAAGGGCTGCAAGGTAAATTACGTGATGTGGCCGCTGCGCGTGGCAGTGTCCGGCAAGACCGTGACGCCGGCCGGCGCGACGGAGATCATGGAAGTGATCGGGAAGGATGAGACGATCGCGCGCATCCGCGTCGCATTGGAGAAGCTGGAGGCAGGCCAGGAGACGGCGTAACAGGGATGAAGGTAAGCAGCGCACAGAAAAAAGCGATTACGCATAAGGACGGGCCGGCGATGGTGCTGGCGGGTCCGGGATCGGGGAAGACGCTGGTCGTCACGCAGCGCATCCGGTATCTGATCGAGCAGCAGCACGTCCGGCCGCAGGAAATCCTTGTCATTACCTTCACAAAGGCGGCCGCGCTGGAGATGCAGAGCCGGTTTTATGCTGCCTCGCACAGCCGCGGCGTCACCTTTGGGACATTCCATGCGGTCTTTTTTCAGATCCTGAAGCACGCCTACCACTACAGCGCGGCGAATATCCTGACGGAGGAGAAGAAATATCAGCTTCTCGGACAGCTCCTCCGGGAGTCGCGGCTGCAGGTGGAGGATGAGCGGGAGCTGCTCTCGGAGCTCGCGTCGGAGATCAGCATCGTAAAAAATGAGCGGATTCCGCTGGGACATTACTATTCGCGCAGCTGCCCGGAGGAGGTGTTCCGCAGCTTTTACAGCAGGTACGAGCAGCTTCACCGCGCGCAGGGACTGATTGATTTTGACGACATGATGACGGATACATATGAGCTGCTGCGGCAGCGGGGGGATATCCTCGCGGCATGGCAGCAGCGTTTTCGTTATATCCTCGTCGATGAGTTCCAGGATATCAATCTGCTGCAGTACGCGATCCTGCGTCTTCTGGCGCTTCCTGAGAACAATCTGTTCATCGTGGGGGATGACGACCAGTCGATTTACCGATTCCGCGGCGCGAAGCCGGAGATCATGCTGAATTTTCCAAAGGATTATCCGGGGGCGGAACAGATTGTGCTCGACCGGAATTTCCGCTCGGTGGCCCCGGTGGTCCGCGCGGCGCAGCTGGTGATCGCGGGGAATGCGCACCGTTTTGCAAAAAGGACGTCCCACGTCCGCGCCGGGGGCGAAGGGATTGACATCCGGGAGTTCGAAAATCAGGAGCACGAGAGTCTGTACGTCGTAAAACGGGTGCAGGAGAGCCTGGAGAGAGGGACAGCGCCGAATGAGATCGCGGTCCTCTTCCGGACCAACCAGGGGGCGAGGCCGTACGCGGAGCGGCTGATGGAGTTCAATATCCCGTTTGAGATGCGCGATGCGCTGCCGAATATTTATGAACACTGGATTGCAAAGGACCTGTTTGCATATCTGCATCTGGCCCGTGAGCGGCTGGACCGGGCCGAGTTTCTGCAGGTCATGAACCGGCCCAAGCGCTACATCGGGCGAGACAGCATCGACGCGAAGGTGGTTTCCCTGGAGACGCTGCGGACGTACTACGAGGACCGGGAGTGGATGCTCGACCGGATCGATCGTCTGGAGCTGGATTTGCGGATGCTGCGCGATATGACGCCGTATGCGGCGGTGAACTACATCCGGTACGGGATGCACTACGAGGAATTTCTCGCGGAATACGCGAAATCGCGCCATCTGAAGCAGGAGGAGCTGACGGAGATTCTCGATGAGATCCAGCAGGGGTCGAAGCCGTTTCGGACGGTGGAGGAGTGGTATGCGCACCTGCAGGAGTACAAGGAGCGGCTGGAGGAGCAGCGCGGGAAAAAGGAGCGCGATCCGGACGCGATCATACTGGCGACACTGCACGGCGCGAAGGGCCTGGAGTTTGAGGAGGTCTTTCTGGTCGATGTGAACGAGGGGACGATCCCGCACCGCAAGGCATCGGTGGAGGCCGATTTTGAGGAGGAGCGGCGGCTCTTCTACGTTGGAATGACGCGCGCGAAGGACCGGCTGCACCTGTTCTATGCGAAGGAGCGGTACGGGAAGGCGGTCTGGCCGTCGCAGTTTCTCGACCCGCTGCTGGAAGAAGCGTAAGAGCGAAAGGGGAGGGTGCCGAAGCGCCCTCCCCGAAACTGATTTTGCAATCCTTATTCTTCTGTTTCATCCTCTGCCACGAGCTCATCGTACTCGAGGGAATCGAGCCACTCGTCAAAGCCCTCAGATGCGGCCTCGTACTCGTCGTCATTTTCGATATTTTCCAGTACCGGAGCGCCGTTCTCCTGAGTGAAGCGGTAGAGATAGACCTCCCCGTCCTCATTTTTCCCATTTTCATCAAGCGGAAGCAGGGCAATGTACTCGTGGCCGGCTGCCTCGTAGATCGTGAGAATCGAGCATTCCACTGTCTCATCATTGTCGAGCGTCAGGGTGATCGTAGCCTTGGAACAGTCTTCTGCAGATCCGCAGGTCTCGCAGCTTCCGCTGCATGCTTCAAAATCGCTCATTTGTAAATACCTCTCTTTGGATAGTCTGCGCAGTCTGGGTACGGGCGATTGTGCCGGTACAGCAGCCGCTGTCCCTACTTTACCAGAAATAAATGTAAAAGGCAAGGCATAATTACAGTTTGGCCGAGATGCCATGCAAGCCGCAGGTCTACGCTCTGCTTCGGTCGGCGCTAACCGTGTGCCACTGGCACACAGCGCCCCGCTTGCTACGCAAGCTATCCGCCGCTATGCGGCTCCTGTCTGTGGCTGAATGGGCGTTCCGCCCATTCAAAAATGGTAATACAGTCCTTAGCAAGCAAGCTTGCACGGCCTGTCTTCCCATTTTTTTTGCATGGCTAAACTGTAGGAATATCAAAAAAAATGAGAAAGTGCTGGGAAAAGTGGCGAAAAGATGATATACTGATCCTACATTACGTTTATTGGAGAGTTGATTATGAAATTCATATCTTGGAATGTCAACGGACTTCGGGCGTGTCTGCAGAAAGGGTTTCTCGATTTTTTCCACGAGATTGACGCAGACATTTTCTGTATTCAGGAGAGCAAGCTGCAGGAGGGGCAGGTGGAGCTGGAGCTGCCGGGCTACTTCCAGTATTGGAATTATGCCAAAAAGAAGGGCTACTCCGGGACGGCGATTTTTACAAAGCGGGAGCCGCTCTCGGTGCGGTATGGGATCGGCGCAGAGGAGCATGACCAGGAGGGCCGGGTCATCACGCTCGAGTACGAGGAGTTCTATGTCGTGACGGTCTACACGCCGAACTCGCAGAATGAGCTGGCGCGCCTGCCGTACCGGATGGAGTGGGAGGACGCGTTTTTGGGGTACCTCAAGGGCCTCGAGGAGACGAAGCCAGTGATCTTCTGCGGCGATCTGAACGTCGCGCACCGGGAGATCGACCTGAAGAATCCGAAGACGAACCGGAAAAATGCAGGATTCACGGATGAGGAGCGCGCAAAGTTTACGCAGCTTGTGGAGCACGGCTTTATCGATACGTACCGCTATTTTTACCCGGATCAGGAAGGGGTCTACAGCTGGTGGTCGTACCGGTTCCGGGCGCGTGAGAAGAATGCGGGGTGGCGGATCGATTATTTCTGTGTGTCGGAGGCGCTCGCGGGGCGGCTTGCGGATGCGAAGATTCACACAGAGGTGTTTGGCTCTGACCACTGTCCGGTGGAGCTGGATCTGACTTGATTGCCGGCGGACGGCAGGGTGATCCGACGCGGACAGGCTGCGCAGGGAGGGATCTCAGAGGAATGCACAGGCGGAAAGGCGGAGAGCTACAGTGAAGGAAAAAGAGTTCAGGATAGTGACAGATGGCAGAAATGAGCCGGGGACGGCGGTGGAAAGAGACGGAGTCCATTTTGGGTATTATGCATCTGGGGCGGAGAGGCCGGAGCTGCTCCTGTATCGGAAGGGCAGCAGCGAGGTCGAGGCTCGTCTGCCATTTCCGGAACCGTGTGCACCCGGTAAATTTTACAGCATGAAGGTGAAGCTGCGGGCCTCCGCGTACGAGTACAATTTTTCGGACGGGGGCGAGGTCGTCGTCGACCCGTACGCGCGGCGGATCGCGGGGAGAGGCGCGTTCGGGAGCATCCCGGATGAGGGCGCGCACGCGGTGCGCGGCGGTTTTATCACGCGGCAGTTCGACTGGGAAGGGGATTGCAGGCCGCAGATTCCGTATGAGGATGTGGTGGCGTACCAGCTGCATGTGCGCGGCTTCACGAAGCAGAGGCGGTCCGGTGTGCGCCGCAAGGGGACGTATGCGGGGCTTGCGGAGAAGCTTCCGTATCTGAAATCGCTCGGGGTCAACCAGCTCTGCCTGATGCCGTGCTATGATTTTGCCGAGCTTCGCCCTGTGAGGGAGCGGAAGGATCCTCCGGGGAGCCAGAAGGAGGCGCAGGAGCAGGCGTTTGCGCAGTCGGCTGCGAAGGATGCGTACCGGATGAACTACTGGGGATACGGCCCCGGGTTTTACTTTGCGCCGAAGGCGTCCTGCGCCGCATCCAAAGATGAGGATGTGGAGTTCAAATCGCTCGTGAAAGCGGCGCACCGGCTGGGAATGGAAGTCCTTATGGAGTTCGCGTTTGCCGAGGAGGCGGACATTCTGATGATCGGGCGCTGCCTGCTGTGGTGGGCGGCGGAGTACCATGTGGACGGATTCGCGGTGGTCGGGCGGGACGGCCTGGGGACAGAGTTGGCCTCGCTTCCGCTGTTCGGGGAGCTCAAGCTCGTGTGCGGCTGGTATTCCGACCAGGTGCTGCAGAGAAATGCGAAGCGGGCAAAGACGAAGGGTTGCCTGCCTGCGCAGCTCGCGGAGTCGAACGACGGGTTCCTGATCGACTGCCGCAGGCTTCTGAAGGGCGACGAGGACGCGCTGGAGCAGTTCGTGTGGCGGCAGCGCAGGCATCCGCGCGGCGCAGCGGTGGTCAATTACATCACGCACCACGATGGATTCACGCTGGCAGATCTCGTCTCGTACGACCGGAAGTACAACCTGGAAAACGGCGAGCAGGATCAGGACGGCACGGACTACAATTTCAGCTGGAACTGTGGCGTGGAGGGTCCGACGAAGAGGAAGGACATTCTGCGCCTGCGGCGGCGGCAGCAGAAAAATGCGCTGGCGATGCTGCTGCTCGCGCAGGGGACGCCGATGCTGCTGGCCGGCGATGAGTTCGGCAACTCGCAGGGCGGCAACAACAATCCCTACTGCCATGACAGCGAGCTGACCTGGCTTTGCTGGGACGGCAAAAAGGCAGCGCAGGAGTTGACCGGGTTCGTGAGGGACGCGATCGCGTATCGTCTGGCGCACCGTGTGCTTCGCCAGGCTGCGGAGCCGACGTGTACGGACAGCCGTTCGGGCGGCTATCCGGATCTGTCGTATCACGGGGACCGCGCCTGGTACTGTGAGTTTGACCGCGTGGCCCGCCATGTCGGGTGTCTGTACTCCGGCAGCTACGCGGGGGAGAAGGGCTTTGTGTACCTGGCCTACAATCTGTACTGGAACGTGCAGGAGTTCGCGCTGCCGCTTCTGCCAAAGGGGATGGAGTGGTATCTGGTCATGGACACGGGAGCGGAGAAGAGCTTTCTCGAGGAGGCGACGCGGCTTGGCAGGATCAAGTCATTTCAGGTGCCGGATAGGACAATCATGATTTTGGAAGGTAGATAGAATGGAACGTTGGAAAGATCTGAGACTGATTACGTGGGACAAGGTGAAGGGACATTTCCGGACGATCACAGAGCACAAGCTGCTGGTCATGGAGCACTGCTTCCGGATCGGGCTGTACCGGCAGGGACTGCTGCACGACCTGTCAAAATATATGCCCTCGGAGTTTCTGATGGGCTGTATGTACTACGCGGACGGCAAGGCGAGTCCGAACAACAAGGAGCGCGAGGCGAAGGGCTATTCCGGCGCCTGGCTGCACCACAAGGGGCGGAACCGCCATCATTTTGAGTACTGGCTGGACTACTCTCTGGACAAGGGGAAGGGCAAATACCCCCTGCAGCCGGTTCAGATGCCGAGAAAATACGTCGCGGAGATGCTGATGGACCGGATCTGCGCGTCGAAGAACTACAACAAGGAAGCCTACACACGGCACGACCCGCTCGCGTATTTTGAGCGGGGGCGGGGCCATTACCTGCTGCACCCGCAGACCTCGCGGGAACTGCACGGGATGCTCCGGATCCTCGATGCGCGCGGGGAGGAAGAGCTGGTGCGCTTCGTGAAGGAGTATTACCTGAAGGGGTATGAAATCTGACGGGCTTATTTACCCAATAAATACAATAAAGACAAAATCATACCAAAAATGAACGAGTGCAGAAGCCCATACCGATTTGCTTTTTCTAAACAATATGCCGAACATCAATCCCATCAGGAAAGCGCTTATCAGTTGAGTCAGCATTGTCGTTAATAAAAATATGCCATCACAATACCAATGGATAAAATATGCTGGTATATGTAATGCTGCAAAAAATAAAGCGGATATAACAGTTGCTTTTCTTCCGCTCATATATTGGGATAGCATAGTAAGGCCAAAGCCACGATACACCAGCTCCTCGACAAATCCGACAATTAAAAACTTACTCAGTTCCTGTGAGAAAATAATGTTTGGGTTCGTCCACCAACCGCCATGAGTTAAGTACATTCCACATAGTACAAAGCCTGTGCTGAGGGCAAGTGCTGCCAAAAATGATTTCCGATGGAAATGGAATCCGAATACTTGTTTCGGCGGAATTGCGTTTTTGCGTGTTTCTTTCACAACAAGAACCAGAAATGGCATTGACCATACCATCCTGCTTATATATCCATAAATGTATCGGTTCCAATCATTCGGCAGGCTGGTCAGAAAATGTTCCGAATATCCCCACGCGTCAGTGATGACAGCCCAAAATAACACCGATATAACCAAAAAAATATAAACATACAGTTTTCCCTTTGTCATAGATTTATTTTCCTTCCAATGATTTCATTCCCTCAATCATGATGTTCCATGTTCGGATTGAAAGCACTTGCCGCCTCACCGATTTCTCTCGGTCAGCAGCAAGTGCTTTAAGATTGACATTCAGTTCTTGTAAGGAGATATCTACCGAGTTCTCAAACGAAATTATACATCAGCCCTCTTTAGAGAGGAAATCCATGCTCAGAGAAAGCGGTGTGAAGCTGTCAGCACTCAGATGTCGAGCGCCGCGTGGTAGCCCCAGTAGACTGCGTTTGTGATCGTAGATACCCTGGAGGCATCGCCGATGATTGCCGTGTACGGAGCCGTGTCGCGGAGGGCTTCGACGAGCGCAGTGCGGGAGCGCTGGCCGAGCGCACAGATCACGGTGTGCCCCGGGACGAGCTGCTCCTGGCCGTCCGAATCCTGGCAGAGAATGCCGTCCGGGCGCACCTCCATGCCGCGGTACCCGGTGTGTACAGTGACGTATTTTTCGATCTCTGCGAGCAGAAGCGGGCGGTGGCGTACATTTGCGTCCGGGGCGAGCGTGTCGCGCATCTCCACGAGGTGCACCTTTTTGCCCTCCATTCCGAGGTGAATCGCGCACTCACAGCCTGCGAGTCCGCCGCCGAAGACGACGACGTCATCGGCAACGCGGTCCTTTTCCAGATAATACCGGTTCACAAGGACGACATTCTCCCCGTGCAGTCCGGGAATCGGCGGTACGAGCGGTTCGGAACCGACCGCGATGATGAGCGCATCGGGAGCCTCCTGCTCTACATATGCAGGAGTGACCTCAACGGAGGTGCGGATCTCGACGCCGGCCTTTCGTGCGAGCAACGCGTACGTATTGGCGAGCTCGTACATTTCCCGCTTGAACGGAATCGCCTGCTCACTTTTCAGGATGCCTCCGAGCTGCGGCTCCTTCTCACAGAGCACCACCTGGTGGCCGCGCCGTGCCGCGGTGTAGGCCGCATAGAGACCACCCGGTCCGCCGCCTGCGACGAGCACCTTCTTTTTCTCGGGTGCAGGCTGGATTTCACAGCCATCCAGCTCGCGGCCGATCAGCGGGTTGACCGTGCAGCGGCGCGTCGAGGTGGCCGCGCGCTCTGCCATGCAGGTGAAGCAGCGCAGACAGTGCACGATCTCATCGTCGCGGCCTTCCATGACCTTGCGCGGGAGGAACGGGTCTGCGAGGAGCGCGCGCGCCATGTAGACAATGTCCGCCTTTCCCTCCGCGATGATTTCCTCCATCTGCTGCGGGTCGTTCAGCCCGCCGATCGTGGCTACGGGTACCGATACGTGCTTTTTGATCTCCGCGGCGAGATAGACGTTGCAGCCGTGCGGGCGGAACATCGACGGATGGGTGTTGCCGAAGCCTCTCTGATAGGTGCCGGCGGAGACGTGCAGCAGATCAATGTAGGATTCCAGCTGCTTCGCGATTTCGACGCCGTCTTCGAGCGTGTAGCCGCCATCGAACAGCTCGGAGCCGCTCATGCGGAACTCAATCGGGAAATCGGGACCGACGGCCTCGCGGACTGCGCCAAGCACCTCCTTCGCGAAGCGGCAGCGATTTTCGAGGGAGCCGCCGTAGCGATCAGTGCGGTGGTTGAAGTAGGGGGAGAGGAACTGGTTGATCAGCCAGCCGTGTCCGCCGTGGATCATGAGCATCTCAAAGCCTGCCCGCTTTGCGAGAGCGGCAGTCCGCCCGTAGGCGGCCACAATGTCGGCGATCATTTCCTCGGTGAGTGCGCGCACCTGGACACCGTCCGGCCGGGTGGTGTCGATGGGACCCCACTGGTGCATCGACTTCTGCTTGCTCTTGTCTGTCATGTAGGTGCCGGCGTACATTCCGGAGTGTGACAGCTCGAGGCTGGGGATCGCGCCGTGACGGCGGATCGCGTCGGCCGTGTAGGTAGCTGCCGCAAGCGAGTTGAGGATGGTGGTGTCGAGATGATAGGCGTGCGAGCCGTCCGTCTCCGGATGAACCATACACTCGCTGACGGTCACAGCGCCCGCCCCGCCTTTTCCGCGGAGCTCATAAAAGGCTGTAGATTTTGGTCCGATACAGCCGTCGTTGGTGATGTCTGTCCCTCCCATCGGTGCAGAGAACATCCGGTTGCGGAAGGTCACGCGGCCGATCGTGATCGGGGAGGAGAGGTGAGGATATTTGCGTGTCATAGAATGCTCCTTTCTTTCGTAATGTTGTGGTGTGAGCGGAGCGATGCCGGTAAACTGAGCAGATACGTCTTGACATTCTGCTCCGGGATCGTTTATGCCTGAGTTTCACTCGGGTATACGAGCCGCTCCTGGGTGATGCCGTCGAGCACCTCGCGCAGATAGCGGTCGGCGAGATAGTTTGCCATTCCGAGGTTCATGTCGAGATAGTTGCCGCAGTCCTTCGGATCCGCGCCCGGCACCGCATCGCGGTAGTCGCGGATGAACGTGAACAGATCGCGCATGAGCGGCACGATATCGGCGGATGCATAATCGCCTGCGAGCAGCAGATAGAATCCGGTGCGGCAGCCCATCGGCCCGAAATAGATGGTCCGATCCTTCCAGACGGGATCATTGCGCAGATAAGTTGCGGCGAGATGCTCGATGGTATGTACCTCGGCCGTATTCATGACCGGTTCACAGTTTGGTCGCGTCATCCGGATATCGAAGGTCGTGATCACCTCCGAGCCGACATGGTCCTTCCGTGAGACATAGAGGCCCGGGAGCAGCCGGAGATGGTCGATCGTGAAGCTTGTTATTTTTTCCATAAGAACAGACTCCTTTTGATAAGATTTTAAAGTTACAGTTTAGCCAGCCACTGTCAGAGAAGATAGCAGGGCCGTCCAAAAGCGACTGTAGCGAGTCTTTACAAGTTCTTAGGGCTCAGAATGCCGGAGCAACTGTAAAAATCCTGCGTTCAAGCAGGATTTTTAGCTGGCTCTGTCTGAGGAAAATGTGCATCAGGCACATTTTTCGAGTTGCCAGCGGCAGTTGCGCAGTATTTTGAACCCTTAGAACTTGTAGACGAGCGATTTGGAGCTTTCGGACGGTCCTGCTATCTTCTCGTCCGGGTTGCTGAACCGTAACTTTTGATATTATTGTAACGCTATTGTAACAGATCGCCGTGCTTGTTACAACCTTGACTTTGGAGTTGTGAGATGTTAGAATTACGGGAACAAAGAAAAATTGTTATAGATCAGAATGAGAACAGAAAAGAGGGAAACGGTCATGATTGACAACAAAAAGGTATTGTTCAGCGGCATGCAGGCGACAGGGAATCTGACTCTGGGAAATTATCTCGGGGCGCTGAAGAACTGGGTGACGTTGCACGATGAGTACGAGTGCTTCTACTCGGTGGTTGACATGCACTCGATCACGGTTCGCCAGGACCCGGCTGTGCTGCGGAAGCGTGCGCGCGCGCTGCTTACCTTATACATAGCGGCCGGCCTTGATCCGGAGAAGAACTGCATTTACTATCAGTCGCACGTGTCGGGCCATGCGGAGCTCGCGTGGATCCTGAACTGCTTTACGTATATGGGAGAGCTGAGCCGCATGACGCAGTTCAAGGACAAGGCGGCGAAGCACGCGGACAACATCAACGCGGGATTGTTTACGTACCCGGTGCTGATGGCCGCGGATATCCTGCTCTACCAGACGGATGTCGTGCCGGTCGGCATCGACCAGATGCAGCATCTCGAGATCACGCGCGACATTGCGCAGCGCTTTAACGGGATCTACGGGGACGTCTTCACGATCCCGGAGGCGTATATCGGAAAGACCGGGGCGAAGATCATGAGCCTGCAGGATCCGACCAAGAAGATGAGCAAGTCGGACGAGAATGTGAACGCGAGCATCTATCTGATGGACGATCCGGATGCGATCCGCAGAAAGTGCAAGCGCGCCGTGACAGACTCGCTCGGCGAGATCCGCTATTCGGATGAGCAGCCGGGTGTGAAGAATCTGATCAGCATTTACAGTGCCTGCCTGAACAAGACGCCGGAGGAGGTCGAGCGCGAGTTCGCAGGCCGCGGCTACGGCGAGTTCAAGGAGGCGGTCGGCGAGGCAGTCGTGTCTGTGCTGGAACCGCTGCAGAAGCGCGTCCACGAGCTGGAGAAGGATAAGAGCTACATCGACGGCATTATCAAGAACAACGCGGAGAAGGCGACGTACTACGCGCAGAAGACGCTGCGCAAGGTCCAGAGAAAGATCGGATTCCCGGACCGGATCCGGTAACGGTTCAAAACTTACATGCCTGCTTCGCAGGCACCACTACGCATGAAAGTCGATTGCTCCGTGCTTCGCACTCCTGCAATCGACCCCGATATTCGCAATCCGACCTATCGGTCTACTTGCTCATACCGGGGGTGCGCCAAATGATGCGAGCAGCTGTGCCATGTCATCGGGGAGCCCTGCACGAAAGTGCAGCGGCTCCTTTGTGATGGGGTGCAGAAAATCGAGGGACCAGGAGTGCAGCGCCTGTCTGCCGATCGGGGTCGCGGAGCCGGGATTGTAGAGGAAATCGCCTGCGAGCGGGTGGCCGATGGAGGTCAGGTGCACGCGGATCTGGTGCGTGCGTCCGGTCTCCAGGCGGATCCGCAGAAGCGAGAGACAGAGCGCATCGCCGGAAGCGCACGGCGAAGCGGACGCAGAGATACCGCCTGTGCCGCACGGCGAAGAGAGCGCAGAGACACCGTCCGTGCCGCACGGCGAAGAGAGCGCAGAGACACCGTCCGTGCCGCACGGCGAAGAGGGCGCAGAGATGCCGCCGACCGCGAGCCGCTCAAAATGCGTGACAGCCGTCTCCCCGTGCACCGGGTCGACGCAGCGCATGATGGCGGAGTCCGGCTTGCGGGCGATCGGGGCGGTGATGGTGCCGGACTTTGGCGTGCAGCCCTCCGCGACGGCGAGATACTGCCGGTGAATGCTCCGGTCGGCCGACATCTGATAGAGGATCGCGGCGCTCAGCATGTTTTTTGCGATGATCAGCAGGCCGCTGGTGTCGCGGTCGAGGCGGTTGACGCAGCGGTAGACGAAGGGGAGCTGACGCGAGGCAAAGTAGTGCACGATGCCGTTGGCGAGCGTGTTGTCGTGATTGTGGACGGACGGGTGGATCGGCATGTCGGGCGCCTTGTCGACGACCATCAGGTCCTCATCCTCGTAAACGATATGGAGCGGAAGCGGGACCGGGAGGATCTGCTCGGAGGCCGTCTCCTCCGTGACATGCAGTGTCAGCTCGTCCCCCGCGGCCAGCCGCTGACTCGCGTACGCCCAGCTTCCGTTGAGGACGATGCCGTGGTCGGTCCGCTTCAGGTGCGTGAGCACGTGGTGAGAGCAGCCAAGCCTCTTCAGGTATTCTTCAATTTTCATCCCGGCGTCCTGCGCCGCAATCCGGCAGGTGAGATCCCGATCCATAGCCCGCTCGATCCTTTCTGAATGTTTTTTCTCATTGTAACGGGATTCCGGCGTTTTGTCAAAAGTTACCCTCTGGCCGGCTACGACCGGAGAAGACCAAACAAGGATTGACAGTTTTTTTGAGGCAAGTATATAATATTACTGTATATACTTTGAACGTAAGGGGAACGAAACATGAAACAGGCAATAAAATCCTACATATGGCGCGCGGCTGTTTGGCTGACGGCAGCAGTTCTTTGCTTCTGTGTCGTTCCTGACCGGACTGCCGGGGCGGCGCAGGCAGAGACGCGGACCGTCCGGATTCCCTGCGGGATCAATGATCTGCTTCGCCTGGATGAGAACGGCGAACCTGCAGGCTACTGTGCAGACTATCTCAATGAACTGGCCCAGCTCAACAACTGGACCTACGAGTACGTCGACTGCAACTGGCCCGATGCGGTTGCCAAGCTGGAGTGCGGCGAACTGGACCTCCTCTTTCCCACCGATTATCTGCCGGAGCGGGAAAAGACGATGGATTTCTCCACACAGGCGGGCGGTTTTACCTCCTATGGCCTGTTTGCCCGGTCCGACACCGGCTATGACTACGAGAATTTCAGCGCCTTCAACGGCGCCCGCATCGCGGTGACGCCCGGTTCCGCCAACGAGCAGGCCCTGGTCAGATTTGCCGAGACCCACGGCTTTACCTACATCCCTGTCTACCTGGATTCTTTGGAAGAAATGCTCCCCGCCCTTGAAGCAGGTCAGATCGATATGCTTCTGATCAGTTCCTCTACGAGCATCCCCAATACCGTGCTGCTGTCCGTACTGGATGCTTCCCCCTTCTATTTCACGGTCAAAGAGGGAAATACGGCACTGCTGGGTGAGCTGAACCGTGGGATGCAGCAGCTGATTACCACCGAGCCTGAGCTGGTGGCTGAAACCGCCCGGAAATGTCTTGTGGGCAACAATACCAACGCGCTGGCGCTGACGGACGAGGAGCGTGCCTTCGCATCTTCGCATCCCGAGATCGTGGTAGGCTTCTATGAGGAAACCGAACCGCTTGCCTATGTGCGGGAGGACGGGACCTACAGCGGCATCTACGTGAAGCTCCTGGAGTCTCTCCGGGACACGTCCGGTCTGAATCTGACCCTGCGCCCCATCAGCCGCTCCCAGGACTGGAAAGAGCTTCTGAAGAGCGGCGAGCTTGATTTCTACATCGGCGCTTCCGAAAATTTTGTCCGTCAGGACGATGAGCTGTACTCCACCAGCGCGATCCTGGACTATGATAATATCCTGATCATGCAGCGAAGCTGTGTCTTTGACTCCCTGGATACCCCTGTGATCGCATTGACCCAGGGCCGCTCCTACTGGATGAACTCTCTGCCGGAGCTTTTGCACACGGAGATTGAGGTGCAGTACTACACCAACGCGCGTCAATGCCTGCTGGCCGTGGCCCGCGGCGACGCGGATGCAACGCTGATCAACAATCTGGAGTTTAACTATCAATCGAAAAATGACCGGTTTGCCGATCTGATCCAGTGGCAGGATTTCCAATCACCTTCCGAAGTGGGCCTGGTCGCGACGACGGATCCGGACAGCCCCATGTTCACCATCGTCAGCAAGGCGATCAAACAGCTTTCCTCCGACCGCACCAGCTCGATCATCAGCAACCACCTCAATATGCCGTATGATTCATACACACTGGCAGATCAGCTGTACGCCTCACGGCTGGTGCTCAGCATTGTGGCCATCTCCATTCTGGCCGTTGCCCTCATCCTTGTGGTGATGTGGGTCGCCCACCGGCGGCAGCGGGCCGCAAAGGAGGCCGTTCAGAAGCGTGAAAAATATCAGCTTCAAATCCTGGCCGCTCTCAGCCAGGATTACTCCGTGATCTACTATGTGGATCTGGATCGGAATCAAAGCAGGGCAGTCCGGCAGGAAGAAGGGCTGCGGGACGCCCCGGAGACAGACGTTCCGGTCGTCCGCCGGTATTCGGAGGCAATGCAAAGCTTTCTCGGCGCCTATGTGCAGCCGGATACCAGAGGGCCTCTGCTGGAACTGTGTGATCCCCAGGCGGTCATCTGCCGGTTCCGGGAGGAGAAGGGCTTTTCTGTCCGCTATCGCATCCTTCCGAACCACCGGAATCAGGAGTTCTTTGAGATGCACTTCGTGGACGTAAGCGAGAGCGGACAGGAGCATGCGATGGTCCTGGGCATCCGCTGCGTGGATGAAGCCGTCCACGAGGAGCAGACGCAGAAGCAGCTTCTGCAGGACGCTTTGGAGGCCGCCAACCGGGCCAGCGCCGCCAAGTCCGACTTTATGTCAAAAATGTCCCACGACATTCGCACTCCCATGAACGCCATCATCGGCATGACTGCCATCGCGGCCGCCCATGCCGAAAATCCGGACCGCGTGCGGGACGCCCTCGGCAAGATCTCCGCCTCCAGCCGGCATCTCCTGGGCCTCATCAACGAAGTCCTGGATATGAGCAAGGTCGAATCCGGCACCATCAGCCTGGCTGCGGAGGAATTCAGCCTGTCCGATCTGCTGAACAGCATGCTCCTGATGATCCAGCCTCAGATTCAGGCTCACAGACACAGCCTCCAGGTCCACATTCAGGACATTCAGCACGAGCATGTGGTCGGTGACAGCCTGCGCATCCAGCAGGTATTTCTGAACCTCATGAGCAACGCCGTGAAATACACCCCCGATGGCGGCGAGATCAGCTTCACCGTGCGGGAGCAGGCGGTGTCCGCAAGCTCCACGGGCTGCTATGAATTCATCGTCGAGGACAACGGCATCGGAATGTCGGAGGAGTATCTGACGCACATTTTTGAGCCGTTCAGCCGGGCGGAGGATCTGCGCACGAGCAAGATACAGGGCACCGGTCTGGGTATGGCCATTACCCAGACCATCGTACATATGATGAACGGCAACGTGACCGTGGAAAGTCAGCTGGGCAAAGGCTCTAAATTCACCGTGACCATTTATCTGAGGCTCCAGGATGCACAGGACATTGATACGTCAGAGCTGGCGGACCTCTCGGTGCTGGTGGTGGACGATGATGACTGCGCCTGCCAGTCCGTCTGCGCCATGCTGGATGAGATCGGAATGCGCAGTGAGGGCTGCACGTCCGGTCAGGATGCCATTGCGGCGGTTCAGCGCGGGCTGAATACGGCGCTCCCGTTCTACGCTGCCATTCTGGACTGGAAAATGCCCGGCATGGACGGTCTGGACACTGCCAGGGCCATAAAGGCTCTGGTCGGCGACACGCTTCCCATTATCATTCTCTCGGCCTATGACTGGTCCGATATTGAGCCGGAAGCACGGGCCGCCGGCGTAGATGCGTTCCTCAGCAAGCCGGTATTCAAATCCGGGCTGATCCGGACGTTCAAATCCCTCAGAAACGAGGCGCCGGGGGATATTGGTCAGACCTCCCCGCTGGATTCGCTGCTGCAGCATGACTTCTCCGGGCGCCGGGTGCTTCTGGTTGAGGACAATGAGCTGAACCGGGAAATTGCGCGGGAGGTCCTGGAGATGGCCGGGCTTACCGTTGAGGAGGCGGAAAATGGTCAGATCGGCGTGGATCTGTTCTCCGCGTCCGAGGACGGTTACTACAGCCTGATTCTGATGGACATTCAAATGCCCGTCATGAATGGCTATGACGCCGCGGCGGCCATCCGTGCGCTGAAACGCCCGGACGCGCAGCGGATCCCCATCCTCGCGATGACTGCCAATGCCTTTGCGGAGGACATTCAAGCCGCCAGGGCCGTCGGGATGAACGAACATCTGGCCAAACCGATCGACTTTGAGGCGCTCGGCGCGGTTCTGAAAAAATATCTGTAAAACGCTTTGGGGTCTGAACTTTTACTTAACAAAAGCCAGGAACTGTGATAAACTGGCTAAAAGAGCCTAAATGCGGGAAGAACAGGAGGTTTTTGAATGGAACAGAAGGAGAAGTATGTTGCGTACGTCGGTACGTACACGCACGGCAGCAGTATCGGCGTCCACGTTTACGATATTGATGTGGAGGCAGGCATTATGACAGAGCGTGAAGTGATTCCGGTCAATAATGCCTCGCACATGGCAAAGTCCTACAGCGGCAAGTACCTGTACTCGATCGCCGACGAGGGCGTCGAGGTGCTCGCAATCCGGCCGGACGGGGGCCTGGACCCGATCAACAAGGTCGGGATTGACGGGATGCGCGGCTGCTATCTTTCGCCGGACAAGAGCGGAAAGTTTCTGTTCGTGGGCGGCTATCACGACGGCAAGGTGACGGTGGTTCACACGCACAGAGACGGACGTCTGGGCTCGATCATGGACGGCGTGTTCCACAAGGGACTGGGCAGTGTGGCGGAGCGCAGCTTCCGGCCGCACGTGAGCTGTGTGCTCCCGACTCCGGACGACAAGTACCTGTGTGCGGTCGACAACGGGATCGACCAGGTGAAGATCTACAAGCTGGACGAGCGCAACGGCCGGATCCACCTGTACGACATCCTGCGCTGCAAGCTGGACTCCGGCCCGAGACTCCTGACCTTCAGCAATGACGGCCGCTTCGCCTACATCAACTGTGAGCTGACGAACGAGATCGTCGTCTACAAGTACGACGGCAGCGGGCGGAGCCCGGAGTTCGAGAAGATTCAGGAGATCTCGACGCTGCGCGACCCGGACACCATCGGAAGCGCGTGCTGCGGCATGAAGCTGGCGCCGAGCGGGCGCTACCTGTACGCCTCGACGGCTGGGGAGAACACGGTGGCGATCTTCCGCGTCGACCAGGAGACGGGGATGCTCACAAGGATCTGCTGCCTGCCGATCAGCGGAGAGTACCCGAAGGACGTCGACGTATTCCCGGGAGAGCGGACGCTGGTGGTGCTGAACCACGAGTCGAACGAGATCCGCTTCTTCACGATCGACTACGAGAAGGGGCTGATCGTCATGAAGGGCCGCCCGATCAAGGTGGACACCCCGAACTGTATTCTGATTTCAAAGCTCGAATAGGAGAGACGCAGGATCCCTTGGCAGAGGCCGCAGACGGCCGCCAGGGGATCCTTTTTGCCGCCTGTAATAAGACCTGTTCATATGCCGCGAAATGTTTGACATTGTGACATGCAATGCTTTATAATGGACCTGTATTCTGGGAAGTGTGCGCAGTGACAAACATTGGGAGGCTGGCGTATGAATATAAATTACGAGACGAATATCTATATCATAGACCGGGAGTTTCGGTTGGTGGAGTTTGACAAGGCGGTGGCGGATCGCTATCCGGGAATCCAGGTGGGGGATCTGTGCTACCGGGCCGTCATGAACCGGGACACGCCGTGCGCCCACTGCCCGATTGCGGGCTGTTCGGACAACTTGTCCGTGGTATACTATGATTCGTGCTATGACGGGTTTGTGGAGGCCGCTTTCTGCGAGCTGACCGGGGGGAAATTCTGCGTGACGCGCCACAAGGTGGGCGTGGAGAGCGAGCATATGAAGAAGCAGATCGAGCGTTCCATCGGCTTCTTTGACGCCTACAGCCATGTGTTTGTGTCCACGTATTATGTGGAGTTTTCGACGGGCACCTACTCGGTGTTTAAGCGCGAGAGTTTTTTTGACGAGCGGTACAGTCAGGACAATCACTGGGAGCAGTTTGACGACTATATTCGCAGCTTTATTCACAGGGACGATCAGGAAGCGCTGTTTGAGGCCAGCCGGATCGGGACCATGCGGGAACGGCTTCAGAGAGAGACCCGGTACTCGCTGGTGGTCCGGGAGCTCTCGGAACATGGCATGCGGTGGCTGCGCTTCGAGGTGAACCGCGGCGTTGACGACGACCACGCGGCGGTCAGCTTTATGGACATCTCCGAGGAGAGAGCGACGAAGCTCAGGCTGGAGCAGATGGACATTGTCGAGGCGCTCAGCCGCGATTATACGGAAATCACCCAGGTCGATCTGGAGAATAACGTGTCCATTGCCTTCAAATCGCATGGCGAGATGGTCGTGGAGGACCGCAGGAAGGTCCATCCGTATGAGCAGACCTGGGCATGGGTGATCGAAACGTATGTGTATCCGGCGGACCGGGAATCGTTCCGGGAGAAGGTGTCCGCTGCGGCGCTCAGAAGTGCACTGAAGGAGGCGGATACGCTGGTGGTTCCGTTCCGGGCGACGCTGGAGGGCGAGCTCCATCACTATCAGGTGAAGTTCGTCGCGGCGGGCGGCGACAGGCATCATCTGATTCTGGGCATTCGCAACGCGGATGCGGAGGTCAGGACGGAGGAAGAGCGGAGAAAGATCCTTCAGGACGCGCTGGCGGCCGCGGAGCACGCGAACAGAGCCAAGACGACCTTCCTCAACAACATGTCCCACGACATCCGCACGCCGATGAACGCGATCATCGGCTTCACGGCCCTCGCGGCGGCGCACATCGACAACAAAAAGCAGGTGGCAGACTACCTCGGAAAGATCTCGGTGTCCAGCGAGCATCTGCTCTCCCTGATCAACGACGTGCTGGACATGAGCCGGATCGAGAGCGGTAAGGTGAAGATTGAGGAGAAGGAAGTGCATCTGCCGGACGTGCTGCACGATCTTCGGACCATCATTCAGGCCAACGTGCGCGCCAAGCAGCTTGAGCTATTCATCGATTCCGTGGATGTGGTCCATGAGGACATCATCTGCGACAAGCTGCGGCTGAACCAGGTCCTGCTGAACCTCATCAGCAACGCCGTGAAATTTACAAAACCAGGCGGCACGGTCAGTGTCCGCGTGATCGAGAAGCCCGGAGCGCCGGGCGGAATGGCAAACTACGAGTTCCGGGTGAAGGATACCGGCATCGGCATGAGCAGGGAATTCCAGAAGCACATCTTCGAGGCGTTCACTCGCGAACAGAGCTCGACCGTCAGCGGCGTCCAGGGCACCGGCCTTGGCATGGCGATTACGAAAAACATTGTGGAGATGATGGGCGGCAGCATCTCTGTGAAGAGCGAGATTGGAAAGGGATCGGAATTTACCGTCCGCCTGTGTTTTCGCATCTGCGGGAATCCGGTGCACTGGGAGCAGATTCCCAGGCTTGCCGGACTGCATGCGCTGGTCGCCGACGACGATTTTAACACCTGTGCGAGCGTCACCCGCATGCTCACGAAGATCGGCATGCGCGCGGAGTGGACGACCTCCGGGAAGGAAGCCGTTCTCCGCACGCAGCTTGCCGTGGAGAACGACGATGCATTCAGCGCCTACATCATCGACTGGATCATGCCGGATATGAACGGGATCGAGACGGTCCGGCGCATCCGGGCGATCATCGGTGAGAGCAAGCCGATCATCATCCTGACTGCCTATGACTGGACGGAGATCGAGGAGGAGGCGCGGGCGGCGGGCGTCACGGCCTTCTGTTCAAAGCCGCTGTTCCTGTCGGAGCTGCGCGAGGCCCTTCTGAAGCCTCTTGAGGAGGAAGCGGCGGAGGCGGCAGCGGCAGTGGAAGCGGAAGTGCCCGATGAGGCTTTCGCGGGCAAGAGAATCCTTCTGGTGGAGGACAACGAGCTGAATCAGGAGATTGCTGCGAGCATTTTGGAGGACCAGGGCTTCCTGGTCGATCTGGCCGAGGACGGGACCGTGGCTGTCGAGAAGATGGCGTCTGCGCCTGCGGGGCACTATGCCCTCATCCTGATGGATATCCAGATGCCGCGCATGGACGGCTATGAGGCGACCCGCCGCATCCGATCCCTGGAGGACAGGGAGAAGGCGGACATCCCCATCTATGCGATGACGGCCAACGCCTTTGAGGAGGACAGGCAGAAGGCGCTGGACGCCGGCCTGAACGGACACATTGTGAAACCGATTGATATTGCGGCTCTCATGGCAGTTTTGAAAGGAGCGTTAAGATGAAAGGCAAAATCAAGCATTTTCTGGTCGGCAGTCTGGCCAGTGTGTGCATTGTGTGCATCGTGGCGTTCACAGCGCTGGCAGTTTATCTGAACCGTCAAAACGAGCAGGCTGTCACCCAGCTGGGAAACATCTACATGTCCAATATCAACAACCGCATCGCCAAGCATTTCGGCGCGATCAGCGATCAGTGCCTGATCCCGATGACGACGTTTGCCGAGAAC
Organism: Oscillospiraceae bacterium; assembly: GCA_021771715.1. GTDB lineage: Bacteria > Bacillota > Clostridia > Lachnospirales > Lachnospiraceae > Choladousia. Next base: position 99,452 of record JAETOO010000014.1, read on the forward strand.
ATCCCGCCCATGTGCGAGAGCAGCAAGGAGGAATACTTCAAGTGGATGACGTACTACGGGCATAGCCGGGACTATGAGTCCGTCAGCTGGTGCGACAGCGAGGGGAACCTGGAGACGATCTACGGGGACACGCTCCGGTACTCCGGGCCTGCCACGTTTCTGGAGACGCTGAAAAACGGGGAGAGCCGGGTCGCCGTCGGCTACAACGGCCGCGGGGATCAGGTTGTGCTGATGTGCGCACCCGTCAGACTCAGCATTCCGGGCATGGAGGACTGCGTCGCAATGGTGGGTGAGCTGCCGATCAGCTATTTGTCCGATATCCTCTCTCTGGAGGAGGAAGACGCCCTCGTCTATTCCCTTGTCATCCGGACGGACGGCGCGTTTGTGGTGCGCAATTCCGCCGCGGTGCGGGACAACTATTTCGACCGGGTCCGCGCCGTATACGAGGAGACGAACGGGCAGTCCCCCGAGGACTTCATCGCTGCGTTTGAGGCGGCCATGAAGGAGGGCAGCGATTACTCCACAATGGTTCAGATCGAGGGTGTGCGGCAGCATATGTACGCGTCCAGTCTGCCCAACAGTGTGTGGTACCTGGTGACGCTCATGCCCTACGGTGCGCTGAACGAGTCGGTGGAGGGGCTGGGAACGCGCTCCCTTGCCGCGTCCGCGGCGGTCTGCGCGGTCGTCCTGCTGTCCCTGATCGTCTTGTTCCTGCGGTATCTCATCCTGAACCAGGCGCAGGTGAAGGAACTGGAGGAGGCCAGGCAGTCGGCTGAGGAGGCCAGACAGGAGGCCGAAATCGCCAGCAAGTCCAAAGGAGAGTTCCTCTCCAACATGAGCCACGACATCCGCACGCCGATGAACGCGATTGTGGGCATGACGGCCATCGCCACGGCGCACATAGACGATCCGCAGCAGGTGCAGAACTGTCTGAGGAAGATCACGATGTCCAGCCGTCACCTGCTGGGACTGATCAACGACGTGCTGGATATGTCCAAGATCGAGAGCGGCAAGATGACGCTCAACGAGGAGCTTGTGTCTCTGCGGGAGCTCATGGAGAGCATCGTGAGCATCGTGCAGCCGCAGGTGCGGGCGAAGCACCAGAAGTTCAACATCTCCATCTTCAACATCCTCTCGGAGAACGTGCATTGCGACAGCGTGCGCCTCAATCAGGTGATGCTGAACCTGCTGTCCAACGCGATCAAGTTCACGCCGGAGAACGGTTCGATCGAGGTTGCTCTCCACGAGGAGGTGTCGCCAAAAGGGGAGGAGTATGTCCGCATCCGCATTCATGTGAAGGATACCGGCATCGGCATGTCCGAGGAATTCCGGCAGCATATTTTTGAATCCTTTACCCGGGAGGACAACAAGCGGATTCACCGCACGGAGGGCACCGGCCTGGGTATGGCCATCACCAAGTACATTGTGGATGCTATGAAGGGCGAGATCATAGTGAAGAGTGAGCAGGGCGTGGGCACGGAGTTCCAGATTGTTTTGGATCTGCTGCGCGCAAAGGAGCGGGTGGAGGACATGATTCTGCCCGACTGGATCATGCTGGTGGTGGATGACGACCGTCAGCTGTGCGAGAGCACCGTCGAATCCCTGCGCTCCATCGGGATCCGGGCGGAGTGGGTGCTGGACGGCGAGGATGCCGTGAAGATGGCCACCCGGCACCACAGGGAACACAAGGATTACCACGTCATACTGCTGGATTGGAAGCTGCCGGAGATGGACGGCATTCAGACCGCACGGGAGCTGCGCAGGCAGCTGGGCGACGATGTGCCGATCCTGCTGATGTCCGCGTACGACTGGAGCGAGATCGAGGAGGAGGCGCGGGCGGCGGGAATCAGCGGTTTCCTGATGAAGCCGTTGTTCCGCTCCACGCTGTTCTATGGCCTGAAGCACTATCTGGATGCAGAGGATGTCCAGCCCGTGCGGAAGGAGGAGAAGCGCGCGCATCAGTTTTCCGACAGGCGCATCCTGGTTGCGGAGGACAACGAGCTGAACTGGGAGATTGCCTATGAGCTGCTTCACGATTTCGGCCTTGAGCTGGAGTGGGCGGAGAACGGGGAGGTCTGCGTGGAGATGTTCGAAAACTCCGAGATTGGATACTACGACGCCATCCTGATGGACATCCGGATGCCCGTCAAGAACGGCTATGAGGCGACCGATGCGATCCGCGCCATGAACCGTCCGGACGCTGCGCTGCCGATCATCGCCATGACGGCGGACGCATACTCCGACGATATCCAGAGATGTTTGAGCCACGGCATGAACGCCCACGTGGCGAAGCCGATCGACATCGAGGAGATTGGCCGAGTATTGAAAAAGTACCTGAGCGATTGAGCTCAGGTACGGTTTGCAGGCATTGAGCGCTCCGGGCTGTATATCAGTCTGGAGCGTAAATTTTTTTCACATGGTCGAGGCGGGCGCTCAGATTGAGCAGGAGGTGGTCTGCGAGCGTCAGCGCGGTCATCGCCTCGACGACGACGGCGGCGCGGGTGACGATGATCGGGTCGTGGCGGCCCTTGATGACCTCGGTGACGCAGTGTCCGTTCGTGCTTTGCATGCGCTGGGGCTGCCCGATCGAGGGGGTCGGTTTGAACGAGGCGCGGATGCGGATCGGGGAGCCGTCGCTGATTCCGCCGAGGATTCCGCCGCTGTGGTTCGTCAGCTTGCGGGGCTGGCCGTTCTCATCGTCCGCGTAGTAGTCATTGTTTTCGCTTCCGCGCTTTGCGGATACCTCCGTGCCGTCCCCGATCTCGATCGCCTTGACCGCGCCGATGGACATGATCGCCCGGGCGAGGTTGGCGTCGAGCTTTTCAAAGGCCGGCTCGCCGAGTCCTGCCGGGACGTGGGCGGCGACGCACTCGACGATGCCGCCGCTCGAATCCTGGCTCTGCAGACATTCCTCGAGCCATGCGCGCGCCTGCTCCTCGGCCACGGGGTCCGGCATTCTCAGATCGCTGTCCCACACGCGCGCAAAATCGCAGCGGCTGCGGTCGATCTGGACCGGTCCGATCGCGCTGACGTACGTGGTGAAGGAGACGCCGAGCTCCGCGAGCAGCTTCTTCGCGACTGCCCCCGCGGCGACTCTGCCGATGGTCTCGCGCCCGGAGGAGCGCCCGCCTCCGCGGTAGTCCCGGAACCCGTACTTCTGGTCGTAGGTGAAATCAGCGTGCCCCGGCCGGTACAGCTCGGAGATCGTTCCGTAATCGCGCGAGCGCTGATCCTGGTTCCGCACGAGCATCGAGATCGGCGTGCCCGTCGTCCGCCCCTCGAACGTCCCCGAGAGGATCTCGACGGTGTCGGACTCCGCCCGCTTCGTCGTATAGCGGTTCTGTCCCGGCTTGCGCAGATCCAGATAAGGCTGAATGTCCTCCTCGGTCAGCGCGAGCCCGGCCGGGCACCCGTCCACCACGACGCCGATCCCCTTCCCATGTGATTCCCCCCACGTAGTTACCCTGAAAATCGTCCCAAAACTTGAACCAGCCATAATCGTATCCTTTCTATCTGAGTAATTGATATGTATAAGTGTATACAAAATGCAACCGCATCCATAGCATAACAGATAACTAAAATGCAATTCAAGGCTATTGCCTGTCCCTCAGTATAATACAAGTCACCATTTGTATGCAAGCAAATCTGCACGGATTGATGATAATGGAACGCCCATTCAGCCACAGACAGGAGTCGCATAGCGGTGGATAGCTTGCGTAGCAAGCGGGGCGCTGTGTGCCAGTGTTGCTGAGCCCCGGTGAGGCTCGTTTAGCAACGACCGAGTCGGCAGACGAGACCACACGGTTAGCGCCGACCGAAGCAGAGCGTAGACCTGAGGCTTACATGGCATCTCGGCTGAACTGTAACTGTCAATTTCACGTCCGGGGCGTCTGACCTCTGCGCACAGAGCAAGGATCAAGGAACGGATTTTCCCGTGCAGCAGAGTGCAGGAACCCCACCGCCTGCGTCTGCATATTTTATGGAAGAATCCTATTTACAGGAGGAGTACGATCCTTATGAAAGACTGTCCATGCCCCCGCTGCATCGGGTTTACGCACACGATTGAGCCGGGCGATACGCTGTATAAGCTCAGCAGGCGCTACCACGTGCGCGTGTCGGCGCTGCTCTTTGCGAACCCTTACGTCGACATTTACAATCTGCAGATCGGGGATGAACTCTGCATTCCGCGGGTGCAGCCCTTTGACTGAACGGTTTCTTAAAATTATCTAAACACGCAGGATTTGCGGAGGAGCAGATTGACAAAACAGGAGCACAAATTTATAATAAATCTATTCTTTGGCAAGGAAAGAGGATGAACTATGAATTTTCTGGATAAGATGGAGCGGAAGTACGGCAGATATGCGATCCGGAATCTTCCGATGTTTATAATCGCGACGTATGTGGCCGGTTATCTGATTGAGCTGTTTATGCCGGAAATGCTGATGTATCTGATGCTGGATCCGTACTACATCCTGCACGGTCAGGTGTGGCGTCTCGTGACGTGGATTCTGATCCCGCCGTCGGGACTTGACTTTTTTACGATCATCATGCTGTTGTTTTATTTCTCGCTCGGCCAGACGCTGGAGCGGACGTGGGGTGCCTTCCGGTTCAATGTGTATATTTTCTCCGGCCTCATCTTTACGGTGATCGGCGCGTTCCTTCTGTATGCGCTGACCGGCGCGGCAGGAGTGATCGGTCTGTATTTCAGCACGTACTATATCAATATGTCGATCTTTCTGGCGTTTGCGCTGACGTATCCCGATATGCAGGTGCTGCTGTACTTCATCATTCCGATCAAGATGAAGTGGATGGGCGCGTTTTACGGGGTGATGATCCTGGTGTCTCTGGTCCAGGGGAACATCGCGAGCCGTGTGGCGATCGTCGCCTCCCTGCTCAATTTTGTCCTGTTCTTCTTGCTGTCGGGGCGGTTTGCCCGGTTCTCCCCGCACGAAGTGCACCGGAGACAGGAGTACAAGCGAAACGTGAGAAAGGTGCAGCCCAGAAAGGGCACTGCTCGGCATAAATGCGCCGTGTGCGGCAGGACGGAGGAGGACGGGGATCATCTCGAGTTCCGCTTCTGCTCAAGGTGCGATGGCAATTATGAGTACTGTCAGGATCATCTGTTTACACATCAGCATATCAAAAAGCAGTAGAAAACCAGGAGCGGCCGCAGGATGGCGTCAGGATCCGGCCGCCAAGAAGGACTGAATCACATGAACAAGCAAAAGAAATTTTTTATATGGAACAGGAAACGAGCTGCGGCCGCCATTGCGGTGACCGCAGCTATGCTTATGATAACGGCATTTACGGCGCACGGAGGCGATCTGAGCGGGGAGGGCGCCAGGGCGGCCGTGCTGCTCTCGCTGGGGGCGGGACTGTTCGTTCTGCTCAAGCTGCGGATCGGGAGGATCGGCTCGGCGCTGTTGTATCTGCTGCTGCCGGTCGCCGCGCTGTGGGCGCTGGAGAATTACACGCACGTCATCACAGATCTTGCACCGCTGATTCTGGTGCTGAACCTGCTGTTTTTCTATCTGTTATACGGACTGCTGATCGCGCTGTGCGGCAGCGTGCGGACGGGCGTCCTGGTCGCGACCCTGGTGCCGCTTTTCGCCGGGCTCGTCAACTATTTCGTCGTGGACTTCCGCGGCACGCCGGTCGTCCCGTGGGATCTGCTGTCGCTTGGAACGGCTGTGTCCGTCGCGGACAATTATGTGTTCACGCTGAGCCAGAAGGCGTGCTTCAGCATCCTCGTCTTTTTCTGGATCGCGGTGGTGGCCTCGAAGTCGACGGTGCGGTTCGCGCGGCGGATGCCGCGGCTTGCGTCGGTGGCGGTGTACGCGCTTTTGCTGTGTCTGTATGTCGGCGCGATTCAGAAGAGCGCGGTGCAGAGCTTCTTCGGGATGGACACGACGCTGTTTACTTTAAATGTGCTGTACCGGAACAACGGAATCGCCGCAGCGTTTCTGGGGAACCTGCGCTTTCTGAATATCGAGGAGCCGGACGGCTATTCGCCGAAGAACGTGGAGGCGCTGATTGCGCAGGTGCGGGCGGAGAGTGAGGAGCAGCCGGAGACAGAGGCCGTGAGTCAGGCGGAGCAGACCGAGCCGGAGACAGGGAACGTGAGCCAGATAGAGCAGACCGAGCCGGAGACAGAGAGCGTGAGCCAGACAGAGCAGACGGAGCCAGAGACAGGGAACGTGAGCCAGTCGGGGCAGCCAGAGTCGGAAACCGAGATTGTGAAGCAGACTGAGCCGGAGACCGAAACTATGATTCAGCTGGAAGCCGGAACTACGGTGCAGGCCGCTGCTGCAGATTACCCGAATGTGGTAATTATTATGGATGAGGCGTTCTCGGATCTCTCCGTGTGGGGAGAGTTTGCGACGAGCGAGGAGGTCATGCCGTTTTTCAAGCGTCTCCAGGAGGAGGCGGTGGGCGGCGAGGTCTATGTGTCCGTCAAGGGCGGCAACACCGCGAACACAGAATTTGAGCTGCTGACCGGAGACACGATGGGCTTTCTGCCGACCGGCAGCGTCCCGTATCAGCAGTACATTCACCACGAGACGCCGTCGCTCGCGAGCTATCTGAAGTCGCTTGGCTACCGCACGACGGCCATCCATCCGTACAACCGCTCCGGCTGGGACCGCGACAAGGTGTATGAGCAGTTTGGCTTTGACGAGTTTCTCGACAAGAATGCATTTGGCGATCCGCTCCGGCTGCGCGGCTACATCAGCGACCGGTCGGCGTTTGAAAAGATCATCGAGCAGTTCCAGCTCAAGGGGGAGGACGAGCGGGCCTTTGTGTTTGAGGTGACGATGCAGAACCACGGCGGCTACAGCCGTGAGACACCGGACTTTGACATCTATCTGACGCTGCCGGAGGTCACAAACAAGACGACCAGCGTCGTGGCGACGGAGAAATATCTGACGCTGATGAACCAGACGGACCGTGCGCTCGAGGAGCTGATCACGTACTTCGAGGAGCAGGACGAGCCCGTCATCGTGCTGATGTTCGGCGATCACCAGCCGTCCGACTACATCACAAATGTGATCCGGCGGATCTGCGGCGTCCAGGAGGAGGATACGCTGGAATTTATGGAGCAGGGCTACCGCGTCCCGTTTGTGATCTGGAGCAACTATGGATTGGAGCACCGGTACTACGACGGGATCAGCGTCAATTACCTTGGCACGCTGCTGATGCAGAACGCGGGTATCCCGCTGACCGGCTATCAGACCTTCCTTGGCAGGTTGATGGAGGATCTGCCTGTCATTAACGGGCTGGTCTACCGGGATGCGGACGGCAGCTTCCACAGCTATGACGAGCAGGACGGACAGGCCGGGGAGCTTCTGAACCAGTATCGGATGCTGCAGTACAATCACCTGGTGGACACGAAGAACCGGGCGGAGGATTTCTTCGACTAAACCGGGCACTGGATGTTTGCGGTTCAAGCGGGATTGTATATTGACAATTTACGGATTTCTGTTTTATATTGAAAAAAGCTTTGAGAGACAAGATGAGGAGAGAGGATTATGAAAAAAACGTTTGTTACGAAAGAGAAGCTGGAGGAGATCGTAAAGCAGTATCCGACCCCGTTCCATCTGTATGATGAGAAGGGGATCCGCGCGAATGTAAAAGAGCTGTATGAGGCTTTTTCGTGGAACAAGGGCTACAAGGAATTTTTTGCCGTGAAGGCGACGCCGAATCCCTTCCTGATTCAGATCCTGCACGAGTATGGCTGCGGGTGTGACTGTTCCTCCATGACGGAGCTGATGCTCTCGGAGGCGGTCGGGATCGTCGGGGAGGATGTGATGTTTTCCTCCAACGATACTCCGGTAGAGGAGTTCCAGAAAGCGGCCGAGATCGGGGGAATCATCAACCTCGACGATATCACGCATATTGAAAAAGTGGAGCAGGCGATCGGGCATCTGCCGAAAAAAATGTGCTGCCGGTACAATCCGGGCGGTGTTTTTCGGATCAGCAACGGGATCATGGACAACCCGGGGGATGCGAAGTACGGTATGACCGAGGAGCAGATGCAGGAGGCGTTCCGGATCATGAAGGCAAAAGGCGTGGAGGAGTTCGGCATCCACGCGTTCCTCGCGAGCAACACGGTGACAAACGAGTATTATCCGATGCTCTCAAGGGTGCTTTTTGAGCTCGCGGTGCGGCTGCAGCAGTCCACCGGTGTGAAGATTTCGTTTATCAACCTTTCCGGCGGAATCGGCATCCCCTACCGCCCCGAGCAGGAAAAAAATGACATCCGGGTCATCGGCGAAGGGGTGCGAAAGGCCTACGAGGGCATTCTCGTGCCGGCCGGCATGGGCGATGTGGCGCTGTACACGGAGCTCGGTCGGTATATGATGGGGCCGTACGGCTGCCTGGTGACGACCGCGATCAACGAGAAGCACACGCACAAGGAGTACATCGGCGTCGACGCCTGCGCGGTGGACCTGATGCGCCCGGCGATGTACGGCGCGTACCACCACATCACGGTGATGGGGAAGGAGGATGCCCCGTGCGATCACACGTACGACGTGACGGGTTCCCTGTGCGAGAACAACGATAAATTTGCGATAGACCGTCAGCTTCCGCAGATTGAGATGGGCGATCTGCTCGTGATCCACGACACCGGCGCGCACGGCTACTCGATGGGCTACAATTACAACGGCAAGCTGAAGTCCGCGGAGATTCTGCTGCGGGAGGACGGCAGCTTCGAGATGATCCGCAGAGCGGAGACGCCGAAGGACTATTTCGCGACCTTTGACTTCTGCGACGTGCTAAAAAATATGAAGTGGCAGTAAAGAAAAGAGCAGGTATCCAATCGAAGATACCTGCTCTTTTTTACTGCCACTGGCCGGACTCGAACCGGCACGGTGTTACCCGCTTGATTTTGAGTCAAGTGCGTCTGCCAATTCCGCCACAGTGGCTGCTTTGCTTACGCGTTACTCATCATAGCACATTTTGTCCGGGGATGCAAGAGAAATTTGTGCCACCAGTTCAGCCATGCAAAAAAAATGGGAAGACAGACCGTGCAAGCTTGCTTGCAAAGGGCTGTATTCCCATTTTTGAATGGGCGGAACGCCCATTCAGCCGCGGACAGGAGCCGCAAAGCGGCGGATAGCTTGCGTAGCAAGCGGGTCTGCGGCTTGCATGGCGTCTTGGCTTGTAATCCCTCTTGACGTTACGGTTCAGCCAGCCACTGCCAGAGAAGGTAGCAGGGCCGTCCAAAAGCGACTGTAGACGAGCGATTTGGAGCTTTCGGACGGCCCTGCTATCTTCTCGTCCGGGTTGGCCGAACGGTAACCTCTTGACTTCTCCGTCCCAATGTCCTATTCTGCTCACAGAACATGCGAATGTGATCGTCAAAAGAGGAGGAGAACTACGATGCATTTTACAGACAACAATCGGGTCGAGGACCTGCAGATCGCCTACATCGGCGGCGGCTCGCGCGGCTGGGCGTGGGGCTTTATGACAGACCTTGCGATGGAGGAGCAGCTTGAGGGCAATATACGGCTGTATGACATCGACCGCTCCGCGGCGGAGCGCAACCGGATCATTGGAGAAAGGATCAGCGCCCACCCGGATGCGAAGGCCCACTGGACGTATGAGAGATCCGACAGCCTTGCGGAATCGCTCACCGGAGCGGACTTTGTGGTCATTTCCATCCTGCCGGGCACCTTTGAGGAGATGCGCTCGGACGTCCACGCGCCGGAGCAGTTCGGTATCTGGCAGTCGGTGGGCGATACGGTGGGTCCCGGCGGCTTCATGCGGGCGATGCGCACGATCCCGATGTTTGTGGAGATCGCCCGGGCCATCCGGGAGTTCGCGCCGGACGCGTGGGTCATCAACTACACGAACCCCATGAGCCTTTGCATCCGCACCTTGTATGAGGTGTTTCCGCAGATCAAGGCGTTCGGCTGCTGCCATGAGGTGTTCGGCACACAGAAGCTGCTGTGCAGCATGCTGGAGAAAAACGGCATCCCCGGTGTCAGACGCCAGGAGCTCTATACCACGGTGACCGGCATTAACCACTTTACCTGGCTCACAAGCGCGTCCTACGGCTCTGTGGATCTGATGCCCATGTACCGGGCGTTTGCCGAATCGTACTGGGAGGATGGTTTCTGCGAGGGCAAGGATGACAACTGGATGAACAACTCCTTTGACTGCGCGCACCGGGTCAAGTTCGACCTGTTCCGAAAATTCGGTGCGATCGCGGCGGCGGGCGACCGGCATCTGGCGGAGTTCATGCCGCACAGCTGGTATCTGAAGGACCCAGAGACCGTGAAACGCTGGAAATTCGGCCTGACCACGGTGGACTGGCGCGTGGAGGATCTGAGAAAGCGCTACCAGCGCTCGGACGATCTGGTCTCCGGCAGGGAGGCGGTCGCGCTGAACGGCTCCGGCGAGGAGGGGCATTTGCTGCTGAAAGCGCTCCTTGGCCTGGGAGATCTCGTCAGCAATGTGAACGTGCCGAACCGCGGTCAGATTCCCAACCTGCCCGCGGGTGTGGTGGTGGAGACGAACGCGCTGTTTGGCCGCGACCGGATTCAGCCGGTCTACGCTGGTCCGATGCCGTCCAACCTCCTGCCCATGATGGCGCGGCACATCTACAACCAGGAGAACACACTTCGCACCGCCATGACCTGCGACCGCGCGCTGGGACTCACGACCTTCCTGAACGACCCGCAGATGGAGATCGCGCCCGAGGATGGCAAAAAGCTGTTCGACCGGATGCTGGAGGCGCAGCGCGGATATCTGCCGAAAGAGTGGTTTTGACAAACTTTGCCGGTCAAAGATCCATTTGAATGAGAGTCCGTATAGTTTGCGAAAAAAAAGGAATACTACCAAAATATTACTTGATTTGTCGGAGAAATCTGATTAACATAAGGGTGTAGTCCCGCAACCTCAGCCGCGCTCCGGACAGGAGGAGACGGCTGCAGGCAGGCTGAAAAGCAGAAAGGAGCTTTTAAGATGCGTATTACTTTTTTTGCGGCAAAGAGCTATGACAGAGATTCTTTTAACCGAATAAAGGACCGGTATCCGGAGCTGGAGCTGGAGTACTGGGAGACGGAGCTGTCCCCAAAGACAGCCTCCTACGTGCAGGACAGCGAGGCGATCTGTGCGTTTGTGAGCTCCGATGTGGGGGCGAAGACGATTCAGGTGCTCCATGACCGGGGCGTCCGGCTGATCCTGATGCGCTGTGCCGGGTTTAACAACGTGGATCTGGACGAGGCGACCAGGCTCGGCGTCCGTGTGATGCGCGTGCCGGGCTACTCTCCGGAGGCGGTCGCGGAGCACGCGATGGCGCTTGCGATGGCTGTCAACCGCCATCTGCACAAGGCGTACCTCAAGGTGCGCGAGAACAATTTCAGCCTGCAGGGATTGACCGGTGTAAATTTCTACGGGAAGACCGCGGGAATCATCGGCACGGGACGGATCGGCGCGGCGATGGCGCGGATCTGCTACGGCTTCGGCATGAAGGTGATCGGCTACGACACGTACCACAATCCGGATCTGAATTTCCTGGAGTACGTGGAGCTGGATGAGCTGCTCGCGAAGAGCGATCTCATTTCCCTGCACTGTCCGCTGATGGAGAGCACGCACCATCTGATCAATCTCGACACGATCAGCAAGATGAAGGACGGCGTGATCCTCGTCAATACGTCGCGCGGCGGTCTTGTGAAGACGGACGACCTGATCGCAGGGATCCGGGAGCACAAGTTTTTCGGCGTCGGGCTGGATGTCTACGAGGAGGAGACGCAGAATGTGTACGAGAACCGCGAGGATGACATTCTGATGCACTCGACGACGGCGAGACTGCTGTCGTTCCCGAACGTGATCGTGACGTCGCACCAGGCTTTCCTGACCGAGGAGGCGCTGAGCGCGATCAGTCAGGTGACCTTAGACAACGCAATGGCATATCTGAAAGGAGAAAAGGCCGGGACAGAGCTGAACTGACGGGGAAATGCGAGGGTGCTGCACATACAGGCGGGCACAGCGCCGCCGGATGTCGCGGCACCTTCGGTATCACTGGGAGGAAGCACGGCCAAAGAGGAGGCAGCAATGGTTTTTTTGAAGGAACGGATCGGCAAGCTTCTTAGTGACCTGGAGACGCTGATCTACACGGATGTCACGCCGGTGACGGAATTCCGTTATCGGAAGACGGAGGAACGGTTTGAGGATCCCGCCGCAGTCTGCACGGATGACTGGGCGGAGTTTGGCGGCGGTCAGCTCTGCTGGGGCGGACACAGGGAGTATTACTGGTTCGAGACGTTTGTGACGATACCGCCGGAGATGGACGGGAAATGTGTCGTCTATGAGCAGAGGACCGGAAAAGAGGGCGAGTGGGACGCGACGAACCCGCAGTTTACGATCTATGTCAACGATGTGCGCGTCCAGGGGCTTGATGTCAACCACCGGGAGGTGATTTTGTCTGAGCATGCCAGGGCAGGGGAGCGGTACCGCATCCTGCTGTCCGCATTTACCGGGGATCACAACACGCGGCTGACGCTCGATGCGTGCATCAAGGTGCTGCACCGTGACACAGAAAAATACTATTACGACCTGAAGGTGCCCTACGAGGTGGCGCTGATGCAGAAGGAGTCGGATGCGAGCTTCCGGGACATCATCCTGACGCTGAACGAGTCGCTGAATCTGCTGGATCTGCGCAGGGAGCACTCGCCGGAGTATGAGCGGTCGCTTGGGGAGGCGCAGGCGTTCCTGGACCGTGAGTTTTACGGGAAGTATACCGGGAAGGTCCGCGAGAAGGTCTACTGTGTCGGGCACACGCACATTGATGTGGCCTGGCTGTGGACGCTGGCTGTGACCAGGGACAAGGCGGTGCGCAGCTTTTCGACGGTGCTCGAGCTGATGAAGCAGTACCCGGAATACATATTTATGTCGAGTCAGCCGCAGCTCTACAAGTACGTGAAGGAGAATGCGCCGGATGTCTACGCGCAGATCCGGGAGCGGGTGAAGGAAGGGCGCTGGGAGACCGAGGGCGGGATGTTCCTCGAGGCGGACTGCAACCTGACCTCCGGCGAGTCGCTCGTGCGCCAGTTCCTCTACGGAAAGCGCTTTTTCAAGGAGGAGTTCGGCAAGGACAATGAGATTCTCTGGCTGCCTGACGTGTTCGGCTACTCGGCCGCGCTGCCGCAGATCATGAAAAAGTGCGGAATCCGCTATTTCATGACGACGAAGATCAGCTGGAATGAGTTTAACAAAATGCCGTGCGACACGTTTCTGTGGGAGGGCATCGACGGGACGCGGATCCTGACGCACTTTATCCCGAGCCGGGACTATGAGTCGAGCAGCGTGGAGGGAAGCGAGCGCACCTCACATTTCACGACGTACAACGGGTATCTATCGCCGTCGCAGGTCAAGGGCGGCTGGGAGCGCTACAGCCAGAAGTACCTGAACGACGAGGTGCTGATGTCGTTCGGATACGGCGACGGTGGCGGCGGACCGACCCGTGACATGCTGGAGAACCAGCGCCGTCTGGCGAAGGGGATCCCGGGCTGCCCGCAGACGGTAATGAGCACGGCGGCAGACTTTTTCCATGTGCTGGAAGCGCATGTGCGGGATCAGAAGTACCTGCCGGTGTGGGTCGGCGAGCTCTATCTCGAGTACCACCGCGGCACCTACACCTCGATGGCGAGAAATAAGCGGTACAACCGCAAGGCGGAATTTCTGTTGGAGAATGTCGAGCTGTACTCGGAGCTGGCGTACGCGGCGGGGCACCGACAGGACGGAGCAGAGGAGAAGAGCGGACGATCGGAGGGATGTGGAAGGACTGACGATCGGAAGATGGGCGAGAGGCTGAATGTGCAGGAAGGGTGTGTGAGACGGACAGCTGATGCGGCGGACGGGTATCCGAAGGAGGAGCTGGATGTGCTCTGGGAGACCGTGCTGCGGAACCAGTTCCACGATATCCTGCCTGGGTCCTCGATCCGCGAGGTCTATGAGGACTCGAAGGCGGAGTATGAGCAGGTACTCGCCGCCGGGAATGCGCTGAAGCAGCGGGCGCTGCGGGAAATCGCGGAGCAGATTGACGCGCCGAAGGATTCCCTGATCGTCTTCAACCCGAACAGCACGGACGGGAGCGGCCCGGTCGTCATCCCGTGCAAGGAGGCGTATGAGCACCCGATGGTGACGGACGGCGAGCGGACGTATCCGGTACAGCGCATGGCGGACGGAAGCGGGTTGTTCTACGCGGAGCATGTGCCGTCCAAGGGTTACCGGACGTACCGGCTGACGGAGCGCATTGGGGGCGTATATGAGGCTGAGCATCAGGCGGAACACATCGGAGGCGTAGCTGGCCGTGGCGATGCTGGGCAGGGAGCGCTGCAGGATGCGGCATGTGCGCCGCGCCTGACGGCATCTGTACATCATCTGGAGAATCGGTATGTCCGCGTGGAGTTTGCGCCGAACGGCCAGTTTTCTTCGATCTATGACAAGACGGCCGGCCGGGAGCTCTTGAAGGCCGGTCAGTACGGGAATGTCCTGATGACGTACGAGGACCGCCCGCACAACTACGATGCGTGGGATGTGAACAATTATTACACGGAGAAGTCGTGGGAGATTTCCGAGCTCGAGGAGCTCTCGCTGGTCGAGTCCGGTGCGGTGCGCGCCACGGTGAAGCTGGTCAGACGGTACCTGGACTCTGTGATTGTGCAGTACATCTCGCTTGACGATGACAGCCCGGAGATCCGGATTCAGAATGAGATCGACTGGAGGGAGCACAAGATTTTTATGAAATCGCTGTTCCCGGTCGACATTCACACGGACGAGGCGACGTTTGAGATCCAGTACGGCAACGTAAAGCGCAAGACGCACTACAATACCTCCTGGGATTTTGCGCGGTTCGAGGTCTGCAGCCACAAATGGCTCGATGTCTCGGAGGACGGCTACGGCGTCAGTGTCCTGAACGACTGCAAGTACGGTGTGAACGTGCATGACGGCGTGATCGGGCTCTCCATGCTCAAGTCTGCGACCCACCCGAACCCGGCGGCGGACAAGGAGCATCACAGCTTCACGTTTGTGATCTATCTGCATCAGGGAGACTTCCGCGAGGCCCGCACGGTCGACCGCGCGTATGCGCTGAACAATCCGCTGACCTGCGTCAGAAAGGAGCAGGAGGGCGGCCGTCTTCCGGCTGCCTGGTCCGCGGTGTCGGTGGATGCGCCGAATGTCATTGTCGAGGTCGTAAAGCGCGCCGAGGACGGGGACGGAACCATCGTCCGCATGTATGAAGCGTTCAACCGCCGCACGGAGGCGACGGTGACGCTGGGTCTTCCGGCAGCGCGCGTCTTTGACTGCAACCTGCTCGAGGAGCCGGAACGCGAGCTCGCGGTGGAGAACGGCACAGTGAAGCTGACTGTGAAGCCGTACGAGATCCGGACATTGAAGCTCCTGGAGAGGTAGAACGATGGATTTTACGGACGAGAAAGATTATATCATGCGGATCATCAAGGAGATGTTCCGGGTGCTGTTTTCCCTGATGCTCGGGAAGCAGTACCAGTCGGTCGATCTGCCCAAGGAGAACAAGTACGAGGTCTCCGGAAAGGCTCTGGAGGAGCTGGAGCAGCTGGTGGACGACGGCCGGATCAATGAGGCGGAGAACCTCCTGCTCGACGGTATAGATTACACAAACCAGGAGGAGGTGCTCGCGGCTCTGCTGTTCTACCAGTACGTGAGTGAACAGGAAGACGCGTTTCTGCTGGCCCACAACTATTCCAGGGAAGAGGTGCTGGACGGCATCAAACGGCTGGCGGAGCATGCGGGGTACGGGGAAGTGAACGAGCTCTTCGCAGAGCTGTAGAATGTTAGAAACCAGACAGTTTCTTCAGTGAAAGTCAGGCCGGAGAAACTGTCTGGTTTTTCGATTTTGCTACCCGTCCACGCTTATGGTATACTTGTCCATGAAACGGTCAAAGTGAGGACGGGAGTCTGGAACAGCTTTGGGGAAATGAGAATGATGCGAGGATAGAGGATGATAGAAGAAATTGCAAGTCGGAGAAGCATACGGAAATACAGACAAAATGAGGTTCCTGTGGAAATGATTCACCGGATTCTTCAGGCAGGACGGCTTGCTCCGTCGGGAAAGAATAAACAGCCCTGGATTTTTCTGGTATACAGAGAACAGGTAAAGAAGGAATTCCTTTTGAAGATGGAAGAGGGCATACAAAGAGAGGAAAGCGGTCATTCTATTTTGCCGGATTCCGGTTATGGATTGCCGGACGCAAGGAACACGTTGCGGGTTATGAGAGAAGCGCCGGTCCTCATTGTGGTTGTGAATCCATATGGGAAGTCGCCGTTTGAAGAGCTTACGGTTGATGAACGTGTCACAGAAATCGTAGATTCTCTCTCAATCGGAGCAGCAATCCAGAACATGCTTCTGGAGGCAGAGCGATTGGGGATTGGAACGTTATGGGTTGCAAACACCTGCTTTGCTTATCCTGAATTAACAGAATTTATAAATAAGCCGGGACAGTTAATCGGTGCGGTTGCTCTTGGATATGCAGACGAGGCGCCCAGACAGCGCCCGAGGAAAGCACTGGAGGATCTTGTGGAGTATCGCAATTGATAACAGGGAGAGCCGTGCAAACAGGGGACGCATGGAAGGGCGGCCGTTTCCGGTATGAGCGGCGGGAGGGCGAATGGACAGAATTTACTTGACGAAAAAGCAGGCACGGCAGTTTTTGTTATTGAAGCATGGCTTGCTGGGGGACTACAAATTTGCCGGGAAAGAAGGGATTCTTTCTTTTGTCCGGCAGGCGGGATGTATTCAGTTTGATCCGGTGGACGTGTGCGGAAGGAATGCGGATCTGGTTTTGCAGTCCAGGATCAAAGGCTACCGAAAGGCGATGCTGTACGAGCTTTTGTATGTCGACCGGAAGCTGGTGGACTATTTTGACAAAAATCTCGCGATTCTTCCGGTCGAAAACTGGAAGTATTTTGGGCGTGAGCGACAGGCCCACCGAAGCTGGGAGAGAAGCCATACGGAAATTCTGGAGGTACAGGAGCGGGTGCGCGAGGAAATCGCACGGCGGGGTCCGCTGTGCAGTGCGGATTTGGACATGGCGGAGAAGGTTTTCTGGTATTGGAGCGACACGAAGCTGTCGAGAGCGGCGCTGGAACACATGTATTTCGTCGGAGAATTGGGCATCCATCACAAGAACGGGACGATGAAATATTATGATCTGATTGAAAACTGTATTCCGGCAGAGCTTCTGAGTCAACCGGAGCCGCATCCCTCGGATTTTGATTACAGAAAATGGCTGGTGTCAGAGCGCATTGGCTCCGTGGGGCTTTTGTGGAACCGTGCTTCCGACGCGTGGCTGGGGATCGAGGGGCTTAAAACTGCACAGAGAAATGCCATTTTCGAGACACTGTTAAAAGAAGAGGCGATCATAGAGGTGGAAGTAGAAGCGCTCAGCGAGCCGCTGTACTGCCGCAGGGAGGACGCGGGGCTCGCAGCAGTTGTGTCGGAAAATCCCACGATGAAAAAGCGCTGTGAATTTATCGCACCGCTGGACAATCTGCTCTGGGATCGGAAGCTGATCGGAGCGATTTTTGATTTCTCCTATAAATGGGAGATCTATACGCCGAAAGAGCAGCGCAAGTATGGTTACTATGTTCTGCCGATTCTCCGTGGGGACAGATTTGTGGGCAGGATCGAGATGGCGTATGATAAAAAGCAGGGAGCGCTGGACGTAAAACAGATCTGGTATGAGCCGGACGTGCGCCGGACGAAAGCGCTGCAGTGCGATGTGGAAAAAACGATCAGACGGTTCGCGCGTTTTTGCGGAGGCGGTGAGCGCTAGGCCCGACGGGCGAACCGCCGCCTCCTACTCGATTCTGTTTTTATCGCCCCACTCGCACATGCCATCCAGAATGGGGATCAAGGACTTTCCGCGCTCGGTTAAGCTGTATTCGACCTTTGGGGGAATCTGCGGATACTCTTTTCGGTGTACCAGCTGATCCGCTTCCAATTCCTTTAAGGTGGAACTGAGCGTTTTGTAAGAGATTTCACCGATGTATTTTTTCATTTCATTGAACCGGACGACACCGAATTCCATGAGCGTATAGAGGATCGTCATCTTATATTTTCCGTTGATCAGCGACAGCGTATAGCTGAAACCGGTTGTTTGCAGACATTCCTTTGAGATACAGCGTTCACTCATTTTACACTCTCCTTCAAGTAAGTATATCACTTGGATGTTAGTATCGCACTTAAATGTGCGTACTTGTTTTTTGCTTCATTCTCGCTAAAATTATAATATCGGCAGCGGGAAATGTCAATCCTGCAGGTATTACAGTTCAGCCGGTACGCCATGCAAGCCGCAGGTCTGCGCTCCGCTTGCTGCGTGAGCGATTTGCCGCTATGCGGCTCCTGTCTGTGGCTGAACTGTGACAAAAATTTTAAAAAATATCAGGAGGAACGGTATGAGTAAGAACATTGTCATTTTGAATGGAAGTCCCCGGAAGAAAGGGAATACGTCTGCCCTGGCTGCAGAATTTGCCAGAGGAGCAAAAGAGGCCGGACATACGGTTACAGAGTTTTTCCTTGACCGCATGGATATTCATGGCTGTAAAGGCTGCTTTGGAGGCGACAGCGGCAGGGAATGTCCCTGTGTCCAGAAGGATGATATGATGCAGATCTATCCGGCAGTCAGAGCGTGTGATGTGATTGTGCTCGCTACGCCGCTGTATTACTGGAACATGAGCGGCCAGATTCGGACGGCGATTGACCGTCTGTTTGCCCTGGAGGAGGGAGATGAGAATCTTCTGAGAGGGCATGGCCGTTCTTCGGCACTTCTGATGGCGGCAGAGGGGGACGACTTTGAGGACGTTCTGGCTTATTATGATCACCTGATGGAGCATCTGAGCTGGAACAACCTTGGCCACGTCCTTGCCGGAGGAAACGGGGCCGTGGGCGATATCGCGGGGAAACCGGAGCTGGAACAGGCATATGAGCTTGGAAAATCCATTCAGTAAAGGATAGAAAAGGGTACATAGAAGCCGACGGCAGACATCTGGAAACAGTGCTGCCGTCGGCTTTTTGTTTGCGCAATCAGGTGTTACTGCTGCTTGAAGACCGGGTCCGCCGGGTAGCCGCCGCGCAGCTTCTGCATGCCGCGCTGCAGGGCGTCCTTGGAGGTGCGCCAGTCGGCGTCCTTGTTGCGGTAGTCGAACTTGTCGACGAGCCAGGAGACATCCTCCTCGAGGCGGTGCAGGTTGCGCTCCATCAGCGCGAACATCTCCGGGTAGAAGGCAGCCTTCTGCTTCTCGTTCAGATAGCGGTCCGCATTGTCGCAGACGAGGCCGAAATGGTGCAGGCAGAAGCCCTTTCCGTTTACGATCTTGTCGTGGAACTGGGAATCCTTCGTGTACATATAGAAGAAGGTCTCCATGTAGCGGTCAAAATTGTCCTTCAGCCCGTTGCAGATGTAGCAGGAGCAGTCCTTGCCCGCCGCCCAGTTGGCAATGGAGTTCGTGCCGGGGGACTGTCTGCGCAGGCGGTCGGCCAGGGAGGCCTTTCCGGGCGCAAAATGCGCCACCTGCTCCTGAAATTCCTTCTGCAGCCGCTGGTAATGCGTCTTCATGATCAGCGCGTTGCCGAGCGTATTGCCGAAGTCGAACATTTTTTTCATATGTGCGCGGCAGAAGCCGATCTTGTCCGTCTGCTCGCGGATGTCGCTCTCCATGTAGGAGGAGGAGCTGCCGAGCACAAAATTGATCATGTCCTGCTCGAGCTTGCGCTCAATGAAGCAGAACGGGCATTCGTCGTTCTCATTTACCGCATCGTTCAGTGGGATTGTGTAAAGCTTTTCCTTCATAAGTATTCTCCGTTCTGCCGCCGCAGGCGGCCCTTAGCTTGCCGTCAGGAATTTCTGCATCTATAGTATCAGATATTTTGGATGAGGGGAAGCAGTTTTTCTTCCGCGTGAGCGTGTTTTTGGCAGATCTTTGCAAAATATGCCTTGCCAGCGGGAAACATTCGCATTACAATACAAAGAGTAAGCGGACGGTATGGCAGAATGGCCGGAGAGGAGGCGCAGATGACCTGTAACGAAGCGCGCAGGATGATCACATCCTATGTAAAAAAGGAATTGCCGGACAAGGAGCTGGAGCAGTTTCTGCGCCACGTGGAGCGCTGCAGTGACTGCATGGATGAGCTGGACACCTACTACACGGTCTATCAGGCGCTGGACCTGCTGGATTCGGGCGGGCATCACGACTACGATCTCCGGAGGATGCTGCGGGAGGATATTCGCACTTCCTGGCGGCAGCTGATGCGAAAACGGGTGAACCGGGTGCTCCTTGGTCTGTTTTTCGTGCTCACCGAGATTCTGCTGGCAGTGGGCGTCTACACCGGGTATGAGGTGGAGAAGGGACAGGCGGAGTACACGATGATCCAGAGGGCGCTGCTGCGCGTCAACTGGAACGAGAGTCTGCCGGAGAATGCGGAGGAGCTGCTGACGGAGCGAATCGACCTGCCTGCAGAGAAGGCGGGTGAGGTGCCGGAGGCGGAGACGGGAGGAGCGGCGATCGAGATGCCGAAGGCGGAGACGCAGGAGGCAGCGCTTGAGATGCCGAATTCATAAAAAGAAGGTAATGTGTCGAGGATGCCGAATGGATAGGCAAGGAAGTACAGTGTCAGGACAGAAGAAATATAATTCAGAGCGGATCAATTTGAAAGTTAGACGAGAATTTAGAATAAATTGATTTGAGAGTCGGACGGGAATTAGCAGGATAGAAGAGGAGAAACTATGCCGGGAAAAATAGTGTTGATAGATGGTCACAGCATTCTGAACCGTGCCTTTTACGGGCTGCCGGTGCTGACGAACAGTGAGGGGAAGCATACGAATGCGGTGTATGGGTTCCTGAACATTCTGTTCAAGGTGCTCGAGGAGGAGCAGGCGGATCATGTCGCGGTCGCGTTTGATCTGCACGCGCCGACGTTCCGCCACAAAATGTATGAGGATTACAAGGGGACGAGAAAGGCGATGCCGGAGGAGCTGCGGGAGCAGGTGCCGCTGATGAAGGAGATGCTCTCCGCCATGCAGATTCCGGTGATGTCAAAGGAGGGCTATGAGGCGGACGATATCCTTGGGACGGTGTCGCGGCAGATGGAAAAGGAAGGGCTGCAGGTGTCGATCGTCTCGGGGGACCGCGACCTGCTGCAGCTGGCGACGGATGACATTCTGATCCGGATCCCGAAGACGAAGGCGACCGGGACGGAGATTGAGGATTACTACGCGAAGGACGTGCAGGAGCGGTATCAGGTGACGCCGACGCAGTTTATTGACGTGAAGGCGCTGATGGGGGATGCGAGCGACAATATTCCGGGCGTGCCGGGCGTCGGCGAGAAGACGGCGACGAAGCTGATCGTCCAGTACGGCTCGATCGAGGAGGCGTATGCGCATGTGGACGAGATCACGCCGAAGCGCGCGCAGGAAGCGCTGCGGAACCACTACGATTTGGCCCAGATGAGCAAAACGCTCGCGACGATCGATCTGGCTGTGCCGTTTACGCTGGATGAGAAGGCGGCACGGATCGAGAACCTGTACACGCGAGAGGCGCTCGAACTCTGCAGACGGCTGGAATTCAAAAATCTGCTGGGACGTTTTCAGATCGAGGACGAGGAGAAGACGAAGGGCGAGGAGAGCGGCGAGTGGGTCAGCGAGTTCGAGACGGCGGAAAACGTTCTGGATGGCATTGCGGGGAGCGAGGCTGCGTTCGTGATGGTCCAGGAGGACGGCTGTCTGCTCGGCGTGGCGGTCTGTGCGGACGGCGGGCAGGCGAAGTTTCTGGAGTGCGGCGGATTTCTGACGGCGGACTATCTGAGGACAAAGATGACGGAGGCGCTGTGCAGTGCGAAGCGCGCCGTGACGATCGGCCTGAAGCAGCAGCTTGCGTACCTGGCGGAGGAGCGCGTGGCCGCGTGCGGCGACCGGATCGGTGATGCCGCGATCGCGGCGTATCTGCTGAACCCGCTCAAGGGCAGCTATGAGTATGAGGATCTGGCGCACGATTATCTCGGACGGATGCTCCCGTCCCGCGCAGAGCTGCTTGGAAAGCTCTCGCTCGCGGCGGCGATGGAGGAGAAGCGGGATGCGTTTCTGGCCTACGTGAGCCGCATGGTGTCGACGGTGCGGGACGTGTACCCGGTTCTGACAGAGAAGCTGCAGGAAAACGGTATGCTGGAGCTGTACACCGGAGTCGAGATGCCGCTCGTCTACACCCTCTTCCACATGGAGACGGAGGGAATCGGCGTGCAGCGGGAGGCGCTGAAGATCTACGGGGATCAGCTGGTCGGCCGGATCGGAGAGCTCGAGCAGATGATCTATGCGGAGGCCGGCGAGGAGTTCAACATCAACTCGCCGAAGCAGCTCGGCGTCATTCTCTTTGAAAAGCTGCAGCTGCCGCACGGGAAGAAGACGAAGACCGGCTACTCGACAGCCGCGGACGTGCTGGAAAAGCTCGCCGAGGAGTACCCGGTGGTATCACACATTCTGGAGTACCGCCAGCTGACCAAGCTGAAGTCGACGTACGCGGACGGACTCGCGAACTTTATCGCCGCGGACGGCCGGATCCACGGAAAGTTCCACCAGACGATCACGGCGACGGGGCGTCTGAGCAGCACGGAGCCGAATCTGCAGAACATCCCGATCCGGATGGAGCTGGGACGGTTGATCCGCAAGGTCTTCGTGCCAAAGCCGGGTTACGTGTTTCTGGACGCCGACTATTCGCAGATTGAGCTGCGCGTGCTCGCGCATTTGTCGAACGACGAGATGCTGATTCAGGCGTACCGGGACGCGCAGGACATCCACACGATCACGGCCTCGCAGGTCTTTCACGTGAAGCCGGAGGAGGTCACGCCGCTGCTGCGCCGCAATGCGAAGGCGGTCAATTTCGGCATCGTGTACGGCATCAGCTCCTTCGGGCTCAGCCAGGATCTGAGCATCACGCGCAAGGAGGCGGAGGAGTACATTCAGCAGTATTTCCGCACGTATCCGAGCATCAAGCACTTCCTGGACCAGACGGTGGAGGACGCGAAAAAGGACGGCTATGTGACGACTATGTTTGGCCGCCGCCGCCCGGTGCCGGAGCTGAAATCCTCGAATTTCATGCAGCGCTCGTTCGGCGAGCGGGTCGCGATGAATGCGCCGATCCAGGGGACGGCGGCGGATATCATCAAGATCGCGATGATCCGCGTGGATCAGGCGCTGCGGAGCGCCCACAT
Source organism: Oscillospiraceae bacterium (assembly GCA_021771715.1). Classification (GTDB taxonomy): domain Bacteria; phylum Bacillota; class Clostridia; order Lachnospirales; family Lachnospiraceae; genus Choladousia. The sequence continues at coordinate 122,700 of JAETOO010000014.1, forward strand.
GAAGTCGAAGCTGCTCCTGCAGGTGCACGACGAGCTGCTGATCGAGACGGCAGAGGACGAGCTCGAGCAGGTGCAGGAGATGCTGAGACGTGAGATGATGCACGCCGCGGACCTGAGCGTGCGCCTCGAGGTGGATGTGCACTCCGGGGAAAACTGGTACGAGGCGAAGTGATTCGGGCGGGAGGAGACAGCGTGTGAAAGTTTTGGGAATTACCGGCGGCGTCGGCGCCGGAAAGAGTACGGTGCTCGATTACCTGCAGAGGCGGCACGGCGCGCGCGTGATTCAGGCGGACCGCGTCGCGCATCTGCTGCAGGAGCCGGGCGGCCGGTGCTATGCGGCGATCTGCGAGGAGTTCGGCGGGGAGATTTTGCGGGAGGATGGGACGATCGACCGCGGGCGTCTCGGCGCGCTGGTCTATGCACAGCCCGCGAAGCTGGCAAGGCTGAACGCGATCGTCCATCCGTCTGTGAAGACTTATATAATAGAAGAGATTGAGCGGGAGCGCCGCGCCGGGCGCGTGCCGTTCATCGCGGTCGAGGCCGCGCTTTTGCTGGAGGACCACTACGACCGGATCTGCGACGAGATCTGGTACGTGTTTGCCGATGAGGAGACGCGTGCGGGACGGCTCGCGCGCGACCGCGGCTACACGCCCCAGAAGACGAAGAGCGTCATGGCGAACCAGCTTCGCGAGGAAGACTATCGCCGCGGCTGCAAATTTGTGATTGACAACAGCGGCGATTTTGTAGAAAATACATATGAACAAATAGATAAAGGATTGGTAGAACATGGATTTCTGTAGTATCGCGAGCGGCAGCAGCGGCAACTGCATCTTTGTGGGGACAGGGCAGACGAGCGTGCTGATCGACGCGGGCATCAGCGGGAAACGCGTGACGGAAGGGTTGTGCGCGATTGACCGCAGTCCGAAGGAGCTGGATGCGATTCTGATCACGCATGAGCACTCGGATCATATTAAGGGGCTTGGTGTACTGGCGAGGAAATACGGGATTCCGGTCTACACGACGGACGGGACGATCCACGCCATGCTGGATCAAAATATGCTCGGGAAGGTGGACGCGTCGCTGTTTCACGCGATCGTGCCGGATGAGGAGTTCCGGATCGGGGAGCTCGCGGTTCACCCGTTCCACGTCTCGCACGATGCGGCGGACCCGGTCGCGTACCGCCTGCGCTGCGGGGAGAAGTCTGTGGCGGTCGCGACGGACCTGGGCTACTACGACGACTATACCGTGGAGCGTCTGAGGGATCTCGACGCCGTGCTGATCGAATCGAATCACGATGTGAATATGCTGCAGGTCGGCGCGTATCCGTACTATCTGAAGCAGCGGATTCTGGGGCGCAGGGGCCACCTGTCGAATGACAACGCGGGCCGTCTGCTCGGAGAGATTCTCAATGATAAGATGAAGGCGGTCATGCTGGGTCATCTGAGCAAGGAAAACAACTATGAGGCGCTCGCGATGGCGACCGTCTGCGCGGAGATCACAGAGGGGGACAACCCCTACAAGGCCGGAGATTTCCAGATCCGGGTGGCGAAGCGCGACGTGCCGTCGGAGCTGATTGCGGTGTGAGAAGGCCAGAGGTATGGCGGGAAGTGGAACGCGCCGCCGGAACGAGACGCAGTGTGAGGATGTATAATAGGAAGAGAGGAGCACTATGAAAAAGACAATTATCACAGTGGTAGGAAAGGATACGGTGGGGATCATCGCGAAGGTCTGCACGTATCTCGCAGAGAGTAATGTCAATATCCTGGACATTTCTCAGACAATCGTGCAGGGATTTTTCAACATGATGATGGTGACGGACGCGACGCAGTCGCCGAAGACGGCTGCCCAGATCGCGGATGAGCTGGATAAGCTGGGGCAGGAGATCGGTGTGTCGATCCGCTGCCAGCACGAGGATATCTTTAACATGATGCACCGTATCTGAGGAGACGCTATGATTAATATATTCGAAGTAAATGAGACGAATAAGATGATTACGCAGGAGAATCTGGATGTCCGCACGATCACGCTGGGCATCAGTCTGCTGAGTTGTATCACGGATGATCTGGATCAGCTGAATGAGAATATTTACCGCAAGATCACCACCGTTGCGAAGGATCTCGTGCTGACCGGTCAGGAGATCGAGAAGGAGTACGGGATTCCGATCGTCAACAAGCGGATCTCCGTGACCCCGATCGCGCTCGTGGGCGGAAGCGCGTGCAAGTCGTCGGAGGATTTTGTGACGATCGCGAAGACGCTGGACCGCGCGGCGAAGGAGGTCGGCGTGAATTTCCTGGGCGGATATTCCGCGCTGGTGTCGAAGGGGATGACCAAGGCGGATGAGTATCTGATCCGCTCGATCCCGCAGGCGCTCGCCGAAACAGATTTCGTCTGCAGCTCCGTGAATGTCGGATCGACGAAGTGCGGCATCGACATGGACGCGGTGCGGCTGCTGGGCGATGTGATTCTGCAGACGGCTGAGCTCACAAAGGAGCAGGACTCCCTGGGCTGTGCGAAGCTCGTCGTGTTCTGCAATGCGCCGGACGACAACCCGTTTATGGCGGGCGCGTTCCACGGGGTGACGGAGGCGGACGCGATCATCAATGTCGGCGTCAGCGGCCCGGGTGTCGTCAAGCACGCGCTCGCGGATGTGCGCGGGAAAGACTTTGAGACGCTCTGCGAGACGATCAAGAAGACCGCATTTAAGGTGACGCGTGTCGGCCAGCTCGTGGCGCAGGAGGCGTCGCGGCGGCTGGGAGTCCCGTTCGGTATCGTGGACCTCTCGCTCGCGCCGACACCGGCGATCGGGGACAGCGTGGCGGATATCCTGTGCGAGATTGGGCTTGAGTACGCGGGGGCGCCCGGCACGACGGCTGCGCTCGCGCTTCTGAATGATCAGGTGAAGAAGGGCGGCGTCATGGCCTCGTCGTACGTCGGCGGCCTGAGCGGCGCGTTCATCCCGGTCAGCGAGGACCAGGGGATGATCGACGCGGTGCGCGCCGGAGCCCTGACACTGGAAAAGCTCGAGGCGATGACGTGTGTGTGCTCGGTCGGGCTCGATATGATCGCGATCCCGGGCGACACCAAGGCGACGACGATTTCCGGCATCATCGCCGACGAGATGGCGATCGGCATGGTGAACCAGAAGACGACCGCCGTTCGCGTGATCCCGGTGATCGGGAAGGGCGTCGGAGAGACGGTGGAGTTCGGCGGCTTGCTGGGCTATGCGCCGATCATGCCGGTCAACCGCTACTCCTGCGACGCGTTTGTGAACCGCAGAGGGCGCATCCCGGCGCCGATTCACAGTTTTAAGAATTGAGTCGCTGATCAGAGAACGATTGGTAAAAAACAGGTATCCGAAAATCAGAGAAAGGGGACACGGACGCCGGAAAGCTGGGGCGCTTCTGTGAAGCCTTTCCGAAAGGAGACGCGGAGACGATCGAGGCGATGCTCAGGGAGTATCTGTGGAACGCGATCAGCATCCGCGATACCGCAGCGCGCGCAGAGCGAGGAAAAGAAGTACGACGCGGCTCTGCTGGACGACGACATGGATCAAGTCATCCGGTACGGGATCGCATTTTACAAGAAACGCTGCAGGGTAGACGTAGCGTAGGGATATAGGATGCAATCGCTTTGGAAATGAGAGAGCAGGGAAACGATGATATATGAGAGAAACGGAGACCCGGAAATCGCGGCATTATTCGGAGGCTGGCAGGAGACAATGATCTGGTCATGTCTGCAGGGGGTGATGGGCAGGCTGTACGCAGACTCAGCCGAGACTCCGGAATCGGCGATGGCGATCCTCGGCGATTTCTGCTTTTTCGCAGGGAAGCCGAGTGCGGAGCTGGTTTCATATAAACCGGACTGGTGTGTCCAGGATTTCATTATCATGACGGCGTGCGCGCCGGACTGGTTCGAGGTGATCGAGGCGGTCTACGGGGAGCGGGCGAAAAAGGTCAGCCGCTATGCGTTTCGGAAGGACCCGGACGCGTTTGACCAGGCGAGCCTGCGCGCCTTTGCGGAGGCCGTGCCCGAGGGATATGCCCTGCGGATGATCGACCGGGAACTCTTTGACCGCTGCCAAGCGCAGGACTGGAGCCGTGATTTCGTCTCCCTGTTTGACGGCTATGAGCAGTATGAGGAGCACGGGCTGGGCGTCGTTGCGCTGCAGGGCGGGGAGATCGTCGCCGGGGCGTCCTCCTACAGCAGCTACCTGGGCGGGATCGAGATCGAGATAGACACAAAGGCGGAGCACCGCAGGCGTGGGCTGGCGACCGCGTGCGCGGCGAGACTGATGCTCGAGTGCCAGAACCGCGGCCTGTACCCGAGCTGGGATGCGCAGAATCTGTGGTCCGTCGCGCTGGCGCAGAAGCTGGGTTACCAGTTTGACCATGAATATACCGCTTATGAAATTAAGGGGTATTGACAGACAGGATAGATCTTGCAGAGAAGAAAAGTTCTGTAGTGTTCTCTTTCCTATCTTCGAAAAGGTTGTGTATTAACGCAGTAAATATATAAAATCTCTGCAGGCTGCATAAAGCCTGCATTTTTTAGTGATTTTGTATTGTATAATACTGCGCCTGGGCGTTCCAGAGCTCATAATAGTTCCCGCTGCGGTCAGCGAGGAGCTCCTCATGGCTCCCTGTCTGGACCACTTGTCCCGCATGGAACACCGCTATGTTATCGCAGAAACGGCACGACGCAAGGCGGTGGCTGATATAGATGGCGGTCTTGTCGCCGGCGATCTCGTTGAATTTGCTGTAAACTTCATATTCCGAACGCGGGTCGAGAGCGGCTGTCGGTTCATCGAGGATGATAAAGGGCGCATCCTTATAGAGCGCGCGGGCAAGGGCAAGCTTTTGCGCTTCGCCGCCGGATAACTCCACGCCATCTGTGTCGAAGTCCTTGTAGAGGAACGTTTCCAGGCCATCCGGCATGGATGCGAGCCGTTCCGCAAAGCCAGCTTTTTTCAGACATGCGCGCACCTTCTCGCTGTCATAGACCGCGCTGGCAGAAACGTTTTGCCCGAGGCCAAGGGAAAACAGCCGGAAATCCTGAAAGACCACGGAGAACAGGGAGCGATATTCGTCGTAGTCATATTTTTGAATGTTGACCCCGTTCAGCAGGATTTCCCCCTCTGTCGGGTCGTACAGGCGGCATATCAGCTTGATAAACGTCGTTTTCCCCGATCCGTTCCTTCCCACGACGGCGAGTTTTTCCCCGACCTTAAATTTCAGATTCACATGCCGGAGCGCGTAGGTGTCCGTGTTGGGATACCGGAACGATACGTCCCGGAATTCCACATCATACTCGTTGTCGTCCCGTTTCTCCACGGTCAGGGAACCCTGGTACATGTGGTTGGGCAGATCCAGATACTCGAATAAGTTCTGCAAATGGATGCAATACACTTCATTGTCGGACAGGATATACATTAGTTCCTGCAATCCTTCCCCGAGTCGTGACAAAACGGCAACGTACTGCACGACATTTCCAACGCCAAAAGCCCCGGACAACGCTTTCGCCGCGACAAACAGGTAGCAAACGGCATTCGCCAGTCCGATCAGGACAGAGGCGAGGGCAGGATAGACGGACATTTTGAAAAGATCGCCCTGATTTTCCCGCTCATGTTGAATGAGCTGATCCAACTCGTTCTCGGCGATCGCAGTCTGCCCGTATATGCGGACGTCTTTAGCCTTTTCCTGATTCCGGTACAGCGCGCTGCCGAAAAACACGAATACCCGATTGAACCAGACCGTATCCTCGCACCATTTCAGGAACACCTCATTCACTTTGATCGTTGCCTTTGAGTTGCCGAGGCCGCCTGACACAATGCAAAGCAGGACAATCAGAATCCAGATGGGATGGTCGACTGCGCGGTTCCCGGATTTGGATACAAAGAGGGATACCGTCATGGCGAGGGAGGCCAGCAGGTTCACGGAAGCCCGGACAAGCGTCGAGGTGCCCCAGACGAGCTCGGCCAGGCCGTTCCCGAACATATAGAGGTTTTCTTCCGCCTTCTGCCGCTGATGCTGGATGGCTGCGCGTTCCAGATCAACAAAATCAAGAGCCATCTGCTTGTCGGAGAAGATTTTTCCAAACCAGCCCCACATCTGTGATTCTTTTTCCTTACAGACTCGCTTCACAATACTTTTCAGCACTGCACAGACGAAATTCGTCAGAACAACGCCGAGCACATATCCCAAAACCGTTCTGATCCTTCTCTGTGCGGAGAGTTCATTGATGATCCGCGCGGTAAACCAGACGGAGAGGAAAGGCTGAATCGAGTGGACCAGCTCATAGAATGCGTTCCCCTGTGCAAGGCCGGGGCAGTACTGCTTCAGGATTGCAAACCCGCGCGCAGTGACGGAAATTCTTTTCTGCATGGACATCCGCTTCATTCTGACACCTCCGCTTCCGTGGTTTTCTCTCTGTAATAGTTCGCCTGCAGTTCAAACAGCGTGCAGTATGTTCCGTTTAGAGCAAGCAGCTCCGCGTGCGTACCTTCCTCGCACACCGTCCCGTTTTCCATCAGCAGGATGCGGTCGCAGAAGCGCGTGCTGGCGAGTCTGTGTGAGATAAACAAGGAGGTTTTTCCGGCGCTGATTTGATTGTAATTCTCATACAGTGTGTGTTCGGCGATCGGGTCGAGCGCAGCGGTAGGTTCGTCGAGCAGCATAACGGGCGCGTTTTTGTATAAAGCGCGGGCGAACAACAATTTCTGAATCTCGCCTCCGGAAAATGCTATGCCGTCGTCGTATATGGTTTTTCCGAAGTGGCTTTTGACACCGCCGGGAAGCTGTTCGATTTGATCCCAGAGCCCTGCAGTGGTCAGGCAGCTCTGAACTCTGACGGGATCTGTGGCTTCTGCCGGGCGTTCGGAGACGAGTTCTTCAATGGTCACGGGCAGGATACTGAACTGCTGGAATACGGCAGAAAACAGTTTGTAGAATTCGACCCGATTGTATTCGCGCAGATCAACGCCGTCATAGCATACCTGTCCTTCTGTCGGATCGATGAGTCCGCAGATCAGCTTCACAAGCGTTGTCTTTCCGGCGCCGTTCAATCCCACGATGGCGATGTGCTCGCCGGGAGCGATGGTCAGGTTGATCTTGCGCAGCGCAAAGTGATCGACTCCCTCGTACCGGTAGCTGACCTGTTTCAGCTCGATGACCTTCGGACAGCCATCCGCAGGGGGCTTCAGACCGTCGTCCCGGCGGAATGTTTCCGGATATTCAAGGTACGAGCGAAAATAGTTGATTTTCAGATTGATCTGGTTCAGCGAGGATACCTGTGCAAAAAGATTGCCGAGCCATGCGGAAAAACCGGTGACGACATTCACATACAGAAGAAACTCTGCGACAGACAGCTGTCCGTTCCATATGAGAGAGAGCAGATAGAGGTAGGCAGCACTTTCCCGAAGGAGAGCCAGACCGCCCTCAGATACCGCTACGCCAAAGAGTTTGCCTGCAAACCGCCTGTACCATCCGGCAAGCCCGCCCATATTGCTCTTGTAAAGATCCGAAAACCATACGGCCATCCGGTATAGGCGGATATCCTTTGCGGAGCGAAGATCGCCGGTGATCCGATTGATGTAGCCGATCCGCTGCTGATAAGTGATGCGCTCCTGATTGTTTGCGGCTGTCCACTGAAGGATCCTTTGATTCAGGAAATAGCTCGCGAGCGTGGTCAGGATCAGAAAAAGGATGAGCCGCCAGTTTAGCCGTACAAGCATTGCCCAGAAAACGGATAGCCCTAACACGCTCGTCAGCAGATCAATTAAGACCTCGTAGATATTGGAGAGCGGGGAATAGTTTCCGTTGCAGCACTCAAAGCTTTCGGTCTGAAGCTTCCGGAAGATTCCGTTTTCCTGATTGATGTAGTCGGTGGTCAGCCCCTTGAGCGCCACGCGTTTGAGATAAAATGTGTTCATCCGGTATTTCTGATGATAAATGTATTTGGTCAGAAATTGATTGGCGCCTGAGAGTATGGCTATGGTGCCCATAAAGACAAGGATGACACATGCCAATTCCTGAAAACTGCGCTTCGCGGTGACGATGTCTATGACTGCTTTGGGCAGATAGGTGGTCAATAGCGGAATGAGCACCTGAATCAATATGGCGAGAGCGCACCAGATCAGCAGCGGGAAACAGCACTGGACCGTGCTGTGAAGGCAGTACAACACATTCTGGGTCACAGAGTATCGGCTGCGGTTCAGCTCATCGATGGGATTGCTCGTTCTTTTCAAAACCTACGTTCCTCCTTCTGACTGTGTTTTGACCTGCACACCGGAAACGGCATTTTGTGTGATTGTGCAGGTATTTGTCGAACGTTATACAGGTATAGCGCTCTGAAAGCCCTTGTGCAACTATTTTCGGAAATTGGCACAGGGACTTCTGGAATGCTATTCTAGCACAGAAAATGACACAGGAAATGATCCGTGCACCAACTGCATTTGCCGGTGCACGAATTGCAGACTGTGCTGCGGCGGGCATGGGGAATTCGGGAGAACGGCAGTTATCGGATGGCCGGAACCAGAAATTCGGAGGTGAAAGCGCCGTCCTCGCTGTTGTATTTGCACCAGCCGCCGTGCTCCGAGAGGATTGATTCGGCCCGGCGGAGGCCGAAGCCGTGAGCGCCTTTTTTGCGGGAGGAGAAGAGGGTGCCCAGCTTTGGCCTTTTTCCGTCGGAGGAATTCAGCATGGAAAAGTAGAGCATGGTTCCTTTCATGGACATGTAGACGCGGATAAAGCGGCTGCCGGTCACCGTGCGGCAGGCCTCAATGGCATTGTCCAGCAGATTTCCGACGATCATGCTGAGCTCCAGGTCGGAGAGCAGAAGCTGGTCCGGGACGTTGGCCTTGACCGTCACCTGGATGTTTTCTGCTTTTGCCTGGGCGATTTTGGCCGAGAGGATGGCGTCCAGAGATACGTTTCCCGTTTTCAGGAGGGTATCTACGCTCATAAGCTGCTGGTCCAGCTGTTCAATGTAGGAGAGTGCACGCGCGACCTCCCCTGCTTCCAGATGCCCCTTCAGGATCTGCAGGTGATTGTGGAAGTCGTGCTTATAGCCCCGCATTTCCTTGTGGATGCTGCGCACCTCGCCCAGGTGGCGCTCAGACTGCTCTGTCTGATATTCGACCAGTTTCAGGTATGTTTTCTTTCTCATAAAAAAACCTCTGTTCATAAGTAGTTTCTAGTTAGTGCTCAATCGAAACATCCACTGTTTTATGTAATTTCCGATTAGTGATTTCAAGTAGCCTATCCTCATCTGCTTGCTTGGAATTAATTATTTTCGATAAAGGCTCGGTGGATGGCATCGTACTTTCCTCTGGCCAGTGGCAGCTCCAGCGCATCTCCGAGGCAGACCGACGTACGTGAAATCCGGGTGATGGATTTCAGGGAGACCAGGTAGGAGCGGTGTGTGCGGAAAAATGCGCTGCTCAATCTCTGCTCAAAGGAGGAAATGTTTTCCTTGATTTGATAGACCCGGTCTCTGGTATGGATGGAGAGATAGTGGCGAAAGGCTTCCACGTATAGGATCTGTGTTTCGTAAAGCCGGATCGTTTCTCCGTCACAGGTCAGGATCACGGAAGGAGGTTCCACGGACAGCCGCCCGGCCGCCTTGGACAGCACCGAAAAAAGCTTGTCCTCCGGAATCGGTTTGACGAGATAATGCAGCGCGTCCACCTCATAGCCCTCGCAGACAAATTCAAAGTGGGAAGTGATAAATATAATTTCGGCCCGGTTGTTGTCCCTCCGGATCTGCTTGGCGAGGTCGATGCCCGAGATGGTCCGCATCTCGATATCGAGAAGAAGAATGTCGAAGGCTTTATCCTCCTCGTACGCAAACAGAAACGCTTCCGCCGAGGCGAAGGTGCGGATCTCGCAGGAGTGACCGGACTGGCGGCTCCACGCGGAAACCAGGAAAACCATGTATTCTATTTGAGCTTGTTCGTCGTCACAGATTCCAACGCGGTATGCCATTTCCTTTCCACCTTTCAGAATGTTTGTAGAGCTGCAACTATTTTAGATCACAGTCAGGGGAAATACAAGGGAGATTTACCTGCAGCTTGTCTTTTGGCAAGGTATGGGTTATTGTTTACGGCCATCCTGGCCGCGCACAGTAACGCGTTTCACAATGCGAAAACAGTAACTCGTATGGACAGAACAGAGGATTCAAATCTCTGGCACGATGGAAAAGTTAAAAAAATATTAAATAGATCATACTTATGTTGACTATATGAAATATAATTGTTAATATTATGTAGCATATATGCAAAAATTACGTAATAAATCAACATGAGGAGGCGATTGATTATGAGAAAGAAGCTACCTAAGACGGTGTCGCTCTGCGTGGCCGCGGGTCTGATGGCCTGTGTGCAGGGGATGCCGGCGATGGCAGCGGAGGCGCCGCCGACAGAGGTACAAGGGGAGAACCCGCTTGTCGGGACGATGGCGTTTGCACAGTGTAACGAGTATATCAATGTCCGCGCGGCCGCGACGACAGACAGCGAGGTGACGGCTAAGATTTACAACAATGGCTCCGTCACGATCGAGGAGCAGGACGGCGAGTGGTTCCGAATCCGGTCGGGCAATGCCGAGGGGTATGTGAAGGCGGAGTATTTTGCGACCGGAGCCGAGGCTGAGGAGATCGCGCAGCGCGTGGCGTACAACGTGGCGTCCGTCTACCCGGACGAGCTGAATGTGCGCTCCGCTCCGAATGAGGAGTGCGAGGTCATCGACGTGGCGATGAAGCAGGAGGAGCTCGAGGTCGTGGCCTGGGACGGCGACTGGATGAAGGTGGCGCTCGGAGGTGATGTTTACGGGTATGTCAGTGCGTACTATGTGGCGTACAAGACGTACTACCCGGTGGCAGAGACCATCGAGGAGGAGCAGGCGCGCCTGCAGAACGAGCAGGCAGCGGCGGAGGCGGCGAACTACGAGGGCTCCGGTGAGGAATCTGCACAGGAGACGGAAGCGCCGGCGGCGGAGCCGGAGTACACGGAGACCGAGGCACCAGTGACAGAGCCGGAGTACACGGAGACGGATGCACCGGTGACCGAACCGCAGTACACGGAGACGGAGCCGCAGTATACAGAAACCGAGGCACCGGCGACGGAACCGCAGTACACAGAGACGGAGCCGCAGTATACAGAAACCGAGGCACCGGCGACGGAACCGCAGTATACAGAGACAGAAGCTCCGGCTACAGAACCGCAGTATACAGAGACAGAAGCCCCGGCTACAGAACCGCAGTACACGGAGACCGAGGCACCGGCCACGGAACCGCAGTACACAGAGACGGAAGCCCCGGAGACCGAACCGCAGTACACAGAGACGGAAGCACCGGCCACCGAACCGCAGTACACAGAGACCGAGACACCGGCCACCGAGCCGCAGTACACAGAGACCGAGGCTCCGACCTCCGGTGTCGGTCAGCAGATTGCTGACTTTGCAGTGCAGTACGTCGGCGGCCCCTATGCGTGGGGCGGGACAAGCCTGACAAACGGGGCGGACTGCTCCGGCTTTGTGCAGACCGTATTCTCGAACTTCGGAATCGGCCTTGCGCGGACGGCGGAGACCCAGGCGTACGGCGGCACGTCCGTGAGTCTATCCGACATCCAGGCAGGCGATCTGCTGTTCTACAATTCCACAGGCGTCATCGACCACGTCGCGATCTACATCGGCGGCGGACAGATCGTCCATGCGGCGAACTCCAAGAGCGGCATCATCACATCGAGCGCCTACTACCAGACGCCGGTGTGCGCGAGGAGATACTGGTAGGTTCGAACGCGTAGAGACGGAATAGATATAGTATTCGTTATTGACCTTGTTGCAGATTGCGATAATTATTATGGGGGTGCATGCACCTTTGCCAGAACCTGAGTTCATTGATTTTGACGGTGATTTCCGGGTGAACATGTATCGGCAAGTAGAAAGGGGGTTTGGGGGCAATGGTGTCACTACCCAAACTACCCAAACTACCCAAAGCCCTACCCAAACAGAAGGATTCCATTTTACCAACGAAGATAAGGCTATTCTATGTGAGAGATAAGTTGGAGACACTGCACAATCTGATGAAAAATTTGGGCTGGACAGCAGAGCAGGCAATGGCAGCTATGGGAGCCGAAGCAGAAAAAGGGATTCTTATTGTGTCCTAACGGTATATGACAGGATTTTTCTGATATTCCGTCAGAAACGGAAGTCCATATTTATAGGAGACAATGCTGCCGTACAGATGCGAGGCATAGAGATCCTGTGCGAGCATGGAGAGGGCGGCCGTTTCCTTTTGATTCGCAGCGGCGGCGGGGGCAACCATTGCCCGCTGCCCGGCGGAAATGTCCACAGTGTGCCGTCCGGTGAGCGCATCCAATATCTGCTGCCCATCGGAGTATGCGGTGCGTATCACAGCCTCCGCATTTGCCATCTTGACCGGAAGCGGAATCCTGCTGTGCTCCCGGACGGCGTGCAGCAGCGGGCCTGCGCTTTTGCGAAAGCCGAGAATCCGCGCGTAATATACGGAGCCGGATGCGCGGTAGTCGGCGAGATCCTGTGTGCGGATGTCCAGGATCAGGTGCAGCAGCGCGCGCCGGATGCGCGCTTCCGTGAGCTGCCGGGTCTTCAGGCGGGCGAGGAGCTCCGGGTAGGACAGGCCGATGCAGGAATAGCGCAGGCGCAGAATCCTTGCGGCAAGATCCGGTGAAATGTCCAGTGTCTGGGCGAAATCCGTGACGGTGAGGAGCTTTTGCGCCAGGTAGGGCAGGAGATCGTCAGCCGTCACGATACGACCAGCAGCGTATTCGAACAAAGAATGACACTCCCTGGGAATGTAAGGCTGCAGCCGCTGCAGGTCGCAAAAACGCGGTATTTGCCCGCCAAGTGTTGCGGAGCATTCCACAGGTGCGCTGCATTGTGAAGGAACGGAATCTGCCGCATACGTCCTGTCCTGCTCAACCGCTCCTCTTCCCAGCAGCGCCCTGCGCAGCGCAGTCGCGGAGCAGTAGCGCCCCGCGAGGTCATCGCTGTCGTACGCGTTTCCCTCACGCCGGATGGGGAGGGGGCGGATTGGAGAGCCGAGGCCAAGCAGCGCGCGGCAGTATTCGACGCCGAGGATATTGTTCGGCGTCGCGAGAAAATTGGCGAGCGCAGAAGTCTCCCCGGTCCCGGCGCGGACAGCCTGCAGGGCCTCGGCGCGTGCCTGGGGGAAGGTCTTGCCGGATTTCAGACCGTTGTCAAGGAGCTGGCGGTAGGCTTCTGGCTCCTCCGCGAGCAGTCTGGCCGCCGCGTCGAACAGGGCCGGGTCTGCCGTTTCACTCCCGAAGCAGAGCGCGTCCACGACGCCCAGGGCGTCGAGAATCCCGACGGCGCCGCGCGCGAAATACTCTGCGCTGCCGGTGGCATAGCAGACGGGCAGTTCGAGGACGAGATCGGCGCCGCAGCGCAGCGCAAACTCGGCCCGCGTGTGCTTGTCAAAGATGGCGGGCTCCCCCCGCTGCACGAAATCCGGGCTCATGACGACAACGGCGTAGTCAGCTCCTGTCTTCCGTTTTGCTTCCTGAATGTGGTACTCGTGCCCGGTGTGAAACGGATTGTACTCCGCGATAATTCCGACTGTGCACATGTGAGCAGTTCTCCTTTTTTACGTGATATCTGCATCTGCAGACGGTACGTTTTCTGCACCTGCCGGTCATCCGATGGCAGGCGAGTGTTCCCTGTTTTGTTCTATTTTCGAAACAATCCCGATAAACCCCATTTTAACAGACAAAAAAGAGGCGTGCAACGCAAATTTCATCTTGTCCGCTGTAAGAATTTGGGGTATAATCTTGAAAAAAGGGGCAAGGCGTTCCACCCAGGGTACGCTCTGTCCCGTGTGTCATGCGCCCGGAGGGGCGGGTGGCGGGCCAAAATACAAGTGAAAGGAGTCCATTGATCATGGCAATTATTGATGTATTAAAAGCGAAGGCAAAGGCAGATAAGAAGACGATCGTGTTACCGGAGAGCGAGGACCGGAGAACGTATGAGGCGGCTGCGAAGATCCTGAAGGAAGGGATCGCGGACATCATCCTGGTAGGTTCCGAGGACGTTGTGAAGAAGAACGGCGAGGGCCTTGACCTCACAGGCGTGAAGGTAGTAGATCCGGCGACTTCCGATCGGACGGCTGCGTACATCGACAAGCTCGTTGAGCTGAGATCGAAGAAGGGCATGACGCCGGAGCAGGCGAAGGAGATCCTTCTGAATCAGTATCTGTACTACGGCGTTATGATGGTTAAGATGGGCGACGCAGACGGCATGGTATCCGGTGCGTGCCACTCGACGGCTGACACCCTTCGTCCGTGCCTGCAGATCCTCAAGACGAAGCCGGGCACAAAGCTTGTGTCTGCGTTCTTCCTGATGGAGGTTCCGAACTGCGAGTTCGGCGAGAACGGCACCTTTGTATTTGCAGACTGCGGTCTGAACCAGAATCCGAACCCGGAAGAGCTCGCGGCGATCGCAGCTTCCTCCGCGGAGTCCTTCAAGTCCCTGGTCGGCGCAGAGCCGAAGGTAGCGTTCCTGTCCCATTCCACGAAGGGCAGCGCAAAGCATGCGGACATCGACAAGGTGACGGCTGCGGTAGCGATCGCGAAGGAGCAGAATCCGGAGCTGATGCTGGACGGCGAGATGCAGCTTGACGCGGCGATTGTCCCGAGCGTAGGCGAGTCCAAGGCGCCGGGCAGCCCGGTAGCAGGCCATGCGAACGTTCTGGTCTTCCCGGATCTGGATGCAGGCAACATCGGCTACAAGCTGGTACAGAGACTGGCAAAGGCAGAGGCGTACGGCCCGGTGACGCAGGGTATCGCAGCTCCGGTCAACGATCTGTCCCGCGGCTGCTCTGCGGATGACATCGTGGGCGTGGTAGCGATCACGGCTGTGCAGTGCCAGAATAAATAAATCAGACGTTTACATAGAAACAGGAGGATAAGGAAATGAATGTATTAGTAATCAACTGTGGAAGTTCTTCCCTGAAGTTCCAGCTGATCAACTCCGACACGGAGGCAGTGGCGGCAAAGGGTCTCTGCGAGCGGATCGGCATCGACGGCAGACTCGTATACCAGCCGGCAGGCGGGGAGAAGGAAGTGACGGAGGCTCCGATGCCGACGCATACCGAGGCAATCCGCATGGTGCTGGATGCCCTCGTAAATCCGAAGACCGGCGTTCTTGGGAGCCTGGACGAGGTAGAGGCGATCGGACACCGTGTCCTGCACGGCGGCTCCAAGATCACAGAGTCCCGCATCATTGACGACGAGGTAATCGCGGTAATCGACGAGTGCTGCGACCTCGGCCCTCTTCACAACCCGGCGAACCTGATGGGCATCCGTGCCTGCATGGAGCTGATGCCGGGCAAGCCGAATGTGGCAGTGTTCGATACCGCATTCCATCAGACCATGCCGCCGAAGGCATACCGCTATGCGATCCCGACCAAGTTCTATGAGAAGTATGCGGTGCGCAAGTACGGCTTCCACGGCACCTCCCACAGCTTTGTGTCGAAGGAGACAATCAAGTTCCTGGGCCTCGATCCGGAAAACAGCAAGGTTGTTGTCTGCCACCTCGGAAACGGCGCTTCGATCAGCGCAGTCAAGGACAGCAAGTGTGTGGACACCTCGATGGGTCTGACTCCGCTGGAGGGCCTGGTGATGGGCACCCGCTCCGGCGATCTGGATCCGGCGGTTCTGGAGTTCGTGTGCAAGAAGGAAAGCATCGACGTATCTGAGATGGTGCGCATCCTGAACAAGGAGTCCGGCGTGATGGCTCTGTCGAACGGCCTCTCCAGCGACTTCCGCGATCTCGAGGAGGCAATGAACGGCGGAAATGAGGCAGCAGGCCTGGCGATCGACGCGTTCAGCTACCGTGTTGCAAAGTATGTCGGCTCCTACGTGGCAGCGATGAACGGCGTGGATGCGATCGCATTTACCGGCGGCATCGGCGAGAACGCAGGGCTGGTGCGCGAGAAGGTGCTGTCCTACCTCGGCTTCCTGGGCATCGAGATCGACCCGGAGATGAACAAGAAGCGCGGCGAGAACTTCGTCCTGTCGACCGCAGACTCCAAGGTAAAGGTAGCGGTTATCCCGACGAACGAGGAGCTTGCGATCTGCCGCGAGACAGTAGAGCTGGTAAAGGCTGCAAAATAAGAGAGGACGTTCAGCACGCAGGCCACAGACGTGCTGAACTGAGAAAAATTTTTGTTGACAAATTTATACACGGCAGGTATAATTTGAAGAGTGCGTTGAGGAGGAGATCGTTTGACTGACCTGACGGATGTACTTTTGAATGACGGAAAGACCGTGCACTATGAGGTGGCGCTTGCGCTGGCTTCGTTTTCGTATCGGTTCGGTGATTTTAAGGTAAAGAAATCGTCTCCGATTTCTCTCACAGTGGAGAATCTCGGAGAGCGGAAGCTCCTTGTAAAGGGAGAGGTGTCGGTCGAGGTATGGATTCCGTGTGCGCGTTGTCTGGAGCCAGTGGCTTCCGAATTGGACATCCGGTTCGAGAATGAGCTGGAGGCCGACGACAGAGATTATATTGAGGGCTATAGCCTGGATGTGGATCAGTTAGTTCATGATGAGGCACTGCTTGTCTGGCCGGAGAGGGTACTCTGCCGGGAGGATTGTAAAGGTCTGTGCAGCACTTGTGGACAGAATCTGAATGATGGATCCTGCAGCTGCGGACCGACAGACCTTGACCCCAGAATGGCAAAAATCCTTGATATATTCAAGAATGTTTGATAAATTACGGATTTAAGGAGGTGTTATCATGTCTATCTGTCCGAAGAATAAAAGTTCGAAGGCGAGAAGAGACAAGAGAAGAGCAAACTGGAAAATGACTGCTCCGAACCTTGTAAAGTGCAGCAAATGCGGTGCGCTGATGCTCCCGCACAGAGTCTGCAAGGCCTGCGGAACCTACAACAAGAAGGAAATCATCCCGGTAGAGGACTAATTGGTTCTTGCGCGGGGAGCGAGAGTCTGCCAAGCATACAGCCTGGCAGGCTCTTTTTTCTGCGGCTTGCATGGCATTCCGGCAGAACTGTAATCAATTCTGCGGCCTGCAGGGCGTTTGGGGTAACAGCGGATTATTTGGAATTTTCTGTTGCTTTTTATTATGATGTTTAGTATATTAGGTTATAGAAAACAGGAGGGACGATTATGAGCGATTTGGTCCGGGTCGTTGTCGATGCGATGGGCGGAGACAATGCGCCAGCAGAGATTGTAAAGGGAGCTATAGCGGCGGTGAACAGCCGTGAGGATATCTATCTGATCCTCACCGGCCTGAAGGATGCGGTGGAGCGGGAGCTGAAGCAGTACTCCTACCCGGCAGACCGTGTGGAGGTGGTGCCGACCACGCAGGTGATCGAGACAGCCGAGCCGCCGGTGGCTGCGATTCGGACGAAGAAGGACTCATCAATCGTAGTCGGATTGACGATGGTGCGCCGCGGCCAGGCGGATGCGTTTGTGTCCGCGGGCAGCTCAGGGGCAGTGCTCGTGGGCGGCCAGGCGATTGTGGGCAGGATCAAAGGCATTGAGCGGCCTGCTCTCGCACCGCTGATTCCGACGAAGGACGGCGTGGCGCTGCTGATTGACTGCGGGGCCAACGTCGATGCCAGACCCTCTCACCTTGTCCAGTTCGCGAAGATGGGCTCCATCTACATGGAGCACGTAGTCGGAGTGAAACGGCCAAGAGTAGGTATTGTGAATATCGGAGCAGAGGAGGAAAAGGGAAATGCGCTTGTAAAAGAGACCTTCCCTTTGCTGAAGGAACAGCGCGATATCCATTTCACGGGCAGCGTTGAGGCGCGGGATATCCCGTACGGCGCCTGCGATGTCGTGGTCTGCGAGGCATTTGTCGGGAATGTGATCCTGAAGCTGTACGAGGGCGTCGGGGCAGTCATGATCAAAAAGATCAAGGGCGGCCTGATGACGAACCTGCGCACAAAGCTCGGCGCGGTGCTGATCAAGCCGGCGCTGAAGAGGACGCTGAAGGCATTTGACGCCACAGAGTACGGCGGAGCGCCCCTGCTGGGGCTGAAGGGCCTCGTCGTGAAGACGCACGGGAGTTCGAAGGCGGCGGAGGTGGAGCACTCCGTGTATCAGTGTGTACAGTTCAAGCAGCAGCAGATCAGCGAAAAGATCGAGAAAGCAATACACCAAAATGAAGAAACATATTAAGGAGAGGTTTTGTTATGGAATTTGAAAAATTGCAGAGTATTATTGCAGAGGTTTTAAATGTGGATGCCGATGAGATCACGCCGGAGACAACGTTTGTAGATGATCTCGGGGCGGACTCCCTGGATGTATTTCAGATCATTATGGGAATCGAGGAAGAGTTCGATATCGAGATCCCGCAGGAGAAGGTGGAGAAGATTGTGTCCGTAGGCGATGCGGCGGAGGCGATCAAGGGAGCGATCGGCTGAGCCTAAACAGGACCAAACACAGTGTGAAACTGTCATGCGCAGACAGGCACCTGGCAGAAGGATAACGCAGGAGGGGCTGAGGCAAGGCTCCTCCTTTCACTTCGCAGAAACAAGGCTGCAGGAGGAAAAAACGATGATCAATGAAAAAATGAAGGAACTGGAGCGGCAGATCGGATATGTGTTTCAGAATCCGCAGCTGCTGCAAAATGCGATGTGCCACAGCTCCTACGCGAATGAGCACCGGCAGAAGGCGCTGCACGACAATGAGCGGCTGGAGTTCCTGGGTGACGCGGTGCTGGAGATCGCGAGCAGCGATTTCCTGTTTCACCAGTACCCGGACATGCCGGAGGGGAAGCTGACGAAGCTGCGCGCGAGCATCGTCTGTGAGCCGACGCTGGCACTGTGCGCGCGGGAGATCCATCTGGAGCAGTATCTGCTGCTCGGAAAAGGGGAGGAGCACACCGGAGGGCGCTACCGCGATTCGATCATCTCGGACGCGATGGAGGCGCTGATCGGGGCGATCTATCTTGACGGTGGTTTTGCTAATGCAAAAGAGTTTGTGGAGAAATACATTCTGACAGACATCGAGCACAAGAAGCTCTTTTATGATAGCAAGACTATTCTTCAGGAGATGGTGCAGCGGGATTTTAAAGAAGACGAGATCCAGTATGACATCGTCGGCGAGGAGGGCCCGGACCACGCGAAACGATTTATCGTCGAGGTGCGGATCGGAGACCGCCCGGCGGGACGCGGGAAGGGCAGCACGAAGAAGGCGGCCGAGCAGGAGGCGGCGTACCGGGCGATCATTCAGTTGAAAGGGAACCAGTAAGGAATGTATCTGAAGAGCATTGAAGTACACGGGTTTAAATCATTTGCAAACAAGATTGTATTTCAGTTCCACAACGGCATCACGGCGATTGTCGGACCGAATGGCAGCGGAAAGAGCAACGTCGCGGACGCGGTGCGCTGGGTGCTGGGTGAGCAGAGCGCGAAGTCACTGCGCGGCGCGAGCATGCAGGATGTCATCTTTTCCGGCACGGAGCTGCGCAAGCCGCTCGGCTATGCCTCCGTGTCGATCACGCTGGACAATTCCGACCACCAGCTGGCGATTTCCTATGATGAGGTGACGGTGACGCGGCGCGTCTACCGCTCGGGGGAGAGTGAGTATCTGATCAACGGGACGCAGGTGCGGCTGAAGGATATCAATGAGCTGTTCTACGACACGGGCGTCGGCAAGGAGGGCTACTCGATCATCGGGCAGGGCCAGGTCGAGAAGATCATCAGCGGCAAGCCGGAGGAGCGCAGGGAGCTGTTCGACGAGGCGGCCGGCATCGTAAAGTTCAAGCGCAGAAAGTACGCGGCGCAGAAAAAGCTCGAGGACGAGAAGCAGAACCTCGTGCGTGTCAACGACATCCTCTCAGAGCTGACCCGACAGTTAGGGCCGATGGAGCGGCAGGCGGAGACGGCGCGGATTTATCTGAAAAAGAAGGAGGAGCTCAAGAGCCTAGACGTGAATCTGTTCCTGCTCGAGTACGAGCGGATCAGCCGGGAGCTGAACGAGACGAGGGAGAAACAGGCGCTCTCCTTGGAGCAGCTGAACGAGACGCGGGAGGCGTACGAGCAGGCCAAGGCAGAGTATGAGCAGCTCGAGAAAGAGCTTGAGCAGCTGAATGAGACGCTGCAGCAGAGGCGTGACTGCGTGGCGCAGGGGCAGTTGACGGCGCAGCGGTTCGAGACCCAGGTGCAGCTGCTGCATGAGCAGATCAACACGGCGAAGACAAACGGCGCGCACCTGAAAGCGCGCATCGAGGGGATCGACCAGGAACTCTCGGAGCGGGAGGCACAGCGGGAGCACGCGCAGGAAGAGCTGGCGGCGCTGCGGCAGGCGCTCGAGGAGGTCCAGGAGCAGAGCACGGACGCGTCGGATGCACTCGCGCTGCTGCAGAAGGGAATCCAGGAGCATGAGAGCGCGATTGCGGGCGGCAAGAGCACGATCATTGATATTCTGAACCAGCGCGCTTCCGTGAAGGCGCGGATGCAGCGGTACGACACTATGTACGAGCAGACGCAGATCCGGAAGGCCCAGATCTCCCAGGAAGCACTGCGGCTGAAGAGTGAGGAGTCTGAGCAGGCGGAGGTGCTCGCCGGTCTGCAGAAGGAGTACGACGAGGTCACGGCGCGGATCACGGCGCTGACCGCAAAGAGCGACGAGACGAATGAGCAGCTCTCGGTGCGCCAGCAGGAGCTCTCAGAGTACAACCACACGATTGAGATTGAGCAGACGGAGTACCACAGGGAAGCGTCGCGGCTGGAATCTCTGAAAAATATTACGGAGCGGTACGACGGGTACGGAAACAGCATCCGCCGTGTGATGGAGCAGAAGAGCCGCGTGCCGGGGATTCTCGGCGTCGTGGCGGATATCATCAAGGTGGAGAAGGCGTATGAGATCGCGATCGAGACGGCGCTGGGCGGAAGCATCCAGAATATCGTGACCGACACGGAGGAGACGGCCAAGAAGCTCATCGAGTTCCTGAAGCGGAACAAGTTCGGGCGCGCGACCTTCCTCCCGCTCTCAGGGATCTCGGGCAGAGGCGGCTTTTCGACCCCGCAGGCGCTGAAGGAGCAGGGCGTGCTGGGACTGGCATCCTCGCTGGTGCAGGCCGGGAAGCAGTACGGGGAGCTGGTACAGTATCTGCTGGGCAAGACGGTGGTCGTCGACACGATTGACCATGCGATTGCGCTGGCGCGAAAGTACCGCCATTCGCTGCGCATCGTCACGACGGACGGCGAATTGCTCAGCCCGGGCGGCTCGATGAGCGGCGGTGCGTTTAAGAACTCGAGCAACCTGCTCGGGCGGCGGCGTGAGATCGAGGATCTTGAGAAGCAGGTCGGGGCGCGCAGGGAGCGGCTGCAGACACTGCAGCAGCAGATTGACGCGTGCCGGATGGAGCGGAACCGTCTGCGGGACGAGATCGTCCGCCAGAAGGATGCGCTGCAGGAGGAGTACCTGAAGCAGAATACGGCGCGGATGAAGCTGGATGAGGTGAAGACGAAATCCGGCAGTACCGCGCAGGGATACCGGAGGATCCGCTCGGAGGCCGGCGAGCTGGAGGCTCAGATCCAGGAGATCCAGGAGAGCCGGAAGAAGGAGCAGGAGCAGCTGGCCGCCTCGGAGGCGCAGGAGCATGAGACGGAGCAGGAGATTCTGCGGCTGCAGCAGGAGCTTGACCGGAAGCGCGGGGAGGAGCACACGCTGATGGCGGAGGCCGAGCGTCTTCACCTGGAGCTGGCACAGCAGCGCCAGCAGGAGCAGTTTATCGGACAGAATCTCGCGCGGCTTCGCCAGGAGGCGGGGAGGCTGACGCAGGAGAAGGAGCAGTATGCGGCCGGGATCCGCGAGAGCGATGGGGAGATCGAGGCAAAGCTGTGCCAGATCCGCGAGATTGAGACGGCCATCGGTGAGGCTGCCGGCTCGCAGGAGCAGCTGCGCAGTGAGATCGAATCGCTCACGGCACAGAAGGAGGAGAAGAGCGCGGTACATAAGCGCTTCTTCGCGACGCGCGAGGAGCTCTCGGAGCGGATGACGCTTCTGGACCGGGAGACGTTCCGGCTGAACGCGCAGTTGGAGAAGCTGACCGAGCAGCAGGACCATCAGACCTCCTACATGTGGGAGGAGTACGCGCTGACGTTCGGCGCGGCGAAGGAGCTGCAGCAGGAGGAGCCGGCGAGCGCCGCAGCCCTCAAGAAGAGCATCGCCGCGATTAAGAGCGAGATCAAGGGACTCGGGAACGTCAACGTCAACGCGATCGAGGACTACAAGGAGCTCTCGGAGCGCCACACGTTTTTGTCGGCGCAGCACGAGGATCTGATGAAGGCGGAGGCGGCGCTGGTTAAGATTATCGAGGAGCTGGATGAGGGAATGCGCACTCAGTTCCGGGCGCAGTTCGCGCGGATTCAGACGGAGTTCGACAAGGCGTTTAAGGAGCTGTTCGGAGGCGGGCGCGGCTCGCTCGAGCTCGTCGAGGATGAGGACATCCTGGAGGCGGGCGTGCGGATCATCGCGCAGCCGCCAGGCAAGAAGTTGCAGAACATGATGCAGCTCTCCGGCGGCGAGAAGTCGCTGACCGCGATCGCGCTGCTGTTCGCGATCCAGAACCTGAAGCCGTCCCCATTCTGTCTGCTGGACGAGATCGAGGCGGCGCTCGACGAGAGCAACGTCGACCGGTACGCGAACTACCTGCACAAGCTGACGAAACATACACAGTTCATCATCATCACGCACAGAAGAGGGACGATGACGGCGGCCGACCGGCTGTACGGCATCACGATGCAGGAGAAGGGCGTCTCGGCGCTGGTGTCGGTGAACCTGATCGAGGACGATCTGGACGAATAGCGTTTGCTTACAATTTTGAAATGTTTGAATGTGAAATATTGTATTTCGGCGCGTTGCGTGATAAGATAGGGAGCAGATTCGCAGAGATGCTCAGGCGGGCGCCATGTCAGGCATGGCGGAGCGTCTGCTGTCCGCGGGAATCAGCAGTTTGATGGGAGGGAAACGGATGGAAGAGAAGAAGGGCTTTTTTAAGCGGCTTGTGGAAGGGCTGACGAAGACCAGGGATAATGTAGTTTCGAAGATTGACGAGATCTTCAGCGGGTTTTCGAGCATAGACGATGATTTCTACGACGAGATCGAGGAGATTCTCGTGATGGGAGACATCGGGATCAATGCGACGACCTCCATCATCGAAGATCTCCGGCAGAAGGTGAAGGATCAGAATATCAAGGATCCGGCGGCCTGCAAGCAGCTGCTGATCGACAGCATCAAGCAGGAGATGAACGTCGGGGAGACAGCGTATGAGTTTGAGAAGCGAAAATCCGTGGTGCTCGTGATCGGAGTAAACGGCGTTGGCAAGACGACGAGTGTCGGCAAGCTGGCGGGCAAGCTGAAGGATCAGGGCAAGCGGGTCGTGCTGGCGGCGGCGGATACGTTCCGCGCGGCAGCCGGGGAGCAGCTGACCGAGTGGGCGCACCGCGCGGATGTCGATATCATCGGCGGCCAGGAGGGTTCAGACCCGGCCTCGGTGGTCTACGACGCAATCTCGGCGGCGAAGGCGCGCAGTGCGGATGTCCTGCTGATCGACACGGCCGGACGGCTGCACAACAAGAAAAATCTGATGAATGAGCTTGGCAAGATCAACCGGATCCTGGATCGGGAGTATCCCGAGGCATTCCGGGAGACGCTCGTCGTGCTGGACGGTACGACGGGGCAGAACGCACTCGCCCAGGCGCGCGAGTTCAAGGAGGTTGCGAACATCACCGGCATCATTTTGACGAAACTGGACGGTACGGCAAAGGGCGGCATCGCGGTGGCGATCCACTCAGAGCTCGGAATCCCGGTCAAATACATCGGCGTCGGCGAGTCGATCGACGATCTGCAGAAGTTTGACGCGGACGAGTTTGTGAACGCGCTCTTTGACGTGGAGAACAGGACCGCCTGAACCGGCGGGTGTGCGCCATATCGCAGCATGGATCCTGATGTGCCGGATCGGGCGGCTGACCGCATGACAGCGAGCATACCGGATCGTAAGGCTAACGGCATTATAGCATACCGGATCGTAAGGCTGACGGTATTATAGCATACCGGACCGGAGGGCTGACGGCATTATAGCATACCGGATCAGATTGCTGCCGGCTTTGGCGGATTCCGGGGTCAATATAGAAGAAATGAGAGAAAAGGACAGGGAACAGACGATGGAGATGTTGACGTTAGAAGCATTTGAGCAGGCCTCGGAGTGCGTGAAGCGTGTCACGCAGGAGACGAAGCTGATCTACAGTGAATATTTCAGCGCGCAGACCGGCAACAAGGTCTACCTGAAGGCGGAGAACATGCAGGTGACGGGCGCGTACAAGATCCGCGGGGCGTACTACAAGACGAGCACGCTGACCGAGGAGGAGCGCGCGCGCGGCCTGATCACGGCCTCTGCGGGCAACCATGCGCAGGGCGTGGCGTACGCGGCGAAGGCGTACGGCTGCAAGGCAGTCATCGTGATGCCGGAGACGACGCCTCTGATGAAGGTGAACCGCACGAAGAGCTACGGCGCGGAGGTGGTGCTGCACGGGGATGTGTACGACGAGGCGTGCGAGTACGCGTATCAGCTCGCCGAGGAGAAGGGCTACACCTTCATCCACCCGTTTGACGACCTCGCGGTCGCGACCGGGCAGGGGACGATCGCGATGGAGATCGTGCAGGAGCTGCCGCTGGTCGACTATATCCTCGTCCCGATCGGGGGAGGCGGACTCGCGACCGGCATCTCGACGCTCGCGAAGTACCTGAATCCGAAGATCAAGGTGATCGGCGTGGAGCCAGAGGGCGCGGCCTGCATGAAGGCGTCGCTCGCGCAGGGCGAGGTCGTGACTCTGCCGAGCGTGAACACGATCGCGGACGGCACGGCGGTGAAGACACCGGGCCACAACATCTTCCCCTATATCCAGCAGAATGTCGACGACATTATCACCGTGAGTGACGATGAGCTGATCGTGGCGTTCCTCGACATGGTAGAGAACCACAAGATGGTCGTGGAAAATTCCGGCCTGCTGACGGTGGCCGCCCTGAAGCATCTCGAGGCGAAGGGCAAGAAAGTCGTCTCCGTCCTCTCCGGAGGAAATATGGACGTGATCACAATGGCGTCGGTCGTGCAGCATGGCCTGATCCAGAGAGACCGGATCTTTACGATCTCGGTACTGCTCCCGGACCGCCCGGGCGAGCTCGTGCGCGTCGCCTCCGTGATCGCCGAGCAGCAGGGCAACGTCATCAAGCTCGAGCACAACCAGTTCGTCAGCACGAACCGGAACGCGGCTGTGGAGCTGCGCATCACGATGGAGGCTTTCGGCACCGACCACAAGCAGCGGATCATCAACGCGCTCAAGGAGCACGGCTACGACCCGGTGCACAAGACGGCCAGCCTGTAGGCATGCGGAGAGAGAAAGCTGCTTTTGCCGTATTTTGATCATCCGGCGGAGTTGAGCGTGATTGCACAGAAGATGATGCAGATGGATCAGTGAACGTACGCTGAGAAGTGGACAAGAGAAATAAAAGGAATTAGATAGAAAAGATAGATAAGACAGCCGACCCGTGTGGCACATTTGCCCGGTTGGCTGTCTTTTTGTGCTTATGTCTCCTCCTGCACGACCTGGAAGACGAGCGTCACGAGAAACTGATTTCCGCTTGTCTTAGTTGCAAAGGTTCCATTCATGAGCTCCATCATCTTGCGGACGCTGCGCAGGCCGATGTGGTTGCTCTCGACGGCAAAGGCATCCGCTTTGACCGCGTTGGACAGGCAGAATCTGGCCTGCGCGGAATCAGCGCTGCAGCAAAGCGTGACCGGCTGCTTTTTGTCGCCGTACTTGATGATGTTGGAGAAGAGGTTGTTCAGCACGCGCCTGATCAGGGCCTCATCGCCCCAGATGCGAAGGGCCTCCGGGATCGTCTCGCCGCCGTTTTCCCTGAGCGCAAAGCCGGTCAGGCGGATATAGTCCGCGTTTTCCCGCAGGCACTGCAGCAGGAGGGAGCAGGGGAGGGCGGTGAGCGTGGCTGTCTCGCTCTCCTCGTAGACCAGTGCATACTCAAACATCCGGTCGGTCAGCTGGCGGATCTCATCGGTCTTTTGGAGGCAGCGCTCCAGGTATTCCTCGCGCTGCTGCGGCCTGCGGTCGAGACGCACGACCTCAAGATAGCCGTTCAGGATCGTGAGCGGCGTGCGCAGGTCGTGCGACATGGCGGTGATCAGGTCCTGGTTCGCCTGCCGGCTCTCCTGCTCCTGCCGGATCGTTGTGGCGAGAGAACGGCGCAGTTGATCGAGGTGCACTGCGAGCGTGCCGATCTCGTCGTTGCCGCACGCGGGTACGGGGTGGCCGAGATCGCCGGAGGACATGCGCAGCACCTCCTGCTCCAGTGACCGGATCCGGTGTATCTTGCGGCTGATAAAGCGCAGGACAATCCAGAAAAACAGAAGGATCGAGCCGGCGATGGAGAACAGAAAGTATGGAAGCATAAAGAGTGAGGGATGGTACAGATAGACCAGCACCTCCGCATTCCCGTTGCGGAAGGGCATGATTTCCGAGCCAAAGCGCAGTCCCGTGTCGTCCAATATCGCGTAGCCGAAGGAGAAGAAACCGGAGAACGGATTGACAAACAGCAAGGAGTCAGGAATGCTGCCGGCCAGAAACAGCCCGGGTTTCCAGCTTGCCCCGTAGATATAAATGCCGGTGTAGGAGTCGCCGAGATACAGAAAGGGTTGGAGCTGCTGGACCGTGATGGCATCGCCCTCGTCCTTGGGCAGGTCATAGTTCACGGCTTCTTCCCGGAGCGTGTCAAAGAACTCGTCCAGATCCGGAAAGACTGTCCTGCCCCACGGTGTGCGGGAGAGCAGGTTGTAGCTGGTCCATTTGCTGGTCCAGAGTCCCAGAAACAGCAGCAGGGCAAGCGTCCCGGCCAGGAGCATGACACACAGCAGCTGTGTGCGCAGGCGCATGCGGGAAAAGCGCTGCGTCAGCCTTTTGACGGCGGCGGTCTGAGTGACCTTCTGGGTCAGACGGTGTAGTTTGCCGGAAGAATTTCTACTCACAGCGGTACCCCTTTCCCCATACGGTTTTGATGAGCGTCGGGTTGGCCGGATCCTGCTCGACCTTGCGGCGCAGGTTGCGGATGTGGACCATGACGGTGTTGTTGGCGCCGTAGTAGTATGGCTCGTTCCAGATCGCCTCGTAGAGGCGGGCGGCGGAAAAGAGCTGGCCGCGGTTTGTGACGAGCAGGAGCAGGACCGCGTACTCGGTGTCAGTCAGATCCAGCGGCCTGCCGTCCCGGCGCACCTCCTCCGTGGAGGGATCAATCTCGAGGCCGCGGCAGCGGATCAGGGGCGCGGCGGGCGCATCCTCCTGTGGGGAAATTGTTTTGCCGCGGTAGACCTGGTAGCGGCGGATCAGCGCTTTGACACGCCCCAGCAGCTCATGGTAGGAGAACGGCTTCGTCAGATAATCGTCCCCGCCGTTCGAGAATCCGAGTGTCTTGTCCTGATCCTGCCCGCGCGCGGAGAGAAAGAGAATCGGCGCGTTGCTCTGCTCGCGGATCGCGCGGCAGGCCTGATAGCCATTCATGCCGGGCAGCATGATGTCGAGGATGATCAGGTCAAAGCTGCATTGCCGGATCTGCGCAAGTGCCTCCTGCCCGTCCGCCGCCTCAGCCACCTCGTAGCCCTCACCGCCCAGCAGCACCTGTATGATTTCCCGGATCTCCGGGTTGTCGTCTACGACTAGAATCTGTGACTTCTGTTCGCTCATATGAAAGATCCTTTCTCATTTTTCCCGGGAGCTGTTCTCCCGTATGGAAGCCGATACACTGCGCAGGATTCTGTTTCCGGTTTTGAGTGTGAAAACCGATTCGGATTCTGCTTCCGGCCTGCACAGGTGCATTGCGTGCGAAAATCGATTCGGATTCGGCTTCCAATGCAGGAGATCGGCTGTCTTACAGTATACTTGATTTTCGGAGTTTTTGCGATTTTCTTAATAAAATTTAAGATTTTCAGAGGAGGACGGCAATTTATTCCCACGAGCTTCCCGCGATGGACGGGTGGTGATATGGCGGAAAAGGACACGCGGTGGAGATTAAGAATCATTAAGATCTTCTTTGGGCGATTCTTAAACAATAGGGAGTAGAATGGCAGCTGTGAGATGAGCAGGATAGCAGGCGTATACCTGGGCAATATGGAGGCGGCATGACATGGAGGCGGCAAGGGACGGAGAGAGCTGGCTGGCGTATGCCGGGGAAGGTATGTGGGAATGCTTTGGATAGATGGAAAGGAGGAATGCAGCGATGAAGTTGATTTCGATTGTTGTCCCGTGTCTGGACGAGGAGGAGGCGTTGCCGTTTTACTATCGGAACATGTGCGGGATCATGGGGCAGATGTGCGAGGTGCGCTTTGAGCTGATTTTTGTGGATGACGGGTCGACGGACGGGACGCTGGAGATTTTGCGGGAGCTCTCGCGGAGGGATGCGCGCTGCCGCTATCTCTCGTTTTCGCGCAATTTCGGGAAGGAGGCGGCGATCTGTGCGGGGCTTCGGTCCGCAAAAGGAGATTACACGGCGACGATGGATGTGGATCTGCAGGACCCGCCGGAGCTCTTGCCCAAAATGTACGAGCTGGTGTCATCCGGGGTGTGCGACTGCGCGGCGGCGCGGAGGGTGACGCGGGACGGAGAGAGCTGGCTGCGGTCGCGGCTGTCGCAGGAATTTTACCGCTGCGCGAACCGGATCGCAAAGACGGAGCTGGTGAGCGGGGCGCGGGATTTCCGGCTGATGAGCCGCCGGATGACGGAGGCGGTGCTGGAGCTCGGGGAGTGCAGCCGCTTCTCGAAGGGGCTGTTTTCCTGGGTCGGCTTCCGCACGGAGTGGCTCGCGTATGAGAATGTGGAGCGCTCCGCCGGGCGGACGAAATGGTCGCTCGGCAAATTGTTCGGGTATGCGCTGGAGGGGATCGCCGGGATGTCGACCGCGCCGCTGATGCTCGCGTCGCTCTTGGGCTTCCTGTTTTTGCTGCTCTCGGGCGGGATGCTGGCGGCAGCCGGGATCTGGGCGGCCACCGGCCGCGGTGCGGTCACGGCCGGGTATCTGCTCGGCTGTCTCGTCGTGTTCGCGGGCGGGGTGCAGCTTCTGTGCATGGGGATCTCGGCGTGGTATCTGTCGCGGACGTACATCGAGGTGAAACACCGGCCGGTCTATATTTTGCAGGAGACGGACGAGACGGAGCGCGTCGGAACAGGCGCGGCGAAGGCGGCCGCGGGGCAGGTTCAAGGGGTGGCAGAGGAGTACGTTTGCAGAGATCTGGACGAGCGGCAGTGTGATCGCAGAAGAGCGGACGAGCAGCAGTGTGATCGCAGAAGAGCGGATGAGCGGCGGCGCGATCGCAAAGGGGCGGCGGGACAGCCGCAGCCGGGGATCATCCTTCGGCCGCTGCCGACGGAATTGGGGATGGAGCACTGTGTGAGTGCGGCGGCACAGAGCGACGGAATGGGAAGGGAACCCTTCTGAGGAAGGAATATACCGGAGCAGAAATTGGATTAGGGAAGCGGATGCGGGAGAGAATCGCATGAAAAAGGAAAGAAAGAGGACAGACGGAAGGAAAGAAAACGAAAGAAAGAAAAACTGCAAGGGACAAAACAGTATGGGGAAGGACAGAGGCGTGTCATGGAAGGATGTTGGCCTGTGTGCAGTTCTGGCGGGCCTCGCTGTATTCTTCTGCTGGTTTGAGGTCGGAAGGTACGGGGTGCTTGGCTCCAATGTGGACTGGATCAGCCAGCACAGCGTGATCCCGGAGTATTTTCGGCAGCAGTTTTACGAGACGGGAAAGCTGCTGCCGGAGTTCGCGTTGGGGCTTGGCGGCGGGCAGAACGCATTTTGTTTTGCCTACTATGGACTGGCAAGCCCGCTGATTCTGCCGTCGTACCTTCTGCCGTCCGTGCGGATGGGGGATTATCTAATGGCCGTGTCGGTGCTGACGGTCGCCGCCACGGCTGTGCTGTGCTACGGTTGGCTGCGCCATCTTCACTTTTCGCGGGGGATTAGCTTCTGGTGTGCGCTGATGCTGACGCTTAGCGGCCCGCTGATCTTCCAGTCGGCCAGGCAGGTGATGTTCGTCGACTATCTGCCGTTTTTGTGCCTGGCGCTGTGGGGCGTCGACCGGTATCTCGAAACAGGCAGGGCTGGACTGTACATTGCGGGCGTGTTCCTGATGATCATGACGAGCTTTCTGTACAGCATCTGCGGGATGCTGGTGCTCGTGCTATACGGCGTGCACCGGTATCTGCGGTATATGGACGGAGTGGAGGAGTTGCCGGAAGGGACGATGGTATTTGGAGGAAGGGCGGAACGAAGAAGATGGGTATTTAGAAGAGCATCGGAGAGTGAGAGGTGTATACCTGGGAAAGCATCGGAGAGCGAGAGGTGTATACCTGGGAAAGCATCGGAGAGCGAGAGGTGTATACCTGGGGAAGCATCGGAGAGCGAGCGGTGTATACCTGGGGAAGCGTCGGAGCGAAGAAGATGTATACTTGGGGAAGCGTCGGAACGAAGGAGGCGTATATTTAGGAGACATGCGGAGTGCGTGGAACGCGGCAGATGTTTGACGATGAGGCGATTTCTGACGGACGGCGTGCGGTTTCTGCTGCCACTGCTGGCCGCTGTGCTGATGAGCGCCGTGCTGCTGGTGCCCGCGGCGGCTGCGCTTCTGGGAAAGCGGGGCGGGAGAGCTGCGGTTGATGTCGCGTCTCTTTTGCTGCCGGAGCTCGCTGTCTTTCGGAACCTGTACAGCGCCTACGGGACGGGGCTGACGACGCTGGCAGCGACGGCGCTGCTCTCCGGGCTATTCTGGCGGCGCAGGAATGAGCGGGTGCTCGTCCTGGGCTGTCTTGCGGTATTCGCGTTCCCGATCTTTTTGTGGCTGCTCAACGGAGGGCTGTACGTGCGGGAGAAGGCGCTGATTCCGTTTGTTCCGCTGCTCGTCTATGTCATCGCGTACTACTGCAGGAGGCTGACAGAAGAAGGAACGGAAGAAATCTGCACAGAGTCGGGACGGAGGATCCGGAGAAAAACAGAGATGGTTGTGGCGTGCCTGCCTTACCTGCTCACGATCTATCTGCTCTGGACGGAGGCGGGCTACGAGCTGCCGGACTACCTGAACGCTCTGCAGCAGCTTCCGGAGAGCATTCTGAGCAGAGGCGTGGTCAGCCGTGTGCAGCGGTGGACTCTGGTGCTGCTGGATGCGGCGGTGATGCTGGTGTGGTTTCTTCTGTGGAGACTGGCGAACGTTCTGATTTCGAGGAGAGAAAGGCGGAGGAGACTACAGCAGACTTCTCGGGCAAAGGCTTGCGGCAACTGCAGCGTACAGAAGGATCAGACCGCGTATGTGCGAAGCAGCAGAAAACAGAGCTGCCTCATAGGACAGAGTGTGCTTCTCATTCCGCCTGTCCTGTTCCTCATTCTATTTGGAGGCTCTTTCCACGGGAGTTTGAGCGTTGTAAATCGGGACTTTTATGAGAAGGTGAACGATACCGGAATCGGCGAGGTGGTGCAGGAGGTGCTGGAGGGCGAGGACGGATTGTATCGGATGGAGCAGTGGGGGACGGAGCAGGAGCGCGCGGCGAACATCAACCGTGTCTGGGACGCAGAGCAGTACGTGACCTCCGTGTATTCATCCGCGTACAACCCGGAATATCAGGACTTTCGGATGGAGACCTTTGACGTCGAGGAGCCGGCCGGGAACTTTATGATGCAGCGCGTCTCGGAGAATCCTGTGTTCCGGAGGCTGATGGGGGTCAAATATCTGGTGGATGTTCAGGAGGAGAGCGAGAAGGAACCGGCGCCTGGGTACGAGCTGTTCTTTGAAAAGGATGGCGTCAGAATCTACCGGAATCCGAAGGTCGCCCCGATCTGCTACGCGACAGACCGGGTGATATCGCAGGAGGAGTATGAGTCGCTGGAATTTCCCTGCACACAGACCGTATTCGATCGGTATGCTGTCGTGGAGGACGTACCAGACGAAAAAGTGAGAGCAGAGAAACTGTCAGAGCCGGAAGAACCTGTGAGCGATAATCCGCAGGAGAGTCTGGTGAAAGAACCTGTGGGCGATAATCAGCAGGGGAGTCTGCCGGAAGAATCTGTGGGCGATAATCCGCAGGAGAGTCTGGTGAAAGAACCTGTGGGCGATAATCCGCAGGAGAGTCTGGCGGAAGAATCGATGGGCGATAATCCGCAGGAGAGTCTGTCAAAAGAATTGGTGGGCGATAATCCGCAGGAGAGTTTGCCGAAAGAATTGGTGGGCGATAATTCGCAGAAGAGTCTGCCGAATGAATCTGTAGGCGGTACGCTGCAGAAGAGTCTGGCGGAGGACATGCAAAAGCTGGAGCTTTCCCTCCCCGAGTTGACACAGGATTCAGACCGCATGGAGAAGACAGAGGACGGATATCTCGTCGAGACAAAGAAGAGCCGGAAAATCCGAATCCCACTCCCGAGTGAGGCGTGCGGCGAATCTGCAGCCACCTTGTACCTTCGCTTTGAGATCGAAAACCTGCGGCCTGCGCAGGAGGTGGCGATCCGGCTGGAAGGAGTCAAAAACACCCTGTCCTCCCACTCTGGCGGATATTTCTACTATAATAAAAACACGATCTTCACATACGCCATCCCGCTGTCAGCCGGTCAGACAGAGGTGGAGATGACGCTCGGCGCAGGCCGTTACCGGATTCGCGGGCTCGACTGCTTTGTGGATCGCGGCGCGGCGGCCGATACGGATACACAGACACTATACCAGTCAGAACTGATTCCGGATCAGGAGCAGACAAAGGGGAACCGGATCGCAGGCTCGATCGACGTTGACCGTGACGGCTACGTGATCACCTCCATCCCGTACGACCAGGGCTTTACGGTAAAAGTCGACGGCAACCCATGCGCGATCCAGAGAGTCAACACAGCGTTTCTCGGCTTCCCAATCTCCTCCGGCCATCACACGGTCGAGATCTGCTACCACGCACCGGGTCTTCGGGTGGGAAAGGTGATTTCGGTTCTGGGACTTTTCCTTGCGCTTTTTCTTGTAGCAAGCCACAGAAGCTGCAAATTTACGAGTTTTTCTCAACGCCCGGCTTGATTCACCGCTGCCTGTGAGGTACAATGGAAACGAAAGGTAAGAGGGAGGCTGATTCTTTATTTGGAGGTGACGACAGATGGGCAGCTATTTGAATCCTGGCAGCGAACGGTTTCAGACGGGACTCAGATCCCGGATTTACGTTGACAAAACGCTGTTAATCTCACGGGTGAACGATTGTGTCCGGACGGAGCAGAAATTCATCTGCGTCAGCCGTCCGCGCCGGTTCGGCAAGTCGATGGCAGCGGACATGCTGTCCGCGTACTATGGATGCGGAGAAGACACATCAGAGCTGTTTGAGAATCTGAAGATTGCTTCCGCCGATTCCTACAGGGAGCATTTGAACAAGTACGATGTGATCAAGATCAACATGCAGGTATTCCTCAGCGCGACGAATGACGTGGATGATATGCTTAAAACATTGCAGAGGCGAGTGCTGATGGATCTCCGATGCGTATATCCAGAATGTGCAAATGATGAGCAGCTGGTCTGGGCTATGAATGATATTTTTGCCGTGACCAAACGTCCCTTTGTCATCCTGATTGACGAGTGGGACTGTCTGTTCCGCGAATACGCCCACAACACGGAGGCGCAGAAGAAGTACCTGGACTTCCTGCGCGTGTGGCTGAAGGATCAGGACTACGTGGCGCTGGCGTACATGACGGGCATCCTGCCCATCAAGAAATACGGCACGCACTCCGCCCTCAATATGTTCACAGAGTATTCGATGACCGATCCGGGCAATCTGGCGGAGTTCTTCGGCTTCACGGAGGAAGAGGTGCGCGGGCTGTGTGAAACGTACCGGATGAGCTTTGAGGAGGCGCGGGCGTGGTACGACGGCTACGAGCTCGTGACGCACAGCATGGATGGGGATACGCACTACTCGATGTACAGTCCGAAATCGGTGGTGGAGTCCATGCTGCGCCATAAATTCGGCACTTACTGGAACCAGACGGAGACGTATGAGGCGCTCAGGGCCTACATCCAGATGAACATGGACGGCCTGAAGGACGCTGTGGTCAGGATGCTGGCAGGCGGGAGCGTGGAGATCAACACGGGAACCTTTACGAACGATATGACCACCTTTGCGGGGAAAGATGACGTGCTTACCTTGCTTGTGCATCTTGGGTATCTGACCTACGATTCCGAACGCTGCGCGGTGTCCATTCCGAACCGGGAAGTGGCCAAGGAGTACGTCAACGCGATCAGCACGATGGACTGGGGCGAGGTAATCCGTTCGGTCGAATCATCGCGCAGGCTGCTGCAGAGCCTGTGGGAGATGGATGCGGATGCAGTGGCGAAAGGCATCGACCGGGCGCATGAGGAGATTTCGATCCTGCAGTACAACGATGAGAACTCCCTGAGCTGCACGATCAACCTGGCGTTCTATTTTGCGAAGGAATACTACACGATCATCCGGGAGCTGCCCACCGGCAAGGGCTTTGCGGACATCTGCCTGATTCCGCGCAAGCTGCACGCAGACAAGCCGGCGGTGGTGATCGAACTGAAAAAAGATAAGGATGCGCAGGGAGCCATCGACCAGATTAAGCAGAAGAACTACGTAAAGGCACTGGAGGATTACAGCGGCAATCTGCTGCTGGCCGGCATCAACTACGGCAAGGACAAGAAGCACACGTGTGTGATTGAAAAGATGGTTGTGTGAAAAAAATGATTTGTCAACAAAAAATACTTGACACCGCTCTCATTTGCGAGTAAGATAGCAAAGGTGATGCGAATGGAACAGTTTTTGCAGCAGACGCTGCTGTACGATTTTTACGGTGAGCTCCTCACGGAGCATCAGCAGAGGGTGTACGAGGAGGTCGTTCTGAACGACATTTCCTACTCAGAGGCGGCCGAGGAGTTCGGAGTCAGCAGGCAGGGCGTGCATGAGCTGGTGAAGCGCTGCAACAGGATCCTGGAGTCCTACGAGTCAAAGCTGCATCTGGTAGAGCGCTTCGTCCTGATCCGAGAGAATGTGCGGCAGATTCAGACCCTCGCGTCACAGGTTGACTCGATTGACAAGGATGCACTTGCAGCAGGGGTGCGGGAGCTGTCCGGAAAGATTCTGGATGAATTGTAGCATTGGCAGGCGGGACTGAGTCCGCAGAGGAGTTCGGAGCATGGCGTTTGAGAGCTTATCGGAGAAACTTCAGAATGTATTTAAGAACCTGCGCGGCAAGGGCAGACTGACCGAGGCCGATGTCAAGACCGCATTGAAGGAGGTCAAGATGGCGCTCCTCGAGGCGGATGTCAGCTTCAAGGTGGTTAAGCAGTTCACGAAGGCGGTGCAGGAGAAGGCGGTCGGAGCAGACGTGATGAACGGGCTGAATCCGGGCCAGATGGTCATCAAGATCGTCAATGACGAGCTGGTGTCGCTGATGGGCTCCGAGACGACGGAGGTCGCGCTCCGCGCATCGAACGAGGTGACGGTCATCATGATGGCCGGACTGCAGGGCGCAGGAAAGACGACTACGACCGCGAAGCTCGCGGCGAAGTTCAAGTCCAAGGGTCGCAGGCCGCTGCTGGCCGCGTGCGACGTCTACCGCCCGGCGGCGATCAAGCAGCTGCAGGTCAACGGTGAGAAGGTCGGCGTGGAGGTGTTCTCCTTAGGTGACAAGGAGAGCCCGGTCGTGATCGCGCAGCGCGCGGTCGCGTACGCGAAGGAGAACGGGTTCAATCTCGTATTCCTCGACACGGCGGGACGTCTCCATGTGGACGAGGACATGATGCGCGAGCTGCAGGAGATCAAGGCGCAGGTCGGTGTCGACCAGACGCTGCTCGTGGTGGACGCGATGACCGGACAGGACGCCGTGAATGTGGCGACGATGTTCGAGGAGAAGATCGGGATCGACGGCGTGGTGCTGACGAAGCTGGACGGCGATACGAGAGGCGGCGCGGCGCTTTCCATCAAGGCGACGTGCGGAAAGCCAATTCTCTACGCGGGCATGGGCGAGAAGCTCTCCGATCTGGAACAGTTCTACCCGGACCGCATGGCGTCGAGAATCCTCGGCATGGGCGATGTGCTCTCCCTGATCGAGCGGGCGCAGGACACGATCGACGAGACGAAGGCGAAGGAGATGGAGCAGAAGCTCCGCAAGGCGCAGTTCGGATTCGACGATTACCTCGAGAGCATGCACCAGATGAAAAATATGGGCGGCATCTCGAAGATTCTGAGCATGATGCCCGGCGTGGGCGGCGCGCAGATGAAGCAGATCGAGGACGCGATCGACGAGAAGCAGATGGCGCGGATCGAGGCCATCATCTACTCGATGACGCCGAAGGAGCGGTCGAATCCCGACATCCTGAATCTCTCGCGCAAGCGCAGGATCGCGGACGGAGCAGGGGTCGATATCAGCGAGGTGAACCGACTGGTGAAGCAGTTCGACCAGAGCCGGAAGATGATGAAGCAGTATTCCGGCATGCTCGGAGGCAAGGCTGGTAAAAGAGGTAAGTTTAAACTTCCCTTTTAACACATACAGCAATATCTAAAAGATGAGTTCAAGGAGGTGAAATGAAATGGCAGTAAAGATCAGACTGAGAAGAATGGGACAGAAGAAGGCTCCTTACTATAGAATCGTTGTTGCGGATTCCAGATCCCCGAGAGATGGAAGATGTATCGAGGAGATCGGTACCTACAATCCGAACACAGATCCGAGTGAGTTCAAGATCAACGAAGAGCTTGCGAAGAAGTGGCTTGCAAATGGCGCTCAGCCGACCGAGGTAGTTGGAAAGCTCTTCAAGGCAGCTGGCATCGAGAAGTAAGATCGGTTAGAGGTGGGCAAAGATGAAAGAGTTGGTGGAGGTAATTGCAAAATCTCTAGTCGACAATCCGGACGAGGTAGTAGTTACTGAAAAAGAAAGTGGAAAAGCTCTCGTTCTGGAGCTTAAAGTCGCACCCTCCGACATGGGGAAGGTGATCGGCAAGCAGGGCCGGATTGCGAAGGCGATCCGCTCCGTCGTAAAAGCCGCAGCATCGAAGGAAGATCAAAAGGTGATTGTGGATATTTTACAGTGAGAAAATGAGTCTGTCCCGAAAGTGATGCTTTTGAGGCGGGCTTTTTTCTTACATGGCTGCGGGAAGTTGGCCTTCACTGAATCAGACCGGCGGTACGTCAGGTGCGGGAGCGGCAGGGGAATCGTTCCCGTGCGGCGCGATGCGGCTGGATGTTTTTATATAGAATCGGAAGGAAGCAGGATGGAAAATCGATTACAGGTAGGCGCGGTGACGACGACGCACGGGCTCGCCGGGGAGGTCAAGGTCTTTCCGACGACCGACGACGCAAAGCGCTTTAAAAAGCTGAAGGACGTCCTTCTCGACACAGGGAAGGAGCTGCTGCCGCTCGAGGTGGAGCATGTCAAGTTCTTCAAAAATATGGTGATTCTGAAGTTCCGGGGCTATGACAGAATCGAGGACGTCATGGGCTTTAAGGGGAAGAATCTGTATGTGACGCGGGAAAACGCGGTCAAGCTGAACAAGGATGAGTATTTTATCGCTGATCTGATCGGCATGAAGGTCTACACGGAGGAGGATGCGTACCTGGGCGAGCTGACCGAGGTGATCACGACGGCTGCGAACGACGTCTACACGGTCCGGATGGAGGATGGGCGGGAGGTCCTGATCCCGGCGATCGGACAGTGCATCCTGGAGGTGGACGTGGAGCAGGCCGTGATGAAGGTGCATCTGCTGGAGGGACTGCTGGAATGAATTACTATGTGATGACGCTGTTTCCGGAGATGATCGAGGACGGGATGCACACGAGCATCATCGGGCGCGCGATGGCGAAGGGGCTGCTCTCCCTCGAGACGGTGAATATCCGCGATTTTTCGGTGCGCGGCGACGGGCGGATCGACGATTACCCGTATGGCGGCGGGGCCGGGATGGTGATGCAGGCGGAGCCGGTGTATCGCGCGTATGAGGCGCTGACCGCGCGGATCGGGTACCGCCCGCGGCTGATCTATCTGACGCCGCAGGGGCGCGTGTTCAACCAGCAGATGGCGAAGGAGCTGGCGAAAGAGCAGGACCTGATCTTTCTGTGCGGGCATTATGAGGGAATCGACGAGCGGGTGCTCGATGAGATCGCGACGGATTACGTGTCGATCGGGGATTACGTGCTGACCGGAGGGGAGCTGCCCTCGATGGTGATGATGGATTCGATTGCCCGTATGGTGCCCGGTGTGCTGAGCAACCAGGAATCGGGGGAGACGGAGAGCTTCTCCGGAAATCTGCTCGAGTACCCGCAGTACAGCCGCCCGGAGGTCTGGCACGACACAGCGGTGCCGCCGGTTCTGATGTCCGGCCACCACGGAAATGTGGACCGCTGGAGGCGCGACCAGTCGCTGTACCGGACGCTTCGAAGCCGCCCGGATCTGCTGCCCGGCGTGGAGCTGGACAAGAAGGACCGCAAATTCCTGCGCGCGCTGCTGGAGCAGGGGCCGGAGTTTGGGGGCTATCCGATCACGGAGCAGGAGCAGGATTTTCTGAGAAAACTGCTTGCAATCTGACAAAATCCGTGATAAAATAAAACGCGTTGTGAGAAAAGAGATGGTCCTCTGTCGCAGCCAACCCGCGATAAGAACATCCGAATAATAAGGAGGAACAACACAATGAACGACATTATTAAGAACATCGAGGCAGCTCAGATGAAGGCTGAGGTACCGCAGTTCTCCGTAGGCGACACCGTAAAGGTATACGGCAAGATCAAAGAGGGTAACCGCGAGAGAATCCAGGTATTCGAGGGCATCGTGATCAAGAAGCAGGGCGGCAGCGTGAGAGCAACCTTCACGGTCCGCAAGAACTCGAACGGCATCGGCGTTGAGAAGACCTGGCCGCTGCATTCTCCGTCTGTTGAGAAGGTGGAGGTTGTCAGACACGGTAAGGTAAGACGTGCGAAGCTGAACTACCTGCGTGGACGCGTCGGAAAGAGCGCGAAGGTAAAAGAGCTGGTTAAATAATGAATCGTTCAGGGACAAGTACTTCGTGTATATTGTCCCTGTTTGCGTTTCGGGCCGCGATTTGCCGGGAGAGCGGGACGCGCAGCGGAGGCCAAGCGCCCGCGCTGCCGCGGCAGATTGTGCCATCATCAGGGCAAGAGAGGAGCGTGTGCGATGAGAGGGCGAAAAAAGGCGCACAGCGCGCAGCGAAGAGGCAGCAGCCGTTATGACGCGCAGCCGTTTCCGGCGGGGAGCCGCTATGCGCCGGCGGACATGCTGACCCCGGACGGATATCCCAAAGCGCCGGCGCCGGAGGGGAAAAAGTCAGCCATTGTAAAAAATATTCTGCTGTGGACGTTTGAGATATTGGTCGCAATTCTGTTTGCGTATGTGCTGGTGTACTTTTTCGGACAGTCGCGCACCAACATCGGGCAGTCGATGGATGTGACGCTCTCGGGAGGGGACACGGTGCTTCTGAATATCCTTTCCTATCAGCTGGGTGCGCCAAAGCGCGGTGACGTGATCTCGTTTAAGCCGAACGGCAGCAGCACGAGCCATTCGAGCATTAAGCGCGTGATCGGCCTGCCGGGCGAGACGGTGCGGATCGAGAACGGCATCATTGAGATCGACGGCGAGGTCTATTTCGAGAAGAAGAGCTACCCGGTGATCACGAATCCGGGGATGGCGTCGGAGGGCATCACACTCGGGGATCAGGAGTATTTTGTGCTCGGCGACAACCGGAATAACAGCGTCGACAGCCGTTTCGCGGATGTCGGCGTGGTGAAGGCATCCTACATCGAGGGAAAGGTGTGGTTTGTCCTGCAGCCGGCCGGGCACCGCGGATTTTTAAAGTAACTCGGAGACGAGACATGCAGGGAGGTATGGCATGAACTACCAGTGGTACCCCGGACATATGACGAAGGCAAAGCGGATGATGCAGGAGGACATACGGCTGATCGACCTTGTGATCGAGATCATCGACGCGAGAGTCCCGCTCGCGAGCCGGAATCCGGACATCGACGAGCTCGGGAAGGGCAAGGCGCGATTGATCGTGCTGAACAAGGCGGATCTTGCGGACGAGAGCCAGAATGACGTGTGGGCCGCCTATTTCCGCGACAAAGGCTACTATACGGCGAAGGTCAACGCGCGCAGCGGGGCTGGGATGAAGAAAATCGAGGAGGTCATACGCGAGGCCTGCAGGGAAAAGATCGAGCGGGACCGCAGACGCGGAATTCTGAACCGCCCGGTGCGGGCGATGGTGGTCGGCATCCCGAACGCCGGGAAGTCGACTTTTATCAACACGCTGGCCGGAAAGGCGTGCGCGAAGACTGGCAACCGTCCCGGCGTCACGAAGGGAAAGCAATGGATCCGCCTGAACAAGAGTGTGGAACTGCTCGACACGCCCGGTATCCTCTGGCCCAAGTTCGAGGATCAGCTCGTCGGCAAAAAGCTGGCCGTCGTCGGCTCGATCAAGGATGAGCTGCTGCAGCCGGAGGAGCTCGCGCTGTGGCTGATCGAATACGTGCGGGAGGCGTACCAGGGGCTGCTCGCCGCGCGGTACCAGATCGAGGAGGAGGGCGATGCGCTCGCGCTGCTTGCGCAAATTGCCGAGGCGCGCGGCTGCAAGCTGAAAGGGAATCAGCCGGATTACCCCAAGGCAGCGTCGCTGGTGGTCGAGGACTTCCGCAGCGGGCGGCTGGGCAGAATTACGCTCGAGAGATAACTAACAGTAGACAAATCTCCGGGCGGGCGTTACAATAAAAGAGATTTTATGTCGGATTTGACAGAAAGTGGTGAGAAGATGAGCGAAGAAAAGAGGCCGGCCGTCGGTGAGCCGGAGGAGAGCGGGGAAAAGCAGATGGATGTGAAAAAGGAAATCCTCAGCTGGGTATTCTATATCGCGTTTGTGGTGGTGGCATCCTGGCTGATTATCACCTTCGTCGGACAGCGGACGCGCGTCGACGGCCGCTCGATGATGAATACGTTGAGCGACGGCGACAATCTGATCGTGGATAAGCTGTCTTACCGGTTCGGTGATCCGAAGCGGTTTGACGTCATCGTATTTTCGCCGTACGGCACGAAGGAGTACTACATCAAGCGGATTATCGGGCTTCCGGGCGAGACGGTGCAGATCGACGCGGATGGCAATATCTACATCAATGGCGAGCTGCTCGAGGAGGATTACGGGGCGGAGACGATCCGCAGCGCAGGGCGTGCGGCCGAGCCGGTCACACTCGGCGATGATGAGTACTTTGTGATGGGCGACAACCGGAACAACAGCAAGGACAGCCGCTCGGAGGAGGTCGGAAATGTGAAGCGCTCGCAGTTTGTGGGACGTGCGTGGCTGCGGATCTGGCCGCTGAACCAGATCGGCTTCCTGAGACATCAGTAGAGTGAGCGGAAAGTGGTGGGTAAATTGAGGCGTGGAGTGAGGCGGGAGAAAAAGAAAAAAAGTGCCATAAAGGGAGCTTTGGGCTGGCTGATTTATCTTACCATTTTGGTGACGGTTGTGTTTCTGCTGATTCGCTTTGTCGGGGAGCGCACGGTGGTGAGCGGAGACTCGATGGAGCCGACGCTGCGCGACGGCGACAACCTGATCGTCGACAAGCTCTCGTACCGGTTCCGCGACCCGCAGCGCTATGACATCGTAGTGTTCCCGTTCCGCTATCAGGAGGATACGTACTATATCAAGCGGATCATCGGGCTGCCCGGGGAGACGGTACAGATCTACGACGGCGACGTGTACATCAACGGGAAGCTGCTCAGGGATGATTACGGCAGCGAGGCGATCCGAAATGCCGGGCTCGCGTCCAAGGCGATCACGCTGAGCGAGGATGAGTATTTCGTGCTGGGCGATAACCGGAATAACAGCGCGGACAGCCGCGAGCCGAGCGTGGGGAATATCCGGAAGCAGGACATCAAGGGAAGAGCGCTGCTTCGGATC
Organism: Oscillospiraceae bacterium; assembly: GCA_021771715.1. Classification (GTDB taxonomy): domain Bacteria; phylum Bacillota; class Clostridia; order Lachnospirales; family Lachnospiraceae; genus Choladousia. Next base: position 164,700 of record JAETOO010000014.1, read on the forward strand.
TGGCCGCCGGACGCGGTGAGCTTGCTGGACTGAGACATAGAACAGAGATTGGATGCGGGTGGGCGACCATCCGCATTTTGTACATGCGATTTTTATTTTATGTATATTTGACGGTGCCGTGTGCTGGCAGAGACTAAGAAAGTGACTACGGGAATCGTTTTGCGATAAGAATGAGCAGATCGGCAAAATCTCGCAGGAAAAAGAGGAAGGGGTGTATGGAAGATGAAAGGGATTGCAAGGATCAGGGAGGAATTTGCGCAAGCGTCCGAGGAGGAGCTCGGGGAGCTGTTTGCAGCGTACGCGCAGGATCCGCGTCAGGGGGTGGCTGCGCTGATCGGAAAATATCAGAGAAAGCTCGAACGCCTCGCGGCGGAGCGCGCGCGCCTGGACGGGATGCGCGCTTATGAGCGGGAATACGCACACCTCGGGCTGGTCTGCGGGATCGATGAGGCGGGCCGCGGGCCGCTGGCGGGGCCGGTGGTGGCCGGCGCGGTGATTCTGCCGCCGGACTGCGAGATTCTGTATCTGAATGACTCGAAGCAGCTCAGTGAGAAGCGGCGCGAGGAGCTGTTCGACGAGATCCGGGAGAAAGCGGTGGCGTACGGAGTCGGGATGGCCAGCCCGGCGCGGATTGACGAGATCAATATTCTGCAGGCAACCTACGAGGCGATGCGTCAGGCCCTCGCCTCGCTCGACCCGCAGCCGCAGGTGCTCTTAAATGACGCAGTTCGGATCCCCGAGGTCGCGCAGCCGCAGGTGCCGATCGTTAAGGGGGACGCGAAGAGCCTCTCGATCGCGGCGGCGAGCGTCCTGGCGAAGGTGACGAGGGACCGCCTGATGCGCGAGTATGACAAGGTCATGCCGCAGTACGGCTTCGCCGTGCACAAGGGCTACGGCACCGCGGCGCATATCGAGGCACTGCGCCAGTACGGCCCGTCGCCGATCCACCGCAGGAGCTTTATCGGGAATTTCATATGAGATGCAAATGGTTACGATTAAGAAAGCCGGCGCGACACTGCAGCATGGCCGGTGGGATTTGATTTCCGTGAAGGCTGTGATTCAGGCAGACACGGCAGAAGACTCGTGCAGAACAGCAGATGATATGGTTCGGGAGAGCCGGATAGCAGGCATAGAGTAACGGATGATATGGCTGGGGAGAGAGCCGGATGGCAGGCATAGAGTAACAGATGATAGGCTGGATGGAGAGCCGGATGGCAGGCACAGAGTAACGGATGGTATAACTGGGGAGAGAGCCGGATCAAAGGTATGAATAAGAGAAAAACGGGTGCACTGTATGAGCAGCGGGCCGCCGCGTTTCTGCGGGGGCGGGGCTACCGGATTCTGGAGCAGAACTACCGCTGCCGCGCCGGAGAGATCGACCTGATCGCGCGGGACGGGCGCTACCTCGTGTTTGTCGAGGTGAAATACCGCCATGACGGGCGGCTGGGCGAGGGCGTGTGCGCAGTCGATTGGCGCAAGCAGCGCCGGATCAGCCGAACCGCCCTGTGGTATCTCGCCGAGCACCGCCTGGGCGCAGAGACACCGTGCAGATTCGATGTCGTGTCGGTGGACGGAGAGCGGGTCACACTGGTTCAGGACGCTTTTTCCTTTGTGGGGTGACGGCTGGTTGGAGCAAAGAAGTGTTTCGAAGCGGAATGCAGGTGAGAGCGGTTGGATGCAGAGTTTCTGATGGGATCAGAGAAGAGATCATGTGGGAACTATTGTACTTTTGTTTGTTGGGCGATAGAATTTTTGGGAGTTTGGGAAGAATTGCATAATCCCGATTTTAACCGTGTGCAATTCGAGGCGGTTAAAAATGAGGCGGGGTTAAATCGTTTTGTAATGACATCGACTAAGTGGATTACACGGATGAGGGCCTATTGGCGGAAGAAAGGGGTATGGAATATGGAGAAGAACGACAGACTGAGACGGAAGCATCCGGGAGAGGAGACCATGCGGGCGCACGAGCGGGGCGGCGTGCTCTATTTTACGTTTCCGCTGCTTGACCGGGTGGGGGACCGGTTTGTACACTGTTTCAGCAGCCGGCTCGGAGGGGTCAGCAGTGCATCGCATCTGTCCTCGATGAATTTCAGCGTCAGCTGCGGTGATACCAGGGAGAACGTGCAGGAAAATTTTCGGAGGATCGCTGCTGCGGCGGGCTTCGACGCAGGGCGCATTGTCTGCTCCGCGCAGACGCACACGAAGCACGTGCGGGTCATGACGGAGCAGGATGCCGGGAAGGGGTACGACAGAGAGCAGGATTACCGGGATGTGGACGGGATGGTGACGAACGTGCCGGGACTCGTGCTGGCGACGTTCTACGCGGACTGTGTGCCGCTGTACTTCATCGACCCGGTGCACGAGGCGGTCGGCCTGTCACACTCCGGCTGGCGCGGGACGGTCGCCGATATTGCCGGGGAGACGGTGCGGACGATGCAGGAGGCGTACGGCACGCGGCCCAAGGAGCTGCTCGCGGCAGTCGGCCCGTCGATCTGTCAGGACTGCTACGAGGTCAGCGAGGATGTGATTGCGCAGTTCCGGGAACAATATCCAAAGGACGTGTGGCCGGAGCTGTTTGAGGAGAAGGAGAACGGGAAGTACCAGCTGAATCTCTGGGCGGCCTGCCGCCGGAACCTGCTCGGCGCCGGTGTCCTGTCAGAACACATCCAGGTGACGGACCTGTGCACGTGCTGCAATCCGGGGATTCTGTTTTCCCACCGGGCGACGAAGGGAAAGAGAGGGAATCTGGGCGGGTTTCTGGGAGTGCGGGGGTAGAATAGCCCGGGACGCCATGCAAGCCGTAGACCCGCTTGCTTCGCAAGCTATCCGCTGCTTCGCAGCTCCTGTCTGCGGCTGAATGGGCGTTCCGCCCATTCAAAACCGAAAATGCAGTCCTTAGCAAGCAAGCTTGCACGGGCTGCCTTTCCGGTTTTTTGCATGGCTGAACTTTTTATGACATTTTGCGCCAATATTCTTGACGGAGATTTTACAAAATGATATGATACCCGCAGCAGGGATACACAGGATCAGAAAACAACAATAAGAAAAGCGGGAGGATATCATACCCATGTCAGACTATGATAATCTGGAACACATTCTGCCGGTTGGCCCCTTAAAGATTGCGGCGCTCGAGGGGTGCCGTTCCTTTGGCGAGACGGTTGACAGCTATCTGGTAAAAACGAGGATCGAATCGAAACAGAAGTATCCGTCCCTTGCGACGGTTCCCGGCTACATTGAGGACACCTACCTGCTGGACTGTGCGTGTCCGCGCTTTGGCTCCGGAGAGGGAAAGGGCCAGATTCACGATTCCGTGCGCGGCGCAGACCTGTATATTCTGGTGGATGTCTGCAACTACAGCCTGACGTATTCTCTGTGCGGCTATGAGAACCACATGTCGCCGGACAATCACTTTCAGGATTTGAAGCGCATTATTTCTGCGGCAAACGGAAAGGCGAAGCGGATCAGCGTCGTGATGCCGTTCCTCTATGAGGGCCGTCAGCACAAGCGCTCCAAGCGGGAGTCCCTGGACTGCTCCTTGGCGCTCCAGGAGCTGGTCGACATGGGAGTCTCGAATATCATCACCTTTGACGCGCACGACCCGCGTGTGCAGAATGCGATCCCGCTGAGCGGTTTCGATTCGTTTATGGCGACGTACCAGTTCCTGAAGGCGCTGGCGGACACGGTAGAGGATTTCCGGATCGACAACGATCACCTGATGGTGGTCAGCCCGGACGAGGGGGCGATGAGCCGCGCGGTCTATTTTTCGAGTATTCTGGGCGTGGACATGGGGATGTTCTACAAGCGGCGCGACTATTCCACCGTGGTCAACGGGCGCAATCCGATCGTGGCGCATGAGTTTCTGGGGGATTCGGTAGAGGGGAAGGACGTGATCGTCGTCGATGACATGATCTCATCGGGCGACAGTATGCTGGATGTCGCGAAGCAGATCAAGAACCGCGGCGCGAAGCGCGTCTTCGTCTGCACGACGTTCGGTCTGTTCACGGATGGCTTTGCGAAGTTTGACGAGTATTACGAGAAGGGCTATATCACAAAGGTTGTGACGACGAACCTGAATTACCGCAATCCGGAGCTCTTCACGAAGCCGTACTACGCGGAGGCGGATATGACGCGCTTTCTCGCGATGATCATCGAGTATCTGAATCACGATGTCACCTTGAGCAAGCTCGAGTCGCCGACGGACAAGATCAACGATTTCCTCGGCACGATGCGCGAGATTGAGCAGGGACTTTGAGTTTCGCGGCGCGTTGTCTGCGGAAATAGAAATAGAATAGGAAAAGCAGGGAGAGGGGGACTTTGCACAGCGGCACCGTGCGGGATTCCCCTCTTTTCTCCGGTTGCAAATTTGCGGCCGGGAGTGTATGATTAAGGCAGAATGGGGCAGGCGTTGGCTGTGCCCGTCAGGAAGAGATGGAAGAAGAATGATGCAGAGTTTTGAACACAGAATCGCCCGGGTGCTTCCGGGCAGTATCGCCGAGGAGCTGGAGCTGGAGCCGGGGGATGTGCTGCTCTCGGTCAACGGCCATGAGATTGAGGATATTTTTGACTACCAGTATTTTACAAATGAAGAGTATCTGACGGTGCTTGTGCGCAGGCCGGACGGGGAGGAGTGGGAGCTCGAGATCGAGAAGGAGTTCGAGGAGGATCTGGGGATCGAGTTTGAGAACTCCCTGATGGACGACTACCGCTCCTGCCGCAACAAGTGTGTGTTCTGTTTTATCGACCAGATGCCGCCGGGCATGCGCGATACGCTGTACTTCAAGGACGATGACTCGCGGCTTTCCTTTTTGCAGGGGAACTACGTGACGCTGACGAATATGAGCGACCACGATATCGACCGGATCATCCAGTACCACCTGGGGCCGATCAATATCTCTTTCCACACGACGAACCCCGAGCTGCGCTGCAGGATGCTGCACAACCGGTTTGCCGGGGAGGTGTTTCCGAAGATCCGCCGCCTCGCGGATGCCGGGATCGAGCTGAACGGCCAGATCGTCCTGTGCAGGGGAATCAACGACGGGGAGGAGCTGGAGCGCTCGATCCGCGACATGACCGCCTATCTGCCGAGTCTGCGCAGTGTCTCGGTGGTGCCCGTGGGTTTGTCGAAGTACCGGGACGGGCTGTACCCGCTCGAGCCGTTTGAGCCCGGGGACGCCGGGCAGGTGATCGACCAGATTGAAGCGTGGCAGAGACGGCTGTACCCGGAGCACGGCATCCATTTCGTGCACGCGTCCGACGAGTGGTACTTGCTGGCCGGCCGCCCGCTGCCCGAGGAGGAGCGGTACGACGGCTATCCGCAGCTGGAGAACGGAGTGGGGATGCTGCGGCTGCTCCATGAGGAGGTGCGCCAGGCGCTTGACGAGGAGGGCGCTTTTTCAGCCGGAAAGAGCAGTGCAGGAGAGGCGCTGCGCACCGTGTCGATCGCGACCGGGCGGTTGGCGGCCCCGTTCATCCGCAAGCTCGGAGCGCTGGTCACGGAGCGCCATCCGCGGCTCGCCGTGCAGGTGTTCGAGATCACAAATGAGTTTTTCGGGGAGAGCATCACGGTGTCCGGGCTGATCACGGCGCAGGATTTGATCCGTCAGCTGAAGGGGAAAGCGCTCGGCAGCAGACTGCTGCTCCCGTGCAATATGCTGCGCAGCGGAGAGCAGGTTTTCCTGGACGATCTGACCGTGGCCGACGTCGAAACTGCTTTACAAATCGAAATCCGTATTGTAGAATCAGGCGGATATGATTTTGTCCGCGCTCTGACGGAGGCCTGACGGGCCTTTGCAGGCAGCGGTATACACGGCGTCTGCCAGGAACAGGCGCAGAATCAGGCTGCTCTGCCCGGGACAGAAGGACAGAAGGGCAAAGCGGCAACAGACAGGAGGGTACAATGAGTAGACCGATAGTAGCAATCGTGGGAAGACCGAACGTGGGGAAATCGACGCTGTTCAATGCGCTGGCCGGCCAGAACATAGCGATTGTAAAAGATACGCCGGGCGTGACGCGCGACCGGATTTATGCGGATGTGGAATGGCTGAATGTGAATTTTACGCTGATTGACACCGGCGGCATCGAGCCGGATTCGAGCGACATCATTTTGTCGCAGATGCGCGACCAGGCGCAGATCGCGATCGACACGGCGGACGTGATTCTGTTCATGGTGGACTGCAAACAGGGGTTGGTCGATTCCGACGCGAAGGTGGCGGACATGCTGCGCCGCTCCCACAAGCCGGTCGTGCTGGTGGTGAACAAGGTGGACCAGTACGAGCGCGACATGGCGGATGTCTATGAGTTTTACAATCTGGGCATCGGCGACCCGTACCCGATCTCGGCGAGCAATAAGCTGGGCATCGGTGATATGCTCGACCATGTGATTGCGTGCTTTGGGGAGGAGACGGAGCCGGAGGCCGAGGACGAGCGCCCGCGCGTGGCGATCGTGGGGAAGCCGAATGTCGGCAAGTCCTCCCTGATCAACAAGATTCTAGGCGAGAACCGGCTGATTGTCTCGAATATTGCCGGGACGACGCGCGATGCCATCGACACCGAGGTCAAGTGGAACGGGAATGCGTACGTGTTCATTGACACGGCGGGACTGCGCCGCAAGAGCAAGGTCAAGGAGGAGCTGGAGCGCTACAGCATCATCCGCACCGTGACCGCGGTGGACAGGGCGGATGTGGTGGTCCTGATGATCGACGCCGTCGAGGGCGTGACGGAGCAGGACGCGAAGATCGCCGGGATTGCGCACGACCGCGGCAAGGGAATCGTGATCGCGGTCAACAAGTGGGACGCGATCGAGAAGGACGACAAGACGATCTACAAATACACGCAGGATGTGCGCCAGATCCTGTCCTACATGCCGTACGCGGAGATTGTCTTCATCTCGGCGGAGACCGGGCAGCGGGTGCAGAAGCTGTTCGAGACGATCGACATGGTGATCCAGAACCAGCAGCTTCGGGTGGCGACCGGCGTGCTCAACGAGATCATGGCGGAGGCGGTCGCGCTGCAGCAGCCGCCCAGCGACAAGGGGAAGCGTCTGCGCCTGTACTACATTACGCAGGTGTCGGTGAAGCCGCCCACGTTCGTCATTTTCGTGAACGACAAGGAGCTGATGCACTTCTCGTACACGCGCTACCTCGAGAACAAGATCCGGGATACCTTTGGATTTAAGGGGACCTCCCTCAAGTTTATCATCCGGGAGCGGAAGGACAAGGAGAATCAGTGATGGTGCGTTTGATCTGTATCTTGATCGGCTATGTGTTTGGACTGTTTCAGACCAGCTACCTGTACGGGAAGCTGCACGGGATCGACATCCGCAAGTGCGGCAGCGGCAACGCGGGGACGACGAACATGCTGCGGACGCTGGGGACGAAGGCAGGCGCGATCACTCTGCTCGGCGACGCGTTCAAATGTGTGCTGGCCGTGGCGCTGGTGCGGCTGCTGTTCGGCGGGCGCTATCCGGAGCAGGTCGCGCTGCTTGCGATCTACACGGCGGCCGGCGTGATCCTCGGCCACAATTTCCCGTTCTACATGAACTTTAAGGGCGGAAAGGGCATCGCGGCGACCGCCGGGCTGATCCTCTCGATGAGCCCGCTGATGACGCTTTTGGGAATCCTGACGTTCGGGCTGACGGTGGCGCTGACACACTACGTGTCCCTGGGCTCGCTGCTGGTCTACATCGGCTTTCTGATCGAGCTGGTCGCGCTCGGCCAGAGCGGGACGTTCGGGATGACGCAGCGGTACCTGAACGAGATGTACGCGGTGGCCGTCTGCCTGGCGGCGCTGGCGTTTTTCATGCACCGGGAGAACATTGTGCGGCTCCTGCATGGAACGGAGCGGAAGACCTACCTTTTCAAGAAGAAATGATCGGCAGGAGTGATCGCACGCAGCGGATGCTGTGGGAAGATGCGATGGCTGGGAGGTAAGATGAAAAAGATCGGTGTGATAGGAGCGGGCAGCTGGGGAACGGCGCTTGCGATTTTGCTGAACGAAAACGGAAATGAGGTCACGCTGTGGTCGCACCGCGAGGAGGAGGCCGCGCGCGTGCGCAGGACGCGGGAGATCGCGAAGCTGCCGGGCGTCCGGATCCCGGAGGGCGTGCGCGTGACGTCGGATCTCGCAGAGGCCGCGGCCGACAGGCAGGTGCTGGTGCTGGTCGTCCCGTCAAAGTGCGTGCGGGAGACCGCCGAGAAGCTGCGCGCACACGTACGGCCTGGGACCGTGGTGGTGAACGCGGCGAAGGGGATTGAGGCGGGGACGCTGTTTACCATGACGGACATCATCGAGGAGGTGCTCCCGCAGGCGGAGTCCGCCGTGCTCTCCGGTCCCAGCCATGCCGAGGAGGTGGCGAGACTGCTGCCCACGACGTGCGTGATCGGCGCGCACACCGAGGCGACGGCGCGCGAGCTGCAGAGCCTGTTCATGAGCCCGGCGTTCCGCGTCTACATCAGCTCGGACATGCTCGGCATCGAGCTGGGCGGCGCGCTGAAAAATGTGATTGCGCTGGCTGCCGGCATTGCGGACGGCATGGGCTACGGGGACAACGCGAAGGCTGCAATCATCACGCGCGGGATTGTGGAGATCGGCCGCCTCGGCATGCGGATGGGCGGCAAGCTCGAGACGTTCTCCGGCCTGACCGGGATCGGGGATCTGATCGTGACGTGCGCCAGCATGCACAGCCGCAACCGCCGGGCCGGAATTCTGCTGGGGCAGGGCTACTCGATGGAGGAGGCGATGCGGGAGGTCAACATGGTGGTCGAGGGCGTCTACAGCGCGCAGGCCGCGATGGAGCTGGCGCGCAGGTACGACATCGAGCTGCCGATCATCGAGCAGGTCAACCACGTCCTGTTTGACGGGAAGGACCCGAAGGCAGCCGTCTCGGAGCTGATGCTGCGCGACACGAAGCTGGAAAATTCCCTGATTCCGTGGGAAGAGTGAGGCACTTTGTTGCTTTTCACAAGAGATCGGGCGGTCACAGCCAAAAGTTCTGAAAAAAGTACATCACAGTTGTTGAGATGAAAGCAGAATTATGTTATAATACAGCAAATGTGAGAGCCTGTTCAAGAATGTCAAAAAATTAACAAGCCTCACATGACTATCTATGGAAGCGGACAGAAAGGAGTTGCGATATGCATATCGTTTATGACGAGAACGGGAATCCGATTGCACATGGGCACGACCACGGTGAGGGACATCACCATCACCATGATCACGACCATGCAGGCTGCAGCCCGGAGGCGTGCGCGGATGGCTGTACCGGCTGCGGCGCAGACAAGACGGCGGCGCTGCTCGACTACATGCTGAAGCACAATGAGCACCATGCCGCAGAGCTTGACCAGCTCGCCGACAAGCTGCGCGCGGACGGAAAGGACGCCGCTGCAGATCAGATCAAGAAGGCGGTGGACGAGTTCAACAAGGGCAATCTCTACCTGAGCCTCGCGCTTGCGACTGTGAAGGAGCAGTAAATACAGGTTTCATTCCCTGCAGCTTTCCCGGATGAAGAGAGGGCTGCGGGCTGTTTTCATGTCAGAAATGGGTTTCGATAGGAGGTGGACGGTATGTGTCTGTCGACTGCATATAAGACGAGCGAGCCGGACAGCATCATCATGGAGTATGTCAGCCGGATCGAGGTCGAGGGCAACCAGATCACGCTGACCGACGTGCTCGGCGATACGAAGACAGTGGAGGGTACGATCAAGATGGTCGACCTGACCGGCGGTGTGGTGAAGATCAACTGCTGACCGGCGCCGGAATTTTTAACGATCGACAACAGCGGCGATATACCATGCAGCTGTGTACGATAAACATATCCTAGGATAAAATTATGATGGAGGTATGAAGGAAATGGCAAAAGTAAAACTGACTGATTTGATGAAGGAAAGACAGCTGCTTTCTTTCGAGCTTTTCCCGCCGAAGACAGACAAGGGCATGGAGAATCTTCCGGGCACGATCGAGAAGCTCTGTGAGTTCAACCCGGAGTATATCTCATGTACATACGGTGCAGGCGGCGGAAACGTAGGCCGCAATCGTGAGGTTTGCCAGGAGATCATCAAGGCCGGCACAGTTCCGGTAACGCACTTTACCGTAATCAAGAACACGAAGGAGGGCATCAAGGATCAGCTTCAGCAGTACCTCGATGAGGGCGTGGACCACATGCTCGCACTCCGCGGCGATATCCCGCTCGGCGAGACGACGACCTGTGGTGATTTTGATTACGCGACAGATCTGGTAGCGTTCGTCCGCAAGGAGTTCGGCGACAAGTTCGAGATCGCAGTAGCAGGCTCCCCGGAGGGACACATTGCATGCCGCAGCCTCGACGCTGACATCGCTGTCCTGAAGATGAAGCAGGACAACGGCGCGGACTACATCATGACTCAGCTTTGCTGGGATATGGAGCAGTTCAAGAGATGGCTGGACAAGATCCGCACCGCTGGCGTTACGATGCCGGTAGATGTAGGTATCATGCCGATCCTGGATCAGGCAGCGACGATCAACATGGCGCTTTCCCGCAACGGATGTGTCATGGAGCGCAACCTGAGCAGACTGATCTCCAAGTACTGGCTCTTCCCGAATCCGTTCGCAGCGAAGGATGCGGAGGGCAAGCCGTTCGATATGTTCTACGAGCAGAAGGTAAGAGACTTCAAGGAGGCTGGTATCGAGTACACGATCAAGCAGATCGACGAGTACCGTGCTCTCGGCGTAGACGGCATCCATCTGTACGCGCTGAACAAGTGGCAGGATGTATCCCGCATCATCAAGGAGTCCGGGATGCGCACGATGATCTAAGGCGCACAGGATCAGAGACAGAGAAAAGGACTGAGATGGCTTTGCATGCCCGGGGAGGACTGCCGGGCATGCAAAGATGAGCGCGCGGCCTGCCGCGGGAGAACATGCCCGGACGGCCTGCGCGGCAATATAGATTGTAGGAGGCAGAACATGTCACACGTAATAGCGATTGCAGGCAAAGGCGGAGTGGGGAAAACGACTCTTTCCGGCATGCTGATTCAGACCATGTGCAGGATGGGGAAGACCCCGATTCTTGCGGTGGATGCAGATGCGAATTCCAATCTGAATGAGGTTCTTGGGGTTGATGTCGACATGACGCTCGGCGAGGTGCGCGAGCAGATTGAGCGGGCTGAGAACAGTAAGGAGAATCCGATTCCGGCGGGAATGTCAAAGGCGGACTACGCGGAGATCATGTTCCAGCGCTGCCTGAATGAGGATGACGATTTCGATCTTCTCGTGATGGGGCGCACGCAGGGAAAGGGCTGCTACTGTTATGTGAACGGCCTGCTTCAGACACAGATGCACAAGCTCCTTCCGAATTATCAGTATATGGTCGTCGACAATGAGGCCGGTATGGAGCATATCAGCCGCGGCATTCTGCCAAAGGTCGACACGATCATTCTCGTGAGCGACTGCTCGAGACGCGGTGTCCAGGCAGCAGGCAGGATCGCTGAGCTCGCGAAGGAATGTAATCTGAATCCGAAAACAATGGGCCTGATTGTGAACCGGGCGCCAGGCGGAAAATTAAATGACGGCACGATGGAGGAAATCGAGCGCCAGGGTCTGACCCTGCTCGGTGTTGTGCCGCACGATGATCAGGTGTATGAGTACGACTGCGACGGAAAGCCGACGGTCGAGCTCCCGGAGAACTCACCGGTGCGCCTGGCATTAAACGAGATTATCAAAAAGCTTGCTTTATAATTACCCATTTATATAAAGAAAGAATCTATAAATTTAAGGAGGTTTATAATGGGAGACTTTAAGTTGACAACAGTAGAAGAGTTCGAGGCTGCTACCGAACGTCTTCTGGAGACTGGCAAAAAGGTGGGAGCTGACGGCTGGCAGTACCGTGTAAAGAACCAGACCCCGCACTGTAAGTTCGGTGAGCAGGGTATCTGCTGCCGGATCTGCGCGATGGGCCCGTGCCGCATCACCCCGAAGGCTCCGAGAGGAATCTGCGGCTGTGACGTTCACGGCATCGTAGCGCGTAATTATCTGAAATTTACGGCGGGCGGCTCTGCGACGCACTCCGATCACGGCCGTGAGATCTGCCACACGCTGTACTGCACAGATCCGAACGGCGCATATAAGGTAAAGGATCCTGAGAAGCTGATCCGCATCGCGAAGGAGTGGGGCGTTGAGACCGAGGGCAAGGATATCTACGATCTGGCTCACGAGATGGCACTGTTGGCTCTGGGCGAGTACGGCAAGGTATTCGGCTACCAGAACTTCATCAACAGAGCGCCGGAGCACACCCAGGAGCTGTGGAAGAAGCAGGAGATCGCTCCGCGTGCGATCGACCGTGAGGTTTCCTGTTCCCTGCACATGACCCATATGGGATGTTCCTCCCTGCCGGAGGCTCTGATCCGTCAGTCCCTGAGATCCGGTCTGTGCGACGGCTGGGGCGGTTCGATGGCAGGCACGGAGTTCTCCGATGTCCTGTTTGGCACGCCGAAGCCGATCGAGACCGAGGCGAACCTCGGCGTTATGAACGCTGACAACGTAAACATCGTCGTGCACGGGCATGATCCGTCACTTTCCGAGATGATCTGTGAGATCGCGGACAGCCCGGAGATGATCGCATACGCGAAGGAGAAGGGTGCGAAGGGCATCACGATCTCCGGTGTCTGCTGTACCTCCAACGAGGTGGCAATGCGCCGCGGTATCCCGATGGCAGGTAACTTCCTGCAGCAGGAGAACGTAGTCCTGACAGGCGCTTGTGAGCTGATCGTCGTGGACGTTCAGTGTATCTTCCCGGCATTAGGGCCTCTTTCCAAGTGCTTCCACACGAAGTTCGTCACGACTTCCCCGGTAGCGCAGATGCCGGATTCCGATTTCATCCGTTTCAGCCCGGAGAATGCGACGGAGAACGCGAAGGCGATCGTAAAGATGGCAATCGACAACTTCGAGAACAGAAAGCCGGAGCTGGTACATATCCCGCAGATGAAGCAGAAGGCGACCGTCGGATACTCGGTCGAGGCAATCAAGAAGCAGCTTGACACCGTTGCGAACTCTCAGGTAGACGAGTTCGGCACGACGAAGCCGCTGATCGAGTGCATCACCTCCGGCGTACTCCGCGGTGCGGTAGCAATGGTAGGCTGCAACAACCCGAAGGTAAGACCGGATACCGCTCACATTGAGCTGATGAAGAAGCTGATCGCGAACGATATCATCATCGTGGCATCCGGATGTTCCGCACAGGCAGCTGCAAAGGCTGGTCTGATGGACAAGAGAGCGAAGGATCTGTGCGGCGCAGGCCTGAAGAGAGTCTGCGAGCTGGCTGACATCCCGCCGGTACTGCACATGGGCTCCTGCGTGGACATCAGCCGTATGATGGTGCTGGTGGCAGAGCTTGCGAAGGATTCCGGACTGAACATCTCCCAGCTGCCTGTAGTCGGCTGTGCTCCGGAGTGGATGTCCGAGAAGGCAGTATCCATCGGTAACTACGTTGTGGCGACAGGTCTTGACACCTTCCTGGGCGTAGATCCGTATGTGAGCGGCTCCGACAAGGTGGCAGAGCTTCTGACCAGCGGCATCAGAGACTGGGTAGAGGCTGCTTACACCGTAGAGAAGGATATCGACAAGCTCGGCGACAAGATGATTGAGCGCATCGAGGAGAAGAGAAGAGCGATTGGTATCTGATGAGATCTGTTAGAGAGAAGAACCAGAGGTGAGACTATGAAGATTGCTGTTACCGGAAAGGGCGGCGTAGGAAAGACAACGTTTGCGGCGACGCTGGCGCGGCTGTACGCGGATGAGGGACATCCGGTGCTTGCGGCGGACGCGGACCCGGATGCGAATCTCGGGCTGGCGCTCGGATTTACGGATGAGGAGATCGACGAGATCGTCCCCATCTCCAAGATGCGCAAGCTCGTCGAGGAGCGGACCGGCGCGGACGAATTTAATAAAATCTTCAAGCTGAATCCGAAGGTGGATGACATTCCTGACAAGTATGCGAAGACATGCAACGGGGTGAAGCTGCTCGTGCTCGGCACGATTGAGACGGGCGGAAGCGGGTGCGTCTGCCCCGAGCATGTCATGCTGAAGCGCATTATCAATCATCTGATGCTGCACTCGGGGGATGTGGTGATTCTTGACATGGAGGCCGGGCTTGAGCATCTCGGACGCGGCACGACGAGCGGCATGGACGCGTTTGTCGTCGTGATCGAGCCGGGTGCGCGGAGCGTACAGACCTACCGGAATGTCAAGCGTCTTGCCAGCGACCTCGGCGTGCATCAGGTCATGGTGGTTGCGAATAAGGTGCGTTCCGCTGACGACGAGGAGTTTATTCGATCCAAGATTCCGGCAGAGGATCTGCTCGGGTTCATTCATTACAATTCCGAGGTCATAGATGCGGACCGTCAGGGACAGTCCCCCTATGATTTCAGCGAGAAGCTGATTGAGGAAGTGCGCAGTATTAAAGAAAAAATAGATCACTCAAAGAATTGATTGGAGGAAAGAAACATGACATTATTTGATGTTGTATTTAGTGGAAATGATGCGGTCTACGGCCTGACCGAGAACGCAATCAACGAAGCTATTGCAAAGTACGGCGAGGACAAAGCAGTCGCGTTCCCGGATACCGCTTACAGCCTTCCGTGCTACTACGGCGTGACAGGCACAAAGGTAGGCAACCTCGGCGAGCTGAAGGCAGCGCTCGGCGTTGTCAAGACTCTGATGACCAGAGAGCAGAAGCTGAACGATGCGTTCATGTCCGGCGTGGCGACAGCTCTGTGCGCAGAGTTCATCGAGGTTCTCAAATACATCGACGGTGCGACGCCGTACGAGGCTCCGTGCTACGGCCACCTCGCAGACGCAGTGATCCGTGAGCTGGGCGTTCCGCTTGTAACGGGCGATATCCCGGGCGTGGCGGTTCTCCTCGGCGCGGCTCCGACGACGGAGGATGCGGTTGCTCTGGTAAAGAGCTATCAGTCTCAGGGTATTCTGGTAACGCTGACAGGCGGCATCATCGATCAGCTCGAGGAGGCTGGCTACAAGACCGGCGCGAACGTGCGTGTGATCCCGCTTGGCAAGGATGTGACTTCCGTGATCCATGTCGTATCGGTTGCAATCCGTGCGGCTCTGATCTTCGGCAACGTGACGCCGGGCGATGCAGGCGCTCTGATGGAGTACACCATGAAGCGCGTGCCGGCATTCGTAAACGCATTCGCTCCGCTTGATCCGGTGATCGTGGCGTGCGGCGCAGGCGCGATCGCACTCGGCTTCCCGGTAGTCACGAACGAGGATACGTTCAAGGTTCCGAAGAGCCTGATCAACCAGCCGGATGTCTCCAAGTTCAACGCGACCTCCCTTGAGGCGAGAGACATCAAGATCAAGATCACAAATATTGACATTCCGGTAGCGTACGCATCCGCATTCGAGGGCGAGATCATCCGCCGTAAGGATATGCAGGTTGAGTTCGACGGTTCCCGCGTGGACTGCTTCGAGCTGGTACAGACGAAGGAGATGAGCGAGATCGAGGATCACAAGATCGAGCTGATCGGACCGGACATCGACACGTTCGAGGTAGGCTCCAAGCACTCTCTGGCGTACATCGTAGAGGTGGCGGGCAAGAGCATGCAGGCAGATTTCGAGCCGGTTATCGAGCGTAAGTTCCACTCCTACCTGAACTGTGTGGAGGGCGCATATCATACCGGACAGCGTGACATGTTCCGTATCCGTATCGGCAAGGATACGTTTGCGGCAGGCTTCCGCGCAAAGCACATCGGCGAGATCCTCTACGCGAAGGTAAAGAGCGAGTTCGCTGCTGTCGTTGACAAGTGCCAGGTAAAGATCATCACGGACGCAGAGCTCTGCACAAAGCTTCGTCATGAGCTGGCAATCCCGGTATTTGACAAGCGTGACGAGCGTCTGCTGACTCTGACCGACGAGAGCGTTGACGTATACTACAGCTGCATCATGTGCCAGGCGTTCTCCCCGAGCCACGTCTGCGTGGTTACCCCGGAGAGACTGGGACTTTGCGGCGCCGTTTCGTGGCTGGATGCAAAGGCGACGAACGAGCTGGATCCGCAGGGACCGTGCCAGGTTATCACAAAGGAGAGACCGATCGACGAGAGAATCGGTGAGTACGAGGATGTCAACGAGGCAGTCAACAAGTTCTCGCAGGGCGCGCTGGACGATGTGTCTCTGTACTCCATCATCGAGAAGCCGATGACGAGCTGCGGATGCTTCGAGTGTATCTGCGGTATCGAGCCGCTGTCGAACGGTGTCTGCATCGCGAACCGTGAGTACGCAGGCATGACCCCGATCGGCATGACGTTCTCCGAGCTGGCTTCTATGACCGGCGGCGGAGTTCAGACCCCGGGCTTCATGGGCCACGGCAAGCACTTCATCGCTTCCAAGAAGTTCATGAAGGCAGAGGGCGGCGTAGCGCGTATCGTCTGGATGCCGAAGGAGCTGAAGGAGCAGGTGGCAGAGAGACTGAATGCGACGGCGAAGGAGCTGTATAATATCGACAACTTCTCCGATATGATCGGCGACGAGACCATCGCTGAGGATCCGGAGACCTTGCTGGCGTTCCTTGAGGAGAAGGGCCACCCGGCACTCTCGATGGAGCCGATGATGTAAAAAGCATCCTGCGGCTCTGCTGTGGGATAGGGGATTTGCTTCTGCAAATCCCCGTATAAAATAACATAAATTCTTTTCACCAACTCTCCCCCGGAGCGCCTGCGCTTCCCGGGAGCATGCAAACACAAGGAGGTAACGAAACAATGCCGTTTACTGCAAAATCAGGAAAATTCAGTGCCAGCATCAACACCCTGACGATGGGCACTGGCGAAAAAGCAATCGTTCTCGGTGGCGAGAATGTATTACCGTTCTATACATTCGATGCTCCGATTGAGAACGCACCGAAGGTAGGAATCGAGATCACGGACGGCGGTCTTGAGGCTGAGCCGGAGTGTGTCAAGAAGTATTACGAAGGCTGCGAGACGATCGTGGACATGGCTAAGAAGGCTGCAACCTTCGAGGGCGTAGATTTCCTGAGCATCCATCTGGAGGGCGGAGATCCGAATGGCGAGAACAAGCCGACCGAGGAGCTGATCAAGATCGTGAAGGAAGTTGCAGAGGCAGTGGACCTCCCGATCGTCATCAGCGGATGTAAGAACGTTGAGAAGGATTCGGAGATCTTTGCGAAGGCATCCGAGGTACTCAGCGGGAAGAATGCCGTAATGCTTGCGGCAAAGGAAGAGAACTACAAGAATGTCGGCGCATCGGCAGGTCTTGCTTACAAGCAGATCGTAGGTGCTGAGTCCGCTGACGATATCAACCTTGCAAAGCAGTTGAACGTACTGCTGACACAGCTCGGTGTAGACGCGAAGTCCATCGTGATGAACGTAGGTACTGCAGCGGCAGGCTACGGCTACGAGTATGTGGTATCCACTATGGACCGTATCAAGGCAGCGGCTCTTCAGCAGGGTGACGCGACACTGCAGATGCCGATTATTACTCCTGTTGCATCTGAGACATGGGGCATCAAAGAGTCCATCGCTACGGAGGAGGATATGCCGGAGTGGGGCGATCAGGAAGCGCGCGGAATCGACATGGAGGTAGAGACTGCAGCGGCAGATCTGGCTTCCGGTTCGAATGCGGTGATTCTGAAGCACCCGGTTTCTGTAGCTACGATTTCGAAGATGATCAAGGCTCTGGTGTAAGATCAGACGGTTTTACACGGAGATCATAGAAAGGATATTGGTATCCGTTTGTCCGGATAGAAGGAGGATATAGAACAATGGCATTAAAAGGTCTTGATATTTTTAAATTATCACCGAAGAAGAACTGTAAGGAATGCGGTTCTCCGACATGTATGGCCTTCTCCATGAAGGTAGCGCAGGGCGCGGTCAGCATTGACGCATGCCCGTATTTCTCAGAGGACGCAAAGGCGGCTATGAGCGAGGCGACCGCTCCGCCAATGAAGACGATCAAGGTCGGCGCCGGCGAGAATGAGATGGTGCTGGGCGGCGAGACCGTGCTGTTCCGTCATGAGAAGACATTTGTAAACAAGACAAGATATGCAGTGGACATCTGCAGCTGCATGGATGACGCGACGATCGAGGCGAAGGTAGCGGAGCTGAAGCACGTAGATTACGAGCGTATCGGTGAGCGGATGTACGTCGAGATGATCGACGTAGAGTATGATCCGGCGAGCGGCGCAGACCGTTACGTTGAGGTTGTGAAGAAAGTTGCAGGCGAGGGCAGAGTCCTGATCCTGGACTGCCAGGACGTTGAGGTGGCGAAGGCTGCACTCGATGTGTGCAAGGATGCGAAGCCGGTGCTGAACGGCGCAAATGCACAGAACTATGAGGCGATGAGCAAGCTGGCGACAGAGGCTGGCGTAGTGCTTGGCGTTTACGGCGCAGACGAGAACGAGCTGTTTGACACACTCGCAGCTCTGGAGAAGCTTGGCAACAAGAATCTGGTATTCAATGCGTGCACGTCTTCCGTGAAGGCAGCGTTCGCTACGGCGGTACAGTTCCGTAAGGCAGCGATCAAGGACAGCAACCGTACCTGCGGTTATCCGTCGATCGTGAATGTGTCCAAGCTGGCGAAGGGCGATTCCCATCTGCAGGCAGCGCTTCTGTCCCTGTTCACCGTGAAGTACGGTTCCATCGTAATTGCAGAGAAGATCAGCTACGCAGAGGCGCTTCCGCTCTACGGCCTGAGACAGAACGTCTTCACCGACCCGCAGAAGCCGATGAAGGTTGAGCCGGGCATCTACCGCATCAATGGCGCAGACGAGAACTCGATCTGCCTGACGACGGTTGACTTCGCTCTGACCTACTTTGTAGTATCCGGTGAGCTGGAGCGCTCTGGCGTACCGTGCAACCTGATCATCAATGACGCAGGCGGACTCTCCGTGCTGACCTCCTGGGCAGCAGGTAAGTTCTCCTCGAGCTCCATCGCGAAGTTCTTCCAGGAGCAGGATATCGAGGGCAAGATCAAGTGCCGCAAGCTCTGCATCCCGGGCAAGGTAGCAGTGCTCAAGGGCGAGCTGGAGGCGAAGATGCCGGGCTGGGAGATCATCGTAGCTCCGCGTGAGGCTGTACAGCTTGTGAAGTTCCTGAAGGACATGCAGTAATTGCCGGTTCTCTGTGCGGGAGTTCCCGCAGAAGGAGGACAGGAATCCGAGGTTCATCGCCCGCCCGGCATCTGCCGGCGGGCGGTCAATATAACGATAAAGGAGAAGAACAATGGGAAAATTTGTAGTAATCGGTGAGAGACTTTCCACCACAGCTCCGATCATCAACAAGGCGTTCACGGAGAGAGATCCGGAGCCGGTGCTCAAGAGAGCAGAGCAGCAGCTGAAGGCCGGCGCTACGTATCTTGATGTCAACATCGGACCGGCAGAGAGCGACGGCGAGGACCTGATGAAGTGGGCAGTTACCCTTCTTCAGAGCCACTTCGACAACGTTCCGCTGGCACTGGATACCGCGAACAAGAAGGCAATCGAGGCTGGTATCTCCGTGTACAACCGCGCAAAGGGCAAGCCGATCGTAAACTCTGCGGACGCAGCAGGACGTATCGAGTACCTGGACCTTGCTGCAGCGAACGATGCGATCTGTATCGCGCTCTGCAACGGCGAGGGCATTGCGAAGGACAACGACGAGCGTATGATGTACTGCCAGACGCTGCTCGAGAGAGGTATGGAACACGGCATGGAGGCTGAGGACATCTGGTTTGATCCGTTATTCCTGGTTGTAAAGGGCATGCAGGACAAGCAGATGCAGATCCTTGAGTGCATCAAGATGTTCAGCGACATGGGCCTGAACTCCACCGGCGGACTCTCCAACAACTCCAACGGTATGCCGAAGGCGATCCGTCCGATCATGGACTCCGCTCTGGTAGCAATGGCGATGATGCAGGGCCTTACCTCTGCAATCGTAAACCCGAACGACCTGCGTCTGATGGAGACGATCAAGTCCTGTGACGTATTCAAGGGCAACACGCTCTACGCTGACTCCTATCTGGAGATCTAATTCAGAACTGTTTCGTGAGGAAAAGGAAAACAGGAGCTGCGAGGCTCCTGTTTTGCGGCTTATCTGGAATACAATATGCGAACTGGAAGGATCAATTATGTACAAGGTAACATTCAAATTTGAGGACGGCGGCGCTGTGGAAGCGTTCGCTGCGGAGGGCGAGAATCTCCTTGAGGTGGCCAGAAAGACAAACGTAGCCATCGACGCACCATGTTCCGGAAATGCGGCCTGCGGAAAATGTAAAGTAAAGCTGTTGGGGGGCGAGCTGGACTCCCAGAAGACGCTCCATATCACGGACGAGGAGTACGCGCAGGGATGGAGGTTGTCCTGTGTGAGCCACGTCATCGCGGATGTCGAGATCGAGGTTCCGGACATCGCTTCCGCGTACAAGAGCAGAATGAAGGTGGCGGACCTGGATTCTGCAAAGGAAATCGAAATATTTGAGAAGACAAAGGCCGATGTGGCCGAGACAGGGATCGACTTTGAGAACGACATGGATGTGGTTCGGGTCACGATGGACCCGCCGTCGTTAGACGACACGATGCCGGATCTCGAGCGGCTGATCTGGAACGTCAGGCAAGTCTGCGGCACCGAGCATGTGAAGGTTCCGTTCGCGGTGATGAAGCACATGGCGGAGACGCTGAGGGAGTACCACTTTGACGTGCAGTGCGTGATCCGGAGACGCAAGAACAAGGTCGAAGTGCTCGACCTTCTCGGGCCGGATGAGGACGTGAAGATGTGTGGTCTCGCGGTGGATATCGGCACGACCTCGGTGGCGGCGCTGCTTGTCGACATGCGGACCGGGGAGATTCTCTCAAAGGCGTCCACCGGAAACGGACAGATCCGGTACGGGGCGGACGTCATCAACCGCATCATCGAGGCGGTCAAGCCGGGCGGCAGGCAGAAGCTGCAGGACGCGATCATAAAGGAGACCTTAAATCCGCTGATTGCACAGATGTGCGCGGCCGCGAAGGTGAAGGCGAGCAGGATCTACCGGATGTGCGTCGCCGGAAATACGACGATGAACCATCTGCTTGTCGGGGTGTTTGCCGACCCGATCCGGATGGAGCCGTACATCCCGACGTTCTACGAGACGCTCAACATCCACGCAAACGACTTGGGACTCCATATTTTCCCGCATGCGCGCGTGATCATGGCGCCGAATATCGGCAGCTACGTCGGCGGCGACATCACGGCCGGCACGTTCGCGAGCTGCATCTGGCACAAGCCGACGATGTCCCTGTTCATCGACCTGGGGACGAACGGCGAGCTCGTGTTCGGAAACGAGGAGTTCATGATGAGCTGCGCCTGCTCGGCGGGCCCTGCGTTCGAGGGTGGCGATATCAGCTGCGGCATGCGTGCGACAGACGGCGCGATCGAGGCGTGCACGATTGACAAGGAGACGATGGAGCCGACGCTGTCCATCATCGGCGACGAGGGACAGAAGGCGGTCGGCGTCTGCGGCTCCGGCATCATCGACCTGATGAGCGAGCTGTTCCGCTGCGGCATCATCAACCCGAAGGGAAAATTCATCCGCGAGGGCAAGCGGATCCGCCACGACAAGTACGGCATGGGCAGCTATGTCATCGTGTTCAAGGAGGACGCGGCCTCGGTCAAGGACGTGGAGATCAACGAGGTGGATATTGACAATTTCATGCGCGCGAAGGGCGCGATTTTCTCGGCGATCCGCGTCATGCTCAATTCGCTCGACTTTACGGTCGACATGATCGACGACGTCTACGTGGCGGGCGGTATCGGCAGCGGCATCAACATGGAGAACGCGGTCAACATCGGCATGTTCCCGGATATTCCGATTGAGAAGTACCACTATATCGGAAATTCCTCGCTGTCCGGCGCGTACATCATGCTCCTCTCCAACAGTGCGGAGTACAAGGTGTGGGAGATGTCGCACAACATGACGTACCTCGAGCTCTCGAATGAGCCGACGTACATGGATGAGTTTGTGGCGTCGTGCTTCCTGCCGCACACGGACGCGGACCTGTTCCCGTCTTTATCATTTAAATAAAATCAGTTGGGCTGTCAGAGACTGCTGTCTGTCCGAGACGACGGTCAACCTGGCAGCTCCTTTTGCGTGACGTAACGATTTTTTCAGTCGGAGGTAACATGGAGATCGAACGAAATAACAACAAAGAATTGGTGCCCCTTGAGCACTACCTGGAGCAGTACGCAAAGGCGGACCCGTCGGAGATCGCGAGCCGCACTGCCATGCCATACGATGCTGACCGCGGCTGTTTCCGTGTCCGCTTTTTCGGTCGGGACTACGAGGTGTCCTACCCGGATTTCGGCGTGAGCTGCCTCGACACCGCGTATGGGTTCGACGCGCTCGCGGGCATGAATGCCGCAAAGATTCTGGTCGTGCGGTTCCTGCTTGAGAGTGCGGCCACGGTCGGGACGGGCAAATTTCTGACGTACCGGGAGGTGCCGTGGGGAGAGGTGTACTACCGGCAGTTCAACGGCCGCTGCATGCAGCGCCTTGCGTACGGCTTCGGCAACCGGCTGGATGCATTTCGAAAGGCGATGGAGTCGATCGGCGGCCAGAGCGTGAAGGCGGCAGACGCGGCCTACCAGGTCGAGGTCTTCCCGAACTACTACGTGCAGTTCCTGCTCTGGGAGGGAGACGAGGAGTTCGCGCCGTCCTCGCAGATCCTGTTCAGCGATAACTTTCCCGCTGGCTTCCACGCGGAGGATCTGGTCGTCGTGTGCGATGTGCTGATTTCGATTCTGAAACAACAGCTCAACCATGCATAAAAAATGGAAAGACAGACCGTGCAAGCGGAGCGTAGACCTGTATTTTCAGATATTTTGATATTTTGTGATTGATATTTGCCTGCTTTTATTCTATTATAGATAATAGCATATAGGCAGAAACTGCCATTCGCGGAGAGTGAGAGCCCCGTTTTCTATAGGATGCCGCGGGCGTGTCCGGTGCCGGTGCAGCGTATCGTCCCCCCTTTTTGTAAGTGGGATGCGCTGTGTCAGAAGGGATCAGACGGCGGAAGGGAACTGGAGAGTGCTGGAAAGCAGGGCGGCTTTGGCCTCTGCGGGAAAGGAGAATGTTACAATGGGATTCAAAACTGACATTGAGATCGCTCAGGAGACAGAGATGCTCCCGATTACGGAGATCGCGAAGAAGGCCGGCATCGAGCCGAAGTACCTGGAGCAGTACGGCAACTATAAGGCTAAGATCGACTACAACCTTCTCAAGGAGTCCGACAAGCCGAACGGAAAGCTCGTTCTCGTGACGGCGATCAACCCGACTCCGGCGGGCGAGGGCAAGACGACGACGACTGTCGGCCTGGCAGACGGCCTTCAGAAGCTCGGCAAGAACGTTATGGTAGCACTCCGTGAGCCGTCCCTCGGGCCGGTCTTCGGCGTAAAGGGCGGAGCTGCAGGCGGCGGCTACGCACAGGTTGTTCCGATGGAGGACATCAACCTGCACTTCACCGGCGACTTCCACGCGATCGGCGCGGCGAACAACCTGCTCGCAGCGATGATCGACAACCACATCTACCAGGGCAACGAGCTGCGCATCGACCCACGGAAGATCACCTGGAGAAGATGCGTCGACATGAATGACCGTCAGCTCCGCTTCGTGGTGGACGGCCTCGGCGGAAAGACAAACGGCATGCCGAGAGAGGATGGCTACGACATCACCGTGGCATCTGAGATCATGGCTGTTCTGTGTCTGGCGAGCGACATCACAGACCTGAAGAA
>JAETOO010000001.1 GCA_021771715.1 Oscillospiraceae bacterium
CAGATTCCACCTCACGATGGACACCCTTGCCTTCGGCTATATCCTTCCCACTACCGGGCGGATTCGGAACTTTCATCCGTTAGAAACGTGCGCCGCCAGGCGCACCATAGAAAAAGTCCCTGAGACCTGAATCTCAAGGACTTTACGTGCGGAAGATGGGACTTGAACCCACACGAGCGCAATGCTCACAAGATCCTTAGTCTTGCTCGTCTGCCAGTTCCGACACTTCCGCGAACATGATGAATTATAGCACCCTTCCTCCCGGATGTCAACTATATTTTTCAAAATTTTTCAATTTTCTATTTTGTATATTTTTTTAAAAAAATTCAAAAAAGCTGTTGACATTTGCTGGAGAATGATGTAATATACTTCTTGTCAGTTGCGAGAGCGATTGACAGGAACGCGGAGATGGCGGAATAGGCAGACGCGCAGGCTTCAGGTGCCTGTGGTGGCAACATCGTGTGGGTTCAAGTCCCATTCTCCGCATTCTGAGCGGAGTCCCGGAAACGAATGTTTCCGGGATTTTTGTTATTCTGATTCTTTATTTCAATGTAGCCCCTGCGACCAGAGAGCATGTCTCCACAAAAATTCCGAACACCCTCCTCCCACTGCAAGCAACGCAATATTTCGCCGCCAATGATCCTCACAGCCAGGACTGTCTGGCTCGCCATTTGTGGAACTAAAAAACGGATACCCGAATCTCATTTTCTTCGGATATCCGCTACTGTTTCTTCTATTATACAATGTCCTGTGACGCGATCCCGTCTTACGCGATCTTCGTCTTTGCAAGCTCTACCAGAGATGCGAAGCCTGCTGCATCGTTGACTGCCATGTCAGCGAGCACCTTTCTGTTCAGCTCCACGCCAGCCAGCTTCAGGCCGTACATGAACTTGCTGTAGGAGAGGCCGTTCAGACGAGCGCCTGCATTGATTCGTGCGATCCAGAGCTGTCTGTACTGACGCTTTCTCTGCTTTCTGCCTGCGTATGCGCTGGTCAGTGCACGCATTACGGACTGCTTTGCAATTCTATACTGCTTTGATCTGGCTCCTCTGTAGCCCTTCGCCAGCTTTAATACTCTGTTATGTTTTTTCTTAGCGTTTAAACCGCCCTTGATTCTTGCCATCTCTTATTTCCTCCTTCGATTTCTGATGTTCGATATCTGTCCAATCAATCTCCTGGCCCGTCTCTTACAGGTACGGCAGGATCTTCTTCATGTTCTGAGCGTTCGTCGGATCTGTGATCGTCGCCTGTCTCAGATTTCTCTTTCTCTTGGTGGACTTCTTGGTTAAGATATGGCTCTTGTAAGCTTTATTTCTCTTTAATAATCCGGTTCCCGTCTTTTTAAAACGTTTTGCAGCCGCTCTGCTGGTCTTCATTTTTGGCATAGTAAATTCCTCCTTATATCTGATTATCTGAAATCACGTTATGAACGCTTTTCCATCAAAAACAGGGTGAGGCTTCTGCCTTCCTGCTTGATAGGCTTGTCAATCACTGCCACATCCTCGAGTGCCTTCGCAAAATCCTCCAGGATATGACGGCTGGCCTGCATGTGCGCCATCTCACGGCCGCGGAAACGAAGGCTGATCTTTACCTTGTTGCCCTTGGTGAGAAACTTTCTGGCACTGCTGACCTTGGTATTCAGGTCGTTATCATCAATGTTCGGTGACAGGCGAACCTCTTTAATCTCGATCGTCTTCTGTTTCTTTCTGGCTTCCTTTTCTTTTCTCGCCAGCTCGTAACGATATTTGCCGTAGTCGATGATCTTGCACACCGGTGGCTTTGCTGTCGGGGCGATCTTCACCAGATCAAGTTCCGCTTCACGCGCAAGCTTCATCGCGTCCTTCGCTGACATAATTCCCAGCTGCTCTCCGTTCTCGCCGATTAAGCGGACTTCACGGTCTCTGATTTGCTCGTTAATCATTAAATCGCTAATGGTTCTGCACCTCCACACTGAAAAAATAAAAGTGGATAACACAGTTATCCACTTCAAATCCTCACAAATAAACGCCATCCGACGCCTATGCTCCCGATATGAACCGCTGGTCACCTATCTGTGCCAGGGTGAGAGTGGATACTCTGCTTTCCTGTTAATTACAACCTTTGATAGCATAGCACATGCACGGGGCGTTGTCAACGAATTTTTGCACATATTTGAGCTTACCAGTTCAGCCATGCATGAAAAATGGGAAGACAGGCCGTGCAAGCTCGCTTGCTAAGGACTGTATTCTCATTTTTGAATGGGCGGAACGCCCATTCAGCCACAGACAGGAGCCGCATAGCGGCGGATAGCTTGCGTAGCAAGCGGGGCGCTGTGTGCCAGTGGCACACGGTTAGCGCTGACCGAAGCGAAGCGTAGACCTGCGGCTTGCATGGCGTCCTGTCAATCCCTACACCAGCTGCGCCAGCACGGAGCGGCCCAATGTGCCCTCCGGCATCGGGACGTCGAAGTTGTCCGCAATCGTCGCGCCGACCGCCGCAAAGGTGTCGGACGGCTCCAGGCGGCCACAACCCTGCATCGACGGGCTGTAGGCGAGGAACGGAACCTTCTCGCGCGTGTGGTCTGTGCCGGTGTGTGTCGGGTCATTGCCGTGATCTGCCGTGATGATCACGAGGTCGTCCTCGCGCAGCAGCCCCAGCAGCTCTCCGAACTTCTCGTCAAACCGCTCGAGCTCCTCCCCGTAGCCGACCGGATTGCGGCGGTGGCCCCAGAGCGCATCGAAGTCCACCAGATTCGTAAAGCAAAGTCCGGTGAAATCGCGCTTCGCGATCTCGATCGTCTGCTCCATTCCGTGCACGGAGCTCTGCGATTTGTTCGACTCGGTCAGCCCCTCGCTGTCAAAAATATCGAAAATCTTGCCGACGGAGATCACGTCATACCCCGCGTCCTTCAGCGCGTTCAATGCAGTCCTCCCGAACGGCTTCAGCGCATAGTCGTGGCGGTTCGCCGTGCGCTTGAACTCTCCTTTTTTCTTTCCGACATACGGGCGCGCGATGACGCGTCCTACCTTCCACTCATCCCGCAGCGTCAGCTCGCGCGCGATCTCACAGCAGCGGTACAGCTCCTTCAGATCGAACGTCTCCTCCTGCCCGCAGATCTGCAGCACCGAGTCCGCTGAGGTGTAGACGATCATGTGCCCGGTCGCGATCTCCTCCTCGCCGAGCTCCTCGATGATCTCCGTCCCGCTCGCGCTCCGGTTGCCGATCACCTTGTGCCCGGTGCGCCGCTCCAGCTCGGCGATCAGCTCCGGCGGGAACCCGTGCTCGGTAAAGGTCTGGAACGGCGTCTGTGTGTACAGCCCCATCAGCTCCCAGTGCCCCGTCATCGTGTCCTTGCCGGCGCTCTTCTCCTTCATTTCCATATAGTAGCCCAGCGGCCGCTCGACGGACGGCACATGCTGCATCGGATGCAGATTCGCCATGCCGACCTTCTGCAGATTCGGGATCTGAAACTGCTCCATGCGCTCCGCAATGTGTCCGAGCGTATCGGTCCCCACATCCCCGTAGGCAGCCGCATCCTCCGCGGCGCCGATTCCCAGGGAATCAATCACAATCGTAAAAATGCGCTTATATTTTTTCATGTTCTGTGCTTCCTCCTTCTAGTTCCTTCCAAATGCAAGTCTGATCTTTTCTGCCGTCTCTCTGCAGAACTCCCGTGCAATCTTCCCGGTATCTCACGCCTTCATCAACTTCACCAGCCGGCTCGTGCCAAGCCGGGACGCGCCGAGCTCAGCGAAGCGCTCTGCATCCGCAAACGAGGAGATGCCACCTGCCGCCTTGATTTTCACATTTGGCCCGACATTTGCCTTCATCAGCGCGACATCCTCGAAGGTCGCTCCTCCGGTCGAAAAACCGGTCGAGGTCTTGATGTACTCCGCTCCTGCTCTCGTGACGATATGGCACATGCGGATTTTCTCCTCCTCCGTCAGCAGACACGTCTCGATGATGACCTTCAGGATATGCCCGCCGCACGCCTCGTGCACCTGACGGATCTCCTCCTCAAGCTCCTGATCCCGTCCGTCCTTTACCCAGCCGACGTTGATCACCATGTCAATCTCATCCGCACCGTTTTTCACCGCGTCTGCGGCCTCATACACCTTGACCGCCGTCGTGCTGTAGCCGTTCGGGAACCCGATGACCGTGCAAATCGGCAGCCTGCCCTGCACGTACTCGGCAGCCTGCTTCACGTACGCAGCCGGAATGCACGCTGACGCTGTATGATATTTGATCCCATCATCCAGGATCTCCCGGATCTGCTCCCACGTCGCCTCCTGCTTCAGCAGTGTATGATCGACCATTCCAAGTAACGCTTCCTTATTCATATTGTTCTATCTTCCTTTCTGTAACTGTCATATTTCTCCCGCATTCGATTCGTATACTCCGCCCTGCGGTATTTTCCTGCGTTCAGTCAGTTCCCGCTCTCTCATTTTCTTCGGCAGCCGCTCTGTTCCTCGTTCTTTTATCTCTGCATGTTCTCCCGGTCCGCCGCGATCAGCCTGCGCAGTGCGCCGACCGCGACCTTGATCGCCGCCTCCGTGTCGTGCACGATCGGGTTGTCGAGTCCGGCCGCCATCCGCTCCTGATTGCCGACCACGAGGAAATCTGACCCGCAGCGCACCCTCAGATGGCTCGCCACGACAAACAGCGCCGCCGACTCCATCTCAGACGCGAGGCAGCCCAAACGCTTCCACGCCTCCCACTTGTTTTGCAGCTCATAGCTGACCGGCATGCGCTCCGGCTCATGCTGGCCGTAAAACGCATCCTTGCACTGCACCACCCCTGTGTGGAACGGATAGCCCAGCTCCTTCGCCGAGGCCGCCAGCGCGTTGGCAACGTCCAGGTTCGCGACCGCCGGGAACTCGATCGGTGCGTACTCACGGCTCGTCCCCTCCATCCGGATCGCTCCCGTCGCTATGACAATATCTCCGCCCTTGACGTCGAGCTCGATCCCCCCGCAGGTCCCGACACGGATAAACGTGTCTGCCCCGCACTGCACGAGCTCCTCCATCGCGATCGACGCTGACGGGCCGCCGATCCCGGTCGAGGTCACACTGACCTTCTCTCCGTCCAGATACCCGGTGTACGTCACAAACTCCCGGCTGTCCGCCATCAGCTTCGCATCCTCAAAATGCTCCGCGATCTTTTTACAACGCTTTGGATCGCCCGGAAGGATCACATAGCGCCCGACATCTCCTCTGCGCAGCTGCAGGTGATACTGCAGCCCGATCTCGCCTGAATAATTCTGCATCTCTTTCGCCCCCATTTTCTATTTTCTGCCTTACCTGCGCCAACGCGCGTGCAGGGCCCGAAACTCAATTTTCTCTTTATCCCTATCTAAAACTTTTCTGCAGCCCAAAAGGGCCGTTTGCTTCCTCTATCATACCAGAATTGCCTGCCATTTTCCACCGTTTTTGCGGAATTTAAACAACTGCCTCAATCAGTGTCTTATCTCCAATCCGAATCTCTTTCACCCCGATCTTTTTCTTTTTATTAAAATTGAAACTCAGCATATATCCTTTTTTTAAATGAAAGTATTCCAGGTAATCGGAAAGCTGTTTTTCCCCTCGTTCATGATAGGCATTTCCACGCCAGATTTTTAATTCAACCACATACTGTTCTCTCCGATAATGGATTACAAGATCCATTCGCTCTTTATTTCTTGTCTGCGCCTCTACGCTGTAACTGCCCGCTCCGTTAATAATCGGCTTCAAAAACAGGAGAAAATAGCGTCTCCCAGTCTCCTCTAAAAATGTTTCATCCTGATCCCCATACAGCGCATCAAAGGTCTCCACAAACTTCTCCAGCACCCGTTTCATATCAAGATATCCGCCGACGATGAACTGATTCCTATCCTGCAGGCCCGCATTATACATCTTACTTTCCGCGAACTCGTCCGCAAGGAAATAATTGTACAGTACTGTTTCATAAATCCGGTTGGAAATCACAGCAGTATCATGATCGTTCTTTATAAAGCCAAACATCGCTGCATCCTTCATGTAATCATTGGTCGCCGTGTATGGAATCGTTTTGCCGGTAAAAAGCAGCTCATAAAGTACCGACCTGAGCTCCGGATAAAGCTTTAATTTTCTTATGAGCGATTGATACAGCGTATTATCCTCTTTCACAAGCATCTTTTCCGCCTCATAAAAGCCCTCTTCTGTCCACGCATCCGCCTTGCCGGGAAATGCAGCACTTCCCGCAACCCGCTCGTCCATCAACTTGCACAACCGTGATACCAGATAAGGGTAGCCGGAGGTATATGCATAGATCAGCTCCGCAATCTGACGGATATTCATTCCTGTTCCATAATCCGCTTCATATTCTTTCAGCATTGCCGCAATCTCTTCGGCAGAAAAGCTCATATCCACAAGGAAATCCGACGCAATATTCCACGGACTGTTCTCCTTGTGCTCCTGATCCGGACGAATTTTATGTTTCACACTGCGAACATCATAAACACCTGCGAGGATCACCGACTGAAACGTTCTTGTCCTTTTTCTCCTCAAATAATAATAGCGAAGCTGTGACAGAAAATCGATAAAAATCTGGTTATTCGTGGCCGAGTCCACCTCATCAATGATTAAAACGATTCCTTTCGAAGAACTTTTGCATAAATCTGACAATATCCGGAACAAGACTGACAAAGTAACCTCACGCAAAGTCCCCGCAGCGCATACCTCCAGCCGCTTTCTGACAGAATCCGGAAGCTCTTCTGGCACATCCAGAACCTCCCGTGAAAACGCTGCGCAAAAGCTCTGCTCCGATTCAAAATCCGCATGGCTGAACCCCTGAAAATCCAGGCTGATCACCGCATAATCCTCCTTCAGATCATCCGCGAGAGCAATCAGCGTTGTCGTTTTGCCGTACTGTCTGGCCTTGTTGATTGTAAAATATTTTCCCGCATCTACCATCCTTTTGATTTCCGCAAGACGCCCGGACAAATCAACCATGTAGTTCGCTTCTGCGTCACAGTATCCATCCGTATTAAAAAATTTGCACATGCCCTTCCTCCCAAACTGCCACGCACCTTACTTCTGTCCACAGACAGACCTGTTTTCAGACAGTTCCTCTTTTATCTTAGCATATGCAATCTCTTTTTTCTATATAATTTTCCCGAAGACAGAGCAGTTGCCAACCGGACGGATTCCAGTTCAAAGCTCTGTCTGAACTGTAACCCGCCCGGCAGGAATTATCCTTTATGCGCTTTCTTATTTCTCTGCTGCCTTTTTCGCAAACTCTGTCGTCACAAGCGCCTCGTACGGCACGCGCTCCTCGAGCTCTCCCGCTTCCACGAGGATATCCTGGAGCAGTTCGAAGCTCTCCTGCTCGAAAATCAGATTTTCCTTCCAGGTGTCCTGCTCATAATAGCGCGTGACGATGGTGGTCAGCGTATCGAAATCCGTCTCCTTGAACTGTGGGGCAATCACCTCGGCAATCTCCTCGGGCGTGTGCGCATTGACATAGTCCATGCCCTTCTGCAGCGCATTCGTGAAGCCCTGAATCAGCTCCGGATGCTCCTCCAGATACCCGGACCGGGTGCAGTACGCCGTGTAAGGAACGTAGCCGGAATCAATCCCCAGGGAAGCGACTACATAGCCGACGCCTTCCTGCTCAAGTGTCGTCGCACTTGGTTCAAATTCAACTGTAAACTCGCCTTTTCCACCGGAAAATGCCGCGGCCGTCGAGCCGAAGTCGATGCTCTGGTCAATGTCCACCTCGGACGGATCAATCCCGTTTTGCCGCAGGATATACTCAAAGACCATCTCCGGCATGCCGCCCTTGCGGCCTCCGAGCACCTCGCGTCCGATCAGGTCCTTCCACGCAAAGTCCGAGAGCTCCTCGCGCGCGACCAGGAAATTGCCGGCGCGCTGGGTGAGCTGGGCGAAGTTGACCGGCGCATCTGCCGCCCCGCCGCTGTACGTATAGATCGAGGCCTCCGAGCCCATGAAGCCGATGTCCGCTTCCTTCGAGATCAGCGCCGTCATCACCTTGTCGGCGCCAAAGCCCGTGACCAGCTCCAGGTCGATCCCTTCCTCCTCAAAATATCCCAGCTCAATCGCGGCGTACTGCGGCGCGTAGAAAATCGAGTGGGCTACCTCATTTAAAGTCACCTTCTGAAGTTCTCCGGCAGCATCCTCCGTTGCAGTGTCTTCTTTGACGCTCTCTTCCTTCACGGTCTCCTCTTTGGCAGCCTCCTCCTTGGTCGTCTTCTCCTCGGCAGACACGCCCGTGACCAGCGCAGCGGTCAGCATCAGGCATGCGCCAAACAGGGAAATCAGTTTTCGCTTCATCGGCAGCTCCAAAATATGTTATCAGCTTATCGTATGCTGCAGGAGAAAAATGGTTCCACCTCTTCCGAACTCATATAAATTTTTCATCCGCATATACTGTGCACGAAAGATATTTTCTGATTGTCTTTCCCAGTCCTATCAGTTATAGTATCTTTAGTGATCAGATTGCAGAAACCCGTGAAGCCTGCGATCGTGGGAGGGTGCTGAGGCCCCTCTCCTTTTTCTTTATCTGAAAAGTTGGACACCATTTGCGTTCCTATAACGAAATCCAGTACCGCTTCATAGTACAGCCGTCAACCTCTATTGTTTTTTCAAAAACTCCACCATTCGCAAGTATCGTTTTTTCACTCGCTCTATTTTCGGCATCACAAGTAATAAGCAGTTTTGGTATTCCTAATTTTTGTGCATTTCGTATATTTAACCGAAGCATCTCCTTTGCATATCCTTTGCCTCGTTCCGATGGGCGTACAGAATATCCGCAATGACCTCCCCATGTCCCAAGAACAGGATGATTTATGTGGTGACGCAAATCTATCATACCGATTAGCTTGTTGTCCTTCTTACGAACAGCCAAATACATATGTGAAGGAACTGTTGTTCCCACCTCTCCACATGTCTCCTCCCTTTTTCTAAGGTTGCAGATTTTTATCCATTCTTCGGCTGATTTACACTCATCAAGCGACATACAGCCTGCAAATTGATCCTCCGTATCTGCATCGCATTCTAAAATTTCACGACGAAATTCCCATATATCATCCGCATATTCCATTTGAGGTTCCAACAAGATAAGTTGTTCCATTCCTTCTCTCCTGACAAGAACATCTGCCCCTGCTTATATAGCAGACAACAGGGCGAAAGTCGACAGCACAAACGCAAATACTATTTTTTATTTCGGACATTGTAACACACTCCCCCGTGAAAAACTACCCGTTTGTTTTCTGCGATTTGATTTGACGAAACCTCCGCCATCGTTTATACTGGAGCAAAACAAATGTTCAGGTGTCAGAAAAGCGCCGGAAACTCGCGGAACCATGCGCAACCGGCTGCTGACCTGATACTGACCTGATTCGGAATCAAAGCTCCGCGGCAGGCACGGCTGCCTGGCTTGTTGCCCGCGGGAATCCATACAGGAAGTGAGGTTCGATTATGGAACAGATGACGCTCTCCTTTGGCGATGAGCGGCAGATGACGCCGCTTGCGTCGCGGCTTAGGCCGAAGGATCTGGACGGCTTTGTCGGGCAGAAGCATCTGCTCGGGCCGGGGAAAATGCTGCGGCAGCTCATCGAGCGCGACCAGGTGTCGTCGATGATCTTCTGGGGACCGCCCGGCGTGGGGAAGACGACGCTCGCAAGCATCATCGCGCACAGGACACAGTCCGACTTTATCAATTTCAGCGCCGTGACGAGCGGGATCAAGGAGATCCGCGAGGTCATGAGCCGGGCGGACGGAAGCCGGCGGATGGGGATCCGCACGGTGCTCTTTGTGGACGAGATTCACCGCTTCAACAAGGCACAGCAGGACGCGTTTCTCCCGTTCGTCGAGCGCGGAAGCATCGTGCTGATCGGCGCGACGACGGAGAATCCCTCCTTCGAGATCAACGCCGCTCTGCTCTCCCGCTGCAAGGTCTTTGTGCTCAAGGCGCTCGAGGAGGCGGATCTTGTCGAGCTGCTCGGCCACGCGCTCAAAAGCCCGGACGGCTACGGCAGCTTCCGGATCCGGATCACAGACCGGCAGCTGCGCGCGATCGCCGCATTCGCGAATGGGGATGCGCGCACCGCGCTCAACACGCTCGAGATGGCGATCACCAACGGCGAGATCAGCGCAGAGGGGATTACCGTCACACCGGACTGCCTCGAGCAGTGCATCAGCCGCAAATCCCTCCTCTACGACAAGTCCGGCGAGGAGCACTACAACCTGATCTCTGCCCTGCACAAGTCCATGCGCAACAGTGACTCGGACGCGGCCATCTACTGGATGCTGCGCATGCTCGAGGGCGGCGAGGATCCCCTCTA
This sequence comes from Oscillospiraceae bacterium, assembly GCA_021771715.1. Taxonomy (GTDB): domain Bacteria; phylum Bacillota; class Clostridia; order Lachnospirales; family Lachnospiraceae; genus Choladousia. Next base: position 10,301 of record JAETOO010000001.1, read on the forward strand.
CATCGCGCGCCGCCTGATCCGCTTTGCCAGCGAGGACGTCGGCATGGCGGACAGCCAGGCGCTGCAGGTCGCCGTATCGGCGTATCAGGCGTGCCATTTTCTCGGCATGCCGGAGTGCGACGTGCACCTCGTCCACGCAGTCACCTACCTCGCGATGGCCCCGAAGTCCAACGCCCTCTACACCGCCTGTCTCGCCTGCAAGAAGGACATCCGCGAGCGCGAGACTGAGCCGGTCCCCCTCCACCTGCGCAACGCGCCGACGAAGCTGATGCAGCAGCTCCACTACGGGGAGGGCTACCAGTACGCGCACGACACGGAGGAAAAGCTGACGCACATGCAGTGCATGCCTGACGGCCTCGCGGACCGGCACTACTATCACCCGACGACGCAGGGACATGAGGGAGCGGTGAAGAAACGGCTCGAGGAGATCGAGCGATGGAAGAACCAGACGGGGGAAAACACAGAACAGGAGATCGCACAACATGACAGAGGTTAAGTTCTATGAACAGATCGACGATGAACAGCTCAAATTTGCTGTCATCCTGGCGAAAAGCCGGAATCAGTACATTTTCTGCAGGCATAGAGACAGAGACACCTGGGAAATCCCCGGAGGCCATCGGGAGGCCGGGGAGGCCATTGTCGATACTGCAAGGCGCGAGCTGTATGAGGAGACAGGCGCGCTGGAATTTGACCTGAAGCCCATCTGTGTCTATTCCGTCACAGCGCCCGACCAGTTTGACGGCAGGGAGACGTTCGGAATGCTGTTTTTCGCCGATATCCGGCGTTTTGAGCCGGAACTGCACAGTGAAATCGGGGAAATCAGGGCAATGGATGACCTGCCGGAGAGGCTGACCTATCCCGCGATTCAGCCTGCTCTGATGAGAGAAGCAAGGAGACGAGGCTACCTATAAAAGCAAAACTTCTATATTTCAAACACACGAGGCTTTTCAGGAAAAACGGACTTTTATCAATGCCATTCCTCTTTTTCCAAAAACAGCAGGAGCACGCAAACCCGCCTTACGCATCTGCATGCCCCTGCTGCTATTCTACTATCTCTAACTACGATCCCTACTCAAAGCATTTTTAATGTTACTGATCCATGAGCCCACGGCCTCAGCATGACGATTAAACCATAAAACTACGATCTATGCACAACATCACTGATCTGCAAAGCTGCCTCCGCACGATACCATTGCGCCATGAATCTGTAATCTCCACACGACATCGTTCCGCCGCAAAGCTGCACCGCTGTACAATACGATTGTGCCCTGAACCGACTCGTTTTACCGGATGTCGTACACGCTGCGCAGTCTCAGCTTGCTCGCGTCGCCGCTCTCGATCTTCACGCACTTTGTGCCTGCGTTCATGTCGAAGTAGTTGTCGGAGAGGATCAGGTCCTCGTTCTCGTTCAGGATCTCGACGCTCTTCGCGTAGGCGTCTGCCGTCACCTCGATCTCATCGCCGATCACGCGGCAGCGAAGCTGCGGGTCCTCATAGCGGAAGTATTTCGGGAAGGAGAAATTCACCGTTCCGCCTGAGATCACCGCGCCGTCCTTCTCCAGCTCATAGCTGACGTACTCCGAGTACGGATCCGCCTCTGGGAACTCCACCTTGTCGAGCCACACGCTCGTGAGCGCCGGCACACGCACCTGCTGCTCCCCGCTCTTTAAGATCTCCGCCTTCGGATTGCGCAGCGCCCAGCGCACCGTGACGACCGCATCCTCGCGCGTCTCGTTTGCCACATTCAGCCGGATCGACTTCTCAAACTCGCCGGAGTGCTGCCAGTTCAGCGGCGTCGCGTGCGACATCATACCCTGCTCCTCGCACGAGAGCATCAGCGGCGCAAAGAACCGCTTCGCATAGTAGTGCAGCGCCTTCAGACGTCCGCAGTAGTCGATCGACGACCACGAAGCCACCGGCCAGCAGTCATTCAGCTGCCAGTAGATTGCTCCCATGCAGCGCCCCCGGTTGCGGCGGAAATGCTCGACTCCGTACCGGATTCCATCTGCCTGCAGCAGCTGCGACGCGTAGAGCACCGTCTGGAAGTCGGACGGGTAGCGGTACGTCTGCTGCATGTAGTTCATGATCTTTCCGTTCGCGCTGCCGTTCCTCTGGTGCTTCTCCATAATGTAGGAGAAAATATTCCAGTCCGCCGGGTCATCCGTAAACGATTCCACCGTTTTCATCGCCGGGAACGACTGGAAGCCGAACTCGGACAGGAAGCGGAAGTAGAACTTCCGGTACTCGGTAAACGGCTTGTCGCCGTGCCATACATCCCAGTAGTGCACGTCGCCGCGCTCCGGGTCCTGCGGGTCATCCATGCTGCCGCCTGACGACGGGCTCGACGGCCAGTAGAAGGTCTGCGGATCGTACTCTCTCAACACCTCCGGGATGATGCGCTCGAACATGAAGTAGTAGTCGCGCACCTCCTTCGGCTTCTGCACCCAGGTCGCCCTGGAGGCCACAAACTCCTCCATCTCGTTGTTGCCGCACCACAGTCCCAGGCTCGCATGGTGGCGCAGCCGCTTGACGTTGTCCACAAACTCCGCGCGAATGTTCTCCTCAAACTCCGGCGTCAGGTCATAGACCGCACACGCGAACATGAAATCCTGCCACACGACGAAGCCCAGCTCATCGCAGAGATCGTAGAACCAGTCCTCCGGGTAGTAGCCGCCACCCCAGACACGGATCGCGTTGAAATTCGCCCACTTTGACTTCTCCAGCAGCGCGCGCGTCGTCTCCGGCGTCACGCGGCCCAGAAGGTGGTCCTCCGGAATGTAGTCCGCGCCCATCGCAAAGATATCGACGCCGTTCACGCAGAACGCAAAATTCTCGCCCCACTCGTTCTTCGAGCGGTCAACCGTCAGCGTGCGCAGGCCGATCTTCCTGCTCCAGCAGTCGAGCTCCCTGCCCTCAAAGTACAGCGTGACATCGACCTGGTACAGTGCCTGCTCACCATAGCCGTTCGGCCACCAGAGCTTCGGCTCTGTGATCACCAGGCTCTCCGGGCTGCCGCCCGCAAAGAATTCCTGCCCGTCCGGCGCTGTTACTCTCACCTCATAGTACAGACCCCTCTCCTGTGTACGGGACCCAGCCTCGCCATTCTTCGCCATCCCTTCACAGTACAGACCGCTCTCCTGCGTGCAACATCCAGTTCCGTGGCCATCCGTTTTACTCACATCGCATGCCCCGGACACGCCGCCGCAGTCCGCAGCCCCGCCGCAGTCCGCGTCCTCGCAGTCTCTCTCCATCTCCGGGCAGCAGTCGATGTCCACGTCAAAGCGCAGCGTGACCGCGTCCTTCGCGTGCTCCTGCGTCACGTACACGCTGTCAATCCGCGCCTCGTCGATTCCCAGCAGCGTCACCGGGCGGTACAGTCCCGCGTCCGGCAGATGAGCGCCCCAGTCCCAGCCGAACATGCAGTGCGCCTTCCGCAGATTGACGAATCCCTCCATCGCATCCTCGCTGCCGTGCGTCTGGCTGACCTTGTACGCCTCCGCCACATACTTCGTCGGGGAGTGGAAGATCACCCGCAGCTCGTTGCCCTGCGCCCTGACGAGCCCTGTCACCTCGTACTCCCAGAGACGGTGCATATTGCAGGGACTGTCAATCAGCTCTCCGTTCAGATAAATATCCGCAATCGTGTCCACCCCGTCAAAGCGCAGCACAAGCTGGTCACAGCCAAGCACGCTGCTCTCGCAGTCGAATGTACACACATACTCATAGTCCTCATCCATCAGCTTCAGCGCCTTGTACTCATTGTCCTTGTAGAACGGATCCTCCATCTGCCCGTTGCGCAGCAGATCCGTGTAGACGCTGCCCGGCACCACCGCCGGTGAAAACGCTTCCTCACCGACCCAGCGCATCTGCCAGCCGGTGCATAAGCTCTGTTTCCTCATAGCCAGTCTCCTCCTTTACCGCATATCCTCCTGATTATAGCTTTGCCATACTTCGCCTGTCAATCTACATAACTTTTTCTTTCCTGAAAATTTCACGGCAGACATACCGCGGCAGTGGATGCGCAAACCGCCCCCCGGATGTCTCGGAACGACCTGTACCGCCACAGTCACATAAAAATGACGGGAGAGGCAACCCCAGCGCCACCTCTCCCTCTCTTTTCTAAACTTACATGCCCGCTTTGCAGGCGCCACTACGCATGAACAAGCTGTTCTTCCCGGATCGCAGCCACCACTCTGCGCACTGCCTGCGGCCTCACATCCGGGAACATCGCCGTAAACGCTGCAGCGCTCTTATTCAAGTCCATCACACCGTGCTCAGATCCCACTCCTCGTAGATCTTCGGCACGTCGTTGATCAGGCGCTTCGTGTACGCTGCCTTGGGGTGGATGATGCACTCCTCCGCGGCCCCGTGCTCCACGAATTTGCCGTGCTCCATGATGTACACCTGGTCCGAGATGTAGTACGCCAGACCGATGTCGTGCGTGATGAAGATGACCGTCATGTTGATCTCGTCGCGCAGCTTGAGCAGCATATCCAGAATGGTCGAGCGCGAGCACGCGTCGATCATGGAGGTCGGCTCGTCCGCGAGCAGGATCTTCGGCTTGAGCAGGAAGATCCGCGCGATCATCAGACGCTGCATCTGTCCGCCGGAGAGCTCGAACGGGTACTTGTTCGTCAGCTCCTTGAACTCCAGGTTCACGAAGCTGCACGCCTCCGACATCAGCTTAAACTTTTCCTCGTACGGGAGATGCTTGCCGCCGCGCATATTGATGCAGTCGAGCAGCACCGAGTCAATCTTGTTGAACATGTTGTAGGACGAGAACGGATCCTGGAAGATCGCCTGGATATTTTTCCAGTACTCGCGCTTCTTCTTTCCGCCCTTGATGTCCCTCGGCTGGCCCTGGAAGTAGATCTGGCCCTCCGAGACGCTGATCAGGCCGAGCAGCATCTTCGACAGCGTCGTCTTGCCGCTGCCGGACTCGCCCACGATCGAGATGATCTCGCCCTCGCGGAAGTCAAAGTCCACATGATCCACCGCGACCGTCTTCTTGTCGCCCATGCCGAAAATCTTCGTCACACCCTTGCCGCGCAGGCATTCCGCTCTTTTCGCATCACTCATTCTCATACACCTCCCGGATCTTTCTCTCAGACATCAGACACCGGTACTCGCGCCCGTTCGGCATCTCGATCGTCGGCACCTCCATGCCCGAGCAGGTCGGTGTCGCGTACTTGCAGCGGTCCGCGAAGCGGCAGCCCTTCGGCGGGTGCTTCAGGTTCGGCGGTGTGCCCGGGATCGCTGTCAGCTTGTTCTCGCGCACGCCTTCCTCCGGCACGATGATCGACCCCATCAGGCCCTTCGTGTACGGGTGCAGCGGGTCAAATACCATCTCCCTCGCACTGCCCTTCTCCACAATCTGTCCCGCGTACATGACCATGATGTCGTCCGTCACGTTGTACAGAAGCGGAAGCTCATGCGTGATGAAGATCATGCTCTTGATATAGCCCTTGTCCATCAGATCGCGCATCATCTTGATGACCATCTTCTGGCTCGTCACGTCGAGCGCCGAGGACGGCTCATCGGCGATCAGCACCTTGGGCGAGAGGATCGTCGAGATCGCGATGACGGTTCGCTGCTTCATGCCTCCGGACAGCTCGACGGCGTGCTTCTGCAGCACCTCCTCCGGCAGACCCAGGATGCCAAAGCGCTCCTTGGCCAGGTCATAGACGTCCTTCTTCGACATGCCCGGATCGTGCACGTGAATCACATCCTCGATAAAACGGATGATCTTCTGCGTCGGGTTCAGCGCGTTCATAGCCGCCTGCGGGATGTACGCGATCTCCGTCCCCAGCACATTTCTGCGCACGTCGTCCGGCTTCATGCCGGAAATGTTCTTGCCGTCCACAATGATGTCCCCGCTCATGTAGTGCAGCGGCGGAAAATAGTAGCCCATCAGGGAGAGCGCCAGCGTCGACTTGCCGCAGCCCGACTCTCCGGCCACGCCCAGGGACTTGCCCTCCTCAATTTTCAGGGACACGCCGTCCACCGCGTAGACATCCTCGCGCAGACGGGTCACATATTTCGTCTTCAGATTTTTTACCTCAAGCATTACCTTTCCCATCGTATCCCCTCCTTAATCTCTCAGCTGCGGGTTGAATACCTGGTCCAGTCCGGTATTCATCAGGTTCAGCGAGAATGCAATGATCGTGATTACGAATACTACCGGGAAGTACGCCCACCAGGAACCGTTCAGATGCGCGGCGTACAGCGTCGCCCAGTTCATCATCTGCCCCAGCGTCGCCGTGGTCGTCGTGGACGGCCCAAGGCCGAGCATCGAGAGCTGTGCCTCCGCGAGTATACCGGAGGAAATCTGCAGGATAAACGCCATCACGACATACGATGCCACGTACGGCAGGATATCGGTCAGCACGATCCGCATCATGCTGTGCCCGGACAGCTTCGAGAGGTTTACGTGGTCACGGTTGCGCAGCGAGATGACCTGCGAGCGCACGGAACGGCACGTCCAGGTCCACGAGGTAGCGCCGATGACCGTCGCGATCAGCGTCACGCCGCGCGCGTTCTGCCCCACCGAGTAGGTGATCAGGATCAGCAGCACGAACGACGGGATGACCGTGAACAGGTTCGTGATGAAGATGATCACATCGTCAAACACGCCGCCGATGTAGCCAGAGAGCAGCCCAAGCAGCAGTCCGATCAGCGTCGCGACCGTACCCGCGATCAGGCCGATCTTCAGGGAAACCTTCGTCGCCTGCACGAGCTCGGTCAGCACGTCGCGACCGAAGTTGTCCGTGCCCAGCACAAAGGTGCGCTTGTTGGAGATATCCCGCGTGTTGACGTACTGCTGCGAATCCACCGATGCGGTCTCCTCGAGCTCGCCGTCCTCATTTTCCTGCGCGATGATCATGTCCGCGTCGCTCGCGAGCTTCTGGATCTCCTTGTCGAGACGGACAAACGCCTTTTTCTTGGAGGCCAGCAGTCCCTTCTGCTTTGCCTTGGAGTCATAGTGCTCCAGCCACAGTGCGACCAGTGTGTTGTCGTCCGCCGCGTCCATCTCCTCCTGGGAGACTCCGCCGTAGTTCACGAGCCAGTCGCGCATGTCCGCCTTGTCCTTGTCCTCGATGTGGTCGCCCAGATTCGCGGACTTCGCCTGGATATTCAGCGTGTAATACTTGGAATCCACCGTGTCCTTGACCGACACGTAGGTGCCCGGCTTGAAGAAGTTGCCCTGTCCGACCATCTCCAGCGGATCCGCCATGACGAACCACGGGTAGATGAAGGTGAACAGCAAAAGTCCGAAGAAAATCACAAACCCAATCACAAATTTGGGGGAATGGAAAATATTTCTCAGCGTATTTTTCATGATCGTCCCTCCCCTTAGTCCTGCTGCGCCGCTTTGATACGCGGATCAATGATACCGTAGATAATCTCGACGAACAGATTCGCAAGCAGTACCATGATCGTGATGACCAGAGTACATGCGGAGAGCAGCGGATAGTCGTTGCCCTTGATCGCGTTCATCATCGTCGTGCCAAGGCCCGGGTAGCTGAAAATGATCTCGGAGACGAGCGCGCCGCCCATCATCGTGCCCAGCGACATCGCGAGGCCGGTGACCTGCGGGAGCATCGCGTTGCGGAACACGTAGCCGACAATCTTCCGGTCCTTGATGCCCAGGAAACGGCTGTACTTCACGTAGTCCGCGTTCAGCTCATAGATCGACATCGAGCGCATACCAATCGCCTGGCCGCCGATCGTGATCAGCACGATGGACCAGAACGGGAGCTGGTAGTGCGAGATGACGGACCGGATAAAGGTCCAGCTCATATTCGGGATCAGGTCGAACCCGTACGCGCCGCTCGTGGGCGCCCAGCCCAGCTGAATGCCGAACACGGTCAGCATGATGACCGCCATGCCGAAGCCCGGCATGTTGCTGATAAACAGGAAAACTGGAAGGATCACCTTGTCAAAGACACCCTTCATGTACGCCGCGACGGCTCCTAAGATATTTCCCAGCAGCCACCCCAGCAGAATCGCCGGGAGCTGCAGTGCCAGCGTCCACCCGAACGAGGACGCGATAATATCGGAGACGGTTCTGGGGTACTGGCTGAACGACACGCCAAAGTCCCCGTGCATCGCTGCCTTCGCCCACTTTCCAAACTGTACGATCATCGGATCATTCACGCCAAACCGCTCCACGTACTCCTCATACACCTTCTTGATCGCCTGCGCATCGGTCATGCCGCTCGCCGCCTGGCCCGCGATCGCAGACACCGGATCGCCCGGCATCAGACGCGGCAGCGCGAAATTCAGAACGACAGCGATGATAAAGGTGATCAGATACCAGGCAATCTTCTGCCCATAATATTTCTTATAACCTTTCAAACGAGTCCACCTCATTTCCCTCAAATAGAAAGCTAGCGTTCAGCCGACGCCATGCAAGCCGCAGACCCGCTTGCTGCGCAAGCTATCCGCCGCTTTGCGGCTCTTGTCTGCGGCTGAATGGGCGTTCCGCCCATTCAAAAATGGTAATACAGCCTTCAGCAAGCAAGCTTGCACAGGCTGTCTTCCCATTTTTTATGCATGGCTGAACTGTGACTTGCAAAAATGGTCGGAGAAGCAACTCTCCGACCATTTCATTCATTCAACCGCCCTTATGGCTGCTTATCATTTTCTGTTCAGTTGTCCAGTGATCGGTCAGCCCTCTACCAGCTCCAGCTGATACAGTGCTGCGATGCCGTAACCGTCTGTGCAGTCTGCCGGCGGGATGTTGGTGCCGTCCTCGTTCATCGGGTAACCGGTCCAAACAGTCTCGTTTACGGTGTAGAACATATCCGGTCTGTACATCAGTCCGAAGGACGGAACGTCTGTCAGGTAGATCTCGTTCAGTCTCGTGTACGCAGCCTTCAGAGCCTCCGGATCCGTCTCGGTAGCAAGGCCGTCGAGGATCTCGTCCGCCTCAGCGTTTCTGTAGTGGCCGTAGTTGCCGGAGTAGTTGATCTCCAGATCTGCGAACGGTCCATACAGGAACTGCTTACAACGATAGAACGGGTTCGTGATGGAAGCTCCGGTTACGGAGTTCATCAGGATATCAAAATTGCCGGTGGTGTAGTCGTCGGTCCATACGGAAGCCTCCGGGAAGTAGGTCTCGATCTCAATGCCGATCTCCTTGCCTGCCGCTGCCACGATCTCAAGAGATGCGTTCCAGTCGGTCCAGCCGCTCGGGCACTCTGCCTTGAAGGAAAGCTTGGTTCCGTCAACCTCGCGGATGCCGTCGCCGTCTGTATCCACAATGCCAGCCTCGTCGAGGAGTGCGTTTGCGCCCTCGATGTCCTTGCCGATCCACTGAAGATCCTTCAGCGCGTCGTGATCGAAGGATGCCTGCTCCGGATCGCTCGGGTTCATCATGGAACGCGGAACGTCTGCAAAGCTCGGGGACTGATTCGACATCGCGGATGCGAGGATCTGATCATAATCGGTCGCCATAGCGATCGCCTTACGAACCTCTACGCGGTCAAGGCCCGGCTTCTCAACGTTGAACCAGCAGGTCGGGATCGTGCCTGCGATATTGTACGGCGGCTCGTCGATGTAGGTCGTGATCGGGAGCTCTTTCTCCTCCCACATCTTCTGAACGTCTGTCAGGAACAGCTGTGCAACGTCCATCTCGCCCTGCTCCAGAGCGGTCTGCGCTGCCGCGTTGTCCTTGTAAATCACATGTCCGATGTACTTCGGCACCGGGAGAGATCCCCACATGGACTCTGCCTGGCCCCAGTAATTCTCGTCGCGGATAAATACGACCTTCTGCTCGTCATCATAGTACGGCATATACGGGCCGGACGCCACGAGGTCTTCCATCTTGTCGAGCTTCATATCCTCCGGAGACTCACATCTCGCCTCAACGGTCTCGAGGTAAGCCTTCTGCATCACATACATCTTCTGCAGCATCTGCTTGATCATCAGCGGGTTCACCGCCACGCCGTCGTCGCCTACTACGGAATTGATCTTCACCGTCTGGTCGTCTACCGCCTCCATAGAAGTGATGAATGTGCTCATCTCCACGCCGTAGGAGGACTGGCACTTCAGATTGTAGTCAAACGTCGCCACGACATCTGCCGCTGTGAGAGCCGTGCCGTCGCTCCAGTGTGCGTCCGGGTTCAGCTTCACGGTCATGGATGCCATCGTTGCCTCGTCATCCCATGCCCACTCCGTGCCGAGCAGCGGATACAGCTCGTTGTCCAGCAGGTTGTACATAAACAGGGTCTCATAGATCAGCGTACGGGTGGAATCCTTCTGCTGAATGCCCATCGCGTTGTTCGAGTTTGCAGACATCGGGTTCCAGTCGTTGATCGCGCCCCACTGCTGTCCGCCAAAATACAGGGTCTCATTTCTCGGTGTAGAGCCGTCGCCCTCAGATGCGAACGCGCCTACTCCGATACTGGTCGCGAGCATCGCCGCAGATGCCAGAGCCGCAACCATTTTGATCGTTCTCTTCTTCATACTTAAACCTCCCAGTGAATTTTTTTCACGAAAACCTTTTCCCAAAGCCAAGCGGTTCTCGCTGATAGATTCATTATAGTCTATTTTAACAAAAAATCAAGTGAAATCTTTTTTTTTTGTGCAGTTTGTGAATTTCGTACACTGTTTCGCTTGTCAACATTGACAAATCCCGGGGTGAGCCCCCGGGATTCTCAGATAAGGTGATCGAACCGCCGCTTTTTGCGGAAAAAATGTAAAACCTTTTCGCCCGGCTACTCCCAGATGCGCGGGGACAGCCCCTCGATGAACCCGCTCAGCTCGAGCGCCATGTTCATCGCCTCCGGAACGCGGACGTGGCCGGGCGTGCCTCTCCCGGTCTCCTCGAACAGAAAATGGACGATCTTCGGGTCATTCAGCTCGGCGCAGACGCGCCCGATGCTCCGGTCCCAGCCCGGATGGTGGTACAGGATCGTCGTCGTCAGCACAATCCACGCTTCCGGGTACTTCTCGCGCAGCGCGCAGATCCAGGCTTTGTAGTGGTCGCGCCACAGCTGTGCGCGCGCGCCTCCCGGCTCCTCGCGCATCACGTCGACGGGATACGAGTCGTTCTGCCCGATCGCCACCACGACGACGTGCGGAGTAAAGCGCGCAAAATTCCACTTCTCCATGCGCCCCCTGGCCGGATAGAAGTACACCCTGTCGTAGCAGCGCTCCATCCCGACCGCTCCGTCCTCCGTCTCATAGTACCCGGTGCCGTCGAGCAGCGCGATGCCGCCCTGGGCGACGAGATGCACCTGCGCATGCAGCCTGCGCGCGGTCGCCCAGGCAAAAGAAAAATATGCATTGTTGTACTCCCCGCTGTGCGGCGGGTCCAGCTGCCGCATGTAGTGGGTAGCCTCCGCCACCTCCCCGGCCGTCACGGAGTCGCCGTAGAACTCGATCTTCTTGCGCGGCAGCCTGCGCGCCTTCTCTACGCGCGCGCCGTGCTCCAGCAAAAAGCCGAGAAACGTGTACTCGTGGCACTGGTCCATCCGCTTGAAGAACGTCAGCTCGTGCGGCAGCTGCGCGTCCAGCCCCTCCGCGAGCGTCAGCGCCACGGGCTCCCCGTCCCGCTCGATCCGCACCCGGTACTGCCGGTCGTCCACGAGCGCGCCCACCCACGAGTCGCTCCACCTGCGCCGGTTCACGACGACGGCCTTCACATAGGAGGAGCCGGAGAACGCGAACTTCACAAAGCTGCCGGGCTGCACGAACACGGGGCGGTCCCGGTCCATATCGTCAATCCTCCCGCAGTAGAGCAATTCGTCGTGCGACGGCTCGACAAGGCGCTCCAGCGCGGGATCATAGTCTGTGTAACAGGACATTGTACTCATCCTTTCCATTTCTCTTCCTTAAAATTCCATCCGCTCAAGGATATCCTGCCATGCCTCCTCGTCGATCTCTTCGTCGTGGAACAGCCTCCGCCTGTCATCCTCTGTGATCCGGCGAATCACCCGGCAGGGATTGCCCGCCGCGATGCACCAGTCGGGAATGTCCTTTGTCACGACGCTGCCTGCGCCGATCACTACATTGTCCCCTATGTGGACACCGGGACATACTACTGTGTTGCCCCCAAACCACACATTGTCTCCTACCGTTACTTCCTTTCCATATTCGTACGCCGAATTACGGCTGACCGGGTGAATGGGGTGCCCGGCAGTGTAGATTGCGACATTGGGCGCCATCTGGCAGTTATCGCCGATCCTGATCCGCGCCACGTCCAGAAGCGTGCAGTTGTAGTTCGCAAAGAAATTTTTGCCGACCTCGATATGCTTCCCGTAGTCACAGTAGAACGGAGGATTCACGAAGGCATCCTCGGATTTCCCGAAAAGCTCTTTCACCGTCTTTTTGATTCCGTCAAAATCGGACCGATCCATAAAATTCAGCTTCTGCAGGATCTTCCTGCACACCAGCTGTTCCTCAAAAATGGTCTCGTCTGAAATATATGCCATGCCGGCGTCTCTGCGCTCTCTATGTGTCATTTTTGTCTGCATTTCGCGTTCCTCCATGTATTTATTCTTTGACAATATCAGATTTTTACGTTAAAATCATCCAGTATCCTCTATATTTCTATAACAATCTTCCATTTACGAGGAGGCTTCTATGGACAGCACTGCGAGCCACTGCTCTGATTTCAATTCGGACTCTTCCGAAACGGTCGCCTACAACAACCCTCTGTTCCCTGCCTATGTCGCGCACAGCTTTCTTTCCTCCTATCCGGACTATTCGGCTATCAGCCACTGGCACAAGGACCTGGAGTTTATTCTGATCAAAAAAGGAAGCATGACCTACAATGTGAACGGCCGGCTGATCACTCTGGCCGAGGGCTGCGGGATTATGGTAAACAGCCGGCAGCTCCATTACGGCTTTTCTGCGGAACACAGCGAGTGCGAGTTTATCTGCATTTTACTTTCCCCGGAACTACTGACGGAAAACGGCTGGTTTTATCAGAATTGCATCGAGCCTGTCACGGATAATCCGGCCTGCCCTTACCTGTATCTTGAACCGCACGGCTGGATGGCTGCCATCATGAAGCGGCTGGATAAAATTTATGATTCTTTCGGAAAAAAAGTGGTCGACGCCCTGTGCTATTTTGAATTGATGGAAGATTTCTATGCGATTATGAAACTGCTGTACGAAAATCTTGACGCCAGAAACCATACCCGAACGCCCGAATCCTCTGAGCTCTCGGCCCTTCGGAGCATGATCACCTACATTGAAGAACATTATACGGAGCATATCACTCTGGCAGACATCGCGCTTTCCGGCGCCTGCTGCAAGAGTAAATGCTCCGTCCTCTTTAAAAAATATCTGCGCGCCACGCCCATAGCCTATACCACAAAGCTCCGGCTAAAAAGAAGCCTGCCCGCATTGCTCGGGTCAAACAGCAGTATCGCCGCCATCGCTTATGAGTATGGGTTTGGCGGGGCAAGCTATTACTGCGAGACGTTCAAAAGGTATTATGGACGATCGCCCTTGATGTACAGGAAACAGCAATCCGCTGATTTTGCGGATTCCTCAGGCTCGCGCGCGCTGTGAATCCCCCGCGGTTCACTCTGCGGCGCAGAAACGTTCCGGCTGCGCAGCGCTCCAGAAGCCGTGCCACTTTGCGCTCACGGTTTCGAGAAAGCGCTGCACTCTTCCGACTTTGTACTCGGTGCGGATGTAGAACACCGGATTGCGAAGCTCTGCCGCGCCGGCGTCCTCTGCCATGATCTGCGGCAGCGCGGCTTTGTTTGCGTAAAGATGATAATTCATAAGGTTCATGACTCGTTCTCCTCTCTGTCTGCCCGGCTCCTGCCAGGAGCGGCGCGATACGCTTAGTTTTCTTCTATATTATAAGGAAGCAGGCGCCGGCTTTGGGTACGGGCGGGAGGTTCTCTCATTTCTTGCCCGGGCGCCCTGCGTTTCCTCATGTCTGTATGATACTCTGGCCCTGGCTTTTCCGCTAGTAGCATTTTTATCCTGTTTTAGGTTAATATTGATATTTCAAAGCGGGGATAGGGTTTTAAATAGTCTGATTTATGGATTAATTCTCTTTTTCAGTTGGATTATCTTGATATCATTTAGGATGATATTGATCTCGTTTGGGGGCTGTGATAGAATTGTCTTAACTTACCTGACGTGGCCCGGCTGGCCGCAGCTGCCGGGCAGATTCATCCAGAGAGGTGATGTTATGGCTGCAAAATTAAACGCTTCGGTTCCCGCTGCCACGCACGAGATCGTCGAGGAGACGGACCGCCTGCCGGTCTTCTTCAGCACCAGCCGCCGCGGCTCATGCACCAGCTTCAGCTGCAGCTCTGCTTCCCTGTGCTGCTCCTCGACTCTGACGATCCCGCTCCACTGGCATGAGTATGTGGAGTTTATCTACCTGCTCGAGGACACAATGGATGCCTCGGTGCAGAGTGACCGGTATGAGCTCCGTCCGGGAGACCTGCTGATCATCAACAGCGGAGAGCTCCACTCCACCAAGATCTTCCGCAGGCCGATGCCCTACCTGCTGATGCAGCTCTCGGCGAAGCGGCTGCGGGAGATCTTCCCAGATTTTGAGCTGCTCCACTTTGTCACCTGTATCCGCGCGGAACAGGTGCAGGAAACGCCGCGGATGCGGGACATACTGCTGTCGATGCGGCAGCTCTTTGAGGAGGCGAAGGACGGCTATCAGCTCCTGTTCACCGCGCGGCTCTACGAATTTCTGCATATTCTCTATGAACACTACTGCACGCGGACGGCTCCCAGGCCGGCCGACACACCGGCCGGACGGGACCAGAGGCGTGTCGCCGAGATCGTGGAGTGGACACAGGCGCATTTTCGCGAGCCGCTGACACTCGAGGATGCGGCCGGGCACCTGGGCATCTCGCGGGAATATTTCTGCCGTATTTTCAAGAAGCACACCGGGCAGACGTATCTCGCGTTTCTCTGCGCAACGCGCACGATGAACCTCTACAACCAGCTCCTCGCGAGCGACCTCCCGATCCCGCTGCTCATGGAGGAAAACGGTCTGACCAACTACAAGACCTTTCTGCGGACCTTCCGGGATATGTACGGCACGACTCCGCAGAGGCTGCGCAGCGAGAATGCGTAGCTCATTCCACCGCAATCACTGCCGTGTACTCTGTCGTCCCCTCCGGGATCACGATCGTGCTCGTCTGTGTGCCGAGGTAAACCGTCAGCTTTGTCTCCCCGGCCGGCTGCGCGAACGCGAGCTTCACCGTCTGGCCTTCCCGCACAGCCGTGATCGTGTTCACGATCGAGCCGTCCGCCGACGGGATCTCGCAGACCGCCGCCTGGCCGTCCACGGGCTGGTACAGCCGCAGGGACATGCCCTTCGCGTAGTCGTAATCCGGCCGCGTCTCGACTGCGCCGAGCGCGAGCAGCGTGTTCTCCTTCACGTACAGCGGCAGGGAGAAGTAATCGTACCGATCCTCCTGGTAGCAGCCGCCGTCGCGCACCTCGCCGCCGAGCAGGTGCGTCCACTTCCCCTTCGGCAGGTAATACTGACACACGCCGTCCTCGCGGAAGACCGGAGCCACCAGCAGCGCCTCTCCGAGCATGTACTGCGCGTCCAGGTACGGCACCGCCGCGTCATTGGGATACTCAAATACCATCGGGCGCATCACCGGTGTGCCCTCGCGGTGCGCCTCGATCGCCTTCGCGTACAGGTACGGCATCAACCGGCACTTCAACTTCGTGAAGAACGCGACCACGTCGCACGCCTCGTCGTCGAACAGCCACGGCACGCGATAACTTCCTGAGCCGTGCAGCCGGCTATGCGTCGAGAGCAGGCCAAAGGCCGACCACCGCTTGTAGAGATCCGGCGTCGCCGTGCTCTCAAAGCCGGAGATGTCATGGCTCCAGAACGAGAACCCGCTCATCGCGAACGACAGGCCGCCGCGCAGCGTCTCCGCCATCGACGGGTAGTTCGCCGAGCAGTCGCCGCCCCAGTGCACCGGGAACTGCTGTCCGCCTGCCGTCGCGCTCCGCGCAAACAGCACAGCCTCCTGCTCGCCCTTTACCTCACGCAGCAGGTTGAATACCGTCTTATTGTAGAGGTAGGTATAGTAATTGTGCATCGCGTGCGGGTCGCTGCCGTCGTAATATCTCACATTCACCGGAATGCGCTCGCCAAAGTCTGTCTTGAAGCAGTCCACACCGCTCGCCAGCACGGTGCGCAGCTTGTCCGTGTACCACTTCACGGCAGCCGGGTTCGTGAAATCCACAAGCCCCATGCCCGCCTGCCAGTTGTCCGTCTGCCAGACGCCCTTCCCGTCCGCGCGCGCGAGCAGATAGCCGTGCTCCATGCCCTCCCGGAAGAACGGCGTGCCCTGCGCAATGTACGGGTTGATCCACGCGCAGATTTTCAGCCCCTTCTCGTGGTAGCGCGCCAGCGTACCCTTGATGTCCGGGAAGCAGTCCTTGTCCCACTCAAAATCACACCAGTGGAAGCCCTTCATCCAGAAGCAGTCAAAGTGAAACACCGAGAGCGGAATCCCCCGGTCGAACATCCCGTTGATAAACGAGCTCGTCGTCTCCTCGTCGTAGTT
Source organism: Oscillospiraceae bacterium (assembly GCA_021771715.1). GTDB lineage: Bacteria > Bacillota > Clostridia > Lachnospirales > Lachnospiraceae > Choladousia. Next base: position 26,833 of record JAETOO010000001.1, read on the forward strand.
CGTCGTGAACGAGGTCGACAGCCACAGCCCGAACGACCACGCCGGCGGCAGCGCCGGACGTCCCGTCAGCGATGTGTAGCGTTTCAGAACCTCCCGCGGGGTCGGCCCGTAGAAAAAGTAATACCCGATCTCCTCGCCCGGAACGGAAAAGCCGACGTACTCCACCTTCTCACTCGCGACCTCGAAGGACACGCTGTCCGAGCTGTCGACGAACACTCCGTAGCCGCGGTTCGTCATGTAGAACGGAATACTCTTGTACGCAATCTGGGAGGCCGTACCGCCGTCCTCGTTCCACGTATCGACGGACTGTCCGTTCTTCACAAAGGCCGTGAACCGCTCGCCCAGACCGTACACGCACTCGCCCACGCCCAGGGAGAGCTCCGTCATCATATACGGCTTGTGGTTCTCCGTCAGGTAATGGTCCTCCGGGAACATCGTGGACGGCCGGCGGTCCCAGCGCATGTAGCCTAAGTTGCGGAAGCCGCACGTCGTCAGCACCCGGCCGTCCGCCTCAAAGGAGTATGCAAACTGAACCCGGTTCACACGCACCTTCAGCACGCCGGTGTCCAGCACCGCCTCCTCCTCTGTAATCGTCACCTCCGGCTCGAAGCGCTCCTCGTGCTTCTCAAACCGCGGCAGGTGACTGTCGTACCCCTCGTAGTGCCACGCGCGCACGGAGATCGTCCCCTCCCCGCACGCCCGGAACTCGACCGTAATCGTCGGCATGTTCAGCGTGTCGCCCCTGTGCTGAATCTTCCCCGTCGGGCAGAGCACCCGCATCCCGCCCGGAATCCGCTCCACCTCATAGGCGTCCGACGCGAACAGGCCGTTCGCGCGCTCGCTGCGCAACCAGTAGCCCTCTGTAAATTTCATATCGCAAATCCTCCTGTATCCTCCGGCGGCATTTTCTATCTATATTTATTTACAATCGCCTGCATCTCGGCCTCTTTCGCTTCCATATCCGCGACCAGCTTGAACTGTGTCCGGCAGCGGTCGAGATTGTGCCCCTCGCGGTGGATCTTGAAATAGTGATCCCCTTCGAGGTAATCCGTCAGGAAGCGCATCCCGCACTCGAACGTCATCATCCTTGCGCCGGTCACAAACATGTCGAGCTCCGCGTCCGTCAGCGCACCGCCGCAGCCCTCGATGAAGCCCTTCGTGTACACCTCAAACAGGTGCAGGTCGCACGAAACCTTCGACAGATCCCGCTCGTCCTCCGCGCCTGTGCTCGCGCCAAAGCGGATCGAATCCCCGAAATCATAGACGGAGAGCCCCGGCATCACGGTGTCCAGGTCAATCACACAGATCCCGCGCCCCGTCGCGTCGTCGATCATGATATTGTTCAGCTTCGTGTCATTGTGCGTCACGCGCAGCGGCAGCTCTCCGTCTGCGAGGCGGTCGACCAGCGCATGCGCGAACGCTTCCCGCTCCATGACAAACCGGATCTCCTCCGCCACTCCTGCCGCACGCCCGCAGACATCCGCCTCGACCGCCGCGCGGAACTTTCCGAACCGATCCACCGTGTTGTGGAAATTCACGATCGTCTCGTGCAGCGTCTGGGCCGGGTAATCCGCGAGCAGCCGCTGGAAATTGCCGAACGTCACGGCGCTCTCATAAAAATCATGGTCATCCTTTACCTGGTCGTAGCAGGTCGCCCCCTCGATAAACAGGTACGCCCTCCAGTACTCGCCGTCCGCGCTGACGTGGTACGTCTGCCCGTTCCGCGTCGGCACAAGATTCAGCGTCTCGCGGCGGCTGTCCCCGCCGTTCTCCACGATTTTCTTTTTCAGCCACGCGGTCACGCCCTCGACGTTCTCCATCAGCTCCCTCGGGTTTTTGAACACCTCTCTGCTCATCCGCTGGAGAATATAGCGCACCTGTCTGCCGTCCTCGCACATCGTGACGCGGTATGTATCATTGATGTGTCCGCTCCCGTACGGAATCACTTCCTCCAAAACTCCCGGAAACTCAAACACCGGGACAATCTCTAACACCTGAACTGCTGTTCCTTCCACTTTTGTTTTCCTCCTGCCTGCGCCGTCCCCAATTACGGGGACAGCATTTCTCCGCCGCCATACTTCACGGGCGGCACATTTATCCTGCTATCCTATGTTTCACGGGCGGCACTTCTGCCCCCTGCCTCACGTTTCATAGACCGTTTCCTCTACCTCGCTGCCACTTGCCTTACACCAGAGCGTTCCCAACTACTCCCAGAGCTTCTCCGGGTAGAGTCCCTGCTCCTTGAGCCCCCGGATCGCCGCCATCACCTGCGGCTTGTCCTCGCGGTAGGTCACGCCGTACCAGCGGTCAGCCGACTTCAGCACCTGCACCGTCGCCTTTCCTTCCTTCAAAAGCTCATCGACGACAAACGGGAGGAAATACTCACATTTGAGCGGATTCTTCTCCAGATTCGCCGAGAGGAATGCGGCAAAGCGGTCCCTCAGCTCCGGCAGGATGCTCGCGGAGAAGCCCCACATATTCATTGAGACCGTGCTGCCCTTCGGGATAGCGGTCCACGTCTGTCCGTCGTCCTCCGTGTACGCGATCTCGTCCCCGCGCCACGCGATGTGCGTCCGCTCCACAATGTCGGACAGATATCCGTCCGTATCCGTCTCGCAGACGCCCCGCGCGACGTGTCCGTTCTCCGTCAGCGTGTTCTCCACCTGATAGCCGACCATCATATAGCGGTATTTGTCATCGTCCTCATACTCCGTCAGGAACTGGTACGCCATCTGGAACGCCCTGCTTCCATAGTAATCGTCCGCGTTGATCACGGCAAACGGACCGTCGATCACGTCCTGGCAGCTCAGCACCGCATGGCCCGTCCCCCACGGCTTCACGCGCCCCTCCGGCACCGAAAAGCCCTCCGGAAGGTTCTGCAGCTCCTGAAATACGTACGCCACCTCGATCTGCTTCGAGATCCGATCCCCGATCGCAGCTCTGAAATCTGCCTCGTTCTCCCTCTTGATGATAAACACGACCTTCTCAAAGCCGGCCCGCACTGCGTCGTAAATCGAAAAGTCAATGATAATATGGCCGTACTCGTCGACCGGGTCAATCTGCTTCAATCCGCCGTAGCGGCTTCCCATACCTGCTGCCATCACTACCAGTACCGGTTTTTTACTCATAATAAAACCCTCCCTCTTTTTTTCTATTATACTTGATATCCGCCGCAAAAGCCATACAAAATCCGGTTTTTCTGCCGCATACTCCCTGCGCAGCAAGCGATTCTGCAGCTTGCATGGCGTCCCGGCTGAATCAGAACCATTTGACGTCTCACTCCTCGTAGATGACCTTGTGGTACATCGGCCCGATGATCTCCCGGTACAGCCGCTCGCACTGCGCGAACGAAAGCCCCGGCTGTGACGCGAGCAGCTCCATCGGCACGCCGAACATGCGGATCCGGATCCCGGTCTCGAGCATCCCGTTTCTCAGATAAAACCGCTTCCGGCGGATCCTCTGCTCCTGATTCTCGGCCTCCTCGTCCGGCCGCTCGATCTCCAGGTAAAACTGATTGCCGCTGTACAGCTCCCGCAGCAGCTCAAGCGCCTCCGACCCGTATCCCTTTTCACGGTACTGCGGATCAATCACAAAATAGTCGAGCAGCACCAGATCGTCACGCATGGCAGTGATCGCAAAGCCGACTCTTTTGTGCCCCTCCGTGAGCAGCAGAATCTCCATCGTCCCCATCGCCGCCTTCCGCTCGATCACAGAAAACGGCTTCCGCTCCTCCTTCGGAAAAGACTCCATATACAGATCCTGAATATAATTCATATCAATACTTCTCGCCGTACTCAGTTCCATCACACACACTCCTCTTCTCTCATCTGACTGATCCATCGTTTTCGCATTTCTGTATTATACGTCGGAATCCCTGTTTCGGCAAGTGGAAAGAAGCTGCCATCCAAAAAGGCACCCCGCCTCCAGTCTCCTGGCTGCGGAATGCCCCTCCCTTGTCTCCTATGTGTCCCGGCCTACTTTGCCGCGCTCAAATACTTCTCTATATCCTTAATCGCGTCCTCCTCGTCTGCGCCGTTCGCAGTCACCACGATTTTCTCTCCTGCCAGAAGACCCAGCGTCATCATGCCCATGATGCTCTTCGCGTTCACGGTCCGCTCGCCGCTGATTACATGGATCTCGCTCTCGTACTGGCTGGCCACCTGCACCAGCATTGCAACAGGTCTTGCCTCCAGACCACTTGAGAGTTGAATCGCGATTTCTTTCCTAATCATAATAGTATTCCTCCTTGTTCTGCCTTAGCTCATCTGCCATGCGGCTCAATTTCCTCAGCCTGTGGTTTACACCAGATTTTCCCACAGGAGGCGTCAGCATCTCCCCCAGCTCCTTTAAGGAAGCGTCGGGATTTGCCAATCGCAGCTGTGCTATCCTTGCAAGTCCGTCCGGCAGATTGTCCAGCCCTTTTACCTGCGCAAGGTAAAGGATGTCCTCGGTCTGCCGCACCGAAGCGTTTACCGTTTTGTTGATATTAGCCGCTTCGCAGTTTACTTTTCGATTCACATCATTGCGCATCTCCCGCACGATCCGGATATTCTCGAGATCCATCAGCGAGCTGTGCGCCTCCATGATGTTCAGCAGGTCTACGATCTGAGCCCCTTCTTTGATGTACACAATATAGTGGTTCTTGCGCTGCACGATCCGCGCATCCGGGCCGAACGTGCCGATCAGCGCCTGAAGCTGCATCGCCCGCTCCTGCGAGATGCAGACAATCTCAAAGTGATAAGATTTCCTCGGATCGCTGATAGAGCCCGCCGCCAGAAACGCGCCGCGGATAAATGCCCGCCTGCAGCACGACTTCTGCACGAGCAGCTGATTCGCCGGAGACACCTGCTCCGCGACCTCCCCGTCCGAATCGAACAGCTTGAGCGCCTGCAGGATCCGGACTGCCGTCTCGTGAGACCTGACCAGAATTGTATACACCTGACTGTTTTTCCCGTCCCTTTTGTGGATGCGGACGGACACATCACTGTTTATACTAAATGCTTTTTGCAACAAAGTAAAGCACTTTCTTGCAACGGCAGCATTTTCCGTGTGAATTCTCAGCCGATACCGCTCTGTCACCGAGATGCACACATCCCCGCACATCCCGACGATCGCCGCCAGCTCTGCCAGACGGCAGTGCCGCGCAGGCGTATCTTGCCTCGAAAGCTCGTCCTTTACCTCTGATGAAAACGACATCAGCGGCACCTCCGTTTTCCCTGTCTCCTGCCTGATTACCGGTCATGCCCGGACATCCCGGTGCTCGAGCTTCAGGCCGTAGCCCTCGTGGCTGCAGAGATGGCGGTACAGCGCATCCGCCAGCGTCACCGAGCGGTGCTGACCTCCGGTGCAGCCGATCGCGATCACGAGCTGATTCTTTCCCTCCGCCACGTAGTTCGGCAGAAGAAACTCTACCATGTCCTCAAGCTTGGCCAGAAATTCTCTCGCCAGCTCAAAACCCATCACATACTCCCGCACCTCCCGGTCGAGCCCGGTCTTGCGCTTGAGCTCCTCCACGTAGTAGGGGTTCGGCAGAAACCGCACGTCAAACACGAGGTCCGCATCCGCGGGGATCCCGTACTTGAACCCGAAGGAGAGCACGGTGATAAAGATATTTCGAAACTCCCGCAGATTGACAAAAATCTGCTCCATCTCCGCGCGCAGCTCACGCGCGAGCAGCGTCGACGTGTCAATAATGTAATCCGACTGGTTTCTCAGAAACGCAAGCACTTCCCGCTCCGCCCGGATCCCCGCATCAATCCGGCCGCTCTTGGCCAGCGGATGGCTGCGCCTTGTCTCCTTGTAGCGCTTGAGCAGGACCGAATCGCTCGCGTCCAGATACAGAATCTCGTAGTGAAAGCCACGGAAGCTCAGACGCTCCAGCACCTCCTGAAAGCTCCTGATCTCCACGCCGCTGCGGATGTCCACCCCCAGCGCCACCTTGTTGTACTCACTCTCTGGCGTGCACGCCAGCTCCGCAAACGTTTCGACAAGCGGAAGCGGCAGATTGTCGGCACAGAAATAGCCCACATCCTCCAGGATCTTGAGCGCCGTGCTCTTCCCCGCGCCGGACATCCCTGTCACAATCACGAATCTCATGTGTCTTCCAGCCCTTCCGTCACCTTCTACAGTAATATAACATGGTAAGTCTACACCATTTGCGGAAAAACTTCAACCAGAAATATCTTCTAGCCCTCAAAGTCTCCCAGCAGCCTCACTTCCGGCTCCAGACAGACTCCCACATCTTCCTTCACGCGCCGCTGTACCTCGCGGATCAGCTGCACGACCTCCTGCGCCGTCGCACCGCCCCGGTTCACGACAAACCCGCAGTGCTTCTCGGACACCTGCGCGCCGCCGACCGCATAGCCGCGCAGCCCCGCATCCATGATGAGCTTGCCCGCAAAATATCCCTCCGGGCGCTTGAACGTGCTCCCCGCGCTCGGGACGTCGAGCGGCTGCTTCGTCACCCGCTGCGTTTTCAGCTCCTCCATCCGGCTGCGGATCTGCTCTGAATCTCCTTTTTCCAGCCGCAGCCGTGCGCCGAGCACGATCCAGCCGTTCCCCGGCACACAGCTGTGGCGGTACCCTAAGTCAAGCTCCTCCGCCGGCACGGTGCGCACCTCGCCGTCCCTCGTCAGCACCGTGGCCGACACCAGCACCTGCTTCATCTCGCCGCCGTACGCTCCGGCGTTCATCACAACCGCGCCGCCCAGCGTCCCGGGGATCCCGGAGGCGAACTCGAACCCGGTCAGGCCGGCTGCGAGCGCATGCTTCGCGATCACCGAGAGCATCGCCCCGGCCTGCGCCTCGATCTCGACACCCTCCACCGCGACCTGCGCCAGGTTTTTATAAATCTGCAGAATGACTCCGCGGTAGCCCTGATCGGAGACCAGCAGATTGCTGCCGTTTCCGACCACGTAGAAAGGCAGCTGACGCTCCCGGCAGAACTGCACCGCCTCCACCAGCTTCTCCTGCGTATCCGGGGTCAGAAAAATATCCGCCGGACCGCCGATCCGAAACGTCGTATGGTTTTTCATCGGCTCATGCTCCAGCACGCACGACTCCCCCGCTATCTCGCGCAACAGTTCTATCTCATTCACGATATCGCCCTCTTCTTTCCTCCAGCCGCCGAAACCATCCCACCTGCGGCGGAATTCTCTATTATCATGCGGTGCCATTTCAGATCATCCCCGGAAACCTTGACCGCACTCCTACCTCGGAACTAAAGTAACCAGCCAGATGTGCCGGCTATTTCGTTTCTAATATACAAATCGCAACAGATCAGTTCTGTACCTTTTCCGTTTGCAGAATCCCGCTTCGCGCGATACTCTCGACTGCTTTTTCAAGCTCCTCGGGCGGCAGCACGAGCGCCATCCGCACGAAGCCCTCGCCGAGCGAGCCGAAGCAGCTGCCGGGCACACAGATCACACCTGATTTTTCCATCAGCTCCACGCAGAACTCCTCCGAGTTCGTGTAGCCCTCGGGCAGAGGCGCCCAGACGAACATCGTCCCCTCGCTGTCCGGCACGTTCCAGCCGATCCTGCGCAGGCCGCCGCACAGTGTCCGGTTGCGCTCCTCGTACTGTCTGCACTGCTCCTCCACGCCGTCAAACGGCCCCTCGAGCGCCGCGATCGCTCCGTACTGCACCGGGAGGAACGTCCCGTAGTCAAACTGTGTCCGGAGCGCCCGGAACTTCTGGATGATCTCACGGTTCCCCAGCGCAAAGGAGGCACGCGCCCCGGTATAGTTGAACGACTTCGACAGGGAGTAAAACTCGATGCCGACCTCCTTCGCACCCTCGTACTGCAGGAAGGAGCCGCCCTTGCGCCCTCCGTACACAATATCAGAGTATGCGTTGTCGTGCAGAATCATGATCTCATATTTTTTCGCAAACGCGATCAGTTCGCGGTAGAACGACTCCGGAGCCACTTTGCAGATCGGATTGGCCGGGTAGCTCACCACCATGAATTTCGCCCGGCGCGCCACATCCTCCGGGATCTCGTCCAGCTTCGGGAGAAACTGGTTTTCCGGAAGCAGCGGGTACGCCCAGACGCCGGCATCGCAGAGCTCCGGTCCGATGCTGAAAATCTGATAGCCGGGATTCGGCACGAGCACCAGATCGCCCGGGTTGCAGAGCGCCCATGCGATGTGCGACATCCCCTCCTGCGAGCCGTAGAGCGCCATGATTTCATCCTTCTCCAGCTCCACGCCGAACCGGCGCTGATAAAACCCCTGCATCGCCGTGAGCAGCTCCGGGAGCTCCACCAGCGCGTACTTGTAATTTTTCGGATCCTTTGCGGCCTCTGCCACCGCGTCCATGATGTGCTGCATCGGCCGGAAATCCGGCGTGCCCACGGACAGGTTGTAGATCGTCCTGCCCTCCCGCAGCAGCTCGTTTTTCTTCGCGTCCAGCACAGTGAAAATTCCTTCTTTTATCTGGTTCGCTTTATCTGAAAACTGTAACTTCATTTTCTCATTCCCTCCTCATAATGTGCTCGCTCAACGAATTCAGCCGGTCCATCTCCTCCTCCGGATCGTCCAGCCATCCGTCCTCCGGCTCGTCGCCGTCGTCCGAGATGTCTTCCGGCTGCTCATCCGCAGCAGGTCGGTGCTCAGATCGCTCGTCCGGCTCGGCATCCGCGGCTGTCCCTCTCTCTGACACCGTACCGTCAATCAGTCCTTCTTCCAACGGCTCATCCGCGGTGAGCACATGTTCCGGCGCTCCGTTAATCTCGGGCCGCGCCTCTGGCTGAGCATCGGCAGCCATCCTGCTCTCCGTCAGCTCATCGTCAGACGATATTTCTTTTATCTGCTCAGCTGTGTCAGGCGCATACTCCAACGTTACACCGTCGTCCGAGATGTCTTCCGGCTGCTCATCCGCAGCAGACCGGTGCTCAGATGGCTCGTCCGGCTCGGCATCCGCACTATCCTCTGCTGCGTCCTTCTCCAGCCCGATGTACGCTCCGTCCTCCGCCGCGTCCTTCCACGGCCCGGCATCCGCGCCGTCCTCTGCCGCTTCCTTCTCCAGCCTGATGTATGGTCCATCCTCCTCCGTCCGATCTCCCGCATCTTCTCCCGCGAGCGCCCAGTCCGGATACCGGTGCTCCAGCAGCCGGGTCAGCACGAACAGGAGCACGCACACCAGACTCAGCGCCAGCCCTCTTGTGAATCCGGACGGCATATACCGCATCCGGATCTCATGCGTCCCCTCCGTCAGATGAATCCCGGTCAGCGCCTTTCCGACGCGGTAGCTCTCGGTCCGCTCGCCGTCGACCAGAATCGTCCAGCCCTCGTCGTACGGCACGGTCAGCAGCAGCGTCCCTTCCTTTTTCACGTCAATGTTCCCGCTGACCTTGCTCCCCTTCACCTGCACATCGGTCAGCTGGCTCTGGGAGAGCGCATCCACAACCGCCTGATACGCATCGTTCGCGCAGGTGTAGACTTCGGCGCGCACCGTGCTGCCCTTCTGCGTCTCCTTGAGCGTCACGGTGAAATCGGCCATGTCCTCATCCTGCGTCCCGTTGATCACATACAGGTGATCCGTGAAATCCGAAAAGCTCTTCTTGTACTCCGGCGTGTTCAGCTCGATCCCGGCCACGCGCGTGTCAATGCACAGGTACACCTGCTTATTCTCCGGAATCTTGACGCCGTAATTTTTCCCGTCCACCATGTCAATGTAGCGGTCCAGCACATAGATCGGCTCCAGGCCCGTCGCGAGCTCGACGAAACTGTTCTGCACCAGCAGCGGCTCACCTGCCTCGATGTCCCAGTCGCGGATCGCGTCGTTCACCATAAACCCAAGCGAGAGCGCATTGTCATTTTTGTAGAGCGCCAGCTCCCCGTCCTCACCCACGCGCTCGAACTGGTACATCGTATCCGCCATCTTTGACGGCGACGCCAGATACTTGATGCCAAACACATCGTTCATCAGCTTCGTCACGCCGAGGTAGCCGTTTTTATTCGTGCGCGCCTCGATGCCGAGGCTGTCGCAGAGGTTGATGACCGCTTCCTGCATCGTCGAGTTGAACATGACGAGCGCATTCCCGCCCGCGTACATCGTGACGTTGCGCATCCTCTGACGGTCCACCTCGCTGCGGAAAAATGTGTCGTCCGCCTGCTCGCCCATCAGCTTCTGGTACGAGGTCTGATCGGCTATGTAGATACTGCGCGTCACCCCTCCGTTGCAGCTGATCCCGTAGATGCCGTTCGCGGCGGCCTCCACGAGCAAAATGGCCGAGACGGCCGCAGCGTAATGCTCCAGCCGAAGCTGCCTCAGATAGCGGCCAAGCAGCAGCAACCCGAAGTAAACCAGCAGCATTCCGAACGAAATATAGTACAGCCAGGGCTCCGTCTCCTCCCCCGGGTGCAGCCAGCAGTACACGACGAACACAGCCGGGAGAAGCCAGGAAAAGATCAGCTCCGGCAACCAGTAGCTCCGAATATCCCCGAGCGCATCGTACGCCATCACCAGAAGCAGCGCGACGTAGAGGAACGCGAACCGGTTCGGCAGTCCGTTCTGGATGTGAAACCCGTGCCAGATATAATTCAGAATGTTAAACGAAAAGCTGAACAGCAGAAGCGCGCACAGCCCGTAATGTGCCAGCCGCTCCCGCAGCCGCACCCTCCGGTCGAACAGATACAAAATCGCGAGCAGCACCGTGAACACCCCGCAGTACGCATTCAGCCCGACCTGCGAGTTGGAGATATTCACCGGCTCCAGAAACGGCAGATGATTCCGCATCATGTCCAGAAAGCTCGTGTAAAATTTCACCACCGACGGAAAGGAATTGCCCTGCATTGACTCGGATGAGGACAGCCCCAGAAACGCGGGGATCAGCACCAGCGATGCCATTCCGCCCGCCAGCAGCGCGTGCCACCCAAAGTTCAGACAGCTCTTCCATACGCCGTTCCAGGTGATCCGCTCCGCCGAAATCCAGCGCACCAGAAAATACAGACACGAGAAAATGCACAGCATGAACCCGATGTAGTAATTGCACCAGAGCCCGTAGAACAGCGACAGACAGAACATCCGCCCGCTCCTCCCCGCGACAATCTGCTCGATCCCGTACAGGATCAGCGGCAGCATCGCGATGCTGTCCAGCCACATCAGGTTAAAATAGTACCCGATCACAAAATTGCTCAGCGCAAACATCACGCCGAACACCGCCGGCAGATACTTCCGCGCCGTATCGCGCTTGTGCAGATACCAGGCAAAGCAGCCGCCGCACAGCCCGATTTTCAGAAGGATCATGAGATCCATGAAATCGCAGACATATTTGGTCGGGACCAGCACCATGAGAAAATTCAGGGGGCTCGCCAGGTAATACGCGTAGGTCGACCAGAAATTGTAGCCGAGCCCGCCGGAAAACGAGTACAGCAGCGAGCCGCCGCCCGTCAGTTTATTGTGCATGTCCGTGTAAAACGGCAGATACTGATGCAGGGAATCGATAATCAGCACCGTCTTGTCCCCGAAGGGCCAGACGCCCAGACAGGCGAACCCGATGCCTGCAATCAATACCGACAGAAAAAAACCTGCGAGGAAGAAGCGTGCGGAGCACTTGGCGCAAGCTTTTCGCTGCTGCCTCTCCTCCTCCGTCTCTTCCTTTTCCAACCAGCCTTTTACGATTCCAGTAAATTTTTCCATAATCAATCGTTTCTCCCCTGAGCGTTCCTTGCTCCTTGATGCGCGATCCGGCGAATCGCCTCGCCGTCTGTCTTCGGCAGGACGAGCGACTTTCCGAGGCAGAACGAGTAAATCACCCGCTCCTTTACCTCTCTTCCGGTCAGCCTCTGCAGCGCCAGCGCATAGTAATCCAGCTGCACGCCGTAACGCTCTGCAAGCTCCTGCATACAGGACACGCGGTCCGTCTTATAGTCGAGCACGACGATTTTTCCGTCCTCCTCGACAAACCACGCGTCGATAATCCCCTGCACCAGCACGGTCTCCTCCCCCGTCCAGTCCTCGCGTATCGTATCAGCGGGAACGCCCAGCACAAACGGCTGCTCGCGGTGCAGTGTTCCGGCCTCTGCCGCGCGCTCCATGCGCCCGCCGATCTCACTTGCCAGAAATCTGCGGACATCAGACAGCCGCACAGCGTCAGCCTCGTCCCGGGACATTTTACCACATCTTATCAAATCTTCCAACTGTATTTCCAGCTCATCTTTCTTATGATAATCTAAATTTTCCATAAATGTGTGGTATACCGTCCCGCGCGCCGCGCCCTTGATCGCCCCGCCGCCGTCCTGGAAAGCCGGAATCAGCGGCACTACCTCCTCGCTCTCGTAAAGCTCCTCGGCCTCGTCCTCCTCCGGCACGTAGGAGAGATGCTTCAGCTCCGACACGGAAAGCTTGCCGACGATATCCTGCGCGTCCGCATAGCGGTACGATGCGCCAAAGACCTCCTCCAGATACGCGCGCGCCTCCGGATCGCGGCACACCTCGGGGTCTGACTCCACAAGACCGCGCAGCCGCTCCCCGAGGTCGGCGGCGGCCTGCAGCTCCTCTGCCTCCAACTGGCCGGTCTCGACCAGACCACAGACAAACCGCGCGGTAAAGGCCTCCGCCACGGTTTCTGGTGTGATCTCAGATCCCTGCTCTGCGTCGACTTCTGAGGCATATCCTGAATTATGTTCTGATAATTGTCTCCTCCCAGTCTCTGACTCACACTCTGAGTGATTCCTTAACTCACGTCCCGGATCGGCTTCTGATATTTGCTTTCTTTTTACCTCAGGTGCACATTTTGAACTATCTCTTAACTCACATCCCGAATCCACTTTTGATATTTGCTCTCTTTTTACCTCAGATGCATATTTTGAACTTTCTCTTAGCTCACATCCTCGATCCACTTCTGGTGTCTGCTCTCCTTCGCCTTCAGACGCACATTTTTCTCTGCCCTCAGAGCTACATTCCGAATCAGCCGCAGCTCCCGGGATGTCTATGCCGCATGGCTCCCAGGCCAGTCCTGCCTGCTCCACGAGCATCTGTGCGTCCGCATGCCGCAGAAGCGCCGGTACGACCCAGTCCAGATACGTGGACGCAGCGCCAAGCCGCGCGTACGGAAGCTCCGGCGCGCCCGTGTGCGCCGCGGCACTCCACTTTTCCAGCTGACCGCTCACATCCTTCACTGAGCCGGTCAGGATCAGCTTCTCCTTCGCGCGCGTCATCGCCACATAGAGCACCCGCAGCTCCTCGCCGAGATTTTCGAAGGCCGTCATCCTCTGGATCACTTTTTTCAGCAGGCTCGGCTGGCGGACGCGCAGATTGGTGTCCACACAGTCACAGCCGATCCCAAGCTCCGGGTGCATGACGACCCGGCTGCGGATGTCAGACACATTGAACTGCTTTCCCATCCCGCAGACAAAGACAACGGGAAATTCCAGGCCCTTGCTCTTGTGAATGCTCATAATCCGCACTGTGTCGTCCGACTCCGTCCCGATATTCGCCTCGCCGTAGTCCACCTCGTACCGCTTCAGATTTTCGATATAGCGGACAAAATGGTACAACCCCCGGTAGCTCGTCGCCTCATACGCGATCGCCCGCTCGACCAGCATGGCGAGATTCGCCTTTCGCTGTGCCCCCGCCGGAAGCGCAGCCGCGTACTCCCCGTAGCCGGTCACGTCCAGAATCTCCCAGAGCAGCAGATGGATCGGGGTGTAAGCCGCTTTCTTCCGAAAATAGTCCAGCGTATCAAAAAAGCGATCCAGCTTCCGCGCAAGTGCTGATTCTGCTCTCAGAGTATCACATTCTGCATACGCAGCCCTAGCTCTGGTAGTGTCACATTCTCCACGCACATTTCCGGCATGTGCATCGCGAAATTCCATGCAACAGTCGTAGAACCGCAGCGCCTTGGATCTGCAGCGAATCTGCGCGAGTTCCTCGTCTGTCAGGCCGCCGATCGGGCTGCGCAGCACGGCCGCAAGGGGGATGTCCTGCACCGGATTGTCCAGCACCTCAAGGTAGGACAGCACCGTGCGCACCTCCGTCGCCGAGAAATACCCCTTCTGCGAGCCGGTGAAGCACGGAATCCCCATATCCGTCAGCACCTCCCCGAAGGTATCCGCCCAGCCGCTGACTGTGCGCAGCAGGATCACGATGTCGCGGTACTGCACCGGGCGATAACAGCCCGCCGTCTCTCCCTGCACCGCCTTGGGGTCCCAGATCTGCATGTTCCCGACCAGCTCCCGGATCCGCGCCCCGACCATCCGCGCCTCCGCTTCCTTCTTCTCCTGCGCGTCCGACTCCGTCAGCCAAAGCTCCGTGCGGCGCTGCTCCTCCTCGCCGCCCGGCGGGAACGAGGCGCCCGCATAGAGCGCAGCGTCCTTATCATACACGATCCCGCCCGGATTTTCTGTCATAATCTGGCGGAAGATATAATTTACACTGCCCAATACCTCCCTGCGGCTGCGGAAGTTCTTGTGCAGATCCAGCCTGCACGAGCGCTCCCCGTCCGCCCGGTACGTGCGGTATTTCTCCATAAACAGCTCCGGCCGCGCCATTCGGAAGCGGTAGATGCTCTGCTTCACATCCCCCACCATGAACAAATTCGGCTCCTGATTGCCTCTGCCTGCGACGCTGTTCAGAATCATCTCCTGCACCAGGTTGCTGTCCTGATACTCGTCGATCATGATCTCCTCAAACTGCTCCGCGTACTCGCGCGCCGCCGCGGTCGGGATCGCCTGCCCGTCCCTCCGATCCACCAGCACCGCGAGCGCCAGATGCTCCAGATCCGAGAAATCCAGCACGTTCTTTTCCGCCTTTTTCCCGGCCAGTTTTTCCGAGAACCGCTCCGCGAGCCGCGCAAGCTCCCGCACGATGACTCCGCTCCTGACAAACTCCTCGCGAAGCACCTCCGGCCGGTCATAGAAATACTGCACCCGGATCGCAGCCAGATCATCCTTCACCTGCGCGCGCAGCTCCTGCACCTTCTGCTTTTTCTCCTCCGAGATCGCAGGGTCCTTCTTCCTGCCGAGCGCCGTGTACGTGCCGGAGGCCGCAAACGCTTCCGCGAGCGAGTCGTAATCCTCCGCCGCGCGCAGACGCTCCACCATCGCAATGTCATCCAGCAGCGCCTTCTCATACGGGTACGGCCCGTCCGGCTCCCGCGCAATCCGCACCGCCTCCTGCAGCTGCACAAGGACGTCGTCGAGCACGCGCTTCGCATCCGCCACCGCGTAAGCAACCCACGCCGGCTGCGAATCCGGCCTCCAGCTGCGGCTCGCCGCCCCGGATTCCTTCTGTTGTTCTCCGACCGCCGCATCCGTCAACCGCTCGTCAGCTGCGGCAGGGGAATCGTACATTCTGCGGCACCTATCCAGCCACTCCTTCGGCCACGGCTGTCCCAGAGAAAAATGGTACAGCGCGAGCACAGCCTCTTCTACCGCGCGGTCATCACGCCCCGGCGCAAACTGCTCCAGGAACTCATAGAATTCGCCGGCACCGCCCTTTTCGTCATTCTCACTCTCCCCATTTTCCGCGCGCTCAACCGACTTAGCTTTATCCAGCCCGCTTTCTCCTGACTCAGCCTCTTGCGGCTCATCTTCTCCTGACTCAGCCTTTTCCAGCTTATCTTCACCTGACTTAGCCTTTTCCGACTCACCTTCCTCCGGTACGCCCTGAGCAGCCGCCTCCGCGTACGCCTCCTCAAGTACCTCCTTGAGCACGTCCTGCTCGAGCAGCAGTACCTCGCCCTCGTCCGCGACGCGGAACGCGGGGTCGAGCCCGATGGTGTGAAAATGGTTTCGGAGCACCTGCAGGCAAAAGCTGTGTATCGTCGTGATCCTCGCATTGTGGATGAGCACGAGCTGCCGCTGCAGATGCTCATTTTCCGGCTCCGCCTCGGCGCGCTCCTCCAGGGCATCCCGGATCCTCTGGCGCATCTCCGCCGCCGCCGCGTTCGTGAACGTCACCACAAGCAGCCGGTCGATATCCACCGGATGGCGCTCATCCGTCACGATCGCGAGAATCCTCGCGACCAGGACAGCCGTCTTTCCGGACCCAGCCGCCGCCGACACCAGAATATTCTTATCGCGCGTGTCAATGACCCGCTGCTGTTCCGCCGTCCATTTCATGGCTCTCCTCCTCTTCTACCCGACGCTCCTGCTCTCTCCATTTCCCCGCCGTCTCCGGCTCGCTCTCCTGCTCCCACGCCACTTCTCTCTCATACTCCTTCTCTGTTCGTTCCCGCACTGTCTCCGGCTCGTTCTCCTGCTCCCACGGTTCTGCTCCCTGGCACTCCTGTTCCATCCGCTCCCATACCTCTTTCTTCGACAGCGCGGGCAGCCTGCGCACGTGCATGCCCGGCAGCTTCCGGTCAAAGCCGCAGACATCCGAATACTGGCAGTACTCACATGCGCTGTACTTGCCGTCCGACGACGGGCTCGCCGCAATCTCTCCCCTTAGCATCTGCTCTCCCGTCCTGGCGAGCTTCTGCTTCACATACCGCGACAGTACATCCAACTGCTCCCCGGACGCCACGCTCGAGTACGCCTTCGGCTGCCCGTCCTTCTTCAGCCCGACGGGAATCACGAGCGAATCCCCCGACAGCTGGCCGTCCAGCAGCCGCAGCACCGTCTCATCGCTGTTTAGAATCCCGTCCGGGCGCAGCTTTTTCAGCAGCCGTTCCCGCGCCTGCGCGTTGTCCATGCCCGCCTCCTTTTCCAGCACCGGATCCTGCAGATGGTAGTAAAAAATCCCGGCCGGGACCACCTGCTTTCCCGGATGCTGCGCCTGCTCCAGCTCGAGCGCCGCGTTCAGGTACACGACGAGCTGCAGCTGCAATCCGTAGTACAGCGACACCGGGTCAAACTGCGTCATCCCGGACTTGTAATCCACAATCTTGACATACACGGTATCCTCCGTCTCCACCGTGTCAATCCGGTCGATCCGCCCCTGCAGCCGCATCCTGCCGTTCTCCGCAAACCGCACGTTGACCGCCTCCAGCTCCGCGGCGTCGTCAAACGACACCTCAAAGCCGACCGGCCGGAACCTTCCCGCAACGAGCTGCTCATGCAGCGCCCAGGCCGCCCGGCACAGAATCCGCTTCAAGCGGCGCACCGTATACTCCGCGCGCGCATTTTCATGCAGTCCGTCCGCCCCGTACGAGCCTGTCACCTCATCGACGCACCGCTCCATCAGCGCCGTCTGCTCCTGCTCAGTCAGCTCCGCCCAGTCGCGGCCGCTCCTCGCAATCCTCTGGGAAAACAGCTCCAGCGACCGGTGAAACAGAATCCCCAGATCCGCCGGCCGCACTCCAAACAGCTCCCGCTCGGACAACCGCAGCCCGTACAGCGCAAAATGCGCAAACGCGCACGATGCGAACTGCTCGAGCCGCGTGACACTGTTCGTCATCACCTCGCCGTACAGATCCCTCGTCGTGTAATACGACAATTTCCCCGGCACACCGTCCGCAAACGCCGCCTGCACCAGCTCCAGAACGCGCCCGCTGTAGCTGGGATCCTTCCGGTACTGCCCGTACAGCTCCAGCCACCAGCCCTCCGGCTCTCCCGTCCGCGCCAGCTGCAGCCCGCGCAGCAACTGCGCCATCCCGCTCTCCTTCGACGTCACCTGTGCAAGTGTGGCTCCGGCCTCCCCCTCCTCGATGATCCGAACCTTTGGAAACAGCCTGCGGATCGTCGAGACAAGGTACGACGGGCGCATCACCACCCCGTCACTGCTCCCCAGGCACCAGGAGAGATACAGCCGATCCTGCGGCTTCGTCAGGTTCTGGTACAGGTAAAAGCGCTGAATATAGCCGTTCTCCCGCGCGGTCGGGGCGAGCTCGATCCCGGTACGCTTCAAGAGCTCCCGCTCCATGTCCGACACGATCCCGCCGCCGTCCCCGTGCGACGGCACCCAGCCGTCATTCAGGCCAAGGAAAAACAGCACGCGCACATGTGACAGCCGCGACCGCCGGATATCGCCGACCTGCACCTGGTCGATGCCCGGCGGGATCACGCCGACCTTCGCCTCGGAGAGCCCTGCCTCGAGAATCTCGGTAAACTCGCGCACCTCCATCTTCTCCTCCCCGAGCAGATCCACCGCCTCATCGAGCAGCCGGATCAAAATCCCATAGATCTGCGCATACTCGCGGGCCTCCTCGCGCAATCCCTGTGTGAGCAATTCCTGCTCCCGGTCTTTCAGCTGCTGCTGCAGCCCGCAGCCGTCCATCAGGCCGTAGAGGCATTCCGCATACTCCCGCAGCGTCCGGTTCCTCCGGCGCATCCGGCCCGCAAACTCACAGAGCTTCTCACAGACGAGCGCCCGCGATTCATTTAACCCGACAAGCTCCTCCTCGCTCATCCCCCTGGGACGGTACGTCCACTCCTGCTCCCACTTTTTCCGCCTCCGGATTCCAGCGGCGAGCACGTAATTCTCCAGCCGGTCCAGCCGGTCCGTCCCGATCCCGCTCATCCCCGTCCGCAGAAAGCGGAACACTGACTCGTAGGAGAAGTCCTGCGTGGCCAGCTCCAGCGCGCCGCGGACAAACTCAAGGCACGGATTCAGCAAAATCCGCCGCGTCTCATCCACGAACGCCGGGATGTCGTACTGCGGAAAAATTCTCCGGACGTAATTATTATAGGAAGAGAGATCGCCGGTGATCACCGCGATGTCCCGGTAGCGCAGATTTCCCTGCCGCACCAGCCGCGCGATCGTGCGCGCCGCGAAGTGCACCTCGTCGGACGGGGTGGGGGAGACATGCAGCGAGAGCTCCTCGGGAACATCCAGATACACCGCCCGCTTCGGGCGGAACAGATTCTGCTCCAGATGGCTCAGCGCGCCGTCTTTTGCAAACCGCGGACGACATTCGCGTCCCAGCACCACGGGCTCCTGCAGAAAGCCCGGCGCTGTGTCTTCTGACATCCTCATCTCCGCGAGTATGCTTCCTGTGGTCTCCCCTGCCATTCCCATCTCCCTGGACACACTTCCTGCAGCCGCTCCTTTCGGCCCTTTCTCTTCGGAACTCTTTGCCGCAGCGCCTCCTGCAACGGTCACATCATGATTCCCCTCAATCCTTCTGCCCGCTCTCTCCGCTGCATCGCAGACGGCGCGCACGAGCTTCCGGCTGGGCGCAAACAGGTCGTGTCCCTGCGCCGATCCGAACGCGGACTCCCGCGCGTCAATCGTCACTGTCATATACACCTGCGGGCTGCACACCAGCAGTTCCTCCAGCACCCGAAGCTGCGCCGGCGTAAAGCCCGCGAAGCCGTCGAACGCGAGCACGCTGCGGCGCAGCAGCTTCGACGATCCCGCAACCTGGCAGAGCACATCGTAGATCTCCTCCGGCTTCAGAAACCGGTCGTGCTGGTACGCCAGAAAGGCGCGGTACAGCGTCCGCAGATCCCCCAGCTTCGCGTGCAGCAGCGGCCGGTTCTCGGAAAAGCGCTCCATCTCCTGCAGCTCAAAATCGCTCACCTCATACTGCATCAGCTCAGAGAGCACCGACTTGACCTCCGAGATATACCCCGTGCGGTTCATCCGGCTGCCGAGCACCTGCAGCCGCTCCTTCTCCCGAATCGCCACCTTGCGCAGCATCAGATTCTTGCCGGTCTCCGTCAGCACGCTCCGCCGGTCCGCGCCGACCTCCTCGAAGACCCGGTGCGCCAGCCGTCCGAAGCTCAGAATGTCAATGTTCATGATCCCGCCGTCCGGGTGCAGCCGCACCAGCTCCCTCTGCGTCTGCATCGTGAACTGCTCCGGCACAATCACAAGGTAACTGCCCTCCGGATGCTTCCGCGACTCCTCTATAATCCTCTGATACAGCCAGTACGACTTCCCGCTGCCGGAATTTCCGAAAATAAATTGAAGTGACATGCGACCTCTCCATTCCAGGTGTTATTTGTATTATGTTACCGTTCGACCAGGACGCCCATTCAAAAATGGTAATACAGTCCTTAGCAAGCGAGCTTGCACGGACTGTCTTCCCATTTTTTATGCATAGCTGAACTGTAACTGCATTATATTTGTTTCTGCAAAGAAAAGCAATAAATGTTTGAAATGCATCTTCGTTGTGTTATACTTGATCCTATAAAAAACGAACAGAATGGAGTGATCGCAGTGGCCATCACAGTGAACATCTATTACAGAGGTCAAAATGGGAGTGCAAGAAGCTTTGCGGAGGAAATGGTCGCAAGCGGGGTGGTCGCCGACATCCGCGCGGAGGCCGGAAATCTCAGATATGACTATTTTTTCCCGATGGAGGATAGCGAAACCGTGCTCTTAATTGACAGCTGGAAGGATCAGGCTTCCATCGACCTGCACCACGCCTCGCCCATGATGGCAAAGATCATCGCCCTCCGGGAGAAATACGACTTGCATATGAGGGTGGAGCGATACGTATCTGACGAGGCCGGCGTCCCCGATGCGGACCGCACGTTTATAAAGGAGTAAGAAAGGAACGATAAAACTCTGATGCATAGCGAATACGATAACGAGCATTTTTTTCAGGAGTACGCGGAAATGCCCCGCAGCAAGGAAGGACTTCCCGCCGCCGGGGAGTGGCACCAGCTAAAGCCGCTCTTCCCGAACCTCGACGGAAAAACCGTCCTCGACCTGGGCTGCGGATATGGCTGGCACTGCCGGTTCTCAGTCGAACAAGGCGCCTCGCATGTCCTTGGAATCGATCTGAGCCGGAACATGATTGAGGTGGCCAGAAACCGGAACATGGACAGCCGGATTACATACCGGGTCTGCGGAATAGAGGAATACGAATACCCGGAGCATACGTGGGACTG
Source organism: Oscillospiraceae bacterium (assembly GCA_021771715.1). Taxonomy (GTDB): domain Bacteria; phylum Bacillota; class Clostridia; order Lachnospirales; family Lachnospiraceae; genus Choladousia. The sequence continues at coordinate 47,560 of JAETOO010000001.1, forward strand.
TGTACTCTCCAATTTAGCGCTGCACTATATCGAGGATTTAGACCAGGTATTCAAAAACGTGTTCCGGACGCTAAAACCGGGCGGCGTATTTCTCTTCAATATTGAGCATCCGGTCTTTACCGCGGGAGTTGGTCAGGACTGGATCTACACGGAAGACGGAGTTCCCAAATACTGGCCGGTGGATCAGTATTTCGTGCCGGGCGAACGGAAAACACACTTTCTGGGATGTGACGTGACAAAACAGCATCACACACTCACTCAGATCTTGATGGGCCTGCTGAACAACGGTTTTTCTCTTGATGCCGTGGAGGAAGCGGTGCCCTCCGGGGAAATGATGCACATTCCCGGAATGGCGGACGAGCTGCGCCGGCCTATGATGTTACTCGTAAAGGCAACTGCCTGCGGCCGCACCGGCCGCAAGGGATAGCAGAGACTTAAAACAGACAGGGGGATAACAATGTATCAGGATCAAAAGCTGTGGATTGGCAAGGCAGGCGCCGAGAAGCTCTGCCTGTACCCGAAAATGGCAAACCGGCACGGGCTGATTGCCGGGGCCACGGGAACCGGAAAAACGGTCACCTTGAAGGTGCTCGCGGAGTCCTTTTCCGACTGCGGGGTGCCGGTATTTCTGGCCGACGCGAAGGGAGATCTCGCCGGAATGTTTCAGGCGGGTGAGCTGCAGGGTAGCGTGGCGGAGCGCGCGGAGGCGATGAGGCTGACCGAGGAGGGCTTCACCTGCCGCTCCTACCCCACCGTCTTCTGGGACGTCTTTGCGAAGGGCGGCATGCCGCTGCGCACGACCGTCTCCGAGATGGGGCCGCTGCTGCTCGCGCAGATTCTCGATCTGAACGAGACACAGTCCGATATCCTGACGGTAATCTTTAAGATCGCAGACGATGAGCAGCTGCTCCTGATTGACACAAAGGATCTGCGCGCAATGCTGCAGTACGTCAGTGAGCACGCCAAGGAATACTCTGCCATGTACGGAAATATGGCGAAGCAAAGCCTCGCGGCGATCACGCGCGCCGTCGTCGCACTGGAGGCGGCCGGCGGAGAGCAGTTCTTCGGCGAGCCCGCTCTCGACATCCGCGACTGGCTTCGGACTGAGGCCGACGGCCGCGGCGTCATCGAGCTTCTCGACTGCCGCGAGCTGATGACCAACCCGACCATGTACGCGATGTTCCTGCTGTGGCTGCTCTCGGAGCTCTACGAGACACTGCCGGAGGTCGGCGACATGGACCGGCCGAAGCTCGTATTTTTCTTCGACGAGGCGCACATGCTGTTTCGGAACGCGTCGAAATCGCTGCTGCAGAAGGTCGAACAGGTCGTCCGCCTGATCCGCTCCAAGGGCGTCGGCATTTACTTCATCACCCAGAGCCCCGGCGACATCCCGTCCGGGATCCTCGGGCAGCTCGGGAACAAATTTCAGCATGCGCTGCACGCCTACACCCCGGCCGAGCAGAAGGCCATCCGGGCGTGCGCCGACGCGTTCCGCGCCAACCCGGACTTTGACACCCGCGAGGTGCTCGAGAATCTCGGCGTCGGCGAGGCGCTCGTCTCCGTGCTCGACGAGGACGGCATCCCGACCGTCGTAAAGCGCGCCGCGATCCTGCCCCCGCAGAGCCGGATGGGCGCGGTGAGCGACGAGGACCGCGAGCAGCAGATCAAGAGTTGTCTGCTCTACAGCAAATATGCCGATTTCTATGACCGCGACTCCGCCTACGAATTTCTGCTCCGGCAGAGCACGCAGGAAGCCGCCCTGGCCCAGCGCGCCGCCGAGGAGGCGAACCGCGCCAAGGCCGCCGAGAAGGAGGCAAAGGAGCGCGCACGCGAGGAGGCGCGGGCCGAAAAGGAGCGTCAGGAGCAGGCAGAGCGCGAGGAAAAAGAACGCCAAAGAGAAGCAGAGCGCGAGGAAAGAGAGCGCCAGAAGAAGGAAGAGCGCGAGGAAAGAGAGCGCCAGAAGGAGCTTGAGCGCGAGGAAAGAGAGCGCCAGAGGGAGCTCGAGCGCGAGGAGAAGGAGCGTCAAAGAGAGGCAGAGCGCGCAGAGAAGGAGCGCCTCAAGGCTGAGGAGCGCGCGCGCAGAGAACAGGAGGCGCTGCTCCGCAAGCAGAAGGCCACGATCGGGCGTGTCGCGAACACCGCAGCCGGAACCATTGGCAGAGAGCTCGGAAACGAGTTCGGGAAAAAGCTCGGCGGCTCCTTCGGCAAGCGGCTCGGCGGAAATGTCGGTGCATCACTCGGCCGCGGAATCCTGAGCACGCTGCTCAAGCTGTAGCGCTAAGACATAAGCTGCAAGGCCCCGAGCACGCTGCTCAAGCTGTAGCACAAACGCACGCAGCCGGGCGCTTCGGTGATCTGCGGTTCGGCTATTGAAAGATTTTTCTGATAAAGACAGTCATTACAGATGCCGGATGCAGCGGCTATAAAGCCACGCACATCCGGCATCCGTTTCCTTCCGTAAAAGGGTCACATCGAGTACTTTTCTATCTTGCAGGTATGTTTCTTGCTGTCGGCATCATACGTGATTCCTACCAAGTAGATATCCCCTCCATAATTTTTAAATGCATGAGGATAATCTCTCTCCTTAATCTGCCGCATCGCACTCTCGCTCGTCTTATTCCACTTTAGCTCAATCAGGATAATCGGCTTTGCCGAGCCTTTCTTCGGCATAAATACCATGTCGGCAAACCCTGTTCCCGACGGCATTTCATCAATCTCTATAAACTCATCCAGACAGGCCAGATAGGCAAAACGGATCGTACTCCGAAGTGAATCCTCCTTGTTGTACGAAAGCGGTGAGGACACAACTTTGTGCGCCTCCTCAATCACCCTCTCCACTGCCGCTTCATTCCCGTTCAACGTCTGCAGTAACAGCTGATCTGAATTTTGGATCAGCTTTGCCAGCTCCTTGTGTCTCCCCTTTGTGACAGCCAGCACAAATTCCTGCCGCACCTCCTCGTTGGGAATAAAAACGGCTTCCTCTGCCGCATCATACGCGAGATACCCCAAATGTACCATCAGCGTCAGCACATCATCCTTACACTCGATATTGGTCATATCATTCTGAAATGATCCCGTCATGATTCGAATCTTCTCTCCTCCCAACATCCGAATCACGGCTTCCTTCAACCCGTCCATATCGAGATCAATGTAAATTTTGAGCGCCTCATACGTCTCTGTTCTCGTCCAGTAGCTGCCAAATCTCCGTTTTTTGATCGCCTGTGTAACCGAGTTGGGGTTATACACGGACTCACGCGCATCAGCCGAATACCCATCATACCAGCGCTTCATCTCATAAAAATCCGCCCCATACGTTTCGCACAAATCTTTTACTTCCGATTCCGTAAACCCGACGTACTGCTCCAACGGCTCCGGTGACAGCATCGTATATTCCTGAAAATCAGACACGGCAGATTGCGAGCCATACTTTTTGATCGGAAGAATCCCGGTCATATACGCCGCCTCGATCACCTTGTCCGTAAATCCCGTATTTTTAAATAAACCGCGCAGCAGGTTAATATACTCCTCCTGCAACCTCTTATGCTCCTTCGCCTCGCGGAAAAGAGCATCCCACTCGTCAATGATAAAGATAAATTTCTCATTCGTAATTTTATAAATTTCCGCCAAGGTCTCCGGCAGCGTATCCGCTTCCCGCGCGCTCGGGCACGCCTCCCGCAATTCAGAAATGATCCTTTCCTGCAGGCTGCGGACCGTATCCTCAATCTCGTCCACACTGGAAATAAACCAGGTCACATCGAAACAAATCACATTATACCTGTTTAGATGTTTTTCAAAAGAAGGATCTCTCGAAATTGCCAGCCCTTCAAACAGCTGTCGCGAATCACAGCTCTTGTCATAGTATGCACACAGCATTTTTGCTGCAAATGATTTGCCGAAGCGGCGCGGCCTGCTGACACAGGTGAGCTTATCCGCCGTCCCTAACGTGCTGTTGATAAAAGCGATCATCTGCGTCTTGTCAACGTAAATTCCCTTTCTGACAGACGCAAATCCGGAATTTCCACCGTTTAAATAATTTCCCATGCCGCGTCACCTCTTTTCCCTGCGCACATTGCGCTGAATTATAACAGTTCTCTATTTCACTGTAAGCTTGCATTTTGCCCGGACTTTGCCGGCTTTTACGGTGATGGTCACGGTCCCTTTCTTTTTCGCAGTGATTTTCCCATTTTTATTGACAGTGGCAATTTTTTTGTTGGAAGAGACGAAGGTCAGCTTTTCCTTGCTTCCCGCCGGATAGAGCTTGGGTTTCAAGGTGAGTTTCTTCCCCTTTTTCAGCGTCTTTTGTGCCGGAACATTTTTGATGGATTCCACCTTTGGCCTTGATACCGTGACTTTTATTTTGTAGGATTTCTTTCCGTACTTGACGGTAATCGTTGCCTTCCCGTAGGACTTTGCAGTAATTAATCCGCTGCGGGAAACAGTTGCCACTTTTTTCTTGGAGGAACTGTAAGTTACCTTCTTAGTGGTCTTTACGATCAGCTGGAGCTTCTTTCCCTTTTGGAGCGTGAAGGACTTCGCCAGACCGCTGGATGCCGTCCCGCCGGACGCTGCATTGCTGCCGGATGCCGTCCCGCCAGATGCAACATTGCCGCCGGATGGTATGAGCTGGTATTCGTCACAGAGCAAGCACTCCCTTTTGTAAATCGCCGCTGAAGAAGCCGTGGCGGCCTTATAGCACGTTGTCTGAGCGGACCAGTAGTGCTGCGAGTACGCTTTACGGGCCAGATAGCCGCAGCGGGTGCAGCGCTGCTCCGTCAGGCAGTTCCTTGGCGGATAAGTATGGTACAGCTGTTCCCTTAATACCGTATTGCATTTTGTACATCTCTGTGGTTCGGTACAGGTAGCTGCGGGACCCGGCGTATGGCCGGTCACGCCGCTGAGCTCGATGTTGCACCTCCGACATTTGATCGCACTGGTACAGCCGGTGCCGTATGCTGCATGTCCCAGAGCCCCTGTCATGACTTCTCCGCATACCGTACATTTCTGGGGTTCGGTACAGGTGGCTGCGGGACCCGCCAAATGAGTGTGCGAGAAGTTCAGGTTGATGCCCACCGTAGAGACGCCCATATTGACAAGGTCGAACGTGGCCTGCCCGGGCTTTTTAATTTTTAATTTTATCGTCTGACCCCGTTCAAATTCCTGAAAATAGTCTGTCTCATACTGTCCGGCGCTGTTCACGAATGCGCTCCGTATACCGAAATCGCTCCCCCACAGAACTGTGACCCTGTTTACGTTATTCGTATGGATGGGAACGACTTCCAGCATCTCATACGTATCCGCAGTGACCGCAGATCTCGAACAGAAAGACGAGGGGATGCTGTCTGCCCGGCTCATCCAGAGATTCAGACAGGTCCGGTCCACTTCAAGGATTCCCGTGCTGGGTGTCTGCCCAGTTCGTTTGTAATTCTCCGTGCCAGCTGTGTCAATAAACAGCTGTGTCCAGTAATAGGTGCCATTGTGGTAAAAGCATCCGACGCCTGTCTGCTTCCACCTGCTATCCAGAATGTTCGCTTTGTGGTCGCTCGAACCCATCCAGGCTGCCACAGCGCTGGCCGCTGTCGTCTGGCCGTAGGCAATGTTTTCACCTCTGGCTGTATTAGTTACCGTGATCACAGTGCTGCAGCTGCTGTTATTGGGCCTTGTATGGCTGAATAGAATTGCAAGCTCCCGTGCCCGCACCATTGCGCTTTGCTGAAGCTTCTGGTTCATCACCAGCGCCGACTTGCCGTTCTGGACCCGCTGTGCGTTCGCAGCCTCAAAAGCTGCATACGCCATATCATAATCCTCCGTCCCGGTGAGAAGGAGACTGCTTGTCTCAGCGGAACAGCTCATGCCAAACACCAGCACAAAAAGCAGCGTGCACAGTATGACCATCCAAAGCTTTCCCGTGTGTGTTTTCTTTTCTTTCATTCTGTAAACCTCCACATACACTCATTTTCCCGCAGGCAAGGCCGGATCCTACCTTCTCCGCCTCGCGCGCCTGCGCACCCTTCTGACTCTGCCGCGCCGCTCCTTCTGCACGGTGCGGATTTCCGCCAGCAGTTCTTCATAGTCGCGCTCAAACAGCAGATCCGTGATCTGCCGCTTGAGCGTCTGCCCGGGGACGGCGGCGGCGATCTTCTCACGCACGAACTGTTTGCTCTTGCTGCTGTATTTTGGCAGACCGTTCCACTCCTGCAGCCTTGAGAGCTCCGGCCGCCACAGAAGCTCCAGCTGCCGCTCGATGCGCGCCCGCGGATTCGGAGCCGGGATCTGATCGATCTCGACGCGGATCGTCCTCGTTTCGGCCGCCGCAGTCCTCCCGGACTTCTCGCCAACTTCGCCTGTCTCATTCCAAGCCTCATCAGCTCTGCTCTGTGCTTCGTCCGCCTCTTCTGTCTCCTCGTACACGCAGATGATCCCCCAGTGCGGCGGGATATGGCGGTCTGCCCATCTGCGGTGGCTCTTGCCGACGACGAGATAATTCACATCGCACAGCTCGTCATAGTCCGCCGTCTGCGTCTTCAGCCGCGTGTAGCTGTCGCGGTCGCTCTTGATCTCGAACCCGATGATCTCCCCGTCGATCACACCGAGCACATCCGCCCTTGAATCTCCGGTCGTTTTCTCCTCGAAAATCCGGATCTTCCCGTAGAACTCTTCCAGGAAATCAAACAGCGGCTCCCGCATCTGCGCATCCAGCATCTCTGACGCCTCCTCTCAGTGCTGCACTGCGCCGCGCTCCTCCTCGCCTGGCTTCGGCAGCGACTCGAGCAGTTCGATCAGCGCGTGGTCCACGTTGTGGCGGATCTCGCACGTCTCGTCGAGAATCATCACGGCCTCGTCCCCTGCCTGGCAGCGCGGCCACTCGACACCCTCGATTTTCGGGCTGCCCTCGCGCGCAAAGTTGATCCACGCACCGCATATCTGCTCCTGCAAGCGGAGTGAGCCCTCATCCTTGTTGCAGATCGGCACCTTGTCGATATTGTGGAAGACGAACGGGATCTCAGAGCAGTGCCATGCGACCTTTCCGTTGTAAATCGGGAACTCGTACGTAAACTGGTAGGAGTACGTCACGGACTCCGCGCTCTTCGCGCGCTCCCGGATGAACGCGATCGTCGGCGCGCGGAATACGGTGTCTACCACCATCGCATCCAGCAGACATTTGCCCGGATACGCCTGCTCAAACAGCGCGAGCACCTGCTCCGCCTTGTCCCCGTACCGCTTCCCGGCCTTCTCCAGCACCTGCTCGCGGGTCAGCTCCCACTTTTTGGCGACAGGCGGCAGGAAATCAAATTCCCCGAGCGCCGTGCCGATGAGCAGCGGGATCTGTTTCGCGTGCTCACGGAACCCGTGCCGCACCGGATCTCCCGCGTAAAGGCTGCCGATGTGGGGCTTGTTTCCCACGTAGCCGCCCTGCGCGGCGATCGCTGGAGCCACCTTGCGGTACGCCTCGGCCAAGGCCGCATACGGCAGCGTCTCCAGCTTTCCGACCTCCGCCGCCGTCAACCCGAGCTCCTCGAGCATCGCGCCGACGATCTGCGTGCCGTCCTGCTCCTCGATGTCGCCCATACCGCCTACGGCGTAGACACCGCTCTCGACGATGCCGCGATGGAACAGCCCGTCCGCCTCCGGCATCTGCATCAGCGTCCAGACCTTTGCACCGCCGCCCGACTGTCCGAACAAGGTCACATTGTCCGGGTCGCCGCCGAATCCGGCGATGTTGTCCCGGATCCACCGCAGCGCCATGATGATGTCAAGGCTGCCCACATTCGCGGACTCCGCATATTGTTCTCCGAACGGCGACAGATCCAGATACCCAAGAATGTTCAGCCGGTGGTTCAGCGACACCACGACGACATCCCCGTACTTGCTCATATTTTCCCCGTCGTACGCCAGCTGCTCGATCGAGGAGCCCGCGAAAAATCCGCCCCCGTGCAGCCACACCATGACCGGGCGCTTCGCCTGCGGATCGATGCTCTGCGTCCAGACGTTCAGATACTGGCAGTGCTCATCCATCGGCCAGTACATGTGCGGCACCATCAGCTCCATCGACGGATGATCCTGCTCCATCAGCGGGCAGACGTAGCCGTAGGACTGCGCATCCTTCACACCCTCCCAGGGCGCTATTTCGCGCGGCCGCATAAAGCGCTCCGCGTCCGCATACTTGATCCCCTTGAAAATGAACGTGTCATTCCACACGTACCCGCGCAGCTTTCCGGCCTTCGTCTCCACCACCGGGTAGTCTTCCTTACATACAAATCGGTCCATGTCGTCCTCCTTTTTCTGCCCTGTCACGACACAGGAGCGGTTCCGCGCCACAGGCCGTTCCGGATCCGCCGCTCCAAGACTGTGGCCGCAGTTTCTCCTGCACCCCGTCCATATCACCAGTGCACTCTTGTAGCGCCATTATAACCCAGATTTTCTGCAAGGTCTACTTCAAATCTTCACTTTTTTCTGCCACTAATGCACACTGCTGTCCACGGCCTTACCGGCTTCAAAAAGCTCCTCCTCAAAAGACAGTAACTGCGTAAAGAACAGCAGGAACCTCCGCATTCTCATCCGCGGCAGTTCCTGCTGGTTTTCCTTTCTTTCTGTTATCGTCAGGGCATCCCTTGCTTCTGCTCAGCTTTTGCAGCGGCAGAACATTTTATCTGCACTCTGATACGCACTTAATACGATCACGCCAGCTGCGCGAGCCGCACCTTCACCTGCTCCATCATCTGCGTGTATTTCTCGAGCTTTGCCTTCTCCTCGTCGATCTTCGCCTGCGGCGCCTTGCTGATGAAGCGCTCATTGCCGAGCATCCCGTTGACGCGGGCGAGCTCCTTCGTCAGCCGCTCCTCCTCCTTCTTCAGACGCTCGATCTCCTTGTCGATGTCGACGAGCTCCGCGAACGGCAGGTACAGCACCGCGTCCGGAATCACCGCCGACACGGCATCCTCGCCGATGCCGCTCTTGTCGGACTGTACGTGCACGCTGCTCGCATAGCCGAGCGTCGCGAAGAAGACGCTGCCGCTCTCAAATATCTCGCGGACCTCCGGGTTCTCCGACACGACGAATACCTGCGCCTTCCTGCTCGGCGGCACATTCATGCCGGTGCGCAGGTTCCGGATCGCGCGGACCGCCTCCTTGATCGCCTCGACCTCTTTCTCTTCCTTCTCAAAGCTCCACGCTGCCTGATACTCCGGCCACGCGGAGATCATGATCGACTCCTCCTCCGGGTGCAGCGTGCAGAAAATCTCCTCTGTGATAAACGGCATGTACGGGTGCAGCAGCTTCAGCGCGTTCGTCAGCACCGTCTTTAAGGTCCAGAGCGCCGCCGATTTCGTCGTGTCCGTCTCGCTATAGAGACGCGGCTTCACCATCTCGATGTACCAGTCGCAGAACTCCTCCCAGATGAAATCGTAGACCTTCTGCACCGCGATGCCGAGCTCGTACTTGTCGAGGTTCTCGGTCACCTCCTGCGCGAGCATGTTCACCTTCGAGAGGATCCACTTGTCCGCGCCGGTCAGCTGCTCTGCGCTCATCTCCTGCGGCACCTCGGCCCGCTCCAGGTTCATCATGATAAAGCGCGATGCGTTCCACACCTTGTTCGCGAAGTTCCTGGACGCCTCGACGCGCTCCATGTAGAAACGCATGTCGTTGCCCGGTGCATTTCCGGTCATCAGCGTCAGCCGCAGCGCGTCCGCGCCGTACTGGTCGATGATCTCGAGCGGATCGATCCCGTTGCCCAGCGATTTGCTCATCTTGCGGCCCTGCGAGTCGCGCACCAGGCCGTGGATCAGCACGTGGTGGAACGGTGTCTCGCCGGTCTGCTCCAGCGCGGAAAATACCATGCGGATGACCCAGAAGAAGATGATGTCGTAGCCGGTCACCAGCACATCCGTCGGGTAGAAATACTCCAGCTCCGGCGTCTTTTCCGGCCAGCCAAGCGTCGAGAACGGCCACAGCGCCGAGCTGAACCAGGTGTCCAACGTATCCTCATCCTGCGTAAAATGCGTGCAGCCGCACTTCGGGCAGACCTTCGGCATCTCGCGCGCGACCACGGTCTCACCGCACTCGTCGCAGTAGTAGGCCGGGATCCGGTGGCCCCACCAGAGCTGACGGGAGATACACCAGTCGCGGATATTTTCCAGCCAGTGCAGGTAGATCTTTCCGAACCGTTCCGGCACGAACTGCAGCGAACCGTTTTTGAGCGCCTCGATCGCCGGCTTCGCCATCTCGTCCATCTTCACGAACCACTGCGGCTTGACCATAGGCTCCACCGTCGTCTTGCAGCGGTCATGCGTCCCGACGTTGTGGGAGTGCGGAACGACCTTCACGAGCAGCCCGAGCTCCTCGAGATCGTGCACGATCGCCTTGCGCGCCTCATAGCGCTCCATGCCCGCGTACTTGCCGCCGAGCTCATTGATCGTCGCGTCGTCGTTCATGATGTTGATCTCCGGCAGACTGTGGCGCTTGCCGACCTCAAAGTCGTTCGGGTCGTGCGCCGGGGTGATCTTCACGCAGCCCGTGCCGAACTCCTTGTCCACGTACGCGTCTGCGATCACCGGGATCTGGCGGCCGGTCAGCGGCAGCTCGAGCATTTTCCCTACGAGGTGCTGATAGCGCTCATCCTCCGGGTTCACCGCGACCGCGGTATCGCCCAGCAGCGTCTCCGGGCGCGTTGTCGCGATCTCCACGTACTTGCCCTCTTCCCCGACGATCGGATAGTTGATGTGCCAGAAGAAGCCGTCCTGATCGACGTGCTCCACCTCGGCGTCCGAGATCGAAGTCTGGCAGACCGGACACCAGTTGATGATCCGGGAACCCTTGTAGATGTAGCCTTTCTCATACAGCCGGATGAAGACCTCCTTCACCGCCTCCGAGCAGCCCTCGTCCATCGTGAACCGCTCTCTGTCCCAGTCCGCGGACGCGCCGAGCTTCTTCAGCTGGTTCGTGATCTTTCCGCCGTACTCTTCCTTCCACTGCCATGCATATTTCAGGAATTCCTCACGGCCGATCGCATCCTTGTCGATGCCCTGCTCCTTGAGCTTCGCCGTCACCTTCACCTCGGTCGCGATCGCCGCGTGGTCGGTGCCCGGCTGCCAGAGCGTCTCGTAGCCCTGCATCCGCTTGAACCGGATCAGGATGTCCTGCATCGTCTCATCCAGCGCATGGCCCATGTGCAGCTGGCCTGTCACGTTTGGCGGCGGGATGACGATCGTGAACGGTTTCTTGTCCGGGTTCACCTCGGCGTGAAAATACTTCTTGTCCAGCCATTTCTGATAGATTCTGTCCTCAAGGCCCTTCGGGTCATAGGTCTTGGCCAATTCCTTGCTCATATGGTTCTCCTTTCTCTGTTTCGCGGGAATAAAAAAACGCCCTCCGCACATCTTAGTGCAAAGGGCGAATGTCTCGCGGTACCACCTTTTCTTACGACGCCGCTGCCTGACCGGATCCCGGATCTGCCTGCTCACTGCATGCCTCCGACTCTCCCGTCCGCCTGCTCGCGCCGCATCTTACTTCTCCTGTAACGGGAAGTCCCGGAGCCGCCTACGCATCCAGTTCCGGACTTCAGCCGCTCAGTTCAAAAGCCACGTTCCGCATCCGCTCTCCCGGACGGCCTTTCAGCCGGTGAACCGTCCTCTCTGTCGGCGCCTGACGCGTACTCCTCTTTCTCACTACTTTTCTCTCAATGGTGTTATCTTAGCGAAGCAGGGGCGATTTGTCAAGCCTTTTTTCCACACACCCTCTTTCCTTCGCCTGCATTCTGTGCAGTCTTCCTCGTTTCTCAACCGTCTGCGAACGAATTTTACAAATACCCGCGCTGCAAATCATATACCCACGTAAACTGCCTTTTCCGCTCCTGCGTAAGATGATGGCTCACCAAAATCAGTGTCAGTTCGGGGTTGGCAAGCAGGCTCTTTTCCACGATATCTGCGTTCTCCCGGTCCAGAGCGCTGGTTCCCTCGTCCACCAGCAGGATGGAACGGTCATGGATCAGCGCCCTGGCGATCGCCACACGCTGCCTCTGTCCGCCGGAAAGATTGCCGCCTTCCTCTCCCACGATGGTGTCCAGGCCATCCTGCATGGAAGTCAGATCACCCATGAGGGCGCTGTCCCGCAAAGCTTTTTCCATCTGCGCATCCGTAAATGTCTCGCCCAGAGTGATATTGTCCCGGATGGTGGTTTTGAACAGGAAGACGTTCTGCCCTATGTAGCTCATCTGTGTTTGCAGCTGCTCCGGCGCAACGTCTTTCGCATTTATGCCATCGAAACAGATGGTACCTCCGTAGTCAGGCAGCCAGCCGAGCAGCAGCTTCAGCAGCGTGGATTTCCCACATCCGGAAGGACCGGTGATAGCGTACTTCCCACCCTTTTTAAACCGGAGAGACAAGTCCTGCACAACGGCTCGCTCACCGTACCGGAAACAAAGATGTTCCACGGTGATCGCACTGCCAAGCCGGGACAGATCCGCGCCTGGTTCGGCCTCCTCAACCTGGAGGGCAATTTTCTCAAAATAGGGGCCTGCGGAAGCGAATGAGAGCAGCAACCCCGCCATACTTCCCAGGCTGTTGGACAACATCCCGCACAGATTCCCGCCTGCAGCCAGGGACCCGACCTGCGTATAACCCCATATGGCCAGCATGCCCACCAGCCCGGTGATCAACATCTGGCAGATCACGTTGACGCAGCTCACCCCGGCCCCCGCAAAACCCTTGACACAGGACAGGCGGAATTTCGGCTTTTCGATCTGATCACTTGCCTGGCTTGTCCCCTGCAGGAAGCGCTTTTTCCGGCCAAAGGACTGCAGCACATCCCAGCCCGAGAGCAGATCTTTGAACACGCTCGTTGCCGCAGCCTGTTCTCTGGCGCAGACGTCCCCCAGTTTTTCCATCCGATTATGGAACAGCTGAGGAACAAACACCATTACCACAGTAGTCACCAGCGCTGCCAAAAGCAGTGACCAGTGCAGCGTCAGCAACGCAATCACACAAAACACTGAGGTGCCCGCCGCACCCGCAAATTGGAAGAATGGTTTCCATGCCAGAGTTTCCATCTGGTTCACGTCATTGGTAAAGCGGGAAAGGTATTCTCCTGTGGCAGCACTGTGATACTGGCTATGGTTCATGTGAAGCAGGGTGGCAGCCACATCCGCCCGGACAGCGTTGTTCAGCTTGCGGATGACCCGGCCCTGCAGCATTTCATTCAGGGAGCTGACGGTTATGATCAGGAACCAGGCTCCCGCCAAAATAAGCATCCATCGCATAAGGCCGGCCATATCACCCTCAAATACCCGCTGGAATACCTCTGCTGTGATCAGGCTGGAAACAGCCTGCAGCCCGCAGATGATCAGCAGCGGCAGCAAGGCCAGGAGCACGGAGCCTTTAAATTTAATAAGGTAGTGTGTCATAGTAACTGCAGTTTTTTTATTATCCTTTTTCATGCTCGGCCTCCCCACGTTTTCTCCATCTTTCCCCTCGCAGCAGCGGGTTCTCATCTTCGTACATATACATATAATTGAAACCGGTCTGCATAAAGCTCCGGGCAGTGAACAGAAAAGGAACAAGGCTTATAGGCTCCGCCAGTCGATATGCCTTGACCTCGCCTTCCTCCAGTTCCAGATCCATAGACCACAAAACGTTCATTTTTGACAGTTCCTCCAACAGCTCGACCACGTTCTCATGGGGGAGGTCCAACTGCTTTGACACCGCTTCCGGTATAAAATACTTGGATTTCCTGCTGTAGAGCTCTTCTAAAAGCTCCAGACAGCCCGGCTTCGCCAGCAGCTCAAATAGCTTTCGATAATCCTCCATTGGCGCGAAGTAGGCAGCGTAGCCCTCTTTGGGCTCCGGCCAGAGCGTAACAAAACTCATATCCTCTGCGTGGACATCCATCAAAAGGCCTCCGCCGCCGCCGAGCTGAGAGTACATCATCTGGTCCGAATATGCCGGTCCGGAACGGCAGGATTTGAGATACTCCATCCTGGGTATCTCCAGCCCGCCTGGCAGAAAGCATTTGATGGATGACCAAACCAGCCGGCAAAACTGATTCATACGCTCCATCTCCGGGAAAGAAAAGAGCCAGTTGCTCACTGCCGTTTCCACGTTGATTTTATTGCCGCCCTCCAGCCCAAAAAGCGCGTCGATTGTGACACCCAGCTTTTCGGCCAGTACCGGCAGCAGTTCCACATCCGGCGCGCCGCCTTTTTCCCATTTCCCAACTGCCTGTGAGGATACCCCCACCATCTTACCCAGCTGCTCCTGGGTAAGGCCTCGCTCTTTACGCAACGCGGCAATGCGTTCACTCAGCAGACCTGACATAGCAGCACCGTCCTTTCGTTTGTTTGGTTGGATTGTACCAAAAGTGACGGTTGGATTCAATGGAGGTGTTTTTTCATAAAATCAACTGCAGGTTTCATCTCGAAGCTTCTTTCTGCACGTTTCCCATACGCGCAGGAAAAGAGGGTGCCGCAAAATTGCCGGCAATTACCACTACTGGTATACAATCGCACAGATACCAGTCATTGTGGATTTACCGCATTTTGCGACACCCTCAAATCATAACGTCTCTTATGCCTCAGCGTGCAGGCATGTCCTGCATCTCCCTGCACCATTCCGCGTATTCATCCAGTCTTTTTATAAAACCGCTGAACTCCGGCACGGTAAAATCCAATTCCTTATATCGGATCGGATAAATGATACCCTTACTGATTAGCTGGGCTCTTGTCGTGGAGATCGCTGTTACGCTCTTGTTCAGATTTTTGGCTATGTTAGAAATCGTACACGGCAATTCACCGCATTGCACCATAGCGAAAATAAACTTTTTGTCACTGTCCGCACATCTTTCGTATCGCACTCTAAAAAATCCGTTATCAAGGGAATCGAAAAAATCACCAAGGCTCAGATCTACATCCTCTACCGTAATCTCATCTCCGGAAGCTTCTTTATAAACGATCTGGCATAACTGCTGAATAAAAAACGGATAGCCCTTTGTAAGCACAATGATCCTGTTTACTGCCTCCTCCGTATATGTCACGCCGAATTTTTTCACTGGCTCCTCGATTGCCTTCTTAGACTGCTCGGAATTTAGTGATCCAATCTCCTGATAAACAAATAGCCGTTCGGAATATGTCTTTTCATCTGACAGCATTTTGTATATTTTCGGTAAGCCGGCGCCGATAATCATCAAAGGATACCCTAACTGATTGCTGCGGTGCAAGGCGGCAATCAGCGATCCCAGTTCTTCCGTCTTCATATACTGAATTTCATCAATAAAAAAACAAATGGGAGTCTCCGACTCGTAAGCGGTTTCCCCAATGGAGGTAAAAACATCCGTCAGGCTCTGCGTAAGATTATTCGATTGATACAGTTCCCGATCCTGGACAGACAAAGAGAAAGAACTTCCATTCGGGTCAAACGAAATAACCAGAGATTTAATCGCATCCAAGGATTTCTTTATCAGGCTTTTAAATTTTTCCTTTGCACTGACCTCCCGCAGGAAAGCCTGGGAACACGATGCGATCTGTGAAATAAAATCATTTCTCGTCTCGACCTCTATGTGCTTGCAGAAAATCCCTCTGTTCTCGGCAATTTTCTGGAGTCTGTTAATCAAAACCGTCTTTCCGACACCTCTTAAACCGCTGAAGATCACGGACTGTGTCGGAATATTCAGCGTAAGCGCTTTAAACATCTGGTCTACTGTGTAGATATCTGACTCTCTGCCGGCCAGGTAGGTAGGCATTACCCCAGCGCCAGGCCTGTAAGGGTTTATTTTAAACATGGAATCACCTCCGAGACCATTATTGCATAGAACGCCGCTTTGGTCAATGCTCATCCGCTGCATTGCGCAAAAAAAATCCTATAAGCCAGCCTTGCGGCTCTTGGGACGCCATTTTTCTTTTTCATCCAGTAATCGTTATTTAATACACAAACTCCCTATCAGACACAACCCTTTCAGTCACTTTATTGCTAAATCCATCGCCATTAACAGCAAATAATACTACTTGCCAGAAGCACAGGATTTTGTCATAATAGTTTTATTCAGCGACTACCTTCTACATTTCGAGAAACGAGGTGATCCTTTTGGCTTCCAATCGCGTACGGTTAAAAGATATCGCAGAGGTATACGGCTGTTCCATCAATACGGTTTCCAAAGCGCTCCGCAATTCTGAGGAGCTTCCGGAGTCAACCTGCAAAAAAATACAGGCAATCGCTCACAACATGGGTTATATACGGAACCGGCAGGCTTCCAGCCTGCGCTCTGGGCGCAGCCGAATCATTGCTGTCATTGTTTACGATATCCATAACGCTTATTTTTCTTCGCTGATCAGTGAAATTGAACTTGAACTGCGCCGTTCCGGCTACGATATGATGATTTTTTGCACACAGACAACGACCGCAGAAAAAGAACGCGGAATTGAAATGATTCAGATTGCACTTTCACAGTCTGTGGACGGTATTTTGTATTTCCCATACTGGACGGATCAGGCGAACATTCAATACCTCGAAAGCAGCCGCGTCCCCTATGTGCTCGTCGGTCACTGGCTTCCAGACACCGATTCCGACTGTGTACGCTGCGACGATTATGCAGGCGGTCGGCTTGCCGCCTCCCACCTGCTTGCGCTCGGCCATAAAAAGTTTGTCTATATCGCAGGAATGGACAGCAACAGTGCACAACACGACCGCGAAAGCGGCTTCCGCGACGTATTGTCTTCAGCAGGTATCCCGGCCTCCGATGTTCTCACCATTCCGGGCAAGCTCTGGGACTGGGCAAATGAAAACGGAACTGTCCGCGAGCTGCTTCATCTGGAAACCTACACGGCTATTTTTACCTTCAATGACAATATCGCTTACCAGATTATTAAACATTTCCGGAATCTCGGTATCCGGATTCCGGAAGATGTTTCGTTGGTCGGATGTGACCATCTCCGCAGATCCGTCGATTATCTGGAAAATCTCACCAGTATCGCCTGCGATGAAAACTTCAGTCTTGCCAGAGAATCCGTGCAGGCTCTGCTAAATCGTATCCAGCAGCCGGATCGCCCGCGAAAGACAACGCTTCTTCCGGTAAAGCTATATGACGAACATACGACGCAAAGGCCGGAATGCCAGGCAGGACGGATTACCGGTTAAATCCGAAATCCTCCTGCCGCAGGTATGCCATTCCAATCTGCTCCACGCACCAGATCTCCTCATCGTAGCGTGCTCCATTGTACCACATGATCCATTTCTCGCCATCCCACAGCACGTACGGCTTGTAAACAGACAAACCGTCCCATGTCCCTGCATCCGGCGCAACAATCGGATTTTCCGGATGCTTCTCCCAGCCGGTAATCCCGTCTTTTGACCGCGCCATGCCGACCTGTGCCCGTTCCTCATGCATGTGCCCGATGTAAAACATATAATACCACCCGCCATGCTTTAAAACATGGCATGCACACACCTTGTGCTGCTCCCACAGGTTATTCGGATCCGGCTCAAGGATCGGATTCGATTCCCGCTTTTCCCAGACAATTCCATCCTTACTCTCAGCATATCCTATTGCAATCGGCTCATGATTGTTTCCTCCGGAATACCACATTTTAAACAAATCCGTCTCTTCCTCATAAAGCACATGCGGACACATAATCGCATGCTCCTCCCACGTCTGCGTGCAGACCATAACCGGCCGGCCACCGTTTGCCCGCACCCAGTGCACCCCATCCCTGCTCGTTGCAAGGCCGATCAGAGATACACCATCCTCCATATAGGGACGCATCTGTCCGGAGTACCACATGTAATAAATTCCGTCCTTCTTCACAACAGACGGACGGTTCAGCTCATCCGCCTCCCAGTCACTGCCCGCGATCGGAGCAAGCACGGTTCTCGGCGCATCCCAGTTGACTCCATCCTTGCTTTCGCAGTATGCAATCGAACGCTCGGTTCTCCAGGACAGCCACATCTTATAGATGCCATCTTCCTGCATAACCGAAACATCAAACAGTACACCGTACTGGTCAGAAACCACCGGATTTTTCTTTTCCTTTTCCCAGCCTCCGCGTGTTCCGTACTGATAATGCTTCGTGTTTTCCCATACCTCATAATATTCCATTTTCTGATCTGGAGTAAAAGTCTCCGGTGCTTTCAGCTTCATCTGTCTCCTCCTATCGCACTATATTCCAAAAGATTCCTCGTACTGACGATACGGCTCCGGCAGGGACATACAATCCCTGTTCATCGCATCAATGCGGACGATATCCTCCTGCTCCATCGAAAATTCAAAAACTTCGAGATTTTCCTTCAGCCTTTCCCGGTGAATTGTTTTGGGAAGCGGTATGACATGCTTTGCTATAATCCAACTAAGAATTACCTGCGCCGATGTCTTTCCATACTTCCTTGCAATCTCACACAATTCTTCCTTCCTCAAAAGTGCGCCCTGCATAAACGGCCCGTACGCTTCCATCAAGATCCTTCTCTCATCACAGTATTTTTTCAGCATACGGTATTGATTCAGCGGATGGAACTCAACCTGATTAATCTCTGGCCTTGGCAGCCCTGCATGCTTGAAAATCTCCAGATGCGCAATCCTGAAATTGCTCACTCCGACCGTCCGGATCCACCCTTTTTCTTTCATCTCCCAAAGCTCTTCCCACGCACGCTCCATACCAAGGCAGGGCCAGTGAATCAACAGAATATCAATATAATCTGACTGCAGCTCCCGCAGCATCCGCTCCACCGCCTTCTGTGTCATTCCCGCCTGAATGGCATCCGGAAACAGCTTCGTAGTGAGATAGTATTCCTCCCTTGAAAGTCCCACATTCTTAATCACTTTTCCCAGTTCTTCTTCATTTCCGTAGTAGTCTGCCGTATCAAACAAACGATATCCCAGCGCAGCCGCATCCCGGATGCAGCGCTCCAAAACGCCATTCTCCGACGGTACCTGAAAAAGTCCAAGCCCCAGCTGCGGGATTTTTCTTCCACTTTCCAGCTCTCTGTATTTCATTCTGCACCTCTATCCTTTCAACGCTCCAGCCGTCATTCCCTGAATTACCTGCTCCTGAAACAAGGTATAGATCACGACTGCCGGAACAATCATAATTGTAATACCTGCAGTCAGTACATTATAGTCATCTGAAAAGGAAGCGCGCAGATTGTAAACCGCCAGACTGATCGTGCGCAGATTTTCCTTCGAGCAAATCGTCATCCCAAGAAGCAGATCATTCCAACAATTCACAAACGCCAGCATACCGGCGGTCGCAAGCGCGGGCTTGCTGAGCGGAAACGCAACTCTGACAAATGCCTGAAGCCCTGAACACCCGTCGATCTCAGCCGCCTGCAAAAGCTCATCCGGAAGATTTCGCATAAACGCAGTCAGAATAAAAATAGACATTGACAGATTCGACACCGCATACGCAATAATCAGCGCACTCCTGGTGTTTCCCATCCCAAGTCTGCTGTAAATTACATTCAGCGGAATCAGCACCGCATGCAGAGGGATCAAAAGCCCGAAAGAAAAAAACGCATATAACGCTTTATTCGGACGAATTTTCGCAAACCGATACGAAGTCGTCGAACTTAAAAGCAGAACCAGTACTACAGAAGCCGCACAGTAAAATAAGCTGTTGGACAGCGACCGCGACAGCCCGCCGCCCTGCCAGGCCTGCAAAAAAGCATCAATCTGATAGTGATGCGGCAGTGAAAACGGCTGCCCGTAAATTTCACTGTTCGTCTTAAAGGAGGACATCAGCACCCAGAAAAACGGAACCAGAGTCGTCGCCGCAAACATTCCCAGTATGATCAGCTTCACAGTCAGAAACGCACAGGACTTATATCGGATTCGTCTGTTTCTCTTTCCAATTTGATTTTTCTGATTTGACATATGGCTCCTCCTTACGTCACAGACTCTTCGTCCTTATGATAAAACATCCAGTTAATCACTCTCGTACACAGAAATGCCAGAAGAAGGATCACCAGACCGGCTGCCGAACCAAGCCCAAGCTTCTGTCTGCTGTACGCCTGCTTATACATAAATACCGCCAGAAACGATGACGACACACCCGGCCCTCCCATTGTCATTACATAGGAATGGTCAAAGGCTTTCAGACATCCGGTCACCATAAAGATCAGACTGACCTGAAGCATATCCTTGATCAGCGGATACACAATGCGGAAAAACAATACAACCGTATTGGAGCCGTCAATAATTGCACTCTCAATTATTTCCTCCGGAATCGCTTTCATCCCCGCAAGAATAATCACGACATGATAGCCGATAAACTGCCAGATAATGATAAACGAAACCACCAGAAGCGCCGTTGTCTTATTGGAAAGCCACGGAAGCGCCCAGTCGTGCAGGCCCAGTTCATGCAGCACAAAATTGATCGGACCAAGATCCGCATTAAACAGAAGCGAGAACATAACGCCGATCGCCGTAGCTGAAATGACAGAAGGCAGAAAGAATACGGACCGGAAAAACCGCATACCCGGTTTTGTGCGATACAGCAAATAAGAAAAAAACAGTGCTGACGTCAACTGAAATCCCAGATGCAGCACAATTAGAATCACAGAATTTCTAAAGGATATCCAGAAATCTCTGTTGTGAAGCAGATTTGTGTAATTGCTGATACCTATGTACTTGATCGCTCCTGCTCCGCTCCATTTTGTAAAGGACAGGTAAAGCGCACCAAAAATAGGTACGATCATAAACATGACAAATAAAACAAGACTTGGCAGTGTAAACGCCAGAGCAAGCGCCCTCTCATGTCTTTTTCTTGCCGATTTCCCACTTCTGGGCGATATCATTTTCAATCTTTTCTCCCTTCCTCCATGCTCAGAGTTCCATAAAATATCAATTTCCCTTTATAGGATCCATACTCCATTTAACCCTGCCTCATTTTCTGACTTTGCCAAAAACACGGAGGATGCTGCAAAGCAATGAAGAATTTGCAGCATCCTCCTGACCTTTACCTGCTATTAACTACTTACTCTCGGTTCGACTCCAGCGAATTCTGTACATAGTCTACATACTCATCAATGGTCATCGTTCCTGCGATAAATTCATCCAGTCCGCTCTGATAATCCGCCCATACACTGGCATTCGGAATAGCCGCCATATGTGTCAGAACGCCTTCTCTTGTGCTGTTCCTCGAAACAACCTCCTGCACAACCGGGTCTACCAGAGAAACGTCGTAATCACAGTCAACCAGCGTCGGAACTACCCCGTCATTGATAAATGTGATTGCCTGGAACTCCGGTCCGCAGTACCACTCCACAAAATCAACGATCGCCGCACGCTTCGCCTCATCCTCAAAGCTCTTTTTGTTGATCATAAGACCTGCGCCGCAGTAAGGCTCAGACAGATTTGAGGTGTCCGCATTTGTCTCATCTACTTTCAGCATATCACAAAGCTCCCATTCAAATCCATCGCCAATGCCCGCAATACCGCCAGCCCAGCTCCAGGAAAACAGCGCTTTGCCCTCTGTAAACAGTGCCCAGTACGGACCCCAGTCGCCGTTTGCGATCGTATCCTGCGGCAGGCAGTTCGCTTCCTTCAGATCAGAAACTACCTGAAGCGCTTTTCTGAAGTTTTCCGTGTCCACATTCCAGGATTCGCTGATGTCAAGCAGCTCTTCCCTTGCGCCCTCATACTGCCAGTAGATCTGATCTACCCACCAGTGTCCCGGATTTCCGCCCTTGCAACCCATTGCAAGCGGAATATAACCTGCTTCATTAATCTGATCTGATACCGCAATCAACTCATTATAGGTCTTCGGCATCTCAATTCCGAGCTCATTCAGAATTGTTTTATTTACAACCCAGTTACTCTCCAGATTGTCCACCGGCAGGCAGTAATTCTTGCCGTTTACCGTCGTCTGATCCCACAGTGGAGCCTTGAAGCTCTCCCTGGAAAGCTTTTCGCTCGCCTCAAAAAACTCATCTACCGTAATCAGCAGGTCCGCATCAATCATATTTCCCGCGTCAGAAGCTGCACCCCAGTACCACATAATATCCGGCAGGTTCTCGCTCGCCATATCTGTAGCGATCTTTGTCTTCAGATCATCGCCGGCAACCACTTCCTGCTCTACAATATACCGGTCTGCAACGGAAGCAATATATCCGTCCAGCGCATCAACAATCACCTGCATTCCCTCGCTGCTAGCGGTATCCTGATGTGCAAACCGGATCGTCGGAATTTCCTCTGCCGCAGCACTCATTCCAAACGCAGCAGTCATCATCATGCCTAACGCAAGCCCTCCGGAATACAATTTCTTTCTGTTTTCTTTCCTGATCATACCTTCTCCTCCATTTTTTCATGCTCACGATCAGTTCCTGTTACATTAACGTTAACGTTTAAAAGTACTTTCATATAATTTATATCTTTTTTACCATATTGTCAATATATTTTTCTATTCTTTTGTATATATTTTTTATGTAAAAATAAAAACATACTCAAATTTTTATAACTGCTGCCATCTCTCCGTCTTTTGGATTTCATCTTTTCTAAATGATGGGGAAATCAAAAAAATGCTAAGCCATAGGTCTTAATCCTTGGCTTAGCATCCTATTTTACCACTCAACTTTGAAAGTCAGATACCATTTTCGTCAGAACATTTCATCATAAAAGAACAGCGCGATCCTACTCCACCAGCGCAATCCGCTTCCACTTCCCCTGCGCGTACCGCACCATGCACGTCACCCCCGTGATCAGCCAGGTGAGCCCTGTTGTGTACCAGACGGCCCAGTAGCCCAGCGCAGGGCTGCCGCAGAGCAGGAAGGCGAATCCGATCCGGCCGATGACCTCGGCGAGGCCGCTGACGAACGCGAACGTGGAGTCGCCGGCCCCGTTCAGCAGGCTGCGCGCGACGTAGATCATGCCGAGCGGCATGTAGAACAGGCTCGTGATCCTTACCGCTCTGCCGCCGATCGCAATCACATTCGCGTCGTCGACGAAGAGGCCGACAAACGCGTTGCCCCAGAGGTACATCATCCCCATCATGATCAGGCTGAATGCGACCACCAGAGCCGTCGAGCGGTGGTAGCCGCGCACCACGCGGTCCACCCGGCCGGCGCCGAGATTCTGCCCGGCAAAGGTCGCGATCGCCATGCCCAGAGAATTGTACGGCTGCTGGACAAACTGCTCGATGCGGCACGTCGAGGTGAAGGCTGCGATCACGTCCGGCCCGAACCGGTTGATGATACTCTGCAGCGCGACGCACGAGAACGCGATCAGCGCCCCCTGCGCGCCAAACGGTACACCCAGGCGCAGACATTTCCGGATCAGCAGCCCGTCCGGCCTCAGGTTTTCCTTCGTCAGCCGGAAGTACGGATTCTTCAGCACCGCGTACACGATACAGCCGAGCGCCGAGAGGAGCTGGGCCAGCACCGTCGCGATCGCCACACCCGCGACGCCCAGGTCGAAAATCAGCACGAGCGCCAGATCCCCGGCCACATTCAGGACGCTGGAGACGATCAGGAAAATCAGCGGCGTCCTCGAGTCCCCGAGCGCCCGCAGCATCGCGGCGATGCCGTTGTAGAGCACCACGGAGATCACGCCGCCGCAGACGATGCGCGTGTACAGAAGCGCATCGTCAAAAATCTCCTGCGGCGTATTCAGAAGCGTCAGAATCCCGCGCGAGAACAGGACGGAGAGCACGCTCACCACTACGCCCATCCCGAGCAGCAGGTAGATCGAGCTTCCGATCGAGTCCTTGACCCGCTTCTCGTTTTTCATCCCGAAATACTGCGACATCAGGACGCCCGCGCCGGTCGCGAAGCCGTTGCACAGACAGAAGTACAGATAATTCAGGGAGGACGTCATCCCGACCGCCGCGAGTGCGTTTTTCCCGACGTAGTTGCCGACGATGACCGAGTCCACCATGTTGTAAAACTGCTGAAAGATGTTTCCCACCAGCATCGGGATGGAGAACTTCACCAGAAGCGCCAGCTCGCTGCCGGCTGTCATGTCACATAGATACTGCTTCTTCATTTCTGCTCTTCCTTCAAAATCAAAGACCTCACGGATCAGAGCTCCTGCGTCGCGCGTTCCAGCTCGTCGAGGTAGGATTCAAACACATCCAGCGCCCGCTGTACCGGCTCCGGCGTGGACATGTCGACCTCGCAGATTTTCAGCAGGTCGATCGGGTCGAGCGTGCTGCCGCTGCTCAGGAATTTCTTGTACTTTTCTACGATGCCCGCCTCGCCGGCCAGGATCCGGCTGCTGATCGCAATCGCCGCCGCAAAGCCCGTCGCATACTGGTACACGTAGAACGGGGTGTAGAAGTGCGGAATCCGCTCCCACTCGTACGCGATCGCCGGATCCGCGATCATATCCGGCCCGAAGTACCGCTCATTCAGCTCCCGGTAGTACGTGCAGAGCTGCTCCGCGGTCAGCGTCTCCCCGCGCTCCACCGCCGCGTGTGTCTCCCTCTCAAACTCCGCAAACATCGTCTGGCGGAACATCGTCCCCTTGAACTTGTCGAGGAAGTGATTGATCAGGTACAGCCGCTCCTTCGGATCCTCGGTGCGCTCCATCAGGTCATGAATCAGAATCGCCTCGTTGCAGGTCGACGCGACCTCCGCCACGAAGATCCGATAGCCCGCATAGCGGAACGGCAGCGCGTGATCCGAGTGCCACGAGTGCAGCGCATGCCCCATCTCGTGCGCCAGCGTGAACACGTTGTCGAGCGAGCCGTGAAAGTTCAGCAGCACATACGGGTGGACGCCGTAGGGGCCCCACGAGTACGCGCCGGTGCGCTTTCCCTCATTCTCGTAGACGTCGATCCAGCGGTTGTCAAAGCCCTCCTGCAGCAGCGCCTGGTAATCCTCCCCGAGCGGTGCAAGCCCGCGCTTTACGATCTGCTTTGCCTCCTCAAACGAGTACTCCCGCTCCGGGCGGTCGATGACGCGCGCATACACATCGTACATGTGGAGCTCGGAGACCCCGAGCAGCTTTTTGCGCAGACGCACATAGCGGTGCATCGCCGGAAGACGGTCATTGATCGTCTGCACCAGGTTGTCATACACGGAAACCGGCACGCCGTTCTGGTCCAGTGCCGCCTCCCGCGCGTTCGCGTAGCCGTGCTCCTTCGCGAAGAAATCTGCCTGCTTCGCGTTCGCGTAGTACATCGCAGCGACCGTGTTGCTGTACTGCGCATACACGGAGTACAGGTTCTCAAACGCCGACTTGCGCAGCGCGCGGTCCCTGCTCTCCACGAAGGAAATATACTTGCCGATCGTCAGCGGATGCTGATTCCCCTCGCTGTCGACCGCGTCCGGGAACCGGATGTCCGCATTGTTGAACATCGAGAAAATGTTGTCGGCCTGCGCGATCTCACCGGCTCTCGAGAGCAGCTCCTCCGTCTTCGCGTCGAGCACATGCGCACGCCTACGCGTCACCTGCTCGATACTCCTGCGGTACGCTTCCAGCCCTTCCTTCTCCGCAAAATATCCTGCCAGCTTCTCCTCGGGCAGCGCGAGCAGCTCCGGGTTCAGCCACGCATCTGCCTGCGCGACCTTCACGCCGAGGATCTGCGCCTCGCCGTTCAGCTTCTGGTACACCGCGTCCCCGGTGTCCTGGTGATACCGCTGGCCCGCGTACACGGACAGACGCTCATACGTCCGCCTGATCTCCTCGTCGAGCTGCATTGCCGCAAGCAGCCGGTCCGCTCCCTCGCCGAGCGTCCCCTGACACGCTGCAAGCTGCCCCAGCAGGCCCTCGAGCCGCCTGACATCCGCATCGTAGTCCGCCTGCAACGCGTAGATATCCTCCATCTTCCAGGTGTTTTCCGTTTTCTGTTCACTTCTCTTCATATTCTGTCACACACTCCTTCCTGCGCACCAAAAGTGAGACAACCGGCACAGCTACACAGCATGTATCAGACATACCCGCCGTAGTCTGCTTCGCCATACGATCAGTTCTCTCACTTCCGAATACACAAAATTGCTTATTACACTTTAACCATATCTGTCAAAGAGGCGCTGCAGCCGCATATTGCAGATCGCCGCGTTCAATCCTCTTCCTGCCTCCGCGACCGTGCGAAGCAGACTGCGCGCCTTGGCTCTGACTCCTCCTATCTTTCCTCCCGGAAATACGGCTGTCCCAAACTCTCCGGCGGCTGGTCCTCCCGCTTGTTCCGCATGCTCGTGAGCACCAGCACGATGATCGTCACGATGTACGGCAGCATCTTGTAGAGCTCCTTGACCGCCAGGTTCATCCCGGTCGGCAAAAACAGGTACAGGATGTACAGTCCTCCGAACAGCACGGAGGCCAGGATTCCCACGCTCGGTCTCCAGATCGTGAAGATGACGAGCGCGATCGCGAGCCAGCCCCGGTCGCCGAACGCATCGTTCGACCACACGCCGCACGCGTAGTCCATCACGTAGTACAGGCCGCCGAGCCCCGCGATCATGCTCCCGACGCAGGTCGCCACATATTTGTACCGCGCGATGTTGATGCCCGCCGCGTCCGCCGTGGCCGGGTTCTCGCCGACCGCGCGCAGATGCAGCCCGACCCGCGTCCGCTTCAGCACGTGCGACGCGATCAATGCCACCACGATCGCCAGGTACGCCAGAAATCCGTAGGAGAAAAAGATCTTTCCGACCCAGCCGAGCTTCCCCGCAAACGGCAGGCTCCGGCTGAAGTAGCTGCTGGTCGCCGAGAGCGCGATCGACGGCACCTCACTGCCGGTCAGCTTGATCAGAGAGCCGCCGAAGAAGTTGCCGAAGCCCACGCCGAACGTCGTCATCGCGAGCCCCGTGACGTTCTGGTTCGCCCGCAGCGTCACCGTCAGGAAGCAGTACAGCAGCCCCATCAGCCCGGAGCCGATCAGGCAGGCCGCCATCGGAATCGCGATCGCGAGAAACGCATTCATCCGGCCTGCCGCCGCCTGCTCGTACAAAAAGGCGCCGATCACGCCGCAGATACCGCCGACGTACATAATACCCGGAATTCCCAGGTTCAGATTGCCCGATTTTTCCGTCAGGGTCTCCCCGGTCGCCCCGAACAGAAGCGGGATCCCCTGCACAACGGCTCTCGGGATAAAGGATACAAAATCAAACATCGTCTCATGCCTCCTTTCTCACAGACTTGCGGAAGGAAAGTTTGTAGTGGATAAAGAACTCGCTTCCGATGATAAAAAACAAAATGACGCCCGTCAGGATATCCCCGAAGGAGTGATTCAGACTGAAGATCGTGGAGATCTCGCTGGCGCCCCGGTCGAGAAAGACGAGCAGGAACGTCGTGAACACCATCGTCAGCGGATTGAACTTCGCCAGCCACGAGACCATGACGGCGGTAAAGCCGCGGCCGTTCGCGATCGTCGTCGTGATCGTGTGGTCCGTGCCGCCGACCAGGAGCAGCCCCGCCAGCCCGCACAGCGCGCCGGAGAGCAGCATCGTGCGGATGATGACCTTGTCCACCTTGATCCCGACGTAGCGCGCCGTGCGCACACTCTCGCCGACAACAGAGATCTCATAGCCGTGCTTCGAGCGGTTCAGGTAGATATACATCACGATCGTCAGCACCGCCACGATCAGGATGTTCAGCAGGTACTTGTACGACCCGATCTGCGGCAGCCAGCCCGCCTCGGTGGACTGGTTGATGATGCCGATCTTGCCCGCTCCCTTCGGCACCTCCCACAGAATGATGAAGTAGGCGACCAGCTGTGTCGCGACGTAGTTCATCATCAGGGTAAACAGCGTCTCATTCGTGTTCCACTTTGCCTTGAAAAATGCCGGGATCGCACCCCAGATCGCGCCCGCAGCGAGGCTCGATATGACCATCAGCGCGATCAGCAGCCCGTTCGGGATCTTGTCTCCCAGAAGGATCATGCAGGCCGCAGTCGCAAGGCCACCGATCAAGATCTGCCCTTCCCCTCCGATATTCCAGAAGCGCATCCGGAAGGCCGGCGTGACCGCGAGCGAGACGCACAGCAGGATCGCGATGTTCTGCAGCAGGATCCAGGTCTTGCGCGCCGTGCCGAACGCGCCGGTCCACATCGTCTGATACACTGCGATCGGGTTCTCGCCGGTGAGCGCCATCGTCACAACCGCGCAGACCACCAGCGCCAGCACGATGGCCGCCGCCCGGATCCCCCACGCGGCGTACCACGGGTAGTCCTTCCTCTTTGAAATATGAAAAAACGGTCCGTTCTTCTGTCTATTCATGCGCGTTCTCTCCTCCCACCCTCGTCATCATCAGACCGATCTCATGCTTCTTCGCCTTCCGGCCGTCCACCACACCGCTGACCTTTCCGCCGCAGAGCACCAGGATCCGGTCGCACAGCTCCAGCAGCACGTCGAGATCCTCCCCGACGTAGATCACGGCAACTCCCTGTTTTTTCTGGCGGTTCAGCAGCTCGTAGATCGTGTAGGAGGAATTGATGTCCAGTCCCCGGACCGCGTAGGCGGTCAGAAGCACCGTCGGCGCAGACGAGATCTCGCGGCCCACAAGCACCTTCTGCACATTTCCCCCGGAGAGCATGCGCACCGGTGTCGACACCCCCGGCGTGTTGACAGACAGCTCCTCCACCACCCGCTCGGCAAGCGCCTTAGGCGATTTCCGATTGGCAAAGATGGATCTTCCCTTGCGGAACGAGCGGAGCATCATGTTGTCGGTGAGATCCATACTGCCGACAAGTCCCATCCCCAAACGGTCCTCCGGCACAAACGAGAGGGCCACGCCCATCTCCGCGATCTTCTGCGGATCCTTGCCGATCAGCTCCTCCCGCTCGCCGCTGTCCTCCACGTAGCAGATGCTGCCCGCCTCGATCGGCTGCAGCCCGGCAATCGCCTCGAGCAGCTCCTTCTGCCCGCAGCCGGAGATGCCCGCGATGCCGAGGATCTCGCCGCTGTTCGCCGTGAACGAGACGTGATCGAGCTTTACGATGCCCTCCTCGTTGCGCACAGTCAGATCCTGCACCTGGATGCGCGGCCGCGGATTCACCGGCTCGGGCCGCTCGATGTTCAGGGACACCGCATGTCCGACCATCATGTTCGTCATCTCCTGCGCGTTCGTATCCTTCGTGCGCAGATCTCCCACGAAACGCCCGCGGTTCAGGACGGCCACGCGGTCCGAGAGCTCCTCCACCTCGTGCATCTTGTGGGTGATAATCACGATCGCCTTGCCGCCGTCCCGCATATTCCGAAGGACCGCGAACAGCTTGTCCGCCTCCTGCGGCGCGAGCACGGCCGTCGGCTCGTCGAGGATCAGGATGTCCGCGCCGCGGTACAGCGCTTTCACGATCTCCACGGTCTGCTTCTCGGAGACAGACATCTCGTAGACCTTCTGCCACGGGTCCACCTCAAAGCCGTACGCATCGCAGATCGCCTTGATCCGCGCCGCCACCTTGTTGATGTCCAGCCGTCCCGGCTCCTTCAGCCCAAGGACGATGTTTTCCGCCGCATTGAGCACGTCGACCAGCTTGAAGTGCTGGTGGATCATGCCGATTCCGTACTGGAAAGCGTCGCGCGGCGAGCTTATGACCACTTCTCTGTCATCAATATAGATCTGCCCCTCATCCGGGAAATAAATTCCGGAGAGCATATTCATCAGCGTCGTCTTGCCGCTGCCATTTTCTCCCAGCAGAGCCAGGATCTCGCCTCTGTAGATATCAAGGCACACCTTTTCATTGGCAACCACCGTGCCAAAGGTCTTCGTAATGTTCCGCATCTTCACTGCGGCTTTCTTCTTTTCCAAGGGCGTCACGCTCCATCCTCAAACATTCCTATTTTCTCTAATTCTACGCTCCACACCGTCGACGTTAAGCATGTAGTCTCGCCTGCTCACGGGAACAACAGCGAAGGGTGCTGCAAAACCGCGCGCAAGCCGCAAGGTCCGGTATCCGAAACGTCCTGACGGATACCAGATTCTGCGTCTGCGCCGCGCTTTGCAACACCCTCCTTTTTATCCGATCCCCCGCGACAGGCTGACCGGGTGTCCGTCCTGCCGCACAGCAGCGCTGCCTGGCTCACCCCTCGCGGGAATCACATCCTGGATCAATATGCGCTGTCCAGCAGGCTGATTCCGTCGATCTGCAGATCGAAGTACGGAGCGCTGCGGTACTCGGACTCGTGGAAGTAGCCGTCGCTTACCACCTCGGTGTCCGCCGTGTAGTCCGGATCGGTATCCACGTCAGCCATGTAGCTCTCCACTGCCTGGCCCTCTACGGTAAAGGTCGTGGTGTCGAATACATGTGTGGTGCCATCCTCGAGCGCCTTCTTTACCTCCTCGAGCTTCTCCACGGTGCCCTCTGCAGCCGCCTGCTCGTTGACATCGGTCAGCACGACAGAGCCGGTGGAAAGGTCGCCTGTCCAGTCCGCATCGACTGCCTCGCCCGCTGCCACGGTGCTGATCACATACTCGTAGTACGGCGCCCAGTCGATTCTGGAGGAGACAATAAAGGTGTTCGGGCATGCAGCCACGGTGGAACCGTTGTAGGATACGTTCGGCACGCCTGCGGTCTCACACGCGGTCGGCGCTCCCATAGAGTCTGCGTGCTGGCTGATCAGCTTGCAGCCGTTCGCAATCAGCTTGTTCGCCGCTTCCTTCTCTGCGGTCTCATCGTACCAAGAACCGGTGAAGGTCACTTCCATCGTAACAGTCGGGCAAACGCTCTTTGCGCCGAGATAGAAGGATGTGTAACCGGAAATCACCTCTGCATAAGTGAATGCGCCCACATAGCCCATCTTCGCCTCTTCCGCGGTGAACTCGCCGGCCTCGATCATCTCATTCAGCTTCATGCCTGCCGCCACACCTGCAAGGTAACGTCCCTCGTAGATGGAAGCGAAGGCGTTGTGATAGTTGTCCTGGCCCTCTGTGTGTGCCTTTGTGCCGGTGGAATGGCAGAACTGCACCTCCGGGAACTCCTTCGCGGCCTGGATCATGTAATCCTCATGGCCAAAGCTGTCCGCAAATACAACCGAGCAGCCCGCATCTGCCAGCTCGCACGCTGCGTCGTAGCACTCCTGGCCCTCCGGGATGTTCGTCCGGAAAATGAACTGATCCTCGCTCACGCCCAGAGCCTCACACGCCTCCTTAGCGGCATTCATAAAATTCAGGTCGTACGTGGAATTCTCGTCATGCAGGAAAATGAAGCCAACCTTCATGTCAGAGACACTGCTCTCCTCTGCGCTGCAGGTGAAACCGGTGAGCATCGTCATCGACAGCGCCAGCGTCAATGCGACTGAAACTGCTTTTTTCATTTTATTTCTCCTCCTTGTGTAAAAACACTGTATATGGATACTGAAAAGATACCTTTCTACTGTATAATATTTTCCTCCGGGTGTCAATTCGCTCTTTTCCATATTTTCCGTCTATTTTCAACGAAAATTTGACGAAAGCATCGAAGTGCGGCCAATGTCAGTCTCCGCTGCGACCCCGGACGGCACTCGGAACACTTTAAATCTTTATTTTCCCCGTTGACATCCCTCCCCGTCTGTGCTAGTATTTGATTATTCTTAATGTAGTTTTCAAAACTATGTTATGTAGTTTTTGTTTTTCCAGAAATGCAAGGAGGGATCTCTCATGACAATCACCATTCGGGAACCAGGAAGCGCAATCACGCATTTTATCGGCATGCTGCTCGCCATGTTTGCCGCCGTGCCGCTGCTCGTGAAAGCCTCGCTCTTCTCCACGCGCACCGGCCTGATCGCGATGGCTGTCTTTATCACGAGCATGATTCTGCTCTACACGGCCAGCACTCTGTACCATTCGGTCAACCTGACCGGCGCAAAGCTGAAGGTGTTTAAGCGGCTCGACCACATGATGATTTTCGTCCTGATCGCGGGCTCCTACACACCGGTCTGCCTGCTCGTCCTCGAGCCGCGCGACGGCTATCGCCTGCTCGTCGCCGTCTGGGCGATCGCGGCCCTCGGCATGCTGTTCAAGCTCTTCTGGGTGACGTGCCCGAAATACGTTTCTTCTATTATATATGTGGCGATGGGCTGGGCCTGCCTCTCTGTCTTCGGACAGCTCCTGCACACCCTCTCCCCGGCCGCCTTCGGCTGGCTCCTCGCAGGCGGGATCCTCTACACCGTCGGCAGCGTGATCTACGCGCTGAAGCTGCCGCTGTTCAACACGCGCCACAAGAACTTCGGCTCCCACGAGATCTTCCACCTGTTCGTGATGGGCGGGAGCATCTGTCATTTTATCTGTATGTATGAGTATGTGCTGTAGATACCTCTGCTCCGTCAAAGAACAAAAGCGGGGATGCGTTTCGCATCCCCGAAATTTTTTGCTTATTTTTCCTTTACCGCTCTGTATATCTTCGATACAATGACGCACACGGAGAACAGGACGCCCAGATAGGACACTGCCTTCATGACGATGTTCATCAGCACGCCAAAGGTCCCGAAATTGGAGAAAATAAATGCGCCGATACACACAGCCGCAACCACCGGCCGGTAGTACTTGCTGCTCTCCGGCTGGATATTGGAGGCTGCCACCCAGGCCATGCCTGTCGCCGTGGTGTAGGTCGCCAGCACCACTGTCATCATAAGCACAGTGGTGCTTCCGGTAACCAGTTTCTCGCGGGACGTGACGGGAATAAAGTAGAGACGGTACATATTTATGCGTTTTCTACTCACACGCCTCTCACAGGACGTGACAACCGAGCGCTTTAAATACCCTCTTGTGCTGTACGTTTACACATCTCCCGCGGAACGTGACCAAAAAGAGCAAGATTATTGTCTTTCCGGGTATTGTCTCTACTCCACACTCTTCGCAAGATGTGACACAGTGCCTCTGTGTATCGGTCATCTGCTGCTCGTTTCTACTCACACGCCCCTCGCGGGGCGTGACCCGGTGGCGGGCTCCGACAGCGCAAGCTGGAATGTTTCTATTCACACGCCCCTCGCGGGGCGTGACATTCCTTCTGCTGAAAAATCTTGTGTACTGGCAGGTTTCTACTCACACGCCCCTCACGGGGCGTGACGTCCGGCCTGCAGATCGGAATCCTTTTTGCTACACAGTTTCTACTCACACGCCCCTCGCGGGGCGTGACTTTCCGCGATACAGCTTGACAGTCGAATGTACTCGTTTCTACTCACACGCCCCTCGCGGGGCGTGACAAATGCTTTCCGAGTAGAACCGTTGAGTTTTTCCAGTTTCTACTCACACGTCCCTCGCGGGGCGTGACGCAGGCCGAGGCGTTCCTGGAAGACATCCGGACGTTTTCTATTCACACGCCCCTCGCGGGGCGTGACGTAGCGATTTGTCCCTCTTTCCCGGCCTTCTGTGGTTTCTACTCACACGCCCCTCGCGGGGCGTGACTTTCCGCGATACAGCTTGACAGTCGAATGTACTCGTTTCTACTCACACGCCCCTCGCGGGGCGCGACATTCAGCCGACTCTGCGAAAAATACAAGGTAAGCGTT
This sequence comes from Oscillospiraceae bacterium, assembly GCA_021771715.1. Classification (GTDB taxonomy): domain Bacteria; phylum Bacillota; class Clostridia; order Lachnospirales; family Lachnospiraceae; genus Choladousia. The sequence continues at coordinate 80,892 of JAETOO010000001.1, forward strand.
TCTACTCACACGCCCCTCGCGGGGCGCGACTTGCCCGGCTGGCTGCAGGCACTGATCTCCGAGGTTTCTACTCACACGCCCCTCGCGGGGCGCGACTGGTTTATGGGATATATATACGTCATTATGCTATGTTTCTACTCACACGCCCCTCGCGGGGCGCGACGGTTACAAAACAAACGTCCTTAAAACCCCGAACAGTTTCTACTCACACGCCCCTCGCGGGGCGTGACCGCTACATGTAGTGTTTTTAGCGGTCACGTCCACTATATACGCTAAGGCGGACTTTATCTCATTACATTTCTCTCATGTTTTCTGTACTCTTTACAGTAATATTCAGGCGAACCTATCAGCTTTTTTTAATCACATGGGCTTCGCCTGTTACCTATAATGATGATTCTTCCCTCAAATAATAATCACCCCTTCCGGATTGTACGCTTTCTTTGCCCCTATGTGTTCTATTCGCTTCTCCCAATTATTTCCTAGATAGTAAAATCGCAAACTGTCCTCTTCCTGATTAATTAATTTGCACAATTTATCCTTGAGTTTTAAAAAGGAAGAATAATCTAAATCTGCCTCAAATACTGAATTCTGCACTCGCTGAGCATGATTTTGACATTCCTTCGCCACCCTGCGCAGTCGCGTTTTTCCGGCCGAATTCGCAGTACTTACATCATAACTGATCAAAACCATCATTTTTCTTCACCTACTTTAACAAAAAAGGCGGATAGCTCTCTATCTCTCCCCTGACATACTTCGCAAGCAAATTACTTTGTATGTAAGGCAAAAGTCCAAACGGTATCTTCTGTTTTAAATAGGGATGCATAAAATCAGACAATCCTTTTCACCGATAATCTGTAAATTCAAAAGTGTGATTACAAATCGCTCCACTATGCAACGGGTTTCTTCCACTAAATCGCAGGCAAGAGAATTCCGTCCACTGCGCAGTACATGGCAAAAACCAATATAGCTGTCCAATCCAACTGTTTCCAGCGCTGCAGCGTATTCACTCGTCAACAATGTATAGACAAATGATAAAACCGCATTTATGGGATCCAATGGAGGTCTTTTGGTTCGAAGTTCAAACGTAAATGGAACCTTTTCGTTCGTAATCAGTTTGTTAAAGACAGAAAAATAACTTTGAGCACAATTTCCTTCTATTCCCGTAACCGCTTCCAATGTCTCCGCTTTAAAAACTTTATCAATCCCATCTGCAAGCACATCCATTACTTTTTTTATTTGCTCATCCTCTCTCAACTCCACATTATCATGAAGCGTTCTGCGAATAAGCTGACGTGTATTGCTGAACTTGGCAGCCATCGCATTTTGGGCAAGAAACAGACCACATTCTCTGAATTTATCAATCTGCGCAACTCTCAAAAACACATTACCTTTTGTTTCACCGCACACCTTTGCCAAAAATTTCCCCTGTGGAGAAATAAAATTAATCGGTATCATTTTGCTCACGCACTTTCCCATCAGCGCCGGAGAGCACCCCATATAGTTAAAGCACACAATATTCTCTACATTCTCAAACGGAATGCGCAGTATAGTTTCTCCCTCAATCTTACAAACAAGATTTTCGCCATCCAGCGTCAAGTAGGTCTGTTCATTTGTGATATAAATTGTATTTAAAAACTATTTTCAGCCCATGCCCGTTCAATTTCCAACAAGCCCCAACGATGTGGACAATACATATAGTGCTGTATGGACCGAAGCGTAATTTCCACCGTGCTCATAGCTTTTCGATCAGTTCTACGCCATTTGGCATCTGCGCATCCACCACAACCTCATAATCCTCAAACCCACGCGGCGGTCTTTTCCCATCTTTCTCCTCCACCTGAATTTTATCAAACAAAATATGAGACGGGCAATTTCCCAGTACGTTCTCGTGCTTGAAAATATACAGCTTCCTCATACACATTTTTCCTCTCGCGGCACTGTGATCATTTTCAAACATATTGATAATCGCTGTCCACAAAAGTTCCACATCTTCCTCAGATAAATTCGTCACCTTATTTGCCAGTGCTGCAGAGATATAACCCTCCGCACGATAAAGCCCATACGGAATGAAGCTTTTTCTTCCCATCTCCGTCTCGCCGGTCTCCGTTCTCGCATCCGTGGTGCGAGCCTGGCGTGTAATAGAGATATCCTGAATCGTAACCGGAGACAGGCTTTTTGCAAAATTAATCTGCACAGGCCCTCTTACAATACCGCACGGATCATCCCCCGTCGACATCACCGCTCCGAAGGCGCGCACATCAAAATAATTCGCACACATATAGTCCCGCGCCCGCCTCACGTCGTCCGGGTTCTTCCCTTTTCCTTTTGTCCTTAGCCCTTCCTGCTCATATGCATCCGTAAATTTCGCATTCAGAGAACGATCTGGCTGGATCAGGATGTTATACCCCGGCTCTCCCTCTTTGCAAAGGGCCACATAATTACGAATTTTCCTCTTCAGACACACATCCGTAATATAACCATACTCCGTTTCCGGGTCTACTCTTGGAGAATTGCCTGCATCTGGATCCCCATTTGGATTCCCGTTCTCCACATCAAAAAGCATCACAAAATCATACCTGTTTTTAAGTGCCATATTAAGCTTCCTCCATTTCTACATTATTTGCAGATTCTTTTTTCTCATAAAACGTTTGCCTCTGCTGATAATATCCGATAAAAAATCTTCCCTGATCCTGCAGCAAGAGTGTATCCGGAAACGCTCCCTCCATTCCAGCCATGATCTCACCAAGCAATTTTTCATAGTACACAGCGCTTTTTACCTTGTTTAAATGATACTGTGCCAGCTTCAATAATTTCGGAAATATGATTGCTGGTTTTGCCGCCGCAGAGGCTATATAGGTATCCCGGATTGTCCTGTTCAGTCGGGTGCCAGCCGCATCCTGCTGCAATTTTTCCAGAACAGCAAACAGTCTCCCACACAAATACGCCTGTCCACAATTCGTTTCGTCTAACGCCACATCAAATTCCTCCTTTTTGTAATTCCTGTTTAAACATGCCTTCAGCATCCCTATCCGAACACCAGTCACGCTTTTTTCTCCATCAGCCTTGATTCTCCTTATTGTTGTCGCCAGCATAGCTTCCGGATAATGTGTTCCGTAGATCGCCGCCTCAAATATTTTTGTCAGAAGAGCCGGATTGATCTGCTCGGTGGTATTTTTAGGAGAGCACAGTTCCTTTTTTATCCTTGCAATAGAAACCGGCCGCACCTCCTTTGACACCTGCAGATCCTGCTGAAATCTGGCAATATTCCATAGCAGCTCTGCATAGCTCTTGCGGTATATAAATTTAACTGACAATCTGGAAGAGTTCGGCTTTAATCCCAGCATATAAAAATCCACCTCTCCCTTATCCGCAAATTGTAAACGATTCGTCACGATTGTGCCCCTTTTGGCATCTTCCAGCATACGCTTTAGCATACGCTCCGTTTCTTCGGCGCTCATTTCATCCGAAGCTCCGCATAACATTGCCATAAGTGTATTTTCACACGTTTCACCGGCATCCATAGCCCAGAATACAACCGTTATATCATCAAGCACTATTTTGTGGCGGCCACTCCTGAGCAGAAAATTCAATGCCTCCGTATAGCGCTCCATAACAGCCCTCGAAACATTACTGTTATAAGATTGCTCATTTCCATATGAATTTTCAGATGGATTGTTAAATCCGATCAACACAGATCCCGTTGCCAAGCCCCCTGAAACACCTCTTATTTTGCTGTGGATTCGTGCAATCTCAGCCCTTTCTCCGGACACAGCACATTGCGACACAACTGCCGTCTCCCCTTCTTCGGCAGACTGCATGCGGTACCGCTCCTCCCATCTGCTTTTGACCAGTCGTTCCTCGTGGAGCAGTTGATCCGGATAGCCGGTCAGGCAAAACGCAAAGCCTGATTTTCCGTACTCCTTTCCCAATGCCAGCAACTCTCTGTTTTCTGTCTCACTCTCCGGTTTCCATGTCTCCAGAAAATTTCGGTATGCACAAATCAACGGCGATTCCAGTCCTTCTAAAAATTCCAGGTTTGTTTTTACAAAGACTTCATGAGACTTTTGGGCCTTTCCGGTTGCATCCTCCGACATCAGTCTGCCACTTTTACTTTCCAGATTCAACCCGAAAATATAAAGAGGGCGATGCTCTATCACATTGCTTTCAATTCCTGTCTTTTCCGTTCGTTTTGGCATTTTCTCCGTTCTGGGAATCCATTTTTCCTTTTTCCTACCCGGCCTGATCTCGCTCTGTATTCTTTCCTGGCAGGAAAGAATTCGATCCACTTTTCCTTCCTCTGTCAGGCAAATCAAATAATGCACATTTACATTTGAATACCCCTCTGGAAGAATTTTTCCATCCACTGCGAGAATATCATAATAATCACACAATGCCTGTATCAGCATCTTAACTCCTCCCTGTACTTTCTCACATCAATGACGCCGTTAATCATATGGGGCCTGTAATAAACCGTGGTCGCCCTGTCAGAAAATCTCGGGTTTTCCCAGTCGTCATTCAGCGGTCTCCCCTGGTCTGCAAAAACTACCTTATAACTCATAAAACCCAGATCCACATCTCCCATCTCAAGGATCTCTCGGCTGATCTGACCCTCATCAAACTCATCCACCAGTCCTATCCTTTTCACCGGAAATTCACTGCATCCCATACAGAGCGTTTTAAAACACTGTCCCTTTTCTAACCGTCTTTTAATAATATTAAAATGCTTGCTTTCACCGTCAGCTTCCTGCTCGCTTTTCAGTCCCGTCAATTCAAAGTGAAATTCTACACCATATTTTACATTTTTCAGCACCATTGACGCTCTCTGACTTCTGCTCTCTGATGTGTAAATACAGGGATCCGCCTCCTTCCTCTGCATTTGCTTTCTGACCGCGCTGTATAGGACCTTATCCTTCACCTCATTTCTCCGGATATTAACAAAATTGATCGGATGAAATACAATAATTTTGTCTATCACATAGCGAATCGCCGGCTTCCAGTAAATACTCTTCAGCATGCCTTCCAGCGCCCCCGGAGTCGGCACATCATAGCTAACCCGTTCTACCTTCAGCTCCGGCCTGGTATAACAGGCATAATCAGCTTCCAATACAATTTTAAACCCATAGCTCACGGCTTCTCCTCTCCCTTCTCTATAAAATATAATCCTTTGCTTCAAACAGAATCCCCAACTCCTCATCGTAATAATCCGGATTGACGAGGCACCAGATCCCCGTGTCAAAATCATCTGCTGCATGCTGACATATCAGTTCATCCAATTCTCTCCTGCTTATTGAGCAAGCATATTTTTGCAATTTTCTTGTGATATGACCACTGCCTCCCGTGTACCGCAGCGAGGTAACGATCTCTCTGCTTGTCTCATCCTGCGGCACTACCAATGCCACTGTATTATCCGCTTCAATCAATTTAAACTTTTTTGCATACTCTGCAAATGGAATATCTCTAATCCCACAACAATCCCTGGTAATCGTTTTCTCTTCTATCACAGACTTCTTTTCACGATATAGCCGGTCATAATATTCCCGGATACTCTCTGAACACGCTATATCATCAAATCGCTCTAAAATACCAGCCGTAATATTCGCCTCTATACTTTGTCGTGGCCGTTGCTCTTCCTCCAGCTCAAATATAAATACCTCCGCACAATCGCGCTTTCCCTCACGGTTGCATCTTCCGCCTGCCTGCAAAATATTATCCAAACCAGATAATTCACGATACACCGTATAAAAATCCAGGTCTACGCCGGCTTCAACCAGCGAAGTCGATACAACCATAATCCTTCTGTCCTCTGGTATCCATGCACCATCCGGAAAATCTTTTTCCTGCTGTGCCAATTCTCTGCCTATCTCACGAATCCTTCTTTCCCGGTCTCTGGCAGTCAGATAGGTAGACAGATAATATTTTTTTCCGGTACATTGCCGATACAACTTTCTCGCAGACTTCTTGCTATTTACAATCATGAGCGTGGACGGACCATCTGCTGCTTTTTCAATCAGCTTCTCTGCAGTAATATTTCCCAATGACCGATACCTGCACTTCCGAAACAACATAATATCAGAAGTATCCACAACCAGATCAACGATCCTGCTGTTCTTTAGTGCATATTCCTGCAACAATTTCGGAAAGTCCGGCATAGTGGCCGTCAGGAAGACCGCCTCACTGTTCAAATATTTCGTTATGTATGCGATAGCGCGGAGACATGGCTGAAGATACTCCCGCGGCATCAAATGTGCCTCATCGAAGATCAGAACGCTGTCCGCCATATTATGAATCTTTCTGAGTTTTTTTCTCTTATTCGTATAAAGCGATCCGAAAAACTGAACCGCTGTAGTGACAAGAATAGAAAATGTATCCCAGTTCTCCACTGCATATTCCGCTGATCTGCGATAGTCCTCTGTCATATCCTCTGTATCCTCATAAGAGAATGTGGATTGATGCCTGAGGATCTCTGCGTCCGCTCCAAATATCGTTTCGAAGACAGAAACTGTCTGATCTATAATCGAATTATACGGAATCACATAGATGATCCGCTTTTTTCCACGAAGAATGGCGCGCTCTAAGGCCAGTTTAATACTTCCCAGCGTCTTACCTGATCCTGTAGGCATATTCATCAGATAAATTTCTCCATCCACAGCTGCCTTCTCAAACACCTGCTGCTGTAATCGCTTTCGGGCTTCCTGCAGCGGAGTCGTACATATAAAAGAGCTTAATTTCTCATTTACCCTTCTCAGGCAGGCTTCAAAATCTGCCCTCAGCGGACGAACTGTCTCTCCTGTGCAAAAACGCGCCGTATCCAGTGAATCCGCATCCACAAGACAGGAAAACAGATAACGCGTAAAAAAGGCAAACTTGTCTACAAGAATTTCCGACTTGCCGTCACAGTCTCGCGTCAGCAGCTCACAAATTTCCTTCTGACTAATTCGCGGAAATTCCGAATCATCAAACTCCTCTTTGTATGCACTGAAATCCTCAAACCGGCGCTTTAACCTTCCATTCAGCGTCGACATATCCGGTGAATCCCCCGGAAATCCCCCATCCGGAATCCCGCTATGATGTCCTGCAATACAGTACGCCAGCATTAAGCCGATTGGATCTGGATACCTGCGCTTCACCACCACTGCACCACAGCCAGAATGCTCCACATGTATCGCAGCCCCTGTAAGCTTTCTCTGAAAAGATTCCTGCATTTTCCCGATATCGTGAACCAGTCCAGCAACATACGCCACGTCTCTCAGTACCGGTACTGCAAACTCCCTGCACATAGAAGCTGTATTCTCACTATGTTCTTTGACCGTTTGAATTTCCCCCGTTTCCTCCCTTATATGTGCTTTGTATATCATCTTCTCTTCCTTCTCACACAATCCGCGTTCTTCTGCTCTGGTAGTTCCTCATTTCAGCCATCATCTACATCGCTATCATAGCATGGTTTCCTGCCTCTGTCTATCTTAATTTAATATTAATATATACATTAAAAAAAGATGACCGCCTGCGCAACGTTTCTGCTCCAGACAGTCATCTCTTTTCTCGGCTCAATATGAAATTATTTCTACTCACGCTTCTTCACAAAGAAGCGACACTTCTCATTTTCCCTCCGTCAAACGCATTTCCGGCACTGTCTCCTCCGCGCACAGCCCCTCAATCACCGCCCAGATCTCCGCTACCCCCTGCTTCGTCAGGGCGGAGAAGGGGAGGATCTGGGTGCCGGGGCGGACCTGGAGGCCGTCGCGCACGAGTTTCAGCTGCTTCTGGATCTGGCTGCGCTTGATCTTGTCCAGCTTCGTCGCGATGATGATCGGCTCGTAGCCGTTGTGGCAGATCCAGTCGTACATCATCTTGTCGTTTGCGCCAGGCTCGTGGCGGATGTCGATCAGGAGGAAGACGGCGCGCAGCTGAGCGGAGCCGTGCAGATAGCGCTCGATCAGCTTGCCCCACTTCTCCTTCTCCGACTGCGAGGTCTTCGCGTACCCGTACCCCGGAAGGTCGACGAGGTACAGCGCGTCATTCACATTGTAGAAGTTGATCGTCTGCGTCTTTCCGGGCTGCGAGCTCGTCCGCGCCAGCGATTTCCGGTTCATCAGACCGTTGATCAGCGACGACTTCCCGACGTTCGACTTTCCCGCGAACGCCACCTCCGGCCGCGTATTCTTCGGCAGCACACTCGTGACGCCGCACACCGTCTCCAAACTGACATTTTTGATTACCATACCTCTATTCCCCTTTTCTACTGCTCCAGCGCCACCTTCAGCACATCCTTCATCGAGCCGACGTACACGATCTCCATCCCTTCCCGGATCTCACGGGAGATTTCCTCGACGTTGGGCTGGTTCTCCTCCGGCACGAGCACGGTGCTCATCCCGGCCTGCTTTGCCGCCAGGAGCTTCTCCTTCAGCCCGCCGATCGGCAACACGCGCCCGCGCAAGGTGATCTCGCCGGTCATCGCGACGTCCGCGCGCACCGGGATGCCCGTCACCGCGGACAGAATCGCCGTCGCCATCGTGATGCCGGCGGACGGGCCGTCCTTGGGCACCGCGCCCTCGGGGATGTGGATATGTATGTCATTCTTTGCAAAGAAGTCGGACTCGATGTGGTACCGCTCGCTCTGGGACCGGACGTAGCTGATGGCCGTGCGCGCGGACTCCTTCATCACATCGCCCAGCTGGCCCGTCAGCAGGAACTCGCCCTTGCCCGGCATCGTGTTGACCTCGATCTGCAGGGTGTCTCCGCCCACGCTCGTCCACGCGAGGCCGCGCACAATGCCGACATCGCTCTTTTTATTGCGCTTGTTCACAGAGTACAGCCGCCGGCCGAGCAGCTTCTCCAGATCCTTCTCGGACACCCGGACCGACTCCGCGCCCTCCTCGACAATCCGGCGCGCCGCCTTCCGGCAGAGCTCGCCGATCCGCCGCTCGAGCTGGCGCACACCGGCCTCCTTCGTGTAGCCGTCGATCAGCGCGGCCAGCGCTCCCTTCGTGATCGTGAGCTCCCCCTTTTTCAGTCCGTTCCGCTCGAGCTGCTTCTTCACCAGGTGCTCCCGCGCAATGTGGTACTTCTCATTTGCCGTGTAGCTTGTGACCTCGATGATCTCCATCCGGTCCTTCAACGGCTGCGGCACCGTGTGCAGATCGTTCGCTGTCGCGATAAACAGCACCTCCGACAGGTCGATCGGCAGCTCCACATAGTGGTCGCGGAACTTGCAGTTCTGCTCCGAGTCCAGCACCTCCAGAAGCGCGGCGGACGTGTCTCCCTTGTAATCGCTGCTCACCTTGTCGATCTCGTCGAGCAGCATCAGCGGGTTCTTCACCCCGGCCTGGCGCAGACCGTTCGCGAGGCGCCCCGGCATCGCGCCGATGTAGGTGCGCCGGTGTCCGCGGATCTCCGCCTCGTCCCGCACGCCTCCAAGGCTGATCCGCACATACTTTTTGTCCAGCGCGCGGGCGATCGACCGGGCGATCGACGTCTTTCCCGTGCCGGGCGGTCCGACCAGACAGAGGATCGGGCTGTCGCCGCCCCTCTTTAACGCGCGCACCGCAAGGAAATCCAGCACCCGCTCCTTCACCTTCTCGAGCCCGTAATGGTCCTCGGCCAGCACGCGCGCCGCATTCTTCAGATCGTGGTTGTCCTCCGAGGCCTTGTCCCACGGCAGCTCGAGCAGCGTCTCGATGTAGCCGCGCACCACCGAGCTCTCCGCGTTGTTCATGCCGAGCCCTCTGAGCCGGTCGGCCTCCTTTTTGATCTTCTGCTTTACCTCGTCGGAGGCGGTCAGCGCATCCGCCTCCTTCTTGTAGCGCTCCACCTCTCCGGCGAGTGTGTCCTCGCCGAGCTCCTGCTGGATCACCTTGATCTGCTCGCGCAGAATGTATTCCTTCTGATTCTTGTCGACGCGCTCCTTCACCTTCTGCTGAATCTCGTTGCGCACCTGCATGATCTCGATCTCATTCGCGAGAATCGTGCACAGCGTGTCGTACCGCCCCAGCAGTCCGTCCGCCTCCAGCAGTCTCTGACGATCCTTGTAGTACAGCGGCAGGCGCGCGCATGACTGCGCCACCAGATCCTCCAGCGCATCCAGCTCCAGCAGCGCCCGCAGCGCATCCTTCCCAAACTTCTGATTGATCTGTGCGTAGCGCTGGAGCAGATCGTGCAGCGCCCGCGCCATCGCGGTCATCGTCAGCGGATCCAGGCCATGCGGCTTCTCCTCCGCCAGAGCGATCTCGCACTCGATGTACTCGTCGTCATCCTCCCATTCGAGCAGACGCGCGCGGCTTCTGCCCTCGATCATCACCCGCACCAGTCCCTTTGGCAGCTTCGCGACATTCCGGATCCGCGCGATCACACCGGTCTCATACAGCCCGTCCATCCGCGGATTGTTCTCCTCCGGATTCCGCTGTGTCACGAGACAGATCAGCTGGTCGTGATCCATCGCGGCCTCCACCGCGCGGATCGATTTGCCTCTGCTGATGTCAAAGGTCGCCACCATCTCCGGCAGCACCGTCAGCGCCCGCAGCGGGATTGCAGGCATCCTCGTTCTCTTATCTTCCATGTCCTGTTTTCACCTCTTGTGTACCTTACCATACTTTTGCCCGGAATGCAAAGTCAGTTTTATCCACGCGGCTTATCGCACAAATCAAACAAGGGCGCCGCATGTTGCAGCACCCTCATCCTTCTGCCTGTCCGGAAACGGGCCGCTCTTGCAGTCCCCGCGAGATGCCTCTACGCGGTCTCCTCGATTCCGCTGATTCTGCGCTTCCTTCTGCCGCGCACGTCCTCGCGGTACGTCAGCTCCGGCTCGCCCGTCCCCTCGACGGCCTCCTTCGTGATCGTGCAGGTCGCAATCGTCTCATCCGACGGGATCCGGAACATCAGATCCATCATGACACTCTCCATAATCGCGCGCAGTCCTCTCGCTCCGGTCCTGCGCTTGATCGTCTTCTCTGCGACCGCCTCGATGGCCTCCGGCGTGAAGGACAGCTCGACCTCGTCCAGCCCGAACAATCCCTGATACTGCTTGATGATCGCATTTTTCGGCTCCGTCAGGATCCGGACCAGCGCATCCTTGTCGAGCTCATCGAGCGACACCACGACCGGCACACGCCCCATAAACTCCGGGATCATGCCGTACTTGATGAAGTCCTGCGGAAGCGCCTTCTTCAGCACCTCGCCGACGTTGTGCTCCTCCTTCTCGGAGAGCTCGGAGTTGAATCCGATCCCCTTGCGGTCCAGCCGCGCCTCGATGATCTTCTCGATCCCCTCAAACGCCCCGCCGCAGATGAACAGGATGTTGGTCGTGTCGATCTGCAGCAGCTCCTGGTGCGGATGCTTTCTGCCGCCCTGCGGGGGCACCGATGCGACCGTCCCCTCCAGAATCTTCAGGAGCGCCTGCTGCACGCCCTCGCCCGACACATCGCGCGTGATGGACGCGTTCTCCGACTTTCTCGTGATCTTGTCGATCTCGTCAATGTAAATGATACCGTGCTCCGCCTTCTTGATATCGTAGTCTGCCGCCTGAATGATTTTCAGCAGAATATTCTCCACGTCCTCGCCGACATAGCCTGCCTCCGTCAGCGAAGTCGCGTCCGCGATCGCAAACGGCACATTCAGCAGCCGCGCCAGCGTCTGAGCCAGCATCGTCTTTCCGGAACCGGTCGGCCCGAGCATCAGGATATTGCTCTTCTGCACCTCGACATCCAGGTATTTTCCGCTCGTAATTCTCTTGTAATGGTTGTACACGGCGACGGCCAGCGCCTTTTTCGCCTCATCCTGGCCGATCACATACTCATCCAGAAACCGCTTGATCTCCATCGGCTTCTGCAGGTTGATCGCGTACTCGTTGTCGAGGCCGTACTCATCCATCTCTTCCTCGATGATCTCCGAGCAGATCTCGACACACTCATCGCAGATATAAACATTGTTCGGCGCCGCGATCAGCTTATGCACCTGATCCTCCGTCTTGTTGCAGAAGGAGCATCTCACTTTTTCTATATTTTTCCCCGGCATATCTCCACCTCATGCTTGCTATTTCCGCGGTCCGGAGCCTGCCGCGCCCCGGCCGTTCACGTTATAACGCCCTCTTGCCTGAACCAACACAGGGACTGTCACAAAAATCTTCTGTAACAGCCCCATGCTAATTTATCTTGATTTGACGAGCTCGTCAATCAGACCGTATGCTTTTGCCTCTTCTGCTGTCATCCAGTTGTCACGCTCGGTGTCCGCAGTAATCCGCTCAATCGGCTGCCCCGTGTTCGCCGCCAGGATCCCATTCAGCTTCTTCTTGGTGCGGAGGATCTGATCTGCGACGATCTGAATATCCGTCGCCTGACCCTGCGCGCCGCCGGATGGCTGGTGAATCATGATCTCCGCATTCGGAAGTGCAAACCGCTTACCCTTTGCGCCTCCCGCAAGCAAAAACGCTCCCATGCTGGCTGCCATGCCCATGCAGATCGTCGACACATCGCACTTCACGTAATTCATCGTATCGTAGATCGCCATGCCTGCCGAAACGGAACCGCCCGGGCTGTTGATGTAGAGCTGGATATCCTTGTTCGGATCCTCCGACTCCAGAAACAGAAGCTGCGCAACGATCAGATTCGCGCTGACATCTGTTACCTCCTCACCCAGAAAGACGATCCGGTCGTTCAGCAGTCTCGAAAAAATATCGTAAGAACGCTCTCCTCTTCCGGTCTGTTCAATGACATAAGGTATAAAACTCATCCGTTCTCCTCCTCTTAGGACATCGGGCCTCTCTTCAAACAAATCGCTTACTCTGCCTTGGCCTCTGCCTCAACCTCTACCGCAGCATCTGTGATCAGATCTACCGCTTCCTGGATCGCGAGATCATTCTTCATCTGCTCTTTCTCGTAGTCGCCCATCAGCTCCTTGAGCTTCTCGACCTCCATCTTGTAGGACTCGGCCATCTTCGCGATCTCCTCGTCGACCTTCTCGTCGCTGATCTCGATTGCCTCAGCCTTCGCGATCGCCTCGAGCACCAGGCTGTTCTGGATGCGCTTGAGCGCCTCCGGCTTCATCTGCTCAAGCAGCTTGTCTGCCGTCATGCCCGTGAACTGCATGTACTGCTCCATCGTCAGGCCCTGGGACTGCAGCCTTCTCGCGAAATCATCCGCCATGCGTCTCACCTGCTCGGTGACCATCGCATCCGGGATCTCCATCGTCGCGTTCTCCACAGCCTTCTCCACTGCCTTGTTCTGCTTCTCGCGCTTCGCCTCAGCCGTCTTCTTCTCGAGAAGCTTTGCGCGGATATCATCCTTGTACTCTGCCAGTGTATCGAAATCGGAGACATCCTTCGCGAACTCGTCATCCGCCTCCGGGAGCTCCTTCACCTTGATCTCGTTGACTCTGCACTTGAACACTGCAGCCTTGCCCTTGAGCTCTGCCGCATGGTACTCCTCCGGGAAGGTCACATGTACTTCCACATCCTCGCCGATCTTTGCGCCGACCAGCTGGTCCTCGAAGCCCGGGATAAAGCTGCCGGAACCGATCGTCAGCGGGTAGTCCTCTGCCTTGCCGCCCTCGAACGGAACGCCGTCCACGCTGCCGTCAAAGTTCAGCTTGATCATATCGCCGTTCTCCACGCCTCTGTCGTCCACGTCGATCGTTCTGGAATTGTTCTCGCGCTCCTTGTCGACCTCCTTGTCGACATCCTCCTCGGACACCTCCACTGCGGTCTTCTCTACCTCGACGCCCTTGTACTCGCCAAGCGTTACCACCGGCTTCAGTGCTACCTCAGCGGTGAAGATAAACGGTTTGCCCTCCTCGATCTGCGTCACATCGATCTGCGGCTGGGATACGATCTCCTCCCCGCACTCTGTCGCAGCCTTTGCGTACGCATCCGGAATCACAATATTAGCGGCATCCTCATAGAAGATTCCTGCGCCGTACATTTTCTCGATCATCTTTCTCGGAGCCTTGCCCTTACGGAAGCCCGGAACGGAAATCTTGCTCTTGTCCTTCTGATATGCCTTCTCCAGCGCTGCCTTGAACTCCTCGGCGGAAACCTCAATCGTCAGCTTCGCCATATTCTTTTCCAGTTTCTCCACCTGTACACTCATTGCGTCTTACTCCTCCTTGAACTCTCTGTAAACCGGTTTGGATGATCCGGCTCTATTTTTCTCACTCACAAAAAGACTGCCAGTCACATACATATGCAGTCGTTTATAGAGTATAACATACTACAGTTAAAAATACCAGCATTTTTTGCACAAAAATAGTCTTCAAATCAGTTGTATATAATTCCCTTTCCGATCCGGTCGGCCGCCTCCTGCCCTGCGAGCTGGCTCACGAGGGAGAGGCCGAACGGGATCGCGGTGCCCATGCCGCGGCTCGTCGTGATGGTGCCGGACACCTCCACCGGGTTCTGCGTCACGGTCGCCCCGGTAAGCGCTTCCTCAAAGCCGGGATAGCACACGGCGGTCCTGCCCGCGAGGAGGCCGATTCCTCCGAGCACGCTCGGCGCTGCACAGATCGCTGCAAGTCTCCGGCCCTGCGCGTTCATTTGTTCCAGTAGCTCCCGCAGGCCCTGGTGCGCTGCCAGATGCTTCGTCCCCGGCATCCCGCCGGGCAGCACGAACAGTGTCCCGTCCGTCAGCTCCTGCTCCTCAAACACGCGGTCCGCCCAGACGCGGATTCCGTGGCTGCCCGTGATCTCATTGCGCCCCATCACAGACACCGTCTCCGTCTCGATCCCGGCTCTCCGCAGCAGATCCACGACCGTCAATCCCTCAATCTCCTCAAATCCATCCGCCAGAAACACATATACCTTCTCCATATCCTGTCTCCTCCCGATTTCCATCCGCAGGCCCTTCGCGGGCTGCAGACGATTCACCTGCAATTCCCCCAGAGCGGCCCGGTATTTTTTTCCAGTGTAACAGACAGGCCCTTGAAAGTCAATTCCCGTCGAGGAGTCCCCGGGAGTGATTTCGTCGCCTGTGTTACAGTTCGGTCAACCCGGACGAGAAGGTAGCAGGGCCGTCCGAAAGCTCCAAATCGCTCGTCTACAAATTCTAAGGTCTCAAAATACCTGCGCAACTGCCGCTGGCAACTCGAAAAATGTGCCTGATGCACATTTTTCTCAGACAGAGCCAGCTAAAAATCCTGCTTGAACGCAGGATTTTTACAGTTGCTCCGGCATTCTGAGACCTAAGAACTTGTAAAGACTCGCTACAGTCGCTTTGGGACGGCCCTGCTACCTTCTCTGGCAGTGGCTGGCTGAACTGTAACTCGCCTGTGCCTGGCTTCTTTCGCAGCTGAACCGCTTTGCGGCTGCCAACTACAAATGAAAGGTCCCGCTGCGGCCGCCAACTGCATGTGAAAGCCCACGCTGGGCCGCTAATGTCCTTGTAAGCATAGCTGCTCGGTACGTCGCTCACGGGAGCAAATGCACATTCATGCACGTCACTCCCGGTTCGCAGCCTTGTGTCCGCATCCCAGATGTGCTAAACTGGAATGCGGAAACATTTCTTTTCCTAATATAACTTCCACATCATTTTCCAAGGAGGATTGCAATGGAGATCGAGCGAAAATTTCTGATAAACAGGTTACCGGAGCAGCTGTCTGACTGCCGGTTCCACCTGATCGAGCAGGCGTACCTGTGCACTGCTCCGGTCGTGCGCATCCGCAGGCAGGACGACGACTATATCCTCACCTACAAGGGCAGCGGCATGATGGCGCGCGAGGAGTACAATCTTCCCCTGACCGCCGAGAGTTACGCCCACCTGCTCAAGAAGGCGGACGGCATCGTGATCACCAAAAAGCGCTACGTGATCCCACTGGCCGGCACCGATCTGTGCGCAGAGCTCGACGTGTTCTCGGGCGTGCACGACGGCCTCGTCATCGTCGAGGTCGAGTTCCCGGACGAGGCTACCGCAAACAGTTTTACCCCGCCTGACTGGTTCGGCGAGGAAGTGACGTACTCCACAAAGTATCACAACTCTACGCTGTCACAGATGACAAAGGAAAACTCTCAAAAACATGCACTGAACTAATATCTACTATATAAAGGATCAGACGTCACTGCAAAGAAATCGTACCAAAAAGAAGTCAGCCTGTCTGTACCGAGATGAACTCAATAGCTTCACTGCAGGCATGGCTCTTCGGCCTGTCCCACAGGAATAAACATTGATCGGAATATAATTCCGCAACAATTTGAGGATGCCGCGCTCTGTGGCATCCTCTCTTTTTACCCTGAAATGCAGATTTTACAGCGATACCTCTGATTTACTGCACCGCATTCAGAATCCGGTGCAGCATGTCTTCCGCCCCCTTCGGGTCCTCCGGCACCGCGATCTCCTTGTGTTCGATGTACTGCTCGTAGAGATCCGCCTGCAGCTTCGCCGCCTGCAGCGCTCCTTTTGCAACAGTTCGTTTCACAACGGAGCTGCTGTTCTGATTTTTCATTCCGTAATTCAGTAAATCCATCTGTCATTCCCCTTTCTTCAAGCCAGAAAGCAACGTTTCGTTGCATTCCTTTGTTTCTTGTATTCGTTTTGTGGCACTTACAGATATTTCCAAAAGAAGTTGCTATAATCAGAGCTGCGTGGTCAGAACACCAGAGATCCTTTTCCATTCTTGACCGGAAGGCTGGCCTTTGGGGCCGGCAAATCTCCGTCAAGCGAAATCGGATCGTGGCATTTTCTCGCTTTATCAATGTTTATGGAGGAGATCCGTATGGGATGCGCTTTTTTCACCAAGCAAATTCGCACACTTCGCAAAAAGGCCGGATACACACAGGAGGATGTGAGCCGTCTGCTGAACATTCAGCGTCAGACCTATTGCAATTACGAAAACGGCACGCGCATGCCGCCGCTCGAAATCATCATCGCACTGGCTGAGGTATACCAGATTTCCGTGGACGCCCTTGTCCGCGAGACACCCGAGGAACATCCAGCCGTCTCCCCGACGCCAAGCACGGCGGAGGCGAAGCTGTTACATGATTTTTCCTCCCTCTCCTCGCCGAAGCAGAAAGAGGTGTTTGAATTTATCCAGTTTAAAAAGCAGCTTCCTGACTAAGCTCTCTTTGCAAAAATAAAGCCATCTTTTATATTATACTCACACTGTTTTCTTATGGCAATATGTATGTTTGCATTTACAATGACACGTTTTGTTTCGTTTTTCCTTTGGGCATACTAAACTATAGCAAAGGAGGAATTGAAATGACTGATAAACGTGAGAAACAGTATCGGGAGCTCGGGCTCACCATCGCCTATTACCGGAAAATGCGCGGCATCACCCAGCTTCAGCTCGCCGAATATGTAAATGTAAGCCGCACCCACATCAGCAATCTTGAGGCACCGAACATGCCCACTTCCATTTCTCTTGACAAGCTATTTGATATTGCCGATGCACTGGACGTGCCAATCTGTAAACTGTTCGAGTTCCGGGACAAGATTTGATTGATCCGATGAGCCTTCCTATTTCAGATAGAAAACGAGGCCGGGAGTCCGTATTCAGATTCCTGGCCTGTAAGCGTATAATAAAAAAGATAGAAGCATTACGGATAACACTTCTATCTCTTCCTCTCACGCTATAACATTACAGACCATTCCGTCTCTATGCCCATACGGCACGGCAATTAGTCCTGAACGTACGGCATAAGCGCAACGTGACGTGCTCTCTTGATCGCTACAGTCAGCGCTCTCTGATGCTTTGCACAGTTGCCCGTGATTCTTCTCGGAAGGATCTTGCCTCTCTCGGAGACGTATCTCTTCAGCTTGTTTACGTCCTTGTAATCGATCTCGTTGTTCTCCTTGCCACAGAACACGCAAACTTTCTTTCTTCTGCGGATGCCGCCTCTTCTCTTCATCGGGGCATCGCCTCTGTCCTTATTGAATGCCATCGCCTATTCCTCCTGCATTATAATCTTAGTTGAACGGAAGCTCTTCGTCAATTCCGTCCGGAATATTCATAAATCCGTCCGCGGACGATGCCTGGCTCGGTGCAGGCATCGGAGAAGCCGCCATCGGTGACGGGGACGGCGCCGACTGGCGCATCATACCTCCGTTGCCTGCCGAAGCTGCCTTGCTCTCCGCAAACTCCTGATCCTCTACCACGACATCCGTCGTGTATACCTTCTGGCCATCCCGGTTCGTGTAGCTGCCGGTCTGAATACGGCCGGTGACCACGATCTTCGTCCCCTGATGGAGATACCGCTCCGCAAACTCCGCGCTCTTGCCAAATGCGACACAGCCGATAAAATCCGCATTGGAATTGGAATTCGCATCGCCGTCACGGCGAAATCTGCGGTCTACAGCCAGCGTATATCTGGCAATCGCCATAGAGCTGTCCCCTGCGGAATACCGCACCTCGGGGTCTCTGGTTAAACGTCCCATTAAGATGACTTTATTCATTCTATCTCCTCTTTTCTATCTATGCATCCTGTCTAACGCATAAATATCTGATGACATTCTCCATGATCCGGACACGTCTCTCGACCTCTGCCGGGCATGCTGCATCAGCCTCGAAGCGAACGAAATAGTAAAATCCTTCACGCATTTTCTGGATTTCATAAGCGAGCTTTCTCTTGCCCCACTCGTCTACCTCTGTTACAGTGCCGCCAAAACGGACAATGTACTCTTTCACCTTCTCGATCGTAGCGGCTCTGTCCTCGTCCTCAAGCTTTGCGCTGACAACCACTGCTAACTCATACTTGTTCATGCTTTCGCACCTCCTTATGGTCTCTGGCCCCCTTACCTGGAAGGGAGCAAGGAAAAATATATCACGGAGAACTATGATACCATAAATTTCTGCAGCTGGCAAGCGGATTTTGCGCCTTTTTGGCAAAAAATTCCGGTTTTTCCTGGATTTTTCGGGAGCAATTCTCCGTGCGTCTCACGCTTTCTTCTCCCCCGACGCGCTGCGCAGCCCGCGCGTGTTCTTCTCGACAAGCCGGCGCGCCACCATGATCTGGTGGCCGCAGCCGCAGCACTTGAGGCGGAAGTCGGCGCCCACCCGCAGGATCTCCCACTCCTGGCTCCCGCAGGGATGCTTCTTCTTCAGCTTGACAATATCACTTACCTCGTATTCCATCGTCCTACCTCCCGGCCTCCTCGATCCGAAGCCCTCCGAGCACCTCCCCGATGCTCTCTGAGATCAGCAGATCCGCCTGCCGATCGCGCGGCGTCGGGGATTTGTTGATCACCACCAGATACTTTCCGCGGAAATAGTCGATCAATCCCGCAGCCGGATAGACGGCCAGCGAGGTGCCCCCGATGATCAGGGCGTCCGCCCGGGAAATGTAGCGTATGGACTCCTGGATCGTCTTCGTGTCGAGCCCCTCCTCGTAGAGCACGACATCCGGCTTGATCGTGCCGCCGCACTCGCACCGCGGGACCTCCCCGTCCCTGTGCAGCAGGTCACTGGCGTCATAAAATTTCCCGCACCGCTGGCAGTAGTTCCGGTGGATGCTGCCGTGCAGCTCGAGCACCACCTTGCTCCCGGCCTTCTGGTGAAGCCCGTCGATGTTCTGCGTCACAACCGCCGACAGCCTGCCCTTCTGCTCCATCTCCGCCAGCTTCCTGTGCGCCGCGTTCGGCTCTGCGTCGGTGATCAGCATCTTGTCCTTGTAGAACCGATAAAACTCCTTCGTGTTCCGCACGAAAAAGGTATGGCTCAGGATCGTCTCAGGAGGATACGCATACTTCATATGGTACAGCCCGTCCACGCTCCGAAAGTCCGGGATCCCGCTCTCCGTCGAGACGCCGGCTCCCCCGAAAAATACCATGTTCCTGCACTCGTCGACAATCTCCTGCAGTCTTTCTCTGTTTTCCTCCATAAACGCTCACTCCTCTCCCTATCCCGTCACTCATTGATCGCCGCGTACTTCTGCACCAGCTTGCCCATCACCACAAACCGGGTCGAATCATCCCCGGTGCACGTCGAGAGCGTCACGATGCGGTCGTCCCGCGTCACCGACACGTCCTGATTCTCCACGACGGAATTCTGGAACGCCCGGTTGACGAACTCGTTGAACTCCTCATCCGTAAACGCAGTCTGGTACGTCAGCCCCGTCTTGCTCACGACGGAAGCCGAGAAGATCCGGTACTGGTAAATCAGATCCGGCGTGAAAATCCAGAAATATTTGCTGATCGCAAAGGTCTCCGGCTCATTGAACTTCTTCAGCTTGCCGAACATCGAGCCGTTCTTCATGTTGTGCCCGTACACGATCGTGTTCTCGTCGGTCAAGTCCCTGCTGTTGTCACAGTTCACAAACAGGCAGCCCGCAAAATTGTCCGTCTTCTCGAACGTCCTGTGCAGATAGAAATCATTGTCCTCCGCCTGCACGACGGGGTAAGAGATGTCCAGCGCCCGGATGCGCAGCCACCCCACAATGTCTGTATTCACAGCCAGCAGCTCGTCAAAATTGATCGGGTTGCGCATCGTCGGAAGCGAGATCTCCTCCCCGCCCTCGACGACCGTCTTCACCTCACGCCCTGCGATGGACTGCAGCGCATTGTCGTCCTCGAGCGCATCCAGATCCTCCGCGCCCCCGTCCTTGTCATCCGCCGCGTAGCTGCTCTCCAGGTTGTCATACTCGTCGGAGCTCTTCTTGTATTCCTTGTAAAAGCCGTACAGCGTCCACCCGGAATAAAGAAATACGCCAAGCGCAAGCATCATCACGATAAAACGGATCACATCTCCGAATGTGTGCCTTCTCTTTTTTCCTCTGCTCATCCTGCCCCTCCTTTATTTATGCCGCCGGCCGCGCGCCTTGCCCGTCTCCGGCTGCCGGTCGTTCGGCAGCGTCACGATAAAGCGCGTGTTCTTGCTGTCGCTCGTCGCCGAGATCGTGCCGCCGTGCAGTGTCACGATCTGCTTCGCGATCGCAAGTCCCAGCCCTGCGCCGCCCGTGTCACTCGAGCGCGCGTCGTCCGCGCGGTAAAACCGCTCAAAAATCATCTCCAGCTTCTTCTGCGGAATCTGCGGCCCCTCATTTGTAAAAATAATGGTCGTCCTCCCGTTCCCGCCGCGCGCCTGGATCAGGATCTGTGTGTTCTCGTAGCCGTACGCGGCCGCGTTCCGCAGCAGATTGTCGAAGACGCGGGCCAGCTTGTCCGGGTCGCCCTGCACCATGAGGTCCTCCTCGGCGTCCACGGCACACGTCATCCCCTTCGCGCTCAGCACGCCGTAGCTCTCATCCGCCACCTGCTCCAGAAAAATCGACAGGTTCATCTCTTTTTTCTCGAGCACGAAGTCCTGCAGATTGAACCGCGTAATATCAAAAAACTCGTTGATGAGCTCTTCCAGGCGGTACGCCTTCTCCAGCGTGATGTGCGTATATTTCGCCCGCTCGGCCGCCGACATGTCCGGCTGCTCGTCGAGCATGGCCAGATACGCGAGCACTGAGGTCAGCGGCGTCCGAAGGTCATGCGCGAGGTACGCGACCAGCTCATTCTTCCGCTGCTCGCTGACGGCGGCCTCCTGCTCCCTGCGAAAGAGCTCCTGCTTCACCGCGACCAGCTTCTGCGCCATCGGCGAGAGCTCCGGCGGGAGCACGATCGGCTCCTGTGAGCTGTCCATCACCTTGTCGAGCGCGCCGCTGATGTCGTCCAGATACCGCGTCATGCGCCCGATCGAGATGTAGAAAAACAGCAGAAACAGCAGGCTGAAGCCTCCCATCACCCACAGCGCCTTGTTCTCCTGGAAAATCGCGCGGTACCGGGACGCGGCCGTCCAGTAATCCGTCCCGAACATCCGCATCACCAGGCCGACGACAAACTCCGCAAACACATCCTGAAAAAAACCGTCCACCACAAAGGTCATCAGCCCGTACCCGACCGCGGCCGCCAGCAGCGCAATCAGCAGCGTCCGGGCCAGGATCGTCCGTTTCAGCTTTCGATAATTATTTTTCAACCTTATATCCTACTCCCCATACCGTCTTGATAAAGTCGCTCTTGCGCCTGCCGTCGCCCATCTTCTCGCGCAGGTGACGGATGTGCACCATGACGGTATTATTGCTGTTTTTAAAGTATTTTTCCTTCCAGATCTGCTCAAAGAGCTGCTCTGAGCTGATCACCTTCCCGCGGTTCTCGCAGAGGAGCCACAGGATGTCAAACTCAATCGGGGTCAGCATGAGCGCCTTCTCATTGTAGGTGCACTCGTGCGTGTCACGGTTCATCACCAGCCCCGCAAAATCAATCATGTTTTCGTTCTGTGTCTTTACGCTGTCGTTGTACTTCGTGTATCTGCGCAGCTGCGCTTTCACCCGCGCAACCAGCTCGAGCGGATTGAACGGCTTCGCTATGTAGTCGTCCGCCCCCAGCGTCAGCCCGGTAATCTTGTCGACCGACTCCGTCTTCGCCGTCAGCATGATCACCGGAAAGCGATGCTTCTCCCTCATCTTCTGCAGCACGCGGAAGCCGTCGATGTCCGGCAGCATCACGTCCAGCAGTGCGAGCTCCGGCGGAGCCTGCTCCACGAGCTCGAGCGCCCTCGCCCCGGTGTACGCCACCTCCACCTCATAGCCCTCGTTTCGGAGGTACAGCGCAATCACCTCCGCGATCTCTTTCTCATCATCCAGCACCAAAATTCGGTTACTCATCCTTCATCTCCTGTATGCCCGCCGCGCGGCTGCATTTGGCCGCGCAGGCGGACGTACCTATTACAATTACCTCTTTTATGATCCGTTGTGATTCCGTTTTCACTGCAGTTCTTTTTCGCTCTGAATCATCTTTTGCTATCTATCGTTCTGCTGCGGTCACAGTTTCTCTTCCGGTACCATTCGTTCTGCTTCGATCACAACACGCTTCTGTCGTAGTCTCGCTTCAGCCACGATTCGTTTTCTGCTGTGATTTTGTTGCACCCTCAGTCCGGTCTTCACTGCTGTTTCATTTCAGTCGTAATCCAGTCTTCGCCGCCATTCCGTTTCAGTGGCGGTTCCTGTTCCGCTGCGGTTGCGCTTCGACCAGCTCACTCGCAGTTGCCGACTGTGCGCGGGTAAGGAAGCACATCGCGGATGTTCGACATGCCGGTCAGGTACATGACGCACCGCTCAAAGCCCAGGCCGAAGCCCGCGTGGCGCGTGGAGCCGTATTTGCGCAGGTCCATATAATACTTGTAGTCGTCGGCCCGCATCCCGAGCTCCTGGATCCGCGCTGCCAGCCTGTCGTAATCGTCCTCTCTCTGGCTGCCGCCGATGATCTCGCCGATTCCCGGCACGAGGCAGTCCATCGCCGCCACCGTCCGGCCGTCCTCGTTCAGCTTCATATAAAATGCCTTGATCTCCTTCGGGTAGTCTGTCACGAAGAGCGGGCGCTTGTAGATCTGCTCGGTCAGGTAGCGCTCATGCTCCGTCTGCAGGTCACAGCCCCACGATACCTTGTACTCGAACTTGTCGTTGTGCTTCTCGAGGATCTCGATCGCCTCCGTGTACGTCACATGGCCGAACTCCGAATTCAGCACGTGGTTCAGCCGGTCGATCAGCCCCTTGTCCACGAAGGAGTTGAAGAAATTCATCTCCTCCGGCGCATGTTCGAGCACGTAGCGGATCAGATACTTGATCATGTCCTCCGCCAGCCGCATATCGTCATTCAGATCCGCGAACGCGATTTCCGGCTCGATCATCCAGAACTCCGCCGCATGGCGCGCCGTGTTGGAATTCTCCGCGCGGAAGGTCGGCCCGAAAGTGTAGACATTGCGGAAGGCCTGCGCGAACGTCTCGACGTCAAGCTGTCCACTGACCGTCAGGTTCGTCATCTTCCCGAAGAAATCCTGTGCGTAGTCGACCTTCCCATCCTTGTCCCGTGGGATGTCATTCAGATCCATCGTCGTCACCTGGAACATCTCGCCTGCGCCCTCGCAGTCGCTCCCGGTGATGATCGGCGTGTGCACGTAGACAAAGCCCCGCTCCTGGAAAAATTTGTGGATCGCGTATGCGATCAGCGAGCGCACGCGGAACACGGCCTGGAAAGTATTCGTACGCGGACGCAGGTGCGGCACCGTGCGCAGGTACTCCAGGGAGTGGCGCTTCTTCTGCATCGGATAGTCCGGCGTCGACGCGCCCTCGACCTCCACGCTCTGCGCCTGGATCTCAAACGGCTGCTTCGCATTCGGCGTCGCGACGAGCGTCCCCTTGACGATGATCGCCGCTCCCACATTCAGCTTGCAGATATCCGCAAAATTCGGGAGGGTGTCGGAGTATACAATCTGTAAGGTCTCAAAAAACGTACCGTCGTGCAGCACGATAAAACCAAAGGTCTTCGAGTCACGGATGCTGCGCACCCAGCCGCCGACCGTGATCTCCTTGCCGAGATACACGTCGGTGTCATGATAAAGCTCTTTTACTGTAGTAAATC
The DNA here is from genome assembly GCA_021771715.1 of Oscillospiraceae bacterium. Taxonomy (GTDB): domain Bacteria; phylum Bacillota; class Clostridia; order Lachnospirales; family Lachnospiraceae; genus Choladousia. The sequence continues at coordinate 105,203 of JAETOO010000001.1, forward strand.
CCATCGTTCTGTTCTCCTTGTATTTTTCATACGGGCGGCCGTGCCGGTTGCTTCACACACCTCAAAGCCCCATCTGTACACGGAACAGCCTGTTTGTTCCCCATTATAGCGTTTTTTAGATGGCACTGCAAGACTTTCCGCCCGTTTTCCCGATTTCCACCGCCGGATGCCTGTCTCCTCTGCGTGTTCTCATGGTCTTCGCAGTGAACGTGCAGGCCCAGATGAACTTAACGCTCATGGTTCTGTCAGTCGCTTACAGTCAAATACCCCGCTTGACAGCGCGCGAACGAAAACCGATTTTCCCTTGTATCTCTCCCCCATCTCCACTATACTGGAACAAAAATAATTTCAGGGTGCAACAATCGGCCGCCGGACGGACACTTATGAGTAGAAGGTTACGATGGAGGCCCCCTCGCTTTCATTTTCAGGAAAGGAGACACGCAATGAACGAAACAACGGAGCTTGTCACGCTGGCAAAGCAAGGCGACGCGCACGCCTTCTCCCGGCTCTACGCTTTCATTTACAAAGATCTGTACCGCTTTGCGGTGTACCTGCTGCAAAATACGCAGGATGCCGAGGACGCCGTCAGCGAGGCAGTTCTGGATGCCTTTGCCCGGATGTCCACCCTGCGCGATCCGGGCGCATTCAAGCACTGGATGTTCGCGATCCTGTCCGCCAAGTGCAAGCGGAAAATCCGGCAGTACACGAACGCCGACGCAGAGCTCTCGGAGGATCTGGCCGTTCCCATGCCCGATCTGAACGAGCGGCTCGACGTCCAGCACGCCTTTGCGGCGCTGCCGCGCACGGACCGGCTGATCCTCTCCTTGAACCTGTTTGCCGGATACTCTAGCCAGGAAATTGCGGAGTTGCTGGATATGAACGCGAATACCGTGCGCTCCCGGCAGAGCCGGGCACTGAAGCGGATGGAGAAGGCGCTGTGCGGATAGAGTTCTGATAACTGCTATTATATATAGAAAGGAAGGTCGCTTATGGACGAAAAGAAACTGCTCGACCTGCTTCGGCAGAGCGCAGAGGAGATCACGCCGCCGGATTCTCTGGCCCCGAAGGCGATAGAAAACTTGCTGACTGCATCCGCGCCGCATGCGCGCGGCGAACAGGATGCTCCCCCGGAAAAAGAACCTGTCATGCAGGCGGAGAAAGGAGTGGATTCGATGAACGCACTCAAAAAGACACCCCTGAAGAAACTGCATATTTACCGTTATGCCGGCCTCGCGGCGGCGGCCGTGCTCGCCCTCGTCGTCCTGCTGCGCCCCGAGCCGCTCAAAAAGCTCGAGCGCGAGATCGGCAGAAAAGCGCCGGAAAATGAGATTGCGGTGTATGAGACTGCGACAGACAGCGATCAGGCGACGGCAGGCAGCGGTGCTTCGGAAACAGAGATGGCTAAGGCAAATGAGACAACCGACAGCAACACTTCGGAAAAAGAAGTGGCAGGAACAAGCGAGGTAGCTGCTGACAGTGCTTCAAAAGAAGAAATGGAGGAGGCTAGCGAAGCTCTGACAGATAACGATACTTCGCCAAAAGAGCGGTCCGCGACAGATGTGACAAGTGCCGATGGCGGTCAGAAAGTTTCTGGCAATCCGGCTGTCACAGAGACAGCTGCGGAGGCATCTGCGGATGAATTGACGGATGCGACCGGAGAGCAGACTGCAGAGGATACCTCTGTCCTCTCAGACGGAGCAATCAGCCAAGAATCGGATAAAAACAGCCGCTCTTCCTCGCCGGAAGCAGCGGAGGACAACAGCCGCTCCTTCTCGCCCGAAGCAGCGGAGGACAAGAGCCGTTCCTCCTTTCCCGAAGCAGCGGAGGACAACAGCCGTTCCTCCATGCCAGAACCAGCAGAAAAGGCCGGCGAAGCATCCTCTGACGGCGGCACCTTCATAGAAAATCCTGCTGTAAAAGATCAGCTCTCCTACGCGGAAAGCTACCAGGAGGTGTACGACAAGCTGTACGGGCTCTTTGGGGCGAGCGGTAAGTATGTCATGTATGACATGGCGCGCAATGCCACCGTAAGCGGCGCCGGCGCTGTGGCTGAAATGTCAGTCGAAGACAGTGCCGTATCCTTCGACACCGGTATGTCGACCGGCTCTGCCTCCTCGCAAAACGCGCCTGACTTCTCTGAGACAAACCTGCAGGAGCTCGGCGTCGACGAGGGGGATATCGTGAAGACGGACGGCACCTGGATTTACATTTTGAAGGAGGATCTCTCCTTCTCCATCCTCCGGGCGAACGACGGCGCACCCGCGCTCGCGAGCACGACAAAGCTGGATCTCTCCGGCCTCGCCCGGCCGTCCATCCGCGCCATGTACCTCGACGGCGACACCTTATGCGTCCTCGCGGACGGCGTACAGACTGCCCTGCAGCAGGACGGCGACACGTATCAGACCATGACAAACTACACGACCGTGCTCACCACCTGGGACGTCACGGACCGCAGCCAGCCCGTGCTCATCGGCACGCTGAACCAGGAGGGGCGCTGCGCCGACTCCCGCAAGGTGGGACCATACCTGTATCTCTTTACCGACTATACGCCATGCCTCGCGGACACGTACGACGAGAGCACCATCGTGCCGCGGATCAACGGTGAACTGGTACCCGCTGACCGTTTTTACCTGCCGGAACAGCCGGCCACCGACCGGTATCTCGTGATTTCCTCCGTCGACCTGGGCAACCCGTCCGCAGTGCTCGACCGGAAGGTGCTCGTCTCCGGCGCATCCGATTTCTACGTGAGCCAGGAGGCGATCTACATCACCAACCAGACGTACTTCGACCAGGAGACGATCACGGAGATCATCAAGTTCCACTATGAGGACGGCCGCATTCTGGGCGTCGCGGCCAGCTCCGTGAAGGGCTACCTCAACAACTCGTTCTCCCTGAATGAGTATGAGGGCAACCTGCGCGTCGTCTCGACCTACTATGACGAGGAATGGAATGAGTGGAACGCGCTCTACATTCTCGACGAAAACCTCGTTCAGCTCTCCTGCATCGAGGATCTCGCAAAGGGTGAGACGATCCGCTCCGCCAGATTTCTGGGCGACACCGGCTACTTCGTGACCTTCCGGCAGACCGACCCGCTCTTCTCCGTCGACCTGTCCGATCCGTCCAACCCGCAGATCCGCGGTGAGCTGAAGATCAGCGGCTTCTCCTCCTACCTGCATTTTTACGGGGAGAACCGGCTGCTCGGCATCGGCTACGAGGCCGACGAGGAGACCGGCATCACGAGCGGGCTGAAGCTCTCCATGTTCGACATCTCGGATCCGGCCAACGTCACCGAAATCAGCCGCTTCGTCCTGCCCGGCATCACCTGGTGCCCGGCGATCGAGGATTACAAGTCCATCCTCGTCGACCCGCAGAAAAATCTGATCGGCTTCTTCTGCGACCAGCGGTACTTCGTCTACTCCTACGACGAGGAGGCAGGGTTCCAGAGAGAGCTGCTCTACGATTTCTACTCGGATGATCTCACCGTCATGAATTCGGAAGACGCGTCCGACGGCTCACAAACGCAGACCGGCAATTCCGCAGCACAGACTGGCGGCGCTGACCGGCAGGCAGACGGCTCTACAGACCGAACCAATGGTGCTGACCGACAGACAGACGGTTCTACAGACCAGACTGACGGCGCTGACCGGCAGACAGACGGTTCTACAGACCAAACTGAAAATTCCACGAATCACACTGACGATTCCGGCGAACAGACCGCTGACACCGAAGAGCCCATCGACATCTCCGCGGATGTGGTCACTCCGTCTGCACCTGTGACCGTCGACTACAGCAACATGCGCGGCCTGTACATCAAAGATACGCTGTACCTCGCAGGAAATCACTTCGTGATCTCCTTTGACATGAACGATGGCTTTGCAAAGCAGAACGTATATACCTTCCGCTGAGTCTCAAACGCCACAAGAGGATTTGGCGATATTTCCGGCGAGCCAGACCTGCAGATTACAATACCAGAATGAGGAGATCAATAAAATAACCATTTGTATTTCCTATTTATATAGCAAGGCTGGAAAACCGTGATCTTAAAATTTCCAGCTAATGCTGTAGGCGATATGCAGTCCATGACGGAATCATATCGCCTTTTTCAATCGTTTGTAATATAGTTACGACTCGCCTTCTGGAGCTCCTTGCGCTGCAAGCTGGTTCCGTCCGGCAAGTTCATCCGGCAATTTTTTTGAAATCCGGCTATACTTTTGGGATGGAATCAAGTACAATGGGTGCATTAGCAAATCGGGATTCTGAGGAGGGTAATTATGGACCGCTTTGTGGATGAAAGAGATTTGAAACTCTTGGAGAATGACAAATATACCTTTTTTGTGCTTCGCCGTATTATCGGCGGAAAATGTGAGCTGCTTTTGACCGACCACGAAAGGCTGATCCTTTGCTTTACGGGTCATCCGTTTCCAGTATGGATCTGGACTCCGGACGATGCATCGGAAGCGGAAATGGAAAAAGCCTATCAGCTCGCACTGGGATGTTCCCTGCTGAACGGTGAATTTCACTTTAATCTCAAGTATAATCTGGCAAAATTCTTTATGGAACGGGCTGCTGTGGACGGTAAAACATATTCCATTTCCATGAATCTGTTTGCATATGATTGCCAGAATCCTGTAAAACCGACCGAGATCGCTGACGGCTCCATTCACCGATGTGGGATCGAAGATTTGGATGAACTGGTCGATTTTATAGATTTGTTCCACAAAGAAACAGGCGTTGACCAAAAGGATCGTGACAGTTACCGCACAGATGCAGAAGCATATATCCATACGGGAAACATGTTTTTCTGGAAGAATCAGCAGGGAAATGCGGTTGCAAGCTGTAAGTTTGCGCCGAATGGGGATATGGCATCTCTCAATCTTGTGTTTACTCATCCCGAATATCGCAGAAAACATTATGCCGAAAATCTCGTTTATCACGTTACAAAGCTTGCAATCGATGCAGGATATGTTCCTATGCTTTATACCGATGCCGATTATACCGCGTCGAATGCCTGTTACGAGAAGATCGGATATGTTCTTCGAGGCAAACTGTGTACAATCAGTTAAACAAATATGTGCTATAGAATGACAGGAGCGTGTGATATGGACAGCAAACGAATCACCCACTCCATTGAGCCCTCAGTTCTTCTGCAGAAATTCCAGCACTCTCTCGTTATACGCGTCTGCATTTTTATCCGCGATAAAATGATCTCCCGCGAGGAGCGCAAGCTCGGATCCGGCGATATGCTCTGCGATCAGCCTGATGTGCTCCTCCTTGATCATATCCCTTGTCCCCGCGAGCACCAGCGTCTTGGCCTTTATCCCGGAAAGCGATTCTGCCGGCACGTTCGGCTCATGCACCATCAGGCCAAGCAGCTCGGCATTCGCCCTCGCCCCGTCGCTTTTTGCCGCAAATCTCCGGACGATCCGGTAGCCGATCTCAATCGGGATCTGCACCGATCGCCTTACTCCGCCGGCATTCAGATTCGCGCCGTTTAAGATCAGCTTCCCCACCCGCTCCGGGTAGCGCAGCGCAAACACCATCGCAATATTTCCGCCGTCCGAAAACCCCAGCAGATGCGCTCTGTCGATCCCTCGCTCATCCAGGAAGCCCCGCAGATCCTCCGCAAACTGGCGGATCGTAAAAGGCTGCCCGCCCCTGGGCGTCCTCCCGTGTCCTCTCGTGTCCAGCGCGTACACATGGTAGAACTTCGAAAATGGTTCGATCTGATGCTTGAAATAACCGCAGTCTCCTCCGTTCCCGTGCAGCAGAACGAGCGGCTCGCCCTGGCCTTTTTCTATATAGAAGTGTTTTATGTCCATTGTCTCAGCTCCCGATTTTGTACTGTCATGATGCTTCCTTGTATCACACAGCATGAGATTCGACCATCAAGTACGGGAGATTTCACGCTCCCCAGATTGTACCAGTTATTTTCCCGCCAATTCTTTAAAATCCGCGGCAGACAGAATACCGCAAACCACCACTACGATTGCACAAACGATCGTGCTCGGGGTAAGAACGGAATAGTCTCTTAAAATAAGAACTGTAAATACAATCGCCCAGGCAGAATAAGACACATTAAGCGCCATAGCCTTAGAAGCCCCAATCTGTGCAATTGCTTTGTAGTAAAACAGATAGGATACCGTTGCAAACAAAGCGGCAAGTGCAACGGTCGGCAACAGCCATCCCGTATGATCTGTAAACAAATGAATTGTAAATCCCCATCCTTTCAGCACCGGAAGAACAATGCATCCGTTTACGATAGCTGATGTTGTCTGCCGGATTTGTAGAGCATACTCATCCTTAACCTCTGGATCCCGCATACATTTAGCCAAAATAACCGCCTCAATCCCCCAGCCAAACGCACACATAAGTGCACCGCCCAATCCCAGCCAGAAATTGTGAATATCCAGCTCAGGAGAATAACTTAGCCCATAAACCCCCGATAACGTAGCTACCAACAGCAGCCATCGATACCACTGCATCTTCTCCTTCAGGAAGAAATACGCAAGCACCGCACCAATCGCCGGGAAAACAGCGCTCGCAACAGCCCCGATTGACGCCCCCATATAATTGACTGCCAGAACATAGCCTGTCATACCAACCGGACCGCCAATCACTGCCGCGGCAATGACAAAGCGACCGCCTTTCTTCTTTAAACAGTCAAAAACACGTTTCAGATTTCCTCTCGCACCATTATAAATCGTTACCCACACAGCAGAACAGGTATCATGCAAAAATGTGCTCACAAACGGAGCCAAAAAAACGGCCTGTTCAGAAGATACAAACGGGGTCATCCCCAGAGCAATTCCCAAAATAATCGTCTCCAACGCCCACATAACTCCCGCCATAATTCCTGCAAACATAATAGTATCTCCCCATTAAATTTCCTTGAATACTTTCATGTTATTTCATTCTTCGGTCATTGCGATATTGAAATTATCACGGTCAACAGCCGGCTTTACGGAACAAAACCGCGCTGATACGAATCTAAATGTCCGGTAGTCCCTTGCCATATCCAGCGGCGTATTTCATAATGATGACGGTTATTTTAATACCCAGGGATTTAGTACGCACGGAAGATACTCCTTGATAAACTGATACGCATCACGTATTACTAGATTCTGGATTCTCACCTCCTCAAGAGATTTTCCAGAAACTCTCCGCCTGATGCGCTGCACGCTTCCCCGAAAGAGCGCCTCATCCCCTCAATCCATACCTCTGCATCCAGTCCAGAATATCCCCGTACACTGCGTACCGGTCGAGCTCGTTGAGCACCTCGTGGCGGTCGTGCGGATACAGCTTGCATTCCACCTGCTCCATCCCTGTCTTTTTAAACAGCGATACGACCTTGCGTACGCCTTTTCCGCAGCCGCCCACGGGGTCCTCCTCGCCCGCGATAAAGAGGACCGGCAGGCTGCGCTTCATCCTGGTCAGGTACTCCGGGCGGACGATCTTGTAGAGTGCAAGAAACATGTTGTAATACCCGTTCAGTGTAAAGGCGAATCCGCATTTGTCATCTGCCAGGTACGCGTCCACGACCGCGTCGTCGCGGCAGATCCAGTCAAACTCTGTCCGGTTCGGCGCAAACCTCAGATTGTAGCTCCCTGACACCATCCAGTTGAGCACATGGCTCCGGTACCGCCAGCCCTTCGCCGCGGCCTCCGCCCGGCAAAGGGAAAGCGCCAGCCGCACCTCCGCCTCCGGGTGATAGCCCGTCCCACAAAGGATCGCGCCGTCCAACACGCTGCCGTAGCAGCACAGATACTGCCTCGCCAGGAACGATCCCATGCTGTGTCCGAGCAGCACATACGGCACATCCGGGTACTGTTTTCTGGTTCTCCGGTACACGGTATGGATGTCGCGCACCAGCGCGCGGTTTCCGTTCTTTTTGGCAAAATATCCGTAATCCTCCTGCTTTGCTGACAGGCCGTGCCCCAGATGGTCATGCCCGGTCACAAGGATTCCCTGCTCTGCCAGATAGACCGCAAACGAGCGATACCGCTCGATGTGCTCGGCCATACCATGCGTGATCTGCAGCACCGCGCGGGCCTCTCCCTCCGGGATCCACTGTACCCCGTGGATCTTCGCATCGCCGCTCGCCGAGCGAAAAGAAAACTGTTCCTCTCTTACCATATTCATCTCCCTGCACTTTCTATTTTATGTCATATTTCTGCGTATATGCTGCTGTATCGGCATTACCCGTTCACGCCATTGCATCATACTCTGTTGCGCCTGCCTCTGCCATCCACGCAACTGCATCATACACTACTATATCCGGCGCTACGGTTTAAACTGCACATTGCAGACTGCATCATGCTCTACTTCACTTCCACTGCGTTTTACGCTTGGGTTATCTGCTCTATTTTCACACCCAGCACGTCCGAGAGTTGTGCGAACTGCTCCAGCGTCAGCATCTCCCCGCGCACCGTCTCGCTCCACCCGAGCTGCTGCAGCGCCCCAAGAATCGTCTCCTTATCAAACGAAAGCTCCGGCGCGTTTTTCAGCCCGTTCACCAGTGTCTTCCGCCGCTGATTGAAGGACGCGCGGATCAGCGCAAACATCAGCCGCTCGTCCTGCACCTGCACCGGCGGCTTGTCATACTTTTTCAGGCGGATCACTGCGCTTCCGACGTTCGGGCGCGGCATAAAGCAGTTCGGGGGCACGTTGGCCGCGAGATACGGCAGCGCGTAGTACTGCACCGCCAGCGACAGCGCCCCGTAATCTTTCGTCCCCGGCCCTGCCTTCATCCGCTCGGCGACCTCCTTCTGCACCATCACCGTGATGCACTCCACAGGGACATGGCTCTCGAACAGCCCCATGATGATCGGCGTCGTAATATAATATGGAAGGTTTGCCACCACCTTGATCGGGCGTCCGCCGTTTTTCTCTCTGGCAAGCTGCGCCAGATCGAGCTTCAGCACATCCTCATTGATCACACTCACGTTGTCGTACTCTGCGAGCGTCTCCGCGAGAATCGGGATCAGATTCCGGTCGATCTCAACTGCCGTCACCTCGCGCGCCGCCTCCGCGAGATACTGTGTCATCGTCCCGATCCCCGGCCCGATCTCCAGCACAAAGTCGTCCTTTGTAATCTCTGCTGCGGCAATGATCTTGTCCAGCACGTGCGCGTCAATCAGAAAATTCTGCCCGAACTTCTTCTGAAAATCAAAGCCGTGCTTCTTGATTACCTCAATCGTCCTCTGCGGATTCGATAATTTCTCTGCCATACGCTCTCCCTGCCTGTCCTCCTGCTCCGTCTCCTCTGTATGAATCCCCTGTATGGATTCTCGTCACTGTCATTCCACGATTTGTCCCGTGACCGCCTGCTGTGCTCAGATTTGCGCAGCCCGCCGTCTCAAGTTCCCTCTGTCCGATCCCACTCCGATCTCAGACATCTCTGGTTCGATTTCATCTACTTCCTTAGACTCTTCTCGTCCAATTCCACACTCTTCCCTCACACATCTCTTGCTCGATCTCATCTGTTGTCTCAGACACTTCTCTTTAATCCCATCTACGCTCTCAGCCGCCCTGCGCTCCGGTCGTCCTCGGGAAGATGCGCCGCACGTTCTCCCACGTCACCCGCTCTACTTCCTCCGGCTCGATTCCTTTCACGTGCGCGATCTCCTCGATCACGAGCGGAAGGTACAGCGACGAGTTGCGCTTTCCGCGGTGCGGTGTCGGTGCCAGGTACGGGCAGTCCGTCTCGACCACGATGCGTTCCAGCGGCACTGCTGCCGCTACCTCCCGCAGAACCCGCGCATTTTTGAACGTCACGACGCCGCCGATCCCGATCGCATACCCGAGCTTCACGTACTCCATCGCCATCTGCGCCGAGGACGAAAAGCAGTGGATCACGCCGCCCGTCGTCCCGGCATGCTCCGCCTTCATGATGTCAAACGTGTCCTGCGCGGCGTCCCGGCTGTGGATGTTCACCGGGAGCCCCTCTTCCTTCGCCATCTGCAGCTGTGCGATAAACCAGCGTTTCTGCAGCTCGTGCGCTTCTTTGTCCCAGTAATAGTCCAGACCGATCTCTCCGACCGCGACCGTCTTCGGGTTCCGGCAGAGGCCCCGCAGCCACTGCAGCTTCTCCTCGTCCAGCCAGCCGACGTAGTCCGGATGGATCCCGACCGCCGCGTACACAAACGGATATTGCTCGGCCAGCCTCTGGCTCTCCCTCACTCCGTCCGGCGACGCGCCGACATTGATGATCCCGCCGACCCCCGCCTCCGTCATCCCCGCGAGCAGCTCATCGCGGTCCTCGTCAAATTTTTCATCGTCATAATGTGCATGACTGTCAAAAATCATTTCCTCTGTCCTCCGTATCTGCGCCTGACGGCCGTTCCCGCATCACCACAGAAACGTCTCCAATCTAATCTTCTGCGGCAAGCAGCGGAGCATTCGACCCTCGTAGCAATCGCCAAACCATGCAAGCATGGCGGTCTCGCCCGCTGCCAGCCAAAAGAAAGCAGAACAACATTTCCTTTACGTAATAGGAATCTGAATCCTATTCTAACTTGCCTTCTATCAAAAGGCAAGGCCTTTCCCCTTTTCATAATTGAAAAAACGCTCCCGCCGTACTATACTAAATGCATCAAACTGGCATACTGACCGGATAACGCCCCAAAGAAATTTATGTCTGCGCACATCCAAACGCAGTTGACGATTACGCAAGAAAAAAAATAAGCATCCGTCATTTATCCCCACAGCCCCCACGTCCACGGAAACAGAACAGGAGGAGGATTTTTATGGAACGAAACATTGTATTGAAGAAAGACATTCTGCGCGCGCTGGCTGAAGCCGGTGTCTGCAAGGGACAGACGATTATGGTTCACACTTCCCTCAGCCGCCTTGGCTTCGTCTGCGGCGGCGCGCAGATCGTGATCGAATCGCTGCTGGAGTCCGTGGGCGGGGAGGGCACGATCCTGATGCCGACCCAGTCCTGGAAAAATCTCGATCCGGCCAGCGGTGTCCACTGGGAGGAGCCCGAGGAATGGTGGCAGCTGATCCGAGACAACTGGCCTGCATACGACAAGGACATCACTCCCACGAATACGATGGGCGCTGTGGCCGAGATGTTCCGCCGCTGGCCGGGCACGATGAGAAGCAACCACCCCGCCCGCTCTGTGGCTGCCTGGGGAAAATATGCCGACTATCTCACAAAAGATCACGATCTGTCCAACATCTTCGGCGACGGCTCCCCCATCGGCAGACTGTACGAGCTGGACGGCTACGTCCTGCTGCTCGGTGTCGGCTACGACAAGAATACCTCGCTTCACCTGGCGGACGCCAGAGCCGACTACCCGGGAAAACACACTGTTCAGGAGAGCAGCGCAGTCCTGGAAAACGGCAGACGCGTGTGGAAAACGTACGAGACACTCTACGTCGACGGAGAAGACTTCTGCGCGATCGGCCAAGCCTTTGAGCGCAGCCACACAGTCAAAAAGGTACCGCTCGGAAACGGCATGCTCACCTTCATGCGGCAGCGGGAGCTCGTCGATTTTGCGGTGACGTGGATCGAATCAAACCGAACATGAGAAGGCGGGACCTCAAAGCTTCCCCTTTATCTCCCTCCACTCCTCCTCCAAAATAGCCATCAGGATGTCGTCCGCGTACTCCTGCCCGTCGAGGACGGCATCCCGGAGCACGCCCTCCCGCCGGAACCCGGCCTTCCGGTACACATGCTCCGCCCTCGGGTTGAACGAGTAGACATCCAGATCGAGCCGGTGCAGCCCCAGCTCCTCAAACGCAAAATCCCGCGTCCGCTCCACCGCCCAGGTCCCGATCCCCCTGCCGCGCCCGGATGCCTGAAAAAACGCGATCCGGAAATTGGCACGGCGCAGGTCAAAATCCATCTCATTGATGACGCTCTCGCCGATGATCCGCCCGTCCGGGTCCAGGATCAGGAACAAATAGCGGTCTGTGTCCTCGATGGATTTATAAAAAAAGGAGACGACCTCCTCCCTCGTGAACGACGCCTTGCACCCGGTAAACCGCACCACCTCCGGGTCCAAGGGGCAGTAATTCTCTCTGTAATATCGCTCTGCGTCCGCCCTCTGTGCAGACCGCATGATAAAACCATCTTTTTCCCATCGCTTTTCTGTTCTCATACTTTTCCTTCCGCTTATACCCTGCGTGAATCCCACTGTCACTCGCTTCCTACCCGAGCGCCACATCCAGCACCATCATCAGCACAAACCCCAGCGCAGCGCCGATTGTCCCGATATTCGTGTGCTCCCCGGCCTGCGATTCGGGGATCAGCTCCTCTATCACAACGTACATCATGGCTCCCGCCGCAAACGCCAGCAGGTAGGGTAGGACGACCGTCATCCGGCTCACGAAAAGGATCGTCACGAACCCGGCGACCGGCTCGACCACGCCGGAGAGCGCCCCGCACAGAAAGGCTTTCCCCTTCCCCATCCCGGCGCTGCGCAGCGGCATCGAGATAATCGCGCCCTCCGGGAAATTCTGGATCGCAATCCCCAGAGAGAGCGCCAGCGCCCCCGTCATCGTGACACCGGTCCCTCCGGCCGCCGCCCCGGCATACGCGACTCCCACCGCCATGCCCTCGGGGATGTTGTGGAGCGTCACCGCGAGGAGCAGCATCGTTGTCTTGGGCAGGCGCGTCGGCATCCCCTCCGGCTTGTCACTCTCGAGGTGCAGATGCGGGATCAAGGTGTCCAGCAGGAGCAAAAACGCGATCCCCGCCAGAAAACCCGCCGCCGCGGGGATCCATGCCGTCACGCCCTGCACCCCCGCCATCTCGATCGCCGGAATCAGCAGGGACCAAACCGAGGCCGCAATCATCACCCCCGCCGCAAACCCGAGCAGCGCCTTCTCCATATAGTCTGAGATCTTCTTTCGGAGCAAAAACACCATCGCCGCTCCCAGAGAGGTTCCCGCAAACGGGATGAGCAGAGTCAGCAGTTCTATTTTCATAAAATCATTCCTTTCAACCATACTGTTTCTAGTGTATGCTGCAAAAAGAAAACAATGTATTATTTTCAAACGCTCAATCCCCCGCCCGGCCGCTCTTTCACAGATATGCCGGCCCCTGCTCTGGCTCTCCCGGCAGAAACTGCTTCTTCTTCCACACGAAAAACGTCACGCAGATCAGCGCTGACAAGAGCGAGCCGAGCGGCGCCGCCATGCCCATCGGGAGCAGCGTGTCCGGGAACAGTTTCGACGCGAGATACGCGCCGGGCACGCGCACCAGGACGATCGAGGCGAGATTCTGGATAAAGGAGAGCCCCGAATACCCGTACGCGCAGAAATAGCCGCTGAAGCAGAAGTGAATCCCGGCTGCCATACAGTCAAAAATGTAGGAGCGCAGGTACTGGCTGCCCATCCGTATCACTTCCGTCTCGTCCGTAAACAGAGCCAGGATCTGCGAGGGAACGAGCTGGCAGATCACCGCGACGACTGCGCCGAAGCCCACGGAAATCGTCACCCCGTAGCCGAGCGCCTGCGTAGCGCGGCGGTATTTGCCCGCCCCCACATTCTGCGCCCCGATGGACGAGATCGACGAGAGCATCGCCGACGGGACGAGGAACACGAAGCTGATCAGTTTCTCGACGATTCCGACGCTCGCCGCCGCCACGACTCCGCGGTGGTTCGCGATGATCGTGATAATCATGAACGACACCTGGATGAATCCATCCTGAAACGCGATCGGCAGCCCGATCCGCAGGATGCCGCCCATGCTGGTCCCATCCGGTCTGAGATCCTTTACACTGACCGCCAGTCCAAAGCTCTTCCGGCGGATCGCGAGCAGTGCGACGACGACGCTCGCACTCTGAGCGAGCACAGTTCCGAGCGCAGCGCCCGCGGCTCCCATACCACAGCCTCCGATAAACAGAAAATCAAGCGCAATGTTCAGCACGCACGCCACTGCAATAAAATAGAGCGGACTCTTTGAATCGCCCATGCCGCGGAAGATGCAGCTGATGATATTGTACGCCGTGATAAACGGGATTCCCGCAAAGCAGATCACCAGATAGATCCTCGTCTGCTCTATGGCCTCCGGCGGCACTGCAATCAGCGTCAGGATGCCGTCTACCGTCAGCAGAAGCCCGACTGTCAGCGCGATCGAAAAGATCAGGAACAGGGTGATTGTATTTCCGACACATCGCCCGGCTTTCCGGCTGTTTTTCTCGCCGACGGCCTGGCTGATCATGACCGTCGTTCCCATCGCGAGGCCGACAATGATCACCGTGATCATGTGCATGACCTGGCTGCCGATCGAGACGGCTGAGATCGGACCGGCGCCGTTGAACTGGCCGGTGATAAACAAATCTGCGAGACCGTAAAAGGTCTGCAGAAAACACGACAATAAATAGGGCAGTGAGAACTGAAGCAAGACTTTCAGTACACTGCCCTTTGTGAGATCCTTCTGCATTCTGATTCCTCCTCTTTGTCACTTTACACAGGTGCTATTGTAACACATCAGAAGGGAAAATGGAACTGTTTCATGGGGACTTTGCGGTGGGGAAATTGGGGGGATTTGAGTGTGGGGTACCCGGACGCAACAAGCGGCCAGCAGACTCTGGGGTGGACACCCCTACAGGTCCTTCCCCAGAGTCTGCTGGCCGCTTGTTGCTGGTTTGCGAGGTGCTTGAGGGAATGGAAGCATAAAAGAGGATATTCCCTGATACTTGCACCGCGGGAGTTTATTTGTCTCGCCTACATTTTAAAATGCCTGATATGGTGGCCTGTCAAAAAAGAACAAATTCTACCAGGTTCGCATGATACTCAGAATTTCTTCCTCATACTGGCCTGCGTAGTCTTTCATGCGCCCGACGTTTTCTACGTTGCTCTCTGCGCCGCCGTCAAATTCCCACACGTGGTAGCTCAGGCCGCGGTGCTCGAAGTCCACGCTGCCGCAGCCGTCTTCCTCCGCGTACTCATACTTCCATCCCTGCTCCTGCAGATAGGATTGCAGCTTTTCCAGTCTCATACTCTGTCTCCTCCGTGTCGCATTCCTGCTCTTTCGTCCTTACGTATCCGTCCGTGCCCTCTTGCTCTGCATCTATACTCTCCTGACCGCACACTATACGCTGTCGGACGAATCGCCATGCCATTTCGAGCCGCATACTGTGCTCAGTCGAGCCGGAACACCTGCTCCAGCTTGGGCTGCGCGCCTGTCTCGGGGTCCATCTCGAGTTCCAGGATGTCCTGCATGTATGCGTTCCAGCGGTCGACGACGGGGCTCTGGGCCTGCACTTTTTCTGCGTACGCGACGCCTTTCTCGCACTCATAGTATCCAAACAGCACGTCGTTCACATAGAAGATGCTGTAGTTGCAGATCCCGGCCTCCTTCAGCACCTCCACCATCTCCGGCCAGATCTCGCGGTGTCTCCGCTCGTACTCGGCTCTGCAGCCTGGTTTGATCCTGCCTGTCCACGCCATATGCTCCATTGTAAGTTCCTCCTTCGAATTTTCTAAGATCCGGACGCGCGGTCTTCCCTATCCAAGCGTATCCGTATCCCAAAACATGCCCCATTCACGTACTCACTCCTTAGGATTCACGCCCCACGCGCGCTCCACAAAGCGGCATATCCTATACAAATGATAGTATATGCCGCTTCAAAAACAATGTCTACCACGAATTCTATTGTAACAACAATTTATTCATCATCTACTGATTCAGGCATAGCATCTGCTTGGTAAACCTGTAAAAATTCATCACTCCAGATTTTCCCACAAATTCCCCCTCTTCACTTGAACCTCCTGCTCCTTACTCAACAGCAACAGTGCACATCCATGCGGCGGTATGGACAGGACGAGGTTTCCATGCCAGAGTTCCTCCTGCTCTCCTGTCGAGATATGGTATGCCTTCCAATCCCGGTCAAAGCCAAGAGCGTTCAGATTGTAGGTGTACACCCCCTGTTCCTGCGACGGGTTCAGTACATACAGAAGCGCTCTGTTTTCTTCCTGCTGCACCATCACGATTTCTGTCCGCTTCTCCTCAAGGAATGGAAGCCGCGGCTTTCTCCGCCTTTCGTCCGGCCGCACGAACTCGAAAAGGGCCAATCGCTCCTCTGAGAGCAAATGCAGCGGATCTGACGTATAAATGCAGCTTCCCGCCATCGCAGCCAGCAGTGCAAGACTGTAGATTTCTCGCTCGCTTAAACGAATGTGGAAATCGCGCAGCATCACCGCATCCGCGTCCGTCTGGAAATAGTGATGATTGATATAATTGTTGCCGACCAGACAGCGCATCATATTCTGCGGGCCAAAGGTTCCATCCCAGCTCGAACCTACGTCGCCCCCGATCCTCATTCCATCCGCATAGCCAACGAAGGGAAGGAACGGTGCGATGCAGCCAAGCCAATAGCTCTCCTCACCGATCTCCTCCCGGATCATCTTCAGAAAATCACGGAAATATTCGACCGATGTCTTTCCTGGCGTATAGCGCTTTACCCTGGTGCTGTCCTGCAGACCCCAGAGCATGAAATCCGTCTTGAACATCACTGCTCCCATGCTCCGCAGGGTCCGGAACACACGCCGCATATACGCCATTGCCTCCGGATGGGAGGTATCCAGAATATAGTATACCTCATCCTGATAGCCCCACACCTTCGGCTCATTGTCCATGATCCAGGCCTGCACCGGCTTTTCATCCAGATCATGCAAGACCCAGTCCGGGTGTTCTCTGTACAGTTGACTTCTGTTGCCTACCATAAACGGGCCGATCCAGATTCCCGGCTGATAGCCTGCCTCCACAATCTCTGCAAAGGCCTCCGCAAGCCCGTCTGGAAAGCGCTCATTTGTCATCAGCCAGTCTCCCACCGCCGGAAAATACCCCGCATCAATCTGCACGTACCGGATCGGCACCTCCCTTTTCAGTGTCTTCAGGCCGCTCAGATATTCTCTGAGCTGGTCCCGGTCAAAATTTTGATAGCAATAATACCAGGAGCACCAATGGTAGGCCGGCGGCATCTTTCGTCGCGCCTTCAGGCCATCCCCGATGTCCTGCGCCGCTCGCTCCAGCCCCTCCTCTATCGTATCTGTGGCCAGCACTCGAAGCGGAGCAAACTTCA
This sequence comes from Oscillospiraceae bacterium, assembly GCA_021771715.1. Lineage (GTDB taxonomy): Bacteria > Bacillota > Clostridia > Lachnospirales > Lachnospiraceae > Choladousia. The sequence continues at coordinate 122,242 of JAETOO010000001.1, forward strand.
CTTCTGACCCATGTGCCTGCTCAAGGCGCGCGCCGCATGAGAGCCGGAGCTCCGCAGCCTTCTCCGCTTTCGACCAGCCATTCGTATATTTCTCGCGTTCCCGGACATCCAGCTCGAATACGGTCTCATACCAGAATTCCTCCGGAGATGACGGTTTTGCATACAGTGTCACAGCACAGTCCCGGCAGCGCAAAGCGCACAGGCCATAGCTGGCTGTATTTCTGCGAGCTGCCAGCTCCTCTTCTGTATAGTATCCGGTCTCATGCCCCATACCTTCCGCCGCCTGATAAAAGCCTTCCGCAGTTGTCTCCGCCTCGTACAAAAGGAAAAACGTGTGAATCCGTTCCTGCCAGCCGCAAAGAGAGAAATTCAGTTCAAGCCCATTCCCCTGCTCCGGCACAATCCGGCAGTGAATCTCTCCCTGCACAGTCTTCCAAATCATCTCATTTTCTGTGTACTCCAGTGCCTGCACCCGGACCGGATGTCCGTCTATCCCTGGATAAATCCCCCAAAGCAGCCTGCGATCTCCATAGTATATGGAGATGCTTCCATCCTGTTCTATCCTGCTTCTCATACTAACACCTCTCTCACAATATCCGCCATGATATTTCACGCCGTCCCTGCATCCTAATCCCATAGCATTACACGTCTCAATACCACCACACCAATCTATCCTCACATTTTTCTCAGGAACTGCCCCATAAGGAACATTACACTCGAGGTCCAGGTGTATGCCCGGTCGCGCAGTCCCTTCCCTGTCAGAGCATCAAAATTCTCCGCGCAGCCGCTTGCGGCTACATTTTCACAGAACCGCTTCGCGAGTACCCGGACAAACTCATATTCCCCGCACTCCCAAAGCCCATCCGCAATCAGCATCGTGCTCGGCGCCCAGATCGGTCCGCGCCAGTAGCCATCTGCCTCATATTCCCCGCTCGACGGACTCTCCGTCGCCAGTCCATGCGCCGTCAGGAAAGCCTCGCTTTTCAGCTGGCCAATCAGGTATTCCCGGATATCCGAAGGGAGACGCATCCCCAGAACAATCGGCAGATACAGGATCAGACTGTTCGTCGGAACCTGGTTGCCGGTCAGAGTCTGGATCGCCAAAGGTTTTCCATCCTGAAACAGCTTTGAGAGCATTCTCTCCAGCATCGACTCAGAGCGCTGTCTCCAGCAAACCGCCTCCTCTCTCCTTCCGAGAAGTTCCGCCACCTCGCCGAGCTCATCCATCTGAATCACGAGAAACGCAGCGAGATCCGGCAGAGTGACGGGCGGCAGCAGCTGAAATGCGGTCGAGTTGTCCCAGCCTGAATCATTCCCGTGTGTGTACTCGCACAGTCCGTCCCCATCCTGATCTCGGTAATTCAGCCACCAATGCGTCCATTTTCCCAGCTTCTCGTATGCTTCCTCCAGCTGGGCTCCCGTCAGTTCCATCGTTCTCCGCAGCTTACGCAGTGTCCAGCCATGAATCGGCGGCTTGCAGTAATTGTCGATGCGTATCGAGTCATTCACACTGTCAGGAATCCGCCCCGTAGCGCTCTGATAATCGAACATCAGCATAAACTGATCCCAGGCCAGTTCCTGCTGGCTGCCAGCCAAGGCAAGCGCGTTAAAGCAGTGATCCCAGCTCCAGACGTTGCACATCCAGTTTTTCGACATCAGCATTGCCTCTCTTCCAAGCAATCCACACGGACTGACCAGGCTGCTCCAGTTTACGTACGCCGCCTTTTCGGCCGCAGCCGCATACTGCTTCGGCATAGGAAGCATCTGTTCCTGAAATGCGCGGAACTCCGCCCTTCTCTGCGCATAGGCATCCTCTATCCCACAATGTTCTTTCTTGATCCAGGTGTCCCGTACCTCCTCGATGATCAGCAGCAGACCCCTCTTATCCGGGAGCACATCAAACTGGCAGCTCTTGGCCCCGCTGACCTTCCACTCCTGCTGCAGCCTCACATCTCCCTTCTGATTAAACAGCATATACCTTATGTAGCTTCTGAAACAATTTGCCAGATACCACCGCTCCTGCCCCGCCTGTACCGGCTGAACAAAATCAAAATCCCTTCCGGTCTGAAAATCCAGGCGGATTCCCAGCCTCGATCCCGTACCGCCAATCAGCAGCGTATCCTCATCGGCGTACACCAGCGTCAGCTCTCCCTCATCCGTCCGGAGCACCACCCGCTCTGGCTCCGCCTCCGCCGTAAACGCGCAGGGTGCTCCATCGCACAGTACTTCCAGCCTCGCAGTGTTGCTCTCCCTCGCGGCCCCATGAATGGTCCGCAGATACAGCCCTTCCTTGCCGTCTTTCCCCGCAAGTCTCTCATCCAGCCACGAGATGGCCATATAGCTTCCCCTCATACTAAACGGAATTTCCCACAGATCATATTTCATACCACTGTCTTCCTCCTTTCTATCTGCTGTTCCTTCCTTTTCATCTATCCTTTTATGCCCGAGAACGTGATTCCTTCGATAAAATACCTCTGTGCCATAAAATATACGACAATCATCGGCAAAGTGATCACCGTTGCCAATGCCATCATCAAATTCCACTCGCTGACATGCTGTCCCATGAAATTCTGCAGTGCAAGCGACACAGTCTTCAGATTTTCCTTGTCGAGATAGAGCAGCGGCCCCATGAAATCATTCCAGGTTCCCATGAAGGTAAACACGCCGACCGTACACATCACCGGCTTTGACATCGGCAGCACGATCCTCCAATAGATCGTGAAATAACTGGCTCCATCTACCAGAGCCGCCTCATCATAATCCTTGGGGATTCCGGCGTAGAACTGCCGCACCAGGAACACATTAAACGCATTGCCGAAAAAGCACGGAAGTGTCAGAGGAATTATCGTGTTATACGCCCCCACCCGCTGCCAGATCAAAAATTGCGGAATCATCAGCACGGTCTGCGGGATCATCATCGTCGAGAGCAGCATCGCAAACCAGAAATTTCTCCCCCGGAACTTCAGTCTGGCGAACCCGAAGGCAATGAAGCTCGCACTCAGAATGCTTCCTACCATGTTGATCGCCACAATGACCGCTGAGTTCAGAAAATACCGCGCAAAGGGCGCTCTGGCAAACGCATTTTTGTAGTTCTCCAGATCATAATGCGAAGGGAGCCACTGGATCGGAACCGTCATGATCTCACGATTGCTCATGAAGGAGCTTCGAATCATCCAGTAAAATGGAAAAAGCATCAGGACCGATAACAGAATCAATAACAGATAAATCAGCAATCTCTTTTCTTTTCTCCTACTTTTCTTCATCCTTTATCTCCATTCTCATAAATGACCCAGCGATCCGACGACCGGAATACCAGCGCCGTCAGCACCGCGATAATCACAAACAGTACCCAGGACATTGCCGCCGAGTAGCCCATCCGGGACTGCTTAAACGCGGTCCGGTAGAGCAGCAGCGAATAGAACAGGCTCGCATTTGCCGGCCCGCCGTCTGTCATGATGTAGGACTGCGTAAACGTCTGCATACTGTTTATGATCGCCATAACAAAATTGTAAAAAATGATAGGTGTCATCAGCGGCACTGTAATGTGGCGGAATCTCGCGATTCCACCCGCTCCGTCCAGCTCCGCCGCCTCATAGAGCTCTCTCGAAATTCCCTGCAGCCCCGCAAGATAGATCACGACGGTATTCCCTGCGGCCCACACAGCCATCACGGCCAGAGATGGAATGACTTCCTTCGGGTCGAAGATAAAGTTGTGCGTGCTTCCCCCGCACAGACGGATCACACTGTTGAGCAGCCCGTACATCGGATTGTAAATATACATCCAGATCGCGGCAGATGCCACTACCGGCACAATCGACGGAATATAAAAGATGGTCCGGAACACTGACATCCCCTTCACGCGGGTATTCAACAGCACCGCAATGAGCAGCGGTATGCAGGTCACAAGCGGCACCGTCAGGAAGGTGTACAAAAATGTCACCTTCAGAGACTGGAGCACCAGCGGATCGCGGAACAGCTCTCTGTAGTTTTTCAGTCCCACGAACACTTTGGGCGTGATCACATCCCACTCTGTAAAGCTGATCGCAAGGCTGAACAGCATCGGGCCGAAATTAAAGCAGAATAATCCGATGATTGACGGCCCGATAAAGAAATAGCCCCATTTTAGCTGTGTTTTTTCCTTCGCTGTCATCTTTTTCTCGTTTCTCATATGGATTGATCCCCCATTTTATGTCAAAAAGAGCCCGGCCTAACAGATCCATTAAGCCAGGCTCTCTTCTCTCACTCAGTTGGCACAGTCATCTTTTCTGTTATTTCCAGTATCCGTCAATCACGTCCGAAAGATCCAGGCTGGTCAGCGCTTCCTCTGCCGTCGTCTCTCCAAGCCATACATTGTCCAGTGCCGGAACGATCGTATTGTCCATAATGGTCGGGAAATTCTTTACACGTACATTGTCGCCAAGCACCGTTGTGTCTGCCTGCAAAATATTTTTGAACGCTGTACACATACCGGTCGCATCTACCTTTGTGTAGGTGGCAATCCACTGCTGCTCATTTTCTCCGCCGTCAAATACCGCCAGAGTATGCGGCAATCCGCCTAAAGATACACCCTGCGCATTTGCAGCTTTTACAGAATTGTTAAAGTCCGTAAAATACTGATAAAAATCGAATGCAGCCTCATTATCCGCTGCCTCCGGAGACATACAAAGTCCTGCTGTCCAGGAAATATCTGCCGCCTGTTTGAAAGCCGGAATCGGAGCCACGCCGACGTCGAAGCCTTCATTTGTATAGTTTGCAAGCGCCCAGCCGCCGTCAATGATCATTGCGACCTGGCCGTTCATCAGCATCGTCGACGCATCTGCGAATGCTCCCTTTGCCATCGCAATGGACGGAGCGCAGTGAATCGTATTTCCGAGATCTGCGATACTCTGGATCACCTCAATACCATTCTCCTGGCTGATTCCAAGTGCTGTCCCATCTTCATTCAGAACACCGGATTCATTTGTATGCAGAAGCGCAATAAACTTTGTCCAGTCGGTCGGCATCATGGTGCCGTATACAACGATATCATCCGGATTGAAGCCCTCGTCCTCCGGGCTCTTTCCGCTTCCATCCTTTGTAAGCTTCTTCGCCGCATCTACATACTCATCCCAGCTCCACGGATTCGCCGCATCCGTTCCCGGCGCCTCCACTCCGCTCGCCTCCAGCAGATCCTTATTGTAGTAGAGCGCCATCGTGGTCGAATTGTACCCGACAGACCATACATGCTCGTCTGTGTCAAAAATCGTCGGCTCGATCGCCACATCGGTCGGCTTCACTCCTGCCTCATCGTAGAGCGGCTTCAGATCAAGCAGCGCTCCCTTCTCGCCCCACTCAAATACATTTCCCTCCGGAAGATTGAAGATGTCCGGAAGGCTGTTTGCCGCCGCCATCGTGTTCAGCTTGCTCAGGTACTCCGCATAAGGAATGTAGTTCTCCTCGATATCTACATCCGGATGCTCCGCCTCATACTGAGCCACAATCGCACGGTCAAATTCCTGCTCCGCATCGGCCGCCCACATATAGAAGGAGACAACCTTCTTCTCCTCTGCACTGCTCGTGAGCGTCATATTCCCGATCATCGCACACGCTGCCAGCGCCCCTGTCAATAAAGCCATCATTTTTCTTCTCTTCATACAGCACTTTCTCCTTTCTTTTGCTGTTCGTCTTGATGGCTATATTATATTTGCTTGCTTTTTTTAATTCTAGCACGATCTTATTGTGTATTTAGCACATTTTTATCCATTTAGATTCCGGTACTCTCTCGGAGACATGCCGTACACCTTCCGAAAACTTCTCGCAAAATAGTTCTGATCCTTATACCCGACCAGCAGAGCTACCTCCTGTATGGACATCCTCGAGTTTTCCAGCAGCTCTCTCGCCTTGCGCAGCCGGATATCCTCAAGATACTGCATCACGGTACAGCTCTTCTTTTCCTTAAAACGCCTCGCCAGATACGTCGGCACGACAAAGAATGTCGCCGCCAGCTCGCTCAGGCTGATATCCTCGCGGTAATACTGCTCCATATACCGCACGACCTTATCCACAAGATCACAGCCTGACGATGCCAGAACGATTTTCTGATTCAGCTCACCGGCATACTCTACCAGCTCATCTGTCAATTCCTTTTTATTCTGATATCTGCAAACCGCAAACGGAAACAGGCCCTTCCGAATCTGAATCGGCAGCGGGATATCATATTTCATATACTTGTTCGCCAGCACCAGCAGGACCGACTGATATACCTGTTTAATCAGATACACATACTTTCTGTCACCAAAAACGGTGTTCCAGATCTTTCCCAGTGCTTCCCGGCAGAGCTCCTCCTGTCCGGTCTCCAGCGCAGATTCGAATGCATCGTACATTACGCTCAGACGTTCCCTCTCAGGCTCACGGTATCGCATGACCTGAGCGGTCTCCCCGTAAAACCGAAGATTCAGAAGTGCTTCCATGCCAATCAGCATCTCCTCCGGATGTTGGTTCTTTCCACTCCAGTAAAGAACCTTATTCCCCTCACAAAACGGACCCGCCCTGCAGATTTTGTCCAATTCCTGTTCCCGCAGCAGTTCTCCTTCAAGAAAAAGAATACAGATATCCGGCATCTCTTTGCCAAACGTCACAGCCTGCCACTGTGTGTGTTCCGTTTTCCGCAGTGCCGAAAGGAACTCCTCTGCCGCATCCTGCGCCATTGTTTTCCACACTAAGATCAGGGAACCGGTCATCCTTTCCGCACGCCCCTGCTCCATAAATTCAGACCACGTCCCGGCACTCTTCTGCGAATGCGGCCGCTCCCGCCCTCTTTTTTCCGAAAGCTTCTGCTCGATCTCCAGCAACATCTCCTGAAACTCCTGCTGCAAAATCGGCTTCTTGATATAATTTACCACTCCCAGGCGAATGGCCCTCTTCATATACGCAAAATCATCATAGCCACTGATAATCACAAACTGCGTATCCACAGCATTCCTCTGTTTCCTTACTTTCTCTATAAAGTCCAGTCCATTGATCACCGGCATATTGATATCAACAAAAAAAATATCCGGTGACTCCTCCTCATAGAGCGCAAGCGCCTCAAAACCATTTGCCGCTGTCCCCACAACCTCCATATCCAGACCGCTGTTTGCAATTCTCTGGATAATGCTTTTCTGTACATACACTTCGTCATCTGCAATACATATGCGATACATACAATCCCTCTGTTTTTCCCTTGCTCTCCCGCTTTTTATAGCATCATCGGTATCTCCATCTCGATCCGGAGTCCATAACCTGCATTCGTTATTATTATGACAGAAAAGTCATCCCCGTATTCCAGGTACAAGCGCTGTACGACATTCCGAAGGCCAATATGTGCAGAATCCGGCAGCTTTTCCATCGGATTTTGATGAATCTGTTCCAGTTCCTCCATTAACAGCCTGTGCTGGTCCGGTTTCATCCCGTTCCCATTGTCCATCACCGTGACGCGGAGCTTCGTCTCATATTTCTCGATCCCAATGGAAATACAGCAGTCTCTTGTCTTGTACCGGAACCCATGACGGATCGAATTCTCCACCAGCGGCTGCAGCACCATCTTCAGAAACGGCAATTCTCCCAGTTCCTCATCGACGTCAAAAAACACTTCAAGGTCACTTTGCTTGTATTTTACGATCAGGAGATACTGCTTCGTGTATTCAAGCTCCTCTCTGATCGTAATCCATTTTTCCTGCCTCAGGTTGTAACGATAGAGCTGCCCCAATGTCTCGCAGACCATGACCGCTTCCGTTTCCTGTCGGTTTAAAATCAGGCTGTTTATAATTTCCAGCGTGTTGAACAAAAAATGCGGATTGATCTGGCTCTCCAGCAGCTTGATCTCTGATTCCTTCTGGATAGCCGTTATTCTCCTGTTCTTTTCAACCAGCAGCTCCAAAGATGCGGACATCTCATTGAAGCCATTGATCAGCTCCCCGATTTCATCCGTGTACGTATTCTGCAGGAGAATACCGAGGCGATTCTGCTGAATCTGGCGCATGCCATCCGCACATGCAAGCAGCGGTTTGGTCAGATACTTTGACACAGCCAGAACCCCCACCACCAGCAGACAGCCTGACACCAGCAGAAGAATGATAAGGAACACCGACATCATCCTCACATCCATTTTCTGGCATCTCCCATCGAACACCGTAACCAGCTTCCAGTCAAAAAAGTCTGTCGAAAAGTCATTCATGACAGCGAAATAATCCCGATCCATCGTCCCAACCGTATCGGACAGCCTGTTCTGTCCCGCCGCGTTTTTGGCCCGCTCCATCACAGCCAGTCCATCCTCATCCGCTGTCACCAGCCTCCCATCAGAGCATAGTAATCCAAAAAACATTCCGTCATACTCTGTGGCGAGCAGCTTTTTAAGGTTCTGCTCGGGAATCGTGATCACAAAGACGCCCGCCATCTCCAGCGTATTGTAATCATGGAGCAAATAGTACAGCGTCATATCCCATTCGGAGTGCTTGTGGTAGATTCCCTTTTCCTCTCCCTCCTCTGCCTCCATATATTTTCCATCGTGCAACAGCGTATCGTACCAGGGTTTCTTTTTGATATCCACACCGTAATCCAGGTAGTAACCGTTCACCGATGTCACGCGTATGCCGCTCCATGTAATCAACGCAAACTTGTTTCCTTCATACAGAGTGCTGACGCTCCCCAGAAATTCATGCGCGTTGTCCAGAAGCTCCTGACGGCGCTGTGTGTAGACCGCTTTCTGACAAAGATCCTGGATCCAGTTGCTGTAAGCCAGATTGTACGTCACACTGTCCATGTTTTTGAAATAACTCTCGAGCATATCCAGCTTCTCATTTCTCGCACCCTCGACATGACTGACCGCTGCACGGTGCTGCGAGTATCTCTGCAGACCCCAGAATACAAACATCGAGAGTAGAAATGTCATCGCAAAAATAAAAAAGGCAAAAAGAAACACCTTCTTTTTCAGCCCGATATTCTGCATACAGTTCCATCTGTTTTTCATACCGATTTCCCACTTTTCCGTCTGTTTCAGAGGTACCCAGAACTTCCGCTCCTGGGTATCTCAGCTACATTCTCTGTCGTTTTGCCCCTGTTTCCATATCTCAACTAAACGTCAGCATACGGTATCCGAAAGTAATCCAAATACGCCTTATACCGATCCTGCGCGGTCAGACACGTATCGGTCAGATAGCCTTTCTCATGATTCCACTCCCTCAGGCCGCGGTAATAGAACAGTTTCAGGTTATCCTCGATGATAAACGGCACAATGTGATTCCTCAGGCACTCTTTGAATAGAATCAATCTCCCGACACGGCCGTTGCCGTCCTGGAAGGGGTGGATGCGCTCAAACGCAACATGGAATTCCAGAATCTCTTCCAATGTTATTTCTCCCCGGGAATTATAATCCGCCAGCAATGCTTTCATCTTGCCGGAAACCTCTTCTGGAAGGGTCGTGCACATGCCGCCAACCTCATTGGGCACTTTCTTATAATCGCCCACAGCAAACCAGTCTTTTCTCGCATCACTCGTCCCGCTTTTCAATACCATGTGAAGTTCTTTGATCAATTTCTCCGTCAATTTCGCTCTTGCATGGTCAATAATCAGATCAATGCAGCGGAAATGGTTTACGGTTTCGATCACATCGTCCACATTGAGCACTTCGTTCTCCACACCGACGGTATTCGTCTCGAAAATATATCTCGTCTGATCATGCGTCAGACGGCTGCCCTCCATATGGTTCGAATTGTACGTAAGGTCAATCTGGGTTTTATGATAAATTCCGCCAGGATACTTATTTGACTTTTCGTCCTGCAAAATATCCACGAGTGTCATCCGCTGCTCTTTTCTTTCGTTGGCCCGCGATGGCTTTTCCGCAGTCTCAGGAATCTTCCACGTTTTCCCGGTGAGAAACGCGCCGTCTACACGTCCCTGTGCGCAGTAATTTCTGACGCTGCGCTCCGACACATCCCATTTTTTCGCTATTTCAGCCGCCAAAAGATATCTCATCGATTTCCTCCGTCAAATCACAATCGAGAACTGCACAAATCTATCCTAATAGTATAGCGCATGATCGGCAAGAAATCCAACCTTTTTCTATTCTTTCACAGATATGTTAGCCGTTTCCGGAAAGAATATCGCACCTCAGAAATCGCTTCCGTTTTTTATCTTTTATGAAATTCCTTCCACCGACACGACCGTCTGCACCTGCCGCAGCTCTCTCTTCAGATCGAGCTCCTCCGTCACGTCGAGCATCGGGCAGCCGTCCACGTCGAAGTGCACTCTGCGGATTCCGCTGCTGCGCACGCCCTCTGCGCCCGGGCGGGCGTGGTACGTGTTCCAGATCGTGCCGTCCTCATCCTCGACGTACGCATTGTGCCCGGTGCCGTACTCTCCCGGCACGCTTCTCGCCGACAGGATCGGGTAGCCGTTTTTCCGCCAGCTCGCGGGATCCAGCAGATCGCGTCCCTTCTGCGTCTCCAGATAGCCCACCACGTACGTATAGTCGACCAGTGCGCTCGAGAAGGTGAGGAACAGCCGCTCGCCGCGGATCAGCGCGAACGGTCCCTCGTCCACAAACACATGGTTGTTCGCCCAGCCGAAGTCCGGCTTCGAGAGCACGACGGGATCGGTGAGAAGCCGCCACGGCTGCTCGGGATCCAGCTTTGCGATGTACAGCCACGCCCCGAGATCCTTTGGCAGGAACTGGCGCTGCGACCAGACTACGTAGTAGTCGCCCTCCCACGGGAAGCAGGTCATGTCGAGGGAAATCGTCTTGCCCATCTCACACAGGTAACTCCCGTCCCGTTTCAGGATGCGCTTCGGCGCCGACCAGTCGGCGCGGCACGCCGGGTTGCCGCCCTCGCGCAGCTCCATGATGTGGCTCTCCTCACAGTAGAACTCTCCCGGGGTCGCGGCATGGAAAATGTAGAGTTTGCCGTTGATCTCATGAAATTCCGGCGCCCACAAAAGTCCGCCGATCCCCTCGTACGTCACGGAATCCAGCAGCAGGATCTCCTCCGCGTCCACCAGGCCGGCCAGCGTGTCCGACTCCCGGATATAGAGCGTGTGGTTGTCATCGGCATCGTTCGTCGCGATAAAGTAATATTTTCCGTTCCAGCGCGCCACACAAGGATCCGCCCGGTTGTAGGCGATCGGAAACGGAAAATGCTCCTGGTGCACGGTTCCTGTCACGCGGTACTCTCCGGGGCGCGAAAAATCGATCCCGGCACAGTCCCAGTCCACCCGGCACGCCCGCCTGGTGCCGTCACTGTACTGCAGCACACCTGTCACCCGCGACAGCTCCCCGGCATTTTTCGCGCAGACCTTCTCCGGCACGGTTACGCCGACATTCTCCGGCGTCAGCAGCTTCTGCTTCAGGTAGACGGCCTCCGCCTCCGAGATCCCGACCACGGTTCCCGGCACGCAGCCCTCGATCTGCGCGCACAGACAGCCCTCGCCTGCCATTGCTTCCGTGCTGACTCTCTCCGCAAATGTTCCATCTCGCTCTGCCCCACGCTCGGCTGTCTCTGCAAACGCCCCATTCCGCTCCGCTTCACACCCGGCTGTCTCTGCAAACGCCCCATTCCGCTCCGCTTCACACCCGGCAGCCTGCGCAGATGCTCCGCTTTGCTCTGCCTCGTCCGCCGATACTTCCTCGTAGACGATCAGGTCCTTCGATTTCCAGTGCAGCACGGTCGCGCCGCCCGCTTCCTCGTCGCCGTCGCCCTCGATCCTGACGGCGCGCACGCCGAACAGTCCGTCTGTTCTGCGGTACAGCACGGGATCACGCAGGCTCTTCGGATTCAGGCTCCAGTCCTCATTCTCCGTCGCCTTCGCAAACAGCACGCCGGAATTGTGGTTCAGCGGCACATATGGTCCGTCGCCTTCCCTCAGCGCCAAATGCATGCTGAACGCCAGTCTCTCCTCATAGTACAGTGCCTGATCCGGCTTTCTGGTGTAACACATCAGTTCATATCTCATCTCTTCTGTCTCCTGAAATTTGTCTCTTCTCATTTTTAAATACTGTTCGCCGTATCTTCTCCACACACTTCCACTCTCATCTTTACCTCCCGAAGCGCAGGATTCAGATCCCGCTCCGCTGACAGATCGAAAACGGGGCGGCCGTCGATCGCAAAATGTACCCGGCGGATTCCGTCACAGCGAATGACATGGTCGAGCGCATCCTCCGCATGGTAGGCGATCATCAGATTCCCCAGATCGTCCGTGAAGAAGGAATTGTGACCCGGCCCGTACTCACCGTCCACAGAGTAGAAGGAGAGCACCGGCACACCGCTCTTCTTCCAGCTCGACAGACACAGCAGGTCATCGTCCTCCGCTGCCGTCAGCAGTCCCAGCACATACGTGTAGCTGTTCGCCGATCCGCCGGAATACGTCAGGTAAACTCTGCCGTCCTTCACGAAGCTGTACGGGCCCTCGTTGTTGATCGTGCCGCTCACATTTTCCCAGCCGAGCAGCGGCCTGGTAAGCAGCACCGGATCGCTGGTCAGCTGCCAGGGTGCGCGCTCATCGACTGTCGCAATGTAGAGCATCGAGCCCGTGTCCGCCGGTGTCCCGATGTGTCTGCGGTAGGACCAGATCACATAGGAGCGGCCACCCGCCCACAGGTACGTCATGTCCAGCGTGATCCCCTCCTCGCGGGTGCAGAGGACACTTCCATCCTTTCTTCGAATCCGGACCGGCTCCTCCCAGTCCTCCGGATTTATGATATCTCCGCCTTTTTTCAGCCTCATCAGATGGCACTGCGGACCCCAGATCCGGTCGCTCACCGCAAACAGGATATACAGCTCGCCGCCGATCACATGAAATTCCGGGGCCCAGAACGTCTGCCAGAACCGTCCCTGCGCATCCCGGCCGAGGATCAAGTGTTCTTTCGGCTGCTTCCTGCCTCCAGCGAGCTGTTTCTCCAGCTGCACTCCGGCTTTGGGGGAGGCGCATACCTGTGTGCCGTTCGCCTGTTCCCCATTTATCAGCTTTGCGTCCTGCGCCGCGCCATTCTCCTGCAGCCCGAAAAGTCCGGCCACATCGTCCGCCACCCGCACGTACAGGCCGACATCGTCCGTGTTGTCATTGGTCGCGATAAAGTAATATCTGCCCTTCCACGGGAGGATGACCGGATCGCCGTAGCCGCGGGCGACCGGGAACGGGTACGCTCTGTTTTGCACTGTGCCGCTGATCTCGTACGTCCCCTTCTTTCCAAAATCAATCCCGTCCGTCTCCCAGCGCACTTTCTTCTGTGACGTGGAACCGTCCGAGTAAACGGCGGTCGCCTCCGTCCCGGCCACCTCGCCCGCACTGCGCACCCGAATGCAGTCCGGCACACGGACTTCCGTATTGTAAATCCTGCTCCAGCGCTGCACAATCCGGTCACACAAATTCGCGCCGATCTCCACACAGCCTCCCGGAATAGCTCCCTCCGGGATACTGGCTGCTATATGCCCTGTCTCTGCGCCTGCCGCCTGCTCCACCAGCCCAACGAACCGAAACTCCACGAAATCCTCCGTCGTCCAGCACAGCACCTTCCCGCGGCTCTCTGCATCCTCGCTCCCGTCCTCCTCGACGCGCTCCGCGACGATTCCGTAGCCGCCGCCGGGCAGTGCAAATGCGCGCGGATTTTTCACTCCCTTCGGACAAATCGTGTCCGCCCCGCTGATCGTCCCGGGCGCAAACAAAATCCCGTAATTCTGATGTAATGCCTGATAGACCCTTCCGTCCCAGCTGTACGCCAGATGAATGCTGCGCGCCAGGCCGTCCGGGTAATCCTCCGGGCGCACCTCCCTCGTGTACAGCAGCAAGCTTGCCTTTCTCTCCTGATATTCCATATCTCCTCCTGCATTTTTGACAACATTTTCGCTCTCTATAGCTATCCTTCATCCAAAAGAATGTATAAAAAGCCGCTCACCTAACAATCACATGTTTCCGGCTTACCGCCCACATATCATCTGCGGATACACCTCTCGTAGGAATAGCCCCGATCCGAGCGCAGCTCCGCCGGGATACTCTCAAAATAGACTACGCCAAATTCTTTTACCGTAAAATCCAGCCGGATGCACTCTCCCCCGTCTCCCAAAACACTCACCTCTCTTGTCTCGAGCAGCGGCACTGCGGCCTCCCTGAGCATGGCGAGCTCCTCCGCCGTCAGCGACGAGGGCTCTCCCAGGTCGTGCCATACCTTCAGCGGATTGCAGGTCTCCTCGTCCACCGTCCGCGTCAGCAGGCAGTACCGGCCCGGATCGCACGGCAGGCAAAGCGAGAGCTGCAGCGCTTCCCCTGTCCGCTCATTGTGCCGGTTCCAGGCCACCCCGCAGTAGCCTCCGTCCTCCTTCTTTACGATCACGCAGTCGTCGTCCTTGTAGACGCACGCACCGCCCTTCTCCTTCAGTTTCTTATAGAACACAAACGTCCAGAAGGTCGGCTTCGGGATGCAGCCGTCCGCCACGAGGCCGAAGCCTCCGTGAAACGGCGTAAACGGTACACCCTGCTCCTCAAACACATCCCCAAACGTCCAGTAGGAGTAGGATTCGTTGTCATCGCCGAGCCGTGAGAGCTGCTGCGCGATGTAGGCGGCGTTCTGGTTCGTGTCGTGCGTCGGGCAGTTCGGGATGTAGGAGGTGTTGAACTCCGTAATGTGGATCTGCAGGCCGCGGTACTCCGGATAGCGGTCGATGATCTCCCGCGTCGTGTGCAGGTTCGCAAAGCCAATCTCCGGCTCGGACAGGTTCACATAGCCGTAGTGTCCCGCGCGCTCCGGGAAATCCGTCGTGTAGTGGTGCCGCGTCACAAAGTCCAGAGGAATCCGGTTCTCGTGGCAATACGCCATAAACGCGCCGATCCACAGCTCATCCGTGCCGCCGCAGACCGCCGGGCCGCCCACCCGGAACCGCGCGTCCACCGATTTCACCGCGTCAAAGGTCACACGGAACAGGTGAAAATACTCCTGCATGTCCGCGTCCTTCCAGAACCCGCACAGGTTCGGCTCATTCCAGACCTCCACCGGCCAGGTGACGACCTCCTCCCGGCCGTACCGCGCGATCAGGTGCTCCAGCAGCGCCCTCACAAGCCCGCTCCAGCGCGCATAGTCCTTAGGCGGCGTCACATTTCCCTTCCAGTAGAAGACCGTCTGCTTGCCGCCCGCCATCTTTTCCGGCATAAAGCCGAGCTCCAAAAACGGCGCCAGCCCCAATTCCCGGTAGCTGTCCATCACGCGGTCCAGATACGTAAAATTGTATTCCGGCGTCCCGTCCTCCGCTTCCTGGTAAATCGCCATATCGTCGCAGAACAGCCCGTGCCCGCGGATATGCGAAAACCCGATCCAATCCTGCACCAGCTTCAGCTGTTCCTGGTACTCCTTCGTCAGCGCAAGCCCCATTCTCCCGGTGCCGATGCAGTAATCCACCGCGTTGTGAAACACCGCCCTCTGCCCCGGGTCCACCAAAATCGTCCTCTTCATATTCCCTCCGTCATTCTTCTATTCTTACGATTCTTTTCAGAACCTTCTTCGCCCTGCCCAAACAGTTTATTACAAAATCCTCACCGCCGCAATACTGCACGGCGGCAGCGTCACGTTCACGCCGCGCTCCGTCCGCTGCAGACCGGTGAGCTCCTCCTCGTGTACCACGTCCGGCTGCTCAAAGCTGTTGTACGCATTGACTCTGCCGTGCAGCAGCGTCCCCGCCGCCTTCTTCGGCTCTCGCTCGTCAAACAGCACCTCGACCCTGGCTTCCCGGTCCAATGACACATTTGCAAGAGTGACTGTGAGCACGCCGTCCGCATCCACAGAGGCAGACTGCTGGAGCTGAGGCATCCGGAAGCGGTCGTCCCCGGTCAGCTCCATCTCCTCCCCGGCGAAAGCGCCGGGCACGAGCGAGGCGCCCTGGTGCGTCCGGTACATGTGGAACACGTACCACGTGGGCGTCAGCACCAGCTCCGGGCCGTCCGTCAGGATCACCGACTGCAGCACGTTCACGATCTGCGCAATGCACGCCATCCGCACCCGGTCACAGTGCCGGTTAAAGATATTCAGGGTGAGCGCCGCCACCATCGCGTCCCGCATCGTGTTCTGCTGGTAGAGATAGTCCGGGTTCGTCCCCGGCTCCGCATCGTGCCAGCAGCCCCACTCGTCGATCATCATCCCGATCCGCTTTTGGGGGTCGTACCGGTCCATGATCGCCCCGTGACGCCGGATCAGCTCCTCGATCCCCAGCGCGCGGTTCAGCGTGTACCAGTAGTCCTCCTGCGTGAACCTGGTCGCGCTGCCCTTGTGCGGCCCTTTCTCCGCCCCGCAGTAGTAGTGCACGGAATACCCGTCCATGTACCCGTGCGCCTCCCTGGGAGCCGGCTCCCGGAAGCACTCGCGGAACACCCGCTCGGTCCAGTCGTAATCGTCCGCGTTCGCGCCGCCGCAGATCCGCGCAATCGGTGCCTGTCTGTCGTACGTGCGCACAAAGGTCTGGTATCTCCGGTACAGATGCGCGTAATACTCCGGCACCATATTGCCGCCGCAGCCCCAGTTCTCATTTCCCACGCCGAAGTAGTCGAGCCGCCACGGCTTCTCCTGCCCGTTCGCCCGGCGCAGCTCGGCCATCGTCGAGCCCTTTTCTGCTGTCATGTACTCCACCCAATCGCTCATCTCGCGGACCGTGCCGCTGCCGACATTCCCGCAGATGTACGGCTTGCAGCCAATCTGACGGCACAGCTCAAAAAACTCATGCGTCCCAAAGCGGTTGTCCTCGACGTCCCCGCCCCAGCTGCTGTTCACCATCCTGCGGCGCTGCTCCTTCGGGCCGATCCCGTCCTCCCAGTGGTACTCATCCGCAAAGCAGCCGCCCGGCCACCGCAGCACCGGGACCTGCAGCTTACACAGCGCGTCCACCACATCTGTCCGCATCCCGTTCACGTTCGGGATCTCCGAATCCTCGCCAACATACAGCCCGCCGTAAATGCATCTGCCCAGATGCTCGCTGAAATGGCCATAGATCTCCGGCTCAATCGTTCCCTTTTTGTCTGTCTCGTGAATATAAAGTCTCATACGCTCTCACCTCTCTGTCTCTCCATTTCCCAGCGCTTCTAAAAAGGGGAGACAGCTGCGCCGCCTCCCCGATTTTTCATAATACAATCATTCTCTTCCCGGCGATGCCGCCGCAGATCGCTTACTCTGCCGCCTGTCTCGCCTCGATCACCGGCTGATACTTCGCCGTGTCAAACTCGACGAGCTGCTCCCAGCCAAGGCCGTTCAGCGTCTCGCACATCTCATCCCAGAGCGATTCAAACTCTGCGTCATCCGCTGCAAAGATTGCCTTCCAGGAAGTATCCTTGATCAGATCGCCGCACTGGCTGCGGATCAACGCCGTGTCGGTATCATCAATCGCCAGGGACAGGTTTACGCTCGGAACCGGATCCAGCATTCCGTTTGCCTTCAGATACTCTACCTCATTTGCCGCGCCGAACTTCTCGGACCACTCCTTGTTCGTCGCCGTGTCGTTTGCCTCTAGGAACGATGCCCAGTAATCGCTGTTCACCGTCTCGCCGGTCTCCGGGTTCATCTCAATTGATGCTACCAGCCACTGATTTACCTGGTTATTTCCGTCGTTCCATGTGCCGCCGCCCAGCTCCTCCGGCACCTGAAGCTCCGCGGAGAAACGGGTCATGCCTTCCGGTGTCAGCGTGTAGGTGCCATCCTCATTGACTGTATAAATAAGGCCCTCCTGGCCGACGTGCTGCATAGTCAGACCTTCCGGCGAGCACAGCCAGTCAAAGAACTCCAGAATGCGGAGCTTCTCATCCTCAGAGACATTCGAGCCGATGCCCCATACACGGCCGTCGCCGTAGTACGTGTCAGACGGCTGGAATACATTCATATCACCCACCGGAATACCGCGGTAGTTCTCGCGCGCCTCGCCCTTCTCCGGAGAGTTCCAGAAGCCGTACTGCCAGTTGTACCAGAACAGATGCACTCTCTTCTGTCTCATCTTGTCGCACGCCGCATTCCAGTCCTGCGTCGCAGAATCCGGGTCCACCAGGCCCATCTGATTTGCCTTGTAGAAGAAGTTCAGCATCTTGTAGTATGCGCCCTCCTTGTCGGTCAGCGGAACAATAGAATTATCCACGCCGATCAGGACGGAGCCGTTTACCTCCTGGCCGTACCACTTTGTGAGCTGATTGACCGTCTCAATGCTGGTGCTATCCCAGTCCGGCCACAGGCTCAGCGCGTACGCATTGTCGCCTGCCTCATTCGTGGGGTGCGCATCCTGAATCTGCCTCAGCACATCCAGCAGATCGTCCAGATTCTTCATCTCCGGAGCTCCGATCTCCGTATAGTAATCCCACGCCAGTCTCGGCATCGAGGCCACGGTGTCCTCCTTGTATTCTGTCGGCCCGTTGGAGTTCATCTCCGCCGGGATCGCGTACGTGCCGGTGTTGCCGAGCGCCTCATTCATCGCCGTGTTGAACAGATTGATCTGCTCCTCGTACTTCATGATGTTGGGGTAGTTCGGCAGATCCGCAGAGATGTCCATGACCAGCCCTACGTCCACACAGTCCTGCATATCGGCATTGTCGAGGATGATGATATCGCCGAGGTCGCCGGACGCACATCTCGTCTGGTACAGGGACGCCGCGTCTCCGGACACCTGCGGTGCAATGATGTTCAGCTCGATGTTGAAGCGGTCCTTGATCTCCTTCGCGTACCATCCGGTCTGGATGCCCTGAAAATTCGCCGCCACATCGTACACCTCAAGCTGCAGCAGCTCCTCGTGGTTCACCTCCGGCGCCTCCGCAGAAGCAACGCCCGAGAGCAGGCTGGTCGATGCAACTGCCGCTGCCATCGCCATTGATAACATGTTTCTCTTTTTCATCTGAAAATCCTCCTTTTATTATTTGCGCTGCCGGAGTGATCCGGCCGCGCTTGTGCACTGTAGTATCCGCCGCTGCTGCTCACGCATCGCAAGACACGCGGCTGTTCATAGACGGTGGAAACAGGAAAGGCAACCGTCAGCCCTTCACCGCGCCTACCATAATCCCCTTCACAAAGTATTTCTGGAAGATCGGGTAGACCAGCATGATCGGCACCACGACAATGATCGTGACCGTCATGCGCACGCTCGTCGCAGTCTGCGCCGTCGACGCAGCTGCCGCAAGGGAATTACCTCCGCTCGAGCTGTTCGCGAGCGCCTTCAGGGAGCTCGCCTGGTTCAGATACTGGTACAGGATAAACTGCAGCGAATACAGCTTCGTGTTCGTCATCAGCAGCAGCGTGTCCTGGAATGCATTCCACTGGTTGACCGCGGAGAAGATCGCCACCGTCGCCATGATCGGCTTGATCACCGGCACCATGATCCTCGTGAAGATCGTCATTGTCCCTGCCCCGTCGATCTCCGCCGCCTCCTGCAGCTCCCGCGGCACGGACTCCACGAAGGTCTTGGTCAGGATTACGTTGAACGGGGACACGATCGCCGGGAGAATGTAGCCCCAGAAATTGTTCGTCAGGTGCAGGTTCATCATGGTCAGATACCACGGAATGATGCCGGCGTTAAAGTACATCGTGGCTACCATCATCCGGTACCAGAGCTTTCTGTGCCACACATCCTGTGTGAACATGAAGCCGAGGAATGCCGAAGCGCCCACCGTGCAGACGGTTCCGATGACCGTTCTCGACACTGAAATGAACGTTGCCTGAAACAGTCCGTCAATCTGCAGCGCGCTGACATAGTTTTTAAAATGGATCCCCTGCGGCCAGAAGAGGATGACGCCTCTCGCGCTCAGATCGTTCGCACTGATCGTGTTGATGAATATGTAGTAGAACGGGTAGACGCAGACCAGCGCACACAGGATAAAAATGATGTAACAGCACACACCTACCATCCGGTCTCCGAAGCTCTGCTTCATTTTTGTCTTGCTTTTCTTCATTGTACTGTCCCTCCTGTCAGATAAAGCTCTCGCCGCGGATCGCCTTGGACGCCTTGTTCGCACCGACGAGCAGGACCACGCTGACTACGCTCTTTAGCATGCTGATCGCGACCGATACGGAATAGCTTCCGCTGCCCATCGCCGTGTTGTAGACGTAGAGGTCAAGCACCTGAATATATTCCTTATTAAATGAGTTCTGGAATACGTAGAACTGCTCCATACCGTTGTTCAGGAAGTTCGCAATGTTGATCATCAGCAGGACGAAGTACGTCGGAAGCAGGCTCGGGATCGTGATATTTCGGATCAGCTGCATCCTATTCGCCCCGTCGACCTTTGCCGCCTGGTAGAGCTCATCGTCGATGCCGTTAATCGCCGCGATGTACATGATCGCCGCCCATCCCAGGTTCTTCCAGGTCAGCCACAGCCACTGCGTAAACCACACATGGCTCGTCGACTGTAGAAAGAGGATCGGCTCGTCAATGATGCCGAGATTCATCAGCAGCGTGTTCGCCATGCCGGTGCTGTTGAACATGCTGAACGCAATGGAGTAGACGAGCACCCAGCTCACGAAGTTCGGCAGCGTCGTAACCGTCTGAACGAACTTGCGGAACGGCACGCAGCGGATCTCGTTGAGGAATACCGCAAAGAGCATCGGCAGCCACGAGGTGCCGAGCGTCAGCGCGCTCATCGCGAAGGTATTCTTCAGCACCTGAATGATCTGCTTTACCTTGACCGGGTTCTCCACCAGTGACTTGAACCATTTCAGCCCTACGAACTCCGCCTGTGAAAATGGCTTCGGCGGCCGGTAATCGTAGAACGCATACACCCATCCGTACAGCGGATAGTAAGAGAACACCGCTACCAGCAATAGGAATGGCAGAATGTACAGGAAAAGTTGAAATGATTTCCTTTGTTTCTTTGTACTTGCATTTTTCAAAATCTCATGCCTCCCGTTTCTTTTTTATTTGTGTTTATCGTTTTACTTAATTCATAATTACTATAGTCATTATCCCTCAAGATGTCAATTATTATTTTATCAAAAATCTATTTTTATTAATTATTGCCAGATTTTCAATTTTATTTTTGTGCATAATATTGAATGAATTTGATGAAAATATGAGTTTTTTATTTTTTGATCTTGTTTTAACGTTTTTTCTTATTTCCGAATAACTTCTGGTTTATACAAGAAAAAGCTATATTTTTTTGATATTTTCTTTTTTTATTCATAAATTGATTTAACGTTTTATCCCGTGTTTCGGATGAGCGCGGTACAGAAATGTGAGGAGGTGACGACATTCGGCCATAAAAAAAGAGCCGGCGTCCCGGCAGATGCTGATTCATCTGTCAGAGCGGCAGCTCTGTATTCTGATCTATTCTTCTCCCTCTTCTGCCGGGATGAGCCGGTGCACAGACTCGCGCACCAGCAGCGTGCCCGGAATCCGCACATGTTCCGTCGGCGGTACTTCCTCCCCTTCGGCGCAGTCCAGCCGTCTCAGGAGTCTGCGCGCCGCCTCCCGGCCGATCTCGTGCAGCGGCAGCGTGCTGCTGGTCAGCTTCGGCAGATACCACTCTGCCCCCTCGTTGTTGTCAAACCCCGTGACCGCGATGTCTCTCCCCACCTTCAGGCCGTGCTCCGCGATGCACCGGTACACGCCTCCCGCCATTAGGTCCGACATGCAGAAGATCGCCGTCACTTTCTCGCGCAGCAGCTCCTCCGTGACCTTGTACGCCACCTCCGGCTCCCAGTCTCCGTACTTGATCCAGCTGGGATTGTACAGGATCCCCGCCTCATACAGCGCCCGCTGATACCCCAGCAGGCGATGGACCGAGTGCAGATTGTCCGGGCGCCCGCTGATCACGCCGATGCGGCGGTGCCCCTGGCTCAGGATATACTTTACCATCTCATAGCCTCCGGACTCATCGTCGATCTCCACCGACGTCACATCCGCATCCGAGCAGCAGTACGCGAGCACCACCGGGATCGAGACCCCCTCCGGGAAGAAATTGATCTTCCGCTCATGGCCTCCGATGTAGATCAGTCCATCCACCTTAATCGACGTAAATTCCCGCACGACCGGCTCCAGCACCTCGCGCACCAGCTCCGGGTGGCCATACCACATATCCTTCCACCTGGCATACAGGCGCAGGTTCTGCAGGAGGATGTGATATCCCTTCTCCTCGCACCGCTCCATGATACCCTCGACGATATCCGGGGTCGTGAACTGCGCAAGGTCCTCCGCAATGATCCCGATATTCTGTGTCCTCTGTTTTCTGAGTCCCTGCGCAAAATAGTTCGGATGATATCCGAGCTCCTCCATCGCCGCAAGCACCTTCCTCCGCGTCTCCTCGCCGACCTTCGGCTTGCCGTTCAGGATATTTGATACAGTCGTAACAGAGACGTTGCAGCTCTGTGCAATCTCCTTCAATGTCACCGGCATGGTTCCAACTCCTCTCCCGCCTCACACCTCCAGGAAGCAGGTTTTCAGCTCCTTTTTTCTTCTCGCACTGTTACAAAGTTACTACGAACAGAGGCGAACTGTCAAGAGATAATTGGGGAAACGGGAACTTGAATCCGGGCTTTCGTTTTACTTGCAATATCCGGGCCGGTATGGTATAGCGAAATAGCAATCTATTTTTAATCCAGCTGAATCTTATACTCAGTGAGCATCGCCGCGGCCTGCAGCATGCAGCCGTTTTCCACCGGGAGATCATAGTACACCCGGTTGCCGTACGGGTTCGGGAGCGGTTTGTCGCTCGGGTAGATGCGCAGCGTCAGCTCCTCAGGGTAACCAAACCGTTTCAGTGCCAGATGCCACTGTTCTCCCGTCGTGAACCAGTCGTCCGCCAGACGACCGTCCAGATAGACCTCCGCCCGGTCTCCGAGATAATCAATCGCGAGATACTGCTGGTGCAGCTCGCATGTCCCGGCACGCAGGCGTTCCGTGCCGCAGTCCCCGCTCCGGTAAATCGGCTTCACGCAATACTCCCGGTATGCGATGGAGCCATCCGCATACCGGCTTTCCTTCACCAGAGTAAATGTTCCTCTCCCCTGAGCATCCGGGATCGCTGCAGCTTTCTTCTGGGCACCGGAAGCTGTCGGATTTCCTTCTGCGGCACCTGATCCCGTCAGGGTTCGCGGCTCGCCTGCCCCTCCGTAAATGGTAAGCGTCTCCTCCGGATTCTTCGTGAGCAGATAGTTATGTCCGTCCTGCGAGAACACGCAGCTGTCTGCGCGCTCTGTGATGTACAGCCGGTCACCAATCCTGAAAGCGCGGTCTGCCTGCTCCCGCGTCAGCACCACGATGTCCTCCGGCTCATCTCTCCACTCAAAATACGGCTTGCAGGCGCTTCCCACATAGTAGAACGACCGTGCGCCAATCCGGCAGAGCAGAGACGCATTCGTCCGCACCGGAAGGCGCATCGCACTTCCGCAGTTGAGCTCTCTGTTTCCTGGCTGATCCGCAACCTGTTTTCCTGGCTGATCCGCCATCTGACTTCCGGTCTGATGATCAGCCGTCCGATCTCTCACTTGTCCTGTATTTTGTCTTCCTACCTGCTCTCCTGCTCGACCTGTCGCCTCCTGTCTTTCAGGCCGCTCAACCGCCTGACTTGCGCTTCGCTTTCCAATCCATTCTCCCGCCATCTCCGGCACCAGAAACGGGATCACCGCGCACTCGCCGCCCTTCACGCAGAGATGCGGAAGGAGCAATTCCCGGCCCCCGATATCCTTACCGCCCTCTCTACCTGGTACTTTGCCTGACTCTTTATTGGGCTCTTTATCGCACTCTCTATTGGACTCTTTATCCGACTCTTTATCGCACTCTGTAACGTCCTCGAACACCAGCCGCACAGCCGCGTCGAGCTGATCCTTCATCCGGCGTTTTCGCTGATGGTTGTTGACGAAGAGAAAGCCTGCGCCTGCCTCAAAATTCACCCGTGCAGTCACACGCAGCGTCTCGAGGTTCTCTGCCGACTGCGGCTGCAGCTCGGCAAAGTACGTCTCGCTGCCTGCGATGAGCCAGCCGAAGTCCTGCAGCAGAAGGTGCAGCTTCTTCAGTCTCCCGTAGCTCTCGTTCAGTTCCCCGGACTGCCGGATGCAGGTCTGGAAGTCGTAGCTCTTCACCGGCAGGTCATTGATATAGCCGGTCGCGCGGGACTCCTGCAGCGTCGAGTACCGGCCGTCCGGGTTGATGCCGCCGTGGTACATGTAGTAGCCCAGCAGGTTCGCACCGCTGCCGAGCATACAGAGCGCCTGCGATTCGATGTCCGCGGGCCACGGATACGTCCTGCGGTGTGCCGTCACCTGCAGACCTGCGCCCAGCTCCGCTGTCAGGTACGGGCTAAGTTCCGGGTCGTACGTCAATCGCACCTGCTCCTCGCGCTTCAGATCGGAGCCGATGTTCTCATCCTGGCGGTACGGTGCAAACACAAAATTTTCGTTTGCCGGCAGTTCGTCCGCGCTGCAGTCCCACGGCGCATCCACATACCCGCCGAGCACCGGGAGCGTCTCGCCGTCGACCACGTACGCACCGCCCCAGCCGGTCGCCGTATAGTACGGCGCGGTCAGCCCCGCCTCCGCGGCCAGCCGTTTCAGCGTCCGCATATGCGCCAGGCCCTCCTGCACATCGGAAGGGCCGCCGCAGTGCCCGTATTCATTTTCCAGCTGGATCCCGAGGATCAGGCCGCCGTCCTTCCACAGCTCGCCGCGCGCCTGCTCGCCGATCTTCCCGTAGAATGCGCGCACCAATTCCAGATACGCCGGGTGATTCGTCCGCACGTTGCGGCTCGCCCATTTACCCGCATCCGACCCAACAGTCAGATTCTCAGCCGTATCCTGGTCATCCGACACCGCCCAATTCCCCGATACCACCCAGTCCGGAAAGCCGCCGTTGCGGCACTCGCCGTGCGCCCAGGGGCCGATCCGCAGCCACACCGGCATGCTGATTCTCCGGCAGACCTCGAGAAACGCGTGCAGGTTCCGGCAGCCCTCAAAGTTCCACTCGCCCCGGCGTTCCTCGTGGTGAATCCAGAACACGTACGTCGCCACGATCTCCACGCCGCCCGCGCGCAGCTTCAGCAATTCCTCCTCCCAGTCCTCCGGCTCGTACCGCGAGAAATGGAACTCTCCCATCACCGGAAAAAACCGTTTCCCGTTTCTCAGAAAGCTGATATTGTCTACCTGATATAAATTCCCTTCCTGATCCGCTCCCTGCATCGCAAGCAGCTTTGCCTCCCGCCTGCTTCGCCTTACCCGAATCAAATTTTCCATAAGACAGCGCCTCCGCTCCTCTACCTGTCCGCGCCCAGCACTTCCGCCAAAAACGCGAGCGCCAGTCCCTGTCCCCAGCCCTGGGGCCATCGCTTTGTGATGCCGCGGTAGCCGTCGGCATCCTTCATCACAGCCGTCCCGCCGGACACATTGCACACCTTTCCGCTCGGGTCAATGTGCGCGAGCACACCGCCGATCGCGCGGTCGACATACTTTGTGTGCAGCGGATTCCCGTGCACGAGCATCGCGGCCGCGATCCCCGCCGACGCAGAGACCTCCTCGTACGATTCCGGATCGTCCACGATCGTCCTCCACAGGCCGTTCTCCGTCTGCACCATCTTGAGCGCAGAGAGCTGCTCATCGAGCGAGCCCGCGACATCCATGTACTTCGGGTACAGATACCACTGGGGCAGAATCGTCCCGGCCTTCGCCATCGTGTACGCCGCCCACGCGTTTGCGCGCCCCCAGAAGATCCCGGACATGTGATCCCGCGTGCAGTTGTTGTAGCCGTGATAGAAAAATCCCTTCTGCGCATCCTGCAGATAGTTTGTGTGCCAGTTCCACTGCGTCAGCGCATCGTCGATCAGCGATTCATCCTTCTCGAGCACGCCGACGCGCAGCAGGAAAAACGCCGCCATGAACAGGGTGTCCGCCCACGCCTGCTCCGGAAAGTCATTGTCCGCGGACACCGTGTGCTGCAGGACCCCGTCGCCGAAGCGCAGCGCCTCGTGCTCCAGGTACGCGACCTTGCTTTTGATGAGCTCCAGATACCGCTCCTCCCCGGTCGCCTGGTACAGCGTCAGCAGACAGTGCCCCATCGCGCACGTGTTCACCGTCCACGGCTGCGGCAGTCCCAGCGCAATCAGCTCGTCCACCCGCTCCCGCACCATGTCCAGGTACTCCCGCTTTCCGGTGCGCTCGTACGCCTCACACACGCCGTAGTACGCAACTCCGCACGGCCAGTCCCACGTCAGGTCCATCTGCAGCGTCCGCGCCACGACGCGGTCGAGCGTCTCCTCAATCTGTGCTCTGTCATAGTTCAACTTCATATCCCGTTCCCTCCGTTCCAGCTCTGTGTTTTGCTCTGTATCATGTTCCATATATTTTGATCCGAACACTCTGGTTCATGCAGCCTCTCTTTGATACACTGATTTTTATATCCGGGCGGGCTCCGCTACTTTACGTTCTATTATAATCCCAAACCGCCCCGCGCTCTTTCCATTTCTTTACTTTCTGTGCCGAATTTGACTTTCACAGCCTCCTTCACACTTTCTTCAGGCCGCCACATGCAGTTCCCCTTTGGGATACTTTAAATGCTTTGATCCTTCTCAGTTTAACATAAAGCGCTTCGCTTTCCTAGAGCGAATCATCCCCACACAGCAAGAACATACTTCCCCAAAATGCATACCCGCCTATCCTTTCCATCAAAAAAAGCATACCGGCTTTCCGTTTTCACAGAACGTATGCCGGTATGCTTCCCCCCGCCAGAACAATTCTCTCAAAGAATCCTTCGCTTGAGCGGCAGCCATTCCTCGAACGCCACTCTTATAAACTGATCCCAGTTCTCAAAATTGTGGTCATAACCCTCCGGGCAGAAGTACTGAACAGGGTAGCCCAGCTCCTTCAAAATCCGCACATCATCTTCCACCCGGCTTCGTATGAATTCTTTTTCTCCGCAGAGAATATAGAAATCGCAGAGCTCACGCCCTTCCTCCTTATAGCGCTTTGCAATCGGGTACAGATCCAGCGGAGAACCCGGAAAATCGTTTCCCTCGCCAAATGACGCGTTATACAGCGGCATGAATGTGCGGAAATGATCTCCGTTCAGCTCATCCACCAAGGTTTGCGTGCACAGTGTCATGCCGATGCCGCCTGACAGATCCACACAGGTCCGGTACAGCTCCGGATGCATCACCGCCATTCCCAGCGCAACATTTCCTCCCATTGCATACCCCATGACGAAATTGTCCTCCCGCTTTGGCGAGGAAGGAAACAGGCTCTGTATCACCACCGGAAGCTCATCTGTCAGGAAGGTCATATACTTCACACCGTACAGGGCATCCACCCCAAACGAATTGGGAATCCCCGGAACCACCACCATCACCTGATTTTCCTGCGCATACCGCTCGACATTCGTGTACCGGAAGGTCAGCGTGTCATCGTCGCCGCCCCCATGAATCAGATACACCGTCTGAAACTTCATCCCCGGCCGGTACGTCGCACGGCTCTTCTGCATCACCGGATTCTCAGACGCACGCCGCTCATCCGCTTCCTCGTAGTAGCTGATTCCGTCCGTCGGGCACGCGATGCTGATATCCATATAGTGCCCCAGCACCTGACTCCTGTAATTAAATCGCATTAACCCCATAGCTTCTCTTCCTTTCTCTCTGCTCACACACGGTTCCTGCACTCCATTTTATACGGAATCCGCACCAGGCGCAACACTAATAAATATATGCTTTCCCTTCTTCCTTTTTCCCGTAAAACGCAATCTTCATGTCCGGAAGAAGTTCCTGCAGACACGTCAGCAGTTCCTCCTCGTGATCTGTGTACAGCTCGTACGTCCGGTCAAAGACCATCGTCTTCAAATGCTCTGCCGTACACGGCTCCCAGAGCGGAAGCAGCCTGGAATCCGGTACGCCATGCTTCGCAAAGCTCGTAAACGCCTCAGAAAAAGCAGTCTCCAGCTCCCGTACTGCATCGCTGGCGTGGCAGACCGGAGTGATGTCTGCATTGTGGAACACAAACGGGATGTCCGCACTGTGCCAGGCTGCCGTACCTCCCTGATAGTCAAACTCAGCAGCCATCAGATAGAGATACACCGGCGCCGCAGACTGCGCAGCCTTTTTCCTCACGTAGCGCAGCGTATCCATGCGGAAAAACGTGTCCACGCTGCCGGCATACGCCTCATTGACCTTCGGATAGGCGCTCCGGAACAGTCTCAGAAGCTTCTCTCCCGCCTCCTCGCCGAACCTGCTCCTGATCGCGTTTTCCCGCTCGGCCACCGAGAGACGCTTCTTCTCCTCGATCCCATCCGGACGGCCGAACTCTGTCAGCGTCGTCCCCACCATGACGGGAACCCTGCCAAAATAAGGGGTCGTCCCGTAATCCTGCATACAGCCCAGGTACCAGTCATTCTTTTTCGGTCCCCAGCCAATCTCATAGCCGGCATTCGTCAGGTTGATGCAGGCGCGCTCGACCGCCCGCACCAGGATGACCTCCGGCACAGCCAGAAACGCTTCCAGCTCTCCCTCCTCAAGCCCCAGCTCGTGCAGAATCTCCAGGACAATCTGCTTCGCCGGGACGGTCGTATGCACCAGCATATTGTCATCCGGTATGACGCCGCTCATGATAATCGCCTTGTGGTAAAGGCCGTCCGCCTCCGGAATCTGCCCAAGCGCGGCCACCTTTCCGCCGCCCCCGGACTGACCGAACACCGTCACGTTGTCCGGGTCCCCTCCGAACGCCGCAATATTGTCTCTGACCCAGCGAAGCGCGGCCACGATATCCGCCATCCCCGCGTTGACCGAATTTTTGTACTCCGGTCCGAAATCAGACATGTCCAAATGTCCGAACACGTTCAGTCTGTGGTTCAGAGACACCAATACCACATCGTCAAATTTCGCCAGATTTGCCCCGTCATAGCAGCACAGATCCACCGCTGATCCATCTGAATAGCCTCCTCCATGCAGCCAGACCATGACCGCCTTTTTTGCGCCGGAATCCAGTGTGTTCGTCCAGACATTCAAATACTGACAGTGCTCACTCTCCACCCAGAAGCGATGAGGCAGAATTGCCTCATCCTGGGGGATCTGCTTCGGAAACACGTGAGCCGGGCAGTTGTAGCCATACGAAGTGGCATCTGCCACTCCATCCCATCGTTCTACCTCCTCCGGCATCTGGAAGCGCTTTGCCTTCGCATAGCGTATTCCCCGGAACTGATAGACGCCGTCAAAATACAGGCCGCGGAGCCACCCCTTCTCCGTCTTCACCACAGGCTCGTTCTTATTGCACCGAAAACCTTTTTCCATACCTTCTCCTTTTTCGATTCTTCCGTCAGCGCGCCAGATACCGCTCATACGCCGCCTGATAGATATCCAGTACTTTCTGAAGGCCGTAATCGTACAGCTTCTGCCTGAACTCCTCAAACGGAGTCGTATCGACACCCATAATATAGTTCGCCATATACTCCTGCGTCAGCGTCTTGATGTCGGTCATGTAGCGATTGACTTCCTCGCCCTCCTCGCTTGTCAGGGTCATCGTCCCCGGAAGGGCAATTGTCTTGGTCGGCTCGCCCCAGATGGCAGACGACTCAATCTGCGGAGTAGAGCCGGTAGACGAGAGCGCCGCCGCGATCTTGTTCTCAGCGGAAAAATTTCTGAAACCGATCTCTGCACCACCGCCGCCGTTGAGCGCATACTTCTGGAGTGTCTGCGCCGGAGTCAGGCCATCCTCATTCTTCAGGATCAGGTCTGTGTACTGAGGAACCCCGTCGCTGTCGAGTGTATACGTCAGCCCTTCTATTCCGTACCAGTTCAAAATCGAGCCCTCCTTTGAATACTGGTAGTCCAGCCATTTTGCGGCCAGAATCGGATCCTCGCAGCTTGTCGTGATGTATAGCTCGCTGAACACCGGGCAGTCGTCGACGCATTTGACGGGCTCATCCCCCTCATTTAGAGTAGGAAGACCGACAGCCTGCATATAAATCCCCGGCAAATCCACTGCGCCGGTATCATTCATCCATGTCCCGTTCATAAAGCCAAACCAGATATCAAACAGCATGGTCTGATTCGTCTGAACATTCGTGTAGTCCTGAGAAATAATCATGGAACCATTCGTGAAATTCGGATCAATCAGCCCCTCCTCGTACCACTGGCGCATGGTCTCCACATACTCCCCGAAGCCATCCAGCGCCGGGCCGTAGGCAGCCTTGCCTCCGTCGGTCTGCCAGTACGAGCCGGCCCAATCCGTATTCACACCCCAGGCCAGGGACAACGCACTTCCTCCGTCCGATTCCAGCGTCATCGGAGCGCTCATTCCATTATCCCGGCACTTCACCAGAACGTCATGCCATTCGTCGATGGTGGTCGGAACATCCAGCCCCATCTCCTCAAGCAGATCAGCGCGATAGGTAAGGCCATAACCAATACTCCCCGTCTGCACCGTCGTGTCACTGCCGTAAATGCTTCTCAGATAGTGCATCTTTCCGTCATCGGAGAGCGCTCCCTTCATGGCAGACTCATTCTGGGAGAGCAGCGCCATGTAGTTCGGCATATACTCGCGAATCAGCTCGTCCATATCGAGAATGACTCCCTCCTCGATTCCTTTCTGCACGCCGCCCGGATACACGTTCGTGCCGCTCGCAAAGATAATATCAGGCAAATTCCCGGAGGCAAGCACAGTCGAGTACTTTTCGATCATCTCCGTATTCCCCGCCGTGGACCAGTTCACATGGACGCCGGTGCGCTCCTCCATCAGTTTCACGCTCTCAATCTCATTCGGATCGGAAACCATCGTGGAGTTGAACACGGTCAAAATGGAAAGCTCCTTCGGCTCCTCCGTCAACGGCAGCTCCAGGCCGTTCATCTCCTCGCTTCCCGGGAGCGATGCCAGGTCTTTGTCCTCCTCGGCCAGGGCTCCCGCCAAAGGCATGGCGGAAAGCGCCGCAGCAGACAGGATTGCCAGTGCTCGTTTCGTTCTCTTCTTCATAAACAGATCCCCTTTCTTGTTGAACATTTATACTGTCAGGGTCAAATCGCCCTGCATTTCACTCCTGTATGAAACAGTTTGCTCCATCCCGTATCTCAGCTCTTCACTGCGCCGATCGTCACACCCGTTACAAAATATTTCTGAATAAACGGATAAATACACAGAATCGGCAGGGTCGACACGACAATGGCGGCGTACTCCACTGATTTTTTATAAATGGAAATCGTATTGGCCATCGTCGCCGCATTGGTATAGTCTGCCGTGGAGGTGATCAGAATCTGCCGGAGCACCATCTGCAGCGGGTAGAGGTCCGTCCTGGTAGGCAGGTACAGCAGCGCCGACATATAGTCATTCCACTTTGCAACAGCGGTAAACAGCATGATCACGGCGAACGTGGTCTTACACAGCGGCAGGATAATCTTCCACATGATCGTCAGCTCACCTGCCCCGTCCATCCGGGCCGACTCCTCCAGCTCTACCGGAATCCCCTCCATAGAGGTCCGCATGATCAGAATATTAAAAACATTCAGCATCCCCGGCACCACGATGGCAAACGGGGTATCAATCATCCCCAGCTTGCGGATCAGAATATAGGTCGGAATCATTCCCCCATTGAACAGCATCGTAAACGAAATAATCATCATGAACCCGTTCCGAAAGTACAGCCGCTTTCGCGAGAGCACATACCCGGCTATCGTCGTAAAGACACCGGTTAAGCCGCAATGGACGATGATATACAGGATCGTGTTGCCATAGCTCACCCAGAGCTTTTTATACTGAAGAATGATGTGATAGGCTGTGGTGTCCACCCGCTTTAACGGATAAAAGACGAGTCCCCGCGTAGATCCGAGCACCGTCGGATCACTGACGGATGCCATCACAACATGCCAGATGGGCGCCAGGCAGACAAACCCAATTCCCAACAGCGCCACTACATCCACCGTCAAAAACAGCACGCGCGAAAATTTGAGCTTATATTTCATAGTCGCCTCCTGTTATCTAAAACATGCCTGTGCCGGTCAGCTTCTTCAAAATCTTATTCGAGCTAAGCAGCATAATCGTACCGATGATCGAATTAAAAAGACCGACCGCCGTGGAAAGTCCATAATCCTGCTGCGTGACACCCATTCTGAACACGTACGTATTGATGACATCCGCGACCTCATAATTGGCCGGATTGTACAGCAGAAGAATCTTATCCGCACCGACAGAAAATACAACTCCCATCCGGAGAATAAACATCATGA
Organism: Oscillospiraceae bacterium; assembly: GCA_021771715.1. Taxonomy (GTDB): domain Bacteria; phylum Bacillota; class Clostridia; order Lachnospirales; family Lachnospiraceae; genus Choladousia. Next base: position 154,372 of record JAETOO010000001.1, read on the forward strand.
TGATCGTGGGCATAATCCCCGGAATCGTCACATGGAGCGTCTGCTTCCACCTTCCGGCCCCATCCATCCGGGCTGCGTCATACAGTTCCTGATCCACACCGCTCAAAGCGGCCAGATAAATGATCGATCCGTATCCGACCCCCTGCCACAGATTCTGCAGGACGTAGATCATGCGGAAGGAGCCGTGATCATTCAACAGATTGATGCTCTGACCATCGTGCAGAAAAGCGACCGCATTCGAGATCACCCCACCGGCCTGTGTAAAGCTGATCACCAGGCCGCAGGCCACGACCGCCGAGATAAAGTACGGCATATAGCTGACGGTCTGAATGATCTTTTTAAAATGCTTCTGCCCGATCTCATTCAAAAGGAGCGCGAAGATAATCGGCGCCGGGAAATTCACCACCAGATCCAGGACACCGATCCAGACGGTATTCCGAATCAGCCTTCCCACGTACGGTCCCGAGAAAAAGTCGACGAAATTCCGCATTCCGACCCATCTGCTCCCCAGGATTCCCTTGGCCGGGCTGTATTTCTGAAACGCCATCAAAAGCCCGCCCATAGGAATATAGTTGAAAATAAAAAAATACAGGAGAATCAGGGACAGGAACAGGTACAGGACCTTATTTCTCCGTATATCCAGCCCCAGGTTATGCCAGAATCCCTTCCATCCCCCTCCTTTGACGTATCCGCCTGCCAGCTTTTGTGACTTCACACGCTTCCCCCCTTTGGTGTTCCTCCACAGCAATTTGATCCATCTGCGGTTAATATAGACTGTATCATTTTCCTGAAACCATCACTACTAAAATAGCGCATAGAATTGTCATTTTTGAGAAGAAACAGGCTGAAAATTATTTATTATACGAAATCTTATATTCAAAATCCGTACTTTCTGACTATCTGAATAGAAATTTGGAATGCTTTATTGTAAAATAAAAGCAGTCGAATTGATTTTGAGCGGAGGAATGTCATGAACAAATACAAAATTCAACATGCCTTTTTTCGTCTCGTAGGAGTGATTGACGTCTCCTTGCTTTTTATGCTGTTTCTGTTTATCTCCTATACGGCAACGCAGAACACAGAGCGCCAGCTGACCTTCATACAGGACGAAGAAAAGAAAATTGACCTGTCTCTCTCCACCATTCTGGACACCGCAAAGGATACCGCTCAGGCGACGCTCCAGAGTATGAATTACCTTGTCTTCTGCAACTGCAGCGAGCAAGGCAAGCTGAACCGCTACGCCAACAAGGTCACTGCCTCTCTTCGAAATGAGCTGTTCCAGTACGCTGAAGTGGAGGGGATCTTTCTGTACAATTCTGCCTGTGATGCCTTCTATCCCTGCTACCGCGGAATGAACTTCAGCCGCCTCAGAGACGAACTCCGGCAGCTTCACAAGACTACCCTTGACGGCGAACAGACCAATCGATGGCTGATCACCCTATTGGAGGACAAACCACATGCGTTTTATCTGACGCACAGGCGGTACGGCAGCATGCTCCTCATGGTCGACCTGCAAAAAAACAGCAAATATCTGGAGACCAGGGAGCGGCTGGAACCAGTGGAAGAGACCACGTTCGAGTTCGTCCAGCATCCGGCAGAGCCTCCCCGCCACTTTGTCTCTGCCCACATTCCCATCCGGTCGGTGGACGATCTGTCTCTCGTGTACACAGCAAGGGCAAAGTCCCCCCTGCAGGCATTCAGCAAGACGCAGTGGATCCTGTTCTCCATCATCTTTCTGCTGCTGGGGCTTGTTCAGATTGCCTTTTTCTATTTCCAGCGCCTCACCTACAGGCCCCTCCGTGAAATATCAAATTCTCTGGACAAAATTGCCTCCGGCGATTTCGATTACCGCATCCAGGCGCCCACCGACATATACGAAATCGTTCAGCTCTCCGACACGATCAACCATATGCTGGATCAGATTGAGCGCTACAAAACGGACAGTTTCAATCTGCGCATGGATGCCGTGCAGGCAAAGCTCCAGTACCTGCAGCTGCAGATCCGGCCTCATTTTTACAAAAACTGTTTTAAAAACGTCTACTCGCTCATGGAGATTCAGGAATACGAAAAGGCAAAGCAGACGATTCTCGCTTTTTCTGACTATGTGGGATATTCGTTCCGCGACGTCAAGAACTTCATCCCTCTCCAGGAGGAACTGAGCGCCGTTCAGAACTATGTGAATTTGTGCAACATTATGCGCAGAGATGTCGAATTGAATTTTTCCCTGGATACCGCCTGTCTTCCCTGTAATTTTCTTCCTATGTCAGTCCTGACGTTCGTGGAAAACAGCCTGAAGCACCGCAAAGTCTGGGGGATCCTCCACATAGACATCCGCTCCGATATCTTTCTCCATCCGGACACCGGCAAAAAGATGGTCCGTGTCACGATCGAGGACGACGGAGGCGGCTTTCCGGAGGAAACACTCACATCCTTACGCCAGGCCGATGTCACACAGCTCGTCTATCAGCCACACCAGATCGGTATCACAAACGTCCGATACCGCCTCTGGCTGATTTACGGCAAGAGCGCCACCGTCACCTTTGCCAACCGCGATTGCCGCGCCATCGTGCAGATCACACTGCCCTACGAGCTGCAGCCCAAAAACGATTTTTAAGAGAGGAAGCGCATTATGAATCTACTACTTGTCGATGACCAGCCAAACGTCCTCGCCTCACTGCTCTCCGCAATCAACTGGCAGGAAATCGGGATCTCGGATGTATATGCCGCCTCCTCTGTCCTGACTGCCAAGGAAATCCTGCGTTCCAAACAGATCCAGATTCTGGTCACAGATATCGAGATGCCCGTGGAAAGCGGTCTCTCCCTGATCCGCTGGATCCGGGAGGCCGGAATGCAAATCGAGTGCATCCTTCTGACCTCCCATGCAGATTTTTTCTATGCCAAACAGGCCATCGCGCTGGAAGTCTTTGAATACATTGTTCAGCCGGCAAAAAAAGAAGACATTCTCCGCGCCGTGGAAAATGCCCAGATGCGCATTTACAGAAGACTTGAGGTCGAACATCTCACAAAGCTCAATGAGACTACCTCAAATCTCCAGAATGCGATTATACGGCAGATGTTTGAGCAATGGCCGGACAATCCCTCCAAACATGATGCCGGGGACGGCCTCGAGCAATGTATCCGGCAGATCAATGACCTTGGCATTGCCTGTACCCCGAACAGTCAGATTCTTCTGATGGGAGTCTATATTACGCGCTGGTTCACGCTTCCGCTCCCTCCCCTTGATCTGCTTCCCAGATATCAGAAATATCTGGCAGAGTTTCTGGCCTTTCTCAGAGGAGATGCCCTGTCCTACTGCTCCAAACATAACTGCTTTATCAGCGCTGTGTTTTCGGAGGGATCCTGGAACTATGAGGAGTATCTTCGCATTTTTCAGAAAAACATCAGTGAAAAACTGAGAGGGAGCGCCAGAATCTACTATTCCGTCGCTCCCTCCCGGGAAATTGCCGCCGCTCTGGCTGCGCTCTACGGGAATCTCGAGGATGCGCAGACCGATATCCATGCAAAAGATGAAGAGCCGGTCATATATGTTCCCTTTCAGAGCCAATCTGACGCGCCGCCAAGAGCCTCCTCCAATATAGGAAACTATTTTTGCAGCATTGAAGCCTACATCGACCGGAATATCGCTTCGCCGATTACCAGAATGCAGATCGCGGATCACCTCCATCTGTCCCCGGATTACGTCAGCCACATTGTCCGCATCTCTGCCGACTGTTCCTGCAAGGAATTGATTCTGAAAAAGAAGATGTCGCTGGCCAGACAGCTTCTTCGGACCACGAATCTCCCTGTCGGTGAAGTGGCTCAGCGGTGCGGCTATGATAACTTCGCCTACTTCAGCCGCGTCTACAAGAGCTACTACAATACCATTCCCAGCAGCGAGCGCACTTAATCGAACCGCTCTGCCGCCTCCAGAGTCTCCGCCAGCTTGTCCTCCGTGATTCCCGGAAGCGTGCGGAGCGTATCATAGAGCTTCCGGCAATAGCCTGCAGCCTTCTTCGGGTCAATTGTTCCCGGGGTACAGCTCTGGAAAAAGTTCTTTTTATAGATCCGCTCCAGGACCTCCCGCGGCAGAGGCGCTATACCCCGGATATCTATTCCCCATGCAGGCACAAAGGTCGTCTCATCTGTCTCCAGGAAGGTACGGATCCGCTCAATCGTGCCGGTAGGGTCCATCTCCGTCGTATTGTCCGTTCCGAACATGATCCGGTCGCTGTAATCGCACAAAAATTCCCGACTCTGCTTCGGATTCTGAGAAAGATTGTAGTAGATCTCATGGCAGGGCGTAAGATCCACCATCACATTCGGATGGCGGTCCAGAAACTCCGACAGCAGATCCAGCTCATCCGACATAAAATACATATGCGCAAACGTCACGCGAAGCCCCGGATGGCGGTGAAGCACGCGTTCTATCTGCTCTCTCTGCTCCGTCAGGACGGCTCCATCCAATCCCGGCATCGCCTCCCGGTCATCGTCCTCACCGGGGCGGTACACCACAAACGGCGGAAAATCAAATTTATGAAAGGTCCGCTTTGGCGGGATCGTGACAGCGCCGCCAACGTGATACAGAAGTGGGAAGCCGGTCTCCTCCATCAGGTCAAAGGCGGGATCATAGATCTCTGAATCCAGCGGCACTCCTTCTCCTGCCTCCCCTGCTGCCATTTTTACCCCGTCCATACCGGCGTCAATGAAATCCTGAATCTGTTCCTTCAACCCTTCGGCGGAACAGTCAAAGCAGGCCGTCTTGAAGCCCGGATTGCAATAGACCGTAATTTTCCCCGGCATCCGATACTTTGCCAGCAATGCCAGCGCATCAGAAGTACAAACCTCAGCTCCATGCCGGACACAGAGCAGATTCTCGCCGTCCAGCCCGGAGGCGCTGAGATGATCCTTTACATTTCTCAAGTAGGCATCTACACCGCCGCATCCTCCGTGTGTGTGGACATGAGCATCAAAAATTCCTTCATTTCTTCGCATATTCCGTCAGACCGTCCTTTCGCACAAATAATTTTGTAAAACTACTTTTATTATACGGGAACCGTAGTCTGACTTCTATTAAAAAAGCCCTCTTAATTATTCACTTTGCGGTGTCTTCCTTCCCTATGCCTTCCCGGGCAGCCTCCTCATCGTCCAACCGCCGGCACCGCCCGGAACGCGTTGCATGTCCGGTCCAGGATGACCTGGTCCTCGCTGCCGGAATCAAGGACCGTATTCTGGGCGGATTCCTTTTCCACCAGCACCGCCGTCACGTCGAGCGCCGCCAGCCTGCCCGTGGCGGTCAGGGCGTCCACCTGCGCAGCGTAGCAGGAATCCGACGCCTCTTTTGGCTCCTCCGCAGTCGCAACGATATGATTGTTTGAAATATAGTTCCCGGTGCCGGAAACGACATGTATGATCACCGGCCTTGCGCCGGACGGCCGGATGGCCTGCCTGCGGACGGTCTCTGAAATGTGGTTCGCGAGCACGGAATTGTGGTTTCCGCTGATGCGCAGCAGGCCGTACCGATCGTCTAAGCCGTTGTCATACCCCAGCATGGGCGCCCACGGCTCCTCATCCCGCAGGAAATGATTCGAGGCGACCAGATTCTCCGAGCAGCTGCCCTCAAGCACCAACATTCCCGGATAAAACGAGTGAAACCGGTTCCCTGTGACGGAGGAGCGCGCGACATTTACAAAATGAACACTGCTCATCCCCCGCGGGAAAATATTGTTGGAGGCGATCAAAAGCCCGCCGAAATTCTCCGCGAAGATGGAATAGCCCTTGTAGCCGGCGCCCATCAGGTTGTCCGTGATCTTCGACGCCTGTCCCCAGCCCCGCAGCTCTACGCAGCTCCCGCACTCCGCGATGAAATTGTCATGGATCGACAGTGCATCCGCGTGGTAAATCGTCACCGCGTGCTCCAGATAGACCAGTCCCATCCCGGTAAGCCGGAAGGAATCCTGTGCGCTCGCGATATAAATGCCGGTCTTTCCATTCGTGTACGTGTTCTCCGGATTCATCATCCCGGAACCGTCATCCACAAAATGCAGGCCGTCTATGCAGAAGTTCTCAAACTCCACCGAGCTGATCCGCGGATTCCCGTCGCGCTCGACATAGAACGCCGCCCCCGCGGCCTCCGGCTCCCCGTCCTGCGAGGAGAGCTCCACGAGCACGCGGCTTCCTCCCGGCCACACCTCGTGCAGGTCCGCCCACTCACGCTCCGGCAGATTGTAGCGAATGCTCGAGGACACAAACCCATGTCCGGACCCCAGAATCTTTAAGTAACTGATGTCAATCACCACCTGCGTCCGGAGATGATAATCGCCGGGCGGAAGGTAGATCACCGCTCCCGGCTTCCCGCCCCCGCGCACATCCGTCTCTGTCTGTCGTTTTTTTATGTCCGCGATGATGCTGTTGAGCACCTCGCCGACATCCTCATAAGGATTTCCGACGCCCCACTCGGTGACGTCATAATAGTTTTTACCCGTCATCTGATCCTCCGTTCTTCATCCCTGTTTTCTGCCTCCTCCGTCTCTGACAGAATCGTGCCGATCCCAACGGCGAAGGGACATTCCCATAAAACTGTCTGGAAAAGCGGAGGTATGCAGCATCTTCACGCCACATACCTCCGCCGCTTTCTTTCTCCTGTACTTGGCGGTTCATTTTTCAGGTGCCCGCCGCCTTATTTCTCACGCATACGCTGTTTTCCTTCGCGGATATGCCCTGCTCAGTCGCAGATCTTCACGACAGCCTTCACGATGTCCGCCTTGTTGTGCACGCTCTCGTCCATCGCGCGCTGAATGTCGTCGAGGCCGTACACGTTTGTCACGATTCCCTTCAGGTTGACCTTGCCTGATGCGACCGCGTCGATCGCCATCGGGTAGATGTGGCGGTAGCGGAAGACGGTCTTGAACGTCAGCTCCTTGTCCAGCGCCAGGCTCACCGGCATCTTGATCTCACCGGTCTTGCTGTAGCCCACGAGCACGATCGTCGCGCCCTTCTTCGTCATCGAGACTGCCTGTCTCGTCGTGATCTCCGTGCCTGCCGTCTCGATCACGAGGTCGCAGCCCTTTCCGTCCGTGAGCTCCAGAACACGCTTCACCGTGTCCTCCTTCATGCCGTTGACCACAGCGTCCGCGCCCAGCTCCAGCGCCTTGTCCAGCCGCTTGTCCATCACGTCGACCTGGATTACCTTCGTCACGCCCATCGCCTTCAACGCCATCATGCTGACGAGGCCGATGCAGCCTGCGCCCGTCACGACCGCCGTCTGCCCTGCAGCCGCGCCGCCCTGACGCGCCGCATGGAACCCTACCGCGAGCGGCTCGATCAGCGCGCCCTCCATCGTGCTCACATTGTTCGGCAGCTTGAAGCAGAGCCCTGCCTCATGCGCCACGTACTCCTGGAAGACGCCGTCCACCGGCGGAGTCGCGAAGAACACGACATCCGGGCAGAGATTGTAGCGGCCCGTCTTGCAGAACTCGCAGTGCCCGCACGTCTTGCCCGGCTCGAGCGCCACGCGGTCGCCGACCTTCAGATCCGTCACATTCTTTCCTACCTCCACGACCGTGCCGCCCGGCTCATGGCCCAGGACAAACGGCGGCTCCACCACGAACTCTCCGATCGCCCCCGACTCATAATAGTGCAGATCGCTCCCGCAGATGCCGACATATTCCAGCTTCACCAGCACCTCGTCGTCCTTCGGTGTCGGGATGTCCCGCTCCTCAAACCCCATCTTGCCGATGTCGAGCATCACGGCTACCTTCATCTTACCTTCCATTTCTGCTGCCTCCTTGTATGTAATTCCCTCACTTAATTAAAGGTGGTTCGATTATGTCTCTATACTATTTCTATTTCTGCGATCTGTCAAGTAAACTTTTTCTGTATGGAACCTGACTGCCGGCGCACTGGCCGACATCCTGATTTCCGAATATTTTTCATGCAAGCTGGTCAAAAACAACTCGCAAGGCAACGGATGCCTGAACCATAATTGACTGGCCACTGTCAGAGCGATCGCAGCCAATTTTCGCTGTACAAGCCCCTGCCTTGCGAGTATAATGGAGAGAACAAGCCTGATCATATGCTTAACCGGGCAGCCGGGGGACGTGCCTCCACCCGCTCTGAGATCCTGCAGAAGGGGGTGGTGCCTTTATGAGTACATACGAGGAATTGAGTCTGATCGTGAGCATCGCGCTTCTGATTGTCACCATTCTGAACTATACACATAAAAAATAGCCGTCCTGCCCTAGCAAAGCTGACGACTATTTTTTAGTCCCAATAACGCCAGAGCGGGTGAGTAGCAGTCACCTTCCGGCTGTCCTGTTAAGCATATTATAGGCTCGTATCCGGTATTTGTCAAATAGCTTTTTACCAGAAAGGAACTTCTCTATGAATCAGACACAGCAGAACTCTCCCAGGAAAAAACAGCCGCGCAAGCTGCCCCCCGAGGTGCGAAGAAGCCGGCTGAAAGGCAATCTCATGATCGGGATCCCCGCAGCCATCCTTGCGCTTCTCTGCCTCGCCTTCTTTTTCCGCCTCGCAAGTACGGTACACCGGCTGGACAACCTCACTCTGAACACAGATGCCAGCCTTGTCGTGGAGGACGGCTCCATGATCAATATCAGCTTTACCGGCACCATAGACGGCGAAACATTTCACGGCAGCAGCACGAGCGACCGCGGTGAGGACGTGACGATCGGCTCTGACACCTACATCGACGATTTCGAGGATCAGCTCATCGGCCACCACGTCGGCGAGACCGTGCAGATCACCGTGACCTTTCCAGAGGATTACGTCGATGATGAGCTGCGCGAGAAGGAAGCCGTGTTCACGACAACGATCAACGGAATCTATCAGTAAGTTCCGGCAAAGGGGATCGCATACGCCTCTCCCTCGCCGGAACTGTCCCTCTGAAGGTCTCCGATCAGTTCCGGAAGCCTCCGATCAGTTCTGGAAGCCTCCGATCAGCTCTCGCAACTCTGGCATCCTGCGCAGCCGGCCTGCGGATTCTCCATGCGCGAGTCTGCGATCACGTCCGAGAGCGGCTGCAGCAGGCAGACCGCCTGCGCGGAGATTCCCTCTCCGCTTCCGGTGAAGCCCAGTCCCTCCTCCGTCGTCGCCTTGATGTTCACGCGGTCCTCCGTCAGGCCGAGCGCCTCCGCCACATTTTTCTTCATCTGATCCATGTACGGCAGCAGCTTCGGCCGCTGCGCGATGATCGTCGCGTCGATGTTCTCGATCACAAAGCAGCGCTCCTCGAGCAGTGCCGCAACGTGCGCGAGCAGCTTCAGGCTCGAGATCCCCTCGTAGGCCGGATCCGTGTCCGGAAAATGCTTCCCGATATCCCCGAGCGCCGCCGCGCCAAGCAGCGCATCCATAATCGCATGCAGCGCCACATCCGCGTCCGAGTGTCCCAGCAGCCCCTTCTCATACGGAATCTCCACGCCGCACAGAATCAGCTTTCTCCCTTCCACCAGGCGATGCACGTCATATCCCATTCCAATCCGCATTTCGCATTCTCCTTTTCTCGTCTTCTCACTCCAATGGAACCTTTCATCTTTCGTCTCCATTCTAGCAAATCACACTGGGAGTGTAAACCAGATTTTCCGGAACTATACAATGCGCGCCGCCGGTTCTGCGCATTTATCTCTGCACTCTCGCGCCTGCGCCGCCCATGATCGCCTCGACTTCCTTCCGGCTCGCCATCGTGGTGTCGCCCGGGGTCGTCATCGCGAGCGCGCCGTGCGCCGCCCCGTAGTTCACTGCCAGCTCCGCGTTCTCCGTCGTCATCAGGCCGAAGATCAGGCCGGACGCGAACGAATCGCCGCCGCCGACGCGGTCCAGAATCTCGAGACCGTTGTAATCCTTCGCCTTGTAGATCTCGCCGTCCGCCCAGCAAATCGCGCTCCAGTCATTGACCGTCGCCGTCTTCACCTGACGGAGCGTCGTCGCCACTGCCTTGAAGTTCGGGTAGGTCTTCGCCGCCTCGTTGATCATCTTCTTGTAGCCGTCCAGATTCAGCGTCTTGAGGTTCTCATCGTTGCCCTCGATCGCAAACCCGAGGCACGCCGTGAAGTCCTCCTCGTTGCCGATCATGACATCGACGTACTTCGCGATCTCCTTGTTGACCTCCTGCGCCTTCGCCTGGCCTCCGATCGCCGACCACATCGACGGGCGGTAGTTCAGGTCGTAGGACACGATCGTCCCGTACTTCTTCGCCGTCTTGATCGCCGCGAGCACCGTCTCACACGACTGCTCCGAGAGCGCCGCATAGATGCCGCCTGTGTGCAGCCAGCGCACGCCGAGCTCGCCAAAGATATAGTCAAAATCAAAATCCTCCGGCGTCGCCTTCGAGATCGCGGTGTTCGCGCGGTCCGAGCAGCCGACTGCGCCGCGGATGCCGAAGCCTCTCTCCGTAAAGTTCAGGCCATTGCGGCAGATCCGGCCGATTCCGTCCGTCTTCATCCACTTGATCAGGGAGGTGTCCACGCCGCCCTGCATGATGAAGTCCTCCATCAGCATGCCGATCTCATTGTCCGCAAACGCGGTGATCACCGCCGTATTCATCTTAAAGCACTTGCGCAGGCCGCGGATGACATTGTACTCTCCGCCGCCCTCCCATGCGCGGAACGATCTCGCCGTGCGGATCCGGCCCTCGCCCGGATCGAGGCGAAGCATTACCTCGCCCAGAGATACCGCATCAAACTTACACTCACTTGCCGGTCTCATATTCAGATTCATACCGATTCTCCTCTCTTAGTTTCGCCGTCTGTTCCCTGTCTTTACCGTCCCAGGCAGGATTCCTTTTCTCCGCAACGAGATCTGCCAAGGGCTTTGCCGTGCGGTAAATTACCCGCGGATCTCCTTCGCCAGCGCCACAGCCTCCGCCGTCAGCTCCCTGATCTTCTCAAACTCGCCCGCCTTGATCAGGTCGCCCTTCACCATCCAGCTGCCGCCGCACGCGATGATCGACTTGCACTCGAGATACTCTCTGAGGTTCTTCGCGCTCACGCCGCCGGTCGGCATGAATTTCAGGCCCACATACGGAGCTGCGAGCGCCTTGATCGTCGCCACGCCGCCGAACTGTGCCGCCGGGAAGAACTTCACGACCTTCAGGCCGCGCTTCACCGCCTGGGCAACCTCGGAAGGCGTCACACAGCCCGGGAATACCGGGATATCCTTCGAGAGGCAGTAATCGACGACCTCCGGATCGAAGCCCGGGCTCACGATGAACTTTGCGCCCGCCGCAACCGCGCGGTCCACCTGCTCAGTCGTCAGCACAGTGCCTGCGCCGACCAGCATTTCCGGGTATGCAGCCGCCATCTCGCGAATGCTCTCCTCAGCCGCAGCCGTGCGGAACGTCACCTCAGCGCACGGAAGTCCGCCCTCCACGAGCGCCTTCGCGAGCGGCTTCGCATCCTTCACATCCTCCAGCACCACTACCGGCACCACGCCAAGCTCCGAAATCATTTCCTGCATGTTTTTCATTGTTTTTCCTCCCTTTCTGCTCGCAACCAACCTGCCAGCACACCCGGATATCCCGGTTTTTCTGCCGCGCCTTCGAACTCCGGACGCTCAATACTCCAGATACGCGCCCTTCATCGGCGATGCCGCGTGCTCGCTGAACAGGCGGAGTACGCCCTTCTGATACTTTGCCTCCTTCGGCTTCCAGTTTGCCCTGCGCTCCGAGAGCACTCTGTCGATCTCCTCCGGGGTCTTCCGCTCCCCGGCGATCCCGATGATATTCAGCTTCCGCTCGAACACATCAATCTCGATCAGATCGCCCTCCTCCACGAGTGCGATCGGGCCGCCGTCCTGCGCCTCCGGGCTGCAGTGCCCGATGACCGGGCCGGTCGACGCGCCGGAAAAACGGCCGTCCGTGATCAGCGCGATGCTGCGCCCCAGCTCCTTGTCGCTGCTGATCGCCTCCGACGTGTAGAACATCTCCGGCATGCCGCTGCCCTTGGGTCCCTCGTAGCGGATGAAGACCGCGTCGCCCTTCTCGACCTTGTGCTTCAGGACCGCGTCGAGGCATTCCTCCTCGCTGTCAAACGGTCTCGCCCGCAGCACCGCGCGGTACATCTCCTTCGGGCACGCCGTGTGCTTGATCACCGCGCCCTCCGGGGCCAGATTGCCGCGCAGAATCGCGATGCTGCCGTCCGTGCCGATCGCCTTGTCATACGGGCGGATGACATCCTCCTTCGTGATGTTGCAGTTGTAGCGCTTGTTGAACTCCTGCAGCCACTTCTCACAGCGCTCATAGAAGCCGTTCTTCTTCAGCTCATCGAGGTTCTCGCCCAGCGTCTTTCCGGTCACGGTCATCGCGTCCAGGTGCAGATGCTCCCTGATCTCCTCCATGATCGCCGGCACGCCGCCCGCATAGTAGAAGCACTCCGCCGGCCAGCGCCCCGCCGGGCGGACATCCAGCAGATAGTGCGCACCGCGGTGCAGCCGGTCAAACGTGTCGCCCGTAATCTCGATTCCGAGCTCATGCGCGATCGCCGGGATGTGCAGCAGGCAGTTGGTGCTGCCCGAGATCGCCGCGTGCACCAGGATCGCATTCTCAAAGCTGTCCATCGTCACGATATCGCTCGGACGCATATGCTCCATGTGCGCCAGCTTCACGGCCTGCCGACCTGCCTCCCGCGCAAATGTGAGCAGGTCCGGGCTCGTCGCGGGCATCAGCGCAGAACCCGGCAGTGCGAGGCCCAGCGCCTCCGCCATGATCTGCATCGTCGAGGCCGTTCCGATAAAGGAGCAGGCGCCGCAGCTCGGACACGCGTTCTGCTTTGCCCAGTTCAGACGGTCCTCGCCGATCTCGCCGCGCTGATACTTCGCGCTGTACATGCCCAGCTGCTCCAGCGTCAGCATCTCCGGCCCCGCGTTCATCGTACCGCCCGGCACGACGATCGACGGGATGTTCAGGCGCATCAGCCCCATCAGGTTCGCCGGCATTCCCTTGTCGCAGCTCGCGAGGAACACGCCTGCGTCCGACACGGTCGCATTCCCGTGAATCTCAATCATATTTGCAATCATCTCACGGCTCGCCAGCGAAAAATTGATCCCGTCTGTTCCCTGGCTCTCGCCGTCACAGATATCGGTGCAGTAGTACCGCGCGCCGAAACCTCCCGCCTCGGCCACGCCCTTGCGGACCTCCTCCACGAGAATATTCAGATGTCCGCTGCCCGGATGGCTGTCGCCGTACGTGCTCTCCACCAGCACCTGCGGCTTCCCCAGATCCTCCGGCGTCCAGCCCGTCCCGATCCGCAGCGGGTCAAGCTCAGGCGCCAGCGTCCGCATCTCCTGACTCTTCAAACAACTCATATCGTTTTTCCTTTCTGAACTTCTGTCATCCCGGGACGGTCCCGCCGCCGATCTGCGCGGGGCCGCCCCGGCCCTTCTGTTGCCCTTGTCTCTTCGTTCTGTTACCCTTTACGCCCTAACTTTTATTGCTTATCCTTTTATTTCTCTTACTTTTACTGCTTATTCTCTTATTTTTCTTACTTTTACTGCTCTTGCTTCTATTGTTCTTATCCTGTTTTCTCTTGTTTCTGTTTTCTCTTACTTCTGTTTTCCTTGCTTCTATTCGTATCTTCTACTGCTTCTTATCCTTTTTCTTCCCGCGGCAGCGAGCCGAGCAGCCATGCCTGCATGGATATTTGGCGGCTGCCGCGTCTGCTGCCGTTTTCTCATCCGGCCCGCTCTGGTTTATGCGAAGAAGGAGATGACCAGTGCCACGACAAATCCGGTAGCTCCCACAAGCGTCTCCATAATCGTCCAGGTCTTCAGAGTCGTCTTCTCATCCATGCCGACCAGAGACTTTACGAGCCAGAAACCGGAATCGTTGAAGTGGGAGATCACGGTCGCGCCTCCTGCCACCGCCGCGGTCACACATGCGAGGTACAGCGGGGAGAGCTCCGAGATGCCCGGAAGGGCTGCCACGATACCGGCCGCCATCGTCATCGCCACGGTCGCAGAACCCACGCTGACACGCACGAGCACCGCGATGATGAACGCCAGCACCACCAGCGGGAGGTTCATGGAGGAAACCGCTCCTCCGATCACGTCGCCCAGGCCGGAATACTGCAGCACATAGCGGAGCACGCCGCCGCACGCGGTGACGAGCAGGATCATACCGGTCGGCTCCAGCGACTTCGTCATAATCTTCTCCAGCTCTTCCATATTATAGCCGTGCTTGAGGCCAAGGACAAACATCGCCACGATCGTCGCAATCAGCAGAGCGACGAACGGCTCGCCCAAGAAGTTGAACAGCGGCTGCAGTCCTGCCATAGCCGGAACCACGCCGGAGATCGACTTCAGGATAATCAGTACCAGCGGGATCAGGATGATGCCGACGATCGACCAGAAGCTCGGGAGCTTGGACTCGTCAAAGTCCTCCTGGTTCGCCACATGCTCCGGCACCGGGATGTAATACTTCTTGCCGCAGATGCTGCCCCAGATCGGGCCTGCGACAATCATCGCAAAGATACCGCAGAAAATACCTACCAGGATGACCCAGCCGAGATCCACGCCCAGCATGTTCGCCACCAGGATCGGGCCCGGTGTCGGCGGGATGAACGCATGTCCTACCGCAAGACCTGCGAGCAGCGGGATCGCGTAAAACAGAGAAGAGCGCTTCGTCTTCTTTGCCAGCGAGAATGCAAGCGGGATCAGGATGATCAGGCCCGCGTCGAAGAATACCGGCATCGCGATTACCATGCCGGTGATGCCAAGCGCCCAAGCCGCCTTCTTGTCACCGAACCATTTTACCATCGTGACCGCCAGCGTCTGCGCGCCGCCCGAGACCTCGAGGATGGCTCCGAACATCGAGCCAAGGCCCACCAGCAGAGCAATGCCCTTCAACGTGTTTCCGATGCCGTCATTCACGGCGGTTACGATATCCGCCGTCGGCATGCCTGCAATCAGCCCGATCGCGATCGCGCCGACCAGGATGGCGATCATCGCCTGCACCTTAAATTTGATAATCAGGACCAGCAGAATAATCAGGCCCAGGATTGCGGCGATGACAAGCCGCGTCGGGTTTAATGTCGTTTCTGTCATTGTAAATTCCTCTCTTTTCCATAAATGTAAAGCGTCATGTGGTTGCCCGTCCGTCAGAGTTCTGGTTTCGTGCTCCTCCTTCCCTCATTTTTGTCTGACGTCATATCACTTTGTAGCTTTACTATACTATTTTCCGGTTATTCCGTCAATACATCAGATGTATTTTGTTTTCGGTTCTCCTTTATGCACAAAAAACGAGGACATTTCAAGCAAAAGTGACCCCGTTTTTGTATATTATTTCCAATGTAGAGACGGAAGCTTCGAAATTTACTCCACGACACTCCCGCTATTTGTCAGATGGCGCCGCCCGAAACCGCGGTCAACATGTGAAATCCAACTCCTTCTATCCAACAGCCCAGCGAATACATCAGATGTATCAATGTTTCTTCTCCGCGCCCGCGCGCTGCTCTCGGCGCTGTCTGATCAGCCGCTGGCGGTTGTACGTCAGATGCATCACCATCGCGCACCGCGCTCCGACCGAATCGTGCGCGGCGATCGCATCCACGATCGCGCGGTGCGTCTCGATCGTCTCCTGCATCAGCATCCGGTGCGTCAGGTTTGCGAACGTCGTGACCGCCGAGTTGATGATCGGGACCAGCATCTCGACCACGCGGTTCTTGCTGCACTTTGCGATGCAGGTGTGAAATTCAATATCCTTCGGGATGTGGTCCACCCCGCTGCGGTACAGCTGCTCCACCTCGTTGCAGAGCTGTTCCAGCTCCAAGAGCTCTCTCTCGTCGGCGCGCTCCGCCGCGATCGCCGCAATCTCGGGCTCGAGCATCAGCCGGACATCAAAGAGCTCCAGCGCCAGCTGATACTTGTCATCCAGCCGCGAGAGCCCCAGCGGATCATTCTCGACCGTGCTCGTGCTGACGACATACGTGCCGGCCCCCCGGCGCACCTCGACAATCCCCTTCGACGCGAGCGCCTTGACCGCCTCACGGATCGTACTCCTGCCCACGCCAAACTTCTCCGCCAGATCGAACTCATTCGGCAGCTTCTGTCCCACCGCGACAGGCTCCTGCAAAATGTAGTTCATCAACTCCTCTTCTACCTGCTCTGCCAGCAACCGTTTATCTGTCTTCTCAAACTGATACATGCGCCCTCGTCCCCCCGACTCTCTTTTCTGCCTGTCCACTGCTGCCACATCCACCTGGCCGCAAACGATGCGATTAATATAAAAACACCCGCAATGTGCATTGCGGGTATCCTAGTAGCGGAAGGGAGACTTGAACTCTCGACACCACGGGTATGAACCGTGTGCTCTAGCCAGCTGAGCTATTCCGCCATATTGACTTTTCTGGGGCCTATAGGGCTCGAACCTATGACCCTCTGCTTGTAAGGCAGATGCTCTCCCAGCTGAGCTAAGACCCCATATCTGCGAGCTGTTCCTCAACTCGCTTTGCTATTATAATATGAATTGTAGTAAATTGTCAAGTGAATTTTTAAAATTTTTTTCTCAAGTTCAGCCATGCATAAAAAATGGGAAGACAGACCGTGCAAGCTCGCTTGCTAAGGGCTGTATTACCATTTTTGAATGGGCGGAACGCCCATTCAGCCACAGACAGGAGCCGCGTAGCGGCGGATAGCTTGCGAAGCAAGCGGGTCTGCGGCTTGCATGGCGTCCTGATTAAGCTATCCCTTCCTCACGACACCCTGCGGACCGCTCTTCCCTTGCGCCCTGCCAGCGCCTCCTTCCACTCTACCTTGTAGACAAGGCCGTGGAGCACGAAGCTCATCATCGCACCGCAGATCACGTCAATCACGGAATGCTGGTCGAGCAGCACCGTCGACGCGCAGATCAGGACCATGATCACAAAGTGAACCGCGATTGTCAGCTTCCGGTGCTTCAGCTCATCCAGGCTGCAGATTGCCTGGAAGATCATGACCGTGTTCATCACATGGATCGACGGACAGACATTCGTCGGCGTGTCGATGCCGCGGAGCAACCGCACCATGTTATAGAGGATGCCCGTCTCGTGCGGGTTCTGCGCGAGACGCAGGTTCAGGCCGGTCGGAAATACGTAGTAGATCGCCAGACAGATCGTCAGCCCGGAAAACACCATCAGGCACAGCTTCTTGTAGTCCTCCCAGCCGCGGCGCTTGAACCAGATAAACGCGCCGGCCACGTACGGGAACCAGAAAATATACGGGATGATGAATGTCTCGCAGAACGGAATCATCTCATCCAGCTTGCACTGGATAATATACTTCGGAACCACATTCTGCTCGAGCCACTCGAACACCGTCAGATAAAACAGCAGATACAGCAGCGCTATCATGTACGGATACTTCTTAAACCAACCGACTACCTTTTCTTTTTTCTCGTTCATACTGACTCTCCCCTGTCTGAACACACACTGCCATCGCTCTCCCCTGACAGCCTCTCCAACCTCTCCATTTTGCGACTGTAATCATAGCATCTTTCATTTTTGCCCGCAACACTATTTTTGTTGAAAATGCTGCCCTTTTCTCACTTGTTTTTATCACAAATCACAAGACGCACACTGCATCGCCCTGCAGGTTCTCCCCGGTTTGCTCAGCCCTCTCTCACATACGTGCCGATCAGAGGAGATTCCGACGCGTCGAAGTCTTCCTCGCTCGATACCGACACATCGAGAACCGTATCGTTGACATTGAACACGATCACGTGGTGATCGTCTCCATTGTAGACCGCCTGGCTGCCGGAAACCTTCGCCGTGCCCGCAATCCCGGACTGCGCAAACGCGAAGGACACGGACTCCTCGTCCAGCTTCGCCAGCGTCACCGTCTCCTCGGCTCCGACGTACGTGCCGCTCCAGATATCGCTGCTCTGCGCAGCGTCCTGTGAGGGATCCTCCGCCGTCCCGGGCGCTCCCTGCCCGTCCGACCCGGAGGGCTCACCCTGCACCGCATTGCCCGCACCGCCGTCCGCCGTGCCGGAGCCTGCCGCATCCCCGCCGTCGACCGTCGTGCCGCTGACGTTCTGCGCCGGAGCCTCTGTCTGGGTCGGCGTCTGGGTCTGTCCCGCGCTCCCTGCCCCCGCCGGGGCGCCTCCCTGCGTATCCTTCTCCTTTGAGGTCGCGCACGCTGTCAGCATCAATGCCCCCGCGAGCACAACTGCCATAACTCCCAAGAACTTCCTTTTCATAAATCGGCCTCCCTCTTCTACCTGTCCTGCTTCCGCTTCCTGTTTCAGACCGGTCTCCTGTGTTCCCTGTCTCTTATTGCTCGCTATTCTAACACGTTTTCAGGGGTTTGTCATAATGTTTCGATTTTTTTAAGAAAAAGATTCGTAATCCGTTATATTTGTGCGGCGCAACCGTTATTGTCTTATGAAGGTCGGATCCGGGGCAATTTTTCCGGGGTGCTGCCTGCTGTTGCGGCGCACTCCCGTATCCGTGTGATACAGCCTCAGCTTGCGGACCGCCTCGTCCGGGTCATCGGAGAAATAGTCGAGCAGAGGCCGGCAGTTGACCATGCGCCAACCCTGGCCGTTCACGTAGTTCCGGTAGCTGCTCCACCAGTAGTCTCCGATCCGGCTGACATACCCCAATGTCAGCGGCAGGCGGTGAACAGCCCTGCACCGCCGCGCAAGCTCTGTCTCGGAGTCGACCGCTTCCACAGCGGTCACACGAAGACACCGGCCTTCCCCCGAAAAGCCCTCATACCCCTGCAGGAACTGCCGCGCAGCTCTTCCGATCACCCTCTCAATGCCGCCTGCCCTGCCGGTCCTTGCTATAACATATGCGCTCTCATCCGTGACGCAGAACGCATATACCGGCCAGTCCTTTGACTCGTGCGCGGACAGCAGACCGTCGATCAGATGCTTCTTGTTGCGCTCATCCGCAAGCAGGTAGCGGCTCCCCTCGAGCGCGTAGTAGTAAATTTGTGACATATCATTCCCCTTCCTGCCGGAAGCGCCTCCCCGGAGTGCCCTCCCATATGGGCTCTTCCTCCCGGCAGGAAAAAGCTTACCATAGCCACAAACATTTTTCAACTGAATGATACAATAAGTGTCATATTTCTTTGTCAGTCATATGGCACCGGCCCGCTTACCCTTTTCTCCGGTTTTTGCACAAAAAGGAGGAGCCGCCGCAACGAACTGTTGCAGTTGCTCCTCCTCTGAATCTCCCGAATCAGGCCGGATCCGTCTCGCCGGTCCCATCGGTCTGGGGTACGGCGATCTGAGGCTCGGCTGCGTCGAGCACTGTGCCGTCTGACCCGACCGTCACGCCGTATGCGGCGCTCAGGTCATTGATCCGCTCGATGATCGAGGCTGCGCGGTCCCCCTCCACCGGCGTCGGCTGATAGTTGTTGTAGCCGGTGTCCGAGGAAATGCTGCACGGAACCACCGTCAGCTTTGCCGGCTCTGTCCCGCTCCTCGTCACGTTGAACGTCTGCTGCAAAATCATCGTGTCCGTGTCGGACGGCGCGCTGTTGCCGCCAAAGCAGAAGTTTCCGAGACTGTAGGCGATGTATTTTCCGTTGTAGCGCTCGATTCCCTGAAGCACGTGCGGGTGATGGCCGACGACCAGGTCCGCCCCGCAGTCGATCGCGGTGTGCGCCAGAGAAATCTGCGTCGCATCCGGCTCGCTGGCCTTCTCGCTCCCCCAGTGGAACGCGACGATGATCAGCTGCGCTCCCTGCGCCTGCGCCGACGCGATGGTCTGCCGCACCTGGCTCTCGCGCTCCATCCCGTCCTCCAGAACGTAGATCCCGATGAACGCCGTCTGAATCCCGTTGACCTCCTTGAACGCAATCGTGTCGCCCATGCAGTAGTCGACCCCGGCCTCCTCCAGCGCATGCTTCGTGTCTGTCAGGCTCTGCTCGCCATAGTCGCTGCTGTGATTATTGGCCAGCGTCACGACCTCGATCGAGCCGAGCGGCAGAATCTCCGCGTACGACGGATCGCCCTTAAACGCGTACTCCTTCTGCTCCCTCGTCGTCGCGGTCGTGAACGTCCCCTCGAGGTTCGCAAACGTCACATCAT
This sequence comes from Oscillospiraceae bacterium, assembly GCA_021771715.1. Taxonomy (GTDB): domain Bacteria; phylum Bacillota; class Clostridia; order Lachnospirales; family Lachnospiraceae; genus Choladousia. The sequence continues at coordinate 174,395 of JAETOO010000001.1, forward strand.
CCCCGGAGAGGATGTCCTTGACCTTGCTGAAGAAATAGGAATGCCCGTTCACCGAGTCAAACGCATTGAAATTTGTCATGGTGTTGAAGCTCTCGTCCGTGCCCAGCGTACAGTCGCCGACCGCGCCGACCGTCACCGTCCTGGAATCTGCCACCATAACGGTGCAGATCACGGGAGCGACGCCGTCTGCGCTGACGCGCACCGTGCCGGTGCCCTCGGCGATCGCCGTCACCCTGCCGCTGCCCTCCACCGAAAGCAGCTCCGGATTCAAGCTCTCATATTTCAGGTTGTTCAGAAGCGCTCCGGCTGGCTCTGCCTGCACTTTGATCTCACCGGACTCGCCCGGGTAGAGCGACAAACTCTCCTTTGCGAGCGTCAGGCCCGTCGCCTCCTCCATCGTCGTCGTGACCGGCACACTGCGGTTGCCCGCCGCGTCCTCCGCGAAAAAGCGGTACGTCATCCCCTCTATGTACACGATCGGCTCCATATATTTCAGGTACACCGGAATCTCATTCCACGGACTCTCCTGATAGGCCGCGTAATAAATCCCGCTCACCAGAGAGCGCCCGTCCACCGCTGTCAGCTCGATCTTCCCGTCCTTGCGCACCGCGTGAACCACCGGCGCGTCTCCGTCCAGCTTCGGGATCTCAATCCGGGCCGTCTTTGTGCCCTGATCCGTCTCCACGGCCGCCTCGAGCAGATAATCCTCCGCCTGGACGGTCACAATCCCATCCTCATCCGGAGAACACACCTCTCCGTTGATCCGGATCTGCTTGATCTGCGCTCCGGATGCGGAAAATTTCAGCTGTACCGGGTAGCGCGCGCTCCAGGTCTCCGGCTCCGCCTCAACCGTCACGCACAGTCCGTCATCCGCCGTCACATGTTCGCTCTTGCGCTTCTGCTCGATCGAGCCGGACACCGCATTCACCGCCGCCACAATCAGCAGAATCACAAAGACGGCCACCGCGCCGAGCATCGCAAACTCCCGCCTCGAGATTCCCTTCTCGCGCAGCTCCGCCAGCACGTCGCTCACGTAATCCTTTCCTGCAGTCAGATAGTCTGACAGCGTCCGCCGCTGCGGGACAAGCCCCTTGCGAAGCTCCTCCTCCTTCTCCGCCGCCGTCTTCCGCCTGCGCCGCTTCGGCTGCGCCACGGTGATGATGGCCTCGTCCTCCTCGTCGGATGGATTCGCAGAGGTTCCTTCCTCCGCCTGCGTCCGGGTGCTGTCCTGTGCATTTGAAGCGCCCTCCTGCGGATTCGAGCCAAGGGACTCCGTTCCCTGAGCACCGTATCCGGTCTCCGGGCTGTCGTCCTCTGTTTCCTGAGCACCGTGTCCGGTCTCCGGGCTGTCGTCCTCCGTTTTCTGAGCACTGTGTCCGGTCTCCGGGCTGCCGTTCTCCGCTCCCTGAGCACCGTGTTTTGAACTCTGAGCACCTCGCTCCGTCTCCGGGCGATTCATTCTCGTCTTTTGAGCACCGTTCTCTGCGCTCTGAGCACTACGCGCGGTCTCCGGGCTGCTGTTCTCCGCTCCCTGAGCACCGTTCTCTGCACTCCCGGCGCCGTACTCCGATTCCTTGCGGGCACGCGCCGGTATTCCTCTCTTTCCTGCGATCCGCTCGAACACATCCCGGCTCTCCGGGTCCAACGCCATCTCCGACTCCTCCGGCTCCTCATCCTCATCGTCCGGATCATACAGGATCGAATCGCGCCGCAGCAGACCGACACGATGCGAGGGCTGCGGACGCGCATCTCTGTCCGCCTTCCGACCTTCTGGCGACACATCCGCCGTCTGTCCTGTCAGCGACGATCCCGACTGCTCCGGCTCCGCGACTGCTCCGGTCCCTGAATCTGACGTTTTCCCCGCCGAATGAGCGGCTGACTCATACCTCGTCGACAACCTGCCAGCTTTCCGACCTTCCGGCGGCACATCTGCCGTCTCTCCTGTCAGCGACGGACCAGACTTTTTCGGCTTCTCTGCATCCTCCGCATTCCCGGAATTATTTTTCTTCTCCGCCCCGGAGCGATCGGAAGTGCGCTTCGCCCCCGAAGAGAACAGGCCGGAAGCGCGCTTCGCCCCCGAGGCGAACAAGCCGGAGACCGTTCCAAGGACACCTGCAGTCAACTCACTGCCCTTGTCCTTCGCGGACACGCCATCTCCGTCTCCATTCAGGATCCGCGTAAACTCGTCATCCTCATCCCATTCATCATCCGCAAGTACGGGTTCCGCATCCGATTCCTTTTTAGACGGGCGCTTCTTGGCGTCGGGTCCCTTCTCTGTCCGCCCGGCAGACGCTGTCTCATCCGCGCCGGATCTCTTCTTCGTCCGCCCGGCAGACGCTGTCTCCTCTGCGCCGGATTCTTTCTCTGTGCGCCCGGCAGACGCTGTCTCCTCCGCGCCGGATTCTTTCTCTGTCCGCCCGGCAGACGCTGTCTCCTCCGTCTCTGCCGCCGCCCGCTTTTTTGCGCGCAGCCATCTGACTGGATGAAAGCCCGAGTCCTCCTCGTCCTCCTCATCCCCGTCCTTCGACGAGCGAAATGCTTCCCCGTCCTCCCATTCCGCATCCTCCCTGGAATACGGCTCCGGAGAGTCTGCCTCTGGCACACTCTCCGTATTCCTCCGGATACTCTCCTGCGTAGGCTCCTCCCCGCGCTGGATGGCCCGAACGATTTCCATTAATTCTTCGACATTATCTGCCTTTATCTTATCTTTTTTCATTATTTAAAGTACGCTACTCCCGACTCAAAAATCTTCATGTCCTGTTCGCCATAGATATTGACCGCGACACCGTCCCCGCGGCGCTCCGAATGTGCCATCTTGCCGAACACTCTGCCGTCCGGGCTCGTGATGCCCTCGATCGCGAAATAGGAACCGTTCACATTCCACTCTTCCTCGTCCACATGGATCTCTCCGCTCGGGTCGCAGTACTGCGTCGCCACCTGACCGTTCGCAAACAGCTTTGCGAGCCACTCCTTATTTGCGACAAAACGTCCCTCTCCGTGGGAAGCCGGCACCACATACACGCCGCCCGGCTGCGCCAGCGAAAGCCACGGAGACTTGTTGCTGACCACCTTCGTGTAGACCATCCTCGAAATATGGCGGCCAATCGTGTTGAACGTCAGCGTCGGAGCTTCCGCGTTCTGCCCGACGATCTCACCGTTCGGCACGAGCCCGAGCTTGATCAGCGCCTGGAAGCCGTTGCAGATGCCGAGCGCAAGGCCGTCGCGCTCATTGAGCAGCCGCATGACCGCCTCCTTCATCTTCGCGTTCCGGAACGCCGTCGCAAAGAACTTCGCGGAGCCGTCCGGCTCATCTCCGGCTGAGAATCCGCCCGGGAACATGATGATCTGCGCCTGGTCGATCGCCCGTGTGAACTCCTCCACAGACGCGCGGATGTCCGTCGCGCTCAGATTGCGGAACACACGGACCTCCACCTCGGCGCCCGCGCGCTCAAACGCCTTCTTGCTGTCGTACTCACAGTTCGTCCCCGGGAACACCGGAATGAACACGCGCGGCTTCGCGACCTTGTGCTTGCAGATGTAAAGCTGATCCGTCCGGTACACGCCGCCCTCGGTCACCGCATGCGCGCCGTCCTCGCTCTTTCCCGCAAAGAAATACGCGCTCGGCCCGTCCGTCGGATTTCCGTCCAGATCCAGCCCGCCTCCGACGGTGGGCAGCCCGGAATCCGTCTTGAACACGCGCTCCAGCGTCCCCTTCCAGGCCTGAAACGCCTCGTTGATTGAGAGGGACACATCCCGGTACGCAAAGCAGCCGTCGTCCGTCACCTCGCCGATCACGGTATAGCTGCACGCGAGGTTCCCCACCTGCCCGTCCGGAACCTCCGCCACGATATTTCCGAAGCCGGCCGTAAACAGATCGCGCTCGTCCACGCTGTGCTCAATCTTAAAGCCGAGCCCGTTGCCGAACGCCATCTTCGAGAGTGCCGCCGCAAGGCCCTTGCCGTCCAGCGCATACGCAGAGATGATCCGGCCCGCCTGGATATCCTCGTGCACCTTCCCGTACAGATCCATGACCTGCGCATAGACCGGAAGGTCGTAAGCATCCTTCTCAATGGACACCAGTACCAGCTTGCTGCCGGCACGCTTCAGCTCCGGTGAGATAATATCCTGCGTCTTTGCGATGTCCACCGCAAAGGACACCAGTGTCGGCGGCACGTCAATCTCGTTAAAGGAACCGGACATGCTGTCCTTTCCTCCGATCGACGGCAGGCCAAACCCGAGCTGTGCCTCGTAAGCGCCCAGCAGCGCCGCAAACGGCTGGCTCCAGCGCTTCGGATCCTCGGTCATCCTGCGGAAATACTCCTGGAACGTGAAGCGGATCTTGCTGTAATCACCGCCGTTCGCGACGATGCGCGCCACCGACTCCAGCACCGCGTACACCGCGCCGTGGTACGGGCTCCAACTCGACAGGTACGGGTCAAAGCCGTAGCTCATCATCGTCACCGTGTCACACGTTCCCTTCTCCACCGGGAGCTTCGCGACCATCGCCTGCGTCTCCGTCAGCTGGTACGTTCCGCCGTACGGCATGAACACCGAGCCCGCGCCGATCGAGCCGTCGAACATCTCCACGAGTCCCTTCTGCGAGCAGCAGTTCAGGTCAGCGAGCGTCTCCAGCCATTTTGCACGGACATCCGGCACTTCCTCTCTCACGAAATACTTTTCCTGCTCGGACGGCATCTCGACCTCCACCGCGGTCTCCTGATGCGCACCGTTCGTGTCGAGAAACGCGCGGGAGAGGTTTACAATCTCCTTGTCCCTCCAGATCAGCACAAGACGCGGCTGCTCGGTGACGACCGCCACCTCAACCGCCTCCAGGTTCTCCTCGGCGGCATAGTTCATAAAGGTCTCAACATCCTTCGGATCCACGACAACAGCCATGCGCTCCTGCGACTCGGAGATCGCAAGCTCCGTCCCGTCGAGGCCGGCGTATTTCTTCGGCACCTTGTCCAGATAAATCTGCAGCCCCGCAGCGAGCTCGCCGATCGCCACAGACACGCCGCCTGCTCCGAAGTCATTGCACTTCTTGATCAGATGGCTGACCTCCGGGCGGCGGAACAGCCTCTGCAGCTTCCGCTCCGTCGGCGCATTTCCCTTCTGCACCTCTGCCCCGCAAACCTCGATCGACGCTTCCGTGTGCACCTTCGACGAGCCGGTCGCACCGCCGATCCCGTCACGGCCTGTCCGGCCGCCCAGCAGGATGATGATGTCGCCCGGATCGGAATTTTCCCGGATCACGGCCTTTCTCGGGGCAGCGCCCATCACGGCCCCGATCTCCATGCGCTTCGCCACGTAGTTCGGGTGATAAATTTCCTTCACGTATCCGGTCGCGAGGCCGATCTGGTTGCCGTAGGAGCTGTAACCGTGCGCAGCCTCACGCACCAGCTTTTTCTGCGGCAGCTTGCCCTTCAGCGTATTCCTGACCGATGTGGTCGGGTCCGCGGCTCCGGTCACGCGCATTGCCTGGTAGACGTACGTGCGCCCCGAGAGCGGGTCACGGATCGCGCCGCCCAGACACGTCGCAGCGCCGCCGAACGGCTCGATCTCGGTCGGATGATTGTGCGTCTCATTTTTGAAATTGACCAGCCACTCCTCCGTCTCCCCGTCGATCTCCACCGGGACCACGATCGAGCACGCATTGATCTCGTCGGACTCCTCCTGATCCTGCAGCTTGCCCTCTTTTTTCAGCTTGCGCATCGCCATCAGCGCGAGATCCATCAGGCAGACAAACTTGTCCGTGCGCCCCTTGAAAATCTCCTTGTGGTCGGCGAGATACCGCTCATACGTCCCCTGAATCCGCGGCCGGTAATATCCCTCGTCAAATTTGACCTCCTTCAGCTCCGTCGAGAAGGTCGTGTGGCGGCAGTGGTCCGACCAGTACGTGTCGAGCACGCGAATCTCCGTCATCGTCGGGTTGCGCCGCTCCTCATGCTCAAAATAATTGCGGATGTGCAGAAAATCCTTAAACGTCATCGCCAGGTTCAGCGACGCATACAGTTCTCTGAGCACCGGCTCATCCATCTCGATAAAGCCCTCAAACGTCACCACATCCTGCGGCTCCTCAAATTCCGTCACCAGCGTCTCCGGCTTTGCAAAGCCCGCCTCGCGGGAGTCCACCGGGTTGATGCAGTGGTTTTTGATCGCCTCGAACTCCTCGTCGGACACGGCGCCCTTCACGACATAGACGGTCGCAGACCGGATGATCGGCTCCTCGTCCTCCTTCAGAAACCGCACGCACTGCACGGCCGAATCGGCTCTCTGGTCGAACTGTCCCGGGAGGAACTCTACCGCGAACGCGCGCTCATCGTCCGCGATCGGGAAGGTCTCCTCGTAGAGTAAATCCACCGGCGGCTCTGAGAACACCGCGGCACACGATTGCCGGTACACTTCCTCCGATATATGCTCCACATCGTAGCGGATCAGCTCGCGCACATTTGTCACGCTGTCAACGCCGAGATAGCTCTTGATCTCATGCGCAAGCCCCTTGGCCGCCACCGCAAATGCTTCCTTCTTTTCCACATACACTCTTCTTACTTTACTCATTTCGGTCCTCCCGACATAAAATTGTTTCCATCCACGCTCGCAACAGTTCCTGTTGATCGATGCAGCGCCGCTGATTCCGGCCGGTCTGTCTGCCAGCCATCCGCCCGTCCACCGGACTCCGTCAGGCATTTCAGGCCCACATCTACGCGAATTTTAACACATGTGCGCCTATCTGACAAGTTTTGATGAAATTTTTATACGGTCACCCTGTGGCGCTCGCTCTGCAGTGCCTCAGAATCTCCTCCCTGGCCGCCTGATAACAGGCCACCTGCGCCAGCGTGCGCTTCGCCTCCAAAATGCCCAGCCCGATCTCCTCGGCCCGGCAGTCTATCCCCAGAGCGCGCTTCAGATTGTATTCCAGCCACTCCAGCCTGCCGCAGTTACTCCAGTAGACCGTCTCCCAGTCGGCCGGGAGCTGTCCTCCCGCCTCGGCGTAGGAGCGCAAAAACGCGCGGAACAGGCGAAACTCGATCCGGCCGCCCGCATAGCCCGCCCAGCACAGCGCCAGCTCATACAGTTCGAGGAACGGACTCGAATAGCCAAGGCATTCCAGATCAATCACCCGGCAATCTGTGCCTGACCACAGCACATTTTTGCTGTCCATATCGTTGTGGCAGATTGTCACGACGGGCGGAAGCCTCCTGACGGCAAGGCTGCCCTGGCGCTGGCTCTCGTAAAGGGCACCGCGCTGCTCTCCCAGCAGCCGGCAGAGCTCCTCATTTCTGCCAGAAAACTGTTCGATATAGTTGTCCCAGTCCACCTGAATCGCCGCGCGCTCGTACGGCCTGCCGCGCCTGTCCAGCGCATGGATCTGCGCGAGCAGCGCACCGACCTTGCGGCAGTGGATCTCCCGGATCTCCTCTTCTCTGAGCGCTGTTCCGTCGTACCATTCATATAGGTAGAAATACTGCCCGTCCATCTCCTGCATTTTCCGGCCTTCAAAGACGCGCGCCGGAATAATCGGCAGCCCCTTCTCCTCCAGCAGATGCTCCAGCGCCTCCGCAGTGCGGTAGTTCTCCATCGCGGTGCTTCTCTGCATGATAAACGGGTTCAGGAGCTTGAGGGCATACCGGCCCTTAGTCGTAAACAAGCGGTACATCTTATGTAAAAAACCGCCGCCAAGCCTCCGCGGCTCCTCCGTCAGCGCTCCCAGATGATATCTCCGGCAGATTTTTTCCAGCAATTCCAAATCTGTAGCATCCCCCGGCAGTTCCCCGTTTCTCACCGGTGCGCCCGCTATTTCTTCCTTCACCGACATATGCTGTTGTTTTCCACCCTCCGCTAAACTGCTATTTTCTTCTTCATTCACATGCTCCGAGATCTGCTCTCCACTCATCTGCTCCGCATTTTCTTTTTCGTTAGCATGTTCAGAGCTCTACTCTCCGCTCGTGTGCTCCCCATTCTCTTCTTCGTTAGCGTGCTCAGCATTCTTTTCTTTATCGACATGCCAAGCAGCCCGCTCTTGCCAGAACTGCTCCAATCTCTGCCCCACTGTCCTCAGGGTGCAGGTCGCCGGGTACTGCCACTCGGTCGGAAACATCTCACGACAGCTGCGCCGCGTAAAGCGCTCGTCCAGCAGGAGGATCACGCCCTCGTCCTCGTCGGTGCGGATCACACGCCCGGCGGACTGCAGCACCTTGTTCATTCCCGGGCAGAGGTACGCGTAAAAGAACCCGTCCTCCCCGCGCTTTTCATAAAACTGCTTGAGCAGCTCGCGCTCACTGCAGACCTGCGGAAGCCCTGTGCCGACGATAATCGCCCCGATCAGCCGCTCCGCCTTCAGGTCGATCCCCTCGCCGAAAATGCCGCCCATCACGCAAAAGCCCGCGAGCCCGTTCTCATGTGCCGCCTCAAACTCCACCAGAAATTCCTCTCTGGCGCGCTCCGTCATCCCCGGCAGCTGCTGCAGGATGCGGATCTCCTCGTTTTCCGACGCACAGAGCTCCTCGAACTGCTCGGCCACCGCCTCCAGCATCCGGTACGAGGAGAAAAACACCATGTAGTTGCCCCGCTTCGCGCGGATCGCGCGGAGCACATACTCCGCCATCTTCCGGTATTGTGCCGCCCCGCGGCTCGTGTAGCGGCTGCTCGTGTCCGTCCCCAGCAGCACAAGCCGCTTTTCCGGGCGGAACGTCGTCTCCGCATAGATCGCATAATTGTCCGTCTGCGTGCTCAGCAGACTTTTGTAATACCGGATCGGCAGCAGCGTCGCGGAAAAGAACACTGTGCTCCTTCCCCGGTCGAGACACTCCTGCAGGTTCGCGGAGATGTCGACGCAGTAGAGCTTCAGCAGAAAACGCCCGTCCTCGCAGAGCTCCGAGTAAATCACATAGTTCTCGTCCAGCCGGTCACTCACATCGAGAAAGGTGCGGCAGGCAAAATACAGGTCGAGCAGCTTGTCGTCCGGCAGCGCGCCGTGCGGCTCCTCCTGAAACGCTTCGATCTCCCCGCAGAGATTCATCAGGTAGATCGGCAGCAGGCCGATTTCCGCGTGCACCTGCACCCCCTCGCAGCCCCTCTTGAGCTCGAGCAGCCAGGAATTGCAGCGATCCAACGCACGCGCCAGCTTCCGGCTGTAGGGCTTGACCTCCCGCTTCACTGCGAGAAAATCTTCCTTATACAGTGCAGCCGAGAACATCTCCCGCCCCCGGTCGACAAGGTTGTGCGCCTCGTCAATCAAAAACAGGTAGCTGCCCTTCATGCCCTCCGCGAAAAAGCGCTTCAGCCTCGCCCGCGGATCGAAAATGTAGTTGTAATCACAGATGATCGCGTCGCTCCAGAGCGAGACGTCCAGACTCATCTCAAACGGACACACCGTCCACTTCTGGGCCTGGCGCAAAATCGTCTCCCGGTCAAACACCTCGCCGGTCGTGATCAGCTCATAGACAGCATCGTTCACACGGTCATAATGGCCCTTCGCATACGGACATGCCTCCGGATTGCACTCCGTCTCCTCCAGCGGGCATATTTTTTCCTTGGCCGTGATCGTCAGCGTCTTGAGCCGCATCCCGCCGTCCCGCAGAAGCGCAAAGGCTTCCTCCGCGACGGTCCGCGTGATGGTCTTCGCCGTCGCATAGAAAATCCGGTCCGCAAGTCCCTCCCCGACGGCCTTCACGGCAGGATACACCGTCGACAGCGTCTTTCCCGTGCCGGTCGGCGCCTGGATGAACAGTTTTTTCCTGCGGAGGATCGTCCGGTAGACATCCATCGCGAGCTTCTTCTGGCCGCTGCGCCACGGGAACGGAAATGCCAGTTCCCGGATCGACGCTCCCCGGATCTCCTTCCACGCGATCTGATACTCCGCCCACTTCCGGTACGCATCCGTCAGCGCCCCAAACCACTCCTCCAGCTCGTCCATCAGATACCACACCCGAAAGCGCCGGATGTCCTCTGTCTCGAGATTGCAGTACGTCATCTGCACCCCGATGCGCTCCAGCTCCTGCTGCCTCGCATAAATGTATGCGTAGCACTTTGCCTGCGCCAGATGCACCGCGTACGGCTCCTCCAGCGAATCAAGATCGCGGTACATTCCCTTGATCTCGTCAATACAGTAACACAGTTCTTCCTGCGCCGCTGCATTCGCCCCGGCATTTTTCGTGTCCGACTGTATCTTAGCCCTGGCTCTTTTCGCACCTGACTGCAGCTTGGCCTCAGCTGCTTCCATCTGCACGGTCAATTCACCTGCCGGCACTTTTTCGATCTGTACCTCTGTTTTCTGCGTCTCCCTCTGCGCAGCTGTCTCTGGCCTCCGCTGTTCTTCCGGGAGGATCTGCAGATTCTCCTGTTTCCGCTGCTCTTCCGGGAGGATCTGCAGGTTCTCCTGTTTCCGCTGTTCTCCCGGGGAGATCGGCGGGTTCTCCTGTTCATAGAAGATACCGTCAGCCCGGCCCTCTACCGTCAGCGTGTAGCCGTCTCCGGGCAGCGTAATGGACAGCGGCACCTCGGCGCGGTAATTGCTCCCCATCCGCCCCTGTATCTTCCGATGGATCCGGCTGCCCTCCTGCATCGCCTCCTTGTCCGGAAGCCCCGCGCCGGTCCGGTTATCGATGTCTCCCGAGCGCAGCAGAAACTCCACAAGCGCGCGCACCGATATCCGGATATCCGGAACCTGTCGCTCTCCTGCCTGTCCCTCTCCAGAACTCTGATCCTGTTCCGATCTCGCCTGCTCTTCCTCCGAAATACGACTCTGCTCCGTTTTCTGCTGTTCCCCCAGGAGCTGACTCTTCTCCGTTTTCCGCTGCTCTTCCACAATCCGGCTCTGCTCCGCTTCCTTCGGAATCTGACTTTGCTCTGCTTCCTGCTGTTCTCTCGGAAGCTGATTCTGCACCATTTCCCGCTGTTCTCCCGGAAGCTGGCTCTGCTCCGCTTTCCACTGCTCTCCTGCCTGGCACTCCATGCTCTGTATCCCGCCTTCGTCTCTCATACGCGTCCCTCTTCTAAGTCTCAACACACAGTATACCGTCTGGAACTGCCGGAGGCAAGGTCAAACTGCCTTTTATAACGTAAAATCCCACGCTACGTCTCTGCAGCGTGGGATCTGTCTTCCTGTCTATACTCTTATGCGATCGCAAACTTGTTCAGGGTCTGCTCGATCGTACAGCTGTCTTCCTTACTGTACTTTACCGTCAGCGGGCGGGTTAAATCCATGCTCATTACGCCGAGAATCGACTTCGCATCCACCACCACTCTGTTGTAAAACACATCGACATCAAATTCACATTTCTCAGCTGCTCTCACAAACTCTTTGACATCAGAAAAAGCTCTTAACTGAATCGTCTTTTCCAACATAATAAATCCCTCCTTGTTTTAATCCGCACCGGTAGCTCCAAGACATCTGCCCTGTGCTTTCTGTCCCCTGTACTTTGGTCCGTCACATTATCGCACAAGTACTTCTGTCCGTCAACAAAAGAATTTTGCCCGTTTTTCAAGGACATTATACGTGTTCCGGTCAGAATGCACATATTCTAAAACGATTCATTTTGCGATATTCCAATTCGAAGGATTCATTTCCATTCTGCTTTTTCCGGAAAATGTCAAATTAACGGAAATCCGGATTTTCTGTCATCCATTTTCTAAATCGGAGCGGCCAGAATTGCTGCTGTAATCGTGCATTCTCGCGCTCACGAATTGAGATACTGCTGCAGAAACCGCACCACAGCTGCTGCATCTCCTGCTCGTTCGCTGACATCTGATGCCGGAGCGCTCCATCCGGCTCCGTGTCCAAAAGAAGACACCAGGGTCCGGCAGCCCGATGGACCAGACACGCGGCATGGCCGTGATCGCAGATCATAAAATTCTCATTCGGGAAGCGGTCAGCAAAGTGATCACCGAGCAGCGGCAGCACATTTGCCTCCGCGTCAATCTCAGAAAACAGCACTCCGTTCTCCAGCTCCCGAAACCGGACGAACCCCATATACCGATGTGCCTCGTGCCAGACGCGGCGGGCCAGCTCAAATACGTGACAGACAGCGGGATCTGTCAGCTGCCAGATCACATCGGCCGCCTCCCGCTCGCTGATCTGCGGCGAGAGTCCCAGCACGACCACGCGGTAGATGCTGTCCGCCTTCTCGTCATCGCGCGCCATCGCCGCGCGATAAATCATTTCATAGGACTCTTCCCCCATCCTGCGGCGGATCGTCCGCGCGACCTTCTCTGCCTTCCCGCCATCCGGACACACTTCACAATATTCCGCAAACAGCTCTCTTGTGCGCAGGGCCCTCGTCTGCAGGCGCACATTCCGGTGTCCCAGACGGCTCGCCCACGCATCGTAGACCGCAGTGAAAATACCGTCCGCGCTGTCCTCGCACTCAAAAATTATCATGTCAGGCACCTCTCCCAAATGTCTACAAACCGCACCATCAGCCCGTCAACCCACACGTATCCGCAAACCGCACGTCATCGAACAGCGACATCTGCCGGTATGTCGCCGTCTCTGTGGGGATTCCCCGCTTTCCGTCCTGGAGCAGATTCCGCAGAATGAAATCCTCGTCCAGCTTCAACGGGTACATCTGGCGGCCGTTGCAGGTGATAAAATAGACGGCCCGTTTGAGCACGACGCCCGTTCTCCTGAGCGTGTCGTAATCCAGCGTTCCCATGCGGCGCGCGCGGACGATCCGCTGGGCGGAGCGCGGACCGATCCCCGGCACGCGCAGCAGCGTCCGGTAATCCGCCCGGGACACCTCGACCGGAAATGTTTCCAGATGCGAGAGCGCCCAGTCACATTTCGGATCGAGGAAGACATTGAAATTCGGATGACGCTCGCTCAGGAGCTCGTCCGCCCGGAAATCATAATACCGGAGCAGCCAGTCCGCCTGATACAGCCGGTGCTCGCGCAGCAGAGGCGGACCGCCCGGGAGGACGGGCAGCAGCGGGTCCTCATTCACCTGGACAAAAGCGGAGTAAAACACGCGCTTCAGCTCAAACTTGCGGTAGAGCGACTCGGCAACCGAGATGATCTGGTAGTCATTCTCCGGCGTCGCACCGATGATCATCTGCGTGCTCTGCCCGGCCGGGACAAATCTCGGCGCGCTGCGGTAGAGCGTCAGTTCATTTTTGTTCTCCGTGCGCGCAAGCTGTACCTGGCGCATCGGCGCGAGAATCCTCTGCCGCGTCTTGTGAGGGGCAAGGAGGCGGAGGCTCTCGGCGGTCGGCAGCTCCAGGTTCACACTGACCCGGTCCGCAAGGTAGCCGGTCTTCTCGATCAGCTCTCCGGGCGCACCGGGGATCAGCTTCACATGGATGTAGCCCTCAAAGTGGTACTCCGTGCGCAGCTTATACAGCGTCTCATACAGCAGCTCTGCCGTGTAGGCTGGGGTCCGCAGCACGCCAGAGCTCAGGAACAGGCCCTCGATATAATTCCTGCGATAAAACTCAATCGTCAGACGGCACACCTCCTCCGGGGTAAAGGAGGCGCGCTCCACATCGTTCGAGACACGGTTGATGCAATATTTGCAGTCAAACACGCAGTCATTGGAAAACAGGATCTTCAGAAGAGAGATACAGCGGCCATCCGCAGAAAACGAGTGGCAAATACCGGGCGCAATGCAGTTCCCGACGCCGCGGCCGCTGCCCCTGCGGTCCGTACCGCTCGACGTGCAGGCCACGTCGTACTTCGCCGCATCTGAGAGAATATTCAGCTTTTCATACAGGGTGCGGCTCTTCTCTATCCTCATACTGATTCACCTGCCATTTCTCGAATGTATGTTCAGAACACCTGTTCTTCTATATAATAGCACATATGTTCGAAATTGCAAGCACTTTTTTCATGATATCCACCGCTTTTTTTCTTTCAAATATCATCAGGGTACTTTTTCCCTTCAAATATCCCACAAATTTGATACACTCATTTTCGGCGGAGTTTCAACCAGCATATGAACATGATCCGGACAAATCTCTGCCTCTATGATATGCACTTCTTTTCGTTTACAAAGCATACTTAAGATATTGGCTATGTCCCGTTTCTACTCACCATATATAATACCTCCTTTGATTAATAAAACGGTTGGCGAACCTGCTTTTATTATATCACTGGAGGTATTTTACACAACGCTAAAGCTATCCCAACCACGCCCTAACAAATAAGGCCATCCCAAAGTCAAGGAATGGCCAGTAATTTTGAGCATGAAAAAACCGCCTGCCAAAGCAAACGGTTTACAAATTCGTGTTTTTATTCTTTAACTCTCTTAGCAGCATTTATCGCTGTTTTTTATCGCTGATTCTTTATCACTGATTTCCCACCATTATCAGCGATAAAAACATATATCACATGCTTATCCCAAGTCTACTGCAAGGCCCCATTTTCTAATTTCTCTTTCAAAAAAATCTCTACTCTGGAAATAAATTCTGTTGCATTATGAATCTGTTTCTCCGAATCTTCTTTTGAAGCTATGAAAAAATCTGAGTAGTCGCATTTTTCTCTTATACGATATGCACTATCTATTAACTTGTAAGTGCTACGATCAAATTTTCCTTCATGCACATAAAATTGATTAAAATGGGCAATGACTGAACTATGCTTTGAAGCATCAAAGCCATCTATAATATTCACTGCTCTGATTCCATGAAAAATCGCATAATATGACCTGTTTATTGCCACCTTATAAAAACCTGCCTGATGGTTGCTGACAGCAGCCTGCAAATCTTCTTTTGCCCGATCCAATCGATAAGCGGAAAGCGTTTTTATGTCAAGCTGCATACAAAACTACTCCTTCCTCTGATACATTTCTATAAAACGGAGATATCTTCATCCATGCCGTATATTCCTGATAGCTGATATCTATAATCGAAAATACCTTGAAATACTTAATAGAAATATCTGTTGAAACATCACTCAGTCTATCCTCAAAAAAACGCAATTCTTGATCTGTTCCATCTACAAGAACCATGATATCTATGTCGGATTCATCCGTAGCAGTGCCTCGTGCAACAGATCCATATAAAATTACTGCCTTTAGCTTGTCATGATATACTTCCTGCAGCATACCTGCAAGTTCTGTTAAAATTTTTCTTAATTCTTCGTTCTGCAGTTTTTCCATAAATCTATCCCACCTTTCTGACAATATTATGGGTATTCACACATAATAGATATTTTGAGCGGTAGCACTCAATTTACTCATTCTGCCTCTTTGACATGTCTACCTGTTCCAGCCACCCAAAACCGTTTTTCATTATATGTTCAGGCATCTTCTCTTCTTTTTTTATCATAACATATATTCATCTGTTTTTCTATGAGTTTGATATACAGTTTTATCTATTGTTCAATTCGTCCATACCACTTTGCGTCATTCCGCTATTCGCCCTAATCATTCCTTCTAATGATATTTCTTTTTACTGTACTCTGGTGCTTGCTTCGTTTAATCCCATATTTTAAAAATGTTAGGGATTCCACTTCCGGCACATCCCCCTGCAATAACCAAATTGTATCATGATCTGATTCTCAGGAAAAGGGAAGCATCCATGCTCTTTATTTGAAACACCGCAACACCAGATAACATCAGGTGGAATTGGTATTACGGAAAGTCACTAGAAAGTATAGCATAAACAACTTAAATGAAAAACTAAATTCCAGTTGTGGACTATCCCTGTAATTCTGCAGGATTAAATTCCACTTTGCACCTTAACAAATTTTCTTTATTTGACACACCCCTGCCGGAATGATAAACTAACTTTGGCAATGATCCTCTCAAACGTCAGCCGGATCGGAGATATGGAATGGATACGACGAAGATTACCACAACACAGCTGCGCCAGATCAACCGCAGCAAGGTCTATGAATATATTTATGAAAAGAGGGCGGTGTCCAAGCAGGAGGTGGTGCAGGCCCTGCAGATGAGCCTGCCGACCGTCACCCAGAATCTGAACGACCTCGAGGCAGCCGGGCTGATCGAGCGGACGGGATTTCTCGCCTCGACCGGCGGCAGAAAGCCGCAGATGTTTTCCTGCTGCGCGGACGCGAGAATTGCGCTCGGACTCGAGCTGCGCAACGATCTGTTCCGCATCGCCGCGATCGACCTGTACGGCGCCATGTTCAAGGAAGAGACCCATCCGATGGAATTTCAGAACACTCCGGAATACCTTCAGACAGTCAGCCGCTCTGTCGACGCCTTCGCGGCCTCCCTCGGCTATCCCGACGACTCCATCCTCGGGATCGGGATTGCGGCCTCCGGGCTTGTCTCAGAGGACGGCCAGTATCTGACGTACAGCAAGCTGCTCGGCTGCAGCGAGGTTCGACTCGATGATCTCGCGCAGCATCTGAATTACCCCGCAATGCTGATTCACGACGCGATGGCGGCTGCATTCGCAGAGCTCTGGTTCCGCAGTGATATCTCTGACGCAGTCTATCTGTCGCTCAACCGGAATCTCGGCGGGGCGGTGATCCTGAACGGCACGATCTATCAGGGAACCAGCCTCATCAGCGGCACCTTTGAGCACATGTGCCTGGTGCCACACGGCCGCAGCTGCTACTGCGGAAAAAAAGGCTGTGTCGAAGCCTACTGCTCCGCCAACAGCCTGATGGAACGCGCAAATGGAATCGCCGGCCTTCCCCGCACTGCCGAGAAGGACGCGCTTGCGCTGTTTTTTGAAAAATTGAGAAGCCATGACCCGGACTTTGTGGCCATCTGGCGGGACTACCTCAGCGACCTCTCGCTCGCGATCAGCAATATCCGTCATGTGCTGGACTCTGATTTCATCATCAGCGGACTGCTGCACACCTACTTGCAGGAGGAAGACTACGAAGAGCTGACGCGGCTGGTCGCGCAGCGCTGCGTGTTCCCTGCCCGCCCGCCGCGCATCCTGCCCGGCAAATGCCCGAAGCAGGCGGCCGCGATCGGAGCTGCCCTGCATTACATAAGAGAGTTTCTGCAGACGATCTGAGAAGGGCCGGCGCACTTGGGGCAGGCAGCGCTGTCTGTTGGAGCACTCTGGCCTGCATGTTAGCTGTCAGCTCTCGAGCGCTTCCAGAAATGCGTTCAGCCTTGCGAGCAGCAGCTCGGTCTCTATCCCGTGAACTGCGGCGGCCTCCTCAAGCGTCTCCATCTGGGACGACGGGCAGCCGATGCAGTGCATGCCGCCGGAAGTGAGCACCGGTGCCAGGCCCTGATTGATGTCGAGCACCTCCCCGATCGTCATGTCCTTCGTAATCGTTACTGATGCCATAATCCTATCCTTTCTTCCGATATCGGAATGTCATAAAAATTGTAGAAGCCCTCTCATCATAATATGTTTTCGAGACGGATGCAAGGCCTTCCAGTGTTTCCACAGAAATACATGTTAAATGTAGATTTCGCTCTTGTGTATTTGCGCTTTTTGTATTAAAATAGGTGAAAGATTTCAAATGAAATCTAAATACGTAAAATATAAGGAGGAATACGATCATGGCATATGTAATTTCTGATGAGTGCGTAGCTTGCGGAACATGTGCAGGCGAGTGCCCGGCAGACGCAATCTCTGAGGGCGATGGCAAGTACGTTATTGATCCGGACGCATGTCTTGAGTGCGGCACCTGCGAAGCAGCTTGCCCGACCGGCGCAATCTCCGCAGAGTAATTTGCTTACATAAGAAGGACATCCTGATGGCTGTGCAGGCCAAGGGGTGTCCTTCTTTTTTGTAAAAATGCCGGTTGTTTCCGTGCATGTATTATTTGTTCCTTCTATGTAACACACCACCGATGAAATGACTAGCGGAAGTCTTATATCCTGTCATCGCCGGTAAAATGATCAGCAGAAATCTCATACCCTGTCATCATCAGTTAAAACGACCGGTGGAAGCTTCCTCCCTGTCATCGCCGGTAAAATGATCAGCGGAAGTCTCATACCCTGTCATCATCAATTAAAACGGCCGGCGGAAGTTTCCTCCCTGTCATCGCCGGTAAAATGATCAGCAGAAATCTCATACCCTGTCATCATCAATTAAAACAACCAACGAAAGTTTCCTCCCTGTCACCGCCGGTAAAATGATCAGCAGAAATCTCATGCCCTGTCATCATCAGCAAAACGACCGACGAACGTTTTCTCCCCGTCACCGCCGGTGAAGCAGCGCGCGGAGCAGACCGCGCAATCCCCGCTCCCCTTCCGCCTCCCGGCTGGCCGCAGCTTCGCGAAGGGTGTCCTGATATGCCTGATACAGATCAGCCACCTCCGCTCTCACCGCATCCTCCAGCGCACGCTCCAGCTTTTTGTTCTGCTCCTCCATCACCTCGGCAATCAGCCGCTTCAAAATCAGCTCAAACTGACGCAGATTGTCCTGCTTCTCGTCCACGACCAGCTCATAGCCGTTGGGCGTTTCGTCCTCCTCAAAGACAGTCCCGGCGGTTTCGCAGTGCTCCGCCTCGTCCTCGGATGCCTGGCGGGCGGCTGCGCCAGCGTTCGCTTTTATTTCCTCCTGTTCTCCCAGGTCAACTGCCTCCATCTCATTCCTGCGTCTTGCCTCTGCCTCGCCTCTCCGGCCTGATTCCGCCTCGATCCTTCGGATGCTCTGCAGCAGATCCGCGTCCGCCGTCTGCGCATCCGACGGCCCATCCGGCTCCTTCGGCCTCGTCCCGGCCAGCAGCACGCGGATCGCGCGCAGCTGGATTCCCTGCTCCTTGAGTTCCCGCACGCGGCAGAACAGGCGGATATCGCTCTCCGAGTATATGCGGTGTCCCTGGCTTGTCCTTCGTATCTCTACCTGCAGTTCTTCCTCCCAGTAACGCAAAACGTGCGACTCCACACCGACGAGCCGCACCGCTTCTGACACAGAATATTCTTTTTCTTCCATGAAGCTTCTCCCCTTTTCCTCTTTGGGCGCATTTGTGCTCTGCTTCATGTATATGCAACGTTTCGCTTTTTTAGAACCGAATCTATTTTTTCATATTCGCAAACTTCGTAAACCGCGGCAGCCATGCGAGCTCCACCGTGCCGATCGGGCCGTTTCTCTGTTTGGCGATGATGACCTCGGCGACATCCTTCTTGTCCGTGTCGTGGTTGTAATAGTCGTCGCGGTACAGAAACATCACCACGTCCGCGTCCTGCTCGATCGCCCCCGACTCACGCAGATCCGAGAGCATCGGCCGATGGTCCGGCCGCTGCTCCACGGCACGCGACAGCTGCGAGAGCGCGACCACCGGAACCTGCAGCTCACGGGCAATCTCCTTTAAGGAACGCGAGATGTCCGAGATCTCCTGCTGCCTCGACTCCGCCCGCTTGCTTCCCTGCATCAGCTGCAGATAGTCAATCATAATGATGCCCAGGTTATGCTCCAGCTTGTATTTTCTGCACTTGCTGCGCAGCTCGGAGACGGAGATGCCGGGCGTATCGTCAATGATCAGATTCGACCGCCCGATCACGCCGGCAGCCTCGATCAGGCTCGACCAGTCATTGTCGCTCAGATTTCCGGTCCGAAGAAGCTGCGAGTCGACGCGCGATTCGAGCGCAAACAGACGGTTCACCAGCTGCTCCTTCGACATCTCGAGGCTGAACATCGCGACCGTCTCGTTGTTCCGAAATGCCATGTACTCTGCGATATTCAGCGCAAACGCCGTCTTTCCCATAGAAGGACGCGCCGCGATCAGGATCAGGTCGGACGGCTGGAACCCGGACGTCTTGTAGTCCAGATCAATGAAGCCCGTCGCCATCCCGGTCACGCTTCCCTTCATGCGGCTCGCGGCCTCGATCTTGTCGAGCGCGTTCAGCACGACCTCCTTGATCGGGACAAATTCATCGTTCGTCCTGCGCTGGAGCACCTGGAAAATCTTCTTTTCCGTGTCCTCCATGATGTCGTCCACGCTGTCCTTGCCCGCGTAACACGCGGCCGCGATCTCCTCATTGACCTTGATCAGCCTGCGCAGCGCCGCCTTCTGCGCGACAATCTCCGCATAGTAGCGGACGTTCGCCGACGTCGGCACCGCAGTGATCATGTCGCGCACAAACTCCAGGCTGCTGACCTCCGGCGGGACATCTTTTTCTTTCAAGCGGTTCTGCAGCGTGATCAGATCGACCGGGCTGTTCTCCGCATAGAGCTCGACCATCGCCTCAAACAGGACGCCGTACTGCTTCTGATAAAAATCTTCGACCGTCAGGGTCTCCGAGGCGACTGTGATCGCATCCCTGTCCATGATCATTGCGCCGATGACGGACTGCTCCGCCTCCACGCTGTGCGGCATGACCCGCTTCAATAATTCATCTGCCACAGCATTCTCCCCCATTCCCGACTGCCTGTTTCAACACAAATGCACCAAACCGGCGATCCGGCCTGATGCATTCACTTAAACACCTACTATTGTTTATGCCTCTACCACATGCACGCGCATCTTCGCCGTCACCTTTGTGTGCAGCCGGATCCCGATCTCTGTGTAGCCAAGCGATTTCACCGGCGCATCCAGCAAAATCTTCTTTTTGTCGATATCGTAGCCGAGCTGCTTCTTCACCGCCTCCGCGATCTCCTTCGTGGACACGGAACCAAAGACGCGGCCGCCCTCGCCGGCCTTGACCGATACCTGTACCTCCTTGTCCTTCAGCTCCTCGGCAAGCTTCTGCGCAGCCGCAAGCGTCTCCCGCGCCACCTTCTCCTCATTTGCCTTCTGAAGCTTCAGGTCATTGATGTTCTGGCCGTTCGCTTCCTTGCCGATTCCCTTTTTCAGCAGCATATTTCTCGCGTAGCCGTCGCTGACCTCCACGATCTCACCCTTTTTTCCGAGTGCTTTTACATCCTGTAACAAAATAACCTTCATGACTAAATTGCTCCTTCCTTTGTCATCTGCGTCAATACTTCCTTCAGCTTCACCCGCGCGCCCTCGAGATCCGTGTCCGCAAGCTGCGCGCCTGCGATATTCATATGCCCGCCGCCGCCGAGTCGCTCCATGATGATCTGGACGTTCACCTCGTCGATCGCTCGTGCACTGATATAAATCTTGTTCTCATACTCCGTCAGGACAAACGAGGCCTTGACACCGATAATGTTCAGCAGCTCGTTTGCGGCCTGCGCGCCGATCACTGTAGGGCTCTCCAGCCCCTGACTCGGGCAGTTGCTGATCGCGTAGCAGCCCATAAACGCCTCCGCATGGCGCACCGCCTCGGCCCGCGCCTTGTATGTGTCCATATCGCTACGGAACGCCTTGCGCACCCGCGTCACATCCGCGCCGTACCGCCGCAAAAACGCCGCCGCCTCAAACGTGCGCATACCGGTCTTCGCCACGAAATTGTTCGTGTCGATGATGATGCCCGCGTACATGCAGTCCGCCTCATACGGCTTCAGCTTCGTCCCGTCATCGTAATACTGCAGGATCTCCGAGATCATCTCACACGCGGAGGACGCCGACGGCTCGATATAGGAGAGCGCCGCATTCTCAATCTTCTCCGTGCTCTGCCTGTGGTGGTCAAACACGACGATCGTCTTCGTCAGATACAGGATCTCCTCGCACTCCGCCATGCTCGGCCGGTTCGTATCCACCACCACCACCACGGTGTCCTGATTTGTCATCTCGACCGCCTGCTCGTGCGTGATGAAAATCCGCGCGTACGTCTCATCGGTCGCCTTGAGCATATTGACCCACGACCGGATACTGCTGTTGATCTCCCCGAGCACAATGTGCACCGGCTTGTCCACCTGCATCGCCGCGCGGCAGACGCCGACGCACGCGCCCAAGGAATCAATATCCGTCATCTTGTGCCCCATCACAATCACGCGCTCCCGCGATGCGATCATCTCACGCAGCGCCTGCGACTTCACGCGCGCGCGCACTCGCGTATTCTTCTCCGAATGCTGCGTCTTTCCGCCGAAAAACGCCATCTTGTCGTAATCCTTGACGACCGCCTGGTCCCCGCCTCTCGCGAGCGCCATCTCGATCGCCACTCTGGCCGCCTCGTAGTTCTGCGCGTAGCTGCCGCAGCTCATCCCGACGCCGATGCTGACCGTCACCGCGATGGAATTGCCGATATTGACCGTCTTGACGTCCTCGAGCACGGCAAACCGGTCCTCCTGCATCGCATCCAGCCCCTTCCGGTTCAGCACGAGCAGGTACTTATCCTTCTCCAGCTTCTTGATCAGGCCGTCCACTGACGCCACGTACTTCGTAATCCGGCGGTCCACCAGCGCCTCGAGCATGGAGCGGCGCACTTCCTCGACACTCTCCATCGCCTCATCATAGTTGTCCATATATAAAAGGCCCACGACCGGATTCTGCTCATACGCCTCCTGCTGGTAAAGCGACAGCTCCGTGATGTCAAACAGGCAGACTGCCACGACAAAGCACTCCCCGGAAAGACGCTCAACGATCTCGCTGTCATCCACAATCTCTCCGATCGACACACGCTTCAGGCTGACCCGGTACTTCCGGTCCTCATGGTCGATCTCCAGCTCCCGCTCCTCGTCGCCCAGCGGAAAATGCGCCGCGCTGATCTCCGGAAACAGCGTCAAAATATTGCCGTGATACGTATCTCCCTTGCCGGTCAGCTCCCGCATCCGGTTGTTCATCCGCAGAAGCCGTCCGTCCGGCTGCACCACCGCGTACGGAACCGGGAAATCCTGCAGCATATTCTGCTCGATGCCGCCGTACTTTTTCGCAAAGTCGAGCAGCTCCATCAGCACCTT
Organism: Oscillospiraceae bacterium; assembly: GCA_021771715.1. GTDB lineage: Bacteria > Bacillota > Clostridia > Lachnospirales > Lachnospiraceae > Choladousia. Next base: position 197,018 of record JAETOO010000001.1, read on the forward strand.
CGGCCGGAAATAGAGATCCATCACCAGTACAGTCAGATACAGCACAATCGTGAACCCGCCAACGATGACTCCGGCGAGCGTATCAACGTAGAGAACCGCCGCCGTCAGCCCAAGAAGAAACAGCGTCAGCAGAATACTCCAGTACCAGTGACGCATCAGCTTCCCGCTGTATTTCATCTGAAGCTTGTTTTTTGTTTTCTCTTTATCCATACCTACTCCAGCCTTTCACACCCGTCCCTGCTCCTGTGACCCGCAGCGCCCTCTCCCGATGCTGCCCTGCCTTCCTGCAGATCTCTCCCGTGTGCAGATACAATATCTGCGTTACAGTTCAGCCATGCATAAAAAATGGGAAGACAGACCGTGCAAGCTTGCTTGCTAAGGGCTGTATTACCATTTTGGAATGGGCGGAACGCCCATTCAGCCACAGACAGGAGCCGCATAGCGGCGGATAGCTTGCGTAGCAAGCGGGTCTGCGGCTTGCATGGCGTACCGGCTGAACTGTAACATACCTGCCGTCATTGTACCATAATCCACGATGGATGAAAAGCGTTTTATGCTTCAATCATGTTGCGAATGCTCTGCATCTCCTCATCCAGCTTTTCAATCACGTCAGCGCACACGCGCAGCCGGTCCGTGATGAGCTGTTCGTTTGTCACATCCTTCTTGTAGCGCAGCCGGTGATCGACGCTCGCCCAGAAATCCATCGCGATCGTCCGAAACTGCACCTCGACCTTTACAAAGGTCTTCCCTTCCTTTAAAAACACCGGAATCTCCAGAATCTGATGCAGGCTGCGGTAGCCGTTCGGCTTCGGATGTTTGATGTAATCCTTCGTGCGGATCAGCCGGATATCATCCTGGCCGATCAGCAGATCCGACAGCGCGTAGATGTCCTCCTGAAACGCGCAGACCACGCGGAGCCCGGCCACGTCATACAGATTCTCCTCAATCAATTTTTCCAGACCCTCCTCATGGATCTCAAAGCCCTTGCGCGTAAGCTTCTCGAGGATACTCACCGGGCTCTTCAGCCGCGTCTCGATGGACTCAAACGGGTTGCGGTCGTACTGCAGGGAAAATTCCGCATTCAGCACGTTCAGCTTCGTCTCGACCTCCATGATCGCGCAGCGGTATTTATTCATCATCTGCATAAATTTTTTTCCGGTCTCTAGCAGCTCGATGTAGCGATACACATCGGAGCCATTCATTCCTGTTTCCAAAATCATTCCTCCCGCAGGCGGACGCAAAGCAGTGCCGCCTCTGTTCTTTTGTCTTTGCCTGTCGGTTATTTTACCATAGATCGGCGGGATTTTCCTCATTTTTTTCCTTAAATCTTTGTAAATGCGACCGGGTGAGCGGGGCAGAGTTTGTTTCGGCAGCCTGGCGGCGAAGATATAAGGGCAAGGATGCGTTCAGGTAGGACAAAGATCGAGCGCGTAGGGCAAAGCAGCTGTTTTGACTGCCAGTAGACAAAAAGATCCCAGGGGGGATCTGGGATCTTTTCAGAGAGGAATTTACCTTATCCTTAATAACTGCTCTTCTTGTCTCGCCACATATCAGAGCACGTCTTGGCGCTCTGACAGTCTGCAAATGGTTTCACACGTCGTTGTTTTCGCATGTGAATACTTTCGTCCCAACTTTCTTCTGCCTCGATAACGACCCGTCATCGCACCAAGCAAAAGGACTCCTCCTGAAAGCAGCAGCAACGCCAGCCAGGAGCCGACAGGCGCACTGTCTCCGGTCCGCGGGGACTGCGCTGCGGCGGGCACCGGCTTCTTCTCGTTCTCGAGCTGCTTTGTGACCTCGATCACCGCTGTCCCTGCCCCCTGATACGGGAAAGTGATCTGGTACTCTGTCTCGTCCTTCTTGTAGCCCTTCGGCGCTTTTGTCTCGACGAGCACGTAGGATTGCTCCTTCTCCAATCTGCCGCCCGCGAAGCTTCCGATCTCCAGCAGGCTGCTCTCGGCCTCGCCCTTCCGGTCTGTGACGAGCTCCTCCAGCACCTCGCCGCTCTCTGTACGCAGCTCAAACGCAGCCCCGGCCAGGGCCTTTTTGCTTCCTTTTTCTTTCTTTTTCAGCTTCAGCCTGCCCATCGCGTGGCGATCCTGCATCGTGACCTTCTGAATCTCCCCGGTATTTTCCACCGCAAAGGAGGCCTCCTCCGCGATCACATAACCAAACGGGGCCGTCTCCTCCCGCAGGGTATAGGACGCTCCAGGCTCCAGACCGCGGATCCTGTGCGGCTCTTCCTCCGAGATCCACGTGTCCACGACTTCCCCTGCCTCACCGAGAAGCGTCAGCCTCGCACCCGGAATCTCCGCTCCGTCTACCATATCTGTCTTGGACACCTCCACCACGGTCTGCGTGTTCACAACTGTCAGCACCACGGTACAGTTTCCCTGCTCATCATACTGATACGCACACTGGGACAGTTCCTCTGTCTCTTTTTCGGCGGCCTGCGCTTCCGTCCTTGCCGCACGAAGATCGTTCTCGAAGGAGCTGTTTTCCCTCACTTTTCCCGCACGAAGATCATTCTCGAACGAGCCGTGTTCCCTCACTTTTCCCACACGAAGATCAGCCTCGAACGAGCCGTGTTCCCTCACTTTTCCCGCGCGAAGATCGATCTCGAACGAGCCGTGCTCTCTCACATATCCGCGTGGGGCTTCCTCCTCGACCACGTAATACCGGCCATGCGGCAGATCCCTCGAAAAGCTTCCCTCGCCCGCTTCATCCGTGATACACGTATCCAGCGCTGTATCCGCTTTCACAAGCACCTCACCGCTCTGCGCTCGAATGTCATCCTTCGCGTACAGCACAAGTTTTGCACCGCCGAGCGGCTTTTTGCTCTCGTTATCCACTTTTTTCACACGGATCTGCAGACGCTGGCGGATATTTTCCAGCTTCACCGTCTCTGTCACCAGCGGCTCGTCCTGCCCCTGCTGTGCGAGCACGACGAGTCTCCCCTCCTGATCCGCAAGGTACCCCGACGGCGCCTCTTTCTCCAGAACCCGGTACGTGCCAAGCGGAAGCGGCTCTGTGGATGCACACCCGTCCTCCCCCGTCACCAGCGTCGTCACCAGTGTCCCTTTTGGGTACAGGACTCTGCGCGTGCCATCCGCCTCTCTCTGTCCATCCGGGCTGAGGATGTCCATCTCCGCCACCACGTCAAACCGTACCTCTGCAAGCGGCTCCGGGTGATACTGAAACTCCTCCGCAAAGTCTTCCGGCCGTTCCCCGGCCTTCTCCACCCGGATCCTGCCGCGAATCGGTTCGTCATAGACTTCACACTCCAGAAGCGGGTCTCCCGTCACTGGATCCACCAGATACGCCATATCCGACGCCACCACGAACGGAGTCGGACTGTCACATTTCAGATACCCGTCTGGAGCCGTCACTTCCTCAATCCGGTATTCTCCCGGCTCCAGTTCCTGCGGCAGAATCAGATATCCTTCCTCATTTGTATAGAAGGAGCTCTGCAGCTTGCTCTCCGGGTAGGAGACGGCCTGCTCCACGTAGTTCTCTGCACTGCAGTCCCAGATCCGAAACTCTGCGCCCGGTATCAGAATCGGCGCACCGCTCTCCTGGTCCTTCTTCACGATCTTCAGCCTCGCCATGAACAAATCGTCAAGAAAGACTCTCCACGGCTGCGGCTGATCCGGCAGATGCTCCGACACCGTGACGATAAAATCGCGCACCGGCCTGTGCTCTGCGGGAACCGTCGTCTCCCGGACCAGATAGCGGCCATACGGCAGGGGAACCGTGCACAGATAGCCGTTCTCATCGGTAAACAGTTCCGTCTCTCCGGATGCCCCGAGCGCCATTGGAGCCGCTCCTTCCGTCACATAGCCTCCCTCCTCGTCCTGCGCAAGATCGGAGATCAGCCATGCGGAAAACCCGGCTCCGGCCAGGGGCTTCGGGTTCGTCTCACCGGCATTCGATACCTTTAGCAGCTGGAACGGCTGCTTCTTCACCTGCTCCGTGACCACTGCCTTGCGCATGATGATCGTCGGATCCGCCGTAAGATCTGTATCCGTTCCTGGGTCTATATTCGCACTCGTTACCTCTGCGCCGGTTCCCGTCTCCATCCCTGGGTCTGTCTTTCTCCCGGCCATCTCCGCCGAAAATGTGATCTCATACTCCGCCTCGTCTTTCACATACCCGGCAGGTGCGAGAAGCTCCTTCAGATAATAGCGCCCCAGATACAGCTCCGTGACATCCGCTCTGCCCTGCGCGTCGGTCGTGAGCAGCGCCACCTGCTCATCCTTCTCGTACAGAACCCCTGTATGCCCGTCGGGATGGACAATCGCCTCTCTGGCATAAAGTCCGTACTGAGCTCCCTCCAGCGTCGCATCTCCCTGCGGGCTGTCCGTATTCGTCTCTCCGTCGAGCTTCTGCAGTGCGAGTGTCCCTCGGTACCGCTGATTCACACACTCTGTCTGCAGCGTGAGCTCTGCCGCCTGCGGCCGGCTCTCCATCTCAAACCGATATTCCCAGCCGGGTTCCAGCACGTACCCCGCCGGAGCCTGCAATTCTCTGACGTAATACGGATAGCCGCCGGGCAGCTCTGTCTGAAACCGCGCGTTTCCCTGCGCATCCGAGACAGCCGTATCCAGCAGCGCATCTGCCGCGGCCACCCTCTGCCCTGTGCAGCTGTAAATATCTGCCCCGGCAAACAGGCCAAAGCTTCCGCCCGCCACTCCTTGTGCCGTCTCCCCGTCCGTTTTCTGCACCGTCAGAGACAGCTTCTGGCGCTGATTGCGGACTGTCACCGGCTGCACGGTCAGCTCCTCCAGCTCATTTTCCGCCGCAAGCGTCACCGGAACCGGCGTCCCGTCCGTCACCATATTGTCAGGCGCACTCTTTTCCACCAGATAGTAATTGCCAGGCCACAGCGGTCCGCTCTGAGCGTAGCCATCCTCCCCGGTCACCAGATCCGCGACTGCAAGCGCATCCTTTGAGAGCACCGCATGCCCGTGCGCATCTGCAATCGTATCTGCCGCGTACAGGTCAAATACGGCCCCCGCAAGGCCTCTCTTCTCATATACAAACGTGATTCCATGCTCCCCGTCAACCGCTCCCATGAGCAGCTCTCCTTCTTTGTAAACGCGAACCACCGTTTTCCGCGGCACATCGGTCAGCTCCAGGCGCACCTGCTGCGTCTCTCCCGGGCGCACCGGATACACCTGCTGATCCCGGCAATACCCGGCAGGCGCCTGGAGTTCCTTCACATAATACACCTCCTGCGCTATCTGCAAACCGGTCAGCTGCGCATCGCCGTTGGCATCTGTCGCCGGAAACTGCGCTGCCAGAGCCGTGCAAGCCTCATCCGTATACAGGCCGTACACCGCTCCTGCGATTCCCTGCTGATCTGTCTGATCCTTCTTTTTCAGGGCAACGTCAAAGAAAGCGACCGGTGATGTGGCTGTAACCTGAAAGGAAACCGCGCTCTCGATCGGCGTCTCCTGCTGAGACAAAAAGGTAACATACTGCCGCTTCACACTGCTGTCCACCGGAACATACCACCAGCCCCCATATTCCTCACAGGAAGCCTGAAATACCGCACTCACGGTCAGGTGCTCCCGCGAGATGGCGCGGTAGGCCTCCTCTGTGGCCGTGAACCAAAACGGAGACAGCGCATCGCCCGCGTCCTGCTGCACGATGTCAATCCCCGACGGCAGTCCTTCTGCAAGCGTAATCTGGCTCGCGCTGACGCGCTCCGGCAGGTTCGAGCTGCAGGTATAGTCGGCCTGCGTCCTCCAGCTCCCGTCTGCCTGGCGCACCCACGCATCCTGAGACACCGGGCTGACGGCACACGTCACCTCCATGCTCTGATTGTTTGCGCTGCTTATCATCGCCGTGTCCGCGTAGGCATCTGCAATCATCTGATACGCAAGATTATAAACCTTCTCGTTCCTCGATTTTTTCAGGTCGCTCTCTATGGAGCTCTCCCTTCCCTGACGGTAGTTGATCACATGGATCGCAATCTGTGTCAGGTAATAATCCTTCTTCCAGTCACCTGTGGAATATGCCGGATTGTATGAAGTACTCCCGCGGTATCGGCAGCCATTATAGAGACAGTACGTGATCTCTTTTGAAAAAGCGCCCGCGTCCTTCGGCTCATACGGTTCATTCTCGGGCGCTTCGCGCGTATTGTACACGCAGTATACGGCTACCTTTTTTCCTCCCGTATCCATCCCGTGGCCCGTCGCATACTTGAAGTAGCACGGGAAATCCAGGTAGGACAGAATCGTGGAATCCTCTCTGTGGATGACCGGGCTCGCCGCCCTGAAGAGAGCAACTCCTCCTGCCTGTCGCACCATACAGTCCTGCCAGCCCTCCTCCGCCGTCATGACAGCCGCCGACTCCGGCTCTGTCTCAGACTCGGCTTCTGTGTCGGATTCCGCTTCTGTGTCGGACTCGGCCTCCGCGTCGGATTCCGCTTCCATGCCGGACTCCGCTTCTGTGTTGGATTCTGCTTCTGTGTCGGAGTCCACTTCTGTGTTGGAGTCCACTTCTGTGTTGGAGTCCGCTCCTGTGTTGGAGTCCACTTTCGTGCCAGAGTTCGCCTCTGTGTTAGATTCCACTTCTGTGTTGGATTCTGCTTCTGTGTTGGATTCTGCTTCTGCGTTGGAGTCCGATTCCATGCCAGAGCCCACTTCCACATCGGACTCTGATTCTGAGCTGGACTCCACTCCTATCCCAGGCTCTACTCCCGCGCCGGATTCTTTTTCCGTTCCGGGCTCTGCTCCTGAGCCGGACTCCACTCCTATCCCGGTCTCTGTTCCCGTGCCGGACTCCGCTCCCATACCGCTCTCTGCTTCCGAGCCAGATTCTGCATCCGGGGCAGCCTCCGCCTCCCGGTCAAACTTCGCCTCTGTACCGGGCTCCGCTTCCGGATTGGTTCCCACTTCTATATCTGCTCCTGTTTCCAGGCCCGGCTCTATTTCTGCGTCGGAGTCCATTTCTGAATTTAATTCTATACTGAATTCTGCCTCCGAACTTGGATCCGCGCTTGACACATCAGATTCACTTGCCGTGCTTTCCGCCCCCGATTGGCTCGGCCGATCTGACTGATCCGAATTACTCTCATCTCCTGATACCTGCAATGCTATAAGCTCATTCGACACGCCTTCTGCACCAGGTTGGCCCGACTGACCGTCCTCCGCTGTCTGCGACACCTCCAGCATCACCGCGTCCGCGTAGGCAGACCCGGCGCAGAGGAACAGCAGTATGCATACCAGCCATGCCGCAAGCTTCCGTTTCGTTCTTCCGTCTCTCATAGACAATTCTCCCTTTTCCTTTCTGCATGGCGAAGAAACCCACTCTCAAACGGCGAGTCCTTCACCAGACGACTGCATACAGGGAATCAGGCGTCTGTCAGATGATCCTTGGATGATGTCACTATCATAGCACAGCAAGGTTCATAATGTCAATATAATATATTATGTTGTATCAAATTTATTTTTGTGAATTTTCGTTCATGCAGACTGAGCCGCCGCATCGCGTTCCGCTCCTCAAACGCTTGCAGGTATCGAACGATCCGCTACCTGATTCTCACAATTTTTTTGTGCGCTTTCAGTTTTTTCACAGCCCAGTTGTAATGACTTGATGTGCTTGAGACGAAATACGAACCTAGCGCGTTGCCCTTGCACCACGCAAACGCCGTTCGGGAAAACAGCTCGTCATTCGAAAAAGTTTCCGCCAGGGCGAGAACCTCCCGGTGTGATTCCGCCAGCATCTGCTTTGCGTCCTCCAATGCGGTATCCTGGTGCTTTTTCCAGAACTCCACATTCATCTCGCCGTAGGTCCTCCAGTTGTACGGCTCCGGGAGAAACGGCCTGCACTCTCCGCTCTGATTTGCCCGGACCCAGACGAGCAGGAGCTGATGCCACTCATAGAGATGCACCAGGACATCCCTGAGATTTTTATCTCTCTTCCAGTGGGCTTCCTTCTTTTTGTCGTCAAACGCAAACGGAACGGATAATTCTTCCTCCGTGAGCGAGGAAATTACTGCGCTCAGGTTCTCATAACCCTCCTCTGCTGCCCGCATGAGATCTGTCTTTGTAGCCGGTCTTCCCATAATTCTTTCCTCCTGATTGATTTGTGATGATACTTATCTTATCAGGAAATTGCTGACACCTCATGTCAGGTTTTATACTTTTCAAACATTAATTTTGCCTGCTCCGCCAGCACCGCTCTCAAATAGACGGGCTCGATCACGTCCACCTTCGTCCCGAAGGAGAGCAGGAAGCCAACGAGCCACGCGTCCTCCGGCATGTCCGCCGAGACGATGAAGTCCCCGTTCTCCTGCCGCTCGATCTCGGCCCCGGCAAACTCATCGTAGACCCGATACGCCATTTCTCTTGGGAAGCGAAGCTTTATCCCTGCACTGTGCAATTCCTGCATCAAAGGGTCCCGACTCATATTCTGCGGTTCCTGCATCAAAGGGTTCCGACTCATACTCTGTGATTCCTGAACCGAAGGGTTCCGACTTACACGCTGCGGCTCCTGAATCAAGAGGTTCTGCCCCGCACTGTGCGGTTCCTGCATCAAAGAAGTCCGCCCCGCAGTTTCGTCTTTCGACTCGGACGCCGGGCACGGGACAGCGCTCTCGCTCACGACTTCCCATTCCAGAATGCGGGTCAGCTTAAAGAGGCGCTCCTCCTGGCGTCTGGCGCAGAACGCTTTCACATACCAGGCCCTTGACTTGTAGATCAGCTTCAGCGGCCAAATGACCCGCCCGCTGATCTCCCCGGACGTGCCTGCATACACAATCCTCACGCTTCTGTGGCTCACGACGCACGATTTCAGCAGCTCAAACTTCTCGTTGTCATCCGTCTGCCCGCCCCACCTCGAAAAATCGACCTCCAGCCAATTCCCGGAACTGACACGAAAGAGGGCAGAAAGCTTGCTCAGCATGTCGCTGCCATCCATGTTTTGGGCGGCATGCAGGCTCTGCACAGCGTCAAGAATGTCTCTCTTCTCCTGCTCCGACAGAACCGCTTTGTCCAGGACAAAACCTTTCATCAACTGTATGCCGCCGTTCCTGCCGGGCTCTGTATAGACCGGGATGCCGGCTCCGCTCAGGGCATCTATATCCCGGTAGATCGTCCTGACGGAAACCTCAAATTTCTCCGCCAGCTCCCAGGCTGTAGCCCGCCTCTTGTCAAGCAGGTAATACACAATCCGAAAAAGTCTGCTCTCCTGCATCGACCGTCTCTCCTTTCACAGCAAAACAGCCCCGGGGAAGGTGTGGCAAACCGCTGCGCCCTCCCCGAGGCTCTCCTCACGTCCGGCTCATCTCCCGGAAACTCATCCTTTCAGCCCGCGCGACTGGCGTTCCATGTCCTCCACCACGATATCATAGATCTCGCCGAGCGATGCGCAGTATTCCAGCACCTTCCACGGCTCGTTGGTGTGGAAGTGAATCTTGATCAGCTCCTCATCGCCGACCGCCAGCAGGCAGTCGCCCTTGAAATGCTCTGTAAAGTATGCGCCGATCTCATCCTCATCCAGGTTTTCACCCTCGATCAAAAGCTGTGTGTCATACCGAAACTCTAACATTTTTTCTCCCTCCTAAGCCCTCGGTTTCCGCGAAAAACCGGTTGTAAATTCGCACGTTTTTATTATAATTATAGAGAAAACTACCATAGCGGCCGCCTGCAGCGCAGCGCCGCCGGATTTCAAAAAGAAAGCGAGACATTTTATGAGAGAACTTGTACTCTACTATACCCCCTCCAAATCCCCGCAGACCGCAAAGCTCAAGGACGTCCTTGTGCGGATGGGCATCCGGATCCGCAATGTCACCCCGGATCAGCTTAACCAGAAAATCGGCCATCTCGCAGGCGTCCCGGGCTACGAAGCGTCCGGCGAGCCAAATGTACCAGGCTATGAAGCGTCCGCCGAACCAAACGTCCCGGGCTGCGAAGCGTCCGGCGAGCCAAACGTCCCGGGCTACGAAGCGTCCGGCGAGCCAAACGTACCGGGCCGCCCGGACATCCCTGACCAGGAGGTGCTCGTTCTCCACCTGTTCACCGGCTCAAGGCTCGATGAGCTGCTGCGGAATCTGAAGGCTGCCGGTGTCCGCATCGCGCTCAAGGCTGTCGTGACCGAGAGCAACTGCGACTGGACCTTCTGCGAGCTGTACGAGGAGCTCCTGAAAGAGCACGCCTCCATGCACGCGCAGCGCCCTACGGCTTCCCAGGCTCCTTCCCGAACTTGAGGCTACTTGGCATCTCATCCTCGTAGTCAAACACGAACCGCTCATACCCGTTGATGATCTGCGTTTCCCCGTACTTGTCGAAGCGCTTCACTGACCGCCCGTAGGTCAGGTGCACATGGCCGTGCAGAAAATACCGCGGGTGGTACTTGTCCAGCAGTTCCACGAACGCCCGGAAGCCCTGGTGCGGCAGATCTCTCCCGTCGCCCAGCTCATACGCCGGCGCGTGCGTGACCAGAATGTCAAACCCGCGCTTCCACAGCAGCTTGAACCGCAGCTTGCGGACCCTCCGGTGCATCTCCTGCTCCGTGTACTGGTGGCTGCCCGGGCGGTACCGCATGGAGCCGCCCAGCCCCAGAATCCGGATCCCCTCGTGCACATAAATCTGATCCTCGATGCAGATGCAGCCCTCCGGCGGCACCCGCTCATATTTGTCGTCGTGATTCCCGTGCACGTACAGCACCGGCGCTGACGTGAACGTCGCAAGAAAAGACAGGTAATGCGGATGCAGGTCGCCGCAGGAAATGATCAGATCAATCCCTTCCAGCTTTTCCTTCTCAAAGTGATCCCAGAGCCAGGACGATTCCTCATCCGCAATCACCATAATTCTCATGCCTTCGCCGTCCCTTTCGCTGTCTTAATCCCCTGCTGGGACAGAGCGGGCTGCGCATAGTCCGTCAGCTCCTCCAGCTTCGGGATCGTCCCGACTACGTTTTCCGCGAGCCAGTCCATCGACATGATCTCCTCCGGCGAGAGCACGTTGTCCGGGTGGTCCTTGACTATGCCGGTCTGCGAGTACAGGATGCCGGCAAACGGGTTGAACTCTCCGGTGCTGATCGTGCGGTTCAAGAGCTCCACCAGGCGCTTCGTGCCCATCGGCAGATTCTTCGAGCAGATCACATCCACGACCCCCGAGGACATCCCCCACCAGTAATTGATAGCCTTCTCCGTGTTGTCGTCATATTTCCAGGTGCCGTCCATGATCGTGCGGATCAGCCGCTCGTAAAACCGGCCCCAGTGGCACAGCGGCATCGCGAGATTTCTGGGACGGCCGTCCGCCATGTAGTAGATCCCGAAAAAGCGCGACTCCTCCTGCGGAATCACCATGTCCTTGCCGGACACGCACGACGGATTGACGCTGCGGATCCGCTCGTTGATATCCACACCCTTCTTCGTCGACCACTCCAAGTACACCTTCGCCCGCGGATTGATCATCTTCGCGCCCAGCGCAAACGCGTTGATATTTGCGATTGTGCCGAACATCGGATAGTCCGCCAGGTAGAAGAGCCGGTCATTCTCCGACATGGCCCCCGCGATCGCTCCCATCAGGAACTTCGCCTCGTGCATCCGCGCATAGTACGTGCGGATGTAGCGGTGCGACGTGTTCAGCGAACAGTTCAGGATCTTTACATGCGGGTGTGCGATCGCCGCCTTCACGCTGGCCGACGCGAACGCAGGTGTCGTCGTGAAAATAATATTGCAGTCCTGAGCAACAGCCTGCTCCAGCGTCTCGCCGATATTCTCCACCGTCACATTGTCATAGTACAGCGTGCTCACCTCATCCGAGAATGCCTGCTCCAGGTGCAGCCGCCCCAGCTCATGCGAGTACGTCCACGCCGAGGACTCCGCCGTGCGCTCGTAGATGAACGCAATCTTCAGCTTCGGCGTGCCGGACGGCAGGATCCGGTTGAGCAATGACTTCTTCTCCTCGGTCGGCTCCATCTTGAGCTCCACCTCGGTATCGGCCTGCACCATCTTGAACTCTTCCCAGCTGTCTCCGACGATCTCTTTCAGCTCGCTGCTCGTCTTGTCATCAAAAATGTGGTAATCGTACAGCTTGATAAAGGCCAGGAACGCGTCCCCGGTCGTGATCGAGAGCTTCTCCCCGCCGTTCGCCTTAAACGCAACCCGGAACCGCGTATACATCGAGCTGAAATTGATGCGGTCGTCGTCGGTCCACATCTCATCCGGCTGTTTTCCGAACAGCTCCGGGATCTGCGCAAAGCAGCCTTCCTTCGAAAACCAGATGTAGTTGATCCGCGTGTGGCGGTAAAAATCGAGGAACTCATAGTAAATCTTGTTTTCCTTTTCCTCCGTGCGCTTCGGGAGAATCCGGGTGACGTTGCCGGCAATCGAGTCCGCCTTGAAGAATTTCATCACGCTGACCCGCTTGTTGCCCTCCTCGACATAAAATTTATTCATATATTCCCACGCCTTGATCGGGTCGTGAATCCCCTCCGTCTCGTGCGCGGTGCTCAAGGTCGCCCATTTCCGCCCAAACTCTGACCGCTCATCTAGAAGCGGCATAAAATTTCCCGCAAACGCATTGCTTCTGCCTTCATAGCGGGTCCCGACGAGCTGTGAGAGCGGGATCTGTACCAGCCCGAGCGACTCCACCGACAGCGCTTCATTGGAGGGCAGAATATCATCCAACACCTCGAGCGTCGGGCGCTGCCCCCTGAGCAGCCGGTTCTGATAATCTCTTTTGGCAGATTTGTAGGCCTTTCTATAATCCTCAACTGACATGATTGTCCTCCTGTCTGCTTTGCTAACTAACCTTTTCCTCATTATATCCGCCGCCGCACCCGAAAAACAAGAACCACTTTGTCCGGAAATTGCTGCAGATTCCGGCTCTATGACGGCACACTCCCGCCGCCTCGTCCCTGTTCCCCGGTAAAATGTCAAAAATCCCAGTCGTTATGCGTGTAATGAACAATGAGGGCTCTATCCCGTAAAACGCAAACTATAAGTCCGTAAAGGAGAGCTGCTCGTAGCGCGGCCCGCGTTTCCGGTCCTCCTGCTCATCCGCCTGCTGCAGCGCATGGTTCTGCTTCGCCTGCGCGATCACAGGCACCACCTCCCCCGGATCGGCCGACTGCACGATCCGCTCCGAGTGCGTCGCAAGGATCATCTGGATCTCGAGCCTGTCGCGGAGCTCCTGAAGCACGCGCAGGAAGCGGACCTGCAGCGCTCCGTCCAGATGCGCCTCCGGCTCGTCGATCAGAACCACCCTCGTCCGCTCCGGGCAGTACCGCAGAATCCCCGAGAGGATCTGCAGCACCTGGAGTGTCCCGCTGCCGCAGCTGCCGAACTCGAGGCCGACCGTCTCCTGCTGCAGCGTCTGCTCGTACTCCGTGAAAACGTAGCGCTCGCTGTTTTCATGGAAATGCACCTCGCCGATCACGAAGCCAAACTCCTCGCGCATGATCCGGCACAGGTACTCGAATTTCTCCGGCGCGCGCAGTTTCAGGTCGAGCACAAGGTTGCGCACACTCGAGGTGATTTCCCCGGAGGCAGCATGCGCCTCCAGGATCGCCGGGTACATCCGCTCCTCGCGGAACCGGATCCCCGCATAGCCCGAGATGTAGAGCGGCGCATAGTTCTGCAGCGTCGGACAGTGCAGCTCGGCGGCCGGCGTCAGAAGCTTCACGTTCAGATTTTTAAAGAGCTCCCGCATATGCAGCCGCAGATGATTCCCCTGCCCGTCGACCAGCTCGACCAGCGCTCCGCTGTTCTCGTCGTACGTCGCGCTGCCCCGCGCAATCTTATTGTAAAACAGACTGTTCAGATCGTCCTGCGGCACAAAGGGGACGTCGAACATATAGTAGCCGGTGCCGCTGATGCGCGCCTGGAGGGTGCGCCGGTCAACCGTGACCAGCTTCCCCTGATACAGGCTGTGCAGCGCCAGCCAGATCGCCTGCAGCACCGTCGTCTTTCCCGAATTATTCTCACCCGTCAGGATGCAGAACGGCGCAAGCGCAATCTCCGTCTCGCGGAATTGTTTAAAACGCGTCAGTTTAATGGATTCTATCATGGGCTTCTCCTTTGGCTTCTCTTTTGCTTTCCATATAGGATTATTTTATCTTGTTTTATCAAAAAAAGAAACCTGTTTTTTCACAATTTAGGCGGATATTCTGAATCTGAAAAGCAAGTAAAGCTGCCCTGAATCCTTGGCGGGACGGGCAGCTCTGCTTAAATACTGATGACTTGAAGTGCGATCGCTTGCAGCTCTGATGTTCGCCGGAAACGGATCGGTTTCCTCTGCCGTCCCGGCTGTACTGTTACGTATATTATATGAAAAAACAATTTCTTACAGGCACAAAGAATTGAGTCAGTATGCCTTTATGGTCGAATGTCCGTAGTAGCATGTTCCACGGTGCGTATGCATTTTCGCCTTTTTGCATCCCGGAACGGTGCACTGCCTGTATACGTTCCTGCCATTGGAATGGCCATAATAATACTTTCCGCTGTGCTTATGTTTTTGGGTTTTCGTACATCCGGACACCGTACATTGGCTGTACGTCTTGCAACTGCTGGAATGCCCATAATAATATTTTCCGCTGTGCTTATGCTTTTGGGTCTTCTTGCATCCGGACACAGCACATTGGCTGTATACCTTTTTCCCATTGGAATGTCCGCAATAATACACTCCATTGTGGCTGTGCGTTCCGTTTTTTTTGCACTTTGATACAGTACACTGTCTATAAGTCACGCGAAAACCGGCATGTCCTTCATAACACTTTTTACCATGAACATGCTGTCCGATCTCATTGCAACCGTTTTTACTGCAGGGACGATATCCCTGGGCATTATTGTGATGGCCTCCGCCCCCATGACCGTGCCCATGAGCCAGAACCGCTGTCGGACTCATTAAGACGGCAACTGCGATCGCCAAAATGAACATTATTTTGCTTATGTTTCTTTTCATCATGTCCTCCGTTTTGTGCCTCTCCTGAATTTACTATTTTTAATATAGCACGGACACATATGCATTTCAAGTAACAATCCATTAACTCAGTGATCCTCCGCCGGCCTCCATCTGCCGCTCGCGTAGTGGATCGCGAAGAGCACGAACAGCAGCATATTGTGGGCGATCATGCAGCCCCACGCCGAGACGAGGCCACCCCCCGCCAGGCGGATGCAGACAAACGTGCCGGCAATGCGCGCGCACCACATGCCGAGGATGTTGTAGACGAACGGCGCCACGGTCCTGCCGACGCCCTGCATGAGCCCCTCGATCACGATCGGCACGCCGTAGAACGGCTCCGAGACCGCCACCATCCGAAGCACCGTCGTCCCCAGGTGAATTACCTCGGGATCGCCGGAGAAAATCTGCATCAGCTGCGGCGCAAACACAAACAGCAGGCCGCCGGAGCAGATCATCAGTCCCACCTCGAGCGGCAGGATCGTCCGCGCCAGCTGCCGCAGCTTCCGCTCATCGCGCGCGCCCCAGGCATTCCCCGCCAGCGTGGCCGCCGCGGTCTGCATGCCGTAGCCGGGGATGTAGAACGCCGACTCCACCGTATTCGCGATCGTGTGCGCCGCCGTCGACACCTCCCCGAGCGAATTGATCATGGAGGCAAAGACCACATAGCCCAAGGACGTCCCAAAGCGCTGCAGCATGTTCGGAAACGCGACGCGCAGACACGGCCGCAGCACGCTCCAGTCCGGCCGGAACTGCTGTCCGCGCGGCGACACCTCCGCATGGCGCCAGAGCCTGCCTGTGATCGCCACGCCGCCGTACAGATACGACACCGCGCTCGCCGCGGCCGCTCCCTCGATCCCCCAGCCTGCGCCCGGAATCGTCAGCGAGAGACCTCCGAGCGCCACGCTCCGCGTCTCGTAGATCAGGAAAAAATTCAGTACGATATTGATCAGATTGACCGAGACCCCGACCCGCATCGGCGTCTTCGTGTCCCCCGCCGCGCGCAGCACCGTGCCAAAGATAATGCTCGCGCACCGGAACAGCATCGGCGTGTACAGGATCAGAAAATACCGCGACGCCATCCCGCGGATGCTCTCATCCACCTGCATCCAGACCGGCACACGCCCGCTCAGTCCCATCGTCAGAACCGTAAAGAAAACGCCGACCAGCCCCGTCACCATCGCAGCTTGTCCCGCCGCGCGTTTCGCGCGCGCACGCTCCCCCGCACCGATCGCCTGCGAGATATACGCCAGGAACCCGACCCCGATCGCCGAGACCGTGCTGCCGATCAGCCAGTTCACCGTGCTCGTCGCCCCGACCGCCGCCGTGGCCTGCGTCCCGAGCGTCCCCACCATCGCCGTGTCTATGTACTGCACCGCCGTCTGCATCAGCTGCTCCAGCATCGTCGGCCACGCCAGCGCGACAATCACCGGAAGCATCTGCAGCCTCGGATTCTCCCTCATTCGTCTTGTAAGTTCACCGTTTCTCATGCCAGATGGTCCTCATATTCATTTATGTATCTATACCTCCGTTTTCATTATTCGCGCACAAACCTTCTGTCTAATTCGCGCTTAATGTCCTCTCCCAAATCATCCGCTCTGTACCCGTGGTAATCTACATCCCTCTCGTTTTGAAAAGCATAATATTTGCCATTTTTCTTCGCATACAATCTTCCTTTGATTTTGACCGCTTTATTCAGCAATTCCTGCGCCTCATCATCATGCAAATCCATTCTGCTTCCAACCTTCCCTTTTCCGTAGGGATTTTCTCTTGAGAACTTATGCTTTTTTTCATTTGCTACATACCTTCTAACTCCCAGTTCTTTTCTGTAATAATTTATATGTTCCATCTTGGAAAGGTTTCTTATGTATACTTCTTCCCCTGTAAAGAAACCCTTCACCACCGGTGCTTCAAACAATGCATGTGACAGTAAACTTATCAATATATTATCTATTGCATACACACATACCTGCGACTCTTTCTCGTCTATCAGGCATGGATTTCCCTCTTCTGAACGATAAGTCCCTTGATTTGTCAGTAAGCCAAGTAAAAATGTTCTTTCTTCTCTTGTCTGAAAACCCTGCAACAGCTGAATCAGCTTAAAATCAGGACTTATCTCTATCTGCGTATCAATCACACCTGTCTTTATTTCATCAATATTGGTCACTTCTTCCTTTTTTACCCGCTTACACAGGTCAAGAAATTGATGCATATATTCTGTCGCAAGCTCCTTTGACGCAAATGGATATTGAAATGAAATATCATTTATTACCGCAATCATTTTTATCACCTATTCTACAGCAACTCCAAAAGCGCATTATCCCATTCATCGAAAAATCCTTCCGGCCATTCATTTAATCTGCCATTTTCATCCAAGACCGGGCATATCACTTTATGCTTGAAGGAATCATCTATATCTTTATAAAAATAGAAAAAACCAGTCTTTTCCGGATCCAGCCTTCTCTTTTTTACAGCAACACGGATTCCATTCAGCACATGATCACTGTGAGTTTCAACAATCACCTGAACCCCTCCCGCTCCGACAGCCGCTAACAACTCTCCCAGTATTCTTTGTCCCTTCGGATGAATATGCGCTTCCGGATTTTCAATCAAAATGATATCCCCTGACTTGGCGGATACCAAGGCAACAATTACCGGGAGTACATAGGTAACTCCAAATCCCACATTAACACTTTTGTATGAGTTCGTTTTTTCTCTTCCTTCGATATATTCATATTTCAATTCCGCCGTTCTGGAAGACATATTAATCGAAATCACTGGCGATACACCCGGCGAAATCATATCCAACCATGCCTTTACCTGATCCGCAATTGTCTTTTTATCTGTATTTCCGGCTAAAATTGCATGATTTATTACCTCATCTCCACCATGCAATTTCAAATATTGTATAGCAAACTCTCCGTTTTTTGCAAAATATCTTTCAGCAACTTCTTTATCATTCTCAATTCGATACAGAAATTGCGGTTCGATACGATACGCAGATAAATACTGCAAGCGATTTGCCCATACTACGCTCAAAGCTTTATCCGCAGCATTCTCCACGGCTTTTAAAGGTAAAACATCTGTTTCCGGCTGATATGCAAAAAAATACCGTTCTTCTGTATCCTCCGTCCGAACGCAAATCCCTATCTCATCCTTCTCAGCTTTTTCAAACAAAATATCCTGCCCAACGCCGAGATCTACATATTTACCCTTCAATGACAATACATGCTCTGACATAATACTTTTCTGAGACTGCCCCAGAAGCAGAATACTCTGCATGACTGTTGATTTTCCCATCCCATTCAGACCCGTCAAAATATTCACACCGGAAAATTCCAATCTCATTTCATCAAAACACTTAAAATTTTTAAGAGCTAATTCTTTAATCATAAAAACCTCTTCACAAATCGCCGACATGTATTCACTCGCTTTGCAAGTGCATACTGATCACCAGATTTTAGCACAGATATAAACTCGGTATCCGAAAGAATTTTTCCGAATTCAATTACAAATCTATCCTTGTCCTTCTTTATTTCTTCCAACTGTTCATTATCCAGTTCGCTGAAGCATATTGACCATATTTCAAAGAGCGCCTTATTAATCGGGCCACGCCGAAAATCCTGATTATACTTTCTAAAAGCATACTTTCCAAATATATCTTTGCATGCATTCATAATCCGTACAAATCGATTTGTGACGCGCGCAATATCCTTCTCATCAAAATTATTTGCTTTTTTTAAACCTTTTATCAGGAAATTGTCAATATTTCCTTTATATTCTTTTTTATAATCCAGCTCAGTAAAAGAAACAAACCGCAATGCGTATTCACGATCCAACATTCGCTCCGGTTTTACCGCAAACTGAGTCGCCTCCTTAAACTCCGTTCGCTCTGCCAGATCTCTGATCAAATCCGTTCCTTTTCCTGAATACAAGGCCTGCCTGATCTCCTGATCATTCAGCTGAACTCCCCCGGTATTAATTCTTTGAAATATATTGAATACAACCTCATCCGGTGTCCCCTGTGTAACAGTATACGCAACAATCGAAGACTCTTTGATTCTTCTGATATATTGTCTTGGCAAACTGTCAAATGTTTTTCCATTAAAATCTGTCAGATACTGCATTCCTTTAAATACACTTTTTTTTCTGGACCCATCTTCCTGCTCATTTCCCACCAAATAGTTCTGGAATGCCGTAAGGCGCTGCAGACCATCTATTACGATCCATTCATCCTCCTTAGACGCATCGAAATAGAATGCCGGAAGCGGTATTTTCAGCATTAACGACTCAATCAGTTGACTCTGTTTTTCTTCATTCCATAGCCCGCCGTGTCTCTGAAACGCCGGAGTCAAATCAAATTCTCCATTTTCTAACCGGTCCATTATATTTGAAATGTTTGTGGGAACCTGCGTGATATTTACATCAGAAGGAATAAATTTATCCGGTTCGTCCTCGTCTGCTTTATACCCTTCATCCATATCCAAGGGAAGAATCCTTATTCCCTTTTCCCGCAGCTGATAAAGCGCTCGGTTAAGCAAATCTTCATCTACTCCTGTTTTTTTGTTCTTTATAATATCCTGAACCACAAACAAACTAATCTCATTGTCGTTTTCCTTCGCAAAATTTTCAATTTCTCTTATACGATCCGATATAGTCTGTAAATTTTTCATTGTCTTTTCACGCTCTGCTTTCCATCACCGTGTATTTTAGCTTTCTTTTTTATCTTACCATGAATCAAAATAGGAGACAAGCTGATATATCCCCGTTTTTCACCATAAAAGTCCACAAAAGGCAAGGCCCCTCTCTTTGGCCTTGCCTCTTTCCTTTCTATTATCTCCGCTTCCTGGAATGAATCAGCACCCAGAGCAGCCACAGCACCAGCGTCGGCACTCCGATCGCCAGAGCCACCAGCTTCGGCTCGATCTGCTGCGCGTCGGCGGTCACGCGGATCTGCGATGCGGTTTCGAGGTTCTCGATCCGGTGGCCGCGCACCAGCAGACGGTGCGAATTGACTCCGTAGGGCGTGCACGTCACCAGCGTGCACAGATCCTTCCCCTTGATAAATTCCAGGGAGGACACGTCCTCCGGCTCCACGATCAGAATCTGATCCACCTCATACGTCAGCGTCTCGTCCAGGACGCGTATCATGAAAATGTCGCCCTCTCCACGAGCTGATCCAAATTTGTGAACAGCTTTACGAACCTTTTATTGCAGGCAACTGATGAAATAAGACAGAAGACTCCTGTTTTTGATTTCCTGTTCTATCTATGGTTTGAATACATACCCAAAGCTTTCTGCAATTTTTTTCTCATCCAGATAACTAACTGCAAAACAATCATTAGGCATATATGAACAATCATCTTCCAAATACTTAGGACAATCCTCATCTGGCTTCTCTGGTACTGTTATTTTATCAGAAATTCCCTTTATGTCTTGTTTGTTTGGAGGTATTACTCGTTTTCCTGCCATTTACCCTTATCCTAATTGAGAATAGTATTGCAAAATGTCATAGTTAGAAATAACGTTGGAACATGCATCGCCACTTGAAATTCCCTGCCGAGCATTTTTCCACGGCATTTCATTATGCGAAATAGCCTCTAATTCGTCTGCTGTAAATGAACCATAGGCTTCCCAAACCTGTTGAAATAATGATTCAAGTTCTTTTTCTACAACTGGTTTAATATCTACTTTTGGTATTTCATGCCATCCATATCTCTTATATCTTTGATATAATTGCGGCGAAACCGGACCATGAATCCAAGCTTGGAAGGGCTCTGAACAGAGGACACGAATATCTCCTACATTCTCTTTTGTAATAAGTTCGACATCATTATAAAAAACAATATACCAGCAGTATGCATAATAGCATAGTTTTTGTAACTTCTTATTCGACATTGATGACATGCTCAAAAACCATTGTGCCAAACGTTCAAGTGTTGAACCAATCTGTATATGGAAATTGGTAGTGTCATTTGTAGTTAAGTCTATATACTTCAATTTATTAACTAACGACGAAGAAGTTATGGTTGCCGTGGCTTTATATGAAGTGTCAACATATTTACTTGGCAAAATAAAATTTATTTTAGAATTATTTTCCATAATTTATTCACTTTCTTTAGGAATAGGATTCCCCATTGCTTTTCGATTTTCTAACTCCTGGATTTGATTTCCTAGCCATTCATATATAGATTTTGCATTTTCTTCACTTAATACAATACCTGTAGATATATAACGAATAACTGTATCATTAAGATTTTCTGGATCAATGCCAACAATTCCCCCTAAAGTACCATCAAGATTAACTGAATTAGTCACTGAATTAGGTACCGGCATACGTTCCAAGAAAAAATTGGCAACTATTTCGCCCTGAGTAGAAATTCCACCAAATGCACCATTACAATACACCGGATTATAATTTTCTGGAAAAACATACTTAAATCTAATCTGACGTTCCTCACTCATTTTTAAGACTCCTTTATAATTTACGCAAAAGTTTTTATATATAGTATATCGCATTTTCAATAAAAATCTATGAATTTTTTATTCCTGATACTTTGATACTTTGTGTTAAAAAACTTTCAGCCCAGAAAGAACAAATGTTCTTTTCCCTATTTTACTTCATATTTTTATCTATGTCAATCATCATTCGCAACTAAAATAAAAAATGCTTCTTTTCCTCGCATTATTTTCCTAGAATGAATCAGCACCCAAAGCAGTCACAGCGCCAGAGTCGGCACTCTGAGTGCCAGGGCCACCAGCTTCGGCTCGATCTGCTGCGCGTCAGCGGTCACGCGGATCTACTCCCCTTGACAAATTTAGCTGATCCAGATCTGTGAACAGCTTCGCCGTGGCGGATCGCAGCTATACCTTGATGGCAAGGGGATCGCGAAACATCAACAGACGTTATGATGAAAAGCTATAATTACTTTTGGAGCATAGTTTTTACTCATCTGAATTACTTCACTATTACTCAATATAATATCATTATTATTAATAAATTTTATTTTAGACAGCGAAACCAGACAACTCTGGTTACATTTCACAAATCCGTAATGAGACAATTCTTTTAATTCATTATTAAGAGATCCGTATTTTTTTATATCTCCATGAGCGGTATGGACAATAATATGATGTCCCTTAATTTTCAAATAATAAATATCATTCATTCGAATTCGTATGGAAGTGGTTTTTGTCCTGCATGTATATTCTTGCTGCAAGTTTTCATAAAAATGTATTGCTTCTTCTAATCCCTCTATTCCATATTTTGTTAAGAAATTTGATATCAGAACCTCCAATGCTTTATTATCGGAAAGCTCTTTAAGCCAGTTCACTGTTACTATTCTCCTTCCCTTTTCTCATAGACTCTCAGAATCACTAAGCTTTATTCCACACTGTACGTCCTTGATTAACAAAGTAATTCATTCCGCACAGCCTGGATAGCCTTTTTGCTAATTCCTGTATTCATACTGTCTATCAGATATATATATTTCCATTATAAACTATGTCAGATGGAAGATCCAGAATAACCACTCATCTTTCCATGTGAAAAATGGATTATTCTGTAGATTTTTTCTAAATATGATGTAAAAATGAATGAATATGCTGTCTGGAAATGCGATAGATTATGGTTAAACCATGATAATAGTTGTATAATTTGAAATGGATTGTGAAATTAATTTGAATATTAAGGAACTTGATTATGGTTGGTATATGGATACTTTTTATTATTTGGTTGTTTGCAGCAATAGGAGCCATAATATCATTGATCCGTCTTTTTTGGGTCAAGAGGAAACCTTCGGACAAACCTACAGAAGTTATAACAGCAATTGTGTCAATTTTGACATTACTATTTTCATGGTTTGCAATCAAGATTCCTTCCCCAGAGATATATCCTTTAGATAATGAAATTCCTAAGAATGAATCTGTTAATATTACACTCGTAGCAAATAAAGGATTGAAAATTAAATATACCCTTGACGGAACTGATCCCAAAAGCGGAAACAATTACATAGATAGCTTTAACCTAAATCACTCCGCAACAGTTGCCGCCAGAGCAAGGTTCGTTTTATGGTGGAGCGACATTAGTAAAAGCAATTATACCATAGAAACAGCACCCTATACTTTAGATGAATCCAACGCCGGGATCTATTCTGTTGACCACTGTGAAGCAAGTCCAAGATATACATATATCAGAGATAGCGCAACAAATAATGGAAATATCATATTTGAATTGCGCAAGCATAATATTATTGAAGTAAAGGGAACCTATTCAAACGACAATTCCGAATGGGCATATGTTGAATATTGCGGAATATGTGGATGGGTCAACACAGAATTTCTTACCAAAGTTCAAATAACAGAAAATGCAGTTGTTAACAGTTTAGGTTACTATTATGTATCCACTGATTGGGCAAACATGCGGAAAAGTGCAAGTGAGCAAGCTGAAAAAGTGCAAAAGGTATACTATGGACAAAAGTATTATGTCGATCGTTTTCAGGAAGGTTGGGGTATCATAAAAAACTCTCCAGATGATGAGACGATTCTAGGCTATATCAGCATGGAGTGTATGAGTCTATTTCAACCCGGAATTTATAAAATAAACAGCGTTTCTGAGTCCGGATTAAATTTCCGAAGTATGCCTGACGAAGAAGATGATACTAATATTATTGACAAAATACCGAATGATACCGAAATCAATATTACAAAACATGAAAATGGTTGGATTGAAGCAATATATAAGGGTGTTAACGGGTGGGTAAAAATGAAGGACATGAAATTAATTTAACTAGTGAATTCTTTTTCCCTGGCAATAAAACAAACCTCTAAACTGAGTAATTTTATCTTACATCAGTTTAGAGGCAACATTAAACTTTTCCCAGATCTGCTCACCTGCGCTTTCTGGAATGAATCAGCACCCAGAGCAGCCACAGCACCAGCGTCGGCACTCCGATCGCCAGCGCCACCAGCTTCGGCTCGATCTGCTGCGCATCGGCGGTCACGCGGATCTGCGACGCGGTCTCGAGGTTCTCGATCCGGTGGCCGCGCACCAGAAGGCGGTGCGAATTGACCCCGTAGGGCGTGCACGTCACCAGCGTGCACAGATCCTTCCCCTTGACAAATTCCAGGGAGGACACGTCCTCCGGCTCCACGATCAGAATCTGATCCACCTCGTACGTCAGCGTCTCGTCCAGGACGCGCATCATGAAAATGTCGCCCTCCACGAGCTGATCCAGATTCGTGAACAGCTTTGCTGACGGCAGCCCGCGGTGTCCGGACACGACACAGTGCGTCCCCACGCCGCCGACCGGCAGCGCACTGCCCGGAATATGCCCGACCGCCACCTGCAGGATGGCCTCGTCCACACCGTGGTAGATCGGCAGCGACACCTTGATGGAGGGGATCTCGATGTAGCCCATGATTCCGGTGCCGCTGATATTCAGCACCTCCTCATACTCCTCCATCTCCTCCTCGGAAAGGTGCCAGTTTGCGCCCTCCTTCGCGAGCTTTTTGTTGTAGGCGACTGCATCCTCCCACATCTTCTCGTACAGCTTATCATCGATATTCGCCACTGCCTCCGCGTACGACGCGATCGCCCGCGACTGGTGAAACGAGTTCCAGTAGTCACTGACCGTCGGATACAGCAGTAAGGAGATGCCTACGAGCAAAATCATAACCAGCATGATTGTAGATAAGCTTATCCTTTTCCGTCTCATAAAAATCTCCTTGCCGTTGTATCGTCACAGAAACAGGAAGCCTCATGCAGGCGGCACGACACATTCCCATGCCTGACCGCCCACACTCGGCCACCCATTCCGAACTTCTTCCAATCTTTCTTACTCGCAGCCTGCTGCCCTTCCCAAGCTCCAGGGGAAGCTCCGCAGAGCTCCCCTTGAGCCATCTCAGGCACAGAAGCTGCGCCATTACACTATTACACTAAATCAAATGCTTATTTCTCTGCACCCATGCGCTTCTTCGTAACCAGCACAAGGCCTGCACCGATCACAAGGATCGCACCGAGTACGTAGAAGATCGTGGTACCGATACCACCGGTCTCAGGAAGGGTAGCACCCTCATTATTTTCAATCTTCACTTCCGTTGCAGGAACGCCAGCATTCAAGCTTACTCCTACCGAACTAAGCTGATCGCCCGTACTACCCGGCGTATGTGCATCATAAGTGCTCTCTACGTATGTTGGCTTAATCTCTACTTTTTGCGCTGTAAGTAAGCGATTATATCCATCCGGAGCTACTGTCTCTACCAAGTAGTATGTGCCCTGATCCAAGCCCTGAATCTTGTACTGTGCACTTGTATCTGTTACTAACTCCTGCACCACACCTTCTGTAGTACTCGTTACAGCAAGCTTATAACTTCCCGCTTCTTCTGAACCGTCTTCCTTAGTCACTTTTGTAAACGATAATGCTTTAGACAGATCGCTTGGATTTGCTGCAGCCGCATTCGCATCGTCTTCATTAGCAAACAAAGCAAACTTTGCTCCCGCCAGAGACGTCTCCGTCCCTGCAATCACCTTATTTACCGGAATCCCAAATGTAAATACTACTACTTCATCCTCTTTAGTCGTTCCATGTCCAGTATCATTCGGATTATTGGAATATTCCAGCGTCACCTTATTCGGATTGCCAGGATTTCCAATCACAGCGCTACTATTTAACTTTGCTGTATATTCCACAACAATGTATTGTCCTGCAGTAATGCCAGTAACTTTTTTCAGATCAGCAAATGTCACCTTAAATCCATTAGTTTCCGTACTAACAGAATATATTACTTTTCCATCGCTCGGATTCACTATTTCCGTTCCGCCAGCTCCAATCTTCTGATTCCTATTTACCGCATCCATGCTATCTCCACTTGCAAGATAAACATGAACACTGTCAGCATTGAAATCTAATGCACTCGATAATACATCATTAAACTGATAGAAATACTCATCATAATACTGCATATCCGGAACATAACCTACCAGTCGGAACGGTACGTCATCTCCAATATCATAATCAGCCGCATCATTCCAATTATCCTTACGACCAGGAGTAGTGTCATTATCCTCTTTTACCTTTTTTGTAACAGACGGAACATCTGTTTTTGCTGTAACCTCAACATCTTTCACAACTTTCAAGATATACTTAGACACAGCATTTCCTTTTTCCGAACCGCTGTTGATCTCATCTTTCACAAAGTAATAGCCTGGATCCAACCCATCTAAAACATACGTATATTCCTGATCTGATACCTTCGTTCCTGTATTTACCGACTTCGTTGCTGGGGATGCTAAATAACTCGCTACAACATCAGCAAATTCAGAAGCAATGTTTGCTTTATTGTTATCAGAAAGCAACTGTGCTACATCTCTCGCACTCTTGCAATTATCTGTAGTATAGATTGACTTAAGATCTATTAATGCTTGCAGCAACTCTTTTTCTTTATCCTTATCCACACCAGAGCCCCAGACAATATTGGAAAGCACACCTTTGTCTGTAAGATCACCATCAAAAATCTGATATGCACTATAAGTATGGCCATCCGTTTTCGATGTAATAGTAATTTTATTACTCGTAGTATCTGCAGATACGTTCACTACCGTCATCGCCATCACCATGACGACCGCCAGCAATAAGCTGACTATTTTTTTCATTTTCTTCATGTCCTTTTTCCTTTCGATTTGATTTTTTAATTCCGTGCCTTTTTCCGGCTCATGGGGTTGTGTGTCATGATGCCGGAGCTGGCGCACGTTGTTCCCGTTTTGATGTAATTCTGCATCCAATGCTTTTGTTCAGAATGATGGAGGCAGAGTCGCTGTGCCTGGGCACAGCCGCCGGGGAGGCGAATGCCTGGCCGGTCTTTCCCTATTGCTGTCTCTTGTTGTCTTTTCGCGTATTAGAAGAAACCCTGCTCCTCCTTTCTTCGCTTATTTTTTATACCTATTAGAAGAGATGCGATTGCTGTCAGCAAGATCCCTCCTAAAGTATACAGTTTGGTGCCGGGGCCGCCGGTCTCGGGGAGGACGTAGGTCTGTTTGTCTGTGTTCCTAATCGTGAGTGTCGTTCCATCATCTGATGTCTCATAAGAAACATCATACTCATCCTCCGCTGGCTTTCCATCCACATAAACTTCCTTGACGGTATACACATAGTCCTGCTTATTTCCGGCAGCATCCGTATACGACTTATCCAGATCATCAATTTTCTTGCTCCAGGTCTCAGTATCTCCATCAAAGCTTAATTCGTAAGGAGAATCTTCTACTAGCTCTGGCTCCGACTCCTGACCTCCGGATGAAACTTTTTGCCGATATAAACTAAAGGTAATGACTATATCCCTATTGCCTACCGGCTTTAATTGCCCCGTGCTTGTGAACCACTGTTTATTGACTGTGATACTTGTGGTTTCCCTCACAGGAGCATTGCTCACCGTCACCTGTAAGTCTTTCTTATCGGTAGTGCCAACCTTTGTATACTGATACGAAGTCGTATAACCGGGAACCGCTATCTCCTTCACGTAATAATACAATGCGTTTTCTGCCACATCTTTTGCCGGGAGCTTTGACCAGGTGTACTTCCATCCCCTGTTCCCGTATCCAGATACAGTCTCATACTCCGGTCCCAAAGGTAACGTTGCGAGTAATTTCCTGTCTTCCGGCAAAACAGGCGCCCCGTCGCTTCCAGTCGCTCCATAATCTGTAGTCGAACTGTAAAGCTCTACCGTGACTTTACTGTCCCCGTGCTTCTCATTTCCATCTGTCCAGATTTTTTCTACCGATACGTCAGTCGTCTCCGTACATTTCCTGTTCGTAATCGTGAGTGTGCCTCCAGGCATCCCATTCTCGGAACCATATACGGTCAAATACCCCGGTATCAGGCTGAGCTCTTTGACACCGTACACATACGTAACGTGAGAACCATTCTCATCCACGCCCTCCAAAGGCAGGTTTTTCGCAGGATATGACCAACCATTCTCAACATTGAGTGTAAATTCTTCACCGTATGGCTTCTTATCCAGAGCAGTATCCGCTCCACGATAAATGACATCTGCAGTTATTTTAAGTGATCCAGTCCCATACACTCCCTGTACTCCAACTTCGATAGTTGTGTCTTTATCCACCACAATTGAATACGATTTGTCAGGGTTTGAAAAAACGGAGTCGCCATAACCTGAATCAGTGCTATTCCGCCAACTTCTCTCGATTGTTCCATTTCCTTCCACCGAAAACGTTATCTCAGATCCTTTTCGCACCCATAAAACACTCTTCCTACTACCGCTAGTATCAACGGTAGTAAGATTGACCTTTGCCAAATTATCCTCAATTTTTCCTGTCAATGCTGCCTGCCAAAGCTGCGCCGTTATCTCAGGCGCATCAGAAGACACATCATTCCCGTTCTCATCCCTCCACTCCTTTTTCACAGACAGTTCGGTCTCTTCCACCTCTGTATTCGTAATCGTGACTGCCTCCCCATCTGAAACAAGCTGCACAGTATAAGAAGGTATATAGTTGGACGGTGCATCAAGCTCACGGAATCCATACACATAGGTAACAAGGTTTCCATCCGCATCTCTGCCCTCCTGAGGCAACTGCTCTATTACTGCCTGCCAGGAAGTGTCAGTATTCCCAGAGATGGGGTATGGATCTCCGTATGGAACCATATTCGCTGAAACACCCACAGCTATTTCTTTGCTGTCTGGTTTAGCACCATTAGCATTACAGTTAAGCTTACAATCTCCCGTTACCATAATTCTCCAATCGTGTGCTGTGCCAATTGGCTCAATATCAGGATTTTGCCCTGTTCCGTCATCGATGGGTTTCACCTCACTCCAATTTTTATAACGAAGTATTAATGTGCCGCCCTTTCTTACATAGATCGTCTCCGTCGTTTTAGCATCGTACTGCAGTTCAACCCTTGCATAATTTTCCGTAAAGCTGCCCGGAAGCGTCTCACACATCAGCTGCACTCGTATTGGGCCCTTGTCCTTTGAAGCATCCGCTCCATTACTGTCCAGCCATTTTTTGTTCAACGTTACCTGCATTTTCCGCATCTTCGTGTTGGTAATCGTTACCGTTCCGCCGACTGCGCCTTGTTCCGCGCTGGTAGAAGCTATATACCCTTCCGGAACCTCGAGCTCCCGGAAGCCGTATACGTAGGTAACCACATTGCCGTCATCATCTACTCCTTCCTGAGGTAACTTTGAAATCGTAATCTGCCAGTCCTCACTCGCTGGAATTGTGTATGGCGCTTTATACTCCTTCATCGTCATGTCCGAAGTATTCCAGGATGTCCCTTTCACCACCTCAACCGCAACACCCGCATTAGGATTAAAATCATACTGTATCGTTGCATTATCTGACACTGTATATCGATGTCTATGACCTGGAGGACTTGTTATAGGATCAAGGGTTTCTCCTGATGCATTATCCTTATATGTCGTTTGACTCCATGCGGCATTTTTTAATTGAAGTGTTATAGTCCCTCCCTTTCTCACATAGATCGTTTCATCTGTCTCAAATTTACCATTTACTTTCTTTTGCAGCTCAACCTTTGCAAAGTTTTCTTCGAAAGTACCCTGTAACACGGCCTGCATTAACTGTACTTTTACTTCGCTTTCACTGATATCTGCTGGGGACTGTTGTGTTCCATCACTATTCAGCCACTCTTTTTTCAGTGTGATCTGTGTCTCTGACATCTGCGTATTGGTGATCGTGACTGTACCGCTCACTGCTCCCTGCTTTGCACTGCAGGAGGTTTTATACCCTTCCGGTACATTGAATTCCTCAAACCCATACACATAAGTGACGACATTTCCATTCCCATCTACGCCTTCCTTTGGAAGATCAACAAATTCTTCCTTCCAATCTTCGCTTTTCAAAGTCGTCTGCTTCTGAACCGTCTTATTGGCCAGATCAGCGGTGTCCCAGGTTACCTTTATTTCCGGCTCAACCGGTACCTGATTTTTATGAGAATCATAATTAATTACTGCATCATCAGATACTATATACTCATATTTTTGATCCACCTTATCCGACGATACACCATTATAAGTTACTCTGCTCCATTCAGCATCTTTAAACTGAAATGTTATTTTTCCTCCCTTTCTAATGTAGATAACTTCCTTATCCACATCTTTTTCCTGCAACCGGATCTTTGCAAAGTTCTCCTCGAAGCTGCCCGACAGTTCTGCACGCCACATTTGAACATCAATGCTTTCAACTGGCGCAGTACTGCTTCCATCTCTGTTCACCCACTTCTTTTCCACCTCAATCTGCGTCTTATCGATCACCTGATTGTCGAGCCGGATGGTTCCTCCCAGAGTGCCGTTTCCGCTGATTACCGGCTTGTAGCCATCGGGCACGGAGGTCTCCTTTATGTAGTAATACCACAGCTGACCATCATCGTCTTTCCACGGCAGCTTGTTCCAGGTATAGCTCCAGCCCGTCGTATCATAGCCCTCGTGCCCTGCCATTGCTGCGCCAAGCTCCACTTCTGCCTCATATTTGTTTGCATCCGTCAGCTCTGCCAGCTTTGTCGCAGCGCTGTGCGTGCGATAGAGCTGCACTTTTACGGAAGGAACATCTTTCAGGTTTGTAATCTCTGTACCGTCTGCGTTGAGCCACTTTTTCGATACTTTGATGAAGGTATCGTCCAGCACATTGGCTACTGTGACCTTTTCGCTATCCACAGTACCCTCCTGTACCGAAAGATCCGTTCCCTTTGTTCCGTTCTGGAAATACAGGGCATCGTATATTCTTTCTTCTCCTTCATCGGTTTCCTCTACCACGTAATAGAAGTACTCCTCTCCGCTGACCTCATCCGCTACGGGAAGCTCCTTCCATGTTCCCTTCCACTCCTTTGCCGCTGAGACGAGAATCGTACCGGCATCATAGTCACGATACCTCGCTTTCAGGACGCCATTTACTATGCCGTCTTCAAAGCAGTCCTTCCGCGCATTTGAGGGCAGCTTCGCAATATCCGTCGTCGTTCCGTACAGATGAAGCGTAATCACCGCCTTATCCAGGCCCCATGCCTTAAGCTCTGCATCTGAAAGGCTGGGCGCATTCTCCTCACCGGACGTCGTCCATTTTTTCTCGATCTTTACATTCGTGATGTCTCTTGTATTCGTAATCGTCACTATATTGCCAAGCGACGCCGATACCTTAGAGGGATCCGTATATGTGTTGCCTCCGTAGCTATACTCTACCTTGTATCCTGCTACCGAGGTCTTCTCCTGCACATAATACCGCACGTCCTCGTCCTTATCTAATCCCTTCACATGAGCGATCCAGTCGTCCTCTGCGCTCAGCTCGACCGTTTTCACCAGCTGATCCTCCGTGTCAGCCGCAGTTGACTTCTTCCAGATTTCCACCTCTATTTTCTTCAGCGTAGTCGGAATACCCTGATCCTCCCAGACTTTCCGGACAGTCAGTTCATCCTTAGCTGTGACCCAAGTGTTGGTGACGATTATCTGACCCTGCTGTATCCCGGACGTATTTGAATAGTCCACGATGCAGGATGCATTATCTCCTTCCTCCTTTACAATATAACAGCACTCTTTTTGATCCTCCGTCGTCGAGGGCAATTTCCCCCACGAATAGGACCACTTGAGGCTTCCATCTTCCTGCACTATCGGAAGAGTTACCGGATTCGTGATTGCTTTACCGTCTACCTCTCTCACCAGATCATCCGTAGTTTTGATCCGGGGCTCTTTGCCTGAGAACACCAGATCCTCTTCAGCCGGTATCCTGTCCGCTGTAATTGTGACAGAACACTCATCTCCCTTGATGTTGCTCACGGAACATACGCCTGCACCCGTCTCATGACCATACACCGCAGTCGGCACGGACAGTCTGGCATCACAATTTACTGCATCCACCGTAAAGCTCTGCACATTGCTCAGCTGATAAGACCCAAATGTAAACGACATATCCGTGTCCCTTGCTATCTGATATGTCACCTCTCGCGGCGCTCCGCTGAGATTGTTGCGATTCTTTATGGTCACATGCACCGTCACCGTATTCTCCGGATCCGCCTCTTTTGTTCTGAGGTAAAGTCCGATCTTTACTTGCTTTCCTTCAATCTTTTCAGGAGCGATCTGACTTCCGGCCTCGTCGACCCATGCCTTCCTGACACCGACTCCTTCGTACTCATTCGGCACAAAAAGTTCTCCACTCCCAGGCCGCAGGAAATGGATTTCTTCTTTTTTAATCTCCTTCCCATCGTACTTGAAAAAGTCAGTTCCAAGAGTCGTCCATACATCGTCTGCTTTTTCAACAATTCCTGTGGCTTCGTTCACCTGCAGGCACATGAAATAGTATGCCTTTCCAGATTTCACATACCCTTCCGGAGGAGACACCTCAGTCAGCCGGTATAAGGCGTTTGGATGCAATACCGCATTA
Organism: Oscillospiraceae bacterium; assembly: GCA_021771715.1. Classification (GTDB taxonomy): domain Bacteria; phylum Bacillota; class Clostridia; order Lachnospirales; family Lachnospiraceae; genus Choladousia. Next base: position 229,334 of record JAETOO010000001.1, read on the forward strand.
ATGCTGCCATCCTCCGCGTCAGCCTGATTAAACTCAATTTTTCCCTCTGCTGTGGTCTTATATCTGTCTATCTCTTTCCATTTTTCGTTCTTCGTTTCATCTCCATTCTTTGTCTGTATCCGTTCCTCAAGCTTAAATTTGGCGCCAGGCAATCGTGTAGAATAATCCTTGCCGTCAACCTTATAGACCGTCACTTTTTCCTTCGAAACATTTGCCCAGGAAGAGCTGGTCTTGATACTCGTATTTGTCTGATGCTTATACATACCAGACAGCGATACATCATTCGACAGGTTTACGGTTTTTTCGCTCCCGTCTCCGGCAATCCGGTATTTGTATACGAGAACGCAGGCAAGCTTATCCGGAATCGTCAGCGTCAATACATATTTTTTCTGACCATTCTCCACCTGTTCTTCATACGATATCTGATACTGGCTCTTGTCGATCTCCGCTCCACAATTATCCGGCTCCTTACTGTCATATTGGCACAGCTTCAATTCATCGAGCAAAAGCTGTGCATCCAGCACACCTCCTGTCAATGTGTCCGTCAGTGTCAGTGTGTCATGATACGGATCCAGATCCGAACCTGCCGGATTAATAGTAACCGTATATTTGACATCGTTTGAAATAATTGCTTTTTGATCCGTCCAATCATAGGGATTTCCGTTACTGTCAAGCTGGGTCCCGACCTTCCTAAGCTTCTCTACGGTGCGCTCCACGTCGGTCTTTCTGCTGTCTTCCTTGGTGCCCCATACCGCATGGTTGGTATACGTCTTCTTCTCCGTATCCTGCCCCTGCCATACCGGGTCGTCTTTCACTGATACACGGTATTCTATTGCAAGAACTCTTCCGTTTCCGTCCGTAACGCCATCATTATAGCCGCCCAGAATTGTCAGAATGAGTTTCTTCTTCGTGGTTCCATCCTCTGATGGGTCCTCTTCAACTCTACCTACCACCTTCTGAGCACCATCAAAATTATAATCTCCTATGCTTGTATAATACCACCACTCATTCCCCTGGAAAGAACCATGCGCAGAGCCTTCCACATACTCCATGTTGGCATCCAGATAATCTACTACTTCAATTTTATCATTCTCATTCGCATCCGTACGAAGCAGCAGCCTGTAATAAAGGATGCCGCCTGACGCCGTCCAATCCACCGCTACGTCGCTGTCATAATAGGTAAGATTTCCGTTCTGCATCACGCCTGCCTGCTTTGAGAACGTCTTCGGAACCTTATGATCGTTGTGCGCCGTTTTCCATTCGCTCTGCGGGATCTTGCCGTCATTTGTAAACCTCCAGGTATCGCCCTCCTTCATATTCTTATACTCTACTCTGGTAGGATACTTGAATGACAGCTTCTTCCCTACAAATGTCACTCCATCCTTCGGTTTTACATTGACTTTGAAGCTCGTTACCGGCGTAGAAGAATCACCTTTAACTTCATTTCCCTCCGCATCGTAGCATGTGATACTAAATTCCACTGTATCATTCACATATCCGACAGTTGAATCATCAGTTGAATCATCAGCGCCGGTCAACTCAAGTGAACTGCGTATCGCCTCCGCTACCTCGCTTGCAATGGCATAGTGATTTTTCCCGCTGGCCGTGCCGTCCGCGTCCTTGATCACATCCTCATACGTGAACTCCGTCAGATTGCTGTCCGGCAAAGTAACCTCTGTGCGCCATGTGTAACGGGTGATCCCTTCTTCCGTCTTTTCAGAGTCAAACCATTTCTGCAGATCCCATTTTCGATGAGATACATTGACGCCCGTTCCTGACTCATAGGTGCCCTCACCCTGCTTGCCAAGATCTGCCTTATTCGCGACATTGCCGTCATTTTCGGGCGCACTCGTTTTAAATGTGACCACATAAGTTTTGCAGGAGTTTTTCCCAAATGTATACTCTATTTCGTTTTTTCCATTGAAATCTACTTTATCTACTGGATTGCCGTCACTGTCTTTGATCACCACATCGCCTTTGACCACCAGATCTCCCGGAAGCTTATCATGCAGCTTATATCCTTCAATGTCTTTTCCATCTTCATTATTTACCGTGATCTTCCACACCATCTCATTTTTATTGGCGTCATACCAGCCTTCCTTCTTGATCATGGCCTTGGAGATTTCCACGCTGTCAGAATCCCAGTCTGTTTTTCCCTGATCCGAAGCGCTGGCGGAATTGCCAACGGTGCCGGATCCGTCCTGATTCTTGCCGGAAAGCTCGACATCCGCAGAATAATCCACGACATATTTCTCCCCCGGCTGCAGCTCATCCAGATCACTGATGACAAAATACGCTTTCCCGTCTGCATTTACAGCTTGCTCCAGCTGATACTTGTCTGATGCCACGAGTGCCTTATTCGTGCTGTTTGCTGCCACTTTGTATACTTTAATGCTGTCTTTGATATATGTCTCCGTCGTAGACGTGCCCTTAAACTCGTCCCGGACCGTCACCTTTCCATCCGTTCCCAGTGTGGTGGATACTGTCAGCTCATAGTCTATCTTGGTCTTCCCGTTTTGGGGGGTCCCCTTGTTTACTACAGTTTTCTCTATCTGGATATCCGAGGTTTCCTTATTTTTAATGACCGTAATTGTGCTGCCACCACCGCCGAACTCGATCTTTTCTTCGTCTGACGTGCCGGACATAGACAGTGTTCCCTCAAAATAAATGGAACCCTTAAAGCTGTCGCCGTTCGCAAAGTCATCATTGAAAACAATACTGATCAAACCGTCTGTACCGATTTCATACGTACCGACAGCTTCACCCATGTTATAAACGATACCTCGCTCTACCTTATTGGGACGTACACCGTTTGGCAGTCTATAAGTAATCTTTTTATTTGTGCTGTTTACCGTTCCCTTCGGCAGATTATAATCAATCTTTACTCTTACCTGATCCCCGTCCGTAAACTGATCGCTTACCTGCCATTCGCCATTTACCTTTTTAGAAATCGTTGCGCTGGTCACATACCTGCTGAAATCAGTTCCCTGATCGACTGACGCCGCCTGTTCTTCTGCCTGCTCTCCATCCAATGTCAGCGTAACCGCCCGCGCACGAGCCATCCGCCTGCGTCCGGAAACAGACGAAGTCTCTGTATGAAGCTCAGACTTTTCCACAACGCACCAGCTGCTGCCATTCTTATAAATATCTGAATCCACTACAGCCTCTGTCTCGGTCTCGGATTCCGTCTCTGTCTCCTTCTCAGTCTCAGTTTCAGTCTCAGTCTCAGATTCCGTCTCTGTCTCACTCTCGGATTCAGATTCCGCCTCTGTAATCAACTCGGTCTCCGACTCCGATTCTATTTCCGTCTCGGACTCAGATTCGCTCTCTGTCTCAGACTCTGCGGCCGTGTCACCCTTCATTCCGATCACACCTTCCGCAGTCTGCTCTGACATGTTCTCGGTCTCGGTCTCGGACTCTTCCTCCGTACCCTGCTCAGTTTCTGTCTCAGATCCGGATTCCACCTCCGTGCCCTGCTCGGTCTCGGACTCTTCCTCCGTGCCCTGCTCGGTCCCCGTCTCTGTTTCGGTCTCTGTTTCCGTCTCGGTCTCTTCCTTCGCAGCCGACTTCGTCTCAGACTCCTGCTCGGACTCTGTCTCGCTCTCCGCGGTCTGCTCCGACTCTGCTTCGGACTTTGTCTCCGACTCAGCCTCTGCCTCGGTCTCAGTCTTCGTCTCCGGCTGCGCTTCCTGCCCGGACTTCGCCTCGGTCTCCTCGCTTACGTTCGTCTCGCCCTCTGTGACGGTCACCTCGAAGGTCTCCATCACGTCCATGCCGTCCGTGATGCTGTCGTGCACGATGTAGACGACGCCGGCGGCGTTTGCGCGCAGCTCGGCCACTGCGCCATCCTCGCCGACGATGGAGACGACGTCCTCATTCAGGATCGACCACACGTGCTCCGCGCCGTCCCGGCCGAAGATGTAGGACTGCTGGCCTACCGTCATCGCTACCCGGTTGTGCTCGGGCACAGTCACCGTAGTCTCTCTGGTCTCCGTCTCCGTGCTCTGCTCCGTCTGCGCTTCGGTCTCCTGCTTGATGCACATGTCATCGTGTACGTGTTCTTCTTTTCCGCACACCACAATCAGCTCTCCGGATTTGTTTACCGCATAGCAAATAGCGTTGTGCTGATGCTCTTCCATACCGCACACGTACTCGGTCTCCTCGATGATCCCTTCCTCGGTCTCCGCTGCCTCTGTCTCAATCCAGCCGTCCGTCACCGGATCCTTGCCGGAGACGGTCAGGCCGTCGTCAGCAAGACCCGGGTCGCTGACCTCCTCGACACCCATCAGGAACGGGGAGTTGGACGCACCGGTGCCATCGGCGCCCGCTGCTGTGGACGCGGGGGCGCCCGCCGCTTCCTCCAGGATCACGTCGTCCTGTCCCTTGCCGTTTTTCCTGTAACATTCATCCGTATGTATATGTTCGTCTTTTCCGCATACGATCACTCCGGCCTTGCCGTAGCACGACTCGATGTGCGCGTGCTCCTCAACTCCGCAGACCGCGTCCCTTTCCATTGTAATAGCAGGCAAAATAAGCATGTAGGTCGTGGTGAATACTACAACCACCGCCATGCTTGTCATCAGACGATACCAAATATTCTTTTTGCGCTGTGCCCGTAAGAATGTCTTTGCGCGTTCCAGTAACGACGAATACATTCCGGCCCCTCCTTCTCACAATTTTTTCAATTTGTTTTCTCTCGCTATTCTTCCAAAAAACCAAACCGGTCGAGCGGCCAGATCCGGAACACCAACCTTCCCACGATCTGCTCCTCCGCCACACAACCGACTGAGGTGCTTCTGCTGTCCACCGACACCGATCGGTGATCCCCCATGACGAACAAACGTCCCTCCGGTACTTGATACGGTAACTGGATATCGCACTCCCCGAAGGCCAGCTCCTCCACGTACGGCTCCTCCAGAGGCACTCCGTCCACGGACACCTGCCCGTCCTCGTCTATATTCACCCACTCTCCCGCACGCGCTATGACACGCTTGACGAGAATCTTGTTGTTGTAGTAGAACGCTACGATATCCTGCTTCTCGAAATCGGAGTCCTTCAGGGACAGGACGATCTCTCCGTTCTCCAGCGTGGGTGTCATCGACGTCCCGTAGATCTGGAGCACCGGGAGCAGAAGCGTCGCCACCAGCACAGCGGCAGCCGCCACCGTGATCAGGACACCGACCGTTCCCCGCAGCGTCCTGCGGTAATTTTTTTTGTACTTGATACGCGCGATCTCCCGCTCCAGCTCCGGTATCGTCGGAGCGGCTCGCTTTTTCTTTCTTCTTCCCATCATTCTCTCATTTCATCTTGCTTCTATGCCGTGCGGCGGACGCCGCCGGATCACAGGCGGCCGCGTCAGGCACACCTTTTTTCCTTATACACGCTTAATAACGGTCATCAGGGACGGCCGTCTTGTAATTTTTTCGCTGATATTCACGAAATTATATCCCGCTTTTTGTGAAAAATTTACAAATACCAGCCATTTTGTTTTCTTAATTATACATCCCGGCCTGTGTCAGATACAATTATTATTCCGTGAATGAATTTTATTTCGCTATTTTTCTTCATTCGCGAACAATTCTTTCCTTTCGCGAATAGTCAGCCGGTTTCCGCGTGCCTCGGAAGCAAGAAGTCAGATTTTTCTTGACATTTTCCGGGAAATCATCCACAATAAAACTATTGCTTTCCTGTCACAAAAACAGGCACAGCAGCACAGGGTCATGGGAACCCTTTACAGACTATACTTTCAGGGGGCGCACAGACATGGCAGTAAAAAATCCCACCACGATCAACCTGATCGTCGGCAGGCAGGAGCGGACGATCTTCATCAATTCGATCCTCTACGCGGAAGTGCAGGACAAGCTCTGCACCATCCATCTGACGAAAAATGAGACCCTTTCCGTCTTTCTGTCGATTGCCTCTCTGGCGGCGCTGCTGCCGGAAAAAGCCTTTTTGAGGGCCAGCCGGAACTGCCTGGTAGCCCTGCAGTACATCCAGTGCATTGACGAAACCGATATCATCCTCTTCAATGCCGACCGGATCCCGTACAGCCGCCGACGCAAGACCTCTGTCTACCAGGCGTTTCAGGAATATCTCTCCTCAAAAACCTTTTCTGAGAAATCCACCGCCTAGGCGCTCGATCTCTACTCTGAGTTCTCCTGCTTCAACCACTGTCCGTACGCGTTCTGCATTTTCGAGGTGTCCGTACGCGAGGACAAGGGGATGCAGGAATTCTATGTCCGCTATGCGAACGACGCCATCGCGGCTGCCCTGCGCATGCCGCTCTCCCGGCTGATCAACACGCCGCTCTCGCAGATCGTGGGGTTTCACTACGGGAATCTGTTCCGTATGGTCGCGCGCACAGCGCTCGCGGGCGGCCACTATGACCAGTTCTGGCATGAGAGCGCTTCGAACCGCCTCATGCACGTCGCGTTCTATCAGCCGCACTACGGTTTCTGCGCCTGCATGTTCATTCCGACCACGGAAGAACAGATGTCTCTCTCCGTACTGCCCTACGAGCAGCCGGATCTCGAGGGCTCTCTCTCTGCCTCACCCAAAATCTGACATTTCCGGTTGTTCTCCCTCCTCTCCAGGGTATATAATGGAAGTACGGAACGGCTGCGGCGCCTCCGACCGGAGATACCTGCGGCAGGTTCACGAACCTATGGGAGGGATTTGCAATGGCTATCAAACTGAACAAAGAATTTAACGGCGTCGTCTTTGCGCCGCGCCGGGAGGAGATCAAGCCCGGCCCCGGCGTCCTCTATCCGCGCGTCATGGAGCTGCAGCACGCAGGCGAGGCAAACGGGACGCTGCTCGCGACCTTCGAGTCCTACAAGCAGACGGAGCCCGCTGTCATTCCGATCTACAAAAGCACAGACGGCGGGAAGACCTGGGCGCATCTGAGCGATGTCTCCGACACGAAAAACGGCTGGGGCATGCGTTTTCAGCCCATGCTCTTCGAGCTGCCGCAGCCCTGCGGCGATCTGCCAGAGGGGGCGATCCTCTTTGCAGGCAACTCGATCCCGATGCAGGCCTTCGAAAAGGGGAATCCGCCTGATTTTGTCGGGACGGAGCTGCAGCTCTACGTGAGCCTCGACCGCGGCGAGACGTGGACGTACCGCTCCTCCTTCGCGTACGGCGGCGTCCCGGTCGAGTACAACTGGGACTGCATGGGCCCTGTCTGGGAGCCGTTTCTCTACCTCAACGGCTACGGCGAGCTGACGGCTGTGTTCTCTGACGAGAAGCCGCACACCGGGCGCGTCCTGAACCAGTGCCTTGCGGTCGTCTCCTCCCCGGACGGCGGGCGGACGTGGAACGAGCAGCACCTCGTCGTCGCGATCCCGGACGGCATCAAGCGTCCCGGCATGGCGATCGTCACAAAGCTGCCGAACGGCAAATACTTCATGTGCTACGAGATCGTGAACACACCGGATGAAGGCATCCACTTCAAGCTCTCCGACGACGGCATGGATTTCGGCGATCCCGCCTCCTACGGGACAAGAGCCGAGACGGCGGACGGCGCGTACGTCGGCAGTATGCCCTACTGTGTCTGGACCTCGAACGGCGGACCAAACGGGGCCATCATCCTGAGCGGCAAGCGCGACAACGGCTGGCTGGGCCTGCGCGACCCCGGCAAATTCCTCGTCAACTACAACCTCGGCGAAGGCCCGTGGGAGCAGGCAGACATGCTCGTCTCCTACGACTCCCGCATCCACCAGGCCGGCTGGAGCATGGGCATGGCCGTCATCGCTCACGACACCAAACTGATCCAGCTCGCACCGGTACAGATGGACCCGACACTCCTGCAAATCTCGTACGGAATTGCGTCCATAGAGACAACGGACTAAACAATAGACAAGCCATGCACGATCTCTTTTTCGAGACACGCGCATGGCTTGTCACAGTTCAGCCCGCCACCCTCAAAGAAGAATGCAAGGCCACCGAAACACGACTATCGCGAGTCTTTACAAGCCCGCCACCGTCAGAGAAGAATGCAGGGCCGCCGGAACGCGACTATCGCGAGTCTTTACAAGCACTTAGGTCTCAGAAGGCCGGAGCATCTGTAAAAATTCTGCCTTCCGGCAGAATTTTTAGCCGGCACTGTCCGAGCAAAATGTGCATCAAGCACATTTTGTGAGTTGCCGGCGGCAGATGCGCAGACCTTCTGAGACCTTAGTGCTTGTAGACGAGCGATTCGGAGCGTTCCGGCGGCCCTGCATTCTTCTCGTCCGCGTTGCCAAAACTCAATTTCCTCCTAAAACGACACCTTCCCCCTTCCACTCTCCTTCGACTGATAAAGCGCGCGGTCCGCCGCCTCATACAGACTGTCGAACGTCCCGCACTCCTCACTCAGAAACGCCCCACCCATCGACAGACTCGTCCCGCCCTGCTTATGGGCCGTCAGCGTCAGATTAATCTTATCGCAGATCTGCAGGGCCCGCTCAACCATCCGCTCCTTTGGCGTGTCATTCTTGAAGAACAGCATCGCAGCAAACTCGTCCCCGCCCATGCGGCAGGCGAAGTCGTCCTTGCGCAGCGACGTCAGCAGCGTCTGTGCCACCATGATCAAGAACTCATCCCCGGCGTGGTGCCCGTAGGTGTCGTTGTACTCCTTGAACCGGTCCACATCCATCATCAGCATCATCGCCTGCATCCCGCCGGAGAGCAGCCGCGTCTCCACGTCGTTCTTGAACGCCTCGTGGTGCAGCAATCCGGTCAGCGAATCCCTGCGGAACTTGTTCTCCCAGCGCTCGAGCCGCCTGGACGCCTTGCTCTGCTCGATCTGTATGATGGACTGCACTGAGTACGTCGCCGTGCTGTCGCTTATGATGATCTCGGTGCGCTCCTTGCCCGCAGCCGAATCGTAAAACCGTCTCCCGTAGCAGAAGACGTAGACCGACCTGCCGTCCTTGCGGCGGATCCGGTGCTCAATGTAGGCCGACGAGTGCCTGCCCGCCTCCTCGCGCACCAGATTCACGTAGTCCGCGCGGTCCTCCTCGAAAATCAGGTCGTACTGCGTCAAGCACCGCTCCTCCACCTCCCGGCGCGTATATCCGGTCAGCTGCTCAAACGCCTCGTCCACCTCGACAATCTGAAACTCCATGTCCACGATATAGCGGCTGTAGCGCATCGCATGGACATGAGGCACTTTCTGGCTCAGGGATTCCTGGGACTCGGAGGACCACTGCAACGTGTTCTCCCCCTTCTTCTCCCTGCCCTCCTCCAGCTTCAGGTACACCGGAGCCTCCTCCATCAGAATCTGCAGGAACTCCGAGACGATCGCCGGGTCGAACTGTGTCCCGGCGCAGCGCTTCAGCTCCCGGCACGCCTGCTCAAAGGTCATCGCGCTGCGGTACGGGCGGTCGCTGACCATCGCGTCATACGCGTCCACGACCGCGATCACGCGAGACAGCAACGGAATGCTCTCCTTGCTCAGCCCGTCCGGATAGCCCTTACCGTCCCAGCGCTCATGGTGGTAGAGAATCATCTCCGCGATGCCGTTCAGCTCCGCGGAACTCTTCGCGATCTCATAGCCCTTCTCCACATGCGTTTTCAGCACACCCCACTCCGCGTCCGTCAGCCGCCCCGGCTTGTTCAGGATCTCGGGCGGTATGCCGATCTTTCCGATGTCGTGCAGGATCGCGAGCAGCGCCAGATGGCTCTGCTGCTCCTCGGTCAGCCCCAGCCGCCTGCCCAGCTTGCCGCCAAGCTTCTGCGTCCTGCGCACGTGCGCCTCCGTATCCTTGTCGCACTCCTGCAGCGTCCGCACGAGTGAGTACAGCACGTCCGAGTGCCGGGAATTGTGGTCGAGCAGTTTGCGCGTGCGCAGCGCATCCATCGCGGCGCGCACCGTGTCGCTGCGCTTCTCCGACGGCTCCTGGCGCTTGATGCTGCACTGGAAGCAGATCGTTTTTCCCAGAAACGGCTCTTTTTTCAGCGCGTCTTCCATCCGTTCCAGATACGAGCGAACCGCCTCCTCGCTCTCTTCCTCGCAGACCGCAATCAGGATCGCCTCGCGGCCGCGGACAAAGCAGGTGCCCGCCGGAAAACAGCTCCGCAGCTGCCGCGCGAGCGTCTGAATCGCGCGGTCACCCCCGCTGCGCCCGAACTCGCTGTTGAGATCTGTCAGCCCGTTGATATCGCACGCCGCTGCGATCACCGCTTTGCCGCGCTCCTTCTCCTCCTGCTTTTTGTAGAATTCCCATTCATAGAAGCCGGTCAGCGCGTCGTACTCGGCGCTCAGCTCTGTGTAGATGAAAAGCCGTCCGAGCATCTCGCCCTTCTTGCCGGGAAGCACGCTGTAATCGCACCGCATCGGGCGGATCCGCTCGCCATCGTCCGGATAGCACAGAAGCGAGTATTTGCGCCCGTCCGCCCCGAGCGTCAGCAGCTCGCCGGCCTCCCCCGGCTCAAACAGACCGATCAGATCGCCGATCGCCGGGTGGCCGCCCCACTCCATGCCGCAGAACAGCTCGCGCGCCTTCTCATTTTCCAGGATCAGCTTGTTCTCACAGTCAAACAGCAAAAATCCCTGGTCGATGTTTGCAAGAATGTGGTGGTACCGCTCCTCCGTCAGGCCAGCCGGCCCAACGTCCTTCTTCGTCCTGGAATATTTTTTCTGACACAGCCAGGCAAACAGCAGATCTGACAAGATCACCGCGATAAACACGGCCAGCAAACCAATGTACAGCGGCACGCCGCATCCCTCCCTTCTGCTTTGGCCGCAGTCCGCGGCCTGTTTTTCTTCTACCAGAGGAACGTCCCCTGTCCCTTCAGCTTGTACACTGCCTCCGCAAAGTAGTAGTCCGCGTAGGACATCGTGCCGTGGCGGATGCCGTCGTGGTAGGCGGCGGTGCAGTTCTGCACAATCGCGTCACAGCCGCGGCTCCAGTCGGACCGTGTCTCGCCGATCGTCCGCAGGATCCGGAAGGCCGCCCTGCGGTACAGCTCGCGCTCGCACTCCGGCACCGCCTTCGCCAGCTCAAGCAGGCCTCCGGCGATCACGCACGCCCCGCACGAGTCCTCGAGCGCCGGGCTTTCGGGCTGGCGGAAGTCGCTCGGCACGATGCCGCTCTCCGGGAGGCTGGCGATGCAGTAGTGCGCCACACGCTTCGCCGCATCCAGGTACTCCTGCCTGCCGGTGTGCAGATAGCTGATCGTAAAGCCGTACACCGCCCAGCCCTGGCCTCTGCTCCAGGACGAGCCGTCCGCGTAGCCCTGCCCGCCGTAGCTCTTCACCATCTCCCCGCTCTCCGGGTCGAACTCCACGATATGGCGGACGGAGCCGTCCGGGCGGACAAAGCAGCGCAGCGCCGTGTCCGCGTGGCGCATCGCGATGTGGCGGAACCGTGGATCCCTGCTCTCCTCCGACGCCCAGTACAGCAACGACAGGTTCATCAGGCAGTCGATGATCGCCCAGCCTCTCTGATCCTGCGCGCCGTCATTCCACGCCCGGATAAAATTGCCCGCCGGGTTGAACCGCCCCGCGAGCAGGTTCGCCGCGTGCATCGCCGTCCGTCTCGACCGCTCATTCCCGGTCAGCCGATAATCCGTCACCGCCGTCAGCACGTACATAAAGCCCACGTCGTGGTGCAACCCGTAGTAGTCCGTAAGACACTGCTCCAGCTTGTACTCCGCTCCTCTGGCGATCTCGGCGTACCGCTCCAGCCCCGTGTCCTGGTACAGCAGCCACATCAGGCCGCCCCAGAAGCCGTTCGTCCACCAGTTCAGTCCGTCGTCCAAATTCCAGTCTACCGTCTTGTCCGACCGGTCATCATAGCTGCCGTCCTGGCCCGTCGTGTACGGAATCTTATCCTTATTCTTCTCGCTCACCCACTCCATCTTCCCGCGGATTTTCCCGATCATCTCATCCGCCCACAGCTCGTATCTATCCATCAGCAGCCTCCATATTTTTTGCTTTTCATCCTGTTTTATTCCCTGCACAACTTCCGGTGCGGCAGCGTATTCATTTTCCTCAGCTTCCGCAGCAGCATATTCATTTTCCCCAGCTTCTGCTGCAGCAGCACCTTCATTTTTCTCAGCATCCGGCCCGGAACTGCTTATCTCTGTGTCAGTTCCAGCGTCTCCCGCACGATCCCGCAGACGGCCTCCGCGAGCTTCCGGTGGCCTTCCTTAGACAGGTGAATGCAGTCCTTCACCGATACCTCGGCGATCTTGCCCGCGTCGAGCACCTGCACGCCCGCGCGCCCCGCAAAGATCTTCTCGTACTCTCCGGCCAGCGCCCTGCTCTTTGTGATGGACTCTTCGTCGTACATCCCGTAAAACTCCGACTGCGGCAGTTCCTCCCGGACCGGCGCCGGTGCGATCACCAGCACCTCGGGCACCTTTCCCACCCAGTAGGTGTACGGATTCTGAATCTGATTCACCAGATTCGACACGCCGATCGCGATCTCGCGCACGCACGGCGTGAAAATGTGCCGGATGTCGTTTGTCCCGAGCATCAGAATCACCATGTCCAGCGGCTGGTGGCTCAGCAAAAAGCAGTTCAGAAAACGGCTCCCGTTGCGGTCCGGCGAGGTCGGGTCGTCGTACATGACCGTCCTCCCGCACAGCCCCTCCTCTATGATCTTTGCCTCTCCCTCGAGCATGCTCTGCAGGACGCCGGTCCAGCGCTCGTCATCCGCGTAGCGGAAATTCGTCCCCTCCGGCTCCGGATTGTGCCCCCACGTGTTGGAATCGCCAAAACATAAAATTCGCTTCATCTCGCTTCTCCTTTCCGTCTGATCCCGGGCCGGTCCTTATTCCCAGATCCTGTCGGCATCATACACGATATTCCCCAGCTTGCCGTCCGCCCGCAGCTCCTGCGGGACGCATGCCTTTGCGATCAGTGCTTTGCGCCCCATGAAGTCAAAAGGCACATCGTCGCATCTCCCGGCCTTGATGTCCTCGCAGACCTCCAGCACCTCGTCGATCAGCGTCATCGGGTACTCCCGGCCCGGGCCGTGTGAGAGGTAGATCCGGTCGAAGCGCCCGGCCGCCTTCTCCTTGAGCGACTGCAGATTTTTCTCGTAGGCGGAAATTTTCAGCGAATAGTCGTCGAACAGGAAGGTGAAGGTGTTGCACGCATCCCCGGTGATCAGCGTGCGCTCCTCGGCGAGCAGCATGCAGACGGAGCCTCTTGTGTGCCCCGGGCATGCGAGAATCTCGATATGGATGCCGCCCAGGTCGAAGACATCCCCGTCCTTCAGATCCCGAAACGCGTCGCAGGACGTCACCGGAATGTAGTCCTCCGGCACGATCCCGGCGTACGCCGGCGCCTGGGATAGATAGCCCATCCGCACCGGCAGCGGGCAGTGCTGGTTGTAGATGTAGTCATCCGCGCGGTTCATGTACACCGTGTCGAACTCCGGCGCTCCCAGCGCATGGTCGACATGGCCGTGCGTCAGCAGCACGATCACCGGCTTCTGCGTGAGCGTCTCCACGTACGCGCGCAGGCTGCCCGCCCCGCTCCCCGTGTCGATCAGCGCCGCCCGCTCGTCGCCCTCGACCAGATACATCTGCTCCCGCGTCAGGCCATAAATCCTCGTCACACGCTCTGTCACTTTTTCTGACTCAAATCGAACCATAGTCTTATCCATCCTCTCCGCTACTTATTTTTGTCTGTATTCATCATACGGTTTCTTTTGCTAATTCGCCCTCTTTATACATATTTCTTACATGCTTTTCTATTTCTTCTACAAATGATTGCTCAACAGGATACTTTTTAGCAATGTCTTCTCTAATTACTTCACTATCAGGTGCGATTACTTTTCGTCGCACACCTGGAAGATATAAAATTTCAGGTAATACGACTCGTCCGCTGCCCACAGGATCGGGTGGTCCGGGGCCTGGGTGCCAAACTCGACCTGGCGAAGACGGCGGTGGACATTGTGCGCCGCCTGGCCGATGGTCTGCGTGAACAGCTCGTACGTCATAAAGTGCGAGCACGAGCAGGTCGCGAGATAACCGCCGTCCTTCACGAGCTTCATCCCGCGCAGGTTGATTTCCCGGTAGCCCTTTATGGCATTCTTGACGGAGCTGCGCGACTTGGTGAACGCAGGCGGATCGAGGATCACCAGGTCAAACTTCTCTCCCTTCGCCTCCAGCTCTGGCAGCAGCTCAAAGACGTCGGCGCAGACAAACTGCACGCGATCCTCCAGGCCGTTGAGCCGCGCGTTGACCCGCGCCTGGTCGACGCCCAGCTGCGACGCGTCGACGCCCAGCACGCTCGCAGCCCCGGCCATCCCCGCGTTCAATGCAAAGCTCCCCGTATGGGTGAAGCAGTCGAGCACCCGCGCACCCGGGCAGAGGCGGCGGATCGCCTGGCGGTTGTACTTCTGATCGAGGAAAAAGCCGGTCTTCTGCCCTTCCTTCACATCGACCTGGTAGCGCACGCCGTTCTCCACAATCTCGACCAGCGTATCGAACTCGGGCCCGAGAAAGCCCTTCGTGCGCTCCATGCCCTCCTGCTCGCGCACCTTCGCGTCGCTGCGCTCATAGACGCCGCGGATCGTCACGCCGTCCTCCAGGAGCACCTCTCGCACCAGCGCCAGAATCGTCTCCTTCATGCGGTCAATCCCCAGCGCCAGCGACTGGACGACCAGCACATCCGAGAACTTGTCCACCACCAGGCCCGGCAGGAAATCCGCCTCGCCGAAGATCAGACGGCAGCTCGACGTGTCCACCGTCTTTTTCCGGTACTCCCACGCATCCTTCACACGCATTTTCAGGAATTCCCGGTCAATCTCCTGGTGGACATTCCGCGTCATCATCCGGATCCGGATCTTTGAGCGCCGGTTGATAAACCCGCGCCCAAGCGGATACCCGTCAAAATCGTGCACCAGCACGATGTCCCCGTCCGCAAAGCTTCCGGCGACACTCTCGATCTCATTGTCATAGATCCACGCGCCGCCCGCCTTCAGCGTGCGGCCCTCTCCCCTCTTCAGGGTGGCAACTGCCATGCTCATATCGCTACTCTCCTGTCCACTATTTTCTGTCTGCACACTACAGACGCCTTACACATCCTTAAGATGCAGGAACCTCCAGGTACTGCTTATCCTTAGTCGTCCATGTACTGTCTGGCTTCGTCCTGGTCCAGGGAAAATTCCTTCATCACCTCTGCCAGGATCTCCGGTTCCGGCATGTTCTGACGCCGATAAATCCGAATCATCGTACGGATACCTCCTTGCTTTTCCCCTTGCTTTTCCCCTTGCTTCTTTCCTTGCTTTTCTCCCTCCTGATACGCCAGTTTTTTCTCATTCGCCTTATGGATCTCGTAGTCATATCCCGTCAATATCATCTCCGTCACCTCCGCCCGATGTCTCCGCAAAAATTCATCCAGCACTCCGTGATCAATACAATCCTGCACAGTAGCGTCCTCAGTCATCCATATACCGTCTGGCTTCGTCCTGATCCAGGGAAAATTCCTTCATCACCTCTGCCAGTATCTCCGACTCCGGCATGTTCTGACGCCGATAAATCCGAATCATCGTACGGATACCTCCCTCCTGATACGCCAGCTTTTTCTCATTCGCCTTGTGGATCTCGTAGTCATATCCCGTCAATATCATCTCCGTCACCTCCGCCCGATGTCTCCGCAAAAATTCATCCAGCACTCCGTGATCAATACAATCCTGCACGGCGGCATCCACCGCCTCCCTCAGCGCCTTCCCGGACGACAGCTCCTTCCGGATGCGGTCGATGAGAATGGAGTAATCCCGCAGCTTCCGGCACTGCGACAGGATCTGCTGATTGTATCCGCAGTTCACATTAAGATACGTCGCAATACACTCCACGGCCGGCACCTCTCCCTCCCGCTTCGGAAACGAATCAGAGAGCCGCACCTCCATTCGCTCGCCGATCTCTTTCGTCCCGTTGAAAAATACGACATACTTCGGCAGCGGAAGAGGCACTTTGCCCTCTCCGTAGATATCCAGCTCGCGCTTCGCCACATATCCCTGGTAGAGCTGCGAAAAGTAAAAGAAGCCCCGCAGCGGCATATTCGGATTCCACGTGCTCTGCGCTTCGTACAGGCTGAGGCAGTCCTCGATCAGGAAGGAAATATCATTTTTCATTCCCATGTACAGGACATCCTCGATCGTGTTCACCTCCAGAAGCTCCGGGTTCGAATAATCTGAGCCATTGATCGCATTGTACAGGCTCAGCAGCTCCTTCTTCTCGCTGAAAATCATGCGGAACAGGCTGTCTTTATATTTGCGGTTTATAGTTCCATTGTGCATACAATTCCTCCTCTATTTTACTACGATCCGCGGTTGTATGCAACCATTCTATCACACGCCCTGTTAAAGTCAATACATATATTATGAATGTTATATATAGCTTTTTATGATATTATGCTATTATATGTTGTATTATGAATCAGCAAAATTGAGAACTAAAATTTAATGATACAGAACTTGTAGACAAGCGATTTGGAGCTTTCGGACGGTCCTGCTGTCTTCTCATCCGGGTCGGCTGAACTGTAACGATCTGACAGCACAATGCCCGGCGTGCAGGATGCACAAAACATCCTGCACGCCGGGCAGCCTTCTCCTGTCCTGTCTTCTTTTTCTACATTCGAATCCGCACGACAGCGCCCTCAGTCATCCATATACCGTCTGGCTTCGTCCTGATCCAGGGAAAATTCCTTCATCACCTCTGCCAGTATCTCTGACTCCGGCATGTCCTGACGCCGATAAATCCGAATCATCGTACGGATACCTCCTTGCTTTTCTCCTTCCTGATACGCCAGCTTTTTCTCATTCGCCTTATGGATCTCGTAGTCATATCCCGTCAATATCATCTCCGTCACCTCCGCCCGATGTCTCGATGCCTGAATCATCCGGCGCCTTGTGAGCGCTATCTTTTATTCTCTCATCCCCATGAGCTCCTTCAGCCGCTTCAGCAGATGTCCCATGACGTAGTACGTCGTCTCAAAATGCATAAAATCAAGCGTCCGCCGATCCCAGAGCAGCATGATCACCGGCTCGAACTCCTCATCGCCGTCCCAGAACTGGACGATCACCGGGAAAAACGGAAACAGTCGGAGCTTGTAGCACGCGTCTGCGCTCGCGGGAACGGACTGCTGTTCTCCGCCCAGGGCTCTGCAGGCATTCTTCAGCTCCTCCACATGGCCGGAAAAAGCTTTCGCGTACGAGCGCGTCATCCTGTCGGGGCTCGGACTGCTCATCGTCACCTGGAGTGACTGCACCGGACACCACTCTCCGGACAGCTGCGGCTGTTCCTTAGAGCAGCACAGAATATCGTAAATCGACATAACCACTTCAAAATCCAGGCAAGAAGTGTATCCCTCCCGACTAATCCTGTCATTTACTTCTCCCTGCACAAACTGCCTGACCTGGCCGTTCGTCTCTGATTGCACGCTCCGTCCAATCTGACTCTCTTCCTCCGCCTGTACATCAAGTCGATCTCTCTGGCCTTCTCTCTCCGCCTGTCCCTCGCGTCGCCCTATCCGCCCGCTGGGTAGTCCGAAGACCTCGATCGCCCCCGTCGCGCGCACGATCCGATAATGTCTGCCGACAAATTCGATATAGAGATACTCCGTGTCGTGCTCCAGCCCAAATTTCCGGATCAACAGTTCCTGATCGTAGTTTTGGAAGAGTTCCTGTGCAATATATACCTGCTTCACATAATTATCCATCGCATCCTACCTCGCGTTCAGCTTCGCCGCCTTCCAGAACAGCACGAACCCGATCACGAACATCACTGAAATCATGGCCACGCCCAGATTCGCCACACCGGTGAGCTGCGCCATCAGGCCGACCAGCATCGTCCCCATGAAAGATGCGCCCTTACCGCAGATGTCATAGATGCCAAAATACTCGCCCGACTTCTCCGCCGGTATGATCTTTGCAAAATACGAGCGCGACAGCGCCTGAATCGCCCCCTGGAACATTCCGACGCAAACCGCCAGCAGCCAGAACTCCCACTGTTTATCAAGCTGGATCGCAAACAGCGCGATCGCCGTGTACGCCGCTATGCAGACCTTGATCAGCAGCGCCGTCTCATATTTTTTAGAGAGCTTTCCGAAAATCAGCGCAAACGGGAACGCCACGATCTGAGTCACCAGCAGCGCCAGCAAGAGCCCCTGCGAATCCAGCCCCAGCGCGCTTCCGTAAGCCGTCGCCATCTCGATAATCGTATACACGCCGTCGATAAAAAAGAAGAATGCCAGCAGATACATGAAAATATGCTTCTGTCCGCGGATGTCCTTCAGCGTCGCCGCCAGGCGGCCGAAGCTGTTTCTGATCGGATGCGCCGGCATCTCCACGAAATTTTTCTGCTCATAATTTTTCAGAAGCGGAACCGTGACGCCGAACCACCACGCGGCATTCAGGAAAAACGCGATCATCATCGCCGTACTCATCGTGATTCCGATCTTATCGTACAGCAGTACAAACACAAGAGAAATCACAAACGGGATGCAGCTTCCGATATAGCCCCACGCGTAGCCCTGCGAGGATACCACATCCATGCGCTCCTCGTTTGTCACGTCGACCAGCATCGAATCGTAAAAGATCAGGCTCGCGTTGTAGCCGACCTTTGCAATCACGAACACCGCGAGAAACACCACCCACGAGGTCGGAAACGCCAGCGCAGCACATCCGATCACGCCGACCATCATCGTAACCGTAAACAGTGGCTTTTTGTAGCCCTTCGTGTCCGCAACCGAGCCCAGCACCGGCCCGATCAGGGCTACCAGCACCGTCGCGACCGACGCCGCATACCCCCAGTACGCAAGATAATCCACCTCCGAGATCCCCGCGTTGCCCGCCAGATAATTGAAATAGATCGGGATGATCGTCGAGACCAGCAGAATAAATGCCGAGTTTCCCACGTCATATAAGATCCAGTATTTCTCCAGCTTCGTCAATTTCGTCTTGTCCATAGTTCCCGCTCCCTCCTTTTTCCGTTCATACCACGTTCGATTTTATTCTATCCGACCATGTCATTTCCGATTATGCTACATTCGATCGTACCTTTTTCGATGATATCCTTTTGAATCGTACCTTTTTAATCACACCTCTCAGCTAAAGGTCCGGTCAAAGCGCTCCGGCAGACGCGCTCCTGTGCACACGCTCTCATCCAGGCACGCGATCATGCGCAGCGCGATCTCCACCGACGCATCGTACCGCAGCTTCAATCCCGCGTTTGACTCGGCACAGTTCGGATTGTCGAAGCGCTGCAGCATCACGCCGTTCAGCTGCGGGTACACACCGGCCAGCTTCATCACCGTGTTGATCATATCCTGCTTCAGCGGCTGCGGGGCGGTCAGGAATTTTTTGATCGCCCTCAGATCCTTCAAGGAGCGCCGGATCGTCGCTACCGTCAGATATCGCCTGCCTGTATTTTCGCATTCTCCCGGATCTTCGTTCTCCACAAAGTTTCGGCTGACTCCTTGTTTCCCACTCTCCTCCGGATTTCTGTCCATTCCGAATTCTCTGCTCTCCTCCGCATCCAGGTCATACTCTACCCCCTGGACCTCTTCCTCGGCCCAGGCGCTCTTCTTTCGAAAACGCCTCCGGACCCTGCTCACCCCTGTGATCTGTGAATCGCGCAGCTGCCAATCCTTCCGCTGCTCCTTTAGCCGGTCTTTCAACCGCTCCACCGCCTCGGGCTCCCGCATTTTCACCGGGTAGAAGGGCTGGATCGACCGCGCCGTCTCCTCGTCGGTCGGCACGAGCGTATCGAGCGGAAACGCGACCGGATCACGGCCGTCGAGCCGCAGCAGGAGCTTCTCAAACTCCGCCTCGATTTCCAGATGCTGCACGCCGCTCTCCTGAATCATCTCCTCCACGTACGGATGACACTCGCTGTCGAGAACAAAATGGCACAGGAACCCCAGCAGGTACGCATACTCTCCGCTGTCCCGGCCCGTCTCCTGTATGACCTTTACCGCATGCCGGAAAAACGGGTATGCCGACACCTGATGCAGATGCTCCCCAAACCGCACAACCTTGTTGTTCGTGTGCGCTCCGTAGAAAAAGAAAATATCCGGTCCCTGCAGCCCGATCTGATACTGCCTGTCATATTTCTCTATGAGTTCTCTCAATTCCCCGTCCAGCCGTCCCGACACCTCACGGCCAAACCGCTCATGCGCATACAATGCCGGCATATTCCCACCTCCGTCTGTCTTTTTCTAACCAACTCATGCCACCTGGTCCTCATCACTTTTTGCAGGCTGGTTTCTATTTAAGCAATTTTCTCCTATGCCACCGCGTTTCAGCTCTCCCCGGCCTCCAGCAGTGCCGCGTAGATCTCCCGCTTCGACACGCCGCGGTCCTTCGCCGCCTGCTTCATCGCCTCCTTGCGGTCCATGCCCTGCGCGATGTACCGGTCGACGTGCTCCTGCACGGTCAGCTCCTCGAAGGCTCTGCGCGCCTCCTCCTGCAGCTGGGCACGGCTGCGGCCTTCCATGACAATCACACACTCGCCCTTCGGTTCGTTCGCCTCATAATACGCGGCCGCCTCCCGCAGCGTCGTCAGAAAAACCGTCTCATGCTTCTTCGTCAGCTCCCGGCAGACCGTGATCCGCCGGTCTCCCAGCGCTTCCAAAAGCTCACCGAGCGTCCGGACCAGCCGGTGCGGCGCCTCATACAGAATCGTCGTGCGCGTCTCTTCCTTCAGCTCCTCCAAAATCTGCTGCCGCTCCTTTTTCTCCGAGGGAAGAAACGCCTCGAAGCAGAAGCGCCTCGTCGCAAGCCCCGAGAGCGTCAGCGCCGTCACGCACGCGCACGCTCCCGGCAGCGACGTCACCTCGATCCCCGCCTCATAGGAAAGCCGCACCAGCTCCTCCCCCGGGTCGGAGATCCCCGGCGTCCCGGCGTCCGTGATCAGCGCCACGTTCTGCCCGGAGAGCATTTTTCCGATCAGCACATGCGCCTTCTCGATCTTATTATATTCATGGTAGCTCGTCATCGGCGTATGGATCTCAAAATGATTCAGCAGCCGGATGCTGTTGCGCGTATCCTCTGCCGCGATCAGATCGACCTCCTTCAAGGTGCGGATCACCCGCAGCGTGATATCCTCCAGATTCCCGATCGGAGTCGCACACAAGTACAGCCTTCCTCTCTCTTTGTCCATCTCATCCTCCCTGCCCTCAATACCCGTACAGCTCCGTGATCTCTCTGCAGTACACGCCCGGCCGCTCGTACACGATCAGCGGTTTCTCGACCGTCATCCGCGGCCTCCCGCCGCGCACGGCCTCGATCAGCACCATGTTCGGCTCCCGGTCGACGTACGGGTACACGAGCTGCATCCGCTTCGGCTCCAGGTGGTAGTCCGAGAGCGTCCGGATAATCTCTGCGAGCCGGAACGGCCGGTGTACCAGATAAAACCGCCCGCCGCTCTTCACAAGTTTCGCCGCCGCGCGCACGACATCCTCGAAGGTGCACAGGATCTCATGGCGGGCCGCAGCCTTCTCCACGTCCGGATTCACCAGGCCATGCTGTCCGATCATGTACGGAGGATTCGAGGTCACCACATCAAAGGAAGCCGGAGCAAACAGTTCTCCGGCCTCCTTAATGTCGCCCCGGACGATCTCCAGCCTCTCCTCCAGCCCATTCAAGGCCACACTTCTGCGCGCCATGTCCACACTCGTCTCCGAGATCTCCAGCCCCGTAAAATGCTTCCCTGCCGTCTTTGCCGCGAGCAGAATCGGAATGATGCCGGTCCCGGTCCCAAGGTCGAGCACACGCTCGCCCTCCTTCACCTTCGCGAAACCGGATAGCAGCACAGCATCCATCCCGAAGCAGAACAGTTTCTCATTCTGTATGATCCGGTACCCGTTTCTCTGCAGCTCGTCGATCCGCTCGCCCTCGCGCAGCTCTGTCATATTCGTCCCTATCCCTTCCGTTCCCGTTTTTCTGATACCTCAGAGCCCTTTTGCTCCTTCGCGCTCGAGCCGTTCCTCTCTCTGCGCTCGCCAGCACCGCCTCTCCTGCGCTCACGCTCACCGGCACTGCCTTTCTCTGCTCGCTCACGCTCACCGGCACTGCCTTTCTCTCTGCGCTCGCCTGATTCCTTCGCGAAACCGCCGCTCTTCTCTCCACGCTCGCCCGGCTCTTTCGAGGACGCACCGCCCTTCTCTCCACGCTCGCCCGGCTCTTTCGAGGACGCACCGCCCTTCTCTCCACGCTCGCCTGCCTCTTTTGCGGAACCGCCGCCGCGCTCTCCACGCTCGCCTGGCTCTTTTGAGGACACACCGCCCTTCTCTCCGCGCTCACCCGGCTCCTTTGCGGAACCGCCGCCCTTCTCTCCACGCTCGCTCGGCTCTTTCGAGGACGCACCGCCCTTCTCTGCTCGCTCGCCCTTGCCGCCCTTTTCCTTGCGGCGTCTCGGTTTGAACTTCAATTCCTTCACATCGTACTCGCGCAGCTCCTTCTCATCCCCTGACTCGATGAGCACCTTCACCTTCTGGCGCAGCACATTGACACTGTGCACCTCGCCCTTGACTCCATCCGCCGTCAGCACCGCATCTCCGGGATTCGGGAGCTTGCTGTTGAGATACTCGTACGTGTCCTCCTCATTTTTCAGACAGCACATCAACCTGCCGCAAACGCCCGATATTTTCGTCGGGTTCAGAGAGAGATTCTGCTCCTTCGCCATCTTGATGGATACCGGCGCGAAATCCGAGAGAAACGAATTGCAGCAGAGCACGCGCCCGCAGATTCCGATTCCTCCCAGGATCTTCGTCTCATCGCGCACCCCGATCTGCCGCAGCTCGATCCGCATCTTGAAGACCGCGGCGAGGTCCTTGACCAGATCGCGGAAATCAATCCGCCCGTCCGCCGTAAAATAGAAGAGCACCTTGTTGTTGTCAAACGTATATTCCGCGTCAATCAGCTTCATGTCCAGGTTGTGTCTGCGGATTTTCTCGTTGCAGATGCGCAGGGCCTCCCTCTCTCTGGCGCGGTTCTTCTGCGCGCGCGCGTCATCCTCCGGCGTAGCGACACGCAGGACGGACTTGAGCGGCTGAAACACCTTGTCCTCCCCGACCTCGCGGATCCCGCCGATCGCGGTCCCGTACTCGACCCCGCGCGCAGTCTCCACAATCACGTGGTCTCCCGCCTTGATCTTATAATTCTTCGGGTCAAAATAATATACCTTCCCCGCATTCCGAAACCTGACTCCAATTATTTTAACCATGTATATTCTCCTTTATGACGAGGAACAGAAGCTCCATCGTCAAATCAAAATTTACATTTGCGGCGAGGCGCGCCTTCGCGGTCTCGATCGCCTTCATGACCTCCTCCACGCCTTCGTAGGAACAGATCTTCACGGTCTCGCGGATCGTGCGCAGCTCATCCTTGAAAATGATGCCGTTCACATCGCGCGTCGCCTTAAAATACACCATATCGCGATACCACAGAGCGAGAATGTCCAGATAGTCCTGTATGGATATCTTGTAATCCTGCACCTCCCGCACATAGTCGATGATCTCGCTGATCTCCATCCGCCCCGCGCTGCGGATCAGCTTCATCGCCGAGGACTTGATCGCATTGAAATCCTCCGACGAGGCGAGCCGCACCGCCTTTCCGATATTGCCCTGCGCAAACGCCGCGCAGATATCCGCCTCGTAATCCGGGATCTGAATCTCCTCCATCAGATACGCTTTGACCTGCGCATCCGGAACCGGCTTGAGCGAGAGCAATACACACCGCGAGCGGATTGTGTCGAGAAACACCTGCTCATTCGTGGCGAGCAGCAGGATCACCGCGTACTCAGGCGGCTCCTCGATCGTCTTGAGGATCGCGTTCTGCGCCTGCACGGTCAGCTTCTCGGCCTCCGGTATGATGTAGATCTTATATTTTCCATTGTAGGGACGAATCTGCACATCGCCCACAAGCTGCTCTCGGACGTCCTCGACGCCGATGCTGTTCGGCTTCTCATGCCTGACATGAATGATGTCCGGATGGTTGCCGCTCATGGCCTGGCGGCAGGAATGACAGTGACCGCACGGCGGCTCCGATCCGTCCGTGCACTGCAGCGCCATCGCAAACGCATCCGCCAGCCGCTGCTTCCCGGTGCCCTTATCCCCGCTGAAAATATACGCGTGGCTCACCTTCCCGGTCCGCATCGCCTGCGTCAGATGCCCAATCTCACGCTCACGCCCGATAATATCCTTAAATCCTGCCATCCTTGTCCCTCCTTCATTGTCCCCGCGCGGACACCGAATGCCCGCCGCCCCAAAAGGGCTGCACTGCCGCAGAGGACTTTGGCAATACTCAAATTAGTATAGCATAAATTCTATGGGCTGTGAAGTTAAAAAACCAGCAGCGGAGCATTTCGGGCGGCAGAAAATTTCGGACAGCGGACTCTTCCGGGCGGCAAAGCAGGTGGGCTATCCCGCTATTTAAATATGGTCTGGCCTTTGGCGCCGTAACCTGCTACAATGACAGGAGAGTCAAATATCCATACAGGCTACCTGGCTCGTTGCTCGCGGAAATATACGTTGATTGATCGGAGGATCGCCATGAGAAAAGAACTGTTTGCAAAAACCGGAAACTGGTACAAGGGAAATCTGCACTCGCACACGACCAACTCGGACGGAAGGCTGACGCCCGCGGAGGCCGTGAAGCTCTACAAGAGCTACGGCTACCACTTTCTGTGTCTCAGCGAGCACGATGTCTTCACTGATCTGAGGGCGCAGTTTGACAGCAGGGAGTTCATTCTGCTCCCGGGTGTGGAGGCGTCCGCGACGCTTCTCGGTGACAGCGGGGCAACCGCGAAAAAGACGCACCACATCCACGGCATCCTGGGCACACAGTCCATGCAGAAAGCCGCGGGATCTCACGTGTTCCGGCACGGAGAGCGGCTCACTCCGCCGGTCTACACCGGGGAATGGAACGGGCTGGAGGTGGCGCAGCGCCTCAGTGACAGCCTGCGGGAAAAGGGCTGCTTTACGACGTACAATCACCCGGCGTGGTCTCGGGTGGAGACGGACGAGGTCGTGGGGCTCCGGAATATCTGGGCCGTGGAAATCTACAATTACGGGACGGTCGTCGAATGCGGGGAGGGCTATGACAGCGTGTTCTGGGAGGCCATGCTCCGCAAGGGCACGCACGTCTGCGGCTTCGCCTCGGACGACAACCACAATCCGGGCCGCTTCTTCGACAGCCTGGGCGGCTACGTCATGGTCCGCTCCGAGGAACTCTCCCACGAGGCGATCGTGAAACACCTGCTCGCGGGGGACTACTATTTTTCCGCGGGGCCGCGGATTTTCCAGTGGGGGATCGAGGAGAACCGCGTCTTCGTGGAGTGCTCGGATGTGGCGCGAATCAATTTCATCGCGGGCGGTGCCGTGGGGCGCAGCGAGACGGTGCTCCGGCATGTGGACCCACTGAAGGGCGCGTACCACGAGCTGCGCGGCGATGAGACGTACGTGCGCGTCGAGTGTGTCGATGACAGAGGACAGACCGCCTGGACGAATCCGCTGTGGCTGCGCGACTGACCTGAGAAACCCCGGCGCCCTGCGCGCCTTCCACCACGAATTTAGGACAAGCGGCACATGATTCTCGGATTTTTGGAAATGAATGAAATTATCGGAGGAAAGAGGATGGCCAAAATTCCGGCTCCATCTCCGGAAAATTCGTCTTTCAGACTAAATACTGGCACTCAGCAATATTTCTGTATCTCTGTGAGGATTTCATATGTCAGATAAATTAGAAAAAAAACTTCTGCTCGCCGGCAAGATTGCCCTGGGAAGCAGTCTTGCCATCTACACGGCGGAACTCCTGCAGCTTCAGTTCTCGGCCTCCGCGGGGATCGTCGCCATGCTGACGCTGATCACCACCAAAAAAGGGACGGTCCGGCTCTCCGCATTCCGGCTGCTCTCCTTCGCTCTGACCTCCGTTCTGGCCTGGGTCACTTTCGTGCCGATTCAATGCGAGTGGATCGCCTACGGCGTCTTCATCTTCGTCCTCGTCCTCCTGTCCGAGGCCGGCAACTGGCGCGCCACACTCTCCGTCAACGCGGTGATCGGCACCCACTTTCTGATGACCGGCACGTACACTCCGGCCTTTTTTCTGAATGAATTCCTGCTCGTGGCCATCGGCGTCCTCTTCGCGTTCGTGCTGAATCTCTTCCACAATAACTATGGGCAGAAGGAACGGCTTCAGGAGAGTATCCACGAGATCGAGGGGCAGATCCAGCGAATCCTCGAGGGAATCGCCGCGTACCTCTCGCAGACGCCCCAGGACAAAAGCGTGTGGACCGAGATCTCACGGCTGGAGCGGCGGCTCCAGACGCTCATACAGGATGCCTGTGAGTACGAGGGAAATACCTTCGGGAAGGAGGCCGCATATTTTTCGAGATATTTTGAGATGCGCCTGAGTCAGTGCCAGATTCTGCACAGCCTGCACCAGGAAATGGGCAAAATGAGGACGATGCCCCGGCAGGCCGAGATCATCGTCCAGTATATCCTCTATCTGACAGCTTTCGTCACAGAGCTCAACGAGCCGACGCCCCAGCTGGCGTACCTCGAGGACCTGTTTGCGAAAATGAAGCGAGAGCCGCTCCCCACAAGCAGAGAAGAATTCGAGAGCCGCGCCATGCTCTACCACATCCTCATGGATCTGGAGGAGTTTCTGCTCGTCAAGGCGCGGTTTGTGAAGGAGTGAGCGATCTCTTTTCCGTCACGGCAGGGCTTTCCGCAGCCCTTACAACTGCTCCCGGATATAGTGTTCGATTGCCCTGATGCAGTCCCGGCACTCTCCGTCGTTCGCGAACCGGCGCGTGATCCCGGCCTGCGCGATCTTCTCCTCGGTGAAATCTTCCTCATCCGCCACATATCTGCGGCAGACTTCCTTGTAGTTCGGCGTCGCCTGTGCCTCCTCCCGGCGGATCGCGCGCAGCAGCCGCTCCCGGTCGCCGACCTCAATGTAGATCGGGAGCACGCGATCCTCCCCATAGTACGATTTCAGCTTGCGGAAGGATTCGAGCGTGCCGACCGCGAGGTAATTCTGTCGCGCAAGGTCGATCGCCTCCGTGTCCGCCGTAAAATAGTACCACGGGCCGCACACGGAAGGATACACGCGCAGCTCAATCACGCTGCCCTCCTGCTGCATCCGGTGCAACGTGTCCTCTGTCACAAAATGGTACTGCACTCCGTCCGCCTCATTCGCGCGGATCGGGCGCGTCGTGTATGTCACGACCGGTTCAAGGCCCAGATGTGCGCGGGCGAGCAGATCGGCGTAGATTGTGTCCTTTCCTGATGAACTTTTTCCCATAATATAAAATAGTTTTCCCATTGTGTTCTCCTGATTCTACGGTGATAAGCTTGCCGTAGAAAATTTGAGGTTGTGCGGCGGATGCCTTAGTCACAGCGATAGTTGACATTGTATGGCGGACGTTCCAGTGCAGCGATAGTTGATGTTGTACGGCGGACGCCCCAGCCGCAGGGATATCCTGGGGTGGACACCCCTACAGGTCCTTCCCCAGGATATCCCTGCGGCTGGGGCTGATCACAACGTGCCATAGGAGCATAGGCAGAAAATATTCGCTTTTGCTTGTTCTAATTATGATTTTTTGTGAGCATGCTCACCATTTTTTTTGGAGGAAGAGGTGATTACGCGGATGTTCTGCGCCTGGTAATCGGCAAGTCCCTGTAGTTTCAGACCCATCCTCTGGTATTCGTGAAGCTGCGCGAGCAGTTTCTCTGTGATCCGTTCTCCTGGGACAAGCAAGGGAATACCGGGGGGATACAGGTAGGCAAACTCAGCGGATAGCTGACCGATGCTCTCAGACAAAGGGACAGTGCGTGTCTCCGCCTCCTCCGCTTCCGCGATCCGCATCACGGCCTCCGCATGCGGCCAGCTTGTCCCATAGGTTTGATGTGATGCTGCTTCGCCTCCGCAGTACGTCTTTCCTGCCTTGCTCCTGCAGCCTTCTATCTCCGGCTGCATCTCTTTCGCAGCCTGCCGCGTCAGTTTCTCATCAATCGCAAGCAGCGCTTCCGCTAACCTGGACAGTCCTTCGTCCGTATCTGCGATTGTCGCGATCGCTGTCACGTAATGTGCTGCCTCCATCTCCATTTCCAGGTGATACTGCTCGCGCAGTCTGCTGCACAGTTCTGCACCGCTTATTGTGCTGCGCTCGGTCGAGATCAGAAGCTTCGAGCGGTCGAACGCATAGCTGTACAGCTCCGGCTCCTGGCCGTCTACCAGATGGAGGGTCCGCAGCCCGGAAAGCTGCCGACGCAGATGCTCCAGCCTGGCCGCAAACGATTCGAACAGTGCCTCGCCCTGCTCCTCCAGGAGCCGGACGCAGCGGTCGATTCCTGCCATCAGCACGTAGCTCGGGCTGCTTGTCTGGTAGATGCTGAGATACCTTCTCAGCCGCTCCCGGTCCACGCGCGGCCCCTGCACATGCAGAAGGGCCGTCTGCGTCAGCGCAGGCAGCGTCTTGTGAACGCTGTTGATCACAAGGTCCGCACCGCACGCAATCGAGTGCTCCGGGAAGTACGGGTGCATTCCAAAATGCGCGCCGTGCG
Organism: Oscillospiraceae bacterium; assembly: GCA_021771715.1. Classification (GTDB taxonomy): domain Bacteria; phylum Bacillota; class Clostridia; order Lachnospirales; family Lachnospiraceae; genus Choladousia. Next base: position 257,847 of record JAETOO010000001.1, read on the forward strand.
CCTCATCGACAATCAGGACGCCGCCGGCCTCGTGCACGATCCCGGCGATCGCCCGCACATCCGAGGCGACCCCGTCATAGGTCGGCGAGGTAATCAGCACTGCCCCGATTCCGGGATCCTCCTTCAGCGCGCTGCGCACGGATTCCGGATCGATCGCCCCATTGATCCCGCGCACCATATCCGCCTGCGGGTAAAGGTACACCGCCTCCAGCTCCTGCAGCAGCACTGCATGGTACGCTGCCTTATGACAGTTGCGCGCCATCAGCAGTTTTCCGCCGCGCCGCGTCGCTGCAGAGACCGCCGCCAGAATGCCGCAGGTACTTCCGTTGACCAGAAAAAAACTCTCTTCCGCCCCGTACAGGCGGGCCGCCCGTCTCTGCGCCTCCAGCAAAATCCCCTCCGCGTGGTGCAGGTTGTCAAAGCCCTCGATCTCGGTGATATCCACCGCATACGGATCTGAAAACAACTGCAGCCGCCGTTTGTGTCCCGGCATATGGAACGGATAAAAATCAGAGTTCCCATACGCCAAAAGGCGGTCATACAGCCCCGGTGTCTGCCCGCACTGCTCCGTCTTCTCCTGAATTTTCTCCATACGTCCTCCTGCCCTTGTACCCTCCGACACCCAGCTTAGCCGAATCACTGCCAGCCTACAGCGCCACAATTCGCTGCTCTAAGCGCTCATTCCGCCGTGTCGCCGCCCAGCCTATCTCGGTCACTGTCATCCCACAACGCCGCGATCAGTTATTCTACTCTCCGCTGTTACCACTCAGTCTGTCTCATCCGCCGCCATCCTACAGCGCTGCGATCAGCTGCTCTACGCTCTCCTCTGTCACCACTCAGTCTGTCTCATCCACCGCCATCCTACAGCGCTGCGATCAACTGCTCTACGCTCTCCTCTGTCGTCGCCCAGCTTGTGCAGAACCGCACAGCGCTGTGCTCCTCGTCCACTTTCTCCCAGAATTCAAACGCAAACTGCTCTGAGAGCCGGTCGATCTCCTCCTTCGGAAGGATCGGGAACTGCTGATTGGTCCAGGAATCGACGAGCATCGGGTATCCCTTCGCCGTGAATGCTTCCCGCAGCCGCAACGCAAGACGGTCCGCGTGCTCTGAGATGCGGAAATACAGGTCATCGCTCATCAGCGTGTCGAACTGCAGGCCGAGCAGCCTTCCTTTCGCGAGCATCCCGCCGCGCTGCTTGATCAGATAGCGGAAGTCCCGCGCCAGCTCCGGATTCGTGATCACAACTGCCTCGCCAAAGAGCGCGCCGCACTTCGTCCCGCCGATATAGAAGACATCGCACAGGTCCGCGATCTCCTCCAGCGACAGATCATTTTTACAGGACATCAGCCCGTAGCCAAGCCGTGCGCCGTCAATAAACAGCGGCAAATGGCAGGCGCGGCATACCCGGCTGATCTCCTGCAGCTCTGCCTTCGTGTAGAGTGTCCCGTACTCGGTTGGGAAGGAAATGTAGACCATTCCCGGCTGCACGATGTGCTCATGGCTGCCGTCCGCCCAGTGTGCGCGGTACAACTCCTCGATCTGCTGCGCGCAGATCTTTCCCTCTTTTCCCGGCACCGCCAGCACCTTATGTCCGGTCGCCTCGACCGCTCCCGTCTCATGGGCATTGATATGCCCGGTCGTCGCGGCGACGACCCCTTGATGCGGGCGCAGGATCGAGCAGATCACTGTCATATTCGCCTGCGTTCCGCCAACGAGGAACTGCACCTCGGCCTCCGGCTTTTTGCACAGAGCGCGAATCCTCGCACGCGCACTCTCGCTGATCTCATCCATCCCGTAGCCCGGCGTCTGCATCAGGTTCGTCTTCATCATCCGGTCCATAATCTCCCAAACGGCGCCCTCGCCGTAATCGCATTCAAATCTGATCTTCTTCATATGTCCTTTCCTCCTTGCACTCTGCTGTATCTGACAGGCCAATCCACCCTATTATAATTCCTGCCTGCTCATTCGTAAAGAATCAGTTTTCCTGCATGAAAAACTACTGTCCGCCGTCCGCCAGCTCCGACAGATCCTTAAAGGTATACCCCATCTCTTCCCACTTTGCAAGCAGCTCATCGAGAATCTCGCCGTTCGTCGATGAGGTATTGTGCAGCAGCACGATCGCTCCCGGATGGACGCGGCCCAGCAGTTTCTCGAACGCCTCCTCCTTTGTGGGCTGCTGGTCCTGATACCAGTCCACATACGCAAGACTCCAGAAAAATGTCTTGTAGCCGAGCTCTTGTGCCATCTTCAGATTTGATTCGCTGTACTTGCCCTGCGGTGCGCGGTAGTATTTCGTCATCTCCTGGCCCGTCACCTCCCGGTACAACTCCTCGACCCCCTCCATCTCCCTGCGAAACGATTCCAGGTCCGCGATCTTTGTCATGTCCGGATGGTGAAGCGTATGATTGCCGACCGTATGCCCCTCCGCGACGATCTGCTTCACAAGCTCCGGATTGTCCTGAATAAAATTTCCGACGCAGAAAAATGTGGCCGGCGCCTGGTGCTTCTTCAGCGCCGCGAGAATCTTCGGCGTATTTCCGTTCTCATATCCACAGTCAAACGTCAGATACAGCACTTTTTCCTCCGTGTTCTCCGCGTAGTAGGCATCGTACTGCGCCAGTTCCTCAAACGTCGCGTTCGCAACCGGCGGACGCCCCTCCTCCTGGAAGCTCAGCCCCCAGCCTCCTTCCGTCGCCTCGCTGACCAGCACATAGTCTGCGATCACCGGCGACTCCTGCACAAGACGTCTGACTGCCTCATAGCCGACATCCTCACCCGCAGAAGCCGCCACACTCTCAGATTCTGCCTCCCCTGAATCCACGACAGCCTCTGAGCCTGGCTGCACGTTTCCGTTCTCTGCCGCGACATTTCCGGGCTCTGCCGCCTGCCGTCCGTCCGCGCTCCCGCGCTCTCTGATCTCTCCCGCAAAATTTCCGACGAAAAAAGCCGCTAAAAGTATAAGAACTACCGCGGCATATTTCCTGATTCTCTGATATTTTTGTCTCATCGCACACATCCCGGCTTTTCGTTATCCAAAATGTATGCTCCTGTTGTCCTTTTTATTCCCGCGAGCGGCGAGCCAGGTGGCAATGCGAAGTGCCCTGTGGGGATACATGGATATTTGGCAACTGCGGACAACCGGCCATGCAGCCATGCGAAGTGCCCTTTGGAGATGCATGAATATCTGACAACTGCGGACAACCGGTCATGCAGCCATGCGAAATGCCCTGTGAGTGTGCATGAATATCTGACAACTGCGGACCACCCGCCATACGGCCATGCGAAATGCCCTGTGGGTATGCGCGGATATCCACACAGTAACTGGATATCGGGCTGCAGAAGCGGAAAACCAGATGCTCACTACAGCGTGTATACCAGTATCCCTGTGATGATGATCAGATTCCCGATCAGCTGTCCCCTCGAGAAATGCTCCTTCAGCACCAGGTACGACAGCACCATCACAAATACATAAGTGAACGTGTCAATCACCGCGCCATACCGCATCGGCACGACCGTATACGCCCAGGTGTTCAGCAGCAGCACCGAAAAGGAGATCCCATACGACAGAATCACCCGCCAGTTCAGATATTCATAGATGACACTTTTGTGCTTTTTCCCCGCACTCTGCTTCAGAAGAAGCTGCGCGGCCGCCGAAAAAAAGGTCGCCGCAAACATTACCAGTAAATATGGAAGCATCTCTTCCTCCTTCGCCGCACACGACAGCGCGCAGCTGTTTTTAAAAACTCTCATCGGTGACATTCCGCCCAGGTTATCCCAATATCTCTCCAGATCAGTCACCGGATATTTCTATCCGCCTGCTCAGACATCCGCTCTTCCTGCTCAGTCCTTCCGATTCTCCCGTTCGCCTGCTCAAGCTTCTGTTCTTCCTGCTCGACCCATCCGATCCTATCTATTCATCTGCTCAAGCACCCGTTCTTTCTGCTCAGCCATCCGATCTATTCGTCTATTCAGGCATCCGTTCTTCCTGCTCAGCCCATCCGATCTTTCCCGTCCACCTGCTCCTGCTGTGCGCTCAGGGAGACGACGATCACTCCGACCAGGACAATCAGGATCCCGATCACGTTGCGCGCGGACAGCTGCTCTCCGAAAATCAGCACTGCCCATACCTGGCTCCAGAGCAGGTACACGCTGCGGTTCGCGTAGCCGATGTTCAGGTCGAACCGCTTGATCATCTTCTGCCAGCAGATTGCATAGACAAAGCAGTCGAAAAACATCAGGAAAATGAACACGTACAACAGCGGATTTTTCAGGCCGCCCTCATTGAACTGGATGGACGCGGATTTGGAAAACACGCTCGTAAACGAAAACAGCACCACACAAAAATGCAGAAACAGGTAGTCCTTTATCCTTCCCATAATTCCTCCAGAGATTTGCCGTCCACATAGATGCAGCCGTACACACTGGCGATAATCGCGTCCAGATCCTCCACGCAGCCTGCCCCGGCAACCACATGCCCGATGCGCGTCGTGCCATTCACCATCCGCTCCACTGCGTGGCCGACCGGATAATCCAGCGCGACGACCGCGCTCTGGCGGCGGATCGCGGCGAGCCGCTCCTCGTCAATCCAGGTGATCGTCCCGTCCACCGGGCTCATCAGCAGCTTTGCCATGCAGGGGACACGCCGCTGCTTTGGCGCAAAGCTGACCGTCTCGCCAAACGCGTTCTGCAAAATTTTTTCATAAAAATTGAAGCCGTAGTACAGAGAAATCAGCTCCGGGATGCAGGTCGCCCCCGTTCTTCCGCCGATCTCGACCACGTACGCCCGGTCACCGTCGACAAACACATCCGCGTTGACCGAACAGTTATTGAGTCCCAGCGCCTTCACCGCGCGGCGCAGCTGCGTGTGCAGCTCCTCCAGCAGCGCGTCGCTCCCACGGTACGGGAACCCGTGTCCCGCAGGGATCGTGATGCTGTCCGTCTGATAGACAAACTTATCGTGCGGGGCGAAAAAGACAAGCTCTCCGTTCTGCACCATACCGTCCACGCCGATCTCCGTACCCCTGAGCATCTGCTCGACCAGCACATACGGCTTGCCGGACCGCGCCAGCGCGTTGTCGTAGGCCTCCCGCAATCCGGATGGATCCCGCACGATCGTGATTCCGCGGCTGCCCGAACTGTCCACCCGCTTGACGACGACGGGGAACCCGATCTCCTGCGCCGCCGCGCACACCTCCTCAAAGCTCTCCGCCCGCCGGAAATCAGACGCTGTCACGCCGCCCGCTCGAAAGGCCTCTTTCATCTGCGCCTTGTCCGTCGCGCGAAGCGCCGCTGTCTCCGATATGCCGGCAAGCCCCATGTGCTCGCACACATAGCCGATCGTGGCGACCGCGACATCCGTCCCCGTCGTGCAGATCCCGTCCACCTGCTCCTCCTCGCAGACGGCGAGAATCGCTTCCTTATCTGTCGTATTGATCTCATACACCTTGTCCGCAATCGCAAAGCCCGGGTATTCCCCCGGAATGCTTGCCACGATGGTGTAGATTCCCAGCTGCTTTGCAGTCCGGATCAGCGGAACCTGGTAGATGCTGGCTCCAAGTATCATGATCTTCTTCACGTAGCTACTCCTTCTGCGCCTGCCGGCACACTGCTGCCATCCTGCCCGGTCCGGCAGAACGGCCCATGTCTCCGACGGCACGGTTCATTTGTGTATCACAACTCCGCCGGATTCTCATATCCGGCGGCAGACTTCTTTACTGCAGCCGGCTCTTTCTCTGCATCAGATTTCCGTACCGCGGCTGGCTCTTCTCTGCGGCAGATTTTCTCACCGCGGCTGGCCCTTCTCCACAGCAGACTTCTTCACTTCGGCCGACTCCTTCTCCACATCCGGTTCCATCACCGCGGCGGCCTGGATCGTCGTCTCGCGGATCAGCGCTTTCACCCGCTCCTCCATGTCCACATCCGCATTCATCGTCTCGCGGACAATGTACTGCGGGGTATTGTTCAGGATCAGGATAATTTTTCCGAGGTATTCCCCGATGATCCCGAGCACCATCAGGACAAGGCCGAGCATCACGACCATCACGCACAGCGTCGACGACCAGCCGACCGGGATATCCGGGTAGATCAGCTTGTTGATAATCACAAGGATCGCAATGATCACTCCCGCAACCGCCGAGCACACTCCGAGGAAGAAGGATACCCGCAGCGGGATCACAGAGAAATTCCAGTAGCGAAGCCAGAGGTTGATCAATTTTTTCAGGGTATAGCCCGAGGTGCCGACTTCGCGCTTGAAGTGCTCGACCGGAACATTTCCGATATTATGAGTCACGCGGTAAAAAATCCCGTCTATGTAGGGGTTGAAGCTCTCGTACTTTACGACTTCCTGCTGCACCGCCCGCGTGATGATCCAGAAATTGCTCGAGACAATCTCCTTTGGCCGGTTCAGCATGATGCGCGAGGTCACCTCGTTCAGCTTGCTCGTCAGATTCTTCGCCCACGAGTTTTTCTTCTGCGGGTAGGTCCCGTAGACGAGGTCGTACCCCTCCTCGATCTTGTGAATCAGCTTGAACATTTGCGACGGATGCGTCTGCATGTCGTCATCCATCCCGAGCACATACTCTCCCTTCGCGTAGTGCAACGCCGCCATCAGCGCATTGTGCTGCCCGAAATTCCGCATCAGATTCACGCCGCGGACGTTCGGATACTGCTCTCCGAGCCGTTTGATCTCCGCGTACGTGCCATCGGTCGAGCCGTCGTTGACCAGCACAAACTCGCACGTGTAGCCCTCATTTTTCTCGAACTCTGCCATCACCAGCTCGACGACCTTGCGGATCGTCTTCTCCGAATAATAGCAGGGAATCACAACTGAAACCGTCATTTTTCTCTCCCTGTATAATATGATGATGTTGTTGGGGTCAAATAAAATTTTTGCTGTGAATTTCGTCTTTCTTGCGCACATTTTCCAAACGATTAATGCAATTTAAGTAAATTCCTTTATTTGCCCCTGACATCATAGTATCTATGACACTTTTGCCGCAGCGTCGGTCTCCAAAGCCCGGAAATTTGCATCAAACGGATAAACCGTACTGTCATCTTCCCGGCTTCTTTGCATGGCCATAGTTACAGTTAAACCATATCCGCTCTTCAGATATGCGTCAGATAATCAAAGAACAGCGGTGTCCCGCCGGTGTGCAGGAACAGGATCCTGCTGCCCGTGATTCCTGCCTCTCTCAGGTACTCGGTCATCCCCCAGAACGCCTTGCCCGTGTAGATCGGGTCAAGCGGGATGCTGTTTGTGACGTACTGCTCCCGGATCACCCGCTCGATCCGCTCATCGTACCTGCCATAGCCCTCCTGCCGGTACGCATCGAGCAGCCGAATCTCCTCCTGGTAGCCCGCAGGCAGCTCTGCTCCTCTTCGCGCAAAATAATCGCGGATGCCGCCGTCGATCACTTCGCGCGCCCGCTTAGTCTCCCGCGAGGAGATCATGACACCGAAAATCCGCTTGCGATCCCCGACGAGCAGATGTCCGCAGATCAGACCGGTCTGTGTCGCTCCTGTGCCCGACGGACAGAACATCGCGTCAAACTCCCACCCCTGCTCTGCCTCATATGCCCGGATCTCTGCGTAGGCGTCCGCGTAGGCTGCCGCAGCCGTGCCCTCATTTCCGACGCCGAACTTATTTCCATATATATAGTAGGGCTTCCCGCCCCTGGCCGTGATGTCTCCCATCACGCGCTCCACGGTCTGCGCGATCTCACTCTTTTTGCAGTGCACGATCCTCGTCCCGGTCCAGTCGATCAGGTACGTGTTGTTGGTCGCCGCATCCTCCTCCCCGTCCTCGTGGGAACAGATCATGACACAGCCCGTCCCGCGGCTCGCACAGAGATTCGAGAGCACGCGGCACAGGTTCGAATGCCTGCTGCCGTAGATGATCATCGTGTCGCAGCCCTTCGCCGCCATATCCGCATAGAACGCTTCCGAAATCCGCACCTTATTGCCTCCGATGGAGAACGGCAGCAGGTCGTCCCGCTTGATGTACAGCTCATTCCCGTCCCCGGATGTCGTCTTTAACCTCTGAATCACTGTCGCTGCCATAGAATACGCTCCTTATCACATTTCCCGTGCCGTATGTTGCCAGGAAAGAAAGGCATTTGTCGCCTTTGCACGAAAAATCTACTTCCCGTATGATTATAAAGCATTTCCCGGCATGGCGCAATACACATTTCTACTTGAGCTTCCGCAGTTCTTCCCACAGAGCCACTCATCGCCGACGCCCACTATACACCGTTTCCAAAAACTACCAAAAATACAAAAATATCCCCGGCGGCTTTAAATGCTCACCGGGGTGAATCCAGACAACACTATTTATTTAGCTTGCTGGCATATTTGGCTTTCTCATTTTCCGGCACCTTCAATGCTGCCATCGCCTGCTCCGCCGTCAGCTTCAGTGTATCCATCAGGTTCTCTATGGCTCTCAGCATACCTATCTCAATCCCTTTCTCCTCTACACCTTTACTCAGGTTACACATGCTCAGCACCTCACTCTCCAATGTTTTTGTCATCTCAATATCAAAATCTTCCTGCAGGATTTTCTTTTTTTCTTCCGGCTCCTTCTCAGAAGAAAGAAGAACATCCAGTAATTTTAGTATGCCGGTATATTTTTCATCTCCGGAATGCCCGAGACAGATCATGACTGCTGTAAGCAGGTCATAGTCTGACTTTCTCTCTTTCACCTCTCCAATCAGGTTTTCCTCCTGCATCGTATATCGTGTTACAGTATTTTCCCGGTATTTTGGCGGATTTGCGCATATCCAAATCGAATAGACCTTTTTAATCTTCTCATAATGGGAATCGGTGAACTCCACCCCATACTGCGACGAAACCATACGGCTGCAATAATAGATTCCCCTTTTGACGATCGGATATCCGGGATAAAAGTCATTCTGGGCCTCCACATTTATGATCAACCTTATCATTTCTCCGGTCTGCGGAGCGGTTGCATAAAAACGGATATCATAGGTAACCGTCCCTTCCTTTATGGTACTGTCCTCCGTTTTTGCTCCTTTAATCTGCTCGCCGCTGCTGTCCGTCTCTTCATCCGAATGTACCGCTGCCTGTGCGATTTGTGGTTCACCTTCTATATAGTTCTGCGCAATCTCATTTATGGCAAAATCCCGGTATTCTTCCATGCAGCTCTTCATGATCCATGCAAGGATGATCTTGTTGGCAAGCAGTCGTTTACAGGCTGCATCGTAAGCTGCCTTATCTCCAGCTGCTGTAATACTTTTTGCAAGTGTATTTTCAACCTCCATCCGCTGCACATCCTTCCTGGCTTTCCTGTTCTTGAGTCCATCATACCACGGATCTCCCAGATATTCCACAGCTTATTATTCAAGAAAATCGAAACCATTTCCGAATCAAAAGAGTACTTCAATGTAAGGAAGAAGCCGCCGCGGAAGCATCCTTCTGCCTCCCGCGGCGGCCGTTCGCCATTATGCAATATTCTCACTGATCACAGTCCACACCCAGTCCTGCTCATTGCCGAGCACCCAGGCGGCGATGCCGCCGAGGTCGTACTGCTTTACGAGCGACGCGCGCGCGGTCACGGAGGCCTCATCCTCGATCCAGATCTGGCAGAGCTTGCCCTCCGCGTTCGTCCACTCCCCGTACTGCTGTCCCGTCGACTCGTCCAGCGAGGTCGTCACGCCGTTCTGGGCGAGCACCTGCTGCGCGCCGTCCATGCCGAGCGCCTCGCTCGTGACGCTCGTCGTGCCGTCCGAGAGCGTCTCGGTGTACCAGAGCCGCGTGTAGAACGGGATGCCGCTGACCAACTTCTCCTTGGGCACCTCGGTCAGCATATTCTCGATTCCCGTGGTCTCAAAGCTCATCGACGCCACGGTCCCCGCCAGCTCGCAGCCCGCATAGTGCTCGTCATAGCCCATCACCATCACGTAGTCGCACACGACGCCCAGCTCTCTTCGGTTGTAATGCCGCGAAAAATCCATCGGCACCGGCACGTCCACAGACAGGATAATCCCGTTCTTCCTGCACAGGATCGACAGCTCGCGCATGAACTGCACGTAGTCGTAGCCCGCCTCCTGCGCAATCCCCTCAAAGTCAATGTTGATCCCGTCGAAGCCGAGCTCCTGCGCCTGCGCGACCAGGTAATTCTGCACCTTCTGCCGCGCCGCGCGCGAGGAAAGCAGCGTCGTGGTGCTCACGTCCGGGCTGAAATTGCTGATCAGAGCCCAGACCTGCATATTCTTCGCGTGCGCCTCCTCGACGTATGCGGCACTCGCGAAGGAATCAATCTCCCCGGTATTGTCCTTCAGATAGTACCAGGTCGGCGAGATCACATTCACCCCGGACACATTCGCCGTGTCCTGCGCAAACTGGCTGTTCATCTCGGGGTAATTGATCTGATGCCACACAAGATTCACCCTCCCGTCGACGTGGATGCTCGTGTATTCCGGCTCCGTGTAGTACGTCTCCCGCACCGTCTGCGCGACTCCCTTCAGACGACCGTTCTTCACGTAACCGATATAGCCGTCCGGCGTGAGGATCCGCGACCAGTTCTCCATCTGCTCCAGCACGGTGACGATCGTCCCCTTTGACACCTCGGTCAGGATCGGACTCTTAATCCCGCCCTGGTAGCGCACTGCGGTGTCCCGTTTCATCTCCGCCGTCGTGATCTCCGTGCTGCCGTGTGTGATCACGACGCGCGACGGCGCATCGAACACCTCGCACTTCAGATTCGAATACTGCTGCATAAAGTTCATCGAAAGGAACATGCCTGACGATGTCGTCTTCAAAATCTCATACCCCGCGTCGAAGCTCTCCCCGTCCACCGTGTAGGCCGGGCTGTTCGGCGCAATCTCAAAGATCTGTGTCGGCGTCGCAAAGAGCAGAAGCCCCACGGACGCGTCCCAGTGAAACCTCGCATTCAGATCACGCTGCACCAGCGTGTAATCAATGTAAACATTCCCCTCAAAAATCAAAGCGCGCTCCGTGGCGACGTGATCCTCCACCACAACTGCCGCCTCATTCTCCCCGAGCCCGCCGAAATACTCCTCCCATCTCATGTGCTCCCGCGACGGCATGAATTTGATCACGCAGACCACTGCGATCGCCAGCAGGCCGCTCCCTGCGAGCAGTGCCCCGAGCAGTCTGAACCGTCTTCTCTTATCTTTCATTGCTGTACCTCCCCATTGTTCTGAAATCCTGTGTCATGCTGATTCCTATGCACCGGTCTGGCCTGCATATGCCCGTCATTATAACAGTTCTTTCAGAAATCGTCATTAGCTTCCGCGGATATTTATAAAAAAAATAAGAAACTGCACCGCTGGGAACCGCAGGCAAAGGCTGTTCTCCTTTCCTTATAAGTATCCTCGCATACAGACACCACGCTGACCCTAAGGAAAAAACTGTCCGTGATATATTTTTATGTGATGTCTCATATGTTCATAATGATTTTACTTGCGTTCAAAATAGAAATTGATTATAATGCGTAAAAAGAAGCTGTGAAAGGATGTCCGGAGACGGAAGTACAGCGTTCCTTTGGCGATGGCGGTGTGCATCCCTCCTTTCTGTTTTCCGTATATCCTTTCTGTTGCCTATTATATATAATATGAGTCCGATTTGCAAGTGTTTTTTCAACTTTTATACAGGATTCCCAGCGTTTTTTTGCCGGGAGTCTCTCATTCGCTTTACAGATCTGCGAAAATCAGTGTATACTGATAAGGTAAAAGGGACTTAGGTAAGGATGTGAGAAAATGAAGATAGAAAAAATTAATGACCGGCAAATTCGCTGCACCCTGACAAAGGAGGATCTGGCCAACCGCGAGATCAAGCTGAGCGAGCTGGCCTATGGTTCAGATAAAGCAAAGGCGCTGTTTCAGGATATGATGCAGGTAGCTGCCGAGGATTTTGGATTTGAGGCGGACGACATGCCGCTCGTGATCGAGGCGATTCCCGTGTCGATGGACGCAATCGTGCTCATCATCACGAAGGTGGACGATCCGGAGGAGCTCGACACCCGGTTCGCACGGTTCTCCCCGGAGGCGGAGGGCTCAGGCGGTGATTTCTCCTTCTCCGATCTGAAACATAAGATCGAGGGCGCCGACGATGTCCTCGGGCTGATTAAAAAAATCTCCGAGGCCAAGAAGCGTGCCGCAAAGGACGCCGCAGGGAACGGCACAGCCAAGCCGCAGCAGAGCTCTGCCGGCCAGGAGTCTGCCTCCGACGACGAGGATCTGCGGAATCTGACGCGCCTCTACCTGTTCCACTCGCTCGACGACGCCATCCGCGCCGCCGCGGTGCTCGGCTCCGTCTACGACGGCCCGAACGCCCTCTACAAGAACCCGGAGAACGGCCAGTACTATCTGATCCTCAAAAAGGCCACCAGCTCCGCCGAGCAGTTCAACAAGGTCTGCAACGTGCTCTCAGAATACGCCGTCTCCTGCAAGTTCACGCTGGGTATGGACGCCTACTTTGCAGAGCACATGGAGGTCATCCTCGCAGAAAAGGCACTGCAGAATCTGTTTCTTCTGAGCTGACAGCCTGCGGAGATCCTTTTTCGGGATGTTTTAATGCAAATACATCTGTCCTCCATTCTTATAGGAAATTCTTCTAAAAATACCGTGGTCGCCGTAAAAATGGCTGCCACGGTATTTTAATGTGAAACTGCTTTATCAGATTTTTAAGGGCTGAAAATAGAGGGTACCGCAAAATGCGGCAAATCCACAATGACTGATATCCGTGCGATTGATCGTATACCAGTAGTGATAGTTGCCGGCAATTTGGCAACATACTTTTTGTGCTGTCAAGCGTTAGTTTGATCTGCTATTAAAGGTAGGCCGTTTCTCTGGCCTCCCGTTTTTATATCTCAAATATAGCGTATCCGGCAGAGAGTTGAAAGATGTTTTCGATGCGTTTTGCGGTTCAGGCGGTGATTATCCGGCCTCTATGCCCTCAAAATGTCAGATTCCAGCATCTCAGCGCACGCTCGGTCTGCCAGATGCCACCGGTGGGGGTATGGCTGATCTTCAGTGAAACCTGAAGCACGTCCGCGCTCTCTGCGGATTGCTCCACATGCAGATCTGTGATCGCACAGCCGCCGTAAAAGGATTCCGGATAGCTCCATACCTCTGCAGGCGCACCGGAATCTTCCGGGTACGCCAGTACCAGCTGTCCGTCGGCATCAATATACAGCTGCACTGCTCTGCCATCCGCATCCGTATACCAGAGTGTATCGCAGCCGCTTATCTGCCGGTCCGCTTCCGTTTCGCCCGCGCGGCTCGCGGTTTGAGCGGATTCTACTTCCAGGTTCTCCGCCGCCGCCAGCTCGTTTACAATCCGCCGCATCACAGCCTGGGAGACGGACTGTGCGCGGGCATTGCCCTCCAGGCGCACGAAAATCCGCGTGGACACCACCAGCACCGTCACGATCGCCGCGATCAGCACCGTCGTCAGCCCAAAGGCCACGATCACCTCCACCAGCGTAAAGCCGTCTCTCTTTTTCAGCAAGCTCCTCATACAGTCCACCTCCTCTCCACGCTTATCATAATCCGCATCTCCATAAAACGGCGACCATCCTGACATCAAACAGCGGCTGTCCCGACATCGAGCAACCACCATTCTGACAGCGGACGAAACCTTCTGTCATGCCGCCAGAACGCTCACGGCACCGCATAATAGCCAAAAGAAAGCACAGCGCCATCATCCTCCGCCGCGTTCTCCCATCCGGTGTACGCCGCCTCGATTCCAAATCGCCCTGATCCATCCTTTTCTATAAAAGAGACTCGTTCTTTTTCGTTCTCCCTAGCAGCCGCACCACCAGTACCTGCCGCACTGCCTCCTGCCGACAGCTCCTCATAATAGCACTCCAATAGTCTCTGTGCCGCCTGGTCCATCCTGCGGGCCTCCTGCTCCAGCCGCAGGGAAATGCGGATTGCGCCGTAGAACATGGAAATCCCGATCAGCAAAATCACAAATGCGCAGAGCACCGAGACGATCGTAAAGCCGCCGTTCCCGGCCAGCACACGTCTTATCTTCTTGACACACGCGCCCATGTCCAGCTCACCTCCCCGGCATCCTCCGGCCCTCTGGCCCTGTTCAAATCATATTCCGAGACAAGCTCACAGCTGTCCCTCTCCGAACTGCAGGTCACCGCCACCGTCAGGCGCACAACCTCCCTCATCTGACTGCCGTCCGCGCCTGCATGCGCCGCACCTTGCATCACACGACTTGTCTCTGATGTAACTGTATCTGCCTGCTCCTCCGGCACAGATTCCCATGACAGCTCCACCGTCAGGCTGCCGGCCGGGCGCGACATTTGGTCCTCGCCGTCCCGTTCCTCCGCCACGAAACACTTCTTCTCCCCGGCTTTCCACACATTGCCGCCGATCTGTGCCTTCAGATACCTGCTCAGCTCGCTCCCCTCGTCCGCCAGCGCCTCATCGAGACGATCCGAGAAACTCTCCGCCTCGACCCTGCAGCGGCTGCGGTCCAGCTCCCTGCGGGACGCGCGCACCATCCGGGCGCCCATCGTCAAAAAAAGAAGTGCAAGCACGAAAAAGACAGCAGTAACGCAGAGCACGACTGCCATTGCAGCGCCGCTGCGGTCCTCCTTCATTTTCTCATACCTGCACTTCATATCCATTCTCCTATATACGTTTCATGGCCGCCGCACATCTGTCATTCTCAGACACGCTCCCAAACGCTTCCGCCGAAATCAGTTCCGCCCGCCGTCTGCGATATAACTCGCATCCTCCTTCGGCAGCAGCGCGACCGTCCCGGTCGACTCGTACTCTGCCCGCAGCGTCTCGTAATCCTGCTGCCGCTGCTGCAGATACGCCTCAATGTTGTCCTGCGTGAGCAGTACGCCAAAGCCCTCCTTGCTCGCCTTCCCGTACATCGTATTGACAATCAGATCCGCCACCACATTTTTGTAATGGCCCTCGTTGACGAAATTGTACGGGTTCCGGTTCTCCGGGATAAAGCCGCTGAAATCCCAGAGGTCCGTGATCGTTACCAGCTCGCGCAGATAGTCGTAGTATGCCTGCCCCTCGAACTTGTACATCTCGGCAAGGAAGGTCGGGCCGATCACCACCTTCAGGGTCACGCCCTTCTCCTCGCACAGCGCCTTGAGCTGCCGCATCGCGGTGAGATTGTCCGCGATTGCCGGAGTGTTCGGCGCCTTTCCGTCAAACAGATTCTTCAGATTCTTCTCGTAGCGCGGCAGCACGTACTTTTGCACGTAGCCCTCCTCGTCCGCCTCCATCAGGCTGTACGGATAGCTGTAGTTCCGCTCTCCGGTCGCCAGGCTGTCCATGCCCTTCTCCTGATTTTCCGAGCCGTCCCGCGCGTACTCGAGCGTCGAGGTGAGATTCCGGCACAGATAATTCAGATTCTCCAGCAGGACATCCACCGCGCTCCCCTTCACGAACGCAGGCACCTCATAGACCTCATTCGTGGAGGAACGGTCGTACTTCTGCACCTCGATGCTGCTCAGATGCAGCGTGATCTCCTCGATTCCCGCCGTCCGGATCAGATAGTCTGCATACGTCAGGAAATCGGCGAAACATCCGTAGGAGACGTAGAAATTGTAATACTTCTTTCCTGTATACTCCGAGAGCAGCTCCGTGCTCAGGACGCCCGACTTGGAACCGCCCAGCACGACCGCCTGATACTCGTACGCATGCTTTTTAAGATATTTGCTCTTCGCGGCACGCGTATAGCCGTTCGCGTCCACCTCGGCCGCCCCGCGCTCCACCGAAAAATACCCGGTCGGATCTACCGTATAATTGACTGCCATAAAGACGGCAATGCCGACCGCCACCACCGCAAAGAAAATAATCAGCCACCGCTTGCCTTGTTTCATCCCGTATCCTTTCTCCAATCGCGCAAAATGCGCGTCGCTCCTCAAAACTGAAAATAAAGAAACTGTACGACCTGGTTCATCTGCATGATGCAGGCGGCAAGCAACACCGCCGCGTACACCGCCGTCCGCCACGTCGGGCGGAACTTCTCCTGCAGCTGCTTCGAGTTCGGCAGCAGCCAGCAGATCGCCAGGCCGACGAGCAGCAGCGCCGTGCAGCCCGCGTTCGCCTTCACAAAGCCCCAGCACTGGCGCAGCAGGCTGTAGAGGCCGGTCTCCAGCGACCCGAAATTGAACATCCCGCGGTACACATTCCAGGCGTCCGTGAAGCTGCTCGACACAAACAGCACGCGCGCGCACACGACGCCGACCGCCGTCAGCGCGTAAGCGAGCGGCGCCGGGAACTTCCAGCCCTTCCGCTTCATCCAGCTCGCCGTGCAGACGAAAAAGCCGTTCACGACGCCCCACACCACGAACGTCCAGCCGGCCCCGTGCCAGAAGCCCGACACAAAGAACGTCGCCATCGTCGCGATGTAGTAGTTGCGCCATTTACAGTTCTTCTTGTAGACAGACCGGAAAATATAGTTGCTCAGAAAGCGCGACAGCGTCATATGCCATCTGCGCCAGTAATCCTGAAAATTCCGCGCCTTGTACGGCGAGTCGAAATTGTGCGGGATCGCGATGTTGAACATCATGCCAAGCCCGATCGCCATGTCCGCGTAGCCGGACAGATCAAAGTAGTACGACACCGTGTACTCCACGGAGTGGAACCACGAGCTGATCATCGGAAGCACATCCGTGACATTCCCGAAAAATGCCTGCGCATCGGTCGTCAGCGGATCCGCGAGCAGAATCTTTTTCGCACAGCCGATCGAGAACAGAAACAGCCCTGCCGCGACGTGCTCCGCGTTCAGCTTCAGGTTCTCCTCATCCTCAAACTGCGGCACTACCTCCGCGTGGTGGATGATCGGCCCCACGATCAGCTGCGGGAAAAACGTGATGAACAGCAGATAGTTGATAATGTCATATTCCTTCGTCTCCTGGCGGTACGAATCCACGAGAAACGCGATCAGCTGGAACGTGAAAAACGAAATGCCGATCGGCAGCACGATATGCTTCAGTGCGTAGTCGCTGCCGCTGATCGCATTCCAGTTCTCAATAAAGAAATCCGTGTACTTGTAATACCCCAGCAGCCCGACGTTCGCCAGGATGCCGATCAGAAGCAGCAGCTTCCGCTGGGTGCGCTGCTCGCCGTCCATCCGGGTCAGGCAAGTGCCGACCACGTAGTTCCCCACCACGCTGCCAAGAAAGAACGGAAAGAAATCCGGACTGCCCTGCCCGTAGAAATACAGGGAGGCGAGCACCAGCCAAATTTTTGCAATCGAATAGTACCGGAACCGGTTCAGCAGAAAATAGATGCCGAACGTCACCGGAAGAAACAAGAAAATAAAACGGTAGGTTGAAAAAATCATTGCGGATTCCCTCTCAGCTAAATTCTCATAGTAATCTGTATGGTTTCACCGTTACGGTTCACAGCCATCCTGACCGCGCACAGTAACACGCTTCGCGATGCATGAACAGGGACGTTTCACCGGCTTTGCTGCGGCGTGCAGCATTTCGCTCAAACAGCAGCCCTGAATATCCTTCGTCCTCACTTGCAGAACACGACAAGCTTCGCACAGCCCGGAGAGTCAAACGGCAGTCCTGGATATTCTTCGTCCTCACAGCGGAATATTGTCGTGCTTCCTGTATGCCTCCGTCCTCACAGCGGAATGTTGCCATGCTTCCTGTGCACCGTCATCCGCTGCTCCTTGCCTGCGAGCAGTCGGAACGTCCCGCGCAGCCGCTCTGTCGTCTCCCCTGGCAGGATGATCTCGTCGACGTAGCCCTTTTTCGCGGCAATGAAGGGATTCGAGAACTGGTTCTCGTAAGCCTGCTTGCAGCGCTCATACTCCTGCTGCGGGTCGGCAGCGCCTTCGATGCGGCGGCGGTCGATGATGCGCACAGCGCCCTCCGCCCCCATCACCGCGATCTCTGCGATCGGCCACGCGTAGACGACATCGGCGCTCATCATCTTGCAGTTCATCGCGATGAACGCGCCCCCGTAGGCCTTCCGCATAATCAGCGTCACCTTCGGGACGGTCGCCTCAGAGTAGGCGTAGAGCAGCTTCGCGCCGTGCCGGATGATGCCGCTCTGCTCCTGCTTTGGCCCCGGGAAAAAGGCCGGGACGTCCACGAGCGTCAGCAGCGGAATGCGGAAGCAGTCGCAGAACCGGATGAACCGCGCCATCTTGTCCGCCGCGTCGTAGTCGATCGCGCCGCCCATGTACATCGGCTGGTTCGCGACGATCCCAAGCACCCCTCCGTCAAAAATCCCGAATCCGACCACGGCATTCGGGGCAAACTCTCTGTGTATCTCGTAAAAACTCTCATTCTGCAGAATATTTGTAATCACCGCATGCACGTCGTAGGCATGGCGCGCATTGTCCGGGACAAGCTCCTCGAAGGGGCGCGCCGCCACCGGACGGCGCTGATTCCGCAGAATATCATGCAGCTCATGGCAGTGACCGTCTTCCTCGCGATTCGGGTTCCCTTTTCCCAGCAGTCCGGCCATTTCGCCCCGCTCTCTCCCGGCTCCCTCCGATTGCCCGCGCACCGCGCCATACGGTCCTTCCGCAGCTCCCGTCTGCGCATCTGCCCCGCGGTGCAGTCTCCCGAGCTCCACATCTGCCTCGCGGTGCAGCCTCCCAAGCTCCGCAGCCGCCTCCCCGGAAGCATTCTGCGGCAGGTACGTCAGCAGCGTCCGGATGCCGTCCAGGCAGGAACGCTCGTCCTCGCAGACCACGTGCGCGACGCCGCTCTTTTTTCCGTGCACCTCAGTGCTCCCGAGCTCGTCGAGCGTCGTCCGGATCCCGAGCACCGACTCCACGACGGCGGGCCCGGTCAGACACATCTTGCTCAGATCCTTCACCATAAACACAAAATCGCACAGCGCCGGGGAGTAGCTCGCACCGCCCGAGCACGGCCCGAGAATCGCCGCGATCTGCGGGATGACTCCCGACGCGCGCACATGGCGCGAGAACATCCCGCCGTAGCCGCTCAGCGAGAGAATCCCCTCCTCGATCCGCGCGCCGCCGCTGTCATTGAGCAGGATCAGCGGCACCCGCATGTCCAGGGCGAGGTCCTGCAGCTCACAGATCTTCTGCGCGTGGACCTCCCCGAGCGTCCCGCCGACCACGGTAAAGTCCTCCGACGCGACGCACACGCTCCTGCCGTGAATCGTCCCCCAGCCCGTCACCACGCCGTCCCCCGGGAACACCTCCTTCTGCAGCGAGGCGCTGTCCTCCCGCGTCTGAAACAAACTCTCCAGCGGGTGGAACGAGCCCTCATCCAGCAAATATTCCACGCGCTCCAGCGCGGTCATCTTCCCCTTCGCATGCTGCCTGTCGATCCGCTCCTGCCCGCCGCCCATCCGGTGCAGCTCCCGCAGCCTCTCCGTCTCTTCTATTCGATCTGACCACATGGCGGTCCTCCAATCCGACTATAACTATTGCCTTACTGTTGCATATTGCCCTCGTTCCCATCGCGTCCCTCCACTGGCGAAAGCCCCAGATTGCTCCGCACTGCGTGCTCCCGCAATCTGACACGTATTCGCAATCCGGGCTACCGCCCTCCTTGCTCATACGTGTTAGCGTCTCTAATGGAAAGCCTGCCTTGCGTGCAAGCACGCAGTCCGGCTCCCCATTGAGACTGGGCTTTCTTTCGTTACATGAGCGGCGCCACGAGCCGCATGAGCTGTCCGGCGAATTTCCGCGTCCATTTGTCGTGCCGGACGTCGAACGGCGTGATCAGCTGGCACTTTGGCAGCGTCGCCCGGAAGTCGTCCTCGACCGCATGGATCTCCGACAGCCCGTAGAGAAACACGGCGCACTCGAAGTGCAGGTACAGGCTCCGGAAATCGAGGTTGATCGCGCCGACCACCGCGCGGACGTCATCGCTCACAAACACCTTCGAATGCACAAAACCGGGTGTGAACTCATAGATGCGCACCCCCGCCTTCATCAGTCTCTTATAATAGGAATGCGCCAGCGCGAACGCATACTTTTTGTCCGGGATGTGCGGGAGGATCAGCTTGACGTCGATCCCGCGCTTCGCCGCGTACGTCATCGCCTGTATCAGCTCCTGATCCGGCACCAGATACGGCGTCATGATGTGCACGTACCTCGTCGCACTGTTCAGGATCTCGAGGTAGACCCGCTCCGCCGTCCGGTCCGCCGCAAACGGATTCTCCGCGTACGGCATCACAAAGCCGTTCTCCGGCAGCGCATACGAAGCGCCGCCCTGCCCCAACGATGCCTCCTGCTCCTTGGAGCGCTGCACCTTCTGCTCTGCCTGCGCTTCCGCCCCGGAAGTCTGTCTCTCCTGCTCCTCCGCGCCTTGCACCTTCTGCTCCGCCTGCGCTTCCGCCCCGGAAGTCTGTCCCTCCTGCTCCCGCGCACGATCCGGCGCCACAGGGCGCAGATAGATCGCGATATTCTCCGTCTTCTCGGAGACCGCCCACATCCGCAGGAACATCACGGTAAAGCTCCTGACCGCGTCCCCCTGCAGCATGATCGCGGCATCCTTCCAGTAGCCGAAGCGCTCCTTCCGGTGGATATACTCGTCCGCGAGGTTCACACCCCCCGTGAAGGCCGTCCGCCCGTCGATCACGGCGATCTTCCGGTGGTCGCGGTTGTTATAATGCGTAGAAAAAAGAGGATAAATCGGAGAAAAAACCTTGCAGCGAATCCCCATCCCCTTCAGCTTGTCCGGATAGTGGTGCGGCAGGTTGAACAGCTCGTTCGTGCCGTCGTACATGACGCGCACCTCGACCCCCTCATCGACCTTCCGCTTCAGAATATCCAGTATGTGGTCCCACATACTTCCCTCTGAGATGATAAAATACTCCAGAAAGATAAACCGCTGCGCGCACTCCAGCTGCCGCACCAGCTCCTCGTACTTTGCCTCCCCGTCGGGGAAATACTTCACCGTCGTGTTTTTGTACGTCGGGTACCCGTTTTTCCGGACATAATTTGCCAGCTGTGCCGTCTGAAAATCGGTCTCGCCCAGCTCGATCAGCACCTGCGCATCCTGCCTGAGCGCCTGCTCCGTCTCCTTCTCGATCTCATCGAGGCGGCTGCTCAGCAGCGTCGTGCCAGGCTGCAGTTCAAAGTACAGGTACAAGAGGCCCCCGACGACCGGAAACAGCAGCACCAGCGAGGCCCACGCCAGCTGGAAGGACGGGTTCTCCGTCCGGTTCAGGATAATCAGCAGGATCACAAGCCCGAAAGCCAGGTAGCTTCCGAAGAACACATAGACATATCGCGAGAGCACGCCGAGGCCAAGGAAGATCAGCAGAATCTGCAGCAGAATACACGCGATCAGAATCCCGGTCCTGCCGAAGATCACATGCTTGATCCCTCTCTTTCCTTTATTAATCGAAGCGTCCTTGATATTCCGAATATCCACATCCTGAAAATGTTTTTTCATATAAAACCTCCTGATCTGCACATTATAGCAGACCGGAATACGCGAAACAAGGATAAAAACGAAAATTCATCCACACAAACCATCAAATTTGGGACGTCACGGCCGATTTCCGGAAAGAACTGAACGGCGTCACCCGCACAGCCGCGCCATCGCCGCGAGCAGTTCCCGCACGGTGTCGAGCACGCTGTCGCTCTCCCGGCCGCCCTTGGTCGGGCGCAGGTAGAGGAAGTAGGGGTTCTTGTCGACGGTGAACTTCAGCCGGCCGCGGTACTCCTTGAGCAGGCCGTCGATCCCGGCCGCGTTGATCTGCGCGCGCTCGTACATCACGATCCGGATCGTATCTCCCTTCTGGTCCAGCTCCGTGATATAGAGCTCGTGCGCCTGCGCGCGCAGCCGCGCCACCATCAGCAGGTTCTGCACGGAGCGCGGGGGCTCGCCGAAGCGGTCCATCAGCTCCTCGAGCATGTCGTCGTACTCCTCCTCGCTCTGGATCCCGGCGATGCGCTTGTAGATGTCCAGCTTCTGCGCCTCGTTCGTGATGTAGCGGTCCGGGATGAACGCGTCGACATCGAGATCCAGCTCCGTGCCGAACGACTCCCGGACAGTCGCCTTGCCCTGCACCTCCTGCACCGACTCGTTGAGCAGCTTGCAGTACAGGTCGTACCCGACCGCCTCCATGTGCCCGTGCTGCTCGCTGCCGAGCAGGTTCCCGGCGCCCCGCAGCTCGAGGTCGCGCATCGCAATCTTGAAGCCGCTGCCGAGCTCCGTGAACTCCCGGATCGCCGAGAGCCGCTTCTCCGCGATCTCGCGCAGCATCTTGTTGCGGCGGTACATCAGGAATGCGTACGCCGTGCGGTTCGACCGCCCGACGCGGCCCCGCAGCTGATAGAGCTGCGACAGCCCCATCGTGTCGGCGTCGTGGATGATCATCGTGTTCACGTTCGAGATGTCCAGCCCGGTCTCGATGATCGTCGTCGTCACGAGCACGTCGATCTCCCCGTTGATGAAATCAAACATGATCTTCTCGAGCTCCCGCTCCTTCATCTGCCCGTGCGCGAACGCGACCTGCGCCTGCGGGACGAGCTCGGTGATCCGGTTCGTCATCTCCGCGATCGAATTGACCCGGTTGTAGACGTAGTAGACCTGCCCGCCGCGCGCGAGCTCCCTGCTCACCGCCTCGCGCACCATCTCCTCATTGTACTCCAGCACATACGTCTGGATCGGCACGCGCTCCTGCGGCGCCTCCTCGAGCACGCTCATGTCGCGGATCCCGGCGAGGCTCATGTGGAGCGTCCGCGGAATCGGCGTCGCCGTCAGCGTCAGCACGTCGATGTCCGTCTTCAACTGCTTGATCTTCTCCTTGTGCGTGACGCCGAACCGCTGCTCCTCGTCGATGATGAGCAGCCCGAGATCCTTGTACGCCACGTCCTTCGAGAGCAGCCGGTGCGTCCCGATCACGATATCCACCATGCCCTTTTTCAGATCGGCGATCGTCTTCTTCTGCTCCGCGGCCGAGCGGAAGCGGCACATCAAATCGACGCGCACCGGAAAATCCTTCATCCGCTGGACAAAGGTGTTGTAGTGCTGCTGCGCGAGAATCGTCGTCGGCACGAGGTAAGCCACCTGCTTGCCGTCCTGCACCGCCTTGAACGCTGCGCGGATCGCGATCTCGGTCTTGCCGTAGCCGACATCGCCGCAGATCAGGCGGTCCATGATCTTCCTGCTCTGCATGTCGTGCTTGACCGCGTCGATCGCCAGCAGCTGATCCTCCGTCTCCTCAAACGGAAACATCTCCTCGAACTCCCGCTGCCAGACCGTGTCCTGGCTGTAGACAAAGCCGTCGCTCCGCTCCCGCTGCGCGTACAGCTTCACGAGATCCTGCGCGATCTCGCGCACGGCCGCGCGCACGCGCGTCTTTGTCCGGCTCCACTCCTGCGTCCCCAGCTTGTTCAGCTTCGGCGTCTTCTGCGCGTCGCCGTCGGCGTACTTCTGGATCGCGTCGAGCTGGGTCGCCGGCACGTACAGGCTGCTGCCGCCGGCGTACTCGATCCGCATGTAGTCCTTCGTGACCTTGTCGACCTCGACCTTCTCGATCCCGCGGTAGACGCCAAGCCCGTGATTTTCGTGCACGACAAAATCGCCGACCGACAGCTCCGTAAAGCTGCTGATCCGCTTCCCCTCGTACCGCTTCCGCGGCTTTTTCTTTTTCGTCTCCTGCCCGAAGATGTCGGTCTCGGCGATGACCACAAACTTGATCAGCGGGTACTCATAGCCCCGCGCCGCGCTGCCGTGCGTGATCAGGATCTCGCCCGGCCCGACCTCCCGCTCCTCATCCTCCGTGTAGTAGCTCGTCAGCCCCTCCGCAAGCAGATCCTCCGCGAGACGGCTCCCCCGCGTGCGCGAGGCGGACAAAAGGACGACCCGGCAGCCGTCCCGCTTCCACCGCTGCAGATCCTTCACGAGCAGCTCAAAGCTGTTGTTGTACGGGTTGACCGAGCGCACCGTCAGGCTGAATTTCCCGGAGACCGCCCACGGCGAGCGGGCATTTTCCAGCGTGCACAGGCCGACCGCATTCTGCTTCGAGATCCGGCCCGCCGTCTCCTGGCAGGAAAACAGGATCCCGGTCTGCCCCGGCAGCACGTAGCCCTTCTCCAGCCGGTGCTCCATGCTCTCCCGGAACTCCAGCTCCACCGCATCCCCGCTCTCCAGCAGACGGTTCGGCTCATCCAGGAACACCAACGTGTCCTTCAAGCCGAAGCAGTCCAGGAAGGACACGGCCTGCCCCGTGAAATAGTCGATGTAGCCCTCCATCGAGAGCGGCTCCCCGAACTCGGTCAGCTGGTCGCGCGCGTCCTGCAGCAGACTCCTGATCCGGGCGGCCTCCTCCGAGTGCTGCTCCTTCCGGAACGCAGCCTCCGCCTTTGCAGCCTCCTTTTCCAGCCGCAGAAGCGCCGCCTCGCGCTCCCGCTCGTCCGGGATCAGCTCCGCCGCCGGGTAGATGCGGACGAACTCGAGGTTCTCGATCGAGCGCTGGCTCTCCGCGTCGTAGCTGCGGATCGAGTCCACCTCGTCGCCCCACAGCTCGATCCGGACCGGGTTTTCCTCCGTCAGAGGGTAGATGTCCACAATGCCGCCGCGCACCGCGAACTGCCCCGGCCCCTCGGCCTGCGCCGTCCGCTCATAGCCGAGCCGGACCAGCCTGCGCTTTAAGGCTTCTATGTCGAGCTCCTCGCCGGGCAGGATCTCCAGGATCTCCCTGCGCCACCGCTCAAACGGCATCAGGTGGTTCATGCACGCGGCCATCGTCGTGATGACCGTCACCTGCTCCCGCTCCAGAAGCGCTTTGAGCACACCGACCCGCTGCCGGGTGAGCAGGTTGCTGTGGATGTCCGCCTGGAAAAAGATCAGGTCCTTCGCCGGAAAGTAGAGGACGTCCCGGTCGAAGAACCGGTAATTCTCGTAGAGCTCCTTCGCGCGCAGATCGCTGTACGTGATGATCAGCTTGTGCGGATAGCCCTCCCCCGCACAGTAGATAAAATGCGACTTCTGAGAATCAATGCAGCCGGTCACCTGCACGACGCCCCGGTTGCCCCCGAGCCTCTGCCGGATCTCCACAAACTCGCCGAGCTGCTGCATAGGTGCTGTTAATGCTCTCATAATTGCTCCTGTCAAACAGATTCAGATTCCAAAACAATTCCAACTTTTTTCATCGTTAAAGTATACCACACTCGCGGAATCCTTACTACCAGTTTTTGTTCTGAGCACATATAGAGACAAGAGGATGCGTGAACAGCAACCTCACACCGTATAAAAAGAAGCCAGGAGCACTTGCTTAGTCTCCCAGCCACTTTTTTGTAATACACAAATTAAATTTCCAAATTCTGCCTCGTCAGATGCCCCGCATAATACTCCTGCAGAAAGTCATCATACAGCTTCTCCGCGCTCTGGCGGGCCTTCACGGCATCCTCGATCCTCTTATAGCAGCCCAGATAATACGTCTTTCCCTTGAATGTGATCTGCGCCCTCCATTTTCCGCTCTTTTTCTCCTGATAAACGCCGTTGTAGCCGCTGGTATTGCTGGCGATCACACGGTCCTTCGCGGACTCCAGGATGGTCACGGAGGTCCCGTCCACCAGGCGGAGGTTGTCCACGATCTGCCTTCTCTGCAGGCAGCCGCAGCTTTTCGTGCGGCCCGACTGCAGCAGCGTCTGGCCGACTACGGTCTCCCGGCCGCAGTCGCACCGACAGCGCCAGCGATGCATCCCGCCCTGCTTGCCCGCATACTCCAGCACGGTCAGCATCCCGAACCGTTTACCGACAAAGTCCTTCAGGGGCGGATGTCCCAGACAGCCGCAGCTCTTCTTGTAGCCCTGCGTCAGCTGGGTGCCGACTGCCAGACATTCCTTCCCGCAGTCACAGCGGCACCGCCAAATAGTGCTGCCGTTGGAACTTCGCTGTGGTTCCGGCTCTATGCAGACCAGACGTCCAAACCGCATCCCGGTCAGATCCCTCTGCCCGGGCCTGACGACCGTCTCGCAGCCGCAGTCCCTGACGGTCCCGCGCTGCAGGCAGCGGGTGTCCAGCAAACGCTCGTTTCCGCAGTCGCACCGGCAGCGCCAGACCATGTAGCCGTTCTTGCGCTGCGCGGTGGGCGCGGTCACGGTCAGCTTGCCCACTCGATAACCGATCTCGATTTTTTGTTTTTGCTGTTTTTCGGTCATCCGGTCTGTACCTCGCTATCTGTTGCTGTCTGATGCTCTGTTGCTATCTTTCACTGTCAGCTATCCGCTGTTTCTATCTGTTATTCCCTGTCACTCTCAGTCATCTTCTGTTACTATCGTCACTCTCAACCATCCTCTGTTACTATCTGTCACCCTCAGCCATCCCTGTCACTCTCTGTTACTCTCAGCCATCCCTGTCACTTTCTGTTCTTCTCTGATACCCTCTGCTCTCCTGTTGGCCTCTGCTTCAGCATTGATTTCTACTACTCTCTCTACCTGCTTACAAACAACTGCTCCCACGTCTGCGTCGGCCACGGTGCCGGAAGGCCGGCGCAATCAGCAGAGCAATCAGCAAAATCAGCAGCATCGGAGCCGCCACAAACGGGGCGACGATCTTCGGGTCGACCAGCGAGGCGTCAGCGGTGACACGAATATTTTTCGCATCCGCCTCGTTCTCTACCCGATGTCCCCGCACCAGCAGCCGGTGAGAGTTGATCCCATAAGGTGTGCAGGTGACCAGCGTACAGTAGTCTTTCTTCGGGTCGATCTGCAAATCGTCAATCTCATGGGGCAGCACGATGTGGATCTGATCCACCTCATAGGTCAGCGTCTCATCCAGAATCCGCAGCACAAACGTGTCGCCCTCCACCAGCTTGTCCAGATTCGTGAAGAGCTTGGCGCTGGGCAGACCTCTGTGGCCTGAGAGGACGCAGTGCGTCCCCACTCCGCCGGTCGGCAGCGAGCTCCCCTCGATGTGGCCCACGGCGATCTGCAGTACTGCCTCGTCGGTGCCGTGATAGATCGGCAGAGAACACTCGATCATGGGAATTTCGATATAACCGATGATGCCGTTGCCCGAGACGTTCAGCAGGCTCTCATACTCCTCCCGCTCCTCGTCCGAGAGCTCGTGTGGGCCTCCTGTCTTGATCAGCCCCCGATTGTACCTGCGGGCATCCCGCCACATCTGCTCATAGCTCTCCGTATCCAGCTTTGCCACCTCGTCGGCATACTGGGCGATCGCGCGCGACTGGTGCAGAGAATTCCAGTAATCACTGACCGTGGGATACAGCAGCAGGGACAGTCCTGCAACAAGAATCAGTATTAAGATAATTGTAGAAAGACTACCTTTCTTCATGCAGAGTTCTCCTTGCGGCTGTGGAAATCGCTCACAGCTCATTTACCGTTCCGATTTGATTGGAATGCCGGGGAGAAGTCTCCCCGGCATTCTATGTGGTCAGGCATTGCGTTTTGTCAAAGCATATCTCTTTGTCAAAGCATGCGCGACGGCTGTCGGCTCTCCGGCAACTCATTCTTACTGCTCAGAGTTCATGCGCTCCTTAGTCACAAGCAGCACCACCGCACTGATCAGCAGGATGGAGCCGAGTACATAGAAGATCGTCGTACCGATACCACCGGTAGACGGGAGCTCAACCCCCTGAACATTTTTGATCTTACCTTTATCACCATCTGTGCCTACAACCGTATCACCTTGCGTCTGCTCAGTGATTTTTGTGGTTGTTGCATCATTTGTAATGGTATAATTTGCTGTTTCCACATCGTCGATTTTTACCGTATAAGACTTCAGAACATTGGTTTTGTAGGTGATTGCATCATTACCAGTCCCTTCAGTAACCGTGACTTCTTCAATATCCGCAATAATCTCAATACTGTGAGCACTTGTATCAGCGACATAACCATCCGGAGCCTTCGTCTCCTTGATCCAATATTTACCTGCGTCAAGGCCTTTAATCGTCATACGTCCCTGTTCATCAGTAATAATCGGATTGGTAAATACTGTATTGCTGTACTCCTCTTCGCACTTCTCATCTTTATAAAGTTTAAATTCAGCTCCCTGAAGAGCACCCACTGTATTACCATTTGCAAGTTCTTTGGTCTCGGTAATCTCTTTTCCGTCTTTATCTACACCAACCTTAACAACTTCCGTTGCCTTATACGGCGTATCGCCAAACAAATCTCCATCAATATCAAACGTATAATGGTTGGTCTTGTCTTTAAGAGTTCCACGCCCTGTCGTATCATCAGGACTATTAGAATAGTTCACTGTTACTGTATTGTCTTCCTGATTAACAGACTTTGGAGCATCACTGGTAACCTTTGCATCGTAAGTAATTACCACCTCGGTAGCCTTCTTCACTGTCTTAAGATAAGTTTCTGTGAATGCAATTTCAAACCCTGACGTTCCATTAACTGTTACCGTATAGTCCGTCTCCTTTGTAAGACCTGTTGGTTCGGTAAGTGCAATAGTATCACTGTCTAATTGAAGACCTGTAGATAATGTATCGCTTACTTTAAAGACGGGCTTTGTATAGTTATCTGCAAAGCCAGGTATTGTTGTCTTAATTGTAAACGTCACCGTATCTCCTACACCTACTGTTTCCTTATCATTAGTATCAACAGTAGTATTATCCTTGGCTGTCTTGTCTACTCCTACATCACTTTTCTTAGCGATTGCTTGATCGGAATAAGAAAGATCGGTCGTCACATCCCATACATTCGTATCCGGATCACCACTTGTTCTGCTGTAATCAGCAGCTACAAATACCGGATTGTAGGTATATCCAGGCTTCGCAGGCGTAATAATTGCAATGTAAAGTCCGGCATCCGGTGCGTTCTGAGTAACTTTCCCGTCTGCGCCTGCTGTCAACGTGCCATACTTTACACTCGCAGAAGCCGTTTGTGCTCCTAATTTTCCAGCTACAGCTGAGCTAATTTGTCCCATTGTACTGTTGGTTCCTTTGACAGCAGCGAATTCGTCATCTGTAAGGGTAAATCCTTCCGCTACCTTCCAGTCCCCATCCCATTTTAATACTTTGTAAAATTTTACGGTGTCTCCCTCCTGAAGACCTGTAATTTCAATTTTTTCATCAACGGTTCTTCCGCCAGCCGGAGTATTCGGAACAGTCGGAGTATCCGAAGAATCCACCGCAAACGCAGTCACCGCCATAGCCAATACCATGACCATAGCAAGTGCCAAAGCCATAATCTTTTTTACACACTTCATGATTTGTTTTCCTTCTTTCCTTTCTTATTTTTTGAATATTTAAATGTATGAACGAAATTGCTGTGCGTCTCAGGACGCAAAACCCTCCTTTCTGCGTTTTTTATCGTTATACAATAGAAGTAAGCCTGCAATTCCTGTCAGCAGCCCTCCTATGGTATACAGTGTTGTTGTACCGGATCCTCCGGTTGCCGGGAGCTCGTAGCTCGGCTTGGCGGTATTCGTTATAGTGATCTCGCCATCTGGTACGTTGCCATTTTTATCGTACGAATCAGGAGCATACGTATCGGTCGGATTGTAGTCCGACTTGTAGGTCGTCTCATACCCCTCGATCGGAATCTCCTCCACCCTGTACGAATACTTCACTTCGCGTCCGTCTTTCCTTCCCTTCAACGGAAGATGCTCAATCGTATAGCTCCATTCGCTCTTCATGCAAATTCTGTAAGTTCCATATACAACAGGAGTATTCTGCGCAGTTGTACCTTGTCCGCCGCCAGCCGTCGCACCTTCCCCGCTGCCGGTCGTCGTGTCATCCATACCGCCGGTCGCAGTACCTTCCCCACCGCCGGTCGTCGCATCTGCAGCAATATTGACCGGATTCGCGATCTGCATAAGCTTGAACTGGATTTCCTGGTTGGGCAATGTCGGTGTAAAAGGCTTTCCGTCAGCATCGAGCCACTCCTTCGTTACCTTCAGGCTGCAATCAGACACCTGGATCACCGGATGCTTATAATCTTCTGTCATCGCCCTGTTGCGTATGGTATACGTTACCGACGCCTTTTCATTCGAGTGAAATCCTGCTTGATCCGAGCTGGTCTTATTACCCGGATAGTCAGTTCCAGAATCTCCTTTCGTATTGTTGTATCCATCCTCCCCTGCTTTGCGATCCCCGGCATACTCCATATATGCCTCCGGCGTCGCTTTGATATTGAAGGACAGGATGTACCTGTACTCCGGGCGCAGCATATAATTGTCTGCGAACTTGGCCGTCACTGTCTTGGTCTCTGGATTATAGGTCACGCTCTGTATGACGCCCTTTCCATCTGCCGTTATATAACTGCCATCCTCCTGTTCTTTACTGCTGTCATACAACGTCTTTTTCTCTCCATCAGTCCCTTCCACAGGCTCCATGACCACCTTGTAATCCGGCTGATCAGTATAGACCTCCGTGTACGCACTCAGCGTGTCTCTGATGGTAACATTGCCCGGCATAAAGATAGCCTCCAGCTCTGTCCGCAGCGCGTCCATATCCTGCTCAATGCCGATGAATTTGCCATTCCCTTTCGTCGCCATGTACTGCAGGACCTCCGGGCTCGACCTCCAGCTATCTGTCGTGATATCTGCTGAAAGACCTATCGTGTAGACAATAACATTCGGATTCTGCTGCTTAAACCAGTCAAATGTTTGCATTGCATATTTTTTACAGTCTTCAACATTTCTCTGATTCCAATAATTTCCATTGCCGCCGCGACTCCAATTTTTGTCCTTATCCAAATACAACGTCGGGACACCATCACTCAGGAAAATCATTACCTTTTTGTTATTGTCGTTTGCCACCTGTTGAAACATATCATTGGCTGTGCGGATGCCGGCACAGTAATTCGTTCGATAGTCAAACCAAGGTGTTCCCGGTTTAGAAAGAGAAAAACTATTTAGTTCTCCGCTTATCCAGTTCTGAATGACTGTGCTATCTGTTTGATAAGTAGCATTCCAGTTTGGATACATGCCGCTGAAAGAGCATACAGCAATTTTATTTGCCGAATTTTGGCTCAGAATATATTTTATGAATCCATTATTTCCACCCAAAAACTCCTGTACCGCCGCCAGTCGCTGTTGATTTGGCTGCTTATTTATCGTGATATCACGCTCATCCATGCTGTACGACCGGTCTACCACAAACAGCACATCCATTGGCTCCGTCTTTCCCGTGATGTCCAGATACAGCCGATAAAGATCTGTCTTATCCACATCTTTATTATTATCCAGATTCGTATCCGGATTTTCTGCGCCGTCCCGGAAGGCATCTATCGTCTTATAGTGGTCAATGGTCGGCGTATCTGTCGTGCCACCTCCGCTCGGCTTGGGCTTAAGAATATTCTTTATGATAATTTCGCCATTCTTTATGCCGCCGTTATTCTCGTACATTGTATCGTACGAGCTGTCGCCGTGCTCCTCGACCTTGTAGGTATACTGAATATCCTTCCCATCGACTGTGCCGCTGGCCGGAAGATCAGAAATAATCTTTCTCCAGCTGTCTCCGCTCCCGATCGTGTACTCGCCATATACGACTGGTTCACCGAACTGATTGAGCACTTCGCCGGGCTCAATCGGCTCATAGTCTACGCTCCAACCAGTTGGTTTTTTATTAATCAATATATAAATATCAGATACACCGGATACACGAGTAGAATAAGAATATTCCGAACCATTTAATTCCAGTTCCTCCTTCTTAATCTCCCTATCACCAATCTGTAATCCCTCAAAAGTAGCACCATTAGCTGGCGTAACTTTAATGATAACCTGGCTTCCGGCCTGCACCACTTTTGATCCAAGCGGCTGATAAACTGGATGAGAAAACGGATACACATATATCCGTTCATTATATTTATAGTAGACATCCAAATCTACCATTCCCGGCGCTTCAGTCATCTTTGCCTGATTTCCTATCTGAATCAGGTCAAAGGTGATGCTGTCATCCGTCTTCTGCGCCGTAACATCCGTGAGTGTGCCGTTATTCTCCTCAAACCACTTTTTCTGTACCGTCACCTCCGTATTCTTCACCTGGATCACAGGATACGGATAAGAGTCTTCTATGATGTCCGTCGCCCCCGGCACCTTGTACTTCAGCGATGCCGAATCATTGGAGTGGAAGCCGGGCTGATCGGAGCTTGTCTTATTCGTTCCGTAATCCGTATCTTTAGCGCCTACAACGTCGCCATAGGCTACGACACCCTTTTCTGCAAACTCATTATGAGCCTGCTGGGATGCAATCACGTTGAAGGATAGTGTATACGTCCATCCCGTTTGCAGTACATAATCATCCCGGAATATGGCAGACACTGTTTTACTCGATGCATCATATCCAACACTGGACAACACTCCCTCGCCAGAATCCGTGATCTTTTCTCCATCATACAGAGTCACCGTGTATCCATCGCTCGCACGCTTCATTGTGACCTTATAGTCGGGCTGATTCTCATACAGATCCGCATAGGCGCTCAGAGTATCTGAAATACTAACATTGCTAACCGACACCGACATGGTCTGTTTCAATGTCTCCAGCAGTCCATCCGCCGATTCTGTGTGGTTGTATGTGCCCCCATTCTGTATCATAGCCTTCAAGGCATAATTTGCATTCTCGCTGCCCATACTGGATGAGAAGGAAATCGAATAAATCGGTAAATTCGGATGGCTGCGCTTGAAGCTTTCAACAGCCTTCTGCGTTGGTTCCTTGCAAGCCTTCTCATTAGCCTCTGCCACCTTTATCCACTTCTCTGGTTGCCCCTCTACAGTAAGACCATTTCCTCCTCGTCCTAAATACTCCTCATATGGTGGCCGAGATGACCGGTAGGTCTTAATATAATGCGTTGGGATACCATCGCTCAGAAACACCATGCTCACGTTAGAGTTCGTCGCAGTGCCCAGGATCTCTTGCGCCTGATTTAATCCAGCTGCATAATTTGTACCGGCAGTGTTAGCAGATGGCGCATTCTTACATTCCGTTAACAAAGACCCGATCGCTTTACTTGAATCGCTCGTCCAATTACATGCCGTCCATGCATCATTTTTATAATTTCCTATGGTATAATCTGGGTCCACATAATTACTATTAGAATATTGCACCGCCGGACCGGAAAAATAGACTATACTAATTCTGTTTTCTTCGCAAGCTCCCAGAAATTTTGGAATAAACTGCGCCAGAGCTTCATTCATCGACTCGTATCGGTATTTTCCGCTCTCTGTCTGCTGCTTAAACATACTGCCGGAATTATCCAGCACCAACAGAAGATCCATCGGTTTCTGTATCGTGGGCGGCGCTACATCGAGGTACAGGCGGTAGAGGTTGGACTGGTCCGTCACACCGTCATCCAAGGTCGTATCCGGATTGTCTTCCTGATCCCGAAAAGCATCAATGGTCTTATGATGCGGGAGAGTGATATCTGAGAGATCCGCTCCTGCGTACATAACAGAGGTGTCGAGAGCCGCCACACGGGCCATCTCGGCGATCTGCATGACCGGCTTGTCATAAGTTTCCGAATACGAGGTTCCGCCAACCTGATAGCTCACGAAAGCCTCGTCATCCGCATAAAATCCCATCTGTCCAGAGCTGGTCCGGTTCTCCGCATAATCCGTGTCCGCATCGCCCTGAGACGGATACCCGCTCTCGCAATACTCTTCATATGCCTGGCCGGACACCGTGGTATTGAAGGACAGGGTGTACCTGTATCCCGGCTGCAGCCGGTAATCCTCACAGAACAGCGCGGATACCGTTCTGGTCTCTTCGTCGAAGATGACCTCCTTCAGGATACCGTCTCCGGTGTCAGTGACTGCACCGCTCTCGTACAGTACGGTCACCACACCGCCTGCGTCCTCCATTGTGACCTTGTAGTCGGTCTGCTCATCACAGAGCTCTGTGTACGCGCTGAGCCGGCCTGTGATGGAAACCGCCTCCGGCATAGAGAGATCCTGCAGCCAGGTGGTCAGGCTCTCCCTGTCGTCCGCAGCTGCGTCAAAATAGCTGACGTTGTTTACTCTGTCTGCGTCCAGGACATCGGCCAGTGTGTCACTGTCAAGGAACACCACTACTTTCCTGTGGCCGTTCTCCTTCACCTCATCCGCCAGAAACAGCTCCTCCGCACGTCCGATGGCTGCGCTGCCGTCTGATGCCTGCTCACGCTCCTCCTTCGCTGCCGCAAGGGAAAGCTCCTCCGGCAGCCCCTCTCCTGTCCAGTCCACAAGGACGGTGCCGCCCGCTACCGCAGCAGCCCCTGTCTGAGCGGCTGGCTTCTCTGCTTCCGCCTGTCCCTGTGTGGCTGCTGAATCCTCTGTCACCGCTGGCTCCTCCGAAACCGCTGGCTTCGGTGCAGATGCCGGATCCTCTGCTTCCTGATTCAAAGAAGCTCCGCTATTCTGAGAGGCATCCTGATTTGCTGAAGCTACTGCCTCTGGTGAACCAGTCGGTTCCGGTGCCGCTACATCCTGTACGGCTTCTGCATCCGGCTGCGCCGCTGTATTCTGCGCAGCTCCCTCGCTCGGCTGTGCCGCTGTATCCTGTACGGCTCCCGCATCCGGCAATGTCACTGTATCCTGTACAGCTCCTTCTTCCGGTTGTGCCACCGTATCCTGCACGTCTCCCTCTTCCGGCTGTACCTCTGCATCCTGTACGGTTCCCTCGTCCGGCAGTGCGGCTGGATCCGGCGAAGCTACTCCGTTCGGTAATGCGATTAAGCCCTGCACCATTCCCACATTCGGCAGAACGGTCGGCTCTGCCGCCGCAGGATTCGATGCAGCCGCAGGATCGGTTATCCCCGCAGGCAGCTGTGCCGGGCTCTCCTCTCCGGCTGCCTTGCCGTCGATCGCGCACACTGCGATTCTGTTCTCCGCATTCTGCGCAAGGATACAGGCTGCGAGGCCATCCTCTCCCTTTAAATATGCCTCCGCCGCTTCCAGCCGGGCAGCCTGCCCATCGGCTGCCGTGCCGTCTGCCGCCACACCACCGTCCGCTGTGCCGTCGCCTGCCGTGCCGCCGTTCGCTGTTCCGCCGACTGCCGTGCCGTCGCCTGCGACTGCATCGTCGGAGCAGTCTACCACAAACAGTACATCCATCGGCTCTGCCGCTCCGGTGACATCCAGGTACTGCCGGTAGAGATTCGAATGATCCTCTGCCGTATTGTCATCCACTGTCGTATCCGGATTGTCCACGCCATCCCCAAAGGCGTCGATCGTCCTCCGGTGCGCAAGGCTCGGGTCGGAAGCTGCAGGTACGGATATCGCAGCCCCAGCGCTCTGGTTCCGATTCGCGAGGCTCGCCAGATTTCCGGCGATTCCCGCATGGCTCAATCCCCCGGCCAGTCCAGCCAGCTCTGCCACACTCTGCGTGTACTCGAGCACACTGTCCGTCTCTGTCTCTGTTTCTGTCTCCGTCTCTGTCTCCGATTCCTCCTCCGCAATCCTATCCTCTGTCTCCGCAATTACATCCCCGTTCTCTGATTCCTTCTCTGAGTCAGCGGTCGGGTCTGTCTCCTCCGTCTCTTCTGTCGCGGCCTCCGGCTCCGGCTCTCCGCTCGGGTCTGTCTCCTCCGTCTCTTCTGTCGCAGCTTCCGTCTCCGGCTCTCCGCTCGGGTCTGTCTCCTCCGTCTCTTTTATCACGGTTTCCGGCTCCGGCTTCTCCGCAGGTGTCTCTCCAATCGTATCTGCCTCCGGCTTCTCCGCAGGTGTCTCTCCCATCATATCTGCCTCCGGCTTCTCCGCAGGTGTCTCTCCCGCCGTATCCGTGTCCGGCTTCTTTGCAGGCGTCTCCTCCGCTGCCTCCAGCACATCTACCTCGAAAGTCTCCATATGCAGTTCGTCGCCCACCTTGTAGTTGTGGACCAGAAATACCTTGCCTGCCGTCAGCGGCATGATCCTTGCTGTGTTCCCGCTGCCGTCCTCAATGCGGATAATCTCCTGGGCGTCAAGCGTCTGCCAGGAATGGTCGGTTCCTTCCGCACCCATCACCCAGTGCGCGACGCCGTCTGCCGCCATCCTTACCGCCGTGAACTCCGGCGCTCCGGCAGACTCTCCCGCCACATCCGCAGATCCGGATTCCTCTGCCGCACTGTCAGACACAATCTCACCCTGTACATCCTCAGGACCGGATTCTGCACCCACCGGCTCAGACTCCCCCTGCGTATCGGTGGACTCCGGGTCTACCGTCTGATCCGCAAAGCATTCCTGCGTGTGAGTATGCTCCTCTATCTCACAGATCAATGTCTTCGCATCTGCCGCCTCCTCCGCGGCCTGGAAACAGTCATCCGTATGTACATGTTCCAGCACCTGCATCTGACCGCAGATCACATTGCCGTCCGCATCAAAACAGGTGTCCGTGTGCTCATGGAGCAGAACCTCCTCCTTCCCGCAGATCAGCTCCGGCTGGGCGGACTCGGCGGAGAATCCGCAGACCGGCTCCATAATCCAGGTGTAGCACTCGTCCGTATGCTGGTGCGCCGCCTCCCCATACGCGCAGACCAGCTCTCTGGTCGTCTCATAGCATTCTGCACCGTGTATATGTCCGTTATCCTCCTCTACTCCGCAGACCATAACGCCGTTCTCGTCAAAGCAGCTCTCATCATGCTTGTGACCCTCCAGCACAGGGCACACCAAAGTCTCCTTCTCCTCGTAACACTCGTCCGTGTGAACGTGACCTTCCGCGGCATACCCGCAGATCAGATCGCCCCGTTTCTGACCGTAGCACGCTTCCGTGTGCGTATGAGCGCTCACCGAATCTGTCTTCGGACTGCTATAACAACTTTCATCGTGGATATGTACCTCTATTTCCGGCAATGGACACCAGAGCGTTCCATCCTCGTCATAGCACGAAGCATCGTGCTGATGAACCACAAAATCGCTGTATCCGCAGATCAGATCTCCGTTTTCATTCCGACATGCTTCCGTGTGCTGGTGCAGCCCGAGGCGCTCCGGCGTACATACCGGCACAGTTTTTCCTGCACCATCTTCCAAAGCATAGCAATCTTCTGTGTGTATGTGCTCAATCTGCCCGCACTCCGTTCTCTTCTCCAGCGTCAGCGCCGGATGAGCCAGCATGCTGCCAGTGGCAACTACCACAGCACAAGCCAGTGCGCCGACCCTCCTCCTCCAACTTCGGCGGCGGCGGTTCTGTACAAGAATCTCCGATATCGCTTGCAATCGTTTTTTCTGCAATTCGAATGCCTCCTATCTCAATTCACATGTTCTACTCATTCAAAGAATCAACTGCGAAACAACAACTTCCAGCTCAATCGAAAAAAGAGCAGCGGATCCTGCTCCTTCTGCTCAAGACTCTTCTTCCACAACGACAGCGGAATCATTTTACAGACCGTGCCGTGCTTCTATTACATCCCTGATGCAGCTGCTGGTACATAGTTCCCACTATGTAGTAAATCGCCTGACTCAGAGAGCTTCCAATCTGAAAAAATAGGCGATTTGTTCACATACAGCTGCACTCTCAGCATCTTTTTCTAAAAAAAAATACTCTGAGGGTGTACTTATTCTGCCCACTTTCAGCCCTGTTCTGCTTGCAAAAAAATATTGCCTCTAATCGTGTCATTTTTTTCAGAGGTACTTGTTTTTTTGCATTCTTTGTGATAAAATTCTAGTACGTATGGATTGAATATGTATATTTGTAGAAAACGGATTACAACATAGTGGGAATTATGTTGTTTTTTTATTGCATTCACTATACCACCAGCCCAAGACGCTCAATTTTCTCCCGGTGTTCCGTGCCGGTAGACATAATATAGATACGAGTGGTATCTATGCTGCTGTGCCCCAGAATATCGGCGAGCTTGGCGATATCCTTCTCGAACCCGTAAAACGTCCGGGCGAACAGCTTGCGCAGATTGTGAGGAAAGACCTTGCTGGCCCGGACGCCTGCTTCCTCACAGAGCTGTTTCATCTGAGCCCAGATGTTGCTCCGATTCAGGGGCTTGCCGTTGCGGGTGATGAAGACTGCGCCGGATTGAATGCTGTTTTTCCGGGCGTAGTCCAGCAGCCTCTTTTGGAGCTTTTTGGGCAGCAGAATCGTCCGGGTTTTTGCCTTGCAGTTCACAGTCACTTCTCCGTGTCTTACAGCTTCCACCGTAAAATAGCGCAGTTCAGAGACACGAATTCCCGTCCCGCAGATCGTCTCCATGATGAGGCGCAGCTGCGGTTTTTCCTTTGCCGCTTCCAGCAGGCGCAGATACTCTGCCTTCGTCAGCTCCTTCTCCTCGGCACAGTAGATCTGCCGCTGCTGGCGGATGGCTTTCACCCTGCAGTCCGGGCGGCCCAGATACTCCAACAGACTGTTGACGCTGACCAGCATAGAATTGATGGAGCGGACCGCATACTGCCGCTCGATCAGCTGCTGCTTGTAGGCCATAACCAGCTCCTTCGTCAGCGCTGCCGATCCGACAAACGCAAAGAAAGCACGGACATCCCGGAGATATTTCTCCACGGTTGCCGTGCTCTTTTCTTCCTGAATCAGTTTTCGGCGGTAATCGCCGATCCGTTCTTCTGTTATGATTCTTTCTTTCATATAAAATCCCTCCTGATCGTTGAATTGGTCTTTTCTTATTGTACCCCAATTCGTGTGCTATTTGCACAGGACAAAGGAAGGGAAACAAAAATCTGTGATGCTCTGTCTATTTCATTTACGTATAGCAGACGCCGAATGCAGGTCTCATCTCTTCGATCTGTCCACGGGATAAACCATACTTTGACGCAAACGCTACCCAGTTATTTTTAACAATTGTTGTAAGCTCCTTCGCACAATTTTTCGCCTCCGTTTCCGGGATTCCGAAACGAGGCGCTATTCGCACTGCGAGATCAATCGAAATACGGTTGTCCTCTTCATCTACAAGGAGGGACAATTCATCACCATACGGAACCGGATTCACATCATACAGCGGCGAAAGAATCCACCCCTTTTTCGTGAGCAAAAACGCGTGATTGCGCAGGTGATCGTCTGTGTTCGTCACCGCCATATTAAATACGATCCGCTTCCAGAGCTCTGCCAGATCCGATTTTGGCTTTGCTCCGTTTGCTTTGATGAATCCTGCGATATCCAGATAGCTTGTACCGTCTGCCGCTGAAGCTCCGTCTGTTTTTCCCAGCAGTGTCATGGCAGAAGCAAAATGAACTCTTCTTTCTCCATCACGGTCAAATCGCTTTACCAAAAACGTACTTCCAAGCCTGGAAAATTTTTCAAGTCTGGACTCCGGCACGTTCAGCCCGCACAGCCTTGCGAGATCATGAACCACTTTTTCCCACGCACCAGTATCATTTTCATCATTCTTTGACGGAAATTTCGCAATCCAAAGCTGACCCTTTGTATCAACGACGGTTGCTTTCGGCCTTGCCCCGCCAAGAGATGAACCTGGTCTGATCAGTTGATTCAGCCACTTTTCGGAAAGTCCACTCTCATTCTTTTCAAAATTTCTAGATGCTTCCTCTAATATGCGAAGCTGAGC
Organism: Oscillospiraceae bacterium; assembly: GCA_021771715.1. Taxonomy (GTDB): domain Bacteria; phylum Bacillota; class Clostridia; order Lachnospirales; family Lachnospiraceae; genus Choladousia. The sequence goes on from JAETOO010000001.1 coordinate 297,165, forward strand.
CCAGGGAGGTACCGCTGTCTCTTTATCATCAGACATGAATGGTCCGTCTGGATCTTCTTTGAAACGGATTCCACCCATTCTTGTTCTGTCGTAAACTCCCAACAGATAGTCGCTGTCATACAATTTTCTCGGCTTCCGACCATCCTTTTCAGCGAGCATACGCTCTCGCCTATTCATAAGGACGCGGCCCCAGCGGTCCGGCGACGCATCGGCAAATAGCCCAAATATTTTTTTCCCGGACGGGAACTGCCTTCCCCTAAATGCCATAAGTTCCGGATCAAGACCTACGGAGAACGGATTTTTTTTCAGCCAGTCTTCATCGTATTCGAAAGAATAACTTTCTCCCCCTTTTATGACGCTCACATAAAGATTCCCAAGCAGCACCGGTGTGTTGAAACTGAAATCATCATACACATAGATTTTTTTCTGACCTTCGGACATTACTCCTTCCTCCTTGTCGCGCGCTTTCTCGTCATTAGCTGCAAATCCTGCATTTTTCTTCCCATTGCGTCATCCTTCGCTACCAGGAGAAGATCTCTATCCATATTACTGAGTGCATGCAAAACGGCAGCATAGATTCCCATAGCAACCGCCGGATTCCCCGACTCGACCTTCCAAAGAGACGCACGGCTGATTCCGGCACGTTCCGCTACCAATTCGGCCGGAAGATCACGCCTCAGCCTGGCCAGCTTGATCTGTTCCCCCATAGTCCTTAGAATCTCTTCTGTTGACGGTACGATATTATACGCCGCTTTTTTCATTTTCATTCACCATCTCTCTGCCGTTTTACGTTTTTTATTATATACATTAACTATGTTTATGTCAATAATTGAATACATTATAAAAGTCAGAAACCACGCATCCAAGCTGCGTGGCTCCTGACCCTTTCCGGAAATCAAATTCCCCCATTTTTAAGCCTCGTTCTGCGCCGCGGCGCTGCCGCGCGTATTGTACTCGTTCATGACGCGCTCCGCGTCCTCGGTCAGAAGCGCGGCCGCTGCCTGTCCGGCGCGGTCAAAGGCCTCCGCCATCTGCTCCTGCTCGCCCTTTGAAAAATGGCCCAGTACGTAGTCGGCGAGATCCCAGCCGGACGGCTTCTCGCCCACGCCGACCTTGACGCGCAGGAAATTCTGCGTGCCAAGGTGCGCGATGATGCTCTTGATCCCGTTGTGGCCACCTGCGCTGCCCTTCTTGCGGATGCGCAGCTGCCCCGGCGCCAGGCTGACATCGTCATAGATCACGATCAGCTCCGTCTCCGGATCGATCTTGTAAAAATCGCACGCCGCGCGCAGGCTCTCGCCGCTCGCGTTCATGTACGTCTGCGGCTTCACAAGCAGCACCTTCTGCCCCTCGATATAGCCGCTGCCTGTCAGCGCATGAAATTTCTTCGTGTCAATCTCAATCCGATACCGGTCCGCGAGGCGATCCAGCGAGCAAAAGCCCGCGTTGTGCCGCGTATTCGCGTACTCCCGGCCCGGATTTCCAAGTCCTGCTATGATGTACATCTCTGTTCTCCCCGTGCAAGTTCTATTGTAACAGTTCAGCCCAAATGCCATGCAAGCCGCAGATCTACGCTCCGCCCCGGTCGCTCCAAACGAATCCCAAACTCAGCACCGCTCATTCAAAAACGGGAAGATCGTCCATAACCAGCAAGCTTGCATGGTCTGTCTTCCCATTTTTGTACATGGCTGAACTATCTCTCCTCCAAATTCTCGAGCGCCTCGACAATCTTCTCGAAGTGCATGAAATGCGACGCCTTCACGAGCACCGTATCGCCCTTCTGCAACTCGCCGGCCAGAGCGTGCAAAAGCTCCTGCAGGCTGCCGTAACAGGTCACGTCCGCCTCCGGGTGCACCGACAGAAGGCCGTCCGCGATGTTCCGGCTCAGCGGTCCGGCCAGCAGGAAGCGGTCGACGTCGAGCGTCCCCGCGTACTCGCCGACCTCGCGGTGCAGCGCCGCCTCATCCGGCCCGAGCTCGCCCATGTCCCCGAGGATCGCGACTTTTCTGCCGAGCGCATCCGCGAGGACGCCCAGCGACGATTTCATCGACATGGGATTCGCATTGTAGCAGTCGTCGATGACCGTGCAGTACTCCGTCCGGACGATGTGGAACCGCCCATCGACCGCCTGCAGGCTCTCGATCCCTGCCCGGATCTCGTCGAGTGACAGCCCGTAGTGCAGGCCGACCGCCGTCCCCGCCAGCGCGTTCTGCACCATGTGCAGTCCCGGGATCGGCACGGTTACGTCGAACGCGCCTTTTTCCGTATGGATCCGGCAGGCTACGCCAAGGAGCCCCTGCGGCTTTACCTGATCCGCCCAGACCGCATGTTCCTTTCCGAACCCAAAGAACACGGGGCGAATTCCCTTCACCTCGTCAATGGTCTCGAGCTTATCATCCTCGCCATTCAGAATAATATACCCGTCTTCCTTCAGGAAGTCAAAAATCTCCGACTTCGCGCGCAGCACGCCGTCGCGGTCACCCAGAAATTCCAGATGGCACTGTCCGATATTTGTGATCACGCAGGTGTCCGGCTTCGCAATCCCGGCGAGCACATGCATCTCCCCGAAATGGCTGATCCCCATCTCAAGCACTGCGATCTCGTCCTCCTCGCGCAGCCGGAAGATCGTGAGCGGCAGGCCGAGGTCGTTGTTGAAATTGCCCGCCGTCTTCAGGGTGCGGTACTTCTGGGAGAGAACTGCGGCGATCATCTCCTTTGTGCTCGTCTTGCCGACGCTGCCTGTGATTCCGACCACTGGGATCTGCAGTTGCTCCAGATAGTACGCGGCGATCGCGCCGAGCGCCCGGATCGTGTGGTCGACCAGGATATAATTTCCGCTGCCCTCCGGCAGCCGCTTCTCGGAGATGACACCGAGCACCCCCTTCTCAAAAACGCTTGGGATAAAGTCGTGCCCGTCCACCCGCGCACCCGGGATGGCCGCGAACAGGCCGCCCGGTTCCGCCTTGCGGCTGTCCGTGGTGATCGACACCACCTCCCGGTCCGCGTCCTCGTTTCTTCCTATATATATACCGCCGCACGCCTGCGCCATGCGCGCCAAGGTCATATGTTTCATCCTGCTCCTCCTTTTCCATGACATGCGCTACCGCTGCTGTTCTTTGGAACCTCTTTATTTAGGGCTCTCACTCCTGCCGCCGCGCCTTCCTCAGCGACACCTCGATCAGCAGCTCACACAGCGACGGGTAATCAATTCCGACCGCCGCCGCCTCCTGCGGGAGCAGACTCGTCGGGGTCATGCCGGGAAGGGTGTTCGCCTCGAGGCAGTACAGGTTCTCCTGCGCATCCATCATAAAGTCCATCCGCGCGTAGCCGTCCAGCCGAAGCGCCTCGTACGCCAGCAGCGCGTACCGCTGCATCTCCTCGGTCTTCTCCGGGGAAATGTGGGCCGGGCACGTCTCCACCGCCGCGCCGGCAGTGTACTTATTCTTGTAATCGTAGAAGCCCTCGACCGGAGCGATCTCGATCACCGGATACGGCTTTCCGTCAATCACACCGGCTGAGAACTCCCGCCCCTCGATGTACTGCTCCACGATGACCTCCTCCTCATAGCTAAAGGCCGTCTCGAGCGCTTCCTCATACTCTGACTCGGTCCGGGCGATCGTCACGCCGACGCTCGAGCCTCCGCAGCACGGCTTCACAATGCAGGGCAGGCCGATCCCGTTCTCATCGGCACGTTTTTTCTCATCCTGCCGTTTCAGCGTCATGCCCTCCGCCATCGGCACGCCGTACTCGCGGAAGATTTCTCTGGAGAGTCCTTTGTCCATCGCCAGCGCGCTCCCGAGGTGGCCTGCACCCGTATACGGGATCCGCATCAGTTCCAGCACCGCCTGCACGGTGCCGCCCTCCCCGTCCGCGCCGTGCAGCGCGAGGAAGACCACGTCCGCCATCCGGCACAGCTCCAGCACCTTCGGTCCGAAAAACGATCTGCCGGACGCTTTGATCTCCTCAATCCGGTCATTCATCGACCGGATCTTTCCGGCCGCCTGCTCCACGTCATACTCCTCCGGGAACGCCACATCCTCATCGGCCAGGCGCGCCTTCTCATCCCCGCAGAATACATCCACGAGGATCGCCCGGTGCCCCTTCTGGCGCAGCGCCTTGCACACACCCGTGCCGGAGACGATCGACACCTCCCGCTCCGTACTGATCCCACCTGCAAGAACTACAATCTTCATATTTTTGCTCCTTTTCCTGTCTCCTGTTCGAACAAAACCAATTCATCGCCGTCGGTTTTCACTTTCCACCCGGCACGCTGCAGTCATCTGCCAGGGGCACTTATCGCGACCGCTATCCGTTCTCACGGAATGTCAAACGTCGACTCGCCAAGGATCTCCACATCCTGCAGGTCCTCGCCCGTATACGGCACGCCGTTATCCGTAACTCCCTGCGTCACGCCGCCGCTTGTGCCGCCTGCGCCATTGCCGCCGTTGCCGCCGTTGTCGCTTCCGCCGTCCAGGATCACAATATCGCCTGAACCGCCGCTGTTTACTGCTCCATTTCCTGCCGCACCGCTGCCGTCACCGCCGTTTGCCGCTCCATTTCCTGCCGCGCCGCTGCCGTCGCCGCCGTTCGCTGCTCCATTTCCTGCCGCGCCGCTGCCGCCATTCGCCGCACCGCCGCCGCTCACCTGCTGGTATCCGTAATTAATCCCTGAGCTGTAGCACACGATCGGCGTTCCGATCTCAATATTCTGGTAGATCACGGCCACCTGTGCCGTCGGCGTGTTGATGCAGCCGTGGGAGCCGCCCCACTGGTAAATGTCCCCGCCGTATGTATCCCGCCACGTGTCCGCGTCGTGGATGCCGACGCCTCCGTAGAACGGCATCCAGTACTCGACCGGCGTGCTGTAGCCCTCGCCCTTGAGCGTCTCATCCTCCGACTTGCCCACCAGGCAGAAGATTCCCTCCGGGGACGCATGCCCGGCGCTGACGTTTCCGGTCACCACCGGCGTCTCGACGAGCAGCACGCCGTCCTTGTAGTACCACAGCCGCTGGTTCGTGTAGTCGATCTCCACGTACGTATTGCCGATATCATTCTGTCCGCGCGACGCTGCGCCCTCATACCACACAGGCGACCGCTCTCCGGACTCCCCAGCGCACAGCATCTGGTAGAGCGCCTCCGTCTCGGATTCCCGGTCCATCTGCCAGCCGTACGTCCGCGCCTCCACGTAGACCGTCTCCCCGTTCGACGTCACGAACGGCTCCGATTTCCCGATCGTATCATAGTTGTCCGCCAGCTGGTTCACCCACGCGCCGACGGCGCTGCGGTCGAATACCGGCTGCTTATTCTCATCGAGTGAGAACCATGCGGCGATCGTGGCCGCGTCCAGAATCTCCTGCACGCCTCCGCCCAGGTTGTAGGTCACGGTCAGCGAGCTGTATTTATTCCGCACAGCCGCCTCCGCCTTCAGCTCTCCATCCTCCGCGCGCACCTGCGGCAGGAGATAGCAGTTTTTCTCCTGCAGATCGACCTGCGTCTCGCCCGCCTCGACCGCAGTCCGGAGCGTCTGCTCCACCTTGGCGCCGTCGAGCTGGTTGCCCTCGACCTCCGGGACGATCACATACTGGCCGTTCTGCTGTTCCAGATGCGCGTCTGCGGGCGGCGTCACCTGGTCCGCCTGCATACACGCAAGCCCGGCAGCCGCCTCTGTGAGCAGCGTTTCGTCATACGTGACGGAGGCGGTCATCGTGTACAGATTCGGCCCTCCGAAATACTTCGGCAGCCAGGCCAGATACGCCTGCCCGTCCAGAAAGCCCTGCACCTCTCCCTTCGAGACAAACCGGTAGCCGATCGCATCGCCCCGGATCTGCTCTTCCGTTCCTTCCTTCGTCCTGACCGTCAGCGTGTAGTCCTCTGCCTCTGTGCGGATCAGCGATTCCGCCTCCTCCGCCGTCAGATCCGACACGTCGATCCCGTTGATCGTCGTGTACTCAAAGAAATGGGTCTGGTAATACAGGCCAATTCCCGCATACACTCCCGTGACAATAATCAGCAGCAGCACTACCCCCGCCAATATGATTCCCGTACGTTTTCTCATAAGACATCATCCTCTTCCGTGATTTTGTCCAGTGTACCGTAATTCTCTGAAAATGTATCTCATATCCCGCTTAAAGAAAAATGAATACTTTCTTAACGCAAGGCTGCCCGTGCAGTCAGTTCGTTTTCAGGGGGCGCGCTGCCAGCACCGCCGCCGCCGTCCCCGGCAGACGGATCACGATGTTGCCCGAGCTCACCTTGTAGAATACCGGCAGATGATCCTTCCATCTCAACTCGCCCTCCAGCTCATAGAACGCCCACGAGGGAGCCGGCTCTTCCATCTCATGGCTGACCCACGCTGTCCCATGCTCCTGCGCCGCCCACGAGTGCACCGACGAATCCCACTCCCGGCTGGCCCACGCTGTCGACTCTGATGTGCCTGGCTCCCGACCGGTCCACGGTGTCGGCTCCGATGTGCCCGACTCCCGGCCGGCCCACGATGACCGCTCCGACGCGCCCGGCTCTCGACCGGTCCACGCTGTTTCACTCATCAGCCGCTCATCCGGAACCTGATCCGCTCCCATAAACCACGGGAGACTCTCATCCGGCGTCTGGGAAGGTGTCTCGTCCGCAGCCGCACAGAAGGACTGCATCAGACACTCCTCGCACGACCCGGACGCCGCAGCCGCCGCTGCCTTCTTCCAGCAGACGGCCTCCTCGTGCTCCAGCAGCCTGCCGTCCCCCGAGAAGCCCTGCCGGTCCGTGTAGAACACGCGCTCCAGCACCTGCTGCTTCGTCACTCCGGCAATCCACACCGGTATTTTCAGCTCGCGCTCTTCTTCATTATTGTTGAACACGACGATAATCTGCTCCCTGCGGCTGAACCTCGCATACGCCAGACAGTTGTAGTCCGTGTACAGGAACCGCACGGAGCCCGTTTTCAGCACCGGAAAGCTCTTGTGCATCCGGATCGCAGCCCGGTGGAACTCGATCATCTGCCGGTCTTCGTGATTCCACGGATACGTCCTGCGGTTGTCCGGGTCCGTAAAGCCGCAGACGCCCGCCTCATCCCCGTAGTACAGCGTCGGAGCGCCCGGCCACGTCATCTGCATGACGACCGCCTCCCGCATGATCTCCGGGCGCACATGCTCACTCGCCGCATGGCTGCCAAGCCGGTCGACCCGTCCGACCTTGTGGTTCGTCCTGGTCAAGAAGCGGGAATGGTCATGGTTCGACAGCTCGTTCATCGCGGTCTGCAGAGATGGCGCAAGAAACGACGCCATGTGGTACGTCATCGCCCCCTTGAAGCTCTCCGCATTTCCCAGCATCCCCTGCTGGAAGTCATCGCTGTGCTTCTCCATCCCGGTGAAAAACCAGGTCAGCGGCTCCATGAACGCGTCATAGTTCATCACGGTATCCCACTGATCCCCGCGCAGCCAGCCGGTCGCATCCCCGTAATGCTCCGCCAAGATCAGCGCGTCCGGGTTGGCCTCCTTGACCACCCTGCGGAATTTCCGCCAGAATTCGTGGTTGTACTCCTGGCTGAAGCCAAGGTCAGCCGCCACGTCAAGCCGCCACCCGTCCACGTTGTACGGCGGCGACACCCACTTTTTTGCAATCTGTAAAATATAGTTTTCGAGCTTCGGCGAATCCTCATAGTTGAGCTTCGGCAGCGTCTCGTGTCCCCACCAGCCGTCGTAAAAGCGGTTGTACGGCCACTCGTGCTCATTGTGGAACCGGAAAAAGCTGCGGTACGGGCTGTCCCCCGCCACGTACGCGCCCGGCTCGTAGCCCGGCTGATTCTCGTAGATCCGCTCCCGGTCCATCCATTTGTTGAAGGAACCGCAGTGGTTAAAGACCCCGTCCAATATCACCTTCATCCCGCGCGCGTGCAGCTCCTCGACCAGGCGGATGAACAGCCGGTTCGACGCCTCCAGATTCTCCTGCGCCGTCACGCGCGTGATGTAGCGCGACGCATATTTATTTTCCGCCTCATAGTCCTTCAGGAGCACCCCTTCATCCCGGACGATCTTCCCGAAATGCGGGTCGATATAGTCGTAGTCCTGGATATCGTACTTGTGGTTCGAGGGCGACACGAACAGCGGGTTGAAATACACCACCTCGACGCCCAGCTCCTGCAGATAATCCAGCTTGTCGAGCACGCCCTGCAGATCTCCGCCGTAGAACTCGCGGATTCCCATCGAGACCTCCGGCAGCTTATCCCAGCTGCGCACACGCTTCGTCTTCTCACCGATATAAATATATTCGTTGTTCTCCACATCATTCGTCAGATCACCGTTGTAAAAACGGTCCGTAAAGATCTGGTACATGACGGCTCCCTTCGCCCACTTCGGCGTCGAGAATCCCGGCACGATGCAGAATGACCGGCTCTGCTGCAGGTCCCGCGACACGCCGAGCTTGTTGTAGAAGCAGCGCGTCTGGCCCGCCTGAATCTCAAAATAGTAGTAGATCGGCTCATCTCCCGCCCGGATCTGGATCCTGTAGTAGTCAAAACGGCCCTCCGTCTCCTCCCGCTCCATCTCCTGCTTCGTCGCACCGCTGATGAAGTACACACGGTCCACGTTGTCACGCGCCGTGCGGAACCGGATGGTCACCAGATCGCCCGCCGAGGGCTCCATCGGGGACACATAGTCCTCCGTCTCATCAGAAAAAAGTGCGTCCATCTTAAACACCGGACGCATCCAGATAATATATTTTAAAGTCTGCATCATTGACCGAAATTCCTGATCCACTTTTTTTACCCCTATGTACTCTTATTTCGCTGCTGTTCAGCTGTACCTTATTTTATAATAAAAACACGGATTCCACAATCGGTTAATCTCCCGAATTTCCCTTCGATCTTGGGTAATTATTTTCCAATCTACGTGTACGAAAACAGGCAGCCATCACTGGCTGCCTGTTTTGGAGAAGGTATTTCTTCTAATGGGGTGTAGCAAAAACTATATAATGTATTGGGGGGTTTTACGATGATTATTATAGCATCGAGTTCGAAATCAGTGTGCACAAAGTTCACAAATTCGGCACTTCATTTTTGTGCACTTTTTTATTTCGTGAAAAGTTCCCGGTGTTTTTTATCCATCAGGTTTTACAAATGAGGTGCTCCGCGGCCTAAAACAGCGCCTCGAACTCCTCTCTTCCGATCTTTTCTTTCTCGATCAGCAGCTTCGCGCAGTCATGGAGCACGCTCTCATGCGATTTGATCAGCTCGCGCGCCTTCCCGTGCGCCTCGTCGATCAAGCGCTTCACTTCCTCGTCGATCGCCGCCGCAATCTCCTCGCCGTACGCCCGCGTGTGCGCAAGGTCGCGGCCGATAAAGACCTCGTTGTCATCGTTGTCGTAATTGATCAGCCCGATGCGCTCGGACATGCCGTACTTCGTCACCATCGCGCGCGCCAACGCCGTCGCCTGCTTGATATCCTGCGAAGCGCCGGTCGTCACGTCCCCGATCACCAGCTCCTCCGCCACGCGGCCGCCCAGGTCGACGATCAGCTCCTGCATCATCCGGCCTCTCGTGTTGAACATCTCATCCTTCTCCGGCAGCGGCATCGTGTAGCCCGCAGCGCCGCGCCCGGTCGGTATGATCGAGACGGTGTGTACCGGGCCGACGTCCGGCAGCAGGTGGAACAGAATCGCGTGCCCCGCCTCATGGTAGGCGGTGATCCGCTTCTCCCGCTCGGAGATCACGCGGCTCTTCTTCTCCGCACCGATCCCCACCTTCACAAAGGCGTGGTTGATATCGCTCTGCTTGATGAAAATCCGCTTTTCCTTCGCGGCAAGAATCGCCGCCTCATTCATCAGGTTCTCGAGGTCCGCACCGGTAAAGCCCGCCGTCGTGCGCGCGACCTCCTGCAGATTCACGTCGTCCGCGAGCGGCTTGCCCTTCGAGTGCACCGCGAGGATCTCCTCTCTGCCCTTCACGTCCGGGCGTCCTACCGCGACCTGACGGTCAAACCGGCCCGGGCGCAGGATCGCGGGGTCCAGAATGTCGACACGGTTCGTGGCCGCCATCACGATGATTCCCTCGTTCACGCCGAAGCCGTCCATCTCGACAAGCAGCTGATTGAGCGTCTGCTCGCGCTCGTCGTGTCCGCCGCCCATGCCGGTGCCTCTGCGCCTCGCCACGGCGTCGATCTCATCGATAAACACGATACACGGCTGATGCTTCTTCGCCTCCTCGAACAAGTCGCGGACGCGGGAAGCGCCGACTCCGACGAACATCTCGACGAAATCGGAGCCGGAGATGCTGAAAAACGGCACGCCGGCCTCGCCGGCGATCGCCTTCGCGAGCAGTGTCTTTCCGGTGCCCGGCGGTCCCACGAGGATCACGCCCTTGGGGATGCGCGCGCCCACCTGTGTAAATTTGGACGGCTCCTTCAGGAAATCGACGATCTCCTCGAGATCCTCCTTCTCCTCCTGCAGCCCCGCCACATCCTTAAAGGTGACGCGCTTTGCGTCCGGGGTGATCATCCGCGCGCGGCTCCTGCCAAAGTTCATCATCTTGTTGTTGCCGCCGCCGCTCTGGCGGTTCATCATCGAAAAGATGAAGACCAGCACGATGCCGATCAGAAGCGTCGGGATCAGCGATATCCAGACGCTGTCCCGCGCGACGCCCTCGATCTCCAGGTCGACCTTCTCGTACGTGCGAATCTCCTCCTCCGCCTCGCCGATGTCGGTCACATTCACATACTTGATATTGCCATCCGAGAGCACGACCTTCAGGCTTCCGGTCGGAACCTCCTGGTTCGGCGTGATCTCTACCCTGACCACGTCGCCCGCAGTCAGCGCATCTTCAAATTCGCGGTAATTCCAGCTCTGGCTCGCCTCCAGACCTCCGCGAAAGGTCATCAGAAGCAGCAAAATCAGCAGGACAACAATCAGATAAAATCCAAGTCCCTTAGTTCTGTTCAATCCGGTTTCTCCTTTCAAACCTTGGGGTGTCGTTTTCGTTGCAGGATTCTACTCGTAGGTCTGCGCTGTTTTTCCGTTGAGGCAGACGCGGAAAAATACTTCGCGTTTTTCCCGTTGAGCAGACTCGGAAAAATGCTTCGCGTTTTTCCCGTTGAGCAGACTCGGAAAAATGCTTCGCGTTTTTCCCGTTGAGCAGACTCGGAAAAATGCTGTGCGTTTTTCCCGTTGAGCAGACTCGAAAAAATGCTGCGCGTTTTTCCCGTTGAGCAGACTCGAAAAAATGCTTCGCATTTTTCCTCGTTGAGGCAGACTCGAAAAAATGCTTCGCATTTTTCCTCGTTGAGGCAGACTCGAAAAAATGCTTCGCATTTTTCCTCGTTGAGAACGAGTGAGAACTTCGTTCTCACTCGTTCTCAAACTCTACGATTCCGACGAAGGGGAGGTTGCGGTATTTTTGGGCGTAGTCGAGGCCGTAGCCGACTACGAACTCATCCGGGATGTTGAAGCAGGTGTAGTCCACGGATACCTGGGTCACGCGGCGCTCTGGTTTGTCGAGCAGAGTGCACAGGCGCAGCGATTTGGGGTTCCTGTGGCTGAGGATATCCAGCAGGTAGCTCAGGGTGCGGCCGGAATCTACGATGTCCTCGATTACCAGCACATCCTTGCCCTCGAGCGGCTCGTCAAGATCCTTGATGATCTTCACCACACCGCTTGACTTCGTGTCATTTCCATAGCTGCTGACCGACATAAAGTCCATCGTCACGGGCACTGTGATCCGCTTTGCGAGCTCACACATGAAAAACACACTGCCCTTCAGCACACAAATCAGATGCACCTCTTTGCCTGCGTAATCTGCGCTGATCTGCTTTGCGATCTCTGCAATCCTGGCATTTACCTTTTCCTCCGGCAAAAAAATTCTGACCTTTTCCTTCATCTCATATCCTCCTCCAGCCGTATTTTCAAAATTTTTTGCGTATTCCATGTCACCTTCGCGGCCTCGCTGATCCGCCATCCGACTACCCACAGGATGTGTGATCCATCCGCGAGCAGCCACAGACTGTCCCGCATCGCGCGGGGGATCTTCTGCTCGATCAGGTAATCCTTCAGCTTCTTCCGGCCGCCATCCGCATTCACCACGAGATAATCTCCCGCGCGACGCTTCCGGAAACAGACATTACTATATATTGTATCATAAGATAGCCATTTCGTATACTTTTTTTCTTGACGAATTTCACTCATAATGTCTGGAGAATTCGGCAGGATCGCCGCATACGCCGTAAACCGGCCGAGCTTCCTTGCGCGCTCTGTGTCCACCGGGAACTCCGGATTATCCTGTTGCCACGGCTGCAGTCCCGCCGCCGGATATCTGTCCGGCTGGCTAACCTGCTCGCAGCGTCTGTCCTGCTCACCGATCCGCTCCTGGCATCCGCCCGGCTGATCTGCCGACACACATGGCCTGCCGTTCGGATCTCCCAGGTCCAAGCTCTCGTCTCCCCACCCCGGCACTGCCCTATTCGATGTAAACCGGACGTACTCGCCTTCCCGAACAGCCGTCATCCTGCCCGGAAGGGAACAGGCCTTCCCGCAGGGCTGCTCACACAACGCCTGCAGCGATTCCAAATGCACGCTCCCGACATCCTTCAACCCGCTGCCGCCGCCAGCCAGCCTCAGACAATATTTCAGCAGTTCCTTTTGAATCAGGGGCGATTCTCTTCGATATTCGGGAAGATATAGGAAGAACGAATCCCGACCTCGGTTCTCTGTTTTTGTCGTATGACTCTCCGCCACATCGCCTTCTGTTCCCTTCGCCGCATGATCCTCCGGCAGCTCCGCCACAGGTTTCTCTGCCGCCCTGCCGGCAGGCACAATCCCGGTCTCCCAGCTTCCCGCAAACACGCTCCGCTGTGCTGCCTGCGCCGTCTGTGCTTCCAGGTAGTCCTGCACCTCCCAGAGACGCTGCGCTGCCTGCGCGATATGGTCGACTGCCTGTGCGTTCAGCCGCTCCGTGAGCCACGGCAGAAGCTCCAGGCGGATCCGGTTGCGCGTGTACGCAGTCTCCAGATTGGTCCGGTCCGTCCGCCAGCGGATGCCCTGAGTCCTCAGATATGCTTCGATCTCGCTGCGCTCCGTAAAAAGCAGCGGCCGGATGATCCTGCCGCGCACCGGCCGGATGCCGCCGAGCCCTTTTACGCCGCTGCCGCGCGCGAGGTTCCAGAGCACCGTCTCTGCCTGGTCATTCCGGTTGTGCGCGACTGCGATCCGGTCCGCACTCTGCTCCTGCGCAATGCGCGCGAACACTTCGTACCGCACCGTGCGGCCTGCCTCCTCCACCGTCAGTCCGCGCTCCCGCGCGACCGCCTCCACATCAATGCGCTCCACAGACAGCTTCACATTCCATCGCTCACAGAGCTCTGCCACGTACGCCGCGTCCGCCAGGCTCTCCTCCCCGCGGATGCCGTGCTCGACGTGCACCGCAACCAGCGAAATCCCCAGCTCCTCCCGCAGGCTGACCAGACCGGCCAGCAGGCAGACTGAGTCTGCTCCGCCCGACACGCCAACCACTACCTTCATGCCGCGCCCGATCATCCGGTACGCCCGGATCGCATCCCGCATCCCGGGAGGCGCAGAATCACGGCTAGCCCGCTCCTGCTCTCCCCCCGCCGCATGCTGTCTATCCAATGTCTGTGCCCCTCGTTCCTGTCCGCCCAACGTCCGTGCCTCCCGTTCCTGTCCATTCAACGTCCGTTTTTCTCGTTTTTGTCCATCCAACGTCCGTACCTCTCGTTCCTGTCCACTCAACGTCCGTTTCTCTCGTTTTTGTCCATCCAACATCCGTACCTCTCGTTCCTGTCCACTCAACGTCCGTTTCTCTCGTTTCTGTCCATCCAACGTCCGTACCTCTTGTTCCTGTCCACTCAACGTCTGTTTCTTTCGTTTCTATCCATCCACGTCCGTACCTCTCGTTCCTGTCCATCCAACGTCCGTTTCTCTCGTTTCTATCCATCCAACGTCTGTTTCTCCCGTTTCTCCTTCTCCACGCTCTGTATCTCCCGCACTCTCCTATGTATCTCTCCACTGCCCTCATGCTTCCGCTCATCGCATCTGCAGCTCTCACCTTTTCCGCGGGCAATTCTCTATTCTCACTTCTTCCACACTCTCCCGATCAGTATCGTCATGTCATCCCGCGCATTCATCTTCTGCAGCAGATAGACGCGCTCCATCAGGCGCTGCGCGTGCTCCTTCGCGTTTGGCGTCTCGGTGCGCCGGATCAGCTCGATCATCTGCTCCTCGCGGCCCTCCTCCGGCAGCGCCTCCAGCACGCCGTCCGTCATCATGATAATCGTGTCCGACTCCCCGAGCTGCCGGTGCATGCTCTCATAGTCCGAGCGCTGCATCACACCCACCGGCATCGCCCCGGGCCGGATCACCTCGACCGTGTCCCCGTGCTTTAAAAACGTCGCCGCCGCCCCCGACTTGATCAGGTCACATCTCGCCGTGTACAGATCCACCATGCACAGGTCAATCGTCGAGAACATCTGGTCCTGGCTCTGCAGCAGCATGCAGGAGTTGATCATCCGCACAGCCGTCTCCTGCGGAAACCCCGCCTCGAGAAACTGCTCCAGAAGCTCGATCACTTTCTCACTCTCCCGGCACGCCCCGACTCCAGAGCCCATCCCGTCCGCCAGGCTCATCACGACCTGCCCGGTCTCCTTCTGCAAAAACGCAAAATTATCCCCGGACACCAGCTCCCCGCTCTTTGTGATCCGCGAGATGCCGCAGAGCATCTGATAGCGCGTCTCAGGCACGAAATGAAAACTCCCCGGATCCTCACTGACCACCGCCCTGCAGTTCCACGCCGGCCTCATTTTCTCCCCGCAGCACTCCGTGAGAATCTCCGCGACCGTCTTCACCGACACGCAGACCTTCTTCACCGGGCGCAGCGCCAGAAAAATCTCCGTGCGCTCCTCGTCGCAGACAAACACGCGCAGCCCGTCCAGCGCGAGGCCGAGATACCGAAGCTCCCGCGGCAGCTTCCTCTGAAGCACCTGCTCACACTCCGGCGAGCTGACAAAGCCCTCCGCGGCGCGGTGCAGCAGCTCCGCTGTCTGGTAAATCTGCTCCCCCGCCGCCATGCGCTGCTCCATCATCCGGTTGTTCCACAGCAGCCGGACGCGCGCCTGATGGTAGGCGGCTGCCAGCGCCCCGGCCACCTCCGCCGGCCTGCGACAAAACGGCTCCAGACTGCCGAAGCTCTCCTGCGAAATCTCCCCGTCATACTCCAGGTCGCGGGCGAGCCCGTACAGCGTCCGGCAGCTCTGAAAATAATAATTTTCCCAGCAGCTCTGCTCCCGGCCGCAGCCCGCGCACACCGTTTGCCGCACCTCCTCGAAGAGCTGCTCCATATCCTCATCGCCAAGGCGCTCCTTCTGACAGGGCATGTCCTGAAACAGCTTTGCGAGACCGTAAAACGCCTCCGCATACTTCTCGATCTGCTCCTTTGCCGGGAGCGGATACAGCCATCCGTCAGCCTGTCTCCGGCGCCTCTCCTCCCGTCTCGTCTGCCTGTACGCTATCCATTCCTCTCCTGCCTGAATCACTGCTCCAAACCCTTCGCTCATCATCCAGCCTCCCCTGACGCATTTAGTCTGATGATTATAGCGCATCTGCGGTGCAATGTCTGTCAGAATATGGAAGGAACAAAAACAGGATATCGCAACGCGATATCCCGCTGTACTACTCCGGTTTAAACAGGATCTCATCGTCATAGACGAGTCCAAACTTCTCCCGCGCTATCTTTTCGATAAACTCCGTCGAATCGACATAATCCTTGAGCTTCTCGATCTCGCCGGCGCGCACCCCTTCATCCTGAATCAGCTGCGTCAGCTCTTCTTTGCGCGATACATACGCGTTGTTGCGCTCCGTCAGGCGTGAGCTCTGCACCATCAGCACAACAAGCAACACTGCAACAATCCCAGCGATCGCAATCATCCCCCTACGATTGCTCCGGCTGAGCCTTCTTCTTGTTCCCTTCGCCATGTTTCTGCCCCTCTATAATTCTATGTTCCTCCCACGATAAACTGCTTTCTTTATTGTACCCTTTTTTCCTCCCGATTTCAATCACATTCCTGAACTTTTTGAAACTTTTCTCCGGCAGTCAGCCTTGCCTGTCTTCCGACCCGTTTTTTCTTCCGGCAATCGCCTTCGCCTTTCGTTTCCTGTCTGATTTTGATGACATGTCAGGCTCTGTATCTCGCCGCCTGCGCACACGACTATGCACCCAACCGCGCACCCGCGCACGCACAGCCCGAATCGGCCGCGCGAAAAGCCGCCCGATCCGGCGGAGGATTCTGCCTGCCATCCCGAGACAGCGGTGCAGGTGTCGCAGCAGAAACGCTCCGAATCTTCCGGCGATTCTGCCTACGAACCCAAGGCAGCGGCGCAGACGTCGAAGCAAAAACTCCACAATCCATCGGACTGCCGAAAAAATTCCGGCCAGCCCTTTTACGACCCACGGGCTTGCCGTCTGGTGGTAGAGGATCACCCCGATTGCGATCCCCGCCGCGACGTACCCGCGGATCACTCCGTTCGTCTCCGAGAAGGCAAGGCAGAAGGTCAGGAAGCCCGCCGCCATCCAGAAGATAAAGTCCTCCGCCGACACGGCCACCGTCCCGTGGCGGAACACTCTGCGCAGCGCCCGCAGCAGATCGTACAGTGCCGTCAGCCCGATCCCGTGCGCAATCGACAGGAAAAAGACGACGGTCTCCTTTCGTATGACGTCGCTCATCATCGGAACATCCTCTTCATCAGGCTGCCCTTTTTCTCGGGATGGCTGCCGGAATAGACCATGCTCTCGATCACGCCGTCCAGCTCCACCTCTCCCTGATCGAGCAGCAGCCGTCCTACATGCAGTTCTTTTCCTTTCAGCGTCAGCACTCCGAGCTCCGTCTCCAGCACCACGGTGTTCTCGTCAAAGGAGAGCACATCCGTCACGCCGGTAATGCTCCCCTGCTTCCTGTCCTTCCACAAGATACTATGCTGTTTTGCGTTGTTTTTTTCGTCCATGCGGCACTCCGGCATTTTCTCCCATTGCTTCATTCTATGAGAAGCGCCGCAGAAGTAGAACCCGCAGGCCGGCATCCTGCAGCTTCGACGCCAGCCTGCGTCATCCGGGCGATTTTGCCGGGCAGTTTACAGATACCGGTACATCTCCGCCGCATCCTCTTTCTTCTGGGAATCCTGCACGGACACGATCTCCACCTTCACATTCCGCGTCCCGAACTGGATCTCCACCACGTCGCCCGGCTTCACGTCGACGGACGCCTTCGCCGTCTTCCCATTGACCATCACGCGCCCCGCATCGCAGGCCTCATTCGCGACCGTCCGGCGCTTGATCAGCCGGGACACCTTCAAATATTTGTCAAGTCTCATCTGCGTTCCTCTCTTTCTTTTAGTTACAGTTCAGCCAGTACGCCATGCAAGCCGCAGGTCTACGCTCCGCTTCGGTCGGCGCTAATCGTGTGCCGCCGGCACACAGCGCCCCGCTTGCTACGCAAGCTATCCGCCGCTACGCGGCTCCTGTCTGTGGCTGAATGGGTCTCCGCTTCGCTTCGGTCGGTGCTAAACGAGTCCCACTGGGACTCAGCACCGTTCCGCCCATTCAAAAATGGTAATACAGCCCTTAGCAAGCGAGCTTGCACGGTCTGTCTTCCCATTTTTCATGCATGGCTGAACTGTAGCTGTCAAAAAGCCCCGGAACTTCACGAAAAGCCCGGGGCAAATGATTCCTCTGTATAGCGGTACGCGCAGCTTAGTTCATCATATCCTTCAAAGCCTTGCCTGCTTTGAACTTCGGAGTCTTGGAAGCCTTGATCGTCATCGTCTCGCCAGTCTGCGGATTTCTCCCCTCTCTGGCGGCGCGCTCGGATGTCTCAAATGTACCAAAACCAACGAGCTGTACCTTCTCGCCGCTCTTCAGCTGCTCAGCAACCACATCGGTAAATGCCTTCAGTGCCTTCTCAGCGTCCTTCTTCGATAATTCTGTTCTCTCTGCAATCGCAGCGATCAATTCTGTCTTATTCATCGTAGTTCCTCCTCTGAATTTTATCTGCGGTCTGTCCGACAGCCGCATACCATTCCAAGCTCGTGAGCTCTGCTGCTCATCAGAATATACGGGCTTCACCAGATGTCTCCCGAACCAGAGCCCTGGTAATATTTATATAATGGAATATCCCGTTTGTCAAGGATTTCCTGCATTCTTCGGTAAATCTGCGTTTAAAGTTCAGCCATGCATAAAAATGGCCGGTTTGCATGGCATCCGGGCTGAGATGGAGTCTGCCGTCAGCGCTCCGACAGGTGGCAGATGATCTGGCCTGCCGCTGCGCGGAACGCTACCTTCTCGGCGTACGCCTCCTCCGGCGTCCGGTTCTTCTTCTCCTCCCGCTTGATTTCCTCCCAGCTGACCAGCTCACGTGTGCCGTCCTCTCCCGGAAAGACGTGCGGATGGCGGCGGACCATCTTGCGGCTGATCGTCTCGATCACATCCCGGATGTCAAACAAGCCCTGCTCCTTCGCGATCTGGGCGAGCAGCACCACCTGGAGGAGCACATCCCCGAGTTCCTCGCACAGGTTCTCTGCTTTCCCGGACTGCTGATACAGGTCAATCCCCGCGATCGCCTCCGTCATCTCGTTGATCATGCACTCCTTCAGACTCTCAAAGGTCTGCGCGCGATCCCAAGGGCAGCCATCCTCCCCGCGCAGCTGCGCGATGATCTCGCAAAACTCCGCAAAGACTTCTCCCGCCTGTGGATTTCCGCCGGCCGCCCCCGTCTCGATTTCATGTTCCTGTCTCTTTTCCGTCATTTCGCTTCCTCCCCATATACTCCCGCCGACGCAGAACTGGGCACATCCCGTCCGCTGCTCTGCATACCTTATCTTACTAAATCCCCTGTACTGCAGGCCATCCGCACAGGAAGCGGCGTCTCCTCTTAGCTGAGAAGGCTCACCTGCGCAGGAGACAACACCTCCTCTCACCTCAAGAAGGCCGCCGCAGAAATCTCCGCGGCGGCCGCTCTCAAAGCGCACTCCAAATGCCTTTTCCCTGCTTCTGCTCTGCCTGTCAGGCTCCGCGGCATCGCGCGAATTCCTTTACAGCATCTTGTTGATCATAGCAAGCACCTGCTCGCCGAGCGCTGCGGACTTCGCATCCGCGTCCTCGAGCGACGTGCCCTTGATTCCGTAGTAGAACTTTACCTTCGGCTCCGTGCCGGACGGGCGCACGCACAGCCATGCGTCGTCTGTCAGGTCAAAGTAAAGCACATTTGAGGAAGGAAGACCGGTCGGGCGCACCTCGCCGGTCGCGATATCCCGGATCGTATCCGCCTTGTAGTCGCGGAACGAGGTCACCTGGTAGCCGCCGATCTCTGCAGGCGGATTCTTCCGCAGCGTCTCCATGATCTCCTGGATCTTCTGAAGGCCCTCGATGCCCTTCAGGCTGACGGACTTGATGTCATCCTTGTAGTAACCGTAGCGCTCGTACATCTCGAGCATCGCATCCCAGAGCGTCTTGCCCTGCGCCTTGTAGAACGCAGCAGCCTCAGCCAGCGCCATCGAAGCGACAATCGCATCCTTGTCCCTCGCGTGTGTGCCGATCAGGCAGCCGTAGCTCTCCTCGAAGCCGAACAGGTACTCGCCCTTTCCGCTCTGCTCGAAGCCGAGAATCTGCTGTCCGATGTACTTGAAGCCGGTCAGCACCTCGATCAGCCCCGCGCCATAGTATTTCGCAATCGCATCTGCCATATTCGTCGTGACAATCGTCTTAATCAGGTAGCCGTCCTCCGGGAGTCCCTTCGTCGCCTTCATCTGGCTGATCTCATAATCTGCCAGCAGACAGCCGGACATATTTCCGGTCAGCGTGTGGTACTCGCCGGTCTTCGAATCCTTCACGCGCACGCCGAGACGGTCTGCATCCGGATCCGTCGCGAGCACGAGGTCCGCGTCGAGCTCCTTCGCCATCGCGAGTCCGAGCGTGAACGCCTCCTCCGCCTCCGGGTTCGGATAGCTCACGGTCGGGAAATCTCCGTCCGGCAGCTCCTGCTGCGGAACCACGTAGACGTGCTCAAAGCCGAGCTCCTTCAACACACGGCGAACCGGGATATTTCCGGTGCCGTGCAGCGGCGTGTAGACGATCTTCAGATTCTTGCTCTCCTGCTCGATCAGCTCCGGGTGAAGCACGCGGCTCTTCAGGCACGCGATAAACGCATCGTCAATCTTCTCGCCGATCACCTCATACAGTCCGGCAGCGATCGCAGCCTCCTTGCTCATCGTCTTCGCCTCGGTGTAGCTCACCTTCTTCACCTCGGCCATGATACCGGTGTCATGCGGCGGAGTGATCTGCGCGCCGTCCTCCCAGTATACCTTGTAGCCGTTGTACTCAGGCGGATTGTGGCTCGCCGTGATGTTGATGCCGGCGATGCAGCCGAGCTCGCGCACTGCGAACGACAGCTCCGGGGTCGGGCGGAGGGACTCAAACACGTACGCCTTGATCCCGTTCCCCGCCAGTGTCAGCGCCGCAAAATCTGCAAATTCCGGTGACATATGTCTCGAATCATATGCGATGGCCACGCCCTTGCTCTGGCCGCCGGCCTTGATGATATAGTTGGCAAGTCCCTGCGTCGCCGCCTGCACGACGTACTGGTTCATACGGTTCGTGCCTGCGCCGATGATGCCGCGAAGACCCGCTGTTCCAAACTCGAGCGCCGTGTAAAACCGCTCCTTGATCTCCTTCTCGTCCTCTGCAATCCCCTGCAGCTCCGCCTTCGTTGCCTCATCAAAATAAGGGTCATTCAGCCATGCCTCGTATGACTTTCTATAGTCTTCCATTCTTCAACCTCCTGTGCTTTGCTTCACCGTGATCCCGGTCTTTTCCGGATCACGTATGGCTATATCTTAATCATTATAACCTGAAAATCCGTAAAATGGAACTATTTTTCCAGCATTTTTACAAATTTTTCGCGTTTCTCCTGCTGCCGGTTCATGACCTGCAGCTTATCAAGAAATCTTCTCGATATCCAGGCCTTGTTGCTCCCGTAATAGTAGTTCGCCAGCTTCCGGAATTTCTCCGGGTAGAGCATCCGCACATAGAGAAGCCGCTTCTCCTTGGCCGACACCGGCCGGATCTGCACGTAGTGATCCAGCATCCGCATGCCGAGCCGCGGGTTCCAGTCCTGCTTCTCCAGAATCTTCCGCATAAAGCGGTAGAGATCGTTGATCTGGTAGTCGAACCGGCAGCACTCAAAATTGACCGTCGCCATGTCGTACCCCGACATCAGCACGTGATGGTGGTCGTAGTCCCCGTGGCAGACGCTCCCGCGCGCCGTGCTCTCCGAGATGTGGCCGAGCCCCGATTGCTGCCCGAGCAGCTGCTCCGCCTCGGACGCCTGGTCAAAATACACCGGGAAGGAGTCGAGAAACAGCCGCTCAAACTCTCCCTTCGTGTTTTTCTTCCTTATAAAAGAGCGGATCTTCTTCAGCTCCGCGTTCTGCGCGTGCAGCTCATCGAGCGGGGACGGCGCCGTGAAGCTCTTTTCCAGCTCAGGCTCGTTCGTCAGGTGCATCAGCCGGTGCAGCCTCGCGAGATTCGTCACCGCCGCCAGAATCTCCGACTCGCTCGTCGTGTCGCACTCCCGCCCCGCATACCACTCCTTGACGACGTATTTGTTGTCCTCCCAGTCGCGCGAAATCAATCCCCCCTCCTTGTTCGGGAGGATCACGTCTACCTTCCTGTACCCGCCGTCCCGGATCTGCTCCATCAGCCGGTTCTGGAACAGCGCTTTGTTCTCGGAGCCCGTGTAGTCGCTCAGAATCCGGGTTCCCTGCGGTGTGTCGAGAATGTACGCCCCCCGCGCGCGCCGTGTCCCGACCACCTCCAGCTCGTACTGCTCCAGTACCTTCAATGCTCTGTCATTCATCCCGCTCCCCCTCTTTCTTTTCCAGACGGAATACCGCAAAACACTGTAAACCAACCGTCGCTGGCGCTCTCTTGACAGAGATAGAAACCCATGACAGCGGCTGCAGCGCTTTCGCAGCACTCTGCGTGAAATACCTGTTCTGTCAGATCCCCTTCCGCCGTGCGCAAAAGGGGACAAAACAGGCAGCCGATCCGCGATGGGCGGAGGACTGCCTGCGTTCTCTCTATCATATGTGGGGGAACAAAAAAATATGTACGGCAGAGCGCTGCCAAATCAGTGGGCTCGTGTTAGCCCGGTCATTGCCGCGCAAGCACGCCGTCACGCGGCAGCACGGATGTCTGCTGCCGTCAAATATACATACATGTGCGTCTGCCTGGCTTATCACTCACATGTCTGCCGCCGTCAAATATACATACATGTGCGTCTGCCTGGCTTATCACTCACGCGAGCAAGCATCTCGTAAGCTCTTCTACATCCTCACAGATCGCATCCGCTCCCGCGGCCTCGAGCTCCTCGCGGCTGCCGTACCCGTAGAGGACTCCGACGCAGGGCAGCCCGTTCTCCTTCGCTCCCAGAACGTCGTGCTCACGGTCTCCGATCATGACCATCTCCCCGGCGTGCTCCCGTCCGACCTGTCTCAGAACCAGGTCGATCACCTGCCCTTTGCTCGTGATCTTCTCATCCAGCGTGCTGCCGACGATCCAGTCAAAGTACGGCGCGATGCCGAAGTGCTCCGCGATCCGCATTGCAAACGGCTCAGGCTTCGAGGTCGCAACGATCAAATGCTTCCCCGCCTGCCTAAGAGCCGCCAGCAGTTCCGGGATCCCGTCGTAGACACGGTTCTCGCACCAGCCTCGGTCTGTGAAGTACTCGCGGTAATCCGCGATCGCCGCCATCCCCTCCTCGCGCGTCATCCCGTAATACCGGTGAAACGACTCCAGCAGCGGCGGCCCGACAAACGGCAGCAGCCGCTCGCGCTCCGGCACCGCGATCCCGCGCTTTCTCAGCGCATGCGCCACCGAGTTCACAATCCCGTCCGCGGAATCGGTCAGCGTTCCGTCGAGGTCAAACAAAATGTACGGATAGTTCTGCATAGTGATCTCCTTCTCATGTTTGGTTTCCATTACGCGGAAAGTCGTTTCTCAATTTCTCCGATAAAATACTGATAACTCGGTGAAGCATTCTCATGCAAATTCAGACATTGGCCGATCTTATCTGCCCATTCGCACTTTGCCTTCGCAATCTCTTTATAATTACCATCTGCTTTTTTTCTGAGATTTGACAGCCCTTTTGGATATACTATTTCTGCTAAAGCCTGCCATGTATCACAGATGCCATCCTGTTCGTATCTCTTTATAAATTGTATTCTCGCATTCGGATAAGCCGCTTTGATTGCTTCCACATCTCCCAGAAGCCATGCTTCCATTTCCTTAACTGCTATGCAAAAGGTATAATCACACAGCACCAGATTAGCAAGCGCAACCTGCTCCAACTCTCTTTTAAACTGCTCCGTATCTCTTTTATCATTATCCAGAACAATTACGAGCGTCGCGTTCTCCATACTCTGTAATACTTTACTAAATGCCTTCATATAAAGAGGCAAATCATTCAGTAGTTTTCCTGTTTTTCTCTGTAATACATTCCCTTTCTTTTGCAAATGGCCAATTCCACCAAATGCTTTCACGTTCCACTCAATGCAGTCCTCGATGTGCTGATTTCTCACTTTTTCCATAACGTGATTCACCAAAATACTTGTTGACTGATCCTCTATCAGAAATTGGAAATACATCTATTCCTCCGTGCTTTCAAAATATTTGCTGTACCACATATCACCGATCGTAACTCCTTCCTCTGCCAACTCTTTGACGAAGGTATATTCCGAAGCTCTTTTGACGCTGGAGTAACCATCCGCCCCCTTCGTCAGCACCCACACATCATCTGGACCCAGTGAGTTTACAAAAAAGGGGCTGTGAGTTGTAACAAAAAGCTGTTTTGAAAACCCTTTGCCCACATTTTCTCTCATTTCTTCAGCCAATTCTCCTAAATAATGATGATACAATCCATTTTCAGGCTCTTCTATAAACACCAGTTGCCTTGGATTTTTTTCGTGAAGTAGTAAATAGTAGGCAAAAAGCTTCAACGTTCCATCCGACATTCTCTGAGAATAGAACGGCTGTGTAAAACCTTGCTCATAAAAACGCAGCATCATCTGCCCATTTTCGAATCTCTGTGGTTCAATTTTTTCTATTCCCGGAAGTTTCGACTGAATTTCCGCTAACACTTTTTCAAAATCTTTTCGGTTCTCGCGGTACATATATTGTGCAACATTATTAATGTTACTCCCAATTCTATCCAGATATGCCTGCGGCGCCGCCGTCTGCAATCTTCTCGCCGCGTCAGGCGAAAAATAGCAAAGGTACCAGCTTCTCAAAAAATTCAGAAATTTTTCGATACGATCATATTGTTTCATAGCTCCTAAAGTCACAATAGCCGGACGGCGCACATCTGAGAGTTGAACTTCTATTTTCTTTCCGGTAATACTTCCATCATCATCCTGCCCACCATCGTCATTTCCTTCAAACGCATATCCACTTCCATTCTGCAAATACATGAAAGAACGAGGCCATCCATGCTTTTCCAGGCGCTGCCGTAACCGCTCCATCTTTACATATGGACGACCGGATTGATCCAGATCAATCTCCAATTCATAAGTAATAGGACGTGTGTTACTCGACTCACGGTAATACAACTCAAATCGAATCGGCTCCGTTGCGCCCTGCGAAACTAATCGTTCAAATCCACCACGATTATTTGAATCACAGGCAGCCTCCACACCTATCTCTAGGCAATCCGCGATAAATCCAAAGGCATCTGCCAGCGTACTTTTTCCATTTCCGCTAGGTCCGATAATGGCAACTAAATTGCCAAGCACCCGCTCATTTTGACGGGTCCTCGTCTTCCCCAGTACAATATGTTTTAACACCCCATAATTTTGAATTTCAATTCCTTCTATTTTCCCCATATCCCTCTCCGCTTTCAAGTTTTCTTCTTTTTCTATCATAGCATGTAGGCTTAAAAATGGCAATAAAACAAGTCAAGCATTTTACACCTCACAAGCTACCACTCACTTGAACGCATCCTGCACCATGACCCGCGCCCCATCTTCCAGCGTGCGGTCGGCCTCCACCACGATCTCATCGAAGAGGCTTGCACGCAGCGCCGCCCTCTCTTCGTCCTGCGCCAGCACCTCGGCCGGAAACAGCTGCACGTACTGTTCCTTTCCGAATTTTCCGTCCCGCTCGCCGAGCGCATAGACCCAGTACCGCTCTCCTTCCAGGCGCAGTGCAGAGACCGGAACGGTATACTCATACTGCTCCTCCTTGCCGTCTGCGACGACCGTGCCGGGCTTTAACGCGGATACCGTCACCTGCGGCAGCCGGATGCGCTCAATCTTCGCAGAAACCACTGTGCAGAAAAGCAGGAGCAAAAACAGATATTCCGCTGTTTTACGGATGATTTTTTTCCTCATAGACACTCCTTCGTCACTTTATGCCTGACACCGCGATTCCTCCTGAGAGCTCATCGCGGAAATATGCGAACAGCAGCAGCACCGGGAGCAGCGCCAGCAGTCCGCACGCGAAGATTTCCGGCCCGCTGCCCGCGGTGAAATCCGCCAGAAAAACCGACAGCGGATACTTGCTCTTTTCCTTCAGAAAGACCATCGGCTGCTCTACCATATTCCAGTTATCCACGAAATTCAAAATCAACAGCGATGCGATTCCGCCCCTGCTGATCGGAAGCGCTATGCTGACCAGCCTCCGGATCGCCCCCGCTCCATCGAGCCGCGCCGCCTCGAGCACCTCCTTCGGGATCTCATCCATGACCTGCTTCATCAAAAAGACTCCGAAGGAGGAAAAGATTCCCGGCAAAATGACCGCCGCGTAGCTGCCGATCAGATCCAGCCGGTCCAGAATGATATAATTGCTGACGAGCGTCACCTGATACGGCATCATCATCAAAATCACGACCAGTACGAACAGCACCCTGCGTCCGGGAAACTGAAATCTGGAGAACCCGTATCCGGCCAGGCAGGAGACCGTGATCTGTCCCGCCGCGATCGCCGCCGTGATCCCGATGGAGTTCCAGAATTTCATCAGATAGCCGGGCTCTGACAGGAGCACCGTAAAGAGCGCGTCCAGCGACCAGCGGTCCGGCAGAAGGTGAAACGCCAGGTACACTTCCTCCCCGGTCGCCATGCCGCCGTAGTAATAGTAATATTCCTCCGCGCTCATAAACGCATTCAGAATCGTATAGACGAACGGCAGCAGCGCAAGCACTGCCGCCAATACCAGAATTCCTCTTTTCGCCATCCTCATTTCTGCCACCCTCCGTCATGTTCCGTGCGGAAACCTTTTGCTTGTTCTCTTCCCGCCACGTCCCCTGCGAATTTTCTTCCGGCTCCCTCCGTCACTTTCACTGCGGTACTTCCCTGCGAACAGCAGAATCACGAGCAGGAAGATGAGCAGGAACACCAGAATTGCCGCCACCGAGAGCCGCTGATAGTTCAGGTTCTCAAAATTATTGTTCATAAAGTGCTGCAGCATGTAGATGCTCTTGTGCGGATATTTTCCGCCGAGCAGATACGCCTCCCGGTAACACTTGAAGGCGTTGATGACGGACATGACAAACACGAACAGCGCGCTTGGGGCCAGCAGCGGACACTGGATGTACCGGAAATACTGCCGCTTCCCGGCGCCGTCCAGCTTTGCGGCCTCCTCACATTCCGCCGGGATTGCCTGCAGGCCGGTCAAGAACAGGACCATGTTGTAGCCGCAATTCTTCCATATATAAAGGAACAGCAGCACGTAGAACGCCAGCCCTGACTGAAACCAATCCTTCTCCTCCCAGCCCAGCTGATACAAAATCCGATTGAAGATCCCGAACTCGGAGAGCATGACCTGGACAAACATCACGACCGAGCCAATCGGTATGACCATCGGATACAGAAAAATGGACTGGAACAATTTCGTGCGCCTGGCGTTTCCGTAGAGCAGCAGAGAGAGGCACAGCGAAATCACCATGATCAGCGGAATCCCGATCCCCATAAACCGGAACGTATTCGAGGCCGCCAACTGAAAGGCGTAGCTCTGCAGCACCTCCGCATAGTGTGTCCACCCGGCGAAGGTCCCGCCGCCGATCCCGGACGTAAAGGAATACCCGACACTGATTCCGAACGGTATAATATAAAACAGCAGAAATCCGGCTAAAAACGGCAATACAAACAGGATTCCGGTCAGGCTCTCCCTCTTTTTCAGGCTCATGTTCTTACACCCCCCACTCGGCACACTTGTCTGCGTCCACTTACCCCATCAGACGTACTACTCTCAACACATCCGGCTGCTTCGTCGGCCATGCAATGCGCATTACTTCCGGCTGCTTCGGCAGCCATACAATGCGCATCACTTCCAGCTGCTTCGGCGGCCATGCAATGCGCATCACTTCCGGCTGCTTCGACAATCATGCAATGCACATCATTTCCGGCTGCTTTAGCTAGCATACAATGCGCATCGCTTCCGCTTACTCCGTGAGATAAATTTTCACATACTCTTCAAACTCTGCTAGGCAATCCTCATAGTCCGCATCCCCGGCATAGAACGGTTCCATTGCGCTGAAAAATTTCTGTGCGGTCAGGTCGCTCAGAAAAATACTTCCATCCGGCTCGGTCAGCATTCTCTTATATTCTTCCAGAAACTCTGCGCCTGGCTCACCGATTTCCAGCATCTCCCTGCCGCCCTCCATCACCTCGCTCAGATTCTCCTCGATCGCCGCCTCCAGAGCCGCCCGCTGCACCGGGATATAGGACGTGTAGGAAGCCAGTGTACTCTGCATTTCCTCCCGCAAAAACAGGCGGAGCATATTCCACGCATTCTGCTTATTCTCACTGTTGGCCCGTATTCCCGCGTACAGCCGGACCTCCGCCAGAAGCTTTCCGCCGGAAGTACGGAACGGCAGGATGACAGGCGTATCCTGCGCCGCAATGGCGGCAGCCGCACTCAAGTAACCCTCCATTGCAATGGGAACCGCGACATACGCCCTGCGCTCCAGGATATCCTTCCCGTACCCATAATACCGAAACTCTCCAAAGACGTTATCCAGCTCCTCCTCGTACATCCGGCAGTAGGCAGTGCACGCTTCCTGCAGCACGGCCTGATCCACGCCGATCTCGCCGTCCTCATAGTTCAGGAACGAGTCTCCCAGATGCTGCGGGAAAGACATCAGCTGTGCGCCGTCGGCCAGAATCCGATCGCTGTAATCTGCGTCGTACAGCGCGGCGATTTCCTTGAGCACGGAGACCGTATCGGTACACGCGCCAAGGTCAAAGCCGATTTCTTCCAGTCCCTCCCGCGAGGCGATTCCAAGCCGGAGATCGTAGTTCAGAGGCATCACGTACTGTGTTCCGTCGAACCGTCCGCCCTCCACCACAGGCATCACGTAGGACGCTTCCTCCCATCCGTTTTCCGGTGTCATGAACGCATCCAGAGGTGCAAACACACCCGCCGCCAGCAGCTTGTAGACGTCATCCGTCCCCCAGCTGTTGAATAGCAGGAGGTCCGGGCCGCCGCCGGCCATCAGCTCCGTCTTCATTCTGACCGGATCCGCCATCATCTCATCCATGCTGTAGGTGATCACGTTCAGCTCCACCTCCGGCCATGTCTGCCTGAACTCTTCCAGCGCCTTCGCGTAGATGTAGTGTTCCTGCTCCTCACTCATATACAGCGTGAGGCTGCTGTTCTCATCCGCCTTCACCGTGTGCCCGCCTGCTGCCGCCAGCAGCACAGCCCCGAGCGCCAGACACGCACCCGCTTTTCTTCCCATTCTGCGCCTTATCTGTTCCATCTGATTTCTCATTCCTCTCATTTTCCTCATCCCTCCGGCCCTTTTCTTATCTGACAGCCCCGTCCATTTTCACCCGTAGCTCCTCACTTTGCTTCGCCCGGCAAGTATCCCATCTGTTCCATCGCATCCGCATACGTCTCATGCCCGAGTGCTGCCGCACAGAATCCAAAGGCCTCCTCTTTCAAAGTGGAACTCTCTGAAATCACAAATACAGACGTATCGCCGCTCTCCTCCTCGGTTCCGTAGGCCAGTCCTCTGTCTTTTTCGAGCACTTTGACAACGGGAAGCGGTTTCTCTGTGCTCTGCAGATACGGCGTCAGATCTGCGTAGCATTCCCCCAGCGGCGCACCGTCAAAATCCATCTCCAGCACTTCCTTGACCCCCAGGAAAATATCCGCCCCGGCATCTACCATCTCCATTTTTTTCGCATCCACCACCGCGGAGTTGTGCGCAGTATCCCTCGAAATCAGCTGTACATGCAGATGCTCATTGGAATACGATTTTGCCGCAGCCGCCAGCCACTGATAGAGCGGATAGTCCTCTCCCAGCCCCCAGTCACCATATGAAACCGTGAGCACCTGCTTCTCCGGCACATCTGCGTGTCCGTTTTCGTCTGAACACTGATTCCGAAATGCAGCGTCCGTCACCGCTTTCTGCGTGCACTCGCGGAAGGCTTTCGAGGCCTCGCCGGAAAGGGACAGGACGTCCTTTTCCTCGCCGCACAGCATTTTATAGGTGTATTCCGCCCATACTGCCGAGGTCTTCAGCTGATTTTTCCAGCATCTTGTGACACCGGATGCCGGGAAATCATCTGTCAGGTATATGGACCCGTCTCCGCTCACATAATTGCCCTGAAATGCGCGCAGAAGCGCAGTCGCTTCCGCAGGATAGCGCGTGTTTGCATTGACCGCCACAGACTGGGTAATCATCGCGCGCACTGCTCCATCCCGGGACGGGATGCTGAAAAACACCAGATCCTTCTCGTCCTCAAACAGTGCCATGTTCTGCGCAGCCTTTGACTTGTTCGTGAGCATGCATCCGCTGAGCATGCTCACTCCCGACGAGAGTGCTTCGTAAGGGGCAAAAAAGCTGCTGCTGTCACCTGACCTTTGGCGCGTTTCCGCCAGAAGCGTCTGCAGCCGGTCCGTTTCCCCTTCCCCTGCCGCATCCTCTCCGTGATTCTCCTCCTGCTCCGCGTCAGCCATGCGATTTTCTCCCTGCTCAGCATTCTCCGTCTGATCTCCGCGTTGTCCGGCACAGCACGCCTCGATCCAATCTACATCGGCCGCGTTTTCAAAAATCGTCTTTCCGGTCGCATCGGCTGCCTCCTGAAAAGCTTCCAGAAATGCATCCAGGCTCTCATAGCTCTGCTCTGTGTCAATCCCGGCCGCTTCCAGCGTATCCCGCAGCCCGAACACGGCAGGGCACTGGATATAGACCGGCAGCACATACTGCCTGCCGTCCACCTGCCCGGCCTCCAGCGTTCCCGGCAGATAGCTCAGCTTGCCGACCACGTACGTCTCGACGTTCCCGATCTCCGCCAGATACCCGGATTCCATCAGGTACTCCGGGCTGACTCCGTTCGCCTCGTCCATAAAGATCAGATCCGGGCCGCCACCGCCGTCCAGCTCGCGCAGCAACTCCTCCTCAAACTGCTCCGGCGTCAGATAACTCTTGTCGACAAGCCGCCACGTCAATTCCGGAAAATACTCCTCATAGCCCGGCATGTCAGAGCCGAACGCATAGCTGTACAGCGCCTCCCGCACAACTGCCTCACTGTCTGCATCCAACCAAATCGTAATCTCCGGCACCGCATCCGCTTCCGATGCAGTCTCCTCTATTACTTCTGGCACTGTCGCCTCTGCTGTTTCTGATGCAGTTCCTTCTATTGCTCCTGACACTGCCGCCTCTGCCGTTTCCGACGCAGTCTCCTCTATTACTTCTGACACTGCCATCTCTGACGCTTCCGATGCCGTCCTCTCTATTGCTTCTGACACTGCTGCCTCTGCTGTTTCCGACGCAGTCTCCTCTATCACTTCCGACTCTGCCACTTCCGATATAATTTCCGCTCTCGCTTCCACCTCTGCTACCGCCGCGCCGTCGAACACCCCCGCGGCCAAGCCGACTCCCAAGCATGCCGCCAACCATTTTCTTCTCATTCCATCTAAACCCTCCTTTTTATTCTCACAAGCAGTGCTCCGGCTGCCATGCTCACATCAGCATCTGACAACTGCCGCATAAGTTGCTGAGTGCCGGCAACACACATTTAGCACCAGCCAAATCGAAACGTAGCCCACACATCCCGCTGCTCACGGTAAACTATCTGATTTCTCTCCCGCCTCGCGCATCAGAACCGGCTCCTCTCCGATACGTGCTGCCATTTTTTCGTATTCATCCCTGCTCAGGCACAATCTGATAAATTCCAGCGCCTCCTCGGGGAGCTCTGTCTTTGCGGAGACGATAAAGCCGCTGACCAGCGTCGTCTCCTCCAGGTACGGGATGTGCATCAGCGCGCTCTGTTCCCCGGCCTCCAGGGCGCCCTCTTTCCACGCAAGCCCGGACAGCCCGCTCTCATCCAGGAGCGGCCGGTAATCCAGCACATGCTCTGCCGTATCCTCATAGCCCAGCCAGACCACCGTCCGGTAGAGCACCGTGATATCGGCGGCGGTATCCATCAGCAGCAGTCTCTCATACCACTCATCCGTCTCTCCTCTGCACACCTCCACATGGATTCCGTGCTCTGCCTCAAACTCCTCCGCCGCCCCGATAATCCATTCATACAAAGGCCCTTCCTCGCCCAGGCCGTCGTCCGGCACCATCACACTCAAGGCCTTTTCGCTGCCTGTCCCGGCACACTCACCCTCCGACACCGAAGAGCGCTCGCTGCACGACGTCTCCAGCAGCGGAACATACTCGCTGCACGACGTCTCCGACACCGGAACGTACTCGCCGCACGACGTCTCCGACACCGGAACGTGCTCACTGCACGACGTCTCCGACACCGGAACCTGCCCACCGCACGATGTCTCCGGCAGCGGAAAGTTCCCGCAGTATGACGTCTCCACAAGCTTCGACGTCACCTTTGCATACCTCCATCCGGCGTTGTTCCCCAGGGAATTTGTCTCCTGCCACCCGAACGGTACCAGGGAAACCGCCTGCTCGATCAGACCTGTCCAGTCATATGCTTTTGCCACCGGCAGGTTCACCGCGCAGTTGTGCTGGCGCTTCTGGAAAAACGCGTTCAGCGCCGCATACGCTGCCTCCAGGTTGGAGGAATGTCTGTTGACCGCCACGGCCTGCCGCAGCACCGCCTGCATTTGGCCGTCCAGCCGCCGAAGCGGGAGAAAGACGACCGTTTCCTCCTCCGGCAGCATCGCGGCCTGCACCGCCATACGCCGGTAGTCCCGGATACCGGCTGTCAGAAACAAACACGTTCCCGCCGCAGAGTCCTCGCCGGCCTGCAGGCTGCTCTTTGCTGTCCCTCTGACATCGCTGCCGTCTTCCGCAAAGTCTTCTTCTGCTTGCCTGCCGTCTTCCACAGAACCTTCTTCTGCCTGCTTGCCGTCTCCCGCAAAGCCTTCTCCTGTCCGCCTGTCGTCCTCCTCTTCAGAACGATTCTGCCCGGACACTCCCGCCTTCAATGCTTCCACATCCGCCCGCAGCTCCTCGCTCCAGTCCGCCTCGTCCCCGATGTACTGCTCCAGCCGCTCAAGAAAATCGCAGGAATCAAACGGGCTCTCCCCGGTCTGTTCCTGATACGCCGCGGCCACCTCAAACAGCCGCTCGATGTCCCACAGTTCCTCCTCCGTGACTCCCGCCTGCGCGAGCCGCTCCTGCGTCGTGACCAGCACCGGAAGGTCGACAGACACCGGAATCAGGTACTGCTCTCCATCCATCTGCCCCGACTCTAAAATGCCCTCGCAAAAATCCGAGGCTGTGTACACGCTCTTCCCGCTCTCCAGCCATCCGTCCAGGCCAGCGAGATATCCCTGCTCCACAAATTCCGCCGGATCCTCACAGCTATACGCATCCAGAAATACGAGATCCGGCCCCTTTCCCTCCTGCAGCTCCGAGCGGAGCTGGCTGCGATACTCCTCCGCCGAGAGGGCGCTCTTATCCACCAGGTTCCAGTTCACAAGCGGATAGTTGTCCTCCTCACCCGAGTACTGTGCGACCTCGCTCAGATTTTTGTACATCGCGACCATCGCCCGGACATACATCTGGTTCTCCCGGTCCAGGTAAACCGTGATCTCCGGCACGCCCTTTTCCCCGGGACGGCGCATTCTGACAGCCGCTGCCGCCGCCAAAACAAGCAGCAAACCAGTGACCAGGAGGAACACGCCTCTCTTCCTTCTCTTTCTCCGTCTCATAGCTTCCCCTTTGGCCTATTGCCCGGCCGCCTCTTCCTGGGCCCCGACCTCCTGCATCCGGATCACCGTCAGGTACCCCGGCCGCTCAATCAGCACTACCTCTATCTTTTCCGAAAAACAATACTGTCCCTCGACCAGCACATCGCACGCGACCCTGGCCGCGATCTCATACCCTCTGCGCACTGCGTCCACCGCCCGCACCGTGATCTCGACCTCCGGCATCACCGGACGGTCCGGCCTGTAATACTCCATAATCTTATCCTTGAAATAATAGGCCGCCTGGAGCGTATTCGTGTTCAGCTGCCAGCCATCCCCGGTGTTCTCCT
Organism: Oscillospiraceae bacterium; assembly: GCA_021771715.1. Classification (GTDB taxonomy): domain Bacteria; phylum Bacillota; class Clostridia; order Lachnospirales; family Lachnospiraceae; genus Choladousia. The sequence continues at coordinate 330,648 of JAETOO010000001.1, forward strand.
CCCCGGTGTACAGCACAACACGGCTCTCCATAAACTCCTTCAGCACCTCGGACGTCCGGCTGGCCACTTTCTCCTCTACTTCCCCCGTCTCCTTCACCTGCGGGGAGATCGTGTAGATCACCCGGTTCAGGATCGGTATATCCGCCGCGTAGGAGGGAAACTCCGTAAAAAACAGGAGCACACACAGAAAAACAGCCGCCGCGCTGCCGCAGACCCACGAGACGCGCTGCCAGATCCGCGCTCCCGCTCTCGATCCGCTTCTCCCCTGCCAGGCCGCAATCTCCTCAAGCGTCTGGTCGATCCGCTCCTCATAATGGCGCGGCATCTGCGGAAAATTTTCTCTCAGATATCTCTTCACAGCCTTCCTCTCCTTTCTTCTTCATTCCAGCTCTTCCTGCCTACTCTAAAATCCGGCGAAGCGCTTTCCGCGTCCGCGACAGCCTGCTCTTGACCGTACCTATAGGCTCCTCCAGAAGCTCTGCGATCTCCCGGAGCTTGTAGCCCTCCAGGTGGAACAGCAGGAGCGCCAGCCGGTCCTTCTCGCCAAGGCCCTTCAGCGCATTCCACAGATCGACATCCGGCGGCTTGAAGTCCTCCGACACCTCCCAGTCCTCCTGCGGAATCTGCCTGCTGCCCTGCTTTGCATAGTCAAAGCACTCATTTTGCAGAATTTTCAGCATCCACACCCGGAATTTCCGCGGGTCCCGCAAATGCTCCAGATTTTCATACGCCTTTAAAATCGCGTTCGCCGTCGCGTCCTCCGCATCCCACTCGTTGTGCAAAATCGACAGCGCGACATAAAACATTGTACTTTTCATCGACTGCACCTGCTCTGTGAACCAGGTGCCATCCTTCTTTTTTCCCAACATAATCCGTCCCTGCATTTCTCTCCTATATAATATAGACTGCACGAAACAGAAAAAGGTTGCAAGGAAAACATTAAAATTTTTCTTGACTTTTTTCATCAGCATCGTATAATTAGGTAATAATTGTTGCGCAACACACGTTTCTTTTTCGGTCGCATACTCTTACGCCGCAGAGAATTGCATGCGCCCGGTACATCCGAACGACAGAAAAGCGCAAATCCTGAAAATTATCTGCGGTTCGTGCGCCGGAAAGAATAAAAAGAACGCACAGACCCTGAAAATTATCTGCGATCCGTGCGACGAAAAGAGTAAAGGAACACACAGATCCGGAACATTGCCTGCGATCCGTACGACAGAAAGAGTAAAAGAACGCACAGACCCTGAAAATTACATGCGATCCGTGCGACGGAAAGAGTGAAAAGAACGCACAGATCCTAAAAGTTGCCTGCGGTTCGTGCGACGGAAAGGAAGGAAAGAGATGCCGCCAAAGTTCAAGTTTACAAGAGATGAAATTACCGCTGCCGCTCTGGACATCACACGCAGGGAGGGGCCGTCCGGCCTGACTGCCAGGGCGCTCGCGGCCGAGCTCGGCTGTTCGGTCAAGCCGATTTTCGGGCTGTTCAAAAATATGGAGGAGGTGCAGCAGAAGGTCTATGATTCCGCATACGCGCTGTACCGGCGCTACCTGCGGGAGGACATGGCGAAGGGCGCCTATCCTCCGTACAAAGCAAGCGGTATGGCGTACATCCGCTTTGCACGGGATGAAAAGCTGCTCTTCAAATTGCTCTTCATGCGCGACCGGAGCCACGAGCAGCCGGAGGACAACCCGGAGGAGCTAAAGCCGCTGATCGAGCTGATCCAACAAAATCTGGGACTTGGCGAGGCCGATGCCTACCTGTTCCACCTGGAAATGTGGATCTTCGTGCACGGCATCGCGACGATGATCGCCACCTCCTACCTGGAGTGGGACGACACGCTGATCAGCAAGGTGCTGACGGACGCCTACATGGGACTGAGACATCGCTACACGGAGCAGCCGGATGCTCCGACACAGAGGGGGTGAACCGCAATGGATGCAATCATGACACGATCACTGACCAAACGCTACAAGGATGTGACCGCCGTCGACGGCCTGGATCTGACCGTTCGGCAGGGGGAACTGTTCTCCCTCCTCGGCGTGAACGGCGCGGGAAAGACGACCACCATCAAGATGCTCTCCTGCCTGACGAGACCGACGAGCGGCGATGCCTTTTTGAACGGACACAGCATCACCTCGGACACGGCGGAAATCAAGCGTATGATCGGCGTGTCTCCGCAGGAGACGGCTGTCGCGCCCAATCTGACCGTGCAGGAAAATCTGGAGCTGATGTGCGGCGTGCACGGTTTTTCAAGGGAAAAACGAGCGCAAAAGATCCGTGAGCTCTCTGCACAGTTTGGGCTCACACCGATTTTAAAGAAGCGGGCCGGGAAGCTCTCAGGCGGCTGGCAGCGCAGAGTCAGCCTCGCTATGGCGCTCATCAGCGAGCCTGAGATTCTGTTTTTGGATGAGCCGACCCTGGGCCTGGACGTGCTTGCGAGGAGCGAGCTGTGGGATGTCATCCGCGCCCTGAAGGGCAGGGTCACAATCATTCTGACCACGCACTACCTCGAAGAGGCGGAAGCCCTCTCAGACCACATCGGTATCATGAAGGACGGCAGACTTCTCGTGCTCGGGACAGCCGATGAGATCAAGGCAAGCACCGGGGTGGAAAAATTTGAGGACGCGTTCATCGCGGCGGTAAAGGGGGAACTGAGATGAGACTACTTACGTTTTCAGGCAGAACGGCAAAAGAAATCCTCCGCGACCCTCTGAACATCGGATTCGGCCTGGGATTTCCCCTGATTCTGATCCTGCTCCTCTCTGCAATACAGGCGAACATTCCTGTCAGCCTGTTTGAGATTGCGAGCCTGACTCCCGGCATCACGGTATTCGGGCTCTCTTTCCTGACGCTCTTTTCCGCCACGCTCATCGCGAAGGACCGGGAGAGCGCGCTCCTGCAGAGGCTTTACACGACGCCGCTCACAGCTGCGGATTTCATTTTCGGGTATACCCTGCCGATCCTCCCGATCGCCGCGGCGCAGAGCGTGGTCTGCTATATCGTCGCTGTATTGCTCGGGCTGCCCCTGACTGTGACGATCGTGTATGCCGTGCTGTCTCTGCTGCCCGCCTCCGTGTTCTTCATCGCACTGGGACTGCTCTGCGGAAGCATCTTCCACACAAAGCAGGTCGGCGGCATCTGCGGCGCACTGCTGACGAACCTGACCGCCTGGCTCTCGGGAGTCTGGTTTGACCTCGACCTTGTGGGCGGCCTCTTCAAGAAGATCGCCTACGCGCTGCCGTTTGTGCACGCCGTCGAGCTCGAGCGGGCTATGCTTCACGCCGACTATCCAGCCGCGCTGCCGCACCTGCTCTGGGTGCTCGGGTATGCGGTGGTTGTGACAGCGGCGGCGGTTCTGCTGTTTTTGCGGCAGATGAGGGAGAAGGCGTAGTTGACTTCAAGGGGAGAGGGTGTTGCAAAATGCGGCAAATCCACGATGACTGGTATCTGTGCGACTGAGCGTATACCAGTAGTGGTAGTTGCCAACAATTTTGCAGCATCCTCTCCCCCTGCCTGAACTATCTATTCGGTTGCTGATGCATTATATCGTTTCTTCTATCAGGTTCACTTCCTTCCAATTCCCCTCCGTGTCAATCAAAAAGGTCTTAATTTCAAAGGGTCTAATGGAAATCATATGGCTGTTTCCCATAAATTCTACTCTGCTGTCTGTCTTCTGTCCTGTTGTCTCATAAAGCCGAATGATCACGCCCTCTCTTTTCAAAGGCTTTTTCAGCGCGCTGACCACGACATTATCCGCCTCTACAGAAATGTAGCTATTTCTCATAGGAAGCGTCCCCTTATGAAATGTCTCAAACATCGTGATGAGCGGATGATTCAGCAGGAGGGCATCCTTTACCACGGACGCTTCCTTCCAGCTGCCCGCATGAGGCTCTACAATATAAGAGAACTCACTGATTCCCTGATCCATAAAGGAATATTCCTCTTCTTCCTCCTCATGAAGCTGATACGGCTGATGATGAGCGAAGACCGGACTCCTCAGAACGGTGATTCCGATTCGGCTGCCAGTAAAATCCACGCCATTCTTACAGTCATTCAAAATTGATAACCCGTATGAATCATCTGAAATATCTGCCCACCTCTGCATAGGCTCCTCCAGGCCAATCTTGTTTTTCAGAACAAATCCATATGGAATCTCCGCACTCGCCTCGCAATCCTCCGTCAAATCTGCCTGATAATACATCTTTACAGCTTCCATACGCCCCTGCCAGTTCAGCTTTGACTTCACGCGTACCACGCTCTCACCGTCATACAGAGAAAAGATTTGTGTGAGTGTTGAGTTTTTATATTTTGATATAAACTGTACTGCTTTTCGAACCTTTCCGAAATCGGCAACCTTTGCAGAAACAAGCTGAAATTCTCCCTTTTTCTGATCCAGCTTCTTCAGCTGATGACCCCAGGTATCATTTGGATCTTCGACCACACAGACAGAAGAGCGCTCTTTCAGCACCTCTCTCCCATTTATCTTGTCATAAAGCCTCTCTATGGTTCCTGTTTCTTTCGAAAAAATAACCTTCAGCTTCTCATTCTCCAATACATAGGGATCCGCGGCACTTGGGAGCATCGCGGCCTCAGGCTCCGCCGCCTCTTTCCTTTTTGCGAAATACAGACTATACCCCAGTGCCGGCACCTCCGCTATAAACGTGAGCCGTCTCCTGCCGTTCACCCGGCACGAAGGAGCAATCATCTGATACTCCACAGGGCTATCCGAACTGTCCAGGAGCTCCATATTTTCCGTGTGAATCGAATTTGCAAACATACCGCTTTCAAACTCCACCGGCGCCTTTACGTCCCAGGAATTCGGATTAAAGACCAGCAGCGGAAGGCGATCCGGCTGCAGCGGTATATCAATGTCGAACGAAATACCATTCACCGCCTCCGTCGTACAGCGGTCTGCAATTGCCAACGCCTCTCCCAGCTGATTTCGCGCATCAAAGTAAGCGGACTCAATGGCAGAGCCTGCAAGGGTATCATGAAACTGGTTGAACAGTACATCCTTCCACGCCTTCGTCAATTCCGTATCGTCCACATGTTTTCCTAATGCCAGCGCTACTGTGGAAAACGCCTCTGCCACATAGAGCGATGCCTCCGCCCTGCGATTCAGCTTCTTGATCATGGATTCCGCCGTGTAACATCCGGGTGAATGATGCTGCAGTTCCTCACAGACCACAGGAAGCTCACAGTCTTTTACAGCCGTAAAATACGTATCCGGATCACTAAAGACAATCTCAAGATCTCCCTGCTCCTTCTGCAGCGCCTGAATCGCCTCAATATTTTTTTTCGTCGGCCCGCCTCCGTGATTTCCAACGCCGTAAAAACACATCATGTGGTCATTGCCCGGCGAGTATTCTTTCCCGCACAGCTCCACCGCCCTCGGAATATCCTCCCAGAAGCAGTACTGAACCGGAATGCGAAATGCCTTTACCCGGCTTCCGTCAGGCGCCTGCCACAGAAACGCTCTGGCAGGAAGCTCCTTTTCATTCGGATCCGGTCTCATAAAGACGTAATTCTCCATGCCGGACAATTTCAGGATCTGAGGCAGCATAGCATTATGTCCGAAGCTGTCCACACAATAGCCCGTGTGCGCCTTCACTCCAAACTTTTCCAGAAAGTAGTTTTGCGCAAGCAGTCCGTGTCTCGCAAAAGATTCCCCTGACGGGATATTACAGTCCGGCTGAACCCACCAGCCACCGCAAATTTTCCATCGCCCCTTCTGCACGTTCTTTCTAATCTGTTCGAACATCTCAGGTTCATTTTTTTCAATCCACTCATAAAACTGAGCCGAGCTTGAGGTAAAAATAAAATCATCATACTCCTCAATACGATCCAGCGCCGACTTCAGCGTCGCTTTATTTTCCTGATACCCTTCCTGCCAATTCCAAAGCCATACTGGATCTAAATGTGCATTTCCTATCATATGCATTGTTTTCATAGCGATCCTCCCTTAATCTCACGTAAATCATCTCAGATTTTCCCTCAGCCCTTTGTGGCGCCTCCCATGCTGAAGCCCTGGGACATGTTATCCTGAGAAAAGTGATACAAAACAAAAATCGGAATAATATAAATCACTGCATAGGCTGCTACCTGACCATACATCACCAGTCCATGCACATCATATAGCCGGTAGATATTGACTGATGCCGGGAATTTTTCTGCACTCATGAGCATCAGGAACGGTGTATAAAAATTTCCCCATGCATTAATGAAATTGTAAGTCGTCACTGTAATAAAGCCGGGCAGCATCAATGGCAGCAGTACCTTTCGAATTGCCTGCGATTTTGTAGCACCGTCCACCCATGCAGCCTCCTCAAGATCAATAGAGACCGTATCCATAAAATTTTTCATCATCCAGATCGCATAAGGCGTGCCTGCAGCGGACATTATCATGATCACTCCGAATAAATTGTCAATCTGACGAAATTTAATCAGCAGCTTATAGGTAGACAGCATCATTGCGGAAGCGGGAAGCGAGGTCAGGAACAGAAGCCCCAGTGAAACATTCGAAGCCGCTTTTGACTTATACCGTGACAGGGGATATGCAGCCATGACAGAAACCACATCAATGATCAATGTCGTGCAGACTGCAATAATCAGGCTGTTTAGAAATCCCTGCAGCATGCCGTCCTTTTGAAGAATAAACTTAAAATTCTCCAGAGACCATGTTTCAGGAAGCTTGATCGCAAGTGTAGCCTCCGGGTCAAACGCGGCAAGGAAAAGCCACAGTGCCGGAATTGCAAAAGCGACTCCGATCAGGATCAATACCGCATAGGATAATGCACTGCCTATTCGCTTTCTCGTATGCATCTTCATTCCATCATCCCCCCCTAATCCTGATTTGCCTTGATCAGCCGCAGATAGACAAAGCTCAAAAACGCACCGATCGCGAGCAGGAGCAGCGCAATTGCCATACCGTATCCAACCTGAAACGCACTGAACGCCTGCTTGTACATGTATACGGAAAGTGTCGTAGTCTTAACTCCCGGCCCTCCTCCGGTGAATGCATAAATCATTCCGAAGGTGCCAAGAGTTCCCAGCGTTACCATGATGAACGTAGTGGAGGTCGTCCCTTTTATCATAGGAAGTTCGATGGATTTTAAAATATTAAACTTGCTCGCGCCGTCAATTTTGGCCGATTCAATCACATCATCCGGTATTCCATCCAAAGCGGCCTGAAACATCAGCATACTGTACGCCGAACCCTTCCATATATTCGCCAACACAATACTCAGCATCGGATACTCAAAGATCCAGCTCACCTTCTTAAATCCCAACAGCTTTACGAACATATTCAGCGTTCCCTTATCGTTAAAAAATGCAGAGAACATATAGGCCGCGATAATCTCAGGTGTGATCCAGCCCAACACCACCATAAATCCAGTAAACTTGCGTATGCCAGCTTTTCTTTTTTTCATAAGCTTCGCTATTGCAAACCCAAAGCACTGCTGCCCTATAATTCCGGAAAAAACCAGGAATACCAGAGTATTTTTCAGGATTTCCGGAAATTTCGGATCTGTAAGAATACTCTTAAAATTCTTCAAGCCGACAAAGTTTGTCTGTGTTGCCGCTGAGCCCGTCAGTGTCAGATCCGTAAAAGCGTAGTATATCGTCATCAGCATTGGATATACATAGTATACGCCGATCAATACTGCCGCCGGTAAAATAAGCAGAGCGGATGTGAGTAATTTTTTCCTCGACATGTTATTTCTGGTTTTCATCCAAATACTCCTTTCGTCCCTTTTTCCAGAATTATACATTCATCTCCTGCTGTTATCTTCCTTAAAGATCGTTTCCTCTGATAAAAAGTCAGCTGCAGAGCTTTATCTGCAGCTGACTGCAATCACCGTTTTCTATTTCACAAGAACCTTATCCTCGCCTAACTGACGGATCATCTCCTCCTGCAAAGCAGCAATCGCCTCCTCCGGCGTAGCAGAAGCCGTGGCAACACTCTCTACAGCAGCGGTAAACGCAGTTGTGATAGAAGAATATCCTTCTACTGACGGACGGAAATGACCATAAACCAGCTGATCCTTTGTATACGGAATCGCAGACGGCGTCTGGCTCAGATATGCCTCCGCGTCAGCCACATCGGTTCTCGGAGAGCTCTCTCCGCAGTACATAACTCTTGCCAGAATACCATCATAACCGCAGAGATATTTTAACAGCTCAACACCGCCTTCTTTGTTGTTGGCATTTTCCGGAACTGCCCAAGTCCAGCCGCCGCACATCGTCGTGTAGCTCGGATCCTGTCCATCCACAGTCGGGATACTTGCACAGCCCCATACATCCATAGCCTCATCCCACGGATACTGAGATGCAAACTGTCCCAGAGTCCAGCTGCCGCTGATATATAACCCTACCATTCCATTCTGCATATAATCTGAGGCCAGAAGCTGTTCGATACTCGGATCGGCCGCCTGAGCCGGAGTCTCGGTCACCTCATACGTGTTAAACGCATCATTCACAAAATTCAGGGTTGTCTTCAGCTTTTCCGTGTCCACCACCCACTTTGCGGCTTCCTCATCGTAGATCTGTGACGGCCATTCTCCCTCTGTACCGGAAAGGAAGAGCTGGAATGTACGCATGGAAGTCTGCTCCGGATAGGTACTAGAAGCCCACATGAAAAGCGGGATAAAGTCTTCCTTATCGGCATTTGCCTCTTTCAATTTGGACGCTACATCAAGAATTTCCTGCCAGGTGGTGGGCTGCCACTCTCCTTCGATCCCGATATCCTTCAAAAGCTCCTTATTATAATACAGGATCTGCGTATCTGTTGAGCATTGAACCGCGTACGTCTTTCCGTCGGTTCCTTTTCCTCCCTCCAGCATAGCCGGTGCAAAGCTGGCCAAATCCTCCCAGTCGGCAAGTGCATCGTCCAAGCAGTACAGCTTCCCGGCTGCCGCATCCGATTTCACCATAAATCCATCCTCTGCGATCACATCAGGACAGGTATCTGTGCTGTCCATTAACAGCATTGTTTTTGTATACATGTCCTGATCCGACGGAATCAAAACCGGTTCTACCGTGTAGCCCGTCTCTGCCTCGAACTTATCCACAATTTCCTGCTGCCAGGTTAAGGAATCGCCCTGAAGAGCAAGCTTTACTACCTTTGACTCTTCTGCCGATGCCACTTGGGCAAACATTGTTGCAGCCATAGCTGCGGTCATAACTGTTGATACAATACGTTTTCTCATTGTGTATCCTCCTTTTATTTTTTTTAACCATTTTGGATAAAATGGTTTTATTCTGTTTCCGCAGTTCCAAAAAAGTATTCCTCCAGCATCGAGCATATGGTATGGTACACCACGATGTGCTTTTCCTGAACAAAAGCGGTATCTGTCTCCGGGACACAGATACATACATCTGCCAAACTTCTGAGCTTTCCACCGGTTGCCCCTGAAAAACCGATTACCTTCATATGCTTTTTTCTGGCAATTTCCGCCGCATACAACACATTCTTAGAATTTCCGGACGTTGTAAGCGCAATCAACGTGTCCCCTTCCTGTCCATATCCATAAACCTGCTGGGCAAATATCATGTCCGGGTCCACATCATTTGCATAAGCCGTCGATAATACCTGGTTCTGTGTCAATGGAATCGCCGGCAGAGCGCCCTGCAGCTGTTTGGAGAGATCGCCATATTGATTTTTTAAGTCTTTTCCCAATGGCCTCTTCAGATGAAACCCTTTCATCAGTTCTCCAACAATATGTTCCGCATCAGAAGCGCTTCCGCCGTTTCCGCATGTCAGCAGTTTTCCGCCACGGCAAAAACATTGTTTCAGTAATTCATACGCAGCATCCACATCCGCACAAATAGCGGTAAGCTCCGGATACCTTTGATTCATCTGATCCAAATACCTGTGTGTACTTTTCATTGTTATTGATCCTCTTATACACCATCAACTAACTGCAGCTTATTCAGTATAACGGACAATGCCGCAAAATCACCGATCTTTTCTCCTAATCCAGACCTGACGACTCTACATACCTTTAGTGAACGGTCGAGCGCCTCTTTTTGTAATACTTTGGCCGCAGACTCCCAGATCAATTCATAGCTTCTGGTAAATACGCTTCCGCAGACAATGATTTCCGGATTCAGAACATCCACCAAAATCGCCAATGCCGCTCCAAGATATTTTCCGCTGATTTCAAATACCTCTCTTGCAAGAGGATCACCCTTTTGGGCTTCATTCGCAAGAAATTTCGCCGTCAGCCTGCTCAGGCTTCCGAGATCCGGGCAGACGGATGATGGCGTACCCTTCTGAATCAGCTCAATCGCCTTAATCTGGGCCAGCTGAGAAATCCCTGCGCCGCTGCACATTCCTTCAAAAGATCCTGCCTTTCCATAACCTACCGGTCCGATATCCGTCAGCCGGATATGTCCGGCTTCACCAGCCATATCATTTGTTCCGTTATAAAGTCTTCCATCCAGTATTAAACCGGCTCCCATACCAGTCCCGTATGTCAGAAAAATAATATTTTTACAGCCTCTTGCAGCCCCAAATCTGCTTTCTGCCAAAGCGCCTGCATTTGCATCATTTTCCAAGAAACAGGGAACCTGAAATTTATGTTCGAAGATTTTTACAATTTCTACGTTGTTCCATCCCACCAAATTCGGCGGATTCAAAATAATTCCTTTTGTGTGATCCAAGGGACCACCGCAGCTAATGCCGATTCCTAACAATTGCTTCTGCTCTATGTGATGCTTCTTGCAGAGTTCTTCGATAATTGACATAAGTTTATCGAGCATGTGATACGGACCAATCTGAATGTCCGTACAAATCTTTACTTTGTCCAGAACGAAGTCTTCTGTGCCACATTTTGCAACAGAACCCTTTCCCAACACAACCGCACATTTTGTTCCCCCAATATCTACTCCAATCGTATACTTTTCCATTTTCCCCACCCCCTTTCCAAAAAATGAATTGCAAGCCAATTCTGTCTCGTCAGCGAACTCTCGCCGCAGAGATCTGAGTCTCTGCAATCTGCCTGCCAAAAACGACTGTATCCATTTCTTTCTTACCTTTATGCTGCTATTATAATCATAATCCTTTAATTAGTCAACTCTTTTTATTAAATTTGTTTTTACTCTTTACCTTTTCTTTTTAAAATTATTCATAATGCCATTTTTTGTAAATTTTTTCGCCACTATTTGTACTATTTTTAAATACTTAAATAAAACAGCTTTACTTTATGGCGTATAGAAGCCCTATCGAATAACTGTTAAAAAAATGTTTTCATACTTCAACGGATTTTTCTTTCTTTCACTTGAAATCCCTCTCAGATATGCTATATTGAGAACAGAAAAAGAGAAAGCCAGAGAAGAGGCTGTCCTGTCAGTTTTCAGATAAGCCCCGATCTATGCAATATCCTCAAATGTATCCGTTCAGCTGAAACATACAATTTCCTGCAAAGCTATTGACACGTTCCTTTTTTTTCCTTTATTATTGATGTGAAACTATTCATTTTCGAGTAAATTCTCTGGCACAATTTAAGAGGTAACCGAATGAGCAGCAATAAAGGTAACAATAATCAGGATATTAAACGTCATAATAAATTATTAATTCTTAAAATGATTGCTACTGGTCATAAACTGTCACGCGTGGAAATTGCCCATAAAATAGGGCTGACGAAAATGGCCGTTGGAAATTTGATTTCAGAACTAATCGAAGAAAATCTGATTTCTGAGACAGAATATGTACCGCACAGTGAAAGTGAGACTAAAAATGGGAGAAAGCCAGTCGTCCTTTCCATTTCGGATCAGTCTCCATGTACCTTAGGCATATTAATAAAAAGAGAATTATGCCAACTGATCATTGGGGATCTAAGCGGAGCGATCCTGGATTCTATAACCTACACATATGAATCTCTGAACAATGCTTCAGAACTCCTTGATCTCCTCTATCAAGGCTATCTGCAATTGCAGCGCCAGACAAGGCGAAAAATAATTTATATCGGTATTTCATCCGTCGGCCCAATCAATATGCAGGAGGGAGTTATCTTAAATCCTCCTTTCTTTTATGGAATACACGACCTTGAAATCACTTCCTATTTCGAGGAAAAGACCGGTCTACCCACATATTTGATCAACGATGCAAACGCCGGTGCACTTGCCGAAAAGCTCTATGGAATGATGAGAAATGACAGAAACTACCTCTACCTTCATATTATGAACGGAATAGGTGCCGGAATCATTATTAATGACGTTCTCTATGAGGGAAATACAGGACAAAGCGGCGAGATCGGACACTGCTCCATCAATTTTGCGGGGCCTGAGTGTGATTGCGGCAACCACGGCTGCCTTGAATTATATGCCAATATCCGTGTCATGAGAAATGAGATTTATGAACATCGCACATTGTTTCCGGAATCTCCTCTCCTGAATATCAGGAAACCAAATTGGGAAGATATTATCAAGGAGGCAAACAATAAGGATACCCTGGCTATGATGGTAATGTCCAATTACTGTTCTTATATCTCCTATGCATTGATTAATATTCTGAAAATTTTGAATGTATCTGCTATTGTAACCGGATACACAAATCCAGGCAGTGGAAACTTTATTGAGCAATGTCTGCAGTCCAAAATTTCTCACGCACTGCATTATGAGGGCTCTGACAATATTACTGTTATCCATTCGTTCTTTGATGACAATGCCCCACTGATCGGCTCCATTGCATTTATCAACAATAAAATTTTTAATGGAGAGCTTTCATTATAGAAAGTTCTCCATTAAAAAATACTCCGCGTTTTTCCCGTTGAGCAGACTCGAAAAAATGCTTCGCATTTTCCCTCGTTGAGCAGACTCTAGAAAATGCTCTGCATTTTCCCTCGTTGAGCAGACTCAAAAAAATGCTTCGCATTTTCTATCGTTGAGCAGACTCGAAAAAATGCTCCGCATTTTTCCTCGTTGAGATCTGAGAAGCTGCGCTTCTCAGATCTCAAACTGGCTCTCATACAGTTTGTAATACGCGCCTTTCCTGGCCATCAGGGATTCGTGGTTGCCGGACTCGACGATGCCGTGGGCGTCGATGTAGAAGATGCGGTCGGCGTTGCGGATCGTGGAGAGGCGGTGGGCGATGATGAACGAGGTGCGGCCCTTGATCAGCGCCTCGATGCCCTCCTGCACCATACGCTCCGTGTGCGTGTCAATGCTTGAGGTCGCCTCGTCGAGGATCAGGATCCGCGGGTCGGAGACCATTGTGCGGGCAAAGGCGAGCAGCTGGCGCTGGCCGATCGAGAGCTGGCCGCTGCGCTCGCTGATCTCGGTGTCGTAGCCCTTCTCCATCTTCATGATGAACTCATGCGCGTTGACGGCCTTTGCCGCCGCGATCATCTCCTCCTCCGTCGCGTCACTTCTCCCGTAGCAGATGTTTTCCCGCACCGTCCCCGTGAAGAGAAACGTATCCTGCGTCATGACTCCCATCTGGCTGCGCAGGCTCCGAAGTGTCACTCCCTGCAGATCGTTTCCGTCGATCCGGATATGGCCTGCGGTGACATCGTAGAAACGGCTGATCAGATTGACAATCGTCGTCTTGCCCGCCCCGGTCGGCCCGACCAGCGCGATCGTCTCGCCGGGCTGCGCCGTAAAGCTGACATCCTCGAGCACTAGCCGGTCCGGCTCATCCGTGTACGCAAAATCCACATGGTCAAACTGAACCTCGCCCTTGATCTGCGGAAGCTCGGTCGCCCCCTCGCGGTCGGCGATCTCCGACGGCGTGTCGAGGATGTCAAAGATCCGCTCCGCAGCCGAGATATTCGTCACAATCTTGTTGTAGAAGCTCGCGAGGTTCCGGATCGGGTTCCAGAACATTCCCAGATACGAAGAGAAGGCCAGAAACGTACCCACGCCGATTTTGTCCGCTCCGACAATCTCGATCCCGATAAAATACAGCAGGAAGCCCCCGACTCCCCAGGTGATCTCAACCAGCGCCCCGAACAGATCCTCCACCCGGACGGCATCGATAAAGCTCTGCGAAAATTCTTCCGCGCAGACATTAAAATCACTCTGCTTTTCCTGCTCCGCCGCAAAGCTCTGCACGATGCGGATCCCGGAAAAGTCCTCATGGATGAACGCGTTCAGGTTCGAATTTTTCTTTCTGTGAACCTGCCAGAGGCGGTGCGCCTTGAACTGGATCAAAAACATGAACAGCGCGAGCACCGGCACCATCAGGAGTGTCGCCAGCGCGAGCTGCCAGTTTTTCAACAGCATGATCGTCGCCACTCCGATCAGGAGCAGCAGATCCGGCAGAAGCTTCGTCACGCTCTCCGAGTACACGTCCCGCAGCGAGTTGACATCCCCGACAACACGTGCCAGGATCTTGCCGGTGGGCCGGCTGTCGAAGAAATGAAAGCTCAGCGTCTGGATGTGGGAGTAGAGCTGATGGCGAATCGTCAGCAGAATCTGATTCGTCGCCTCCTCCATGACAATCATATAGTTTCTTGTGCATATCGCGTATGCACTGTACACGATCAGCGCCAGCACAGCCAGCCGCGCCAGACCGCGTATATCAGAATTTGCAACATAGACATCGACCGCCCGCTCGATCATCAGCGGGCCGGCAAGTGTCGCAGCGAGCGTGACCAGGATCAGGGCTGACACGAGTGCAAGCGTCTTCTTGTAGGATAAGAGATAGCTGTACATCCAGATCAGGGTGTCCTTCTTCGATACCTCGCGCTGCAATTCATCTTGTCTAGCTGAATTGACAGACATAATAACTCTTCCTTTCTATTTTTCCCCGTTGGGGTTAAGCTGTACACACCAAGTCTCGTAGTATCTTTGATGCAGCTTCATCAGTTCCTCATGTGTCCCGCGCTCGGCGATGGTGTTGTGGTCGAGGACGATGATTTCGTCTGCGTTGCGCACGGCGGAGATGCGGTGGGCGATGATGATTTTGGTCAGGCCCATGACCTCGCGCAGGCTTCCCTGGATTTTCTTCTCTGTCTCCATGTCGAGGGCGGAGGTCGCGTCGTCGAGGATCAGCACCGGGGCCTCCTTTGCGATGGCGCGCGCGATGCTGATGCGCTGCTTCTGTCCGCCGGACAGGCCGACTCCGCGCTCTCCGATCACCGTGTCATATTTTTCCCCGAGCCCCTCGATGAAGCCCGACGCCCCGGCAACGGTCGCCGCCCACTCCACCGTTCTGCGGTCGGTCAGATCCCGCTTGCCTGTGCGGACATTTTCTGCGACCGAATCCGAGAACAGAAAGACCTCCTGCATCACGACCGACATCGCCGCCCGCAGCTGGGCGAGCGGGATCTCGCGGATGTCAACCCCGTCGAGCAGGATCCGCCCGGAAGTCACATCGTAGAACCGCTGCAGCAAATTTACAATCGTCGTCTTTCCGGTCCCGGTCATTCCCATGATGCCAAGCGTGTGCCCCGGCTCGATCCGGAAGCTGACGTCGCGCAGGATCTCGTGTCCGTCGCGCACCAGCCCGACGTGGTCAAATTCAATCTCTCCTCTGATCTGACCCAGCGCCTCCGCCTGCGGATCATCCGCAATCTGCGGCGTCTCGTGGACGACCTTCTGGATCTTTTTCCACGATGCAAACGCCGACGCCGTGTCATTGCTCAGCCATCCGAGAATCTCCATCGGCCAGATGACATTGTTCGCATACTCCGAAAATGCGCCGAGGTCTCCGAGCGTCATCCGGCCGCTGATCACGAGCAGGCCGCCTACGATCACGACCGCCAGCAGCATCATCTTTCCCAGGAAGGAAATCACCGGCTGGTGGTTCGCGAGCAGCTTCGCCTGCCGCATATTCAGCTGATAGAATCTCCGGTTGTGTCCGCTGAACTTCTCAATCTCGTAATTCTCGCGCGCAAATGCCTTGACGGCGCGGACGCCGGAGATGCACTCCTGCGCGACCGTGTTCAGCTTCGCCGTCTCCTCGCTGATCTCGTCGTAAACCGTGCCGAGCTTGTTCTCCATCCGCACCGCACAGAAGCCGATCACCGGCAGGACCGCGAGCGGCACCAGCGTCAGCCACGGATTCAGCCGGAACATGAACGTCAGCACGAAAATCGTGTGAATCAGCGCCTCGATCGCCAGGCTTCCGATAAAGCCGAGCACCTGCCAGACGCGGTCGACATCCTCCTTCACGCGCGTCATCAGCTCGCCCGTATTGTGGCGGTCAAAAAAATCCATCGAGAGCGTCTGGATGTGGCGAAACAGATCCTTTCGCATGTCCGTCCCGATCAGCGCTCCGACGCGGTCAAACGTAAATTCCTTCAGGTAGCACAGCACGGCTCTGCCAAACCCGATCCCGAGCACGCCGAGCAGCAGCCGCATCAGAAGATTCATCTGCCCGCCGACAATCACATCGTCGATGATGCGCTTTGTGATCTGCGGCGTCATCATGTCCAGCCCGATCGCGGCCACCATACATACCGTCCCAAGCAGGTACAGGTGCCAGTAGCGCACCATGTACGTTTTCAGTTTCTTCATTCTTCTCCCCCTTCCGGCAAAGTGCGGTCACCCGGTTCGTCCCGGCATGCGCCTCTGCCATTTTCTTTCTCTGATCCGCCGGTCGCCCACGTCTCCCGGAACGCCGACGTCTCAGTTGATTGTCCTCTCCCTCGCAGGGCTCCTGTTTTAGCTGCAATCATACTCCCTGTGCAAATCATCCACTTTTACAAAGTAAAGTTCCCGCCGTAAACATGGCTGCACGGAACGTTCTGTGCCATAGTTCCTATGGCACGAAAAACGGCCGCTGTCCGGTGATCTCTCACCATCCGGCTGCCGCGTCTGACGAACTGCATTGCCCTTCCCGATCTCTTATGGAAGAAGCCGGCGCCTGTCCCTTCCGCCAGGGCCGTCTGCCTTTTGGCAGCGCCCGCTCCCTCGGTCGAGGCACAAAAAAACGCAGTCCGTACAGACTGCGGCACAAAACAGGATAGAAATCATCCGGGTACTCAACCCGTGATCTTCCGTGCGAGGCAGACTGTCTTCGTGTAATCGGTTGTTCTGATAGATCCCTTAATGACCAAATTTCTTACTGACATCTTGCTGCCTCCTTCTCAAATTATTCTGCTTCGTTGTCCTGGTCTTACGACAACGGTGCAGTGCTGTTATTTATAGTAACCGGATTCTTTTTCCATGTCAAGAAATTTTTTTCTTTTTTCAGTTACAACTCAGGTACAACTTCCATCTGGACGCCGCATCTGAAACGTGCTAGTATCGACTTATTACTATACACAGAAGGGAAGGATTCTGATGAACGTATCAAAAAAACTTGTCTCCTGCATGTTAGGCGTCGCTCTGGTGTGTCAGCCGATTTTTTTTAACGGCGCGGACTCTTTGTCGATGGTAGCGGAAGCGCATTCGAGCCATCACGCAGACAGCCATCACAGCGGCAGCTCCGCAGGCAGTTATGATCCCTACTATTACTGCAATGGACACGAAGCGCATTTACATGACGGAGGTGTGTGCCCGTACGCTGACAGTTCCGATTCTTATTATTACTGCGATGGACACGAGGCGCACCTGCATGACGGAGGTGTGTGTCCGTACGCTTCCACGGTAAGTACCGATCCGGAAGCCTACGCGGGCGGGGCCGCACAGGACGCCGTGTCCTCCCGGAACAGCGTCCTGGATACGTCTGGCAAGTCTGTCGAGCTGAGCACCGGCGATACGATCGCTCTGTCCAGAGATCTGATCCGCATCGTCCAGGACACCTTGAACCAGAAGGGGTATGACTGCGGAGATCCTGACGGAATGGTCGGGGCAAAGACAAAAGAAGCCATCGCCGACTACCTGGCGGAAGCGGATGACGCGGATACGGACTCCCTGATTATCGCTATGGTTGCGAAAGGATTAGGGCTCCAGTAAGCCACGTCGTCATGATCGGGCAGTGTTGTGCGTGTACTGTGATCCCCGATAGGAGAACTGCCTGCCGACGCCGCAGTGATATCCTGGACGGCAGCGGCAGCAAGCTCCTGACCGTATGTGGGTGCGTCCGGTCAGATTTATGATAACGCGCCCTCGTCCGGACAGCAAGCCTCAGACAGTATACGGATGCGTCAGCGACCGTCCATCAGCTGCACGGCATGTTCGAGCCCTTTTGCCGGGTCATCCTTCGGAAAATACTCCAGACCGATATAGCCGTCATAACCGGTCTCCCGGATGGCCCGGAATATGCTCCGGTAATCCACCTCGGAATCGTACAGCTCATGCCGCCCCGGATTTCCGGCCGCGTGAAAGTGCCCGATACAGGGAAGGTACTCCCGGATCCTGCGGATCAGGTCGCCCTCGGTGATCTGCTGGTGGTAGATATCAAAGAGCAGCTTCACGTGCTCAGACCCGACCTCCCGCACGATCTCTGCCGCCTCGTCGGAGCTTGACAGGTAGTAGCCCGCGTGATCCACCCGCACATTTAAGGGCTCCACCACGAGCACGCTGTCCGCCTCCTCGAGGTACGGGACACAGGCGCGCAGCCCCTCGACCAAACTCGCGTGCTGTTCCTCTCTCGCGATCGGCAGCTCATTCCCCGTCTGCGTGATGATCCGCCGGCACCCGAGCCGGCCGGCCACCTCGAGCGTCCTCCTCAGGGACTCCACATACGCTTCGCGCTGCCGCGCGTCCACGAGGCTGACAAAGCCGGTGCACAGCGCCGCGACCTCGACGCCGGTCTCCTCCCGGAGACGCCCCAGCTCCCCCAAATCCTTGTCCTCCCAGCCCCAGAACTCTATCGCGGAAATCCCGAGCTGTCTCACCCTCTTCGCCGACGCGGTCAGGGACTCTCCCTGAAATACGGCATCGGTACACACGGAAAGCTTCATCGTGTACGCTCCTTTCTTCTTTCCTGACGGGCTGTCGTCGTCAGAAAACACATTTATAATAAATTGCCGATGGTGTGGGGTATAAATGATTCGGTTCGTAAATGATTGCCACTTGCTATACAGGTGGGATATAAATAGTATAGTTCGTAGAAATAAATCTCTGCCAGCCTTGGCGGGGCGAAAGCTGGAGGAAGAACTGACAGAACACCGGGAATGCCGATAGATGCGCATTTCCGGTGTTCTAATTATAACTGTCAGAGTTTTCGAACGCTCAGGGCAAATGCTCCCGGCGCATCCGACCGTATGATTCTATGTGCTCAGATCCGCACCCACACCAGCATCTCTCCGACCTTGCGGTTCGTCCATGCGTAGTACGGAATGAATTTCAGCGTCTGCTCGGTGAAGGTCCTGCCGCTGTACGGGCGGTACAGCGTCTCCTCGCCCCAGTTCTCCTCGGAAAGCCGCAGTCCCTGCGTCGTCAGCGTCACGACGCCCTTGAGCAGCTCCGGCTCGTACGCGACCTCGAACTCGGGGTGTTCCCTGAGGTACAGCTCCTGCAGCTGTCCGCCGTTGTCCACCTCTTCCAGGCAGTACACGACCGGCCCGCGCATCACCGCCACCTTGCCGATATCCTCGCGCACGCGCGGGTTTGCAGCGACCAGCACGACCGGCATCGCCATCGTCACCTGGATCTCGTCGCCGTTTTTCCACACCCGGTCGAGGGATACGTAGCCCTTTTTCCGCTCCGCCTCCACGACCTCTCCGTTTACCTTTACCCGGAAGTCGTCGCACCAGCCCGGCACGCGGATCGCGTACGCAAACGCGCTGTCGCTCTCATTCTCGATCCGGATCCGCACCTCGCCGTCCCACGGATAGCGCGTCTCCACATGGATGCGGTTCTCCTTCCCGTCCAGCACGGCTTTCATATCGCCGCCGATGAACAGATTCATGTACAGCTCCCTCTCGCTGCACTCGTACGCATAGCCGCCGATCGATGAGAGCAATCGTGCCACATTCGGCGGGCAGCAGGCGCAGCCGAACCACTTCTGGCGCTCCACCTTCACATGGCGCTTGCGGTAGTCCTTCTCCGACGCCTCCGGCACCGCCTCCAGCGGATTCACATAGAAGAACCGCTTCCCGTCCAGCGACATGCCGCTGATCACGCCGTTAAACAGCGCGCGCTCCATCACATCCGCATACCGGCTGTCCTTTGTGATCTCAAACATCCGGCGCGCAAAAAAGATCAGGCCGATCGCCGCACACGTCTCGGCATAGACGGTATCGTTCGGCAGGTCATAGTCAAACGTAAACGACTCCCCGTACTCCGACGCGCCGATCGCGCCCGTCACATACATCTGCTTCTCGGTAATGTTCTTCCAGAGACGCTCGCACGCCGCGAACAGCTCCGCATCCTCGGTCGCGCTGGCTACCTCCGCCATGCCGGTGTACAGATAGACCGCACGCACCGCGTGTCCCTGCGCCTTCTCCTGCTCGCGCACCGGGAGGCCCGCCTGGTAATACTGATACTGGAAATAGCTGTCGTGCCAATACCAGCTGTTCTGGTTCTCCTCCCGCTCCTTTGCGAAATACAGCGGCTGCTGTCCTCTCTGGTCGATGAAATACTTTGCGAGCGCAAGGTGGCGCGGATCCTTCGTGATCTCGTAGAGCCCTACAAGCGCCATCTCCGCGACCTCGTGTCCCGGATAGCCCGGCTTCTTGCCCTCGCCGATACCGATGTGCTCATACACACAGTTCACGTAGCCCGCCGCGGTGTCCAGGAACTTCCGCTTCCCGGTCGCCTTGTAGTAGGCAACCGCAGCCTCCACCATGTGTCCCAGGCAGTACAACTCGTGGTTGTCCGTCAGATTCGTGAAGCGCTTCTCGAGTCCGTTCAGAATATAGTACGTGTCGAGGTAGCCGTCCGGCCGCTGTGCCGCCGCGATCACGTCGATCGCCCCGTCCGCCGTCGCCTCCAGCTCCTCATCCGGGTGCCACATCAGGGAGTAAGCGACCGCCTCCAACCATTTGTACGCGTCGCTGTCCTGGAATACCATTCCCTCGAATTTCCCCTCCTGCAGCCCTGCGGCCACGCGGAAGTTCTGCATACAGTGGCTGGGCTCCGCCCCCTCGATCCGGTCATTCAGCGCCTCCCACTGATACGGGATCACATGGCAGCGCACCAGCTCCATGTACTCCTTCCAGAAGCCGTCCCGGATCTCGATCTGATCCAGCGGCATCATCCTTACTTTTTTCTCCAGCATGTTCTTCTCCTTTCGTCAACACGATGCGGGCGGCCAGCCCTGCCATATCCTCACAAAATCAGAACCTCTTTCCCTCTGAATGCGAACCCATAGCTTCGGATTCTCTCTCCTGCGATCCCCTGCGCCTCCAGCTGTGCGACATACTGCTTTTGGGCAATCTGTGCCAGCGCGTTCCCGGCGGTCTCGCAGAGATCCGTTTCTTTTCTGGGGTCAAACACTTTAAATTCCAGAATCATCGCCGGATCGTGAGGATCCCGCGGTCTCAGCATGACATCGTACCGGCCAAAGCCGCTCTCGCGGTTCGACAGGATCTCATACCGCCCCTGCAGCTCCACCACCAGTCCCAGCACAAAGCCGTGATAAAACCGTTCCGGCTCCCTCTGCCCGGACGGATGGCTGCCTGTGTCAAAGAAGCTGAACACAGACTGGCTGACCCGGTTCATATAGACGTTCATCGCGTCCACATCTCCCTGCAGAAGCGCCGCTATGAAATCATTGTAATCACTGCTGTCATCTGTGAACCAGTCCTCGATCATGCTCTCGAACATCACATGGACCTCCGTATTGGTCAGCGCCAGATGATAGCGCCACCGCCGCCGTCCCGGATCATCCTCCACGCTCGTCACCTTCAGATAACCGCTCGCCAGAAGGAGGCTCCAGATCGCATTCTTTTTCCGATCCAGCTGGTCATAGACGATCTGCTCATCCAGCGCGGTCACGAGCGTGCCGCCCTTCAGCAGCAGTTCAAAATCCTGCTTGATCTCCTTATTCGCCTTTCGCAGCAGCTCCCCGATCAGACTGTTGGAGCTCGTGTTCGCCCAGTAAGCTGCGATCTTTCCCTTGTCGAGAAAATTCAAAATCGACCACGGATTGTAGATGTCCTCCGACCGCCCGAAAAGGAAGCCGTCGTACCAATCCTTTACCTCCTGCTTTCTGTCAGGAAGTCCGAATTCGTCCAGGGCGTCAAATACCTCCCGCTCCGTAAAGCCAAAGCACTCCGCATATTTCTCAGATGTCGTCGTGACCACCTCGAGATTGTTCAGATCCGAGAAAATGGACTCCTTGCTGATCCTTGTGATGCCGGTCATGATCGCCCGCTCCAGGTGGGGGTTCGTCTTAAAAGCTGCATTGAACATATTTCTGATGAAACCGGTAAAATCCTCCCAGTATCCGTCGACATACGCCTCCTGGAGCGGCGTATCATACTCATCCAGGAGAATGATGACTTTCTTTTTATAGTAGCGGCACAGATACCCCGCCAGCTGATGCAGCGCCAGCGTCGCCGTCGTGTCGTCCATATCCGGCGATACACTCTCAAAAAATTCCAGCTCCCGCCCCTGCAGGAAGCCCGACTTTTGAAGAAACGCATTCTGTATATACAGATCCGTCAGAATCTGGCAGATCCTCTTTTTCGCGTTCAGACAGTCCTTCTCCTTGACATTCGCAAAGCTCAAAAAAATCACGGGATAGGTGCCCTGAAGCTCCCGATAGCGCGTGTGCTCCCAGATTTTCGTGCCATCGAACAGATCCGTCCGCGAAGCATAATGGACAGAGAAAAACTCCTCAACCATACTCATCATCAGCGTCTTTCCAAAGCGTCTCGGGCGGGTGAGCAGTGTGACGCTGTCCCCGGCCTCCCACCACTGTCTGATGAAATCCGTCTTGTCGATATAGAAATAGTGGTTCGTCCTTATCGTCTCATAATCCTGGACACCGATCGCCACCGTTGGCTTCACCTGCCTCACCTCCCCCTACATTCTATCCAACTCCGATTTGTCCATTTTCCGGATAAGCCTATGTGGTCTGTCTTCTCATTTTTTCGCATAACTGAACCATACCGAAACCATTTGGCACCGGCGGGATCAGAACTGAAATACCACCCCGATAACCGCCGCAAACAAAAACCAGAGCGCCGGGTGCAGCTTCTTCGCCTTCTTCCACTGCAGCAGCACGAAGATCACGACACAGAGCACGCAGCTCTTGATCTGCGGGGTGAGCTTGCCGGCCTCCTCGACGAAGAGGGAGACGCGGATCAGGTTGATCACGGCTGCGGCGATCAGAGCCGTCACGGCCGGACGGATCCCTGCAAAGACCGCCTTCACGATCCGGTTCTCCTGAAAGCCGTCCAGGAATTTCGCTATGATGATGATAATGACGATGCTGGGCGCTACAATGGCAAGCGTGGCCAAAATGCCGCCCCAGATGCCGACCGTGCGGAAGCCGGCAAAGGTCGCCATGTTCAGTCCGATCGGTCCGGGCGTACTCTCGCTGATCGCGATCATATCGCTCAGCTCTTCCATCGTGAACCACGGGTATTTCTCTGCCATGTCCATCAGAAACGGAATGGTCGCCGGGCCTCCGCCGATCGCAAACAGACCCGTCTTAAAAAATTCCAGCATCAGAATCAGTGCCTGACTCATTTTGCCGCACCTCCCTTCACGCGGTCAGCGATCACGCCGCAGATGCCCGCCAGCACGATGATCAGCACCGTCGGGATCTCCGTCAGCATCGCCAGCACGAACGCGCCCGCGCAGATTGCGATACTGACCGGATTGATCAGGCTCTTTTTCGCCAGCGTGTACACGGTATTCAGCATCAGCGCACAGACGCCGCCGCGGATTCCCATCAGCGCGTACTGCACGACCGGCTCTGTGATCAGCGCCTCCAAAAACAGCGCCACCACTGTGATGATCACCACGGACGGCGACGCCATCCCCAGCGTCGCGACGATCCCGCCGATGATCCCCTTTCTCCGATAGCCCACAAACGTCGCCGTATTCACGGCGATGATGCCGGGCGTGCACTGCCCGATCGCGTAGCAGTCCAGCAGCGTCTCCTCCGTGATCCAGCCTCTCCGCTCGACCAGCTCATACTTCAGCATCGGCAGCATCGCGAGCCCTCCTCCGAAGGTCATGATGCCGATCCGAAAGAATGCGACATACAGCTCCAATAGTTCCTTCATACTTCTTCTCCTTCTGTTTCATTCTATATCTGCCTGCCGACCGGCACAGCAGTGCATGCTTAACTTGTCATCGCGTGCATGCTCAGTCTCTCATCCCTGCGCATGTTTCACTGACTTCCAGATCCGCTTTTGTTTATAGAAATAGTACGCAGTCATGCTCACCGCCGTCACCAGCCAGGTGATCGGGTAGCACGCGATAATCTGCTCCATTGTCCCATCCGGAACAATCCACGATACCCACACGACCCGCAGCAGGCAGACGCCGACCAGCGTCAGAATCGTCGACACAAAGACATAGCCCTGCGCGCGCAGCGAGCCGGAAAAAATTTCGACAAACACGAACAGGAAGTACGTCCGCGAGATCACCTGCATCATCCGGACGCCGATCTGCACCACGGACGAGTCCGAGGTAAAGATTCCGAACCAGTATTTTCCGGTCGGCATCAGAATCGCGCTGAAAGCCACTGCAGCCGCCACCGACATGCCCAGACACTCCCAAGTGCCTTTTTTCACCCGGTCATGCTTGCCCGCGCCAAAGTTCTGCCCGACAAATGTGGTGACTGCGATGCCGAAGGCACCGTTTATCATCCAGAATACGCTGTCGATCTTTCCGAACGCCGTCCACGCAGCCATCGTGTCCACGCCGAACGCATTGATCGAGGACTGCACCGCGATGTTTGAGAGGCTGTACATGCAGGACTGGATACCGGTCGGCAGTCCGATCTTGAGCATCGTGCCGAGCAGCTCCCGCTCCATGCGGATCTTCCCGAGCTCCAGCTTCAGATCCTCGGTGTGGTACATCAGCGCGCGCGTCACCAGCACCGCGCTGACCCCCTGCGAGATCAGCGTCCCGACCGCGACACCGAGCACGCCGAGGCCCATTGCGAGTACGAGCACAAGGTCAAGGATGATATTGATCACACAGCAGATGATCAGGTAGTACAGCGGCCGCTTCGAGTCGCCGATCGCGCGCAGGATCGCTGAGCCGATGTTGTAAATCAGGATAAACACCAGACCCGCAAAATAGATCCGCACGTAGAGACCCGAATCCGCCATCAGATCCTCCGGCGTGTTCATCATCCGCAGAATCGCAGGCGTCGCGGCCATGCCGATGATCCCGGCCAGCACGCCGAACACCAGCGAAAACGCGTAGGCGGTGTGCAGTGCCTGGTGCAGCCGCTCCTGATTCTTTGCACCGTAATACTGCGAGATAATCACCGTACCGCCCGCCGACAGTCCAGTAAAAAATCCAACCACAAGATTGATAATCTGCGACGAGGAACCGCCCACACTCGAAAGCGCTTCCTTGCCGGCAAAACGCCCTACTACCACAGCGTCAACTGTGTTGTAGAGCTGCTGAAAAAACGTCCCGACCAGAATCGGGAAAAAGAAAATCAAAATCTGCTTCCAGATCACGCCCTCCGTGATCCCGTTCCGCTTTTTCTCCTTTGCTGCCATCTCTGTGCCTCCATAATTCTTACGTATTTGGTCCTTTTGTACTGCCATTCTATTCCATATTTCTCAGGCCGTCAACGCTCAACTCTTGTGGATATTTTTTCTCATTTTGAAGGCACACCGCAATATTTTGGAGTATCTCTTACCGCAAAGTGTCACCGGTCACGCACGATTCTACCATAGCTTTTCGGCACAGAACACCTGGCCTTCCATCAATGTAGATCAATCGAAGGCCGCGGCTCACTCCCGAATTGCCTGGCGGTTGATCTTGGAGGCCAGGACTCCCGCCCCAAAACCATTGTCGATATTCACGACGCTGACGCCGCTCGCGCAGGAGTTCAGCATCGAGAGCAGCGCGGCGAGGCCGCCGAAGTTCGCGCCGTAGCCGACGCTCGTGGGCACACCGATCACCGGGCAGGCGACGAGGCCGCCGATCACGCTGACGAGCGCTCCCTCCATGCCGGCGACCGCCACCACCACGTTCGCATCCTCGAAGAGCGTCAGCTTGTTCAGCAGCCGGTGGATCCCGGCCACGCCGACATCATAGACGCGCTCCACATAGTTGCCGTAGAGCTCCGCAGTGATCGCAGCCTCCTCCGCGACCGGCAGATCGCTCGTCCCCGCCGCGATCACCGCGATCTTTCCCTTTTTCTCGACTTCACAGCCATTCACGATGCCGATGCGGGACACCGGGTCGTAGGTCATGCTGACTTTCCGTCCCATAGGAAAACGACCACTGTCTCCTGCCTGTCCTGCCGCAGACGTCTCTGTCTTGTCTGCCCGCTCCACCGCAGACATCTCTGCCTTGCCTGCCTGCTCTGCCGCAGACATATCTGCCTTGCCTGCCCGCTCCGCCGCAGACATCTCTGCCTTGCCTGCCTGCTCCGCCGCAGACATCTCTGCCTTGCCTGCCTGCTCCGCCGCAGACATCTCTGCCTTGCCTGCCTGCTCTGCCGCAGACATATCTGCCTTGCCTGCCTGCTCCGCCGTGCCTACCAGTATACGCACTCCAAGTCCCTCTGCGACTGCGTCCGCCTTCTCTCTTGACAGACGGGTGATCAGAATATTCCGGATGTCCTTCTCCGCCATCGCCGACGCGATGCCGACAATCTGCTCCGCCGTCTTTCCTTCGCCATAGATCACCTCCGGCATGCCCTGCCGCATGTGGCGGTGCAGGTCAATGTCCGCATAATTTCCTACCAGCATGTCCGGCTGCAGGCTCACATCCTCCAGCGCCTCCCGGGCGCTCACCGTGCCCGCCTCCACCTTCTTCAGCAATTCATAGAGCTCTACCCGCTCCATATTGCACACTTCCCTTCTTTCTGCACTCAGCTGCCCTTTCGCATTTATCCGGTACATTCCATCTGTCAGGCGCAGCTCATTTTACCCTCTGATATGCAATGCGCGGCGAGCCGTCCTCGACGTAGATCCGCCCGCACCTCACAAATCCGTTCTTTTCCAGAACGTGCTGCATCACATGATTGTCCTCGTGTGTGTCACCGCGCAGATTCGGCCACTGGCGGAGACACCACTGGATACACGCTGAGCCGATGCCCTTCACCCGCCCGCGCGACGCGATCCGGTGGATCACCCCGTACGGCTCATCGTTTGGCCAGCCGCCGTCCTCGATCACCTGGTAGGTGGGGTCGTCTCCCACGCGGAACAAAAAGACCGCCTCGATCTCCCCGTCCTCCACCGCGACGTAGCTGACGCCCTCCTCGATATCCGCGCGAACCAGTTCCCACGACGGGTATCCGTCGCCCCACTGCTTCTCATTTCCGGTACTGCGCATAAACTGCCGGCCGATCTCGTAGATCTCCATGATCACGCCCTGATCCTCCGGCGTCGCCCTCCTGATCTCCATACTTCCTCCTACAGTCACAAAGTCCCGCTGCAAGCAGCGAGCCATCAAACTATCTGACTCGCTGCTCGCAGGACAAAATCCCCGACTGGTATTTTCCCGATTCATCTAGCACCAATCACTGTCGTTACCCATACATATCACAAATAACTACACGAAATTACTTGTCTGTCTTCCCGATCGCACGGGATAAAAATACACTTCTCAGGCCAGCACTTTCCCGTAGTCCTCTCTGCCCGCGAACGGCCCGGCCAGCGGGTGGACATTGCGCGCGCTGTCATGGTAATCCCGGTCGAAGATGATCTCCGTTCCGTCCGGATTCTCGAACTTCTGCTCCGGCTCGAACGCCTCGCCGAGCAGCTCCGTCGAGATGACCCCCGGCAGGTAGCCTGTCCCGGCAGCGCACTCCGGCAGCAGTTCTCCGAGATTGGTCTCCAGCCGATACGCACCGTCCTGCTCCACGACCTTCCAGCTCACCACATGCTGCTCGTCCACCACCGAATTCTGCTCCTTATCCCAGGGCTGTGCCCCGTTGAAATAGACGTTGCCGCCGGAGTAGACCGGGAGCTTGTTATAATATTTGTTCCGATCCTCCTTTGCGCCGCTGTCCCCCTCGCGGAAGAACTGCGCCAGGTACTCCTCCTGCGTGGGATAGCCGTCGAACGGCTTTGTCCCAGTCACGGTGATCGGGTCGCCGCCCATCCCAAGCTGCCGCTGGAACTCCACAAACTCCTCCGGCACCTCTCCTCCGACAAAGACATTATTATAGAAACGGTCGTCGCCGTGCAGGAACGTCATGAAGCCTGCCACCTCGGTGCGGTGCGGGACATGGTACGGTGTGTAGCGCGGTTGTTTTGTCCCCGCATTGTCCGTCCCCTTCCCGACGTAGGTAAACGGCCCGCAGATCAGGTTGTGCACCAGCGCCACGCCCTGCGTCGCGAGCTTGCAGCTGTAGGTCGAGAGCAGCAGAT
Organism: Oscillospiraceae bacterium; assembly: GCA_021771715.1. Classification (GTDB taxonomy): domain Bacteria; phylum Bacillota; class Clostridia; order Lachnospirales; family Lachnospiraceae; genus Choladousia. The sequence goes on from JAETOO010000001.1 coordinate 358,959, forward strand.
TGTTGTCGATCAGTGTCGGGCCATGACTCACCTCGACGAAAATGTCCTCGCCGAGCGCAATTCCGCCGTTGATCTTCGTCCCGAGCGGCGGCATATTGTCGTGGAAGAGGTTCTGCGTCACCCGCGTCCCCTGCGCCTGCCAGTCCAGCCAGAGGCCGCGCGTGCAGTGGTGGATGTGGTTGCGCCGGAACACCACGTCGATCGCCGCGTGCATCTTGATCCCGCCGATCTCCGCGCCGGTAAACTGCTGCTTGTTGTTGATGTGGTGGATGTGGTTGTCCTCGATCACGGAGAAGACTCCGCCCAGGTGGCCGACGATCCCGGTCTGCTCACAGTGATGAATGTTGCAGCGGCGCACAATGTGTGAGCCGATGTTCTCCTTCGTCCACCCCTCGAGCTGCGCCTGGCAGATCGCGTCGCGCTCCGTCTGCGTCCCGTGCTTCAGCCGCTTGAGCGACCACTTGTTGTCATTCTCCGGCTGTAGATATTTGCCGAGGGAGATGCCGCAGCACTTCGAATCCGAGATCTCACAGTCCTCGATGATCCAGCCCTTGCTCCAGTGCGGGCCGATCATTCCCTCCTGGTACGCGGTCGGGGGCGCCCAGTTCGTAGCGGCCTGCTTCACCGTAAAGCCGGACAGCGTGATGTAGCCCACGCCGGTCTGATCCGGGTAGAAACAGTTCCTGCGGACATTGATTTCCACATTCTCTGCGTTCGGATCTGCGCCGTGGAAGTTCGCATAGATCAGCGTCCTGCCGTCCTTCTGGCAGGTGTACCACTTGTACACGGAAAATTCCGGCTCCCACGATGCCGGATCCGGCTCCGGCTGCAGCACGCCCTCCAGCGTGTGGCACTCATACATCGATCTCCCGTTCAGGTACACCTCCCCTGTATGGATCGGCACGATCGGATAGTACCAGTCCCCGAAAATCTCCGTCGTGTACGGATTGTAGCTGCCAAAGATCCCGTTCGGAATCTGCGCGAGCCACACCTCCCCCTCATACGGCTCCCAGTTCTTCACCGGCTCCGCGCCCGTGATCACCGCGGCCAGCGGCTGCTCCGAGCGGTATGTAATCCTCTGCTCACTGGTTCCCGCGTGCTTCGGGTTCACATACTCCCGATAGACGCCCGGCGCCACCAGCACCTCATCGCCCGGCATCGCGATCCGCGCCGCGTCATTGATCCACCGAAACGGCCGCCCCTTGCTCCCGTCGCCGCCCATTTTTGCATCTGCTGATACGTAATAAATCATTCTGTACCTCCTCCGGTTTTTTCTATTGAAATTGTCCCGCAATGCGGGGAAAGCACTTTCTCCAGCGCCTCCGCGACCTCGCACGCGATCGCTATCTTGCTCTCGTGCCGCGTCAGGCCTGTCAGGTCAAGGTTCCGCTTTCTGACACAGCTCCTCTCTCCCCAGACGACTGCGTAGTAGACCTCCCCGGCCACGCTGTCTGCGTTCCCGGGGTCCAGGTTGCCTGTCGTGCCGGTCACACCGATGCCGATGTCGGCGCCGTACGCCCGCCTGCACGCCTGCGCCATCTCCCGGGCCACCTCCGTCGAATAGACTCCGCAGCGGGCGATCACCTCCGCCGGGACTCCCTGGCGGATCTTCGCCTCATTTGAATATGTAATAAAAGCGCCCTTCAGGATCGCGGACGCGCCCTCCGTGTCTGTGAGATACGACGCGATCAGCCCGGACGTGCAGCTCTCCATCGTGCTGATCGAAATGTTCTTCTCGATCAGGTGCCGCACGATCCGGTCCATCCTGGCCACCAGCTCGCGTTCTCTCGCCACATGCGTATTTTCTCCCGACATATCGCACCTTTTCCCTTCTCTTTTTCCCCCACAGCATTGCTTTTGCCGCCTCGCTCCGCAGAACTGCGCTACCCGCCTGCCCTCTACTCTTCCTCCGTCACCTCGACCATCTTCTTCCCTTCCGTCAGGTGGAAGAAATCATAGACCTGCTGCGCGCTGCGCAGGTTCATGGACTCGGCGCCTGCGAGCTCCTCGAGGGAAGCGTCGCGGATGGCCTCGAGCGACTTGAAGGTGCGCATCAGCGCCTTGCGGCGGGCTGGGCCGATGCCCTCGATGTCGTCGAGAATCGAGTGCACCTGCCCCTTGCTGCGCAAACTTCTGTGGTACTCGATCGCAAAGCGGTGCGCCTCGTCCTGAATCCGCGTGATCAGCTTGAAGCCCTCGGAGCGCGTGTCGATCGGCACCTCCACGTTGTCGTGGTAGAGACCGCGCGTCCGGTGAAAGTCGTCCTTGACCATCCCACAGACCGGGATCGAGAGCCCCAGCGCGTCCAGCACGCGCAGACACACATTCACCTGCCCGCGCCCGCCGTCCATCAGAATCAGGTCCGGGAAACGGCTGAAGCTGCCCATCTCATAGCCCATCCCCTTCTCGTCCAGCTCCTTCTGCTCTGCCAGCCCGTGCGTGAAGCGGCGCGTGAGCACCTCCTCCATGCTCGCATAGTCGTCCGGCCCCTGCACGGACTTGATCTTAAACTTCCGGTAATCGCTGCGCTTCGGCTTTCCTTTTTCATAGACAATCATCGAGCCGACGGACTCGAACCCGCTGATATTCGAGATATCGTACGCCTCCATGCGCACCACGCGCCCGACGCCGATCAGCTCCTCGATCTCGCGCACCGCGCCGATCGTCCGGCCCTCCTCGCGCTTGATCCGCTCGCGGTCTTGCCGCAGCACGATCTGGGCATTTTCGCGCGCCATCTCGACCAGCTTCTCCTTCGTCCCCTTTTTCGGAATCCGCACATAGACTCTCTGGCCGCGCTTCTCCGTCAGCCATTTCTCGACCAGCTCGTGATCCTCGATCTCCGTCTCGAGCATCAGCTCCTTGGGGACAAACGGCGTGCCCGCATAATACTGCTTCACAAAGCTGTTCAGAATGACGGCCTTCGTGTCCTGCAGCGCGACGCGCAGGAAGAAATGCTCCCGTCCGATCATCCTGCCTCCGCGGATAAAGAACACCTGCACGACGGCATCCGCGTTCGCCACCGTGTCATCCGCATCGTCCAGTGCGAGCGCGATCACATCCTTGTCCTCCCCGTCCCCGTGCGTGATCTTCTGGCGTTGCGCCACCTGCTGCACGCTGCGGATCAGATTGCGGTACTCGATCGCCTTCTCAAAATCCAGCTCCTCCGACGCCTGCTCCATCTTCTCCGTGAGCATCGCGAGCACCGGCGCGTGGTTGCCGTTCAGAAAGTCCACCGCCTCCTCAATCGAGCGGCGGTACTCTTCCTTTGTAAATGTCCCCTGGCACGGCGCATTGCACTGCCCGATGTGGTAGTACAGGCACGGGCGCTCCTTCCCGATATCGCGCGGCAGGTTTTTGCTGCAGCTGCGCAGCTTGTAGAGCTTCTTCACCAGGTCAATCGTGTCCTTGACGGCTAACCCGCTCGTGTAGGGCCCAAAATAGCGCGACTTATCCTTTTTCATCGTCCGCGAGAGCAGCACCCGCGGGTACTCCTCGCCCAGCGTCACCTTGATAAACGGGTACGTCTTGTCGTCCTTGAGCATTGTGTTGTATTTCGGGCGGTGCTCCTTGATCAGATTGCACTCCAGCACGAGCGCCTCGAGCTCCGAGTCGGTCACGATGTACTCGAACCGCCGGATCCGCTCGACCATCTGTATGATCTTCGGACTCTTGCCCCGGCTGCTCTGAAAATACTGCCGCACCCGGTTCTTCAGGCTGATCGCCTTCCCCACGTAGATAATGTCGTCATGCGCGTCGTGCATGATATAGACACCGGGGCGTCCCGGGAGCTTTTTCAATTCCTCTTCTATATTAAATGCGATGTAGCCCTCCTGCAACTGTGCAGGCGGCTTCCCGGCCACCGCACCTTGCTCGCATGGCTCAGACTCAGTGCGCTGCTCGCACGGCTCAGGCTCAGCACACTGCTCACGCGCTACAGACCGGCTCGCCTCCGCCGCTTCCTTCTCAATATCCTTCATGCTACGCTCTTCCTCCCCGGTCATTTCCGCTTCCCGACGTCCAAAATTGTCCGCTCTGAGTTTCGTTTCCTTTTAGATTTCTTTCATTTTTCTTTCAGGATTTGATCACAGAATAGACATATCTTTCCAATATACTGGGTTCAACAAATAAATGAAGTCATCCGATACATGACGCGTCGGTATTGCGAATGGCTTCGACAAAAAACAATCTTAACCCAAATTACTATCTTATATTCGGTTAAGTTTTCATACATTTTTCTCTTCTTGAAGGGGTATCGCTTGCGATATCCCTTCCTCCTTTTTCCGAAGATCCCGGTGCAACGTCACTCCACTCTTTTGGCAGGATATTTCTCTGCGATGCCGCATCACCGTCACGGTCTCCCGTTTATCTGCCGTCTGCGCCGCGGCCCTCTGTCAGAACTTCCGAATCTGATCGTCCTCCTCGCCGGACGCCTCGCTGATCGAGCGGATCTCCACGTAATACCCGAAAGTATCATTTACCTTGATGTAGACGCGGTCGCCGACCTTGTGTCCCAGCAGCGCCTTGCCCAGCGGCGACTCGATGCTGATCAAGCCGTTCAGGGAATTGCCCCGCACGCTCGTCACGATCCGGTAGGTCTCCGTCTCGTCGTCGTCCTCCACATAGACTTCGACGGTCTTGTCCAGGCCGACCTCATCAGACTTCGAGTGATCGGTGATCACGCGCGCCGTCTTCAGCATCCGCTCCAGGTACCGGATGCGGCTCTCGTTCGCATTCTTGTCCTTCTTCGCCGCGTGGTACTCGAAATTCTCGCTCAGATCCCCGTGCGCCCGCGCCTCCTTCACCGCCTCAATCGCCTCCTTGCGGACGACGAGCTTGCGGTACTCGATCTCCTCCTGTATCTTCTTTACATCACTCTCGGTGAGCTGTTCCTGCATATTCTGATCCTTCTTTCCTGTGATTCTCTGTCGCTGTTACAGCATTTTTATAGTTTACCATACCGGAGGAGGATGCGCAAGAACGGCATGAATTGCCCGCGAAAAAGCACTTTTGAGGTCAAGAGCAGCAGGGACATGACGACATGAAGAAGGACGTAGAAAGGGAGCAGCGGCGTGCCGACACCGCAAAGACAGAGCTACAAACACTGCATAAGGAGCTGGTTTGTCCGAGCAAACAACTTGAATAATCAGAAGCCGGGATAGGCGGTACATCCCGGCTTCTGACTGCAATCAGCATCATTTTATCTACATAACAAAAATCGTCCTACTATATCAGATATTTTGTAACAAATAAAATCCATCCTTAAAGAAAAGAGAACATTTATCTTGAACAACTCCCGGATCAATTCTTTCCATCATATCTTCACCCTGTTTACTTTTTGAATACGAAATTGGGGGATATTCGATCTCATCATGACTCGTCTTCCAAAAACTTCCTTCTTGCAAGGCAACTTGAATCTCTTCACTGAGTTTCCGGTATTTTCCCTCAAAATATCCATACTCTTCAATGTGTTCTTGATATATTGATGTCAAAATATGCTCATTTACATATTTGCGAAATCTTGTCTTAAAAAAGCTGTTCTGACTGGATGTTAATTCATTTTTAAATGCACTTCCAAATCCATTCTCCCAATCCGCCAAAAACCATATTTCTGCTTCCGGAGCTGCAAGGAAGAAAATAACCGGTACATCTGGATGTAGCTCATTTATTTGCCGTATTACATCTTCCCTATATTTTTCCCAACCATCACAATCAGCCTTCCCTGTTCCATCCTCCTGTATATTCAGAAATCGATTATCCTTGTCGTCCTCAATCAGAATGGCATCATATTTTTCCCGGTCAAACTTTTCTTTTCCTACAAAATCTACAACATATTTGATCAACGCATTACCCGTATAGCCATTTTGCGCAATCGCATTTATATGCCGACTTGTATTTCTATTTCTAATATCCTCTGCGCTTCTTCTGGCCCTTGTTGGACACAATTGGATATACTCACAATTTGCGTTTATTTTTCGCATAAATACTTTCAATGCATTTAATTCTGTATAACCCGCAGTAAAAAAACAGGCAATTCGTTTTTTCTCACTCATTGTGGCCACCCACCAATCATCGGGTCTCCGATACGATATAAATCGCCCAGTGTCCATCCCGTCAGTTCAGAGCGTAATTCTTCTCTGTTCAGCTTTAATATCGGGGTCCGGCTCAATGGATCAAATACAAAAACTCCGACATCCCCAGATAAAAACTCATCTGTAAACTCATCCAGAAATTCTGGTGAATGTGTACTAATAAAACATTGTTTAAAACTCTGTCCCCGTAAAATCTCATTGGCAAGAACCTTCTGCCAAGCAGGGTGTAAATTCATTTCCGGTTCGTCCACTGCAAGCATGGAAATTCCATTCTGTTCAGGCATGCTCAGTAAAAGAAGAAGGACAAGCAAATGAACCGTGCCATCACTCAATTCAGACAACGAATAATAACAATCCCGTACTTTTAGCTCCATCCATATCTTTCCACCTGCCTTTGAAATTCTGATATCTTCACAATCACTCATCTGTTTTTTTAGCATATGAATATATGTTTCTTTAAATTTCGGATATGTCTCCTCTAAAACTGCATATACATTTACAAAATTTGATCCGTCTTTTTTTAAATAACTTCCATCAGCCTGTTCATCCTGAAGTTCACGGATTGCTGCAATATGAAACGCAGTACAGGAATACGAATAAAAACTTCTGAAATATAATCGCATAGACTCCAGAACCTTCCTGATCCTATCCCGAACAAACGGCGTGCTGAACATCTCTTTATTATCAAAAAAGAGTTTATCCATTTGCAGAAGCACTGTTTCATTTCTATCTACATTAACAATAAGCCGATTATTTCTTACCTGGTCCATTCCAGCTGTTGAGAATTCTCCCTTTCCCTGTTCTTTTCTATGACAACAAAAATAATTGTAGGGCTTCTGAGAACCACTCCGTATCCTTGCCGCATCCAACGATTCCTCCACAATATAATTATCTCCTCTTTTTTCTCCTACATTTGCACACAGCGTATAAACGACCGGATATTCCTCACCTAACTCAAAATGCCATGCTAATCGGAAAGATTCTTTTTTCTCACGCCTATCAACCGCCTGATTCCAACCATTCCGTTTCAATTCAGAAAGAAAACCCGTTACATCCGTCTGAGAAGTGCCTACCATATTTGCGGCAAATGACAATGCCCGAATAAAATTACTCTTTCCGGCATTATTGGGTCCAATAAGAATATTAATACGTTCAAAAGGTAGTTCCGAACATAAAACATTCCTAAAATCACTGCATGTAAAACTTTTTATCATTCTAATCAATCCTCCACAACATATATTGTGCGCTCTGCAAGTCCCGTTAAATTCTCCTTCCTGCAGTTTTTATTTTATCACTTATATCTTGTCATGAAAACAGCAATTTCCTTTATTCCACTATATTTTTTCATGCATTTTCCTATATGGCAAAAAGTACACAAAAGAATACTTTTAAACGCTGCCAGTTGCAAGCTCAAAAACATATAGTAAAATAAGATACCCTTTAAATCCATATCTGACTGAACGGCACAGTATGGTGACACAGATCAAGGACAACAGGGAAGTGACACTAGCCTTTATGAAAATCTTTGAAAAAGAACAGCTATTGATCCAAAAAGGTATCCAGCAAGGCATTCAACAAAGGCTCCAATAGGGACATGGCGGCACGAACAAAGACGTGGAAAAGGAGTAGAGATGCAGAAGCTGCGTGAAGAGCTGGCACTGCTATCTATAATATCCATTTGATATGATCGCAACTCTTATCGCTGCTGTCTACAATTCCCCCCAGCCTTGCTGTATTTGTGAATTGTTGGGCAGTAGTTTTATCGTCAAGTGAACTTACTCTGTTATAAAATTTGCAAAAAAGAACCCGAAACCTCTTGACTCTGACGCAGCGTCATACCTTACAATACCAGTACACGGGAGGGATAGAGTATGCGGACAGTAAAGGAAGTCAGTAAGCTTACGGGTGTCAGTGTGCGCACACTGCACTACTATGATGCAATCGGCCTTTTGAAGCCTGCGAAGGTGACGGAGGCGGGCTATCGCATGTATGACGATGCAGCGCTTAGCCGTCTGCAGAATATTTTATTGTTTCGCGAGCTACAGTTTCCCCTGAGGGAGATCCGGGACATCCTGGACCGCCCGGATTTTGATCCGTCGGAGGCGATCGCACAGCAGATCCGGCTGCTGGAACTGCAGTACAGGCGGATCGGGGCGCTCATTTCCTATGCCCGTGAAATTCAGGAAAAAGGAGTCACTGCGATGAAATTTGATGTGTTTGATAAACGTGAGATAGAACAGTACAAGGCGGAAGCTAGGGAAAGATGGGGCAGCACTGCGGCGTATCAGGAGTGCGAGCAGAAAAATGCCTCGCGAAAAGAAAGCGACCAGGAACGGCTTGCCAAGGAGATGATGGCGATCTTTTCTGACATCGGAGCGCTGCGGCACCGGGAGCCTGCCGACGAAGCGGTGCAGGAGAAAGTTGCCGCCCTGCAGCAGTTTATCACGGAGCACTACTACACGTGCACCGACGAAATCCTCCGCGGATTGGGCGAGATGTATGCGGCCGACGAGCGCTTCCGAAAAAATATCGACCGGGCCGGCGGCGAAGGCACCGCTGCGTTTGTCCGGCAGGCAATCGCTGCATACTACGCAGACTAGCAGACTATCCGTACATCCCGTACATCCCTAAAGGGCACCTGGCACGGCTGCCTGCCTCGTTGCATGACAGCAAACGACAAGGGTGTTGCAAAACGCGGCAAATCCACAATGACTGGTATTTGTGCGATTGATCGTATACCAGCAGTGGGGGATGCCAGCAATTTTGCAACACCCTCGTAGTTTCCAGCAGTTTTACAGCAGACTATCTTCTTCAGGCGATCACCCGCTGGTCCCGCCATTTTCCGCTCAGAAAGCGGAGGCCGAACAGCGTTCCGCGCACCGCCCAGTCGGTAAACATGCCGATCCAGACCCCCATCGGCCCAAATCCGAAATACCGGCAGAGCAGCACCGTCAATCCCACGCGGCAACACCACATGGATCCGCACGATACAAGCATCGTAAATTTTCCGTCCCCGGCCCCGCGCAGCCCATAAGCCGGCACGAACGACAGCGTCCAGAACAGGGGCTTGACTATCGTGATAACCCCCATCATCCCGACACACATCGCCGCGGCCTCTTCGGGCATCCCCGCAAGCCTCGTGAAACACCGGCACAGCCCGTACATGACAAGGCAGCTCGCCGTGACCGCCACCTCCGAGAGCAGCGTCACCTTCTTTATATAGTAGGAAGCCTCCTCTTGCCTGCCGGCACCGATGCACTCCCCGACGATCGTCGTCAATCCGTCGCCGGCTCCCATCCCGGCCACCCCGCTCAGGTTTTCCAGGATGTTCGTCATCGCCTGGGCCGCAATCGCTGTGGTGCCGAGCGTCGACACCACGGACTGCACGGCGAGCTTTCCGAACTGAAACATACCGCTCTCCACCGCGGCCGGGATCCCCGTGGTCAGAAGCAGCAGGATCACCCTCCCGGACGGGCGCAGATTCCCGGACAGCCGAATGCGGATCCTCTGTCTTGGCGACGTCAGGAACTTCATCACCATGACACAGGCAAAGATGCGGGATGCCAGCGTCGAAATCGCCGCGCCCGCAATTCCCATGTGAAATCCCCAGATCAGGGCGGCGTTTCCTGCCACATTCATCAGGTTGGAACACACCGCCGCCGTCATGGACGTGCGGCTGTCCTCCTGCGCCCGCAAAATCGCCGCGCCCGCATGAAACAGGGCCGTGAAGGGATACGCAAACGTCGTGTAGGCGAAATAGATCTCCGCGGCCTGCTTCACATCCCGGTCCACGGACCCGAACACCAGCATCAGGATCCGCTCTCTTCCGACCGCGCACGCGGCCGTGACAACTGCCGACAGAAACGCGACCGTGATCAGGATCTGATTCGCTGCCTTCGAGGCCCTCCGCAGATCGCCGTTTCCCAGGTACTGCGCACAGACCACAGAGGCCCCGACCGCCAAGCCCCAGAACACCTCTATGACAAACATATTGATGGCGTCCACCAGAGAGACTGCCGAAATTGCCTCGGGTCCCACATTGCTGACCATCACACTGTCCACCATCCCCATCAGCGCGGTCAGCAAATGCTCCAGCATCAGGGGAATCAGCAAGCTCCAAAGCTTTCGGCCGCCGAACAGCTCCTTCTGGTTTCCAGTAGCACTCATTTCTTTCCTTTCCGATCTTACAGCGAGAGCTTTACCGTCAGAATCTCGTACGGCCGCAGCTCCAGAAGCACGGAGTTCTCCTCCGCCTGAAGCGCTCGCTCCTTGTGTTCCAGCATATCGCACTCCCAGGCGGCTGCAATCCGTCTTGCACACGTCAGGCGCACCTGCGTTCTGCTGTTGAACATTTCATACAATCTCACCACCACGGAGTCATCGTCCTCCGCCAGCTTGACCACTTCCGCGATCACATTCTCCTTGTCGAGCCGGATCAGAGAGTCCTCCTGTGGCCCCTCTCCCCCGACATCCGGCCTGATCCGGCCAAACAGCGGGTTGTTAAACAGGTACGCCTGTCTGACCGTCCCCGCTTCCCGCCATCCGCCCTCATGGAGCCGGATCGAGTAAGAACATTCATGGTATTCCTTGTCGGCCTCCGGGTTCGGATAGGTCGCCGATTTCAGCATGGTCAGCCCGATCCTTCCGTCATGAATGTCACATCCGTACTTGCAGTCGTTCAGCACGCTGACCCCATAGCCATGCTCGGAGAGATCTATCCACTTGTGCGCACAGACCTCAAACTTCGCCTGGTCCCAGGACGTATTCACATGCGTGGGGCGCTCGATGTTTCCATACTGGATTTCATAGGATGCGCGCTCCGCATGGATATCCACCGGGATATAGCACCGAAGCAGGACGTTTTTCTCTCTCCAGTCAATCCGGTTCGCGATGTCAATTCTGAGCGCATCCGGGTAGAAGATCAGATCCTGCTCGATGGCGGAGCTCAGATAGCGGCGGCTGATCCGCAGCACGGTCCGTACCGGGCCGTTTTCTACCACCTCGATCCGGTCCGCTGCGCCGAGCTCCCACGCCTTTTCCGTGTAGTAGTCATTGATGTCCCACGCATCGTAATTGTGCGGCCGGTCCTCATACGTCACGAGCTGGTTTGCCCCCATCCCGTGCGGCACTACCTCTCTGCCGTGCACCTTGTCGTAAATGGAGGTGAGCTGTCCCCTTTCATCCCAGATCACCCGCAGGGAGTTGGTCTCGATGGAATTCGTTCCGACGCTCGCGGCCGAAGCCCTCTTTGAGACAGATGAGCGCTCCGCCTCTCTGACGGAGAGCACCTTGTAGCCCCGGGGCGGCACCTGATCCACCCGAACCGCCCAGCGCCCGTCCGCGGTTCTCTGGAGCGGACACTCCTTTTCCCCGTCAGTAACCACCGGGCACGAAATGCCGGGAAGCTCCGTATACACATAGTCAGAGCCCGCAAAGCTGTTCGGATTCCACACGATCAGGCTGCCCGGATCTCTGCCGATTTTCCGCTCCAGCAGCTCCAGAGCGGCGGTCAAAAGCTTCTGCCCTCTCTCGAACACCGCCTCGTACTCGCGTCTGGAATCCTCATACACCGCTTGAATCGCGGAGCCCGGCAGAATATCGTGGAACTGATTCTTCAACACCGTCTGCCACAGCTCATTGATCTCCGCTCTTGGATAATCAGCCCCCAGCCAGAGCTTTGCCAGCGTGCAGAAAAATTCGATGTTCTGCAGCAGAAACTCTGCTCTGCGGTTATACTTTTTATTCCGCGCCATAGAGGTGTACGTCCCGCGATGGTACTCCAGGTACAATTCTCCCACCCATCTTGGCAGTTCCTTTTTCCCGGCGGTCTCCCGCTCCAGCTCGTGAAAGAACTCTGCCGCGGTCGATGTCCTGGTGGCCGGACAGCCCGGTATGCCTCTTGACAGGCGACGCTGATTTTCCAGCATCTCTTGGGTGGTTCCGCCGCCCCCGTCCCCATATCCGTAGCACATCAGAATGCTCTTGTTCAGCGACTTTTGGCTGTAGCGCTTCCAGCCGCCCATGATCTGCGACGGATTCATCATTCCGTTGTAGGTCGTAAAGAAGTCGGTCCGCTTCTTCCTGTTTCCCTCCACCGCGCTCTGCCCTGCAAAGTCCCTGGCGGTGATAAAGTGGGTCAGAATCTCGGTCCCGTCTATCCCTCTCCACAGGAAGGTGTCATACGGCATCCGGTTCGTCTCATTCCAGCTGATCTTCGTCGTCATGAAATAGCGGATTCCGCATTTTTTCATGATCTGCGGGAGCGCAGCCGAATACCCGAAGACGTCCGGCAGCCACAGAATTTCATTCTTGCGGCCAAACTCCTTCTCGAAGAACCTGGTTCCAAATAGAAACTGTCTGACGAGCGACTCCCCGGATGTGACATTGCAGTCGGCCTCCACAAACATGCCGCCCTCCGGCTCCCACACGCCCTCCTTTACCTTCTGCCTGATCTGCTCGTAGAGCTCCGGCGCATGTTTTTTCACAAACAGGTACAGCTGAGGCTGGCTCGACATGAACCGGTATTCCGGATACCGGCGCATCAGCTCCAGCACCGTCGCAAAACTCCGCACGGCCTTCTCCTCGGTCACGGCCAGCGGCCACAGCCAAGCGATGTCGATATGCGTATGCCCCACGGCATACACGCTCTGCCGGGAATGTCCGCACTGCGTCTCATAAAACCCGCATCGGATGGACTGCTGTGCCTCCCGCAGGCTCGCGTAGAACTGCTCCGAGTACACCTCCCGGAAATCCACGCAGTTCAGAGAGTTCGTGAGGGCCTCCTGAATCAGCATGGCCTCCTCCGTCTCCGGGTCCAGCAGCTCCAGCACCTGGCAGGGAACCCAGACATCATAGTAGTACGCTTCAATCTCTCTGTGCAGCACCTTTCGCTGTACCCGCATGATCAGATTCTCGTTCTCCGGCCCGGTGAAGGCAGACAGCTCCACCCGGAATTTCTGTCCCGGGACGGCCGACTCGGTCAAAAGGATCTCCCTGTGGTTCACATCCAGCCCCTGCCGGGTCTCCCCGTCCACGAAAGCCAGAAACTGCGGATTGTTCGCATCCCACTCGCCTTCCCTGCCCGTCGTAATCTCCAGCACAACCGTCTCGCCCTCTAACTCCCCGGGAATCACCGTCTCAAACCGGAACCAGTAATACTCGCTGTCGCCTCCCCAGCTGAGCCTCTCATCCAGGAGCGCCCACTCTCTCTTTTCCGAATCAGGGGCCTGACTTTCTCTCTCCTCTGTCTTGATCCAATACACCGGAGACACGGTTTCCGCGTCCGAACAAATCAGCTGACCAAGGCACGAGATCAGTTTTTGATTTCTTGCATCTATAAAACTCATAGAATACCCTCTCTTTTTCTCCATGTTTCGCCTGCCGCACCCGCACAGCGCCCGTGCGGAAGAAAGCGGCCCCTCGGTTCCGGCCTTACCTCAGCGTTCTCCCCGTCACTTCCTCGTACATCGCGATCAGGTTCTCCGGCGGCACGTTGGCGACGATGTTGTGGATCGTGTTGAACACGAAGCCGCCGTCCTTGCCGAACACGTCCACCCGCTCGCGCACCTGCTCGCGGACTTCCTCGGGCGTTCCGAACGGCAGCGTGCGCTGTGTGTCGACGCCGCCGCCCCAGAACGTAAATTTATCGCCGTAGTTCTCCTTCAGCCGGTGCAGATCCATGCCGTCCGCCGAGAGCTGCACCGGATTCAGGCAGTCGAGGCCCATCTCGGCAAAGTCATCCAGCAGATCGTAGACGCCGCCGCACGTGTGGTAGAAGGTCTTCCACGTCGTGTGCGTGTGCACCCAGTCGTTGATCTCCTTGTAGAACGGCTTGTAGAGCTCGCGGAACGTATCCTTGCCCAGCATCAGGCCGCGCTGGTTGCCGAAGTCGGTGCCGGAGATCCAGACGACCTGGATCCGCTCGCCGACCGCCTGATGGTAGATCTCCAGGTTTTTCAGCATGATATCCGTCTGATAGCGGAAGACTGCCTTCACATAGTCCGGGTACAGCTTCTGCGCCATCAGCCAGTCGTCCACCCGGCGGATTCCGCGCGGGTGATCGACCGCCGGTCCCGGCACGACCGCGGCATCGCCCAGCGCGCCGCCGCCCAGCATCCCGACGATCCCGTACTCTGTGTTCTCGTACAGCTCCTTCGACGTCTTCTCCCAGTGCCTTGCCTCCTCGTCGCTCATCACCGCGAAGTCGTCCTTGAAGTCCTCGAGCGGCGTCAGATCCTCCTCGTCGAGGTCAAAATCAAACGGCTCCCGCGGCGCGGCGTCGAAGAAGGAGCCGCCCTTGGGCATCATCGCGCTGTACTCGGCACTGCGGTTGCCGTGCGGGTAGACCCACTTCGTCCCGCGCTCGTCCACATCGTACTCAAAGCCGCCGCCCATCCAGACCGGCGTTCCGTCATCCATCTCCCACGGCTTCCAGTCCTGATTCTTGTAACCGTAGAAATTTCCGATATTAAAAAGGCCGACCACGTCACAGCCAAGACGCTGCCGCAGGTCCTCCTCCACCTCGCCGAGCAGCTGTCCCGGCTCAATAATCTTCACCCGGTGCTGATCCAGCCCCAGCGCCCCGCGCAGACGGTACAGGGTACTTGCATTAATCCCCGTCTGGGACGTAGCCCCCAGATCCAGGACGGTGCGGTCCGTCGGCTGATGGTTCAGCGTCGCAATTAAACGTTCTCTTCCATTCATGAAACTATCCCATCCTTCTCACTTTTTTTACAGTTTGGCCATGCATAACTTTTACAGCACCCGATCCCCGTCTGGCCGGTACACCTGAACCTCTGCCTCCTCTGTCCCGGCCGGCAGCTGCACCGCGCACTGCTCTCCCGGCTTCAGATCCGGGATCGGTATCCGCTCCTCATTCACAGTCAGATAGTAGCCCTTCACCGCATAGCACGGGAAGTCCGACCGGCAGCTCAGCGTGAGCTCCTGCCCCCTCCGGGACAGCTGCACCGGCGCATACTCCTCGCGGACCACAAAGTAGGAGGGCTTTGGCTCGCCGCAAAGTCCGGCGGAGCCGTGCACGCGCTTCCTGAGCTTGCCCTCTCCGTCCTCGCCCATCTGCGTCCGGTAATCGTTCAGGCAGAAATACACCGTCCCGGCGATATTCGGGTACTGGCGGTAGCAGCGAATCTTCTCCAGGAAGATCTCCGTCCGCCGCGCGTCACCGCCCGAGAAGGCCGGCTCGCAGAGTCCGAATTCCGACGGAATCACCGCGCGGTCCGGATTTTTCGCGGTGATCTTGTCCCACTCGCCGCACTGATCCCGGTCCCCGTGCCACGTGCCGATGTAGTCGTTCACCATCAGGATATCCCCGTCGGTCGTCCCGTCCAGCTCCGCGCCCTCAAAGATCGTGTTGCTGACGTAGTTCGCCGGGCGCGCAGGGTCCAGCCGGTGCGTCCACGCCACCGCGTCCTTTATGTACTGAATGGTCTCAGGCGCCTGCCCGGCCAGCTCATTTCCGACTCCCCAGGCGATGATCGACGGGTGGTTCCGGTGCGCGCGCACCATCTCTCCCATCTGCTGGCAGAAAATGTCAAGCTGAAGCTCGCCGGCCAGCTCCGGATCTTTCCCCCAGAACGGCACCTCCTCCTGCACCAGCAGCCCGTGGCGGTCGCACCAGTCGTACACCCAGTCGTCCTGCTGCCAGTGGAATCTGGTCAGCACACTGTTCGACTCCTTCAGGCAGAGCAGCATCTTCTCCAGCTGCTCCTTCGGCTCCGCCATGCCGTACACAGGGTCTGAGCCCGGCATCCACTCTGTGCCCGCCAGCCGCACCGGCTCGCCGTTCAGATAAAACCTGCCGCTGCGCACCTCGAATTTACGGAAGCCGACGACGGTCTCCACGCAGTCCGCCAGATCAGCCCCGTCCAGAAGGGACAGCTTCACCGTGTAGAGCTGCGGGCGGTCAAAGTGCCAGTAATCGACCGCTTCCAGCACCCGGCCTTCCACCACGGCCGCTCTTTCGCCGCACAGCCCGGACCCCTGCGCCGCCAGAGTCCGCTCCCCGTCGCAGCCGCGGTACAGCTCCCACTCCAGGGCAAGCGCTTCCCCTGCCCCGTCGATCGCCGCGCGCACGCCAAACACCGCACAGCCTTCCTCCTGGCGCTCACCGGCCGCCGTGATCACCGGATCTGCCGTCACCGCGACGTCCGCGAGCCGCTGCGCCCCGGTCACCCTCAGCTCCACCGGCCGGATCAGCCCTCCGTCATTCGCCCAGTCGAAGCTCCTGCGGCACGGCAGCATCTCGTCGGCAAAGCGGTTGTCCGCGCTCACCCGGATCCGGTTCTTCTCCCCGCATCTCAGATACTCTGTGATCTCCACCTCAAACGGCGTGTACCCGGAGCGGCGGTGTCCGCCCGCACGCGCCTCGTTGACCCAGATTTCTGCCTCGTGGTACACTGCACCGAAGTACAGGAACACGCGCTTCTCCTTCCACTCCTTCGGAATCTCGACCTCCGTCTCGTACCAGCCGATTCCCCAGTATTCCTCCGTGCCGTCCTCTACGTTCCACGTATGCGGCACCGTCACCTCTCTCGCCGTCTCCGGGCGTTTTCCGTCCCCGCCCAGCCAGAAGCTCCATCTATCTAATCTCTTTTTCTCTAATGCCATATTCTCACTCTTTCCGGTCGCTCTGACGACCTTTTACTCAGCCCTTCACCGCGCCCGCCGAGATTCCCTTGATGAACGTCTTCGAGCACAGGCTGAAGATCACGATCATCGGAAGGATGGACAGCGACAGCGCGCACATGATCGCGCCGTAGTCGCTTCGGAACGCGTTGGACAGGTTGTTTACCATCAGCGGGATTGTGAACAGCTCCTGCTTGTTCACGATGATGACCGGCAGCACGTAGTTGTTCCACGACCACAGGAAAATCATCGTCGCGAGCGTCACGAATCCGGGCCGGATGCACGGGATCACGATCTTGAAGAACAGCCCCGGCTCCGAGCAGCCGTCCAGGCGCGCCGACTCCAGAAGCTCATCCGGCACGCCGTCGCTGATGAACTGCACCATCAGAAACGCGCCCAGCGGATGTGCCGCCCAGTTGAAGATCAGCGGAAGCAGCGTGTTGTTCAGCCCCGCCATGCGCATCTCCAGCATGTAGCCGATCAGGGAGATCTGCCCCGGGATCATCATGACCGCGAGCACGAAGCCGAGGATCAGCTTTTTCCCGCGGAAGCTGTACTTTGCAAGCGCAAAGCCGATCATCGTCGAGACCACCACGCTGATGACCACCGACCCGGCAGAAACCGCGATTGAATTGATGTACGCGCGGACAAACCCTTTCGAGAAGACCATCTTGAGGTTCTCCCACAGATAGTCGCTTGGCAGCACCGGGATTCCCTTGAAAATATCCTCGCTGTAGTACGTTCCCATGATAAACACAATATAGAGCGGGAAAAACATGAGAAAGGTCATCACAATCAGGATCATCTGTTTTCCCACTGCGGACAGTCTCTTTTTCGTCTTAGCGCTCATGCTTCTCCTCCTTTCTGTTCGTCAGCTTGAAACCGATCAGCGAAAAACCGATGATGATCACAAACAGCGTGTAGGCGATCGCCGAGCCGTAGCCCAGACGCGAATCCAGATTGAATGCGTCATTGTAGAACTTCCACACCATCGTCAGCGCCGTCTGCCCCGGCCCTCCGCTCTGCCCGGTGCCCACCGACGCCCAGCCGGAGAACAGAAGCTTCGGCTCCTCGAACATCTGCAGGCCGCCGATAATCGACGTCACGATCAGAAACATCGTCGTATTTTTCAGCATCGGCACCGTCACCTTGCAGAAAATCGTGAACTTTCCCGCGCCGTCCACGGCAGCCGCCTCGTAGACCTCGCCCGGCAGTGCCGTCATCGCCGCGAGGTAGATGGTCATGTAGTACCCCAGGTATCTCCAGACCACCATGATCACGATGATGACCTTCGCCGCGATCTCATCCTGCAGCCAGAAGTACGGCTCGTCCAACACGCCGACCGCCACCAGCAGCTTGTTGATATAGCCCGACTGCCAGTCGAACAGATACGAGAAAATGAAGCCGATTGCCACCGGCGTGGTGATGTACGGGAAAAAATTGACCGTCTGATAAAAGCGCCTGCCCCTGCCGATGTCAAACAGGAAGTAGGCGACCAGCATTCCCAGAATCACGGTGATCGGCGTCGAAAAGCCCATCAGAATCACCGTGTTTTTCAGCGATTTCAGAAACAGCGGATCCTTCGTCAGCAGAGTGACGTAGTTCCGGATTCCCACAAATACCTTCTGCCCGATTCCGTTCCAGTCAAAAAAACTCAGCTCAAAGGAGTAGAGCATCGGAAACAAGCTGAACAGAAAGTACGACAAAAGGAACGGAAGACAGAACAGATACGGCCACTTGCCTGCCTTTCTCCCCAGCCTGCTCTTGCTTTTTTTATGCATGTAAATACCTCCTCCATCAAAAATACTCTCCGGAAAAAGACAAGACTGCCGCAAACGAGGTGCATCCCCCGCAACCCCCTTGACGGATGCTTCTCTGTTTGCGGCAGTCTCCTGCTGCCTTCTACGGCAAATGCTGTCCCGGCACACTCCGCCTAAACAGCCGGCTCAAATGCCGGAGAATCTGTTTCGTTCCGCAGTATCACGGCGATTCCTTATGACAGTACCGCTGTCGGAATGAGCATCTGCACCTCCGCTTTCAGTGCCTCAAGCGCATCCTCCAGCGTCATATCCGGCTCTGCAGCCATCTGTGCAGCCACATTCGACAGGGCAGATTTCACGTTCGCCTCGTGCTTGGACGGCACCTGGCCCTGCGTCGTGATCGCGATCGTGTTGATGAAGTAGTCTGCGAGGTTCTGGCCTCCGAAGAACGCATCATACTGTCCTTCCTCTGTGAAGAAGTAAGAATTTTCATCCTCGTACGGAGCCTTGAAGCCGGTCATGAAGCCGAACTGGCGGTATGCCTCCTCAACGCCCTCGCCGGTGCAGTACACTTCCTTGATGTAATCCCAAGCAGCCTCCTTGTGCTCGCTGCCGGAGTAGATGCTGACGGACGTGCCGCCGTACGTAAATCCGCCGTCCGGAGCCTGAGTCAGTCCCCAGTTGCCCGAGCCGTCCGGATCGTTGGTCGCAATGTTCCACTTGACAGCCCACGGCGCGCACGGATAGAACAGGATCTCGCCCGCCGCGTAACTCGCGCTCAGCGCAGGGCTGCCGTCCTCCTGCTTGCCGAGCAGGCCAGCCTGGTTGAATTTCGTCAGGATCTCAAACATATGCGTAAAGCGTCCGGTCAGGTCAATATTGTCCCCGTCGATGTAATCGCTGACATTCTGGTTGAGCAGAATCTGATTGCACAGGGAGATGCCCGGGAGAATCGCCACGCTGCCGCCGCTCTTCTCCTTGAGCTGTGTCGCCACGTCGTACAGCTTGTCCCAGTCGGAGATCATCTCTGCGATCTCGGCCGGATCATCGGTTCCCAGGTACTCCTTCGCGAGATCCCTGCGGTACGCAAAGCCGCTCGGACAGATCTGCTGCTCCACGCCGTAGAGCTCGCCGTTCGGGCCGCTTCCCAGCTGGTACGCGAAATCAAACATCTCGTCCGGTCCGACATTGTACGGGTCCTTGGACAGATCCTCCATGATGCCCAGATCGAAGGACTTTCCGCGGTAGCCCTGCTCGCTCAGAATGATATCCGGCACGCCGCTTCCGCTCGCCACCGCGCTCTGCAGCTTCTGCATGTAGTCCGCCGTAGCGACCACCAGTGTCTCAAAGTTTACATTCGGATGCTTCTCGTGATACCACTCGGTCATGTGAGTCAGATGCGCCTCATCCCAGTCCCAGATCGTCAACGTTACCTCTTCCTCCGCACCTGCCATCGTGCCAAACGGAAGCGCAGCGATTGCAGCCACTGCCAGTGCCGCCAGTAATTTCTTCATTATAATACCTCCACGCAAAATCAAGAATATTGTTTTCAGTTTCCCGCAAGTTTCAGGCCCGAACTTGTATATGTACCAGTATAGCCCAAACTCTGCGCGAACAGAATACCTCATTCTACTTTTTGATGGACTATTTTCCTCATTTTGCGCTATTTTGCCAATATAAATTCAAAAAACGGCCCTGCATTTCCGCAAAATCACTGCATCCAATCCCGGAATTACCCCCGGCGATCACCCGTTCCCGTCATTGTGCAGCATGGTCTGCACCTGTCTCAGATAGAGGACAGCATTCTGATGACTGCTCTCCTCGCGAAGCGCCTCCTCGAACTGCTCCCTCGCCTGCGTCAGCTCTCCGAAGCCGACCGCGGCCAGGCCCATCAGGTAACGGCAGTGCGCCCTGTTCCTGCGGTCCATGTCCTCCTCGAAAATCAGGAAGTCCGGCAGCGACACGGCAAAGAAGTCCGGCTTCATCACGTCGCGAAGGTGCCGCTCCCCGTAGTCCATCAGCTTGTTGAAGCACGCGTACGCCGCACGCCGCCTGCCCGTCTTCAGGCACGCGAGTCCCTTGTACAGAATCATGTCCGCCGGCTGGTCGTAGTAGTACAGCATTCCGGCCGGCTCATCCTCGCCGAGCTGCGCCCGCTCATAGTACCCGGCAGCCTCCCCGGTCTGTCCCAGACCCTCGGCGGCCTCCCCCAGGTAGTAGTAGATATGGTTATCCTTCGTCCCTTCCAGTCTTCCCTCGCCCAGATTCTCCGGGTACGCGAGCGACCGCTCCAACAGCTCCTTCGCACCGCGGTAATCCCGCGCCAGCAGCCTCCGCTTCGCCAGCTCGACGAGCGCGACCTTGTACTGCGCGCAGACTCTGCCCTCCGCGCCCTCCCACGGGCGGAAGCTGTGGGACATCAGCGCCTCGTACGCCCGCTCGTGCGCTCCCGCAAGGTTGCAGAGCGTGACATACTCCAGCATCACGTCGTCGCGCTCCCCGATGATGTCCCTGTGGCGCTCGTAGCCCTCCAGCCGCTCCTTTGCCGAAACGCCGAGCCGCTTGTACAGCTGATCCAGCTCCAGAAATACCCGGACGTCTGTCTCGTCCAGCGCAAACGCCTTCTCGAGCTCCTTGCGCGCCCGCCGGACATCTCCCAGCTTGTTGTAGCACGCCAGCGCCAGGTTCCTGTGGACCGTCGGGTAGGAATCGTCCAGGGACACAGAGGTCTCCCACAGCTTCACCGCCCTCGCAAACTGCAGCTTGTCGTAGTAGAGATTGCCCAGGTAGTAGTACGCCTTCGCACCCTGCGGGTTGCAGGAGATCGCATCCTGCAGCACCGCGATGTCCTCCAGCTTGTTCGGGAAGCAGCAGTACGGGCTCTGCCGCTCTGCCAGGCGGTGCGCCGCAGCGCCCTCCTCGGGCTTCCCCGCCAGTCTGAGGTAGTAGCCCAGATAGTAGAGGATCATCGGATTCCCCTGCCCATACTCCGCAAGCACCGCGCAGGCCTCCTCGTACGCTCCCATCTCCGCGTAATCCCTCGCGGTCTGCAGATAGCTCTCGTGGAACCCGCGCATGAGGCGCCGCCGCTCGGATCTCGCTTCTTCGGCAGCCTGTCTTCCGGTCCGGCTGCCACTCTGCAGCATCTCGGATTCGCCGGCCTGTTCTTCAAGCAGCATTGCTGTCCGCTCTGCGTTCCGGCTGTCGAGCGGAGTTGCCATCTGCTCTGCAATCTGACTGCCAAGCGGATTTACCACCTGCTCTGCGATCTGGCTGCCAGGTAGATTTGCTATCTGCTCCAGCTCATACCGCGACACATAGTCGAACGGGTCCAGCGCGAGATTCTCCTCGATCCACGCAAACGCCTCCTCCTGCCTGCCGAGCCTGCGAAGCAGCAGCGCCCGCAGCCCTCTCGCCTTGACGTTGTGCGCATTCTTCACGAGTCCCTTCTCGGCCAGCTCCAACGCCTCCTCATACCTTGCGTCCGCCGCGGCGATCACGGCCAGATAGTAGAAGGACATCTCCTGCTGCTCATTGCTCCAGGTCGCCTTGTAGAACGCGTCGTACGCCTCGTCCTTCCTGCCCTGATAAAACAGCGCGAGCCCGAGATTGTAGTACGCCTCACTGTTGTACGGATTCGGGCTTCTCCACGTCATGCGGTCAATCGCCGCGCGGAAGTGCTTCTCGGCCGTCTCGAAATCCCCTCTTCTCAGGAGGAGCAGTCCGTACGCATTGTTCAGCCTGATATCTCCGCCATCCCGCTTCAGTCCCTCCAGATAATAGGGGTCCGGCAGGTACGTGGCATGGCGGTGCTGCTCGATGTGCTGACCGGTCAGAAGCAGCTCCTCGTTCGTCCGGATCTGCTCCGGCTCCAGCGCGGCCTCGGCAGGTTCGGCCAGCTTGGGGAGCCGCTCCTTCTCCGCCTGGTAGCGGACGAGCAGCTTCCCGTCCCCGTACACCGACACGCAGACCTCCTCCGGCCTCGCCTGCGCCTCGATGGTCCGCTCGTAGATGTCCACCGGGGAGAGCACCGCCCGCTCGCGCGCGATCTCCTCCCCCTGCTTTCTGACGACGATCTCCCCGCACGCGTATTTTTCCGTCGCGTAGACCGTCACGTGGATATGTCCCTCTGCCACCTCCACATTCAGCGCCGCGTGAATCGTCGCATTTTTCACCTGTCCGACCTTCTTGTACGGCATAAAATACTGCCGGAACGTCTTCTCCTCAAACGGCTTCAGCCAGGTGAAGTCCGGCTGGTTCTCCGTGTACACGCCGGTCATCAGCTCGATGTACGGCCCGTCCTCGTCCGTCAGATTCCGGTCCCACGCCTTTCCGAACTCGCCGCAGCCCCAGGTCCACTGCTTCTTTCCCGGCGAGAAGTGGTGGTCCGCCACATGCAGAAGCCCGGCCTCCTTCTGGTAGTCGTACCCGCCGACGAAGTCATATTTTGACGTCTCCGCCATGTAGGAGGTCGGCACCGGGATGTTTTTGTAGCGCGAAATGTCCACGCCCTCGCTGTAATCGTGCTTGTAGTACACGCCCTTCGCGATCGGGAACCGCGACACCGCGCGCTTGCCGTGGTCGTAGACGTTGTGCACGTCCGGCGGAAAGATCGACTGCGTGTGATCGTTGACCGGAACCGCCGGGTTCGCCCACCACAGGAAGGTCTGCGGCAGCGCGGTCCGGTTGTAGAGCTGGCCGCGCACCTCCAGGTAGGCCTTTCCGGGATAGAGCGTGAACGCGGCGATCCCCTTCGTCCCGTACATCTGATCCACATCGTGGACCAGCAGCGTCTTGCTGCCGTCCTCATTCTCGCGGATCAGATGGTCCACCGGCATGTACGTCGTCGGGCGGTGGTGCTGCGGCCAGTTGAACTCGATCCCACCGGAGATCCACGGCCCCGCCAGTCCCACCAGCGCCGGCTTGATCACATGGTTGTAGTAGACAAAGTCATAGCCGTTTGTCTTGTCGTACGCCCTCTGGATGCGCCCGCCCAGCGCGGGCAGCACCATGATCTTCAGATACTCGTTCTCCAGGTACACCGCGTTCCAGACCTTGTCCTTCTTCTCTCTGCTGATCTTTTCCGTGGTCGGGTACGGATACACTTTTCCTGAGCTCCCCTGATAGACCCGCTTCTCCAGAAACATCGGGTTCCTGTCCGGCTCCCCGACCTCGTATGTGGGAATCGTCACCTGCTCCTCCCATATCCTCACTTCGCCCATCACTGTTCCTCCTATTCCTATTTATCCGCCGTCAGCGCACAGGCCTGCTTCTTTATATTTCCATCGTCAGTGCACGAGCCCGCGCACCTCGTCCACGGTCAGTTCCTGCTCCGGCGCAAAGACATCCGATACCAGATAGCCATAGATCGCGCGAAGCAGCGCGCGCGCCTCCGGGTACTGCTGCAGATCCTGCAGGCCCATCGACGAGAGCAGCAGTCTGCCGCCGTTGCAGCGGCACTCCAGAAGCTGCGCCATCGGACGCATGTACGCGTAGCTGTCCATCTCCGTGACGATCGCCTTCATCGGCCGCGGCAGGATCACTGCGCGCTGCACCGCCATCGGCCACCACTGCCAGTTCGTGTGGAACTCGGTCGGGAACGCCGCAAAGATCGGGTGGCGCTCGTCGATCAGCTGGCCCATGCCGCCCTCCTGCGCCGCGAAGGTGCCGACCGACCAGAAGTCCGTCGTGAACTGCGCCCGGATCGAGGACGGCAGATGCTCCGCGTCCGACGGCGGCGTCAGGTAGACACAGCCCCCACCCGCGAGCACGCCAAGCGCCGTCTCGTCCAGAACAGCCGTCTCATGGACATTCGCCGGGCAGACGGGCTCCGCCTTCCGGTAGACCCACAGCGGGTACGTATTTTCCGCAATTCCTACGCGCACCTCGAGATCAAACCTTGCATTTTCCTGCACGAAATCCAACGGCAGCTCGAGCGTTCCGACCTTCGTGAGCGTCCCGGCCGGGCAGACGACCTCCGCCGATCCTCCGCTCTGTACTCCCGTCTCATCTGCCTGCAGCTCCTTGCTCTGTACAACTGTCTCGCCGCCCGCCAGCACTCCTTCCTGCACGGCCTCGCCGTCCTGCCAGAGTGTCCAGCGCACCGGCGCGCAGATCTCCTGCTTCCCGTAGTTCGCCACCGTCACCTCGGCCGTCAGCGTCTCTCCCGCCTCATACGTATACCGCGGCAGGCCGACCAGCGCCAGCTCGCTGCGGAAGAACCGGCGGAACTTCTCCGGCTGGGCGAACGCGTACGGCTTCGCCTTCATATGCGAATTGATCATTCCCACCAGGGCCGTCCCCTGTCCCGGGAAATCCTGCAGTCCCAGAAGCGAGATGCCGGAGAGCTCCTTCGTCCGCATGGCCGCCTCGATCTCCTCGCGGTAGCCGATTCTGGACAGCTCTCCCGTCGCCTCGACGTAGCGCTTCCACTCTCCCAGAAGGCCCAGCCGCCCGGCCTTCTCCCGGATCAGCTCCAGGTTCACCGGCAGCGACACGCCGTGGAAGTCGGCGAGCTCCTCAAAGTCGGGCAGCACCTCAAACTGGCCCACCTCGAAGCTGAACACCGGCTTTTTGTACGTTTTGCGCAGCTCCGCCATCGATGCGTCGTAGTTCGTCACCGCGCTCGGATAGCGCTGATTGATGTAGCCTTGGATCCCGTTGTCGCCCTCCATCGCCGCGAACGTGCCGCGCAGATCCCAGGAATCATATTTCTGCGACGTGTAGAAGTCGCTCGGCGCATCGCAGCCCGCCCTGCCGTAAAAGCCGTTCGACGCGTTCGCGTACAGCCTCGTCGCGTCCAGCTCATGCGCCAGATCCAGCAGCTCATGCATTCTCGCCAGCCCCAGCTCATGGTTGCACAGCTCGTTTCCAAACGTCAGCATCACAAAGGACGGATGGTTCGCCAGCGCGCGCACGATCGCCTCCAGCTCCGTCCGGAAATAGCGGTAGCTCTCGTCATCCTCGAACGCCGTCCGCGGGTTCCAGTGCGACAGCTCCGGCTGCATCAGCATCCCCAGCTCATCCGCCGCGTCAAACGCCGCCTCCGGCGGGCAGTGGGAGTGGAACCGCATGCAGTTGATCCCGTAGGATTTGTACAGCGAGAGAATGACCCGCCACTCCTCCGTGCTCATCGGCGGATGTCCTTCCTCCGGAAATTCCGCACAGTTCGCCTCGCTGCGCAGAAAGATCGTCCTGCCGTTGACGGCCAGCCTGCCGCTTCCGTTGTCGCCGAAGTCGCGCACCCCGAAGCGCACCGTCTTCCCGCCATAGTTCTCCAGAGATGCGGTGAGCTCGTACAGGTTCCCCTCGTACTCGTCCCAGCGCCTCACATCGTCCCTAAGGGCCAACCCCTCCAGCGTCACCTCCGTCATCCCCGGCTGCAGCGCAACGCGCACCGACGCGAGCCCTGCCAGCGCCTCCGAGCACACCGCAAGCGTGCCCTCGTACGCCCGGTCCGCGGAGATCTCCGCCTTCACCGTCAGCGTCCCGCCCTTCGGGTAGACGCGCACCGCGTGCAGAAAGACCGGCTCCTCCTCGCGCAGCCGCACGTAGCCGAGCACCCCGTTCCAGTTCGTCTGCGTCTCGTCCGTCGCGGCCGAGGAGAACACAATCGCGTCATGCGGAAGCCCCGGATAGCTGTTGTCCGAGATCAGCGTCACCTCGCTGTCCCCGCCGAGCAGCCCTGTCACCTCAAAGATATGCGGCGTGCTGATCGACGGCGGCACGAAGTCGGCCACCTCCCGGCCGTCGATCCGAAGCCCGAGCACCCGCGCGCGCTCCGCCTCCAGAAATACGCGCTTGCCCGGCGCGCTCTGCCATGTGACCCGCCGCGTCATGTACGCCGGCCCCTCGTACGTATACTTTCTCGTGTAGCGGGTCGCGATCGGCGCATCCGCGTCAAACGCTTCGCCCGCGTCCCCGAGCCCCTCCGCCGGGTGCCACTGGTTGCTGCCCGTATCCCGGTACCCAATCCCGTTCTCATCCAGCGTGCCCGGCAGCCGCATCGCATGGCAGCTCCCGTCCTGCAGTTTCACACTCCACGTTCCTTCCAGTGAATATACCTTCATCTCTTTTCCCCCTTTTCCGTTTTGAGATCTAGCTGTAGTTTACCATGAAACACGACCGCGCAAAATGTCATATCATAAATAATCATGGACAATTTTCCACTGACATGCTATACTCACCGCATGGAAGAACTGATTACCTGGAAAAGAGACGGCTTCAAGGGAGAGCAGATGATCGTCCTCCCGACCGAGGCCTTTCAGCCATATGTCCGCCACCCACAGGTGCGGCGGCTCTATCTGACGGATGTGGGTTACTTCCCCCAGGCACGGTATCATCGCCGCGAGAGAAAGGACGGCACCGAGGAGTACATCTTTTTTTACTGTGTCGACGGCACCGGGACGATCGTCGTCCGGGGAAAATCCTACACGCTGCACAAAAACGAAGCGTTCTGCATCCCGCGGTTCGCAGGCCATCTGTATTTCGCGGATGAGTCTGACCCGTGGAGCATCCTTTGGGTACACGTAAAGGGCGAAGACACGCAGTACTTCCCCCTCGAAGAGTGTGCCGTTGTTCCCTTTGTGTCCGAAAACGCCTCCAACCGCATGATGTTCCTCTTCGGGCTGTTGTTCCGCGTGCTCGAGGGCACCTACACGCTCGGCAACTTTATCTACATCTCCCAGGTACTCTCGCTGATCCTCGCGGAGACGTACCACCGCGAGAAAAAGAACGCGGATCTCGGCCAGAACAAGCGCATCACCAGCGTCATCCGCTATATGTACGCCCACCTGGATGAGAACCTGACGCTCGACCAGATCAGCGACGAATTTGACCTCTCCAGGAGCTACCTGAACGCGATTTTTCAGAAGCACACCCAGCACGCGCCGATGGATTTTTTTATCAACCTGAAAATGACGCGGGCCTGCAGTCTGCTGCGCTCCACGGACCTTCACATCTACGAGATCGCCCAGCAGCTGGGCTACTCCGACCAGTATTACTTTTCCCGCATTTTCAAGAAGACCGTCGGCATCTCGCCGAAGCAGTACAAGAACAGCGATTACATTCACCTGAAAGAGCCAAACCTCAAAGAGTCAGAATCAGACAGCCCTTCCTGATACGAAGTCCAGGAAGGGCTGTCCGGGTATTTGGAAAGAGGGTGCCCCAAACTGCGGGGCTTTCCCTACGGTTTTCTATTTCACGCTCTCGATAAACCGCGCAAATGCGGCCGCGCCCTCCGAGGTGCGCTTGTAGACGCCGGCGTGCTCGAGCACCTTCATGAACACGATGCCGACCTCATCCTCGATGATCTTGCCGATCGTCTCCGGCTCGAAGCTTCCGTACTTCTCCTTCAGCTCATCGACCCAGTCCGCGTGCTTTGCGAGCTCCTCGTCGCCGCGGATGTCGCGGCCCTCGACCATCGCCGTCTCGAGATGCTCCAGCTCGTCCTTCAGCCGCGCCGGCAGCACCGCGAGGCCCATGACCTCGATCAGGCCGATGTTCTCCTTCTTGATGTGGTGCAGCTCTGCGTGCGGGTGGTAGACGCCCAGCGGGTGCTCCTCGGTCGTGATGTTGTTGCGCAGCACGAGGTCGAGCTCGTACTTATCGCCGCGCTTGCGCGCGATCGGAGTGATCGTGTTGTGCGGCTCGCCGTCCGTCTCCGCGAAGATAAAGGCTGCCTCGTCCGTGTAGCCGCGCCATGCGAGCAGAATCCGGTCTGCCAGATCCACGAGCCGCGCCGCATCCGCATGGCGGATCCGGATCACGGACATCGGCCACTTCACGATGCCGGCCTCCACATCCTCATAGCCCGCGAAGGTGACCGTCCGCTCGATCGGCGCCTTCGCCATCGCGAACTCATAGTGACCGCCCTGGAAGTGATCGTGGCTGAGGATCGACCCGCCCACGATCGGCAGATCCGCATTCGAGCCGACAAAGTAGTGCGGGAACTGCGACACGAAGTCGAGCAGCTTCGCAAACGTCGCGCGCTCGATCTTCATCGGCACATGCTTCGAGTTGAAGACGATGCAGTGCTCGTTGTAGTACACGTACGGCGAGTACTGGAAGAACCACGGGCTGTCATTGATCGTCACCGGAATGATGCGGTGGTTGCCGCGCGCCGGGTGGTTCAGGCGGCCTGCGTAGCCCTCATTCTCGCAGCAGAGCAGGCACTTCGGGTAGGAGGTCTGCTTCGCGAGCTTCGCCGCCGCGATCGCCTTGGGATCCTTCTCCGGCTTCGACAGGTTGATCGTGATGTCGAGATCGCCGTACTCCGTCGGGGCGATCCACTTGCGGTCGCGCGCGATGCGGTAACGGCGGATGTAATCGGTATCCTGTGAAAATTTGTAGTAGAAATCCGTCGCCTTCTGCGGGCTCTCCTCGTAGAGCGCCTGGAATTTCCGGATCATGTTCGACGGCCGGTCCACGAGCAGCGCCATCACCTTCGTGTCAAACAGATCGCGGTAGCCGACGGTGTTCTCCTCGAGGATTCCGTTCTCGTACGCATAGTCGCAGATCCCGCCGAGGATCCCCTCGAGCTCGCCGACGATCCCGGCGCAATCACCCGGCTGATAGGACGCCATCGCCGCCTCCGCCTCTTCCTCCAGCGCGTCCAGCCGCAACAGCTCGAGCAGACGGTTTGCCGTGTACCGGACGTCGGCCTGTTCGATCAGCCCGGTCTCGAGTGCATATTGTACCAGTTTCACAATGCTCTCCTGAATCATAGTCTTATCCTCCGCTATAATAGTCTTTGACACAGCAGCCCAAGCTGCGTTCTCTCCTCTATCATACCATCTTTTCTGTGATTCTGGCACCTTTTTTCTAAAATTTGCTGTTATCTGATGCCATGACTCTATCCCCTCGCCAGCTCTGACTCCCCCCGCCTGCATACTCGTAATACTCAGCGTAGCCCGCTGCGCCTGCGTTTTTGACCTGCACACTCGAAAAAGCATTCTGCATGATTGGTACAGTTTTTATCGAACGCGATACCAGCGAAGCAGATCATGCCCCACTGCGTCTCACCAGCTCCAGGAAATGTTGAAAGCGCAGGTCGCCGCGCAGGAATGCAAGCTCCTCATCCTGCTCCAGTCCGCGGAGCATCATCGCGCGGATGGATCCGGCGATCTCCGGGCTGCGGCTCGGGTCGGAGCCCTTCAGGTGCGGATACAGCTTTGTCTCCTTGTTCGACCTCGCAGCCAGTGACAGGATGTTCTCAAACATCGCCCGGAGTGCGCAGAGCGTGCGGTCCTTGTCCTGTGTGCTGACGCCGAGAAAATATTCCGGGGCATTTTTGATGTACGCGCCGAGCTCCAGCAGGTCCGCCAGCTCCCCGTGCAGTTTCGCGAGCTCCTCCGCTTCCTCCCGCCGGCCCGTGCGCAGCTTGTTCTCGATCAGCAGCTGCAGGGCGCTTGTGATCTGCGTCCCGCTCTCCAGGATCACGCCCTCGTACACCTTGCAGGCCTCCTCCGTCTTCCCCTGCTCCATGTACAGAGCCGCCTGCAGCGGGCGCTTGTCCAGACCGTGGAGCGGAACCTCATCCAGCAGCCGCTGTGCCCCCTCGTAGTCGCCCGCCCTGCGGCAGTGCGTCACCAGATTCACCTTCGCCAGCTCCGCGCTGTGCGCATCCTTGCCGTCCGCCACCAGCTTGTACCACTGCAGGACCTTCGCGGAGATTTCCGCTATCCGGTCGGCCTGTATGTCTTCCCGGTCGCTCTTCTGCGAACCCGGCTCTGTCTCATTCTGTATATTCTTCCGGCTGCACCTCTGCATTCCAAATTTTGTTTCTGGCTGTACATCCTCCCGCTCGCACTTCGGCATCACGGGCTCTGTTTCTGACTGTGCGTTCTCCCACTCACACTTCTGCATCTCGAACTCTGCTTCTGGCTGTATATCCTTCTGACTGCCTTCCTGCATTTCAGACTCCGCTTCTGGCTGTATATCCTTCTGGCTGCCTTCCTGCATCTCAGACTCTGCTTCCGACCGTGTATCCTTCCGGCCCTTCGCCGTTTCCTTCCCTCTCCGCTCCCGGATCGCCACGGTTCCGGGCTCCATGCTGATCTCCACATCCAGTATCTGCGCCAGACACACGATCAGCAGATCGCAGCACGGATGCTCCAGCACCAGC
The DNA here is from genome assembly GCA_021771715.1 of Oscillospiraceae bacterium. Classification (GTDB taxonomy): domain Bacteria; phylum Bacillota; class Clostridia; order Lachnospirales; family Lachnospiraceae; genus Choladousia. Next base: position 389,576 of record JAETOO010000001.1, read on the forward strand.
TCCTGGCTCCTGGCGTACCCGGCCTCCAGCCCTTCCCGCTTCACCAGTGTCTGCACCTCCCGCACCAGGCGGTCGATCTCCTGCATCGTCAGCTCCTCGTGAAACGACAGCAGCGTGTCCACATCCGTCTTCAGCAGCCTCGCCAGCGGCGCGAGCAGCGCGATATCCGGGCACGAGCTCCCCCGCTCCCACTTGTTCACCGCCGGCGTCGAGACGCCCAGATAATTGGCCACCTGCTCCTGCGTCAGACCTGCGGCCTTCCTGTAGTGCTTGATCTGATCCTTCATGTTCCTCATCCCGGCCTCCTGTTTTTCTTATATTATTCGGTGTTTTGCGCGTCCCGAAGTCATGACTTTTCATGCAGGCATGAAGCGCATGACTTTTTGACGCTTGTACCATAATTATAGCCGCGCGCCTGCCGCCTTGCCATTGAGGGATTGTTTAATAGCTGCCTGCAATTTTAACCATGCGTTAAAAACAATCCCTGAGAGAATGTCCAGAAAAAGTTCCGCCCGCATCCTTCAATATTTGCCAAAACAATCTGGACTTTTCCCGTATTTTCTGCTATTCTCTTAGTAATTTCCAGTCATATTTTCTCATACCTGATGCATAATGGGGGACAGCAGATGAGCGACGTGAAGCTATACCGCAAAAGGATCATCCCGGACGAATGCCTGCTTCTTGACCAGGACATCATTCTCTACCGGGACCAGGAAGTCATTATCACGAAATGGAACACGATTCACCCGAAAAAGACACTGCACCACGGCTATTCCTGCTACTTCATGGAGCGCGGCTACAAGGTCAGCAAGTTCTACGACCGCGACAACCATCTGATCAGCTGGTACTGCGACATCATCTCGCATACCTACGACCCGAAGACGGAGACGTACGTCTTCACTGACCTGCTCGCCGACGTGATCATCTACCCGGACGGCTTTGTGCGCGTCGTCGACCTCGATGAGCTCGCGGACGCCCTGCGCGACGGCCTGATCACCTCCGACCAGCTGCAGCTCGCGCTGCGCAGGCTCGACAAGCTCCTGTCCGTGATCTACAAGGGAGCCTTCCCAAAGCTGCAGAAATACATCGAGGACTACGAGCACCCCGATGCACAGCACGTATAAACACAACTCATGCGAAGCTCCCTGCGGCCGCCCTTCTGACCGCAGGGAGCTTCTTGTCGGTCGGCGCGAAACAAACATCCGCGCACTCCTTTTTAGAACCACTGTCCTCACATGAAAACGTCTGAAACGCTACTGAAAATCCGGGTACTCGATCTGCACGAGCCGCAGGCCGTGGGCCGGCGCGGTCTCGGCGGCGCGGGAGCGGTCTTTGGCCGCCAGGATCGCGGGAATCTCCTCCGGCGCGATCTGCCCGCCGCCCACGCGCAGCAGTGTGCCGGTGATGATGCGGACCATGTTGTAGAGGAACCCGTTGCCGCGGATGCGCAGTGTGAGGATGTCGCCGCTTTTGGTCAGCTCGAGGCTGTAGATCGTGCGGACGCAGTTCGTCACATCCTCCTTTTTCGTGCAGAAGCTCGTGAAATCGTGCTCCCCGACAAGATACGAGGCCGCCTCGCGCATTTTTTCCAGGTCGAGGTCGTAATAGTAAAAAAGCGAGTACAGCCGTGCAATCGGGTCCGGAAACCGCCGGTTGCAGATCCGGTACTCGTACGTCTTTACCGTCCGCTGGAACCGCGGGTGAAAGTCCGGCGGCACCTCACACGAATCCTGGACCCGGATATCCGCCGGGAGCCGCGTGTTCATCGCGTAGGAGATCCGCCCCGCCGGCATCCGCGCCGCGGTGTCGAACACACACACATTTCCGTCCGCATGCACGCCGGAGTCCGTGCGGCTCGCGCCGATCACATGAATCTCCTCCTGCAACAGCTCCGAGAGGTGATGGTTCAGGACACTCTCGATCGTAATGCCGTTCGGCTGCACCTGCCACCCGCAGTAATTCGTGCCGTCATATGCGACAATCAATTTCACCCGCTTCATGAATCTGCTCCTTTCGCCTGAAACTCCTCCGCGTTCTCCCTCGTCACCTTGTAGTACGGCAGGTAAATATACTGCTCTTTTTCAAATTCCAGCTCGTCCATTCCCTGCCCGGTCGCGAGCGCCAGGACCAGCTTCGCCATCGCCTCTGCCTGGCCCTCCTTGTCGTTGTACACCGTCGCCCGGAGCGTTCCCTCGATCACAGCCTCCAGCCCTACCTCCGTCCCGTCGATGCCGAAAAACACCGGGATGTTCGCCTCCGTGTAGTTCGTCTTGCCGTACGCGTCGACGGCCCCCAGCGCCATGTCATCGTTGTTCGCCAGCACCAGCTCGATCTGTGTCCGGTACTGGCCGATCATCTGCGCCATGCGGTTCTGCGCCTGCGCCCGGTTCCAGTTCGCGTTCCGCCAGCTCAGCTTCTCCAGCTCGATGCCGCTGCTCTTTAAGGTATCCACGGCGCTCTCCGTGCGGATGATCGCGTCCTGATGGCCCGGCTCCCCCTCCAGCACCACGTACTGGATCCTGCCGTCCCTGTTGCGGTCGATCGCGGGATCAGAGAGGATCACATCAGCCGCCAGCTCGCCCTGCATGACGCCGGACTGCCTGGCATCCGCCCCGACGTAGTACAGCCTGTCCCACTGCAGCATGTCCTCCGCAACCGGCTCCCGGTTGAAAAAGATGATCGGCACATCGCTTTCCCGCGCCAGGTCGATGATCTCCGAGGGATCCGCCCGGTCCACCAGATTCACCAGAAGAATCCGGCAGCCCTCCTCGATCAGCTCCGCGACCTGGTCGTCCTGAACCCGCTGGGATCCCGCCGCATCCCGCACCGCCACCGCGATCTCCGCCCTGCCCTCCGCCTCCTCGGCCAACTCCTCCCGAAAGCAGTCCAGCAGCTCACTGATAAACGTATCGCTCTCGTCATAGCACGTCACCCCAACCCTGATATTCCCCGCCGTCTCCGCCCTCTCCCCCGCACACCCGCCGGCAAGCAGCGCACCCGCGACCAGCGCAAAGAACCCTGCCAGCCCCAGCACGTTTTTTCTGATGTCTCCCCAGTCATTTTTCAATCCCCATTCCCTCCTCTCCCTAACCCGGACAAACCGGAACCAAAAATTTTGCCACTCTGCGCAAGATTTCGTTTATAAGTATCTCTATAAATGCCGCAAATCTCCCATCCGCCATTCACAGTCAGAGAAGTACACCGGGGCGTCCACAGGCGACTATAGCGAGTCTTTACAAGTACTTGGGCCTCAGGAGGCCGGAGTATCTGTAAGGATCCTGCGATCCAGCAGGATTCTTAGCGGGCACTGTCTGAGCACCATGTGCATCCGGCACATGGTGCGAGTTGCCCGCGGCAGATACGCAGGCCTTCTGAGACCCTAGTACTTGTAGACGAGCGCCCCGGAGCCTGCGGACGCCCCGGTGTACTTCTCGTCCGGTAAACCACAGATCCCCCCCGCACTCTCACTGACTCATCGTATACAGCATCTCCTGATTCTCCTTCGTAAACAGCGTCCCCCTGCGCATCACGACATGCTGCACCGCCGTGCCCTTCATCTGCCGAAGCGGATTCCGCACCTTCTCCGCGACCTCCGTCAGACTCTGATACCCCATCAGAAACCCGTCCGGCACGATCAGGCAGCGCGCTGCCCCGGTGTCGAGGTAGTAGACCGCCCGCGCGGAACTTCCGATCCCGTAGAGCACGGCCCCGTGCAGGTCGTTGGCCGCCGCGCACGCTCCCGCGGCGATCAGGCTGCCGTCGTCAAAGGCCACCACGATGTTCACCCTCGGCTGCTCCGTCAGATCGTCCGCCCCGGAGACGGCAAACGCCACCGTGCCTTTGGCCCCTTCCTCCGCCAGCAACTCCTCAAAGCCGCTCCTGCGGGCCTCGGCCGCCTCCGCTTCCCCGCGCGTCCAGACCAGCCCCAGCGTCTTTCCGTCGAGGTTCCCGGCGTAATCCTCCAGCAGCGCGCGCGCCAGATCCCGCCCCATCGCGCGGTTGTCCGGCCCCGTGGACGGGAGCTCCGTCTCCCGGGACCGGTCGCCGCCGACGAGCAGGACCGGAATCTTCGTCCTTTTCTGCAGCGCCTCCGCCGTGACCCCCGCGACCGGCTGCACCAGCAGCGCTTCGGCTCCGTTCTGCGCCTCCTGCGCCGCCAGCTGCTCCACCTCCGCCGCGGACAGTTCCGCCGCCGTGCTGACCACGTACGCCTCCACTTCCTCGTCCTCCGCCGCCATGCGCAGCCCGTACTTAAAAGAGGTCCACTGGTCATCCTCCGAATTCCGGACAATGACGGACACTCTCTGCCGTTCCTTCCCGCTTTTCTCCTTCAGCATGAACGAAACCAGCAGCGCAAGCAGCGCCGCCAGCGTCAACTCGATTAAAATAAATGTCTTCTTACTGTTCATCGTAGTACCTGTGGCCCTGCTCCAGCCTCTCTCTGTTCTCCTCCGTGTACGCCACCGCCGGAATGCAGACCGAGACGCGCGTCCCCTCATCCGGCTCGCTCGCAATCTCCAGCCCGTACGATTCCCCGAACAGGAGCCTGATGCGGTTGTTGACATTGACGAGGCCCACGCCCGACCCGCGCTTGTGGACGCGCTTGTCGTCTGTCAGGAGGAGCCTTACCTCCTCCTCGGACATTCCCATGCCGTTGTCCTCCACCGAGAGGACGACCCTTCCGTCCTGCCGTCTTCCCGTCACCCGGATCTCGCCGCAGTCCTCCATGCCGCACACGCCGTAGTTGATCGCATTTTCCAGAAGCGGCTGCAGCACAAGCTTCACGGTGCAGAACGATTCGATCTCCGGCTCCACGTCAAACGTCACGGCAAATGCATCCCTGTAGCGCACCTTCTGGATGTTCATGTAGCTCTCGGCGTGCTGCAGCTCCTCCTTCACGCTGATGACCGTCCGCCCCTTCGACAGGCTGATCCGGAACAGCTTCGCGAGCTGCGAGATCATAAACGCGGCCTCCTCGTTGCGCTCCCCCTCGATCATCCAGGTGATCGAGTCCAGCGTGTTGTACAGGAAGTGCGGGTTGATCTGGCTCTGCAGCGCGTCCAGCTCACTCTTTCTGCGCTCCGTCTGCTCCTGGACGATCTTCCGCATCAGCATGTCAATCTGCTCATACGATTTCTGGATCGAGTAGCCGAGGTGCCGGATCTCGATCGAGCCGCCGATATAGATCTCCGGCTTCTCCCCCGCCTCATACTCCATGACGGAGTCGTTCAGCCGCATGATCGGCCTCGAAATCCGGACCGCGACGACGCGGTTGACCACGGAGAGCATCATCGCCATCAGAAGCATAATGATCCCGATAAAGTAGCGGATATTGATCATCCCGCGCGTGAACGCCGTGTAGGGGATCACCCCGACGAGCCGCCAGCCGGTGTAGCTGATGTTGTTCACCACCAGCTTCCGCCGCGCTCCGTTGAAGGAGTCCTCGTAGATCCCTTCCTTGTGCTTCGCCGCGGTGACGCTGTTCTCCCGCGCCAGGCCGCGGTTGATCTGGATCTGCCGCGGGTGGTAGATGATCTCCCCGTTGCGATCGCACAGGTAGTAGTACTGCCCGTTATTCTGCGTGTTGATCTGCTTCATCACGCGGGAGACGCTCGAATAGTCCATGTCCACCAGCAGCACGCCGGGCTGCGGGACCCCGTTCACCGTGATCTCGATCGCCCGGCTCAGGGAGATCACCCAGTAATAGCGGAAGCTCGAGTCGTCAAACAGGTTCTGAATGTGAGGCGTGGAGAAATGCATGTTCTCCATCTCCCCCATCGCCCGCACGAACCAGTCCTGGCGCGACACATTCGGGTCCTCCTTCTGGAGCGCCACCGGCTCCGCCGCCATCAAACTCCCGTAGTGATTGTAGACGGCGATCGTCCGCAGATTGTCCCGGTTGGCCTCGTACAGCAGGTTCATCCCCCGCTGCACGGCGAGATCCTGGTTCGCAAAATCGCTCTCCTTGATGACATTGTAGTAGATCGCATCCGAGATTCTGCGCATGCCCACAAGATAATCTTCGAGATTTTCTCCCGCCTGCTCCATCACCTTCTGCGTGCTCCGTATCGTCTCCTCCCGCGCAAGCGTCGAGAACCGGAGGTACAGGACGATCCCCAGCACCAGCATGATGAAGAACGACACCAGCGAAAACGCGATCATGATGGTGGACTGCAGGCCCCTTGGCTCTATTTTTCTGATACGACTGACAATCCTATGCTTCACTCTTCTCATGCTCCGTCCTGTACTTCAAGGGGGACATGCCATACCGCCGCTTGAACACGTAGCTGAAATAGTTCGGATCGGCGTACCCCACGCTCTTTGCGATAATATAGTTCTTGTCGTTCGTCTCCACCAGCAGGCGCGACGCCTGCTCCATGCGGTAGTCCGTCAGATAGCCCACAAACGAGGTCCCGGTCTCCTTCTTGAAGATGGTGGAAAAGTACGAGTTGGAGAGCCCGAGCTCCCCGCAGACCGTATCCAGCGACAGACTCTCGTCCGCGTAGTGGCTGCGCACGTACGCCTTCGCCTTCGCGACGAACGACTGCGACGACCTGCTGCGGGCGCTCGTCAGCTCATTGTGGAACGAGATGCTCAGCTCCAGGAGCCATCTGCGAAGCTCGTCCGTCTCAAGCTCCAGCAGCCCGTTGTAGAGCTCCTTGACATCCCCGAAATACCTGCCCGCCGGGATGTCGTTGTTCGATGAGAAGCGGAACAGCGCGCCCACCAGCTCCATCACCGCGACGCGGTGCTGCTGCAGCGAGGTTGCGGAGGCAATGCTCCGGCCAAGGTACGCGTCGACCGCTCTCTCCATGTCCGCCGCCTCGCCCACGCGGATCATTTTGAACAGTCTCGACAGCTCAGACTCATACTCCAGCGCGGCCGTCCTCGTCTCCCTGGGCGCGATCTCCTTGATGTTGATCGCGCGCGAGGCGCCGTAGAGGATCCGGTAGGACACCGCCTCCCTCGCGTTGCCGTAGGACGCGGCGAGATCCAGGATATTCCTGCACACCTGCCCGATCCCGACGGTGACGACCGCCCCGTGGATCCGGTGCACGTACCTGCAGAACCGGTCGCACTCATCCGTCAGCGCGGCCACCTCGCTCTCCCGGTCAAGCTGGGCGAGCATGACGGTATTCCCCAGGTACGAGAAAAACCGCGCCCTCCACTTTTCGGCCAGCCGCTCCTGGGCCTGGCGCTGCACGGACGCAAACAGCAGCAGCGGGTTGATCGTCTCCTGCAGGCCGCGCGACGACGTGTGGATGACCAGGCAGCAGAAAAACGGCCCCTCGAGCGAGATCTGGTAGTCGGAGAGGTATTTCGGCAGCTTTTCCTCCTGAATCCGCCCCTCGATCAGGGTGGAGTAGAAGTTTGCCTGCAAGAACGGCAGCGACTCCAGGTAGTAGTTCTGCAGGACTTCCACGTTCTGCTTCTCGCTGATCTCCTGGTCGAGCTTCTCCTTCAGGCGGGCGAACACCTCCGTGAGCTCCGCGGAATTGGCCGGCTTGAGGATGTACTCCTCCGCCTCCAGGTGGACGGCCTCCTTCGCGTACTCGAACTCGTCGAACCCGGTGAAGAACAGGACCTTGGTCGCCGGGTATTCCTTCCTGATGCGCTGCGCCAGCTCCATGCCGTCCATGTAGGGCATCCGGATGTCGGTCACCACCACATCCGGCTGCACCTCCTCCAGGATTTCCAGGGCCTTGACGCCGTTGTTCGCGTAACCGATCACGGAGAAGCCCAGGGCCTCCCAGTCGATTTTCCGCAGGATGACGCGGATGACTTCCTCCTCGTCGTCTACCAAGAGTACCGTGTATCGTTCCATAGGGGGACCTCCTTTGGGGTGTGGGGTGAACTGAGGGTATTATAGCAAGTTCGGGTGGGAATGTAAACGGAGGGCGGGGGATTTCCTGATAACAGGACGCGAAGCAGGCACAGAAACGGATGCCGCGGACGGCTGTCCGATTCTGTGCCTGTCTTACCTTTTATTTTAGAATTTCCCTACTTCTTCTGCACGTACTTCAGGCAGTCGAGTGTGACGGCCGCGAGGATGATGATGCCCTCGAATACGAACTGCAGATTGGTGTCGATGCCGAGGATCGTCAGGGAGTAGGTGAGGGCGGTGAAGATGAGCACGCCGACTACCACGCCTGAGATCTTGCCGATGCCGCCGGTGAAGGATACGCCGCCCACGACGCAGGCCGCGATGGCGTCCATATCCCAGCCCTGTCCGTAGGCTGCGGAGCCGGAACCGACCATGCGGGCGCACTCGAGCCAGGAGCCGAAGCCGTAGAGGACGCCCGCCAGCATGAAGGCACCCATCGTGACGCGGAACACGGAGATGCCGGAGACGGCTGCCGCCTCAGAGTTTCCGCCGACCGCGTACAGGTATTTGCCGAAGGTGGTCTTGTTCCAGATGAACCACACGATCGCGATCGCCGCGACGGCCCAGAAAATGATCGTCGGGAAGCCGTTGATCTTCGGGATGATCATCTTCGGGATCGAGGACTCGATCGCGCCGAAGGAGACACCCTTGGTCGCGTATGTGACGATACCGAAAATCATCAGCATGTTCGCCATCGTCGAGATGAAGGGGTGCATCTTGAACTTGGCCGTAAAGAAGCCCGCGATCGACGTAAAGCAGGTGCACAGGCAGATGCAGGCCAGAAGCGCCAGCACCACGCGCAGCGGCACCGGAATGCCGGTAAAGTCAAACACATGTCCGAAGACCGCGCCGGTGTTCACACCCTGATGCATCACGATCGTCGCCGTCGTCATGCCCATGCCGACCATGCGGCCGATTGAGAGGTCTGTTCCTGTCAGGAGGATCAGACCTGCCACGCCGAGCGCGAGGAAGATGCGCGGCGATGCCTGCTGCAGAATATTGAGCACGTTATTGTAGGTCAGCAGCGGCATGTTTTTCAGGATCGGCGTGATGATGCACAGCAAGATAAAAATCAGAATGATTACAATGTAGAGGCCGTTCCGCAGCAGAAATTCTCTGCGGTTGAAGGTGTAGCGGTAGTTTTCCAGCTTCTGAAGCCGGGACTCCGCAAACGTGAACTTCGACATGCGCAGCATATCAATCAGATGATACCGGTAGGTGTAGGCCGCATGTCTTCTGTCCTTGATCTCCTGCAGCTCCTTCTCGAGCTCCATCTTCGCGTCAAAGAGCCTGTTTTTGTGGACATACTTTTCGTCCTTGATCTCCTGGTGGTCGGAAAGCTTCGCGACAATCTCCTGGTGCTGCTTCTCCAGCTCCGCCACACGTCTGTGGTATTTTTCCTGTGCGAGCACCTTTTCCCGCTTGCAGCTCTCCCTGACCGGCTGATAGTATTCCCGGTCGTAGTGCGCCTTCAGATAGGCCTCCGCCTCCGCAATCAGTCTGGACACCTCGCCCTGATTCTTTGCCTCTACCGCTTTTGCCTTCTCAAGCGCCGCGCGTTCCTGGGCGATCCGCCTGTCTTTCTCCTCCTTTGTGTAGCTGCGCTCTCTCTTGATCCGTTCGATCTGGTTCTGGATGGAGATCACCCTGTTCGTACCGTCTGCCCGCAGAGCGTCAATTCTCTGCTGGATCGCGCCGATGTGCTCGTCGATCGGCTTACGCAGCTTCTCCTCCTGCTCGGACGTAAGAATCGTACTGTTTCCGTTCGCCATCTCTATTAATCTCCTTCATTATAGGTATTTTGCACTGAGCCTCAGGAGCTCCTCCTGGTTGGTTTCCTTTGTGTTCACGATCCCGGAGAGATGTCCGTTTGACATGACGCCGATGCGGTTCGTGATTCCCAGAATCTCCGGCATCTCGGACGACACGACGAGGATCGTCTTGCCCTCCTTCGCCATCTTGATGATCAGCTCATAGATCTCGTACTTCGCGCCGACATCGATGCCTCTTGTCGGCTCATCCATCATGAAGATCTGCGGCTCACGCTCCAGCCATTTTCCGAAAATGACCTTCTGCTGGTTGCCTCCGGAGAGGTTTGAGATCATGTCGTCCGGTCCCATGCACTTCGTGTGCATGATCTTGATCTCATTTGCCGTCGCCTTCGTCATCTTCGCGTCCGAGAGCGCTACCTTCGCCTTGTACTGCTGCAGGTTCGCAATCGTCGTGTTGAACGTCAGATCTCCCTTCAGGAACAGGCCGTTGGCCTTGCGCTCCTCCGTGATCATGGCGAAGCCGTGCTCCATCGCTTCCTTCGCGCTGCCGAAATTCATCAGGCGGCCGTTGCAGTACACGCGCCCGGCAGCCCGCGTCCGAACGCCGAAAATCGTCTCGAGAAGCTCCGTCCGGCCGGCGCCCACCAGCCCGTACAGGCCGAAAATCTCGCCCTCCCGCACGTCAAAGGAGATATCCTGCAGGTGCGGCTCGAACTTCGTCGACAGGTGCTGGATGGACAGGATCACGTCCCCCGGCACATTGTCCACCGTCGGGAACCGGTTCTCGAGGGAGCGCCCCACCATCGCGGCGATCAGCTCGTTCATGTCGGTGTCCTTCGTCTCCTTCGTCATCACGAGGTTGCCGTCCCGCAGGACCGAGATCTCGTCGCAAATCTCAAAGACCTCATCCATCTTATGCGAGATATAGATCAGGGAAATCCCCTGGTTCTTCAGCATCCGCATCATCTCAAAGAGCTTCGCCACCTCCTGCACCGTCAGCGAGGAGGTCGGCTCATCCAGGACAATCACCTTCGCATTGTAAGAAATTGCCTTCGCGATCTCACACATTTGCCGCTGGGACACCGACATGTTCCGCATCGGCTGCGTGAGATTCACGGTCATCCCGAGCTTCCGGAAAAGCTCGGACGCTTCTTTTTTCATTCGGTTCTCATCAATCACGCCCATCGAGTTGACCGGGTAGCGCCCCAGGAACAAATTGTCGATCACGTTTCGCTCGAGACACTGGTTCAGCTCCTGGTGCACCATCGCGATCCCGTTCTCCAGCGCGTCCTTCGGGCCGGAGAAGCTCACCTCTCTGCCGTCGAGGAAAATCGTCCCCTCGTCCTTCTGATACGTGCCGAACAGACACTTCATCATCGTGGACTTCCCGGCGCCGTTCTCTCCCATGAGCCCCATGACCGTCCCGCGCCGCAGGTTCAGGCTGATGTGATCCAGGACCCGGTTCCTGCCAAAGGATTTGCACATGCCGCGTATTGACAAGACGATATCATCCTTCTTATCTGTCATTCCTCTACTCCTAGTTTAGTTATATATGATGAAAGCCTCCCAGGAAGTGCTTTCGTCGACAGCTGCCTATGAAAGGAGGTTATCAGGGAGAATCGCTCCTCCCCGATAACCTCTCCGCTTGCATTCCTATCAATCTGTCAGCAGCGATTACTGATCCAGCAGGGATGTGTAAGAAGCTGCATTGTCCGTCTTCACCATGTTGATCGCGAACGCGTCGTACTGGCCCGGATTGCCCAGACGGTTGGTGATGTTGGACTCTGTCTGTCCGTCGCCGCCGATGTAGTCAACCTCGAGGTTCAGAATGTCGTCGTAGTTCTGAAGCAGCGGCTGATACGTGGAGCTCAGGAAGTTGTCAGAAGCATTGTAGATATTCAGCCAGATCTTCTTCACCGGATGTGCACTCTCGTCGAGCTGCACCGATACCGGATCATAGATCTTCGTGGAATCTGTGAAGTCCTGATAGTTGTCGGCGGTAACCGCAACGTTCAGTGCGTAGTAGGAGCGCTGCTCCTCATTGTAAACGTACACGTCGGAGGAGAGCACGTTGCCCGCGTCATCCGCTGTGCCGATACCGGTGTCGATATCCACGCCGTCAAGCGCGTTGCGCAGAACACGAAGTGTCAGGTACGCCTGCACATCTGCGTGCTGGCTGATCGTTCCGCCGTAGCCCTCTGCGATCGCCGCCACCGCGTCGCTGTTCGCATCGTAGCCGAAGGTCGGCACGTTGTTGTCCTTGGACCATGCGTTGAACATGGACATTCCCATGCCGTCGTTGTTGGAGACGACTACGTCGATCGCGTCGCCGAACGAGGAGGACCAGGTTCCAATCGCGTTTCCTGCAGTCGCTGCGTCCCAGGTAGCTCCCGCGGAGTTCTTCATCTCCTGCGAAGCCAGCTCACGAACCGTGTACGTCGTTCCGTTGATCTCCAGCGTGCCGTCCTGCACTGCAGATGCCGTGCCGTCCGTGTTCGTTCCGATCGGATCGCTGTCGATGTCTCCGTCCTTGTCCACGCCGGTGCCGAGTGCCTTGCGGACGCCTCTGGTACGCGCGATGGAATCGTTGTGTCCGATGTCGCCGATCGCCAGCACGTAGCCGATCACGCCGTCACCGTTGCGGTCGATGGAGTCGATGTTCGCCTCGATGTAGTCCTTCACCATCGTACCCTGCAGCTCCGCGCCCTGATTCGCGTCAAAGCCCACATAGTATGTATTCTCGTTGTAGGTCAGAGCTGCCATGTCGAGCTCTCCCGTGGAGCTGTTCGACGGCTGGCGGTTGAACCACACGAGCGGCTTATCCTTGTTCGCTACCTCCTCTGCCGACACACCCGCTACGGTCGTCAGTCCCATCAGCGCTGCCACTGCCATTGTAAGCACTTTTTTGTTCATTTTCTGTTTCTCCTTTCTTCTTTTCCGGCATTGATTCGTCATGCCGTTGTTGATAGTGACAGTATACCGGATCAACATCGGATAAAACATAGAAAATTTTTCTGTGCGCCTTGAAAATTTTAAGATTTCGTCGGCGGAATGCCGAGAATAGGACAAAAAGAAAGGCTCGACAGATCATGAGCGAGCCCGCCAGGGGAAAAGAGGAGCATATGGGATGGCTCTCCTGCGCTGGTGTGAGAGCATATTCTGAGACGAGGGCAAATGAAAAATAGAATCCATTACTCCCAGGACTTTCGCAGGATGAAACGGAACCGTAAGAGAATACTGCAAAAGAAAAAGGGAACGGAGGGTGTCGCAAAATGCGGTAAATCCACAATGACTGGTATCTGTGCGATTCATCGTATACCAGCAGTGGCGGTTGCCAGCAATTTTGCAACACCCTCAGTTCCCTTTTTTCAGCAAAAACTTACATACCTGCTTCACAGACACTACTATGCATGAAAGTCGATTGCTCCGTGCTTCGCACTCCCGCAATCGCCCCCGGTATTCGCAATCCGATCTGTCGGTCTACTTGCTCATACCGTGGGTGCGCCCTCTCCTTTGGTGCTCACGAGAGCCCGAAGATCCGCGCGGCGAACCCGATCCGGTTCGCGCCGAACATCACCAGCAGATATGCCAACATCACAAGATACGCCATCCTGTCGCGGTGCGCGTAGACGAGCGGCTTCATCTTTGTCCTGCCCTCGCCCCCGCGGTAGCCTCTCGCCTCCATCGCCATCGCGAGGTCGTTCGCGCGGCGGAAGGCCGAGATGAACAGCGGCACCAGCAGCGGCACCATGTTCTTCGCCCTCTGGATCAGGTTGCCGGACTCGAAGTCCGCGCCGCGCGCCATCTGCGCCTTCATGATCTTGTCCGTCTCCTCCATCAGGATCGGGATAAATCGGAGCGCGATCGACATCATCATCGCGATGTCGTGCACCGGCACGCGGATCTTGTTCAGCGGGCGGAGCGCTTTCTCAAGCCCGTCCGTCAGATTGTTCGGCGTCGTCGTCAGCGTCATGATCGACGAACCCACGATCAGGTAGATCAGCCGGATGGCCATGAAGACCGCCGTCTCGATTCCCTCCTTCGTGATCGTCAGCTTCCAGATACGCACCACCACCGTGCCGCGGATCAGAAACAAGTTGAACACCACGGTAATCATCAGCAGCATGATGATGGATTTCAGCCCGCGCATCATAAACTTCGGCGGCACCTTCGAAATGCGGATCACCGCCACGAGCGCCAGCGTCGCCGCCACGTACGCCTCCGCCGAGCGGAACGCGAACAGGGAAATGATAAACACCAGCGTCCCTGCGAGCTTCACGCGCGGATCCAGCCTGTGAATCACAGAATTCGCCGGATAGTATTGTCCTAAGGTCATGTCTCTTAACATCGTTCTCTTCTCCAAATGCAGCCGCGCGCTGTGCGCTTAACTGCCTGTGTCATCCAATATGGTTCCTGCACTCCTGGGCGCCTCTTACCTTCCCAGGCATTTCAGGATCGACGCGGCCGCCTCCTCCACGGTCGTCGCGTCTACGTCCGCCTGCCAGCCGCGCGCTGCCAGGTCATGCATCAAATACGTAACCTGCGGCGCGGCGAGCCCGATCTGTTCCAGCTCGCGGTAGTGGTCAAAGACCTCCCGCGGCGTGTCGTCGAACATGACCTGCCCGCGGTTCATCACAATGATGCGCTCCACATAGCGCGCGATGTCCTCCATGCTGTGCGAGACGAGGATGACCGTGATATGGCGCTCGTCGTGCAGTCTCTGGATCTGGTCGAGAATGTCGTCCCGCCCCTTCGGATCCAGCCCCGCAGTCGGCTCGTCGAGCACGAGCACATCCGGCTCCATCGCCAGGATCCCCGCGATCGCCGCGCGGCGCTTCTGTCCGCCGGAGAGCTCGAACGGCGATTTTTTCCAGTGCTTCTCCTTCAGGCCGACCAGCCGCAGCGCCTCCCTCGCGCGCGCCTCCGTCACATCCGCAGGCAGCCCGAGGTTCTTCGGCCCGTAGCAGACGTCCGAGAAGACGTCTACCTCGAAGAGCTGATACTCCGGATACTGGAACACCAGCCCGACTTTGCTGCGCAGCTCCTTCTTATTGTAGCCTTCCTCGTAAATGTTTCTTCCATTATAATATACCGCGCCGCTCGTCCCCTTCAGAAGTCCGTTCAGGTGCTGAATCAGCGTCGACTTCCCCGAGCCGGTATGACCGATCACCCCGATGAACTGTCCGTCCGGCAGCTCGAGATTCACATCCCTCAGGGCGTGCTTCTCAAACGCGGTGCCCTCGCTGTACACATAATTTAAATGCTCTATCTTAATCGACATGGAATCGTTCCTCTCCTGTCCTGTCCTTCCCTGGCCTCTTCCTTTTTAGCCGATGTCTCCGCGGATGCTTTCGGCAGTCTGCGCACGGATTTCTCTTCGGCTGTCCTGCACATTCTCTAACGCGCATCTCCCGACAGTCTGCTGATTCTGTCTGTCATGCGCCGCTGCATTTTTCAGACATCCGCCCGCACCAGATACAATATCCAGCCGTCATGCCTGCCGCTCTCAACCTCTCTGCCCCCGCAGCTTCTCCAGCTCGTCCGCCAGCTCTGCCATCGACAGAATCCCGTCCGGCAGGGGCAGTCCCTTCTTCTGCAGCTCGTACGCGACGAGCGTCGCCTGCGGCACATCCAGTCTCCGCGCTTTCAGCTCCTCCACGTGGGAGAAGATTTCCTTCGGCGTTCCCTGCATCACGACCTTGCCCTGGTCCATCACGATCACCTTGTCAGCCTCGATGACCTCCTCCATGTAGTGCGTGATCAGCAGCACCGTGACGTGCTCCTTCCGATTGAGCTCCTGCACCGTGCGGACGACCTCTTTTCTGCCGTTCGGGTCGAGCATCGCGGTCGGCTCGTCGAGCACAATACACTTTGGCCGCATCGCCACGACGCCCGCGATCGCCACGCGCTGCTTCTGCCCGCCGGAGAGCTTGTTCGGCGAGTGCGCGCGGTACTCCCACATGCCGACCGCCTTCAGACTCTCCTCCACGCGCTTCCAGATCGCCTCGCTCGGCATTCCCATATTCTCCGGGCCGAAGCCGACATCCTCGTCGACGATCGTCCCGATGATCTGATTGTCCGGATTCTGGAACACCATGCCGGCCGTCTGGCGGATCTCCCAGATCTGCGATTCATCCCGCGTGTCCTTGCCGTCGACGTAGAGCGTTCCCTCGGTCGGCACCAGGATCGCATTGATGTGCTTCGCCAGCGTCGATTTTCCGGAGCCATTGTGCCCGAGAATCGCTACAAAATCGCCTTCCTGCACATCGAGATCCACCCCGTCGACCGCCCGGATCGTGGACTCCGGATTACCCTCCTCGTCCAGTCTCTGATATTCATATGACAGCTTTCTGCCTCTGATAATACTCATCTGCCAATTCCTCTTTTTGACAACGGTTTGTCAACCATTCTGTTGTTCTGGTATACAAGCCAGCAGTTCTGTCAAATTATATCAACTGTGTACCTAAAAAGCAAGGGCGGATCAGACCGTTTTCTTTTGTGTTCGCAAATCTCAACATAATCAGTCCTCCTGTTCCTCAATTCGTTTACGTTCATTTTCAATTTCATGTTGCAGTTGTTCCGTAGTCGGTAGCTCCAGACGATATCTTGACGCAAAAATTTGTTGTGCATCGTTCAAAACCGAATATTTGACAATGGCCTCGTTTTTCTGTGAACACAGAATCATACCAATGGTCGGATTGTCATCTGCGTTTTTATATAAGGCATCAAACATCCGAATATAGCTGTCCATCTGCCCAATATCGCCGTGCGTCAGCTTGCCAACCTTCAAGTCAATCAACACATGACACTTCAAAATGCTGTGATAGAACACCAGATCGAGATAAAAATCCTCATCTTCATACCGCATCAGCTTCTGCCTGGCTACGAAACAGAAACCACGACCGAGTTCCAGCAAAAATTCCTGCAATTTGTCGATCAGTGCCTGTTCCAGATCGGATTCTCGCAGAGCCGGGTAATTCTTTAAGTCAAGGAATTCCAACACGTACGGGTCTTTGATAAAACTTTCTGACGCCAGCGGAACCATGAATTCATCAGCTTCAGCTTTCACTGGCTCCCGATCTCTGCTGGCAAGAAGACGCTCATAATACAGTGTGGAGATTTGCCGTTCTAACTGGCGACTCGACCATGCAGAAGCAACTGCCTCATTCATATACCATTGTCGAGCCTGCTCGTTTTCAACCGACAACAAAAGCCGGTAATGCGTCCAGGTTAATTGCGAACGCAGTGCGTTCGTATTTGGAAACATCACATAAAACTTTTTCATTTGCTGAAGCGTCCGAACAGAAAAACCTTTTCCGAACTCTTCCGTAAGACGGTTCGATAACTCCTGCAGAACAGACTTTCCATACCCGGAACGCAAATTGCCCTCCTGCTCATGTTCCACAATGATGCGGCCGATCTGCCAGTAAGCCTGAACCATCGTGAAATTCACGGCGGTGTACGCCTGTTTTCTCGAAGAGAGCAGCGCTTCTTTTATTTCGGAGTAAATGTCTTCGTAAAGAATCAATTTTTTGTCATTCATTGCTTTCCGCCTCCCAAAAGGAATCGCATTCATAATCCCTCACCGTCCGCCAGCAGGGCATCCAGTCGTCCTGATCTTTCATCGCAACAATGTCATCACTTACCGCTCTCAATACACTCTTTATCACACTACTCTTCTGTTATACAGTAAAAATATTCAGAAATCAATCTATATTATCTACTACAGTTTATAACACCCTATAAATCCACTCAAATCAACTTTTTTCAGAAGCCAGATCACATCCGCAATAAAGCACTTTTTGTCTCATACATAAAAAAACCGGGCATCCCCGGTTCCGGCTTTTACACCTTGGCAGCGTTTTCGCACCGCAAGATCCCATTTCCTAATTATTCTTGTCTGCTAAAGCTACTTTTCCCACAATCATGACAATCACAAAACTCTTCACTTGGTAGAGCCCTCTTGCAGCCGTATGCAGTTTTTTCCGCAATCACGAAATCAAAATCCCTCACTTAGCAGCGCCTTCTGGCAGCCGCACGCAGAGCGTCAGCCGCCCCGCCTCATAGTCGGCCAGGAGCGCGCCGCCCATCTGCCCGACCAGAACCTTCGCGATTGACAGGCCGAGTCCCGTCGATGTCCTTGCGTTTTCGACCGTGTAGAAGCGGTCAAACAATCTCCCCACCTCCACTTCACTGAGTCCAGGCGCTGTGTTGGAAAAAAAGACCTCCCCCGCGGCGGTGAGCTCAATCTGCAGGTCTCCGCCGCTGTATTTCAGCGCATTGCTGATCAGATTCGAAAACACGCGCGACAGGGCGGCCCGATTCACACACCGGACCACCCTCTGTTCCGTCATGCAGATCTCTGGCGTGATGCCCCGCTCCCGCAGGGCCGCATAAAAGCCGGAAATGCTCTCCTCCAGAACGCCGTTCACGACCACCGGCTCCATCCGGCAGTCGTACTCCGGGGAGGTCAGGACCGAGTAGTGGAACAGCTCCTCCGTCAGCTGCTCAAGCGCCTCCGCGCGGTTCCGGATGATCCCCAGATAGCGCGCCGCCTCCCCGCTCACCTCCGTCCGCTCGAGCAGATCCAGATATCCGCCGATCGCCGTCAGCGGCGTCCGCAGATCGTGCGAGATATTCGTGACCGCACGCTTCAGCTCCTTGTCCCCCTCCACATAGCGGTGCCGCTGCCGCCGCAGCTCCCCAAGCTGCCCGTTGAGGTCGCTCGCCAGGCGGCTCATCGCCCCATCCCGCGAGGAGATCGTGATCAAGGTGTTGGTATCGCCCTCCAGCTTCTCTCCCAGCTCCTCCCTGATCTCATCGGCGGATCTGCGCATCAGGATGATTTTTGCGCCAAGCGCAGCCACCGTTACAGCCAAAACCAAACACACGCACACGAGCCAAACCACGATACCTCCTCCTCCTTAAATCACTTGATATCTTTCCTCTCAAAGAAGAACACCCCAGCCCCCGTCGACACCGCTGTGATCAGCACACCATACAGCTGCAACTTCCAGAAGTGCTTCACCGCCATCATCATGTACTGGGCGGCCTGCCCCGACGGTAGGAAATCATACAGAAACTCGTAGATCTCGCGTTTCGTCCCCGTCAGATAGTTCGGATTCGGGATTGGCTTGCTCTCCACGAGATTTCCCGCTGCATCCATCTCATAACCCGTCAGAAATTCCGGCGCGTCCAGCATGCTGTTCAGATAAGCAGCGGCCAGAAACAGCACCACCACGAGCAGGATGCTGATCACGGCAACCGCTGTCTTATTTCCGCAGACCATGCTCAGCATCGTAAACAGAGAGCAGAACGTAACTGACAGGACAAGCGTTCCAAACACCAGCTTCAAAATCGTCCCAACCCCTGCCTCAGCAGCGCCAAAGAGCGGAATGCCGATCGCCGCAGCAGCAGCCAGATACACGAGGCACAGCAGAAACGAGACTGAGATCGACGTGATCAGATTTGTGAAATAAATCTCTGACCGGGAATACCCGATGATAAGCTTGTTGCGGATCGTCCCGTCACTGTACTCCGTCCCGAAAAACAAGCTGCAAAAGACAGCCAGCAGGATGCCGATCAAAAACGTATACCCAAACATCAGCTGATCCAGGTTGGTCTCAAACCCGAACTTCACATGCTCCCTGTACTGCATACCGATCCGCATCAGCACAAAGGCCAGCATCACCGCCGCACAGCCCCACAGCACCCGGTACCGCTTCAGGCGGGCGGCATTTGCAAACAGCAGTCTACTCATGTCTGCCACCTCCGATTAGATTCAGATAGTAGCTCTCAAGGCTTTCCTCCTGCTCCTGCAAGTGGTACACCTCGCAGTCCCGCTCCGAGAGCCGCAGCGTCAGCGCCGTCACGCGGATCTCCCCGAAAATATCCGCCTCCTGCTCCGACAAAATGCGGTATTCCAGCCCCAGCTCATCCAGCACGCAGCTCAGCTTCCGCGTATCGGACACGGACACATGGATGCATTTGCGGCAAGTCGCCTCCAGCTCGGCGGCGCTGATCTCCTTCACCATCTGACCGCGGTCGAGGAACCCAAAATGTGTCGCCAGCCTCGAGAGCTCGTCCAGGATATGGCTCGAGATCAGCACCGTGATCCCGCGCTCCCGGTTGAGCTTCAAAATCAGCTCCCGGATCTCTATGATTCCCTGCGGATCCAGTCCGTTCGCCGGCTCGTCCAGCACGAGAAAATCCGGGTTTCCCGCGAGCGCGACCGCAATCCCCAGCCTCTGGCGCATACCAAGGGAAAAATGCTTCGCTTTTTTCCTGCCCGTATCCGCGAGTCCGACCAGCTCCAGCAGTTCCGGGACCCCGTCAAACGACGGCAGCCCCAGAATGCGGTACTGCTCCTCCAGATTGGCCCGCGCAGACAGATCCAGATAGATCGAGGGCGTCTCCACCACTGCGCCCATCCTGCGGCGGACCTTTCGGATCTCCCTCTGATCGTTCCTGACCCCGTAAAGCACATAGTCCCCGTCCGTGGGTCTCTGCAGCCCGCAGATCAGCCGGATCAGCGTCGTCTTGCCGGCTCCGTTTTTGCCGACAAAGCCGTAGATCGCGCCCTTTGGGACGTGCATCGAAAGTCCGCCAAGCGCCGTGCTGTTCCCGTAACACTTTTTCAGAGCGTTTGTCTCCAGAACATACTCCATTGTCTTCCCTCCTTCTCTCGAATACCTCACTCCGCTGTCCTCGGGATTTTCGCGCATGCTGCCCGAAAACATCTCGCAGAACAGTGGATGCTTGAATACTATCTCACTTTAACACCGGACCGTAAAGAAAGCGGTAAAGGGAAGCGTAAAGAAACCGTAAAGATTTTATTCCTCCTTCATCTTGAAGCCGATCCCCCAGACAGACTCGATGTAATCCCCGCCGCCCGCATCCCGGAGCTTTCGGCGCAGATTGCTGATGTGCATTTTCAGGGAACTCTCCGTGCAGTCCGGCGTATCCACGCTGATCCGCTCCAGGAGCTGGGATTTCGTAATCACCTGCGATGGGTTCTGCATCAGAAGCTTCAGGATGGCGAACTCCGTCCTCGTCAGCCTTGCCTGCGCATCGCCGACGCGCGCGATGTGCGTATCAGTGTCCAGCATAAGGTCCTCAAAGATCAGAACCGACGCGCGCTCACATACATCGTGTGCGCGCAGCTGCGCGGCGATCCGGGCAAGCAGCTCCTTTGTGTGGAAGGGCTTCGTCACGTAGTCGACTGCCCCGCCCAGCAGCAGCTCCACCTTGTGCTCGACTTCCACCTTCGCGCTCAGCACGATCACGGGAATCCCGTTTATGTGCTCCAGCACCTCTTCACCGCTCAGCCCCGGAAGCATCAGATCGAGCAGCACAAGGTCCGGCCGCTCCTGCCGGAGCACGAGCACCGCCTCCGTGCCCGAGTACGCCCGCACCGTCCGATAGCCCTCCTTGGCGAGCAGCTCCTCCAGGACATTGCCGATGTGGAGATCGTCGTCGATAATCAGTATGCTTTTCAAATGGGAACCCCTCCATTCTGAACACCCGCCGCATAAATTGAGAACGGCACATCATTTGATACCGTCTATTGTAACGGGTTCACGGGAATCTCGCAACAGAATTGAGTCAGGAAAATCCCCCCACCCAAGTAAAACGTAAAAAGGCGACATCCGCCAAACCAGATGTCGCCACAGTCTCATTTGCCTATCCGCGTTGCTCTTTTCTCTTTACGAAGAGCGCGAGCTTCGCGAAGAAATCCTCCAGGATAAACCTGCCGTCGACCTCGCGGTACACGCGGATCGGACGGTTGTGCCGGTTCACAGCGTAGGTCATGTTGTCCGTGATCAGCGGCGCCTGCACGTAATCGTAGCTGTACATGTGCGCGAACAGCAGCACGCCCACCGCCGGAGAATCGCCGAGGCACCAATATTCGCCCGTCCTCGTGGTTCTGCGCGCGTAAATCGTATGACCGTTCTCCTCCAGCTGCTCATACAGGTATTTTCCGATCTCTCCGCAGGGCCTGACCTTGTACTCCAGCTCCGCCAGGGAGACGATGACCTGGCTGTACACGTTTCTCGGGATCTGCCAGAGTGGGATGTCAGAGTTCATGACGACTCTGGCCGCCCTGATGTCGTTGCTCAGATTGTATTCATATCCGCCCTCCGGGTACTGCTCTCCGCCGATCCAGATGCAGGTCAACCTTCCCGCGATCCTCGGCTCCATCAGGTAAGCGCACGCCATATCCGTCAACGGCCCCAGGAAAATCACGTACAGCGGATCTTCGCTCTCCTTCATCGCCTCCTCGATGATCAGCTTGGCGCCCTCCGAGCACTCCGGTGTCCGCTCATCGGGGATCGCCTTGACGGCTCCTTTGTACGCCAGCTCCTCAGGGAAATCCATCAGCGCCAGCACTTTCCTGATCTCCTCATAGCTGTCCAGCATACTGTGCTCGCTCTTCTCCTCACCGAAATGCGCCGCTATAATGCCCCGGTTATCAAATTTCGGGCTCAGAAGTGCCTGCACAATCGCATACTGGTCGTCCGCCTCATTCTTCGCGTCTGAGTCGACGATCAGACGCACCCGTTTTCCCTCCGGAATCCTGTAATGATACTTATCATAAATCATACTTTCGCTCCTCTCTGTTCATTCCTTCTCCGTCACTGCTTCACCGCGCCTGCCATTCCTTCCACAAAATAATTCTGGAACACCAGATAGACAAGTAGCACCGGCACGATCGAGATCAGGACTCCCGCATTCAAAAGACCGTAATTTGTCCCGTATTCCCCCATAAAGCTGATCAGTCCGTTCGGCACTGTCCTGAGCGCATCGTCCGTGACCAGAATACTCTGCAGCAAAAATTCGTTCCACGTGTTCAGGAAGTCAATGATAAACACGGTCGCGATCGCCGGCTTGGTGATCGGCAGAATAATATTCCAGTACAGACGTCCCTCGGCGCATCCGTCTATGTAGGCCGCCTCGTCCAGTTCCCTGGGAATCGTCCGCATGAAGCCCCGCATCACCAGAATCCCGTACCCGATTCCAAACCCGATGTACACGAGGAACAGCCCTCCGTAGTTGTTGATCAGGCCAAACTGCGAGAAAAACCGGTTTAGCGGGATCAGAGCCATCTGGTGCGGCAGCATCATCCCCAGAAGGAAGAAAATGAAAATCCCATTTTTCATCTTTACCTTCAGGCGCGTGATCGCAAATGCGGCCAATGACTCCACCAGAATCCCCAGCGGGACCTTCATAAAGCAGATGATCAGCCCGTTGCGCATATACATTCCCAGGCGTCCCTTCACCCACGCGTCGGCAAAATTGTTCCACTTCCAGACCTCCGGCACGGAGAACAGGCTCTCGCCGGAATAAAAATCCGCCTGCGACTTCAAAGCGGTAATAAACACGGTCACCACCGGCAGCAGCCAGATCAGGGCGAGCAGGGTCAGGGCCGTGTAAAAACAGATTTTCTTCGTTCTTCTACTCATATCCGCCCTCCTATTCGTCCCTCGCCGTGTACATGACGTATGGCACGATAATAAATACCATCATCAGCAGCATGACGCTGGCAATCGCACTTCCCTTGCCGAAATTGCTGTAGGAGAAGGTCTGCGAATACATATAACTCGCCAGTGTCTCCGTCGCATTGATCGGGCCCCCGCCCGTCATCACCTTGATGATATCGTAGACCTTCATCGCCGCGATGATCAGCGTCGCCAGCACGATGACAAAGGTCTCCTTGAGCATCGGGAGCGTAATGTAGAAAAATGCCTTGACGCTTCCCGCCCCGTCGATCCTGGCCGCCTCCGTCAGACTGACCGGAATCGTCTGCAGGCCCGCGAGGAACAGGACCATCGGCTGTCCGACTCCCTGCCAGAGCGCTGCGATAAACACACAGTACAGCGCAATCTTCGGCGTCGAGAGCCAGTTCTGCTTCAAGCCTCCCAGCCCTGCCACATCAAAGATCTCATTGATAAATCCCATGTTCGGATTGTACATCCACTTCCAGATCACGCCGACCACTACGAGGGAGAGCATGTAGGGGATGTAGAAGATAGCCCGGTACACCACACGCCCCTTGAACGATTTGCTAAGAGCGACCGCAAGCAGGAGCGACACGCTCACCGTAAACACCACGTTCAGCACAATCCAGATCAGATTGTTTCTAAGCGCAGTCAAAAACACAGGGTCTACCGTAAACAGATTGATGTAATTTTTCAGTCCGACGAACTCCTTCGCCCCTACCCCTTTCCACGAAAAGAAGCTGAGGTACAGAGAGTAGACCGTCGGGATCACCACCACCGCGCTGAAAATGACAAATGCCGGTAAAATAAACAAATACGGCTTCCACTTCTTTTTCTTCATATCGTCCTCCTTACCGGCATGCTGCTTTGGCCCGCGGCCTGCGTTTCGCGCTGCGCCTTCTCCCCGCCCGCCGCAAACCGCCCTGCAGCCGGCACACAGGCCCGCGGGCGGCCCTCATCCGCTCGCAGGCCCGTGCCAACTCGCTTCGTTATCCGGGATTTTCCTTCGGTTTCACAACCGTTACTGATTCTCTGCCTGATAGGTCACAATGCCGTTCTGCACGGTCGTTCCAGCATCCGCCGGAGCGATCTCGCCAAGCGCGATCCCATCCTGCGCCGCAAACAGCTGATCTGCCACCTCTGCCGGCAGTGCCTGATCTGTCTGCGTGTAGATGCCGCACGCGTCCATCAGCTCCATAATGCCCTCCGCAAGCGCGTAGCTCTCCGGAAGTTCTGCGCCCTTGAGCGCGATCGGCTGCTCGATGCTTCCAAACGCCGCGTTCCGCTCACTGTCATAGTAGTAAGACCAGAAATCCGTGATCGCAGCCAGCTGCGCATCCGTGACATTTGCGTTGACCTGCGTCATCTTCACGTACGCAGCCATACGGCCTGTTCCATCCTCATTCGTCTCCGACGGGAATGCAAAGTAGCTGTAGAGCGCCGGATCCTGCTCTGCACCGACAATCTGCTGTGCCATCGTCGGGCTGTCGATAATCATCGCGCACGTTCCGTTGTACAGATACATACGGCAGTCATTCGGGTCCTCTGTGATGAAGCCCTCGTTAAAGTAGCCCTTGTCCGACCACTCCTTGTACTTCTCAAATGTCTTTGTGACCGCCTCCTGGCTGCTCCAGTCTGACTGCATCAGTCCCAGCGCATCGTGCTCCTCGGCGCCCGCATAGTACTCCAGCAAATCCTGAATGTACCGCATCACATGCCAGCCGAACTGACCGCCTGTCGCAAACGGTGTCACGCCGTTCTCCTTCAGCGTCGCGCAGGCCGCCTCCAGCTCCTCAAATGTCTTCGGAACCTCAATTCCGTACTGGTCAAAAATGTCCTGCCGATACCACACAGCCATCATGGCGATGCTCTGCGGAATGCCGCAAAGCTGCCCCTCCAGCGTGCACAGCTCAAGTGCGGAACCGAGATACTTCTCCTCCCAGCCGTTCTCCTTCGCATACTCTGTGAAATCGTACGTCAGACCATTTTCCGGATAGTAGCTCGCAAGGCTTCCGCCCCAGTTGTACCACATGTCCGGAAGCGTGTTCGAAGAGGCTGCCACCTTCAGGTTCGCCTTGATGTCATCCGTCGAATAGTAGGTCGGGGTAATCGTCACGTTCGGATTCTCTTCCATGTACGCCGCGATGATCTCATCCTCAAAATCCTTCCGCTGTGCCAGCGACCAGAAAGAAATCTCTACCGGCTCCTCCGCCGCTGCGGTGACCGCTGCCCCACAGAGCATGCTCGCGAGAATCGCCGTCCCAGTCAATACGCATAGTGTCCTTTTCATTCCATTGCCCTCCTTAAAGTATGTTTGAAATAACACCCCAGAAATTTAGTATTGTTCCCATTTATTAAATTTCTTTATATTATAGATATTACTAAATTTCTTTATCTGTATCTTACCTCTTTTTCCCCGTTTTCACAAGACGCAATTTTTTACAACAATCTTTTTCCTTTTTTGTAAAATTTATACAAAAAAAGAGGCTCTACACTGAGAGCCTCAAGTTCTTTACACTGTTTCCTATGATCAGTTCTGTGCCGACGTACGTCCTTGATTTGATCGGCTTCATGCCTTCCATGCGCTCCAGCAAGATCAGCATCGCCTTCCGCGCCTTTTCCTGGTGAAATACCTTCACATACGTATATACAAAGTCCAGATCCAGCCCCCGCGGCAGCTCGTCTATCCCGAGAATCGACACATCCTCCGGGATCCGATACCCGCTCGACCGCAGCGCGCTGATCGTGCCAAACGCCACCGAGAAGTTTGCGGCCAGGATCGCCGAGGGCAGCCTGCCCCCGCGGCCGAGATACTCCATCACATTCGCGTAGGCGTCCTCGATCGTCACGCCCATATCAAAGCAGCGCGTCTGGCCGTCCGGGATGCCGTACTTCTCACAGTTCTCCAGAAAACTCTTCTGGCGCGTGAGAAACACCTGCATCCTCGTGCTGTTGTTAAAATAGAGGATATCCGAGTGGCCCATCTCATGCAGGTAGCGCATACAGTTCTCCACCGCATCCTTGTTGTCGATCATCACGGAGTCAAACGGACTGTTCTCAAAATCGCCCTCGTTCACCACAAGCGGCAGTTTACACTCGCGGTAAAACCGGAACGTCGACTCCGGCATCGAGGAAGCATAGAGATAAATCCCCAGCGTCCCGTCTGTCTCGCTCTCCTTGAGGATGCGCCTCGTCTCCTCCTCGTCATCGTGCACGTAGAGCAGCTTGACATCCAGCCCCCGCTCACTTGCCATCTGGAACATCGTCAGATAGGATATGGAAAAAAGCCCGGCCGTGATGTCGTCGTAGTATGCGTTCTGACTCGCGTATTTCAGCGCCTTGACGCAGCCGTTCTTGATCTCAGTCCCATTCCTGGCTGCCTCCGCACGTCTCATTTCACCCGCACATTTCAGAATATTCCTTCTGGTCTGCTCCCCGACGCCCGGTTTCCCATTCAGCGCCAGAGACACCGTCGCCTCAGACACGCCCAATTTATTCGCGATTTCCTTTGCTTTTATCTTCATACCCCGCCTCTTCACAAACCGTTTTTTAAATTTTACTAAATTTTTTTAGCGGTGTCAACCTTCTATTTCCCTCTCCCTGCCCTCAAGGGCAACTGCAGCGGAGCCGGTTGACTTTTTCCCTGTGAGAAGGTATGATGAGGCTGCAACGCGTGAACCCGTTTCACCGAAATACAGATTTAAAAAGGAGGCCACCTATGTGTCTTGTCTGTGACAGAATCCAGATGATCCGTGAACACCGCAACCCCTATTTCGTCCGGGAGCTCGAGACCGGCTATGTCGTATTGGGCGATCACCAGCATTTCCGCGGGTACACCCTGTTTTTGTGCAAGGAGCACGCCGTTGAGCTATCTGACCTGGAGCCGAAGATGCGGCTCAAATATCTCGAGGAGATGTCCCTCGTCGCGCAGGCCGCCGCGGCCGCTTTCCACGCGGAGAAAATGAACTATGAGCTGCTCGGCAACGGGGACACTCACCTGCACTGGCATCTGTTCTGCCGGGTCAGGGGCGATCTCGACGGCTACGGGAACAACGGAGCCGGACCGGTGTGGTGGTATCCGCGGGAAAAGATGTACGACGACGCAAACCGTCCGTCCCCAGAAGAACTGGCAGAGATGAAAACAGCCCTGCTCTCAGAGCTGGAGCGTCTGCTGGCACAGCGCGCGGAGAGTGGCACGATATAAGCTACTTGCCTTGAATGGCGTAAAATATTATCACAATATGACTTGCTTGCCTTGAAGGGCTTAAAAATACTATCGCAATATGACTTGCTTGCCTTTAAGAACGCAAAAATACTATCACAATATAACTTTGCTTGCCTTGAAGGGCGCAGGAATATTAGAACAATAGGAGTCACTTGACTGGTCAGTCGTAGAATCTTAACGTAAAAAGGGGAGTACCTGAAGAAAGCTATGCGAATAATGGCCACAAAGCCCTATACAACCTACATTTTCAATGGATTACAAATAACTGGAACAAAGGATCTGACTTTTTTGTAAATACATCATCGAAACAGTTGAAAGGAATTACAAGTCTACGCAGAAACAAGGTGCCGCAAAATTCCTCCGCTCTACAATCACTGGCATTTGTTCGATTGCTCGTACACCAGTCGTTGCAGCCGCCGGCAATTTTGCAGCACCCTCTCTTTATGTTCCTCTATTTCACCTGAAAACGAAGCACATTCCAGGAGTGCTTTTTCAATACGACACTGATACATCCATCGACCGGATCCGCGAGCGGCCGCTCCTGCGGTACGACGCGAAATTCATCTTCGAACGTGTTCTTCGCGTACGGGTCCTCGTCGTACAGCTCGCGCCAGCCGCAGGCGCTCAGGTCTTTGAAGGAGCGCAGCTCCAGATTCAGGGTGACATCCTCATCCATATCGCAGTTGGCCGCGAACACGGTCAGCGCGCCGGTCTCCTCATCGTACGTACAGGTCACGGTCATGCTCTCCTGCGCGCCGTGATGCTCCGTCTCCTTCGTCGGGAGGAGGGAAGACCCGCGCAGCACCTTGCCCCGCGCGTACTTCGCGGCATCCTGGAACGGGTAGTACGTCACCTGGCGGATGGCCTTGCCCTTCGGGTCGGTCGTGATCATACCGCCCTCATTGACCAGCAGCGACTGGCAGGCGATCTTCACGCGGTCCGCGTTGTTCAGGAAGGTGCACAGCAGGCCGCCGTAGATCATGGCATCCATCTCCTTGAAGCTCGCGTACTGGTATTCCTGCTGGACACCACCCGGAACTGCGCCGGTATCGGTGATGACGCCCCACTCGTCGAAGGAGATATAGATCGTCTTGTCCGAGCGCTTCTTTCCCTTTACCAGATCGCAGGCTCCCTTGACCGTATCGAGATAATTCTGCAGGTCCCGGAAAAAGAACGGGATATCCGCCTCCGTGTCAACCATCTTGTAGGCGAGCTGCTTCTTTGGATTGTAGTTGAAATACCGGTGCAGAGAGAGGTAGTCGATCGAGTCGTAGCACTCCTCGAGCACCGCCTGATCCCACACGCCGAACGGCTCATGTCCCACCTCGTTCGTGCAGCTCCCGCAGGCGATCGTCTCGACGGTCGGGTCCATCCACTTGACGATCTTTGCCGTCTCCCGGCACAGCCGCGCGTACTCCTCGGCTGTGTGCATGCAGATCTGCCACGCTCCGTCCATCTCATTGCCCAGGCACCACAGCTTGAAGCCGTGCGGCTGCTCGACACCGTGCTCCCGGCGCTTGTCGCTCCAGTAGGTGCCGCCGGGCAGGTTGCAGTACTCCACCAGTTCTCCTGCCTCCTTCGGCGTGCCGGTTCCCAGGTTGACCGACATCAGCATCTGAATGTCCAGCTCCTTCAAAAGCGCCGCGAACTCATTTGTGCCCACCTCGTTCGTCTCCCGGACGTTCCACGCCATATCCTGCCGGACGGGGCGCTCCTCCTTCGGCCCCACGCCGTCCTTCCAGTTGTAGCCCGACACGAAATTGCCGCCCGGATAGCGGATTCCGGTCACGCCGAGCTCCCGGATCAGCTCTTTCACATCTCCGCGGAACCCGTTTGCATCCGCCGTCTCGTGCTCCGGCTCATAGATCCCGCCGTAGACACATCTCCCCAGATGCTCCACAAAGGACCCGAACATCCTTCTGTCGACCTCGCCGATCACAAAATCCTTGTCGTAGATTACCCGTGCCTCTTTCATAAACGTCTGCTCCTCCTCTCTCTTCCACTCTACTTTACCACCAGCTCCATCACCACTCGCTCGCTGCCCTCCGGCAGATCGCGCTCTGGTGTCATTTCCAGGTACGGCAATCCGCTCTTTGCCCAGTGCACGCGGCGGATTCCCGGCTGGCGCTGCAGCGTCCTGTCCTGCGCGTCGTGCGGGATTGCGTGGTAAACCATCAGGTCATCCCCGGTGTCCGGGTCCTTTACAAAATTGTTGTGGCCCGGGCCGTACTCGCCCGGCACGCTCTCCTTGGTCAGCAGCGGGTACGGAATCCACGTCCAGTTCTCCTGCCGCAGCAGATCGGCTCCGCTCTTCGCGCGCAGCACTCCCACGTCATAGAGATCTCCCATACCGGTCGACGACCCGGAGACGGTCACGAACAGCTCATCCATGTGCCGCAGCAGATACGGGCCCTCGTCCACCTCTGTCTCGTAACGGTCCCAGCCGTACATCGGGCGCACCACGCAGCACGGCTCACTCGTCAGCCGATAGGGCTCCTTCTGATCAACCGTCGCGATGTAAATGTCCGCCGTCCCGGCCTCAAGCGCTCCGGTGTCGTAGCACATCTTCCGGTCCGACCACATCACATAGTCCTTCCCGCCGTCCCGGAAATACGTCATGTCGAGCGAGATGCCGCCCTCTGTCAGCAGGGAGCCGTCCCTTTTCACACAGAGCTGCGGCGCCTCCCAGGAGGCCGGATCCGCCGGATCTCCCTTGCACCGCAGGATGCAGGATTTCACCTGCTCCCAGTCCCCGTTCTCGCACAGCGCAGTGAACAGGTACAGCACACCATCGATCTCGTGCAGCTCCGCCGCCCAGGTGCCCACATAGCGCACGCCCGGATTCAGCGGCACACGGTAAATCACCACCGGCTCCGCCGCAAATGTGCCCTCGACCGTGTCCGCAATCCGGAGCTGAATGCTCTGTGAACCGGACGACGAGAGATAGTATTTTCCACGGTACTCGGTCACGCAAGGGTCCGACATCCCCACAAAGTCCTTCGGTTCATCCGGCAGAAATTTGAGCGGAAGCGGAAACTCCCAGCGCTTCTGCCGAATCGTGCCCGGAATCTTCCAGACTCCCGGCCTCGACACATCCACCCGCGCCAGCGCCTCCGGATCCCAGCACACCTGCTTTTCGTGCGTCGATCCATCGCTGTAGCGGCACACCGCGCCCGGGAGACACGCAGCGGAATCGCTCATTACGTCCGACGCCATCTCACCTGAGGTGTCATTCGCTGCTCTGTATGCGCTCTCTCCCGCAAGGTTCGCCGATGTTCCGCGCTCTCTCTTATCTACCGGGTGATCTGCCGGCACGCACGCCTCCAGGTCAGTCCCTGTCTCTGGAAGTGCCTTCCCGACCGGCCACTCCAGCCGAATCGGCTCGACGCCGACAAAGCGGATCTCATCGAAATAGCCGCACAGCGTCTCCTTCTCCTCCTGCGTTATCTCAATCACATTTCCGGGCACACAACCCTCGATCCCGAAATCGCCTGCCTGCATACCGTCTGTCGCCGGGCTGCACACCTCCGAGCCGCGCACACCTGCGCCGCACACATCCGTTCCTTGCACACCTACGCTGCACACATCCGTTCCTTGCACACCTGCGCCGCACACATCCGCTTTCTGCGCACCTGCACCGCACACCTCCGAGCCTTGCGCACCTGCGCCGCACGCATCCGTCTCCTGCGCATCCAGTTCCAGCCTCCGCGCCTCGAGCGCAAAGCACTTCTCCACCCGGACATCCGCCTCCGCACCGCAGTCTTCCCCCGGCGTCAGCTCCTCCATCCGAGCCGTTTTCCCGTCCGCACGGCACAAGCTGCTGCAGGATCCGCCCCAGAGCCCGGATTCCGTCTCCCATTCCACATAGTAGGCGCCTGTCTCCGCCTCGTACCGGCAGCGCGGCCTGCGCACCTCTTCCCCGGCCAGCCGCACAAACACCGGCTCCTCGTAGTGCACCAGATCCTTCGAGTGATACACGGCCATACAGCCGCACCGTTCCGAGTCAGCCGCGTTCCGGTTGCGGCGCACCGCACTCACGAAGAAGGAGCCGTCCGCCGCCCGGAAGATCCACGGGTCCACCAGCGTCTTTGTCACCCCGACAAACGCGTTTTCTGCAAAGGATGATTTTGCAAACAGAATCCCCGTATTGTTCCGAAGCGGCCGGAAGCTGCACCCGTCGTCACTGACTGCCAGGTGCACCGCATGCTCCCAGTCACAGTTGTAGCCCTTATGCCCCGGATAATTGTGCTCCGGGTAGCAGCCCTCTCCCCGCTTGGTATAACATAGTAAATACGCCATTGCTCTCCCAGTCCTCCAAATGTTGTCTTATCCTTTGATTCCAGACGTCGCCTGCCCTGCCACGAAATACTTCTGCCCGAAGATGTACAGCACGAGCATCGGGAGCATCGACACCGTCGCCGCCGTGAACGCCAGGCTGTACTCCGATGTCCGGTCGCCGATGAACATCGCCAGTCCGTTTGACAGCGTCCGCATGTCCGTCGCGCTCGACACCAGCAGCGGCCAGAGCAGATCGTTCCAGCAGTTGTTGATGCTCAGCAGAAATACCGTGATCATCGCCGGCCGGATCAACGGCAGCATGATCTTCCAGAAAATACCGAACTCTCTCATTCCGTCGATGCGGGCCGCGTCCTCCAGATCCTTGGGCAGTCCCTGGAATGCGGACCGGCACAGGAAAATCCAGTAAGCGGAGGCCACCTTCGGAATAATCAGGCCCCAGAAGGTATTCAGCCACCCAAGGTAGTAGACCTCCAGGTACAGCGGCACCATGATCACCTGGAACGGTATCATCATAGTCGCTAAGAACAAAAGAAACAAGACATTTTTTCCCTTAAATTCAAATCGTGCAAACGCGTACCCGGCGAGCGCATTGACAAACATGCCCGGAATCGTGCAGCCGACCGCATAGATGACGGTATTCTTCGTCAGGTTCAGGAAATCAATGCTCGAGAGCACACGTCTCCAGTTCTCCGCCAGCGCATTTGCCACCGGGAAAAACTTCGGCGGATACTGCATGACCTCCGTATCTGTCTTGAACGAACCCAGGCACATCCAGATGAGCGGAGCCAGCAGCAGAAAGGCGAAAATGCAGAGCATGATAAAGATCGGAAGATATTTTACTCCGTTTTTCACCCGGACATTCGACACACTTTTAGTTCTGACCAATCCCTTTTCCATCCTTGTCCGCCTCCTTAATCGTCTGAAGTCTTGTTCATAATCGCGTACATAATGACGGTGATAATCATGATAAATACGAACAGCACCTCACTCATGGCCGTCGCGTACCCCATCTTGTCCAGCGAATTGAACGCAGTGTCATAGATATAGACTACAAGTGTCGTCGTCGTCCGGCTTGGGCCTCCCCGTGTCAGCGTGTACACAATGTCGAACATCTGCAGAGAACCGATGATGCGCGTCATCAGAAGGAACCAGAACGACGGCATGATGCCGGGAAGCGTCACGTAGAAAAACTGGTTGATCTTGCCGGCCCCGTCGATCGCGGAGGCCTCGTACAGAGACTCCGGGATATTCTGGATCGCCGAGACCAGGATGATCGTGGAGATACCGAAAGTCTTCCAGATCGCGACGAACACGACGACGTACAGCGCCGTGCCGGTGTTATTTAACAAATTGACATCGGAAAATCCGAGCAGCTTCAGCCAGTAGGTAAAAATACCAATGTTCGAGTGCAGCACCAACTGCCAGGTCACACCGACCGTCACCGCCGACGCGATGACCGGCAGGAAGTAGATGCTACGGAACAGCTTGTTCCACGGCGTGTTTTTCGCCAGCAGCGCGGACAGCACCACGCCGATCACCATCTGCAGCGGAATCTCGACCAGCGTGTACTTCAGCGTGATCGTTACACTCTGCAGGAACCGCCGGTCCGTAAAGATCTTCGTGTAATTGTCCAGCCCGACAAACTTCGCCTTTGACAGATCGACACCCATCTTCTGCGTGCTGATATAAAATGAAGCGAGCAGCGGGATCAGGCAGAACACAATCAGCAGGATGCCCGCAGGCGCGATGTAGAGATACGCAGTTCTCTGCCGGCGCTGCTCAAGGGATATAGACTTTTTCTTTCCTGTAGCGCTCATGATACTCCTCCTTTTCCAGAACTCCCGGTTCACAGAACAGACGGCTGCCAAAACGGAATCGCCAGGGTATCCGAATCCGGCTCCCAAAACGAGATCACCGGGGCTTCCGAATCCGGCTCCTAAAACGGGATCACTGGAACATCCGCTCGGGAACGCCAAAACGGGGATGCCGGAACTCTCCGACACCCCCGTCTCCGACTGATGGATCTTATCCTATTCCGTATCCGTCGGCAGCCTAATCAAGACAAGCCTTTGAACCGATGTTTATGTTCAATAATACTCGGAAATGTAGTCCTCCAGATCCGCCTGGTAGTTCACGAAGAACTCCTGCACGTCATCGTACGTCGGATCCGTCGGTCCGTTGAACAGCCAATCCTGCACGAAATCGGTCTGGCAGCTCGCCGCATCGCTGTAAGCAAGGTTGCCCGGAGCGGTGAACATCTGAACCTGAGCGGTCTCGCTCGGCGTCAGGTCTGCAAGGATCTGAACTGCCTGGTACTCTTCGCTGTTCGAGGTCGGAAGGTATGCATTCAGGTAGCACATAGAAATCGACCACTCTGCATTCGGCGTCACGTTGCTGTAATCCACATCGTTCGTCGTCTCGCATGCAGCCAGGCCCGAGCCGGTCATCCACCACTCGATGAACTTCTGAGCAGCCGCTGCCTCCTCGTCCGTAGCGGAGGTTGTGAGCATGAAGCTCGCCATATCTGCCAGAGCGTACTCCTTCTGATCCTCGCCGGTAACGGTCGGGAGCATTGCCACGCCGTAGTTGACACCGGAAGCATCCAGAGAACCCTTGAGCCATCCGCCGTTCGTCATGACGCCGATCTGGCCGGCAGCCATCATGGAATCGATGTCCTGCTCCTGCGGGTTGTAGCCCTTGTCATACAGGTTCTTCATCCAGATCATCGAATCTGCAAATGCCTGATTCTCCAGAAGGTTCGCCTTGAAGCCGTTCTCCTCGTCGCCCTCGATCAGGTAGCCGGTGCCAAAGCGCTGGATCACGGACTGGTTCTGGCCGTTGTAGCAGTAGAACAGGCCGGAGCCGTAGATCGGGTTGTCATCTGTGGAGAGTGCGCTGACCGCCTCAGCCGCTGCCGTCCACTCGTCAAACGTCGTCGGAACCTTCTCAACGCCTGCCTGCTCGAACAGATCCTTATTGTAATACATCATGTAAGTGCTGATCTGGAACGGGATGCCGTAGAGCGTGTCGTCATTGTAGCACATGCTCATGTAAGCCGGGGAGAAATCCTCCTCCTTCAGGCTCGTGTTCTCCCAGATATCACCCATGTCGCGCAGATAGCTGCCGTAGCGATTGATCTCGTTCGTGCTCAGAAGGATCAGGTCTGCCGCCTCTCCGGTCGGAAGGCTGGTCTGAAGCATATCAGAGAAGGAGGTCGTGCGGGTCATATCCACGTATACATCCTCACTCTCCTCGTTGAACTTATTCACGAGTGCCTCCAGCGTATCGCCGTCGCCGCCCGTCCAGCTGTTCCAGAATACCACGGTCGTCTTCTCCTCCGCTGCGTTCGCAACGAGAGCTGCACTGCCTGTCGTCATCACCATACTAAGAGCCAGTGCCATACAAATCTGTTTTTTCATAAGCCTTTGATCCTCCTGTTTTTTGTTTTTGTGCAACATGAACAAAACACATCGGTGTGTTCACGTGTACGCATTTAAGATGGATTCATCATAGCACCGAGTATTGCTTCTGTCAATAGCGTTTTGGATATTTTTTTCTTTTCTGTCATTATTGCAGTGGGCATCTTGACGGTTAATATTCTCTAGGCCCCCGCTCTTTATCACACACAACTAAAAATCGCCGACAATACCGTTCTATGCGGCCCGAATTTCTTACCCTGACCGACGTACCACCTAAATCACCAGCAATACTATTCCATGCAACCAGACTTTCAGCTCTGACCGACCCACCGTCTAAAATCGCCAGAAATATCGTTCTTCCATGCGGCCAGGATTTCTCATTCTGATCGACGCGCCGCCTAAATTGCCAAAAATATCGTTCTTCCACGCGGCCAGACTTTCTCATCCTGATTGACGCGCCGCCTAAATTGCCAAAAATATCGTTCTTCCACGCGGCCAGACTTTCCCATCTTGATCAACGCGCCGTCTAAATAAAATATCGTTCTTCCACGCGGCCAGACTTTCCATGCTGACCGACACGCAGCCTATAATCACCAGACATACCTTTTTGAAAGAAAAAAACCATGTCCCCGGACATCGCTTTTGCTTGTCACTCAGGTCATGGTTTTGTTTTCTGTTCCTTTTGCAGTTCATTTTTCTCTACAGGGTGTCCCCCTCGAGAATATCGTGCGGGATCATCTCCCTGGCGTCGGTCTCCTCGCCCTGGATCAGGTGCATCAGCAGGTCCCCCGCAGCGTACCCGATCTTCTCCACATGGTTGTCTACGCACGGCAGCCTGGGGTGAAGCTCGCCGAACTCGTCCAGGTTATCAAACGTCATGATACCGTAATCATCCGGAGCCGTATAGCCCTCCCTGCGCAGATACCCCAGGACCTTGACTGCGAACATGGCGCCTGAGCACAGGATCGCCGGGTGCTTTTCGCCGCAGTTCTTTATGTAATCGAGCACCAGCGGCAGATAATTCTCTGGCTGCACCTCCGTGATCATGCTGCACGCCATGCCGTACCGGCGCCCCACTTCTTGCACCCCGTCCCATCTCTTGTAATGTCCCATGTTCGGCATGCCCTTCGAATCATAAAATGGAGGCGCCAAAAAAAGCAGTCTCCGATATCCCTTTTGGGCGATATACTCTGCCGCGTCCAGCCCCGCCTTCCGCTCATCCAGCCCCACGCCCGGGCAGCCCTCGAACTCGTCCAGGCCGAGCACACAGTACGGCACCCCCACCCGCTCCATCATCCGGTAAAAATGCTCGCCTTTGTTGATCGGGCTCACGATCAACCCGTCCACATGATGACCGACCAGCGTGCGGATCAGCTTTTTCTCCATCTCCTTATCGTCGCCGTGAACCGTAATGTTCAGGATATAACCGTCCAGCAGGACTCTCTTCGCGATCGCGTCGACGATCTTTGAATAATACTGATTTCCCAGATCGACAATGATGACACCGATCATCATGCTGCGCCCCGACACCAGAGAGCGGGCCACCAGATCCGGCTCATAGTCATACGCTTTCGCCGTCTCCAGGATGCGCTGCTTCGTCTCCTCGCTGATTCTCCCGTTTCCGTGAAGCGCCCGCGCCACCGTCGCCCGCGATACTCCGCAAATCTCCGCCAAGTCCTTTGTAGTTATTTTCATCTGACCATCCTCCCCGGCTGCTCGATTCGCATTCCGGTCTTCTTCTCCGCGCTCTGTATCCTCTGATCCGCCACATATTTGTCCTGTGCGCGACTGCATTCCTGCCCTGCAGCGTGTTTATTTGTTCTGCGCCAGCTGTATTTCTGCCCTGCGCTCCATCTGCCATACTGCTCCCCTGACCAGTCAGGCTGAAATCAGCGCCCGATCAAAGATATCTCTTCAAATTTTCAAAAACCACCCGATACGCATTCGCGTACAGATGAACGCCCTCGATCGTAAACTCCGCCTTCAGATCCCCGTTCTCGTCGGTCAGCCCCTCGTTGACATTAATATACCGGCAGCCATACTTTTCTGCGAGCATGCTCACCTGCTCATTTGCCAGCTTCAAATTCCCGTTCGTGCGGACCGCGAGCATCCCGCTCTTCGTCTGCTCATCTGCCACCCCTGCATTCACCGGATAGTACGCCATGAGGTAAAACACAGTGTTCGGCAAATGCGCTCTGGCGATCTGCAGGATTTTCTCATAATTTCCCATCAGATGCTCCAGCCAGTCTGAGCCGTCCTCCCAGACGCGCAAGTCATTCGTCCCGATATTCAAAAAGACCTTTGACGGCTCCAGGTCGAGGAGCACCGTGTGGATCTCCCGCAGGAAATCATCGGTCGTATACCCCCCGATTCCCCGATTGTACACCGCCAGCTCGTACCCGGCACTCCGGCACAGCTCGCACACCGGAAACCCCTCCATAAGAGAGGAGCCGGTAAACAGAACTCCGCCCTTTCTGGCCGCCTGATTCAGATACTGAAAATTTTTCACCTTGCGCTGCTGCTCTATCTGCATCTGGAGCAGCTGCCTGCGCTCCTCCTGCTCCCGCCAGAGAGCCTCCTGCTCCTGGAGTGCACTCACAGCTCTATCCTCATCCGCACTCATGCTCCGTTTCCTCCCCGTAGTTCCATTCGTATTTTTATCTCTGTCTCCTTGTTTATCCACGTCGCCGGGCCTCTGTCCCGGATCTCCGACAAAAGCACACTCCCTATAGTGTACAAAAAAAGTCTTCCAACGTCAATCATCATTCTGTCCTGTCAGTTGAGGATTGTCGAAAATCCCTCTTTTACAGTTATACAACCAACTATTAAAATCAAAGCGCTCTCCAAGCCCACACATTGCAAATCCTTCCCTGTTCCAGATATTATTAGGCAGATCTTTATTTATCTTATCCATATCACAAGCACCTTCTTACGTTCCCTAATTCCCCATTAATTTTTTCTCGTCTTTCTTAACCCTTCTCTCTAGTTTTTTCAAATCCTCCGCTGGAGGCAAAGTTTCCGGTTTTATTCCCCTTTGCCCCAGCATTTCCCGAACACTTGAATTGTTCTGTATATGTTCCTCTGTAATAAGCGGCTCACCATATAAATCTTTCTGTTCAACATTATAATTTGTCATTTCTGTTGCCAGATTTTTTGCAGCTATCGTCAAGGTTGGAAGAAAATCCGCCAGAGGTCTGTTTTCCTTTACTCCAAGTCGCACTTTCATGTCTTTGGTCGTAAAGCCACCAAAAAGTGCCTGATCTCCTTTAGATCTTATCCTTCCAAAGCCCGCATCATCTACTCCTCGTTCATAAATATTCTGCGATAATCTTTTTTCAGATTCCTTTAGCTTTTCTCTCGCATTTAACCGTTCAATCAACCGGATCCTGTCCTCAATGATTTCCTGCTTTCTCGTTTGGACTGCAAAATAGCTTTGTGCAAAAGCAATTTCATTTTTTCTCGAATCCCCATTTTGTGCAATCAAATAACAGGCATACCGTGTTAAAGCATACTCTTTAACACCTCTTTCTGCATTTTTCGCTAATCTAATCATTTTCGTGACACCACGAAAATGATCCTCTACATTACCGCCAGCATTTTCACAAGCTATAATTGCTTTCTTTATAACTAATTCAAAATTTTCCCATCTAGAATACCCCAACAAAGGCTGCAACTCTCTTGCATACCAAAATTCCATTTCACCGTCTTCCGATGAGTGAATAATATCGTCAAAAAGTTTTTTTAGCTTTGCAATCATTTTCTCATCCATAGCGGATTCCTCCTTAAAGCTGCTTTACTCTAAGCAGCTCCGCGTATTTCAGCAACCTTTTGTATTGCTGTTCATTATTTTTTACACGATCTATAAACTCCAATGTAATCTGAGGTTCCAAACGCCGCATATCACAGATACTTCGTTCGATATCATAAATATGATAGCAGCCGAATTCCGTCGTCTGCTTTCTCCGGCCAATCTGAAAATTACTGCCTGAAAAATAATGCCGCCTTGTCGGGAAATTCATTTTCAGCATACTGCGGTCTGTCCGCTCCGTAGCAACTGATAAACATTCCGGTTCTGCCGTAATCGCCTTTTGATAATAAAGAGCACTGTCCATACAAATCACAGCCTTCGGATTACTAAGGCATACTTCAATACATTTATAGTCCCGCGGCTTTTTATATTGTCCTCCCGACAGCCAATAATGTCCATGTGACACCTTTTCCAAATAGCCTTCTTCCACCAGAACCGCTATCTGACGGTTGGAAAAGCCTTCTTCTAATAGTTCCTGAGTTCCCACATATCCTCTATACCTTTTATATACCATTTCCAATTTAACATATGTATTGGTTCTCATATATAAGTTCTCCTGCTGCATTTTTATTTTCTCTTATTGACATTCTTCCCAATTAATCCTTCTCTTTCCTTTAAAACATACGTCCTGGATAACAACTAGTCTTCGTCCTTTTGAATCAGACACAACTTTAACTTTTCTATCCATATATTTTCCTCAGATCGCATTTTTGTTACACATATTATCGCATTTTTTCTTACACATGTCAATCATATTTCAATACAACCAAGGGCTCACCTCACATACACCTGCCCGCACCCACTCCTCCCTATACATGCAGTGAGTCCCTCACACACAGCGGTCTACCTGAGTGTTCGGATACTCCATAACCCCCGGCAGTGGCCTCGCGCCTCTCCTCAGATACGCCTTCATCTTCTCCCCATAGTTGCAGACGTTTTTCAAATGAGAGTTTCTTGGATTTATCTTCCACGCGCATGAAGACTTCATCTGCCTGCTTTGCATGCACCTGTATACTTAGCTCAATATGCATAAGAATAAAGAATGTGCCACTGCATACATTTTTAGCCCGTACATGACATATAATAGCAATGAGCCGAAAGCAGCGTTGACTTTTCCGGTCATTTCTGTTACAGTAGGCTCAGTGATCGTTCTGTGGAAACTTGCGAAGCCCACAGGCGGGGGAGAGCCTGCGGGTATCTCCCTCTTTTATTTTATAGGAGATTTTGAATATGACAGTTACGAAAAATTTTTTAACCTTTACACAGCAGGTTAAAGCATTGAAAAATGATAAACATATCGTTATTTCTGATTCCCAATACGCAGAGGATATGCTGCAGCGTATCGGTTATTTTTCCCTTATGGGTGGTTATAAGCATTTATTTCGGATACACCGTAAACCCCCGCAGCGGCCTCGCCCCACGTTTTAAATACACCTTCACCTCGCTGGATTAAAAAGCAATAACACAAACCCCTCCCAGCCGATTGATATGCTCCCTTTTAGGTAGACAAGAAAAATAATAAAAACTTGTTGCCTGGAAGGGGGTATTTTTATTGGGAAGAAAAGCAAAGTATAGTGCTGAAGAAAAGATCAATGCTGTCAGAGATTATTTAGATGGAAAAGAAAGTATGAGTTCCATAGCCAGGCGTTTAGAGATCGCGTTTCAGTCCTTCAAGCAGTGGGTAAAAAATTATGAAGCGATGGGAACAGATGCTTTTTCCACTCGTCAAAATAAGTGTTATTCTAAAACGGAGAAGGAGCAGGCTATTGCAGCATATTTAGCAGGTGAAGGTTCACTTATGGATATCTGCAAAACATATAAAATCCTTTGAAGAACGAGTAGAAATCGCTTCGTACTGCATTTCTCATGACTATAATTATGCTGAAACTTCCGAAAAATTTTCAATTTCTTATCAGCAGGCACGAAATTATACTGTTAAATATGAAAAAGGTGGAGTTAATGCATTACAGGACAATCGTGGAAGACGAAAACCAGAAGATTCTCTTACCGAAATCGAAAGACTTCGGGCTGAATTAAAATTAGAAAAGGCAAAACGGCAAAAAGCGGAAATGGAGGCATCCTTCCTAAAAAAACTCGACGAAATAGAGCGGAGGCGGGGCTAAGTCTGATCCGGCATGGACATATTTATCAGGCGATCAAAGAAGAACATGAGGTGCATGGGTATCCGGTATCTGCTCTTTGCAGGATGGGGAAAATAAGCAGGGCAGCGTATTACAAATGGCTCCACAGGGGGAACCCCTCGTACGAAGCAGAAAACCAGAGGATAGGGGAAAAAATAGAAAAGATCCATATGGAAAGTCCCGACAAAGGATATCGCCGGATACGAGACGATCTGGAGCGGTATCACGATATCAGGGTTAACGACAAGAGGGTACTTCGTATCTGCCGGAAGAAAGGTATTAAGTCTACTATCAAGTATTCCAGCAATAGCTGTACAAGGCAGGCTTCAAATCCGCAGTATATTGCGGAGAATGTTCTAAACCGGGAATTTTCGGCAGAAGCACCGAATCAGAAGTGGCTGACAGATGTTACGGAGTTTAAATACTATACAGGCATAAAGGTTCACAAGGTATATCTGAGCGCCATACTGGATTTGTATGACCGCAGGATTGTATCCTATGTCATTGGTGATTCGAACAACAATGCTTTGGTATTCAAAACCTTTGATGCGGCGATTGCAGCAAATCCAGGCGCGACGCCTCTGTGCCATTCAGACCGGGGATTTCAATATACAAACCGAATCTTTCATACAAAACTGGAGGCTGCAGGAATGACACAGAGCATGTCAAGAGTGGCTAAATGCATTGATAACGGTCCAATGGAAGGTTTCTGGGGGATTCTGAAAAGGGAAAGATATTATGGCAAGCGCTTTACGGACAAAGCAACACTTGTAGAAATGATTAAGAACTACATCGAATACTACAATAATAAACGGTTACAGAGAAATTTAGGAATTTTAACTCCAATGGAGAAACACGATAACTATTTGGCAGTAGCATAAAAACTGCCATCAGACATAGCTGATGACAGAAAATTTTTTATTTTTTTAATTGTCTACTTGACGGGTAGCGGTTCAGATGGTTGAGAGGGGCTTTATTTCTATATTCCTTTTATTTTTCTTCGTTAATCTTAATACATTCCAGCTAAGCGGACGAAGTAAAACTTCAAGAGTGTCATCAACAAATTTTCCCTTATCTGCATCCATCGGAGTCACTTCATCCGGATGTGCTTCCGTATTGGTTGCCTTTACATCATCATGATGCAATTCAATGTGTTGTTCTACTGTAAGAGTGCCAAAATCACGGAACTCACAATTCAATGCAATGTGCTGATCCATAGATTTATTAACACAGAAAATAACAACATCTTCCTGCTCTGTCAAAACAGCGGCGGCATCAATAAATGGAACATTTTCATAATCCCAGCAGTTATAAACCGGACTTTCTACTATCGGCTGTAGAGAAATACCACGGCCAAACCTGGAGGCATGCAACAACGGCCAGTATATCGTCTGTCTCCATACACCTCCTCCGTTTCTTGTCATAATTGGAGCAATCACATTTACAAGCTGGGCAAGGCAGGCAATCTTTACACGGTCTGCATTACGTATAAATGTAATCAGCATAGATCCTACTAGAAGCGCATCTTCAAAATTATATACATCCTCCAGTAAAGGAAGAGCGCGGTTCCATTTATCCTGCTTCCAGATTTCTTTATCCTGTTGTCTGGAATGATACCATACATTCCACTCGTCAAAGCTAAGACCCAGTTTCTTTTTGCTTCGTTTAACCGCTCCTACTGCATCGCAGATGGCAGTGACTGATTTGATGAATTCATCCAGATCCATCGATCTGGCAAGAAAGGCAGGCGTATCATCTTCATAATTTGCATAATAGCGATGCAAAGACACATAGTCAATTTGTTCATAACACTCCATGAGCATTGTGTATTCCCAGCCTCCAAATGTCGGCATTTCCAGAGAAGAGCTTCCGCACGCAACAACCTCTATGGATGGATCAACCCGTTTCATAACTTTAGCAGCTTCTCTTGCCAAAGCGCCATAATCACGGGCAGTTTTATGTCCCATCTGCCATTCCCCATCCATCTCATTGCCAAGGCACCACACTTTGATTCCGAATGGATCTTTCGCGCCATTCTTAATACGAAGATCACTGTAATAGCTTCCTTCTAAATGGTTTGCGTACTCTACAACATTTCTCGCATCATCAACTCCCCGGGTTCCAAGATTAATTGCATACATCATGCTTGAATTTGCTTTTGTTAACCAATCAGAAAACTCGTGCATTCCAACTTCATTTGTTTCTGTCGTATACCATGCCAGGTCAAGGCGTTTTGGTCTTTGGTCACGTGGCCCAACACTGTCTTCCCAATTAAATGCCGACACAAAATTGCCCCCGGGATATCTTATAATCGGAACATCCAGTTCCTTTACCAACTCCAGGACATCCTCCCGGAATCCTAATTCGTCCGCACTCTTATGGCCAGGTTCATAAATACCGCCATATACTGCCCGTCCAAGATGTTCTATAAATGATCCATAAATTCTTGGATCAACTTTTCCAATCTCATAATCCTTATCCAGAATCAAACTTGCTCTTTTCATGTCAATCCGCCATCCCTTCGTAAACCATTAATGCACCTGCCAAACCCATCATTTGAGTGATTTCATTTGATGCTAACATCACATTATCGAATCCGGACATCTTCAACACTTCCATAAATGCATTGCCTACCGGATAATTCCCTGAAACAACAATCTTTGGTTTTTCTGCTTCCGCAATCCATTCACGCAGTGCCAGAATATCCTGCGCCAGGACTGCCCCCAGCAGAAAGTTACGCAAAGAGTTGCTTGGAACGGCTCCCAATTCTTTCAGTATTCTACCTGAAAACAAAGCTCTTCCCAGTCCACTGCGAAAACATTCTAAAGCTCCTTCGCAAATCATCTCCGGATCATACTCACCCACAGAAACAAAACGGTGTTCTACCGAATCTGCAAGAATTGTACTGTTGGTAACTGCATCCAGAAGTTCGCCGGATATCGACGTCATACATCCAAGAATGCCCCCCTCTTTGCCCATCCTCAC
The DNA here is from genome assembly GCA_021771715.1 of Oscillospiraceae bacterium. Classification (GTDB taxonomy): domain Bacteria; phylum Bacillota; class Clostridia; order Lachnospirales; family Lachnospiraceae; genus Choladousia. The sequence goes on from JAETOO010000001.1 coordinate 433,609, forward strand.
AAATTTATTATGAGACCCTGGCAGAACTAAAACAGCCTCCTCATTCAATCCAAGAAGTTTATACAGCCCAAGTGCTTCCACTTCTTCGCCTCGCATCATATCTATTGAAGAGTAATTCTGTAAGTTTACTTTTCCATTATCATTGCGTACCCCCGGAATAAACGTGATCGGCAAGGGAGCTATGTCTGCAAAAAAAGCGGTACACATCGCATTATGAAGGGTTCTGACTGATGCGGGCGCACCAAGATGCGGTATTTCAAGAAGCCCCAAATTACTGGTAATCATACCGCTGGCGACACAATACGAAACTTCTTCCGGCTTTATGTTTGCCTGCTCCATAGCTTCGCTGATTGCCTTTGAAAGTATCATTCTCAGTCTTCCGTTGTGTCCATCAACTGCGGTATATTTAACTCCTCCTGCTCTTTTTACTCTGGCAAGGATTTTTCTGTTTTCATCTACAATCGACACTCTTAAATTTGTGGTACCGCAGTCAATCACTATCTTTCGTTCCAATGTGCATCCTCCCATCCGGCAATCGCATCTGTAAATGCAAGAGCCCTCCTCTCAATTGCCGAAAAGTCATTCGTTTTAACTGCATTCCTTAAAATGAGCTGTCCCCCTACTCCAAGTACTTCCACGCCTGCATCCAAAAAATCTGCAACTGTCTCTGGCATAACACCCCCCACCGCACTCATCGGAATGTGGCACAAGGGTCCTCGAATGGCTTTGACATAACCCAAGCCAAGTTCTCCTGCCGGAAAAAGCTTCACAATATCTGCCCCGGCATCCCACGCAGAAACAATTTCCGTAGCAGAAAATGCCCCTGGCATCGACACCATACCGAACTCCTTTGTTCGACGGATAACATCGACATTCACATTGGGCGAAATCACCAGCCTGGCACCTGCACTATATGCGGTCTCAACCTCATGCGAATACAATGCGGTTCCACATCCGACAATGACCTGCTCCCCATATTGTTCCACAGTCCTTCGAATCTTATCTGCATTTTCCTCCAGATAGTCTTCTTTGTTATGCTCAAATGTAAATTCCAAAATCCGCACGCCACCGCTGATCAAAGCTTCAACAATACCCTCTATTTTATTCCTTGGCACTCCTCTGATAATTGCAACGAGGCGAGCCCGTATGATAGCATTTAATATTTCATCATATTCACGAATCATTTTCTCATCACTCCACCTGTTTACAGAAAGAAAACACAGAATTCATCCGTGTTTTCTTTCAAAATCACCAGTCAATCGGTGTTCCATCTTCCAGTCTCAGACGTGCATTTCTCCAGGCATGGCCTGTTTTTGCCGCCTCACGAACCTTCTCCTCATCCACCTCTATACCAAGTCCCGGACGCATCGGTTTTTTTATCCATCCATTCTCGTACACAAACCCGCCATTTTCTTTCAGATAACACGGATTTCCCAGACCTGTTTTGTGAAGCTCCAGACTCTGTTCCTGAATAAACGCATTCGGAGTAGAAAAATCCAGCTGAATACAGCTCGCCAATGCAATCGGGCCAAGCGGACAATGCGGCGCTACCCCCATGTCATAACATTCTGCCATCGCCGCAATCTTTCTCGCCTCCCAGATACCTCCAACATGACTGAGATCCGGCTGAACGATATCGATTGCTCCCGATGCAATCATATTTTTATAACCCCATCTTGTATACATACGCTCGCCAGTTGCAATCGGAGTTACTGTATGACTGCGCAGTTCCTTAAACCCTTCAATTTGTTCCGGCTGAAGCGGCTCCTCAATATAAAGTAATTTATACTGTTCCAACTCCTTTAAAAGAATTCTCGCCATCGGCATATGCACTCTTCCATGAAAATCCACAGCAATGTCCAGTTCATAGCCAAATTTTTCCCGAATATCCGCAACCTTTTTTGCCGCTTTATCAATTTTATGTATGTTATCGACCCAACCAAGCGCATCTGTCACGCACATTTTGATAGTAGTGTATCCCTGATTGATTCTCTCCTGCACCTGTGAAAGATAATCCGCATCTCCTTCTGCCATGATCCATGCATAGCATTTCAGTTTATCACGGACCGCGCCGCCCAAAAGCTCATATACAGGGACACCTAATGACTTTCCTTTAATGTCCCACAGTGCTTGCTCAATGCCTGACATTGCGCTGGTAAGGACAGGGCCGCCTCGATAGAAATTGCAGCGGTACATAAGCTGCCACAGCTCTTCAATATTACCTGCTTCTTTCCCCAGTATCATATCGCGCAGTTCTTTTACACAAGCTGCAACAGTATCTGCTTTTCCCTCAACGATTGGCTCTCCCCAACCTGTAATTCCCTCATCCGTAGATATCTTAAGAAAAAGATATCTCGAAGGCACTTTAAATAATTCAATATCCGTAATCTTCATAGTTAGTTAGCCCTCTTTTTATTATTGTTAGTTACTCTTTTACCGCCCCACCTGTCATATTAGCAATGAAATACTTCTGCAGGAACAGGAATAAAACCAGCAGAGGCAGACTTGCAAAACACGAAGCCGCCATCAAATCATTCCAGTAGATACTATAGGACTTACTCATCTGGCCAATTGCAACCGGAAGCGTACGGAGTTCGTCCGAATTTGTAAATACCATTGCAAACATATACTCATTCCATCCCTGAATGAACGCATAAATGATAGTGGAAATAAGCCCCGGCAAGGTAAGCGGCATAACAATTTTCCAAAAAATATAAATACGTCCTGCTCCGTCTACCATAGCTGCTTGATCCAGTTCCTGAGACACTGTGTTAAAAAATCCATACATCATCCATGTGCAAAACGGAATGACGCTTCCTACGTATACCAGAACCAGTCCCAACCTTGTATTGTTCAATCCCAGATTTGACATGACCTTATAGTAAGGTACATATAGCATAACAGAAGGAAACATCTGTGTAACTAGAATTGCCATGAGGACAGCACCTCGTCCAGGAAATTTAAATCTTGAAAAACCATATCCCGCCAAAGTGGAGAACAGTACTGCAATAAATGTAGATGAAAAAACAACAACGATACTGTTTTTTGCATAAGTCATAAATGGATATTTTGTCATTACATCTCTATAGCCTTCCAGGCTCCACATGCACGGAAACAGTGTGGCATGTTCAGCTGTCATAATCTCATTGATTGACTTAAAAGAAGTTGAGACCATATATACGATTGGAAGCAAAACCAGCATTGCTGCGATAGAAAGTAAAATATATGTGGATATATTTTTTGGGTGTTTCACTGTTTTTTTATTTGTCATCTTCTCTCAACAATCTCCTTTGCACAAGACTGATCAGCACACAAATTGCAAATACAATCACTGCCAGCGCTGCCGAATATCCATATGCATTGCTGTATTCAAATGCCTGCTTGTAAATCTCAATAGAAATAGTAGTTGTTGCATTTACCGGGCCTCCGCTTGTGAGGACAAATATCATCGTAACATGCTTGAACCACCAAACGGTATCCAGAATCAAAGTTACCATTAAAGTAGGCTTCAAACCCGGAAATGTCACATATCGGAATATTTGCCACTTGTTTGCTCCATCAAGTTTTGCGACTTCATATCGATCTGTAGGAATCGACTGAAGTCCGGCGAGCATCTGAATCATAACCAGCGGATATCCCTTCCAGACACACACAAATATGACACACGGCAATGCCAGCGTCATAGATCCCAACCAGCTCATGGGTTCGTTGATGAACCCTAACGCCTGCAATGCGCTGTTAAAAATACCTGAAGAAGCATTAAAAATCCATTTCCATAAGTTTGCTATTACAACTTCCGGGAAAAGCCACGGTAATACCAGCAATACGCGGAAAAAGGTTCTGCCAGCAATATCCTTGTTTAATAATAACGCAAAGACAATTCCAAGTAAAAAATGCAATGCAACCACTACTATTGTAAATTTAACAGTAACCCAGAGTGCAGAATACATTTTACTGTCTGTGAACGCCTTAACAAAATTATCCAGTCCTACAAATGTCCATTTGTTAACCAAATTCGTTTTGAAAAATGCTACATAAAATCCATAAGCAAACGGATAAATTAAAAGAAGAGACAGCGTTATCACACAAGGAAGAATAAACAATCCAGTCGTACCGGTATCCACAAGTCGTTGTCTAAAACTCCTGCTTCCTGCCATATCAAAATCCTCCTTCTTCGCACATCGATTTCAAAAAAGGAGCTGCCATCAGGCAGCCTCCTTTTTTGAATACTGCCTATTCGTTATTAGCAGCATCACAAATTCCCTGTGCCCGCTCTCCGGCAATTGCAGAAGCTTCCTCAACACTCATTGTTCCTGTAAAAACAGCCTGGTAAGATTCAGACAGAATATCCTCAATCTCGTTATAGCCCGGGATTGTTGGCGGGATCCACACATTCTCCAGTGCAGAAAGGAAACCTTCGAGTTCTGGCATGCTTGAAACACGCTCATTTGCTCGTGCCTCTTTGCGGATTGGAATACGTCCGGTTAATTCAGCAAAATCAATCTCATTTTCATCCTCAAGGAAATATTTGATAAATTCAGCTGCCGCTGCCTGCTCCTCTTCATCCTTGGTAGTAATGAAGAATGCAAATCCGCCTGCTGCACTGACACTTCTTTCAACGGGGATGTTCGGCATAGATGCGAGTTTTCCTTTTAATTCCGGAGCCTGCGCAATGATTGCCCCAATAGCATTTGATCCGGTAATCAACATATTTGCCTGGTTACTGGTAAGAAGCGCTACTGCTTCCGGATATCCAACCTCTACAACTCCTGGCGGAACCACGCCATACTCATTATTCAAATCAGTAAAAGCCTTCAAAGCTGCCGTGTACTTCTCACTTCCAATATCCGTCTGCCACATGCCATCTTCATCCTGATAAAACTCGTCGCAGCCAAAATTGTGAATAATGGGCTGAAATCTGGTTGCGCCTGATCCATTTCTTGTCCCCACAATAGCAATTCCCCAATTATCAATCGTTCCGTCACCATCCGTGTCTCTGGTCATCGCCTGAAGGACCTCCACAAATTCATCCCAGGTTGTGGGAACCTCAAGGCCCAATTCTTCCATCACATCTTTGCGATAAACAATGCCCTGCGCACCGCCGAAATATGGAATACCATAAAGCTTGCCGTCTCTGTAGTAACTTGCTATGTTGTCTTCTACAAAGCCTTCCAAATAATCTGCATCAAAAACATCTTCTGCACTTGCCAGCATGTCCATATCATAAAGAGCTGTCATTGTGGTCTCGCTTCCCATTACAAATGCCGGAAGATCGTCTGAAGTTGCCAATGCCACAAGTTTCGCATTCAAATCTCCGGCCGGCACCCCTTCTACCGTAACATGGATATTGGGATGTGCTTCATTGAACTTATCAATCATTTCCTGCTCGAAATCACCCTCCGGAGTTTCAAGAATAGTAGTAGACAGATATTTGACTTCCGTTACCTCTGCATTCTCTTCCGCCGCGGCACCCATTGCGCCGAATCCCGAAAGAATGACACTGCCTGCTAATAAGGATGCTGTGAATTTGTTTCTCACTTTTCTCATTGCCTTTACCTCCAATAATTATTTCATGTTTCTAAATCCATATGAATTTCAGATGTTGACATTATATGCCTCGATGAATTCCTTGTCAATATATTTGATCAAATATATTATATATATTCTTTTGTTTCTACCTTTTTGCCAATTATAATGATTGTTTTTTAGTTATATCGCACAATTATTAGTTTAAACGTGTTTCAGGCACCCGGTTATCCTTCATTCGCTTCACTCTTAATTCAATCCCCTGCAAACAGCGAAAAATAAAAAGACCAATGTATACTGGTCTTTTTTCTTTCTTGTTAGTTAGGAACGACGTATCTCCGAAATCTGATTTAAAAACTCTTTTTTTGATTTCAATGAATGTTGTATATAAGAATTTCGTATTCTTAATGAATCTCCACTATCGAGTGCTTCAATAATCTCTTTATGTTCTTCATATATGCTTTGAATACGTTCCAGTGAATGTGGCTTTCCTCCCTCTGCAAGAATCTCAACACACATGGAATAATATTTTCGAAGTTCCAGAGCTCTCTCATTCTCGCAAAACTGTTCCAGGGCATCATGAAATTCCCGATTCAGTCTATAAAAGTCTTTCACAATCTGATCATTTGTCTTGATTTGTCGGATTCGCTCATTTACTCCCTCCACATACGTGCGAAGATCTTCCGTCCAATGCCCTTCAATGCTCTCAAAAATCAATTCCTCCATGCTGCGTAAAATATCATACAAACCACAAATAAATTTGTAATCTACATTGCGAACCGTAGATCCTTTATAAGGATGCATCTCCAAAAGACTCTCCCCAATAAGCGTTCGCATGGATTCTCGCACCGGAATTGCACTCGTATTATATCGCGTCGCGATCGTCTGCACTGTCACTCTACTGCCCGAAGGAAGTACTCCAAGTAAAATATCCTTGCGAAGCTGTTCTGTCAGCTGTAATGTAAGTGTCTTATTTGAAATAATACCTTGTGCCATTATACTCTTCATCCTTTCTTATGAACTGATTTTCCTTTATCATTTCGTGATTTTTTTGTTCCATCAAATTTTCTTTTCTGCAATTCTTATTTTATCACGTATACCTTGTTGTGGAAACAGTCATTTTCTCATAACTCTTTCTGCTGTATTCTTTCATATACTTTTGTATGCTTCCGTTTCGCGCTACACGGGCAAACTATCCCTCACACACAGCGGTCTACGCTCCCACTCCGCTTTACACAGGCAGTGAATCCCTCACGCACAACACCCCATACCCAATCTCCTCATTTGGATACCTTCCAAATCCCTACAGCGGCCTCGCCCCTCTTCTCAGATACGCTTTCACCTTCTCCCCATACAAATACGTGTCACTTCTACCTAACAGCCCCCTCCGGAGATACCCATCCCGGAATATCTTCTCTATCCGTTATACTCGCGCAAGAAGTCAATATTCCGTACATTTTTGTCATATTAGCGGTAGATTTTTACGGAAATTCAAATTATACTGGAGTAAAAATACGGCCTGTGCATTTTTCCCCTGGGGAGGATGTGCAGGGGAGGAAGCGACTAACAGCAAAGGAGGCACTTATCTTATGACAGCAAACACGGAGAAAAAGGCATGGTGGAAGGAAGCGGTGATCTATCAGATCTACCCGCGCAGTTTCGCGGACAGCAACGGGGACGGCATCGGCGACCTGAACGGTATCACGGCGCATCTGCCGTACCTCGAGAAGCTCGGCGTCGATGTGATCTGGCTCTCGCCGGTCTACCAGTCGCCGAATGATGACAACGGCTACGACATCTCGGATTACCGCAATATCATGACCGAGTTCGGCACGATGGAGGATTTTGACCGGATGCTCGCCGAGGCGCACCGCCACCACCTGAAGATCGTGATGGATCTCGTCGTCAACCACACTTCCGACGAGCATGCCTGGTTCGTCGAGAGCCGCAAGTCGAAGGACAACCCGTACCGCGACTACTACATCTGGAAGGAGCCGCGGGATGGGAAGGAGCCGAACAACTGGGGCTCGTGCTTCAGCGGCTCCGCGTGGGAGTACGATCCGGCGACCGCTATGTACTATCTGCACTGCTTTTCCAAGAAGCAGCCGGACCTGAACTGGGACAACCCAAAGGTCCGCGACGAGGTCTTCGACATGATGAACTGGTGGTGCGAGAAGGGCATCGACGGTTTCCGGATGGACGTGATCAGCATGATCTCCAAGGATCCGGCGTACCCGGACGGCCCGGTCTTCGACGGCCTGTACGGAGCGACCGGCCCCTACGTCTGCAACGGGCCTCACGTCCACGAGTACCTGCAGGAGATGAACCGCCGCGTCCTCTCCCACTACGATCTGCTCACCGTCGGTGAGACTGCAGGTGTCACCGTCGAGGAGGCGAAAAAATACGCGAACAACCAGGGCACGGAGCTGAGCATGGTCTTCCAGTTTGAGCACGTTGATCTCGTGCACGGCGAAATCGGGAAGTGGACGGATGAGAAGCCGCAGCTAGTGAACCTGCGCCCGGTTATGAACAAATGGCAGTACGAGCTCGAGGGCAAGGCGTGGAACAGCCTCTTCTGGGACAATCACGACCAGCCAAGAGTCGTCTCCCGCTTCGGCAATGACTCCGAGCAGTACCGCGTCCTCTCGGCCAAGATGCTCGCGACCTGCCTGCACATGATGAAGGGCTCTCCGTACATCTACCAGGGCGAGGAGCTCGGCATGACCAACGCATACTTTGACCAGATCGAGGATTACCGCGATATCGAGAGCATCAACGCGTACCATCAGTACACGGAAAACGGACTTGTGACGAAGGAAGACATGATGCGCTACCTCAAGGAGATCAGCCGCGACAATGCGCGCACGCCGATGCAGTGGGACGCGTCCGCAAACGCAGGCTTCACCACCGGCACCCCGTGGATCCGCGTCAACCCGAACTACACCGCGATCAACGCCGAGGCGGAGCTCGCAGACCCGGACTCTGTCTTCTACTACTACCAGAAGCTGATCGCGCTGCGCCACACGCACCCGATCATCGTCTACGGCAAATTTGAGGGACTCCTCGAGGACAGCGCCTCCATCTACGCGTACCGCCGCATGCTCGACGGCCAGACCCTGACCGTGGCCTGCAATTTCACGAAGGAAGAGCAGCCATGCGCGCTCTTTGACTCACTTGACGGCGAGGAGCTGATCGCGAACTACAAAGAGCACAAGGAAGGCGTGCTGCAGGCGTATGAGGCGCGCGTAATTCTGGACAGAAAATAAAAAAAGGTATTGTACACCCCACACGAAGCGTTTTTGTGTTGTAGGGACACGATTTCCTATGGTATAAAAAGCAGCGGCAGACTTCTTACATTCTCTGCAAAGTGCACGTATCTACGGCATACGCGCACGCACCCGCAGGAGACCCGTATTCACCGAGCACTCATACTCACTGGGTACTCTGCTTATTAGATACTCTGCTCATTGGTACTTTGCTCGCTGGGCTCTCTACTCGCTGGTACTTTACTCACTGAGTGCCTACCCATTGGGTACTCTACCACAAAGCTTCTTTATAATAGAATAGTCTGCCCCACCGTATTGCACATTACGCAATTTTGTACAGAAAGGAGCCCCTCTATGCCGGAGCATCCGCCCCTCTCCTCTCTAAGGGAGACCCGTCAGCACGGCCCGGCCACGTTCCCGTGTGCCTTCTACCGCGCTGACTCCACGCTGGTCCCCTCGGGCGTCCCGTTTGCGGTCAAGCACCACTGGCACGATATGCCCGAGGTGATCTACTTCGAGCGCGGCGTCTATCAGGTCGAGATCAATATGCAGCAGCGCACCGTCGACCGGCCGTGTATCTGCTTTATCAACAGCGGGGAGCTGCACGCGCTCATCTCGCAGCCGGATGACTATCAGGAGCAGGCGTTCGTATTTTCCCCCGGGATTCTCCGATTTGACTCGGCGGATCTCGCCGAGGAGCAGCTCATCGCCCCGCTTCTGGCGCACCGGCTGGCGTTTCCCGCCTTTTTCTTCGAGGGGCACCCTGCCTTTGCCGCTCTGGAGTCCTGCTTTCTCGGGATCCGCGCTGTATTTTACCGGGAAAACACGAATTTTCCGGAGCAGCTCACCGTGCGCACGCCGGCTGCTCAGCTCCGGATCCGTGCTCACCTGCTCACGATGCTCGCCGTGCTCGCTGAACAACACCTGCTGCTCGTGCGCGAGCCCGCGAAGGATCCGCGCATCGAGCTGCTCAAGCAGGTGATCACGTACATCCATGAGAATTACCGCAGTCCGATCCGGATCAGCGAGCTCGCGGACATCGCAGGGCTGAACGAGCAATATTTCTGCCGGTTTTTCCGTCAGGCGCTCGGCAAGACGCCGGTCGGCTACATCAACGAGTACCGGATCCGACAGGCGGCTTATCTGCTGCGCGCCACAGACATCCCCGTCTCGGAGGTGTGCATGGAGTGCGGCTTCAACAATTTCGGACATTTCGCAAAGGAATTTAAAAAGAGTATGCAGCTGACGCCGCTCCAGTTCCGCAAGGCGGCCCGGACAGTGCTGCTTTGAGTGATACCGATCACATGACTGTTCACAGCAAGCACATGATCTATGACCATAAAAACTATTTTCATCCCATTTACAGGACATAAAACCCAGTCATCAAAGGCAGTTTATAAGACATAAAGCAAATACCAGGTATCATTTACAAGACATAAGATTACACATCAGGAGGATTCTATCATGGAAAGAAAATGGTGGCACGGAAAGGTGGCCTATCAGATTTACCCGAAGAGTTTCTGTGATTCCAACGGCGACGGCATCGGCGACCTGCGCGGAATTATCAGCAAGCTCGATTACCTGAAGGAGCTCGGCGTGGACATCGTCTGGCTGTCCCCGATCTACTGCTCCCCGCTCGCCGACCAGGGCTATGACATTTCCGACTACTACAACATCGACCCGCGCTTTGGCACGATGGACGACATGGACGAGCTGCTCGCCGAGGCAAAGAAGCGCAACATCTCCATCCTCATGGACCTCGTCGTCAACCACTGCTCCGACGAGCACGAGTGGTTCAAAAAGGCGTGCGAGGACCCGGACGGGAAATACGGGAAATACTTCTATATCGAGGACATCCGCGACGGCAAGCTGCCGTGCAACTGGCGCTCCTACTTCGGCGGAAGTGTCTGGGAGCCGCTTCCCGGCCACCCGGACAAGTGCTACCTGCACCTCTTCCACAAGAAGCAGCCGGACCTGAACTGGGAGAATCCCGAGCTGCGCGAGGAGGTCTACAAGATGGTCAACTGGTGGCTCGACAAGGGCCTGGGCGGTTTCCGAATCGACGCGATCATCAACATCAAGAAGGTGCTCCCGTGGAAGGATTACCCGGTGGACCGCAGCGACGGTCTTTCCGCCATCCAGAATATGCTCGCCGAGGCGACCGGCATCGGCGATTTCCTGCGTGAGCTGCGCGACCGCTGCTTCACGCCGCACCATGCCTTTACCGCCGGGGAGGTCTTCAACGAGAAGCCGGGCGAGCTCCCGGACTTCATCGGAGATGACGGCTACTTCTCCACGATGTACGATTTCAACGAGTCCTCCTTTGGCGCCGGCCCGCACGGCTGGTACGACTCCGTGCAGATCACGCCGGACGATTACCGCCGCTGCTGCTTTGAGAGCCAGAAAAAGGTCGGCAATATCGGTTTCCTCTCGAATATCATCGAAAACCATGACCAGCCGCGCGGTGTCAGCCACTATCTTCTGGACGAGGACCGCTGCGATGCGGCCAAAAAGCTGCTCGCGACGATGAACGTTATGCTCAGGGGACTTCCGTTTCTCTATCAGGGACAGGAGCTCGGCATGGAAAATACCGCCTTCCACTCGATTGACGAGGTCGACGATATCTCGACGCTGGATCAGTACAAGGTCGCGCTGCAGGACGGCCTGACACCAGAGAAAGCCCTCGCCGCGGTCGCGCGCCATAGCCGCGACAACGCCCGCACCCCGTTCCAGTGGAGTGCAGCAGCTCATGCGGGCTTCACATCCGGCGAGCCGTGGCTGCGCGAGAACCCGAATTACCGCACGCTCAACCTCGAAGCGCAGCGCGAGGACCCGGATTCCGTCTACCAGTACTACCGGAAGCTGCTCCGGCTGCGCAAGGATCCGGCGTACGCGGAGACCATCGTCTACGGCGACCTGATCCCCGTCTGGGAGGACCGCCGCAACCTGATGGCCTACTACCGGAAATCAGACACACAGACGCTCCTCGTCGCAGGCAACTGGCAGCGTGAGCCGCAGACCATCAGCCTGGAGCACGGATTCCAAAAAGTGCTCCTGAACAATCTTGATTCCATCGACACAGACGGCAACGAGATTACACTGAAAGGGTATCAGTCGCTGATTCTTGAGCTGTAATCCGCCGACACAGAAGAGTGCCGCGGCAGCGTATGGAGTGATCCCGTCTCCCGGCTCCGCTTCCCCTGTCTTCTTTGCGTTCAAGCGACAAGGGAAGCGGAGCTCTGGAGGCTGCTCAGACTGTACGGACTTTATCGAGATTCCTGCACTGCCTGATGCACAGAGGAAGACTTTATTTACCGGCGCTCCTCCTCGAGATCACGACGCTTCCGAACGCGCAGAGGAAATATACAATCGTCAACAGAAACTCCACGTTCTTCATGCTTGCCGCCGACATCACGCCGAGGCAAAATGCAATTCCCACCGCCACGATCACCGCCAGAACCGCATAACTGATCCAGGTAACTGTTCTTGCAGAACCGGACAGCTTTTCCTGCGGCTCTTCCGGCATCTGCCGGTCCACATACTCCTGCAGTGCCTTTTCATACGCAAGCTCCTCCTTTTCCTCTTCCGGATAGCTCTGCTTTGCCCCCATTTTTCCCGCCAGAATCACATAGCTGACAAATGCCGTCAGGAAGGTGGGGATGAACCAGAAATTCTGGTGGATCGGCTGCGTCAGGAACAGAACCGCAAACAGAAGTAGGCTCAGGCCCCATGCAATCAGAGCCGCCCAGTTAATCTCCTGCTTTTTATACATGCTCCAGTAGCGGGTATAACCGATCTTCGGGAATAAAAAATGTTCCGCGATACACACGGCGCCGATGCCCACTACCAGGATCCCCTGATACGTCAGGATATCCGCTGCCCTCTGCACAATCGGGAAACAGGCCGCCACTGTGATAATGCTTCCGATCAGATACGTCATTTTCTTGTAGGTGTATTTCGGGAATACCGAATTAAAAGAGAGTGCCACACGGTAAATCAGCGGATTTGCTGTCGTCCACCCGGCCACCACTACGCCCAGAAGTCCCGCGTAGCCCAGCACCGTAAACGTCACTTCCCCGGAATCCAGCAGTCCCAGATCCGTATTCAGCATGATTGCCGCAGTCGCCCCCATAATCCCGGCGCTGATCCAGGCAAAATAGTGGCCGACAAACATTCCCACAGCCGAGATATAACCGTATTTCGAAGACTTTGCATACCGGAGTACAGACATGTCATTCAGTCCAAGGTGCAGCACGACATTGCACGTCCAAGCGAAGCCGATCACATGGATAATTCCCAGCTTTCTTCCGGACGCGGGCATCTGCTCCACCCACACATGTTCCTGAAACAGCGTAAAAATGTCCTCCAGAGAATGGATCTCAAAACCCGTCACCTCCGCCAGCTGCGGCAGGACACACAAAAAGCCCAGCAGGAACAACACAATCATCCAGGGCACACATTTGGAGGCAAACCTTGACACGCCCTCAAATCCATTTGCCGCAATCGTGATAATGACGGCTCCCAGGATCAGCACGATGACGACGAACCGGATGCTCGTCGGATACCATTCATGCTGAATCGGCACGTCAAAAACTCTTCGAACCGCACTCGCCGACACACAGATTCCTGTCGCCGCCAGCCCCGCGAACGCCGCTCCACAGACGATATTGTAAAGCTTCTGCACTCTGACGCCTACCACCCTGCGCAAATAAGTGTACAGTGACAGCCTGCTGTCTGTCGCAATCGGCGCACAGAGCAGGGCAAAACAAAGGGTTGCCAGGAGATTTCCGATCGCGAGCCCGATCAGAATATCCGACGCCGAGCATCCGTACTGTACCAGCGTCGCCCCGATGATAAACTCCGTCGCCGCGATATGCTCCCCTCCATACAAGCCAAAAAATTTCCCCGGTCCGGACAGCTCTCTCGTCGCCACCGGCCAGTCACATTTCGGAGTATTTTTTACTCTCTGCCATACATCCATAGTAGCCTCCATATCTTCTCAATCCATTGACAAATGTTCTTTCAAACTCTATACTGGAGACTGAGAGAATACAAATGGATGGGAATTCCCCACCCATCTGTACTTCGCTCAGGAAAAATCTTCGGGGACTTCAGATCACTGCCAGGTTTTCCGGTTCCTCTTGATTTTTCTGTTTTTTACCTGCATATACCTTCTTCGCCTTAGAAGTGGGTATATGCTTTTTATCTGTCCAGCATGTAGCGCTGGAACTGCAGCGCCTCCTTCGCAGCTGCATCCAGAGCTGCCTCCGAAGTGTCCTCCACGATATTTCTCCACACCCGGATGTCTTTCCCGACCGTTCCGCCCGGAATTACAAACGGTTCCATCACAACTGTCCCGTCATATCCGACTTCCTTCAGTGCGTCATGAATTTCTCTCCACGGTGTTCTGCCCTGTCCCGGGACCATGCGGTTGCACTCTCCGGTGTGGAAGTGTCCCAGCAGCCCTCCCGCGGTGCGGATCGCATCTCCGATGCTCTGTTCCTCAATGTTCATATGGAAGGTGTCGAGCATGACCTTGACATTTGTCGCAGACGGCTCCAGCTCGCGGACGGCGGTTACAAACGCAGTCCCTTCCTTTGATGTGTTCAGCACATGGTTTTCAAAGCGGTTCAGAACCTCCATCCCAATGGTCTCGATTCCGTAATCCAGGCCGATCCGCCCCAGCTTTGCGATTCCCTCGACGCCTCTCTCCCAGTCGCCCTTTTTGTCAACCGGCTTGCTGTAATCAATCGGCCAGCAGGAGTAGATCGCTCCGCCGATCAGTGTGGCTTTGATCTTTTCCATTCTCGCGAACAGATCCTTATAAAACTCCAGCGCGTGTTCCCTCACCTTCGGATCCGGCGACGCGATATTGTTTTCCGGCGCCGGGCCATAGCCTACCGTCAGACGGATTCCATGATCCTCCGCACAGCTTCTCAGCTCGGACAGTTCCTCATCCGTGTACTCCGGCAGCGGGCCCGCCGCAATCTCCAGGATGTCAAATCCCAGCTCTGCCACCTTGCGGATATAGCGCTTGTAATCGCCGCTCCACTCTCTTTCCCAGTATGCGTAATAAATGCCATGCTGCATGCTGCTGTTCTCCTTTCCTCTGCACTTGCAGGTTTTCTTTTTCTGATACGATCGATTCCGGCCGCCTCTTAAAAGCAGGTGTACGCGCCGTCAACCGAAATATCCGCGCCCGTTGTGAAGGAGCTCGCATCTCCTGCCAGATAGACGTACGCTGCCTGAAGCTCCTCCGGCTTGCCCATCCGGTGCATCGGCGTCAGCTTGTTCCATTTTTCGATCATCGGCTGCAGCTTCGGATCGTTCAGCGTCAGCTCTGTCCCGATATATCCCGGGCTTACACTGTTTACGCGCACGTTTTTGTCTGCCCACTCAACCGCCATCGATTTTACGAGCTGGATCACGCCTGCCTTTGACGCATTGTACGCGCACTGCGGCTGCGGGACATTTACGATATGGCCTGACATCGAAGCAGTCGCGATAATCGAGCCGCCGCCCTGCTGAATCATCACCTTTCCGGCTGCCTGCGCCGTCAGGAATACACCCGTCAGGTTCACATTGATGACTCTCTGCCACTCCTCGAGCGTCATCTCATCCGCCGGGACATTCACGCCGATTCCGGCATTGCACACCGCCACGTCAATCCGGCCGTACGTATCCAGCATGGTCCGGATCATCGCATCTACGTCGTCCTTATCCGCCACATTCGCCCGAATCGCAATCACCTTGACACCGGTCGCCTCTGCGATCTCATTCGCTGTCTGCTGTGCCAGCTCCAGATTCATGTCCACGATTGCCAGATCAGCGCCTGCCTCCGCAAAAGCCGTCGCTACGCTCTTCCCGATGCCCTTTGCACCGCCGGTTACAAAAATCTTCTTTCCATCCAACCTCATTTTTTCGATGATACCCATGATCCATCTTCCTTTCCTTTTGTCTCGTCTGCTCTAAAATGTCTCTTTTACAAGAGTGGGCTCCAGCAGGACATTCTGAATCTTCCTGTCCGGAAACGCGATGCGGCTGATCAGCAGCTCCGCCGCCTGCCTTCCCATCTCGTACGAATCCCGCAGAATATAGTTGTTCGGAATCCGAAGCAGATCCAGCATCTCGATCTTGTCCAGACCGATGTGCGTAAAATCATCTGCCCTGCCCGCTTCATGCACCGCCTGCAGATAGCCTTTTCCAAGGCTGTTGTTGCAGGTGATCACTGCCGTAAAGGGAATCTCCTTTTCGAGCAGATCCTTCATGGCCAGATATGCATAGGATTTCTGGTATTCGCCCTGATATACCAGCTCCTCCTTCTCTGAAATACCGGCTTCTCTCAAACCATCCCGATATCCTTCATATCGCTCCGTCGCAAGAATATTTTTTTCCGCGTTTCCGTTGATAAAAGCGATCCTCTGGTGGCCCGCCTTTGCCAGCGAAAGCACTGCAGACTTTACTGCCTTTCTGTCGTCAAAATGAATCGCATCCATATGAAGGTGGATATCGCGGTCAATGCATACGGCCGGACAGCCAAGGCCCTCCAGCTTTTTCTGGATCTTCCCCATCATACCCGCCGCCGGGTAGTTCATAGCCGGGACGTACAGGACGCCCTTCACCCGCTGAGTCCGCATCATATCCAGCGCCTCAAAATCCTTCTGCACCTTGTCCTCATTGCTGCAGTAGAGCAAGGACAGATTATTTTTATTGATGATCTCCTCAATCCCCATAAAGAGATCGCCGAAAAAGGCATTCCCAATCTCGGGAACGATCACCCCCACGGTGGAGGACGCCTGCTTCGAGAGATTCCTCGCAGTCGCAGACGGTGTGTAGTGCGCCGCCTTCATGATCTGCTCGATTTTCCTCCTGGTGCTCTCCTCCACCTTCTCCGGCGAGTTCATCACTCTGGAAACCGTTGTCTTTGACACACCTGCTTTCTGTGCGATGTCAGATATCGTTAAGTTCTTCATCTCCTCTTCACCTCGCTTTAATGTTACCGGTTTCATTGATTACATTATATTCCGGCACCCGGTCTCTTGTCAACTAGGAATCTGTTTTTCATCATTTTTTACTATTTTCCTGCGGATTATATGCTTACTTTTCCTCTTTTTTTGTGCGTAATATCCAATTCTGTGTGTTACCGGTTTCATCACAACCCGGTGGCCTGTGGGAAGGATGGAACGATGGTGGGAAAACCGGATCATGCGGTCGCTGTCCGATGCGTCGTCTGACCGTTTGCTTCACAGACTATGTACTTGCCTTTTGTCCGCAAACTCGCTATAATTTACTGACAGTGTACCTCCCGTACACTTATACACAAATTCTATTCGCAGAAAGGATCTTACAAAATGGCACAGAATCCAATTGTTACTATCACTATGGAAAACGGCGATGTCATCAAGGCAGAGCTGTACCCGCAGATCGCTCCGAACTCGGTCAACAACTTTATCAGCCTCGTGAAGAAGGGCTTCTACAACGGGCTGATCTTCCACAGAGTCATCCGCGGCTTCATGATCCAGGGCGGCTGCCCGGACGGCACCGGCATGGGCGGCCCGGGCTACCAGATTCCGGGCGAGTTCGCGCAGAACGGCTTCAAGAATGACCTGAAGCACACCGCGGGCGTCCTCTCGATGGCGCGCGCGATGCATCCGGACTCCGCGGGATCCCAGTTCTTCATCATGCACGAGGACGCTCCGCACCTCGATGGCGCCTACGCGGCCTTCGGCAAGGTGACGGAGGGGATGGATGTGGTCAATAAAATCGCCGAGACCCCGACCGATTTCCGCGACCGCCCGATGAAGACACAGAAGATCGCGACCATGACCGTCGACACCTTCGGCGTCGAGTACCCGGAGCCGCAGAAGGCCTGAGCAGCGGCCACGGCAGTGGTAACTGAAAACCGATCGCTGCAGTCGCCAAATAGACATGCACACACAGAGTATCCGACCTGCAGCCTGGCATATCATAGTTTTGCCTTCTGATACAGCCTCTCATGGCTGTCGGGGCAACTCCGCATTTTGCTTCGGCAGTGCACCGGCAGATATGCATGCAAACATGGCCGCCTGGCTCGCTGCGTGCGGGAATCAAAAAGCTCTGAATGGCTGTTCCTCTTTTAAAGGAAGTCATTCAGAGCTTTTTCATTTTGGCATTTTCTTCACAACAATGAAAATTTCTATACTATATTCCTGATTTAACAGCTTCTCGCTTCATCATACATTCTTATCTGCTCCCGGCAACCCGCTCCAGCCTCTCGATTGCATATTCAAAAAACATCTGATACGACCTGCAAAATCGGTTCTCCCTGCCCTGAAGATGTCTCCGGCAGCCGTTTCTGCAGAGCATCAGCCACTTGCAGGCGCGGCAGGCCTCCGGCAGCGGCCGGCCGTTCGTGAAGCCACTCGCCGCTCTGGCCGCGTCGATCTGCTCCAGCGTATCCTCCCTCAGGTTCCCGAGCCGCCACTCGTCCAGCGCGTAAAAATCGCACGGATACACGCTCCCGTCCGACTCGACAACGTAGTTGATGCCGCAGCACCCTCTCATGTCACACGATTCCGGCTCATATCCGCAGAGCATGTCCACGTAGTTCTCAAACTGCCGGACGGACACCTGCGCCCCGCTCTCCCACTCCTGATACCAGAGGTCAAAGACGCTGCACAGGAACCGCCCGTACCCCTCGGCCGTCAGGGAGTAGCCCCGCCGCTCGCCGTCCAGCGCATCCAGGCAGGGGATGAACTGCAGATAGGAAAAGCCCTGCTTCCGCAGCGTTTTGTACACCTTCTCCGCCGCCACGGCAACGCCGCTGTGGACCACCGTCAGCACATTGAAGGGCACTCCCGCCTCCCGCAGACACTGGATCCCTTCCATCGCCCGCACGTACGTGCCCTGTCCGTCCCTGGTCTTCCGGTACCGGTCGTGCGTGTGGATCGTGCCGTCCACGGAGACGCCGATCAGAAACTGATTTGCCCGGAAAAATTCCGCCCACTCCCGATCCAGGGTACAGCCGTTCGTCTGCAAAAAATACTGCACCGGAATCTTCCGCTCATTTTGTGCTTCCACACAGTTCACAAAATCCCGGAACCGCGAAAGCCCCCACAAGGTAGGCTCCCCTCCCTGAAACCCGAAGGTACAGCCGTCCACATCGCCGGAAAGCGACGCCCGGATCACCGCCCGCATCGTCTCCTCGTCCATGCAGCCGCACGACGGCCCCTTGCGATGCTCCATCTCATCACAGTAAAAGCAGTATTCGCACCGCAGGTTGCAATTCCCGGAAGCCGGTTTGATCATCATAAATCGATTCTTCATCTACTCACTCCGACGTTTTTTCTGAATCCTCCGGATCTCCTCCATATCCAGCGTTCCGGCGAAATACGACTGATCCAGCAAGTCCAAATCCACCACGGGCTCCCGCTCGA
The DNA here is from genome assembly GCA_021771715.1 of Oscillospiraceae bacterium. Lineage (GTDB taxonomy): Bacteria > Bacillota > Clostridia > Lachnospirales > Lachnospiraceae > Choladousia. Next base: position 452,816 of record JAETOO010000001.1, read on the forward strand.
TCGCCAGCTCCAGCTCCTTCTCCAGGGGCAAAAAGCCTTCCCGCTCCCGCTCGTCCGCCAGCCGCGCCGGAAACATCGGCGGATTGCACTCCCGGTAAAAGACAGGCTCAAATTCCGGGTAGGAGACGAACCGGCCGTCTCTTACGCATCCTTCCAGGCCATAGCGCGCCTCCATCTCGACAGCCCGCTCCTTCAGCTCCCGCATCGCTTCCCTTGCAAACTCCGGGCGGGTCAGCACCAGATTCTCCGTCTCCTGCGGGTCGGCCACGCGGTCAAACAGCTCCTCTTTTCCGCCGCCGTAGTAATAATTGTATTTGTACGCATGATTCTGCAGGCTGATCCAGCGCCGCGCGCCGTGCTGATGCTCGATGTACTGGACGCTTCGATCCTTCTGGTCGGAAAACAGCGAAGCCCCCGGATAATCGATGTGCCCCGGCATTTCCAGCCCCGCCACGTCCACAAACGTGGGGAACAGATCATTCAAATCCACAAACTCCTCACGCCGGCTGCCCGGCTCCACCCTGCCCGGGTAGCGCACGAGCATGGGAATCCGCGCCGAACCGTCATACGGCAGGAATTTCTGGTACGTGCCAAAATCGCCGAGCATTTCCCCGTGATCGCTCGTAAACACCACCAGCGTATTCTCCGCCTCGCCGGTCTCCTCGAGCGCCTCCAAAATGCGGCCCAACTGCTTGTCCACAAAGGAGATCGCGGAGAAGTAAAGCTCCCTGGCTCTGCCAAGCGTCTGCTCATTCGGATAATCTGCAATGTTCTTATTTTCCTCCGCCAGCGCAGAGATCGGCGTCTTGGACACCAGCGGCTCGGGCAGCGCTCTGTCCCGGTACAGATCCGCGAAGGACTGCGGCACATCAAACGGGGGATGCGGCGCGATAAACCCGGCCCAGAGCATAAAAGGCCTGCCCTTCGAGCGCTCCCTCAGATACCGGATGGTGCGGTCCGCCACCCAGGCAGAGCCGTGATGCGCCTCGTCTACCAGAGACTGCTGCGGCTGCATGTACAGCATATGGCGCACCCCGTGCAGACTCTGCAGCTGCCCGTAGCCCTGCTCCTTCAGGTACATCGCATACGCGTCCTCCTCCCGGTACCGCGGAATCTCTTCCATCAGCTCCATGCTGCAAAAGCCGTTGTGTCTGCGGCACGGCTGAAAATGCATCTTGCCGATCGCCTTTGTGTCATACCCCGCATCCGAGAGACACTGCGCGAACGTCGGCAGTTCATACGGCAGAGTGTGCGAATCATCAAAATAATTGTCGTCAAACGTATGGTGCCTGCATCCCAGTCCCGTGATGATATTGTGGCGCGCCGGCATACAGACGGGGTTCGGCGAGTACGCATTCGTAAACAGGCACCCCTCCGCCGCCAGACGGTCCAGATTCGGCGTGATCATATGGGGATACCCGGCGGCGCAGACGGTGTCAAAGCGCTGCTGGTCGGTTGTAATCAATAAAATATTCGGTCTGCTCATGGTTTTGTACCTCTTTTGTATTTTCCGCATATTTAAACTTTTTCCGGATGCCTGTCCTCCGGCAGATATCCCCATTATACCATTCCTGCGTCCACATTTCACCTGGAATCTTTGTGTGCTTTTTGCCACATCGTCTTTCACAGGATATTTTTTTGTCCTGCCTTTTCAGCGCTCTTGGCCCCGCTCCGATCCTTACACCATCTGTAAGTGTTCCTCCCGCCCTCTCTGTGCTATGATAGTCGCAGAATAAAAGGAGGTCCTGACATGAAACCGATTCTCACGATTGAAGCTCTGAAAAAATACTACGGCAAATCAAAAAACCAGACGAAGGCCCTGAACGGCATCTCCTTTCAGGTGATGCCCGGCGAGTTTCTCGGCATTATGGGGAGCAGCGGGTCCGGAAAATCGACGCTGCTCAACTGCATCGCCGCCGTGATCCGGCCTGACGGCGGCACGGTCACGATGAACGGCAGGCAGATCCAGACCATGAAGGGCGCTGCCCTGGCCGACTACCGCGGGAAAGAGATCGGCTACCTGTTCCAGAATTTTGAGCTGCTCGACAACCTGACCGGCCGCGAGAACATCCTGCTGCCGCTCTCCCTGCACGGCGTGCCCGAGAAGGAAAGCCAGCGAAGGCTTGCTCAGCTCGCGTCCTACCTCGAGATCAACGATGTCCTCGACAAATTTCCCGCCCAGATGTCGGGCGGCCAGAAGCAGCGGGTCGCGGCGGCCCGGGCGCTGATCCTAAAGCCCGGCATCATTCTCGCCGACGAGCCGACCGGCGCGCTCGACTCGAAGAACGCGAAGGCGCTGATGGAGAAACTCGCCGGGCTGAACGAGGAGCAGCGCGCCACAATCCTGATGGTGACGCACGACTCAAACGCGGCCAGCTACTGCAGGCGGATTCTCTTTATCCAGGACGGCGTCCTCTTCCATGAGCTCCGCCGGAACCTGCCCGACGAATCGCAGCAGGAATTTTACGCACGGATCCTGAGCGTCATGGCTCAGCTGGGAGGAGGCAGCGCAAATGTTCTTTAATCTCATTTCCCGCAACAGCAAGCGGAGCCGGAAGGAAAACGGCCTGTTCTTCGGCTCTCTGCTGATCTCGATCATCGCCTTTTACATCATCCTGTCCCTGTCTGGGCAGGACGTCATGCGCTTTCTCGCGCGGATGGAGAGCGACGCGGTGAACCGGCTGCTGTCCATGATTCCGGCCTTCTACGGCATGACTCTGTTCATCCTGTTCTTTCTGATCTACTATGCCAGCAAATTTCAGCTGGAACGGCGCAGGCATGAGTTCGGCGTCTATCTGATGCTGGGAATGCGCCGCGGCAAGCTCTTCCTCCTGCTGCTGGCCGAGGATTTTCACAGCAGCATCGCCGCTCTGCTCGTGGGGCTGCCGCTGGCTGTCCTGCTCTCGGAGCTCATCAGCCTCGTCACGGCGCGGCTCGTCGGCCTCGGGATCATCGGCCACCGGTTTACCTTTTCCCCGACAGCGGCGCTGCTGACAGCCGGGGGCTTCCTCCTCATCAAATTTGTGGCGTTTCTGATTCTCAGCAGCCGCATCAGCCGCCAGGAGATCGGCTCTCTGCTCACCGAGATGCCCGAGGGAGTGAAGCGGCAGCGGCCCGCATGTTTCTACGCACTCGCCGTCCTGGCAGGTCTTCTCCTTCTGGGCACGGCCTACGCGATGGCGATCAGCGGCCTGTCCTGGTCCGACCTTGCGCGCATGGGGCTGACTCTGCTGCTCGGACTTGCCGGGACGCTCGCGCTCTTCTGGGGGCTGCGCTTTCCGGTCACCCTCGCCGTCCGGGCCGCCAAAAACGACCGGCAGCTCCATGTGTTCAACCTCCGCCAGATCCAGGAGACGGTCGTCCGCCGCTCCGGCACGCTCGCCGTCTGCTCCCTGCTGATTCTGGCCGCCCTGTGCTGCTTTGGGGCCGGTGTGGCGATCTCCCGCTTCTACGGGAACTCGGAGCAGCATGTCCTCGACTACACTTTCCAGGCGGAGGAGGGCATCGAAATCGTGTCCGCCTCACCGGAGGAAGACGCCGGCGCAGCGGACATCTCACCGATGAAGAATGATACCGGCACAACGACCATCTCGCCGAGGGGCGACGGCACCGGCGCGGCGGTCGTCCGGCGGATTCTGGCCGAGCACCAGCTCGAGGACCGGTTCTCCCATCTCTTTGAGATGCGGACCGGATACATCCGCACAACTGAGGATTACGACCACGCCTTTCGCATGGACCCTGTGTTCTCCGCCCTCGAGGCAGCGCCGGCCTCGGAAGAGCGGGATACGCTTCTGAACAACCTCGGCTATGCGACGTACCCGCATCTGATCGCGCTTGGCGGATACAATCAGCTCCTGGACGCCGCCGGTCTGCCCCCGCTGCAGCTCGCTGACGACGAGGCAGCCGTCTACATCGACCGCTCGTTCACCAGTTCCGGGCAGATCGCACTGCTGAACGACATTTTGGCGTCCAGGCCGGAGGTACGGCTGGACGAGGACTCCCGTTTCCTGACCGGCAAGGTGCAGACGGTCGATCTCGTCACAGACAGCTCGATCACCCTGTCCTTTGCCCTGATCCTGCCGGACGCTGCATTTGAAGCCTACACGGAGGGGCACTGGGACGTCTATCTCAACGGCGTTTTGGCAAAGGATGAGACGGAACAGGCAAGCCTCATGTCCGCAATCTCCGAGATGAACCAGGCGCTGGACCAGACCGGCCTTTCCTACGAGAGCTACCTGCAGAATATGGGGCGTCAGCTCTTTTACATGGTCGCTTCCAGTTACATCACGCTCTACCTGGCGATCATTTTCCTGATCATCGCGAATACCGTAATCGGAGTCCAGTTCCTGATCAGCCAGCAGAAATCGAACCGCCGCTACCGGACGCTGACCCGCCTCGGCGCCGCTTACCCCACGCTGTGCCGCTCGGCCAGGGCGCAGATCAACTGGTACTTCGGCATCCCGGTCGCGGTCGCCGCGTGCAGCAGCCTCTTCGGGATCCGCGCGCTGCTGACCGGCATCCTCTCCGCGCGGGCAAAAAGCAGTCTTTCTGAGATGATGGTGCTGTCTGTGGCTATGATTTTGGCGCTCTGTGTGATAGAATCTATCTATATCACAATGGTAAAGCGCTCCAGCGACCGCTATCTGCTGACTTTGATGGTGCCGGAGCGGGAGGAGTGAGGGGAGGACATTTCATGAAATGCATCACGATCGTGGAGGACGAAGCGCTCATGCGGGAGGAGCTCTCGGATATTCTGCGCAAAGCGGGCTATCAGGTCGACGAGATTCTCACGTTTGACCACGTGGCGGAGCAGCTCCTGGAGCGGTCTCCGGATCTGGTTCTCCTGGATCTGAATCTGCCGGGAGACAGCGGATTCCAGGTCTGCCGCGAGCTCAAGCGAAAAAGCGCCATTCCCATCCTCGTCCTCACCTCCCGCGATCAGCTCCGGGATGAGCTGCACGCGCTGGATCTGGGCGCGGATGAATTTCTGACAAAGCCTTGCCGCAGGGAGCGCCTTCTGGCCCGCGTCGCGAACGTCATCCGACGCTATGAGGGCCGCGCTCATCTGCTGGAGGGCTCCGGCTTTCTCCTGGACCGGCAGACCTACACGCTGTACCTCGACAACCGCTCCGTCGTTCTGCCGAAAAATCAGGGGAAACTCCTCGAGGTGTTTCTGATTCATCGCGGGGAAATCGTCACCAAAAATGACCTGTGCCTCGCGCTCTGGCAGACCACAGAGTACATCGACGAAAATGCGCTCCAGGTCAACCTGACCCGCCTGAAAAAGACGATGGCGTCGCTCGGAATGCGCCAGCAGATCGCCCCGGTCCGCGGAGTCGGGTATCGGCTGATCGCGGAGGATGGGCAGACGAGCTAAAAATGAAAAAAAGGAGTCACCGCCATGAATCACACTACCCACAAAAACACGCCCGGCTTCCCTACTCTGCGGACTCTCCTGCAGTACAGTCCCTGGCTTCTCCTTCTGCTGGGGCTCGACGCGTTTGCCGCGCTGCTCTTGTGGCTCGCCGATGCGGACGCATTTTTAGCGATGGCGAGCATGATCGTGCTCTTCTCGCTCCTGCTGTTCGCCGCAGTCTGCTGTGTGCTGATCCGCCATGAGCGAAAAAGATCACGGGCCTTCTATGATTTTCTCGACAATCCCGATGAGTACCACGAATCCGTCCTGCAAAAAAACGTCAGCGCGGCACAGCATGACGCCGTGCACGCGCTGGGAGATGCTCTGCGCGCGGAACAGCTCGCCCGCGCCGCCCTGCAGACTCAGCTGAACGAGTACGAGGAATATGTGGAGACCTGGGCGCATGAGACGAAAACGCCGCTCTCCCTTCTCGCGCTGCTTCTCGACAACCGCCGGGAAGAGTTTTCCCCTGCCGTGCGCTTCAAGCTGGACTACATTCAAAACCGCACACAGGAGTCCGTCGGTCAGATGCTCTTTTACGCCCGGCTGAAGAGCGCCCGGAAGGACTATCTCTTTGAGCAGATCCAGCTGAGCACATGTATTGAAGAGGTGCTCGACGACTACCGGCCCCTGCTGGATGAAAAGCAGTTCCGTCTCTCGTTCTCCCTGCCGGAGGACACCGTCTACGCAGACCGCCGGGGACTCGCGTTTCTCCTCGGACAAATCATAAGTAATTCTATCAAATACTGTCAGGGGCCGGCTGAGCATATATCCATGTCTCCCAACTACGATCAAGAAACAACGGAGCACACCCCTGCATCTTCCAACCACTGCCAGGGGACGGCTGAGCAAACCTCCGCATCCTCCAACTACCATCTGGGGGCGGCTGACCATACCTTCACTCCCGAGCTCTCCTTCACCTCCTTCCGCCACGACGGCCGGCTCGTCCTTTCGATCCGCGACAACGGGATCGGGATACGCAGCTGCGACCTGCCCTACATCTTTGAGAAAGGGTTCACGGGCGACTCCGGAGACAACAGGAAAAAGGCCACCGGAATGGGGCTCTACCTCGCAAAGGAGCTCGCGGAGCAAATGAGTCTCCGCCTTGACGCAGCCTCCCAGTGGGGCCACGGAACCGAGCTGCAGATTTCCTTTCCGATTCACCAGGCTCAAACTTCTACCCTGCCGCCGACAGATATGCTATATGGAGAATGAAAAAAGAAGTCTTATGCCGAATAAGACCGCCTAACTGTCTCTGTATATCATGCAAAGTGTCAACTGCAAAATTCATCAGCATCCTTCCTGTAATTGGATACCTCACTTCCGCGCTATAGTTTCTTCCTAACTGGGCGATTAGATATGCAGATACTGTATAGCTGTCTGTAATTTGATCGTAATGGCTCAATCTTCCCAATTTACGTTTTACCGCAATGCTTATCCCTTTCGTATTCACCGTCACAGGTTTCATTGTAATGGAAATTGGGGACTAAAAAAATTGGAGAGGATCATTTCTAAATCATTCTCTCCAATTCCACTTGACTCTTCCGGATTTAAAAAATCCCTTATATTAATACAAACAAATTTCTCTTCTGATGGCTCTCTATCCATGCAGTTGTCTCCTTTTCATCATCAGCTGTATAAATTCAGCTTTATCCTTTACCATGCGAACGGACGTTGCTCTGCGCCCAAGCGGATTTTGAGCGGCTTTATCAACCGCATCTGCAAATGCTTCTACCTGTTTGGGATCACGAATCACGATATTATCCGTTATACTCGATGTAGCCATTCTATCACCTCCTCGACATTGCACCACTTGTCTCTCCTCTTATCTATATAGTATCACTTTAAACCTTTCCTCGCAATCAGCTTATCCATTTTTCAGATTTTCATCCTGTATGAATCTGTCTTCAGGACGTAAAACCCTTGAAATTGCCCACTTTACGGGATATTCAAGGATTTTACGTTCACTTATTTTTATGTGATTATATTCCATTCCGGCTGCTGTCATCCTCCGGGCTCTGTCATTGCTCAGATTTCCGGACTTTATTTTTCATACAAGAACTTCTCCGGCAGGCTTACCTTGAAATCGACGGCCAGATCGCGGAAGTTCTGCGCCGTGATGGTCTGAAGCTTGTCCGGGCGGATCGAGAGCACCTTGACGAGGATCTCGGCGGCCTTCTCCACCGTGTGCATCAGCCCGAAGGTCAGATCAAAGTCCTCCCCCGAGCAGAACATCCCGTGGTGCGCCCAGATCGCCACATCGTACTGCTTCATCAGCTCGCTCGTCGCGACCGCGATATCCCGGCCTCCCGGCACCATCCAGCCGACGACGCCGACGCCGTCCGGGAACACGACCGGGCACTCGGTCGCCATCTCCCAGAGCTCCCGCGTAAAGACTTCATCCTTCAGCGGCAGCACAAAGGTCAGCGCGATCACATTTGCCGGGTGTGCGTGGTAGATCACGCGGTGGCGTCCGCCGCTCGCGATCACCTTCACCTCGTGGTTCATCAGATGAGACGGCAGCTCGCTCGTTGGGCGGCCTCCGTTCACGAGTCCCCAGCAGATCCGGTACCGCTCCCCGGTCTCATCGACCTCGATCACCGCGAGCGAATCCTCCGGCGCGAGAATCACATTCCGGAAATATTTGCCGCTCCCGGTCACCAGGAAATACTCTCCGGCCAGCTTCGGCACCGACGTGCCGATCTCCTTCCATTCCCCGTCCGTCCGCAGCTCCTCCCGGACCGCCTCGACCTCCTCCTTCTTCATGCGATAGCTCAAATTCCCGCCATTCCGCTCATGCCAGCCCTGCTCCCAGCCGTCATTCGCCATGCGGATAAAGCCTTTCATAAATCCTGCTTCCAGCATTTTCATACCGCTGTTCCCCTTTCTTCTGATAGCTAGCAGCGAGTGCTTAGCACTTCGCGCTCGTACCGCTCGATCTCCCCGAACCATGCGCCGTCCGCCGGGACGCCGCAGACCTCGCAGTAGCGGTTCCAGACATCGCCGAACGGCATCGTCTTGAGCTCCTCCTGGCGCACCATCAGCTCCGTCATCCGGTTCTCGTCCTGCAGCGCTTTCAGCTCCTCGTGCGGCGCAAGCAGCGCCTGCAGCAGCGCCTTCTGGAAATTGCGGAAGCCCACCGTCCACGCGGAGATCCGGTTGATCCCTGCGTCAAAATAGTCCAGCGCCAGCTTCACACGGCCATCCAGCCCGCCGCAGCGCACGACCTCCTTCGCAATCTCCCGCGTCTCGTCGTCAAAGAGCACCACATGGTCCGAATCCCAGCGCACCGGGCGCGTCACATGCAGCGCGATCTCCGGGAAGAACGCGAGCAGCGCCGGAATCTTGTCCGACACCATCTCCGTCGGGTGATAATGTCCGTTGTCCATCAGCGGAATGCACTTTTCCTTGTTCATCGCCGCGTAGGACAGCGCAAACTCCGCGCTTCCCGCCGTGTACGCCTCCACGCCGATGCCGAACACCTTCGACTCCACACACGGCTTCACCATCGTGAAATCATACGGCTCCGAGAGGATCTCGTCGATCGCCTCCTTGTACCGCACCCGCGGCCCCATCCGGTCCGCCGGCACATCCTTGAAGCCGTCCCCGATCCAGATATTCATGATACACGGGATCCCCGTCTCCTGCGCAAAATAATTTGCAATCCGGATGCACGCCTTGCCGTGGTTGATCCAGAACCGGCGCGTCTCCTCGTCCGGGCTCGTTAAGGTCAGCCCGTCCTTCACCCGCGCGTGCGAGAAGAACGTCGGATTGAAGTCCAGCCCCGCCCCGTGCGCCTTGGCAAACTCCACCCATCTGCGGAAGTGCTTCGGCTCCAGCGCATCACGGTCCGCGAACTCGCCGTCCTCAAAAATCGCGTAGCTCGCGTGCACATTGATCTTCTTCTGACCCGGCATCAGCTTCATCGCCTCGTCCAGATCCGCGAACAGCTCGTCCGGCGTCCGCGCCCGCCCCGGGTAGTTTCCGGTCGTCTGGATGCCGCCGGTCAGCGGGCCGTCCTGGTCAAACCCCTTCACATCGTCCCCCTGCCAGCAGTGCAGGGACACCGGCACCTTTTTCAGCCGCTCAATCGCCGCCTCCGTATCCACTCCTGCCGCCGCATACAGCTCTCTCGCAGATTCATAACGCTCACTCATACTCTTAGCCTCCTGTGATATATTTTTATTTTTTATACTCTCTCACCTCAAATGACCGGTAGACGCACTCCCGCGCCTCCCGCAGACTACTCCAGACCCCGCGCACGAGCATCTGCACCATCAGGTTGCCGATCGCTGTGGCCTCCGTCGGGCCGGCGAGCACCGTCATCCCGGTCGCCTGCGCCGTCAGTTCGTTCAGGTACTCCGCGTTCGCGCCGCCTCCGACCACATGGAGCTTCTCGTACGTGCAGCCCATCTGCTGCTCCAGCTCCTTCACCGTAGCCTTGTAGCACTGCGCCAGGCTGCGGTAGATCACCCGCGCATACTCGCCCGGCGTCCCCGGCACCTGCTGCCCGCTTCTCGCGCAGAAATCGGCGACCGCACCCTGCATCGACTCCGGCGCCAGAAATTCCGCCGCATTGCAGTCCACGATCGAGTCGATCTGCGCCCTGGCCGCCAGCTCGCACAGCTCTGCAAACGAGTACGCATCCCCGAGTTCCCGCTTCACGCTCTGGATCATCCAGAGTCCCATGATGTTTTTCAGATAGCGGAACCGATACGCGTAGCCGCCCTCATTTGTCAGGTTCAGACTCCGGCTCCCGGGCGAGCAGTCCGCCTCCGTCCGCTCCACGCCCATCAGCGACCACGTGCCGGAGCTGATGTACATCGTCTTCTCCTCGTTCGACGGCACCGCGAGCACCGCCGAACCCGTGTCGTGCGTCGCCGGGAGCACGACCTCGCACGAGAAGCCGACCTCGCGCGCGATTTCCTCCCGGAGCGCTCCCAGCCTCGTCCCCGCCATCCGGATCGGCTGGAAGATCCTGCGCGGATAGCCGAGCCGGTCGACCAGCTCCCAATCCCAGTCCTTCGTCTCCGGGCTGACCAGCTGCGTCGTCGTCGCGTTCGTGTACTCAGTCGCCCTCACGCCCGTCAGCAGATAGTGCAGATAATCCGGCATCAGCAGCATGGCCTCCGCCCGCTCCAGGTCGTCCGGGTGCTGCTTTTTGACTGCCATCAGCTGGTAGACCGTGTTGAACAGCTGCTTCTGAATCCCCGTCCGCGCGTACAGCTCCTCCTCCGGGATCGTCCGGTACACCTCATCGTCCATCCCCTCCGTGCGCGCATCCCGGTAGCCGACCGCCTCGCCGAGACGCTCGCCCTGCTCATCCACCAGCACAAAATCAACCGCCCACGTGTCGATCCCCATGCTCACCGGGATCTTCCCGAGCTCGGCACACTTTTTCATGCCCGTCACGATCTCCCGGAACAGCCCGTCCACGTCCCAGCACAGCGTGCCGCCCTTCCTTACCATCCCATTTGAAAACCGGTGGACCTCCTGCATCCGCAGCTGGCCATTCTCCTGCCAGCCCAGTATATGCCGCCCGCTGGACGCCCCGATATCCACCGCCAGAAAATACTCGCCCATAGCCCCTCTCCTTCCGCTGTAATGTTCTACAGAATCCCTTTGTTCCCCACAAATTTGCCGCATCGCTTGTTTTCGCCTGCAAATTTGCTGTATACCCTGTTTTCGCCGCTAATCCATTGCAGGAGCCGATTTCCCTGCAAATCCACTGCATAGTCTGCCATTATACCGCATGTTTCTTCCAGTATACTCGCGATTTTCAGAAAAGGAAAGAACATCATTTGCAGAAAAATATGACCTGATTTGCAGATGCGGACAGGGATCGAGTACAGCAAAAAGAGGATTATTGCAGGAAAACTCAAGAAGCGAATGCGTTGACGGTCAGAGGGGTTTGTGGTAAGCTAAAGCCATAAGAAAAGTGGTGAATGTTTCTATTAGAAAAAGCCAGATGTATCTGTAAAGCAAAAAATGTGTTGAAGTCGTATCTCGAGAGCCGTGAAAAGGAGATTGTGGATATTATGATGGCATTATTTAATAAAGAGCAGGTCCTTGAGGCTTACGTGGAGGAAGAACGGCAGGCGGCTGCAAAAGCGGCTGCAAAAGCGGCTACAGAAGCGGCCACAAACAAGGAAAGAGAAAATGGAATCATTCGTTTGATTGAACTGTGCAAGGAATTCGGGTTGTCGCTTGCAGAAACTGTATCGAAAGTGGCTATGTCCTACAATCTTTCGCAGGCGGATTCGACCATCACTGTAAAAAAATACTGGTAACGTGTTATGATGGCACTATTTAATAGTAAGCAAGTCTTTGTAAAGTCGCAGAAACAACCTGCCATATGAGGCACGTCTGAGTAAGTAACTCAAGCAGTCAGAAGCCGGGATGTACCGCCCCATCCCGGCTTCTGACTGTAATAATCAATGGTGTTTTACCAACCTGCTATATCTATTCTGGTGAATCATCCTGTTTCTGATATACCTCATGGTACCACGCGAGAAAATCATCGTGCATCTCCTCGCCGCGGCGGCGGGCCTCGACGGCATCCTCGAGCTTTGAGTAGCGACCCAGCCAGTAGCGTTTTTTCTTGAAATTGATGTAGGCAGCCCACCTGCCGTCCTTCTCACGGAACACGCCGGTATAGCCGCTCTTGTTGTTGCTGCGCAGTGTCTTGTTCCGCTCGAGCAGCGCGGCGGAGGTGTCCTCCACAAGCTCCAGGCACTCTATGGCCCGCTCCTTCTGCAGACAGCCGCAGCTTCTGGTTCCGCCGCTCTGCAGCTCCGTCTGGCTGACGACGGTCTCCTGGCCGCAGTCGCAGCGGCACCGCCAGTAGTTCGCCGTGCCCGCTTTGCCCAGTTCCCCGGCTGTCCCCGCGTAGGAGAGCACCGTCAACCGGCCAAACCGCTGACCCTCGTACTCCTTGCGCGGCGGCTTTGACAGGCAGCCGCAGGAGCGCGCTTTGCCCCGGATCAGTCGTCTCGCTGACACCTCCGCCAGCTTCCCGCAGTCGCACTGGCACTGCCACACCACACTGCCGCCGTCCATCCGTTTGTCTGTCGGCCGCAGGACCACCAGTTTTCCAAACCGCTGGCCGGTCAGATCATTTCTTCTGCTCACGGCCCACCTCCGTCCGTCTCCCTCTTCCGAGCATGCGTCCGTCTCTTCTGCTCAGCACATACCTGTCTCTTTTTTCCGAGCACATGTCCGTCTCTCTTTGCCATGCATGCGCCCATCCCCCTCTGTCATGCATGCGTTCGTCTCTCTCCACCATGCATGTGTCTGCCTCATATCATTATGCTTTTGCCGTTCCTTCCTATCGCTTCTCTGTCTCTCTCCCGCTGCCGCGCCGCTTCGGCAGCATCAAAAGGATCAGAAGCAGCAGGAGCATCGGTGCAGCCAGCATCGGCGCCACCAGCACCGGGTCGATCTGCATCGCATCCGCCGTCACACGAACCGTCTCAGCCTCCTCCTGATTCTCTGTCCGATGGCCGCGCACCAGCAGCCGGTGCGAATTGATCCCGTACGGCGTGCAGGTGACCAGAGTGCAGTAGTCCTTGCCAGGCTCGATCTCGAGCGCTTCCATCTCCTGCGGCTCCACGATGAGAATCTGGTCGACCTCGTACGTGAGCGTCTCGTCCAGCACCCGCAGGATAAACGTATCTCCTTCCGTCAGCTTGTCCAGATCGGTAAAAAGGCGCGCGCTCGGCAGGCCTCGGTGTCCGGATAGCACACAGTGCGTTCCCTTGCCGCCTACCGGCAGGGATGTTCCCTCGATGTGGCCCACCGCAATCTGCAAAATCGCCTCGTCGACTCCGTGGTAGACCGGCAGGCTGCACTTGATGATCGGGATCTCGATGTAACCGATGATGCCGTTGCCCGAGACATTCAGCAGGCTGTCGTACTCCTCGCGCTCCTCGTCCGTCATGGTGTAGCGGTCGGCCTTTTTGGTCAGTGCCTGGTTGTAGCTCTCGGCCTCAGCCCACATCCGGTCGTACGCAGCGTCGTCCATCTCTGCCACCTGCTCCGCGTACGCAGCGATCGCGCGCGACTGGTGCAGCGAGTTCCAGTAGTCGCTGACCGTCGGATACAGCAGTAAGGACAGCCCTGCAACCAATATCAGTATTAAGATGATTGTCGATATTCTCCCTTTTTTCATGCAGGGTTCTCCTTGCTGCTGCGCAGCACGCAGCGTATTTGTGCGATACACGAAGTCTGCCTGAACCAAGGAGGTCTCTCTCCCGGCTCAGGCAGATGAAAATGCTTCGGTGAAGCACTCCGGCAGGGCGCAGCGTGATCTGTACGCCCTGCACGTTATGTTAGGTTGCGTTTGCCTCATCTGTTCGGCGTACTTGCTTCACCTGTTCGGCCTGCCGATGTGACATGCCGCACTGTTTCCGCCTGAATGGCTTATTTCTCAGCGCTCATGCGCTTCTTCGTAACCAGCAGGATCGCAGCCGCAACGACCAGAATGCCGCCGAGTACGTAGAAGATCGTGGTACCGATGCCACCGGTCTCAGGGAGGGTGGAACCCGCCTTGTTTACGATTTCGCTATAGATTTCGCCAGTTGCAAGCGTTTTTTCTTCCTTATTTACCTTCGTAAATTTTACTTCTCCGCCCTTAGCATCCGCCTTGAAATCATTATTTCCAGCATCAAGGACACTTACAGAATAGCCTGTAGAAGACATTCCATCTGCACCATGTGTTGCAGAAACACCAAGAGTGACCGGATCCATTGTGTTATATCCGTTAGGAGTCGTTGACTCAACAAGAATATACGTACCGTCATCAATACCAGCAAATTCGAAAGAAGTGCCAGCTGGAGTTGCAGCAATAGTTTTCACTTCATACCAGAATTCGTCCTTAGGGAATGTATCTGCCTTTGCGCCTGCAGGGATTGTTCCAGCTACATTCGGCTTATCTCCTTTAACTTCTGCCTTATATTTCTTATAGAGTGTAAATCCAGCATTCGGAAGTGCATTACCATCAGGGTCAATCTTATCTACATCTGTCTTATACGTGAATACCACAGCCGTGCTCTTAGGTGTTTCAGCCGTTCCACTCTGATCCCCATTCGGGTTATTGGAGAACTCAGCATAAGAGGTATTCGGATTTCCTGGATTACCGATTACAACATCAGTGCCATCCAGATTTAAGGTCGCTGTATAGACAACAACAACATCTCTTCCGGCTGCTGCAGATGTATTACCATTTAATTTTGTGAAAGCTACTTCAAAACTATGATCTGTTGTGGTAAGTGTATACTTACCTGCATTTACATCCTCATCCGTATCCGTACCCTCGGTTGCCAAATCTCCATTAACATACACTTTAATAGAAGTTTTATCCAACGTCAGGCCGTTACACATAGTATCGGATATTTTCAGAACATAACTATCATACTTTGCAAAATCAGATCCAATTTTGGTCGTCAGCTTAAACGGAACATTGTCGCCAAAATCATGGTCAGCAGACTTATCCCAGCCTGTTGCTACATTCTGAAGAGCGTCCAGATCAAGCGCCGCTTCAGTCGTATCGTTTACATCCAGTACTTCCTTCTTATGCTCGGTTGTACCAGCCTTCGGAACAATCTCCGTCGGACCTACAACCTTACACACCACTGTGCTGAGGGTTGTTGTCTGGGTATCATTAGGATTCGTATAAGCATCCGCTACAACATAGTAACCTGGGTCAACATCAGTGCCCTCGTCTGGAATTACTGTTCCGCCTGTACTTGTTACCCAACTACTAATAATATTAGCTGTAGCCTGAGCAACCTCACCGGTTTCATCATTACTTCCACTAAGTGAAGCAAGGTAAGTAAGAACCTCTTCGGGAACCGGATCACCTGCTTTTGTACTAATCGTTTTACTCTCATTATTAACCGTATAAGTAATAGAGGATGCTACATTAGTTCCCCATTTTACATTTGAAAGTGTCTCTCCATCCGCAGCAAGATCGCCCACAAACAGTTGATATGCTGTATATGTGTGTCCGTCAACTGCTTTAACTCTAAGGTTTTTCTCTACAGGTTCTGCAAACACTGTTACCGTCATCGCCATCACCATGACGACCGTCAGCAATAAGCTGACTATTCTTTTCATTTTCTTCATGTCCTTTTTCCTTTCGATTTGATTTTTTTAATTCCGTGCCTTTTTCCGGCTCATGAATTTTGTATGTGCCATGATGCCGGAACCGGCGCACGTTGTTCCCGTTTTAATGTAATTCTGCTCCAATGCTTTTTGTTCGAATGATGGAGGCAGAGTCGCTGTGCCCTGACACAGCCGCCGGGGAGGCGCATGCCTGACCGGGCTTTCCCTATTGCTGTCTCTTGTTGTCTTTTCGCGTATTAGAAGAAACCCTGCTCCTCCTTTCTTCGCTTATTTTTTATACCTATTAGAAGAGATGCGATTGCCGTCAGCAAGATCCCTCCTAAAGTATACAGTTTGGTCCCGGGGCCGCCGGTCGCGGGCAGCTCGTGAGTTGGGGTGCTCTCCTCAGTGTTTTTGATTTTGATTGTCCCGGATACAATGCCGTCATTATTCTCATATTCAATCTTGCAATTAGCGACAGCAGCCTCCTTTATATAATAGGTGTAGTATACGGTCGAGCCGTCATCCGCAGTTCCGGTCTTAGGCAACTCGCCACTCGTCCATTTCCAATGATCTGTATTAGAAATGGTATAAGGCTGATTATTAACCTTCGTCTCCGTGGTCTCCTCAGTTGACGATATTTCCGGCTCCTGATATGTCCAAAAACACTGGGCTCCTTTCGCTATCTCGAAATGCCAATCTTTTGTCTTTATCTGAACATCTGCATTTCCATTAGCAATAAATGTATAAGAAAACCCCGAAGCTCCCGCTTCACGCTCCATAGAAACTTTATTGCTATTATGAATGACTTCTTCTGGAGGATCGTTTGTCTCCGACATTGGTTCTACTGTTACAGTAACCTTCGAACCAGTCGGAATATCCTTCTTCTCATCAAAACACGGACTCCCATAACAAAACATCCGTACTCTGACCTCTACCCTTCCGCCCACGCCCCCTCCGGGTTTAGCGGTGCTCTCTTTTCGATAAAGGTCAAAGCTGATATTACCGGCTTTTGTACTTGTGACCTCTGTCCCATCTGGTGTGAACCACTGTTTTTCCACCTGGATTTCTGTCATGCTGGCTTCATTAGGAATGTAAATCAAATTACCGTCCCCACATTCCTGACCAACAAAATCTTGCGGTTTCTTCACCGGATATTTCTGGATATCATTGTTTTTGATGAAGAAGTAATAAGGCTGCTCCAATTTCAGATAGCCATCCGGCGCATCCACCTCCTCCAGGCAATACGCTGTATTGTAATCCAGCGCATTTAAAGGAATTCTCCCTTCGCTGCCGGCGATATAAAACTGTTCTTCGCCGTTGCTGTTTTTGACCTCCTCATAAGCTTGAGTATCCGGATTATATTTGTGGAGTTTAAATTTCGCCCCTTCTATCGTGATACTATAATTCGAGGCATCTACCTTTACGGCAGTTATTCCTCGTGTCCAGGCCCCTGCAGCGCTGTCTGCAATCTTTATTTCGGTCTTATCCTTGCTTTCTTCAGCGTTTGTTCCGACACCCTCCAGTTTCGCAACGTTTTCAAACCGTTTTGTCTGGTCTATTTCCGGACAATTTACCTTATACTTATACTCCACCACCAAAGGCGTCTTATCCGGCAGTGCCATCTTTATCACATAATAAGTAAATGGATTATATACATCTCCTTCCTCTGTGATTTTGACTGTATAGGGTACCTTGGCCGGGTCAATCTGCGTTCCCTTTGTCCCATCTGCATTCAGCTCATACACCCGAACAGAATCAGATACCAGACTGAGCGTCGTATTTTTAGCATCATAAGCTGTATCAACCATTACCGTATCTATCAATGTCAGAACATCCGACCCCTCCAGCAAGTCTCTTCCGTCCGGATTCACGACAATAGAATACGGAACAATATTATCCTCCGGATTACCGTGACTCTTGGAGAGCACCTGCTTTGTGTCATTCTTTGTTACTTTCTGAGTCTGATCGCTCTTGCCCTGGGTTTTGCCATCTTGCGATGTCACTGTCACCTCGTTTCTGAACGATGCCACGAATTTCCCATCTACTGTAGGCCACGCAAAATCCTCCTTAATCTTGGCCTCCACCAAAAATCGAATCTGCTGAAGGCTTTCATGTTCGGCCATACTCGCAGGAATTGTAATGGTTACAGTCTGACCATTTATGGCAGTGGTCACATTATACGTATCAGGATGACGGGAAAATGGATGTGTTCCAGGACTGGTAATCTCACCCATATTGCACATTCCTTCCGGCGTCATGGTCAGCTTTGTGAGCGTAACTCCTTCCGGCAGATTTTCCGTCACGGTCAGATCTCCGCCCTTATAGTCCTTCGGCAGCGTCACCAGAATGCCCCATTTCAGGACACCGTTTTCATCCATCACCTTGCTATAATAGTCATGATCCGTCTCGGAACCCTGACTATTCTGATCATACTTGCGAACCAGCGGCTTGTAGTTAATGCTACCTGAAGACCACACTTTATTGTTGATTGTTCCTCCGTTCTGGAAGTTCAGTTCCTCGTCTCCCCTCCGCAGGGAAGCAGTAGAACTGTAGGTAAAGGAAAAGCTTTCTCCCTTTTTCAACGGTGTATCGAAGTCCAGCCGGAATCCCGTCTTCTGACCGTTGACAATTATTGGCGTACACTCATACTTCAGTCCTTTACTCTGAACCGCCGCATCAACTGCCGTCTTTATCGCATTGAACTGCGCTTCAGTAAAATACTGTCCGTTCTTCAGTTCATCCTTAAAATACCAGGACTTTGCGAGTTCTCCATACTCAGCACTGATCGTCACCTTCCACTGTACCGTTGCCGTCCCATCCCCGTTCACGGTAAGAGACTCTGCCCGTTTGGAAAGTGGATTATAATTCTCCCATTTGTCTCCATCCACATCCACTGATTGATCACCGCTCGAAGCTCCCTGTCCCTCTGTTGGCGTCAGATCCGCTCGGTTCTTAGCCTGAGCCTCTCCCAGCGGTTTGTCCGCCGGGGTTTCATAGGTAATGGTATACGTATCGTTGGAACCTTCCGGAAAGGTATAGGGAAGCTTAATCGTTGTCTCTTTTCCGCTTGAATCTGTCATTTTAGCTGATCCGGTAAAATCCGCATTATTAAAAACATCCTTCAGTGTCCATCCACTAATGTTATGCTTTCCTGCATTTACCGTAACTGTCCAAAGAATTTTGTCTCCATTCTTTACGCCGCTCTTAGATATATAGGTTTGCTTGAAGCTGGTGCTCACTGTGGCAGAATCCTCCAGCTTCCCGCCGTCCTTGTTCGTGGATTCCACATAGACCGTATTGACCGCGTTGCCGTCCGCTACCGCATTCTGCGGCAGCTTTGCCGTATAGGTAAGGGTGTAGGTATCTCCGCCGTTCATTTGGGGCAGATCGATACTAAAACCATCCGATGTTGGCGTAATCGTTCGATTACTGTCACTGATCCCCGGACCGGTGACGGTCACTGTCCCCTCCATACTAAGATTTGACATAACGTCCTTCAGCTTCACCGCACTGCCGGTTCCATGTTCACTCGTGACTGTGATTGTATAACTCATCGTCCCGGTTGCCTCGTCAACTACTGTCTTCTCTTTTTTGACGCAAAGATCTGACTTGTACCGTTCCGGATCTTCAATCTCTACTTCAACTTTTAATTTTTCTGTGAAAGAGATGGTAACCTTATCTCCCTGCGCCTTACTTTCGTCTACCTTGCCCTGTACGGCGATGAAACCGTCAATTGGCTCCCCATTCTTACTTTTCTCAACGAATGTATCGTTAAATGTGATTTCAACTCTCCCATCTGTCGATATAGTATAGGTTCCGGCTTCCACACCTTCGTAATTTACCTTACCAGACTGCTCCTTCAGAACCTTGAATTCCTCCGGCATCTGGTAGGAAATAACGCGATTACCTTCCGACAGAAGTTTTCCCGGAAGCGCGTAACTCAGACTAAAGCGGATCTCCTCATCCTTTTTTACCTTGCCATCGGAAACCTCCGTCCATACACTTCCCTCCTTGTGTTCGAGCTTGACCCCCGTGATATGCTCAGTAAAGTCTATCCCGGCCTCTCTCGTCTCCAGCCCATACGCCGCCATCATCGGCATCCGCGCCAGGTTCGCCCACCCGGCGAACTCATCCTCCTCGGAGAGCATGTCGCTCAGGACGTAATCGCTCGCCTCATCCATATTCAGGCAGTCCTCGGTGTGCGTGTGCTCCTCCAGGCCGCAGGACAGCTCAAGTGCCTCGCTCCAACATTCTGTTGTGTGTATATGTTCCTGCATTCCGCACAGGTACTCTGGCTCGGTCACTACCTCCTCTGTATCCGTTCCTGTGCTTCCACCGGTCTGTGCGACTGTCACGGTCTCTGTGGCCAGCTCAGTCTCCGTTTCCTCCTCGGAAACCTGTTCTTTCTCTGTCCCGAGTTCTGAGGAAGCCTCCGTGATCTGCTCAGTTTCCGTTTCAGTTTCTGGGTCTGTTTCAATCGCCTGCTCTGTTTCCGTTTCAGACTCGGTTTCTGTCTCTGCTTCCGCAGCAGCCTGCTCGGTCTCAGTCTCTGTTTCGATCTCTGTCTCTGTTTCCGTCTCTATGACAGCTTCTGCATCCTGCTCGCTCTCCTCCTCGGTGATTGCCTCCGTGATCTGCTCAGTTTCAGGTTCGGTTTGTGTCTCCGTCTCGGTGAGCGCTTCTGTTGTCTGTTCTGTTTCAATCTCAGTTTCGAGTTCGGTTTCCACCTTTGACTCAGTGAGCGCTTCCGTCGTCCGCTCAGTTTCACCCTCAGCTTCAGTCTCTGTCTCAGTGAGCGTTTCCGTTGTCTTCTCGGTCTCTTCCGCCACCTCGTTTTTCTGCTCTACATCCGACTTCGCCTCTGCTTCCGCCGCCTCACTCTCTTCCGCCGCTTCTAACACAGTGACATGAAACGTTTCCATCATCAAAGCTCCGTCAGCTGTCGTGTACGTATGTGTCAGATAGACATCGCCTGCGCTCTTGCCGCTGACCTCGATCAGAGCGTCGTTCTTGCCTGCGATGGCGAGCACATCGTTCGAGAGCATATCCCAGGAGTGATCTCTGCCGTCCTCACCGGTGATCCAGCTGTTCTCGCCGATGTACATGGAAACCTCCTTGTGCTCCACCACAGTAGGAGTGCTCATGTACTCTTCGGTATCCGTATCCTTTTTCTGCACAGCTGTGTGCCCGTCTGTGTCGGCATCCTCCTCCGGCGTGTTCATGCACTCCTCGGTGTGAGCATGCTCCTCCTGTCCGCACGTGAGCTCCCAGGTGCCATAGCAGCGCGCGCTGTGCCGGTGATCTGCAGACTCTTCCCGTCCGCAGGTCAGAGTCTCCGTATCCGCCGGTACCTCGACGGTCTGGAAACATGCATCCGTGTGCTGATGCGCGCGAACCTCGGCCATGCCGCAGACCAGACGGCCAGACTCGTCGTAGCAGTCCGCCTGATGCTCATGCGGGATAATCTCTGTCTCAGTGCAGATGAGCCTGGGCGCTCCCGTCTCCTCGACGACAACGCTGTCGACCGTGATCCCCGCCTGCTGTGCCTGCTGATCTGCAGCGGATACCTGGGGTGCGGCCGCCTGTGCGTCCTCGCCCTCCACGATCAGCTCCTCCGCCAGCTCTGTCTCCCGCTCTCCAGGCGCGCCATCGCCTGCGCCAGATGTCCCTGCCATAACTGCATCATCCGCTGCAGCCGGCACAGGCAGTTCTACGCCGTTCGCACTGTCCATCGCCAGCTCATAGCACGCATCCGAATGGATGTGTTTCCCGATCTCCGGCAGCTCACAGACGAGTGCTCCCTGCCCGTCATAGCAGAGCGCATCGTGCTCATGAATCACAAAATCCGCATAGCCGCAGGACAGCTGTCCTTCCGCGTTGTAACAGCCTTCCGTATGCACATGCAGTCCAAGCGTGCTCCCGTTGCATGCGAGCATCCGCTCCGGCTTCGTCGTTTTCTGTGTATAACACTTTTCATCATGTATATGTTCTTCTTTTCCGCAGCTCGTCTTTTTTTCCAGAGTGATTCCCGGGAGAATCAGCGCATAGGTGGTGCAAAACACCACGATGCATGCCAATATACTGACTATCTTTCTCCATACCCGATGCCAGCGGTTCCGGACAAGATAGCCTTTCGCTTCCCGCTGCATATTTTTCTGCATTCCGAATCCCTTCCCTTCTATTCCACAAGTCCGATTCTCTCAAACGGCCAGATCCGAAACATGACCTTTCCGACAATCTGCTCCTGCGCGACGCAGCCTACCGCAGTATTCCGCGAGTCCACCGACGTGCTGCGATGGTCGCCCATGACGAAAAATTTTCCGTCCGGGACCTGGTACGGCAGGTAAATGTTGCAATCGCCCAAAGCTTTCTCCTCGACATACGGTTCCTCCAGCACCACCTCATTGATGTAGACGGTGCCGTCGTCGTCGATATTGACCCAGTCGCCCGGGCCGCAGATCACCCGCTTGATCAAAATCTTATTATTATAGTAGAAAGCGACGATGTCGCCCGGCTCAAAGTCCGCGGTCTTAACCGTAAAAATGATTTCCCCGTCCTGCAGCGTGGGCGTCATCGAATTCCCGTAAATCTGCAGCACCGGCAGCCACAGCGTCGCCACAAGGATTGCGATGGCCGCTACCGTGATCAGGGTGTAAACTGTGCTGCGCAAAACCGAACGGTAACGCCTCTTATATCTGACCCGCTTCAGTTCAGTCTCGATCTCAGCCACTGACGGCCTCTGCCGAATCTTTTTTTTCTTCATGTTCTCTTCCTCCGGCCTGCCCGTCGGCAAGCCTCTATTGCAGGCAGAGCTTGGAGGGGAGGTACATAATTCTCACTATGTTGTATAAAGGCACAAAAAGAAGCCCTTCCCCGGATCCGGCAATCCTCTCAAGGGCGCAAAAAACTACACCCTCGGCCACATTTCGCTATAAAAATGTGTTGTGAGGATGTCTTTTGGCTGTTCATTTTCAGAATGGATAGATGTCAGCTATAAGCTCAAATTTTTATGGTATTTTTGTGACTTTTTTTAGTGCCGGAATACTTGCATTTTGCCGTTCATCGTGATATCATCACTCGTATAGAGAGGCAGAACAGGCTCTTTTTTGGGGTACCATACAACATAGTGAGAACTATGTTATTTTTTTGCCCGTGCCGCTACACGACCAGTTGCAGACGCTCAATCTGCCTGCGGTGCTCGGTGCCGGTGGACATGAGATAGATGCGGGTGGTGTCGATGCTGCTGTGGCCTAAGATGTCGGCCAGACGGGCGATGTCCTTCTCGATGCTGTAGTAGGTGCGCGCAAACAGCCTGCGCAGATTGTGCGGAAAGACCTTGCTGGCTTTCACGCCGGCCTCCTCGCACAGCCGTTTCATCTGCGTCCAGATGTTGCTCCGGTTCAGGGGCCGGCCGCTGCGGGTGATGAAGATCGGGCCGTTCTCGATCTGCTCCTTTCCCGCGTAATTCAGCAGGAGGCGCTGAAGCTTTCTGGGGAGAAGGATGGTCCGGTTTTTGGCCTTGCACGTCACGGTGACCTCTCCGCGCCGAACCGCTTCCACAGTAAAATAGCGCAGCTCTGAGACCCGGATTCCTGTACCGCAGATCGTCTCCATCACGAGACGCAGCTGCGGTTTTTTCTTTGCCGCTTCCAGAAGACGCAGATACTCGGCACGGCTCAGTTCTCTCTCCTCCGCGCAGTAGATCTGACGCTGCTGGCGGATTGCTTTGACACGACACTCCGGGCAGCCGGCGTATTCCAGCAGACTGTTCACGCTGACCAGCATGGAATTGACCGAGCGGACGGCGTACTGTCGATCGATCAGCTGCCGTTTGTATGCCATCACCAGCTCTTTTGTCAGCTCAGCCTGACCGGCAAAGGCAAAAAAGGCGCGGACGTCCCGGAGATATTTTTCCACCGTTGCCGCGCTCTTCTCTTCCTCGATCAGCTTCCGGCGATAAGCACGGATCAGTTCCTCTGTCAAAATTCGTTCTGCCATTCTAGATTACCTCCCTGGGATATGATTTCTCTTCTGTATGTTCAAAAAATCCTAGCCCATTATAGTATCTTTGAAAAGGAAATTGCGTTCCTGCTGCAAAGGATTTTTTATGGAAGATTCATCCCGGCACTTGCTTCTTGTCCAAAAAAACTCTACAATAGGTAATAATCACAATTCAGATTGAAATGGAGTAAGCTATGAGTACGATACCGATAGAAAAATTCGAGGGGCTGGAGGAGGAATTGTCCGAGTATCCGCTTTTCCTGTACGCGATCCTGGAGGGCAGTGACGTCACCTTTGAGGAGCATGTGCGGTACGTCTGCCGCACGGAGTGCCCGTGCTACAACACCACCTGGTCCTGTCCGCCTGCGGTCGGCACGGTTGAGGAATGTTGCGAGCGATGCAGACGGTTTGATCATGTCTTTCTCTTCACGACGATTGCTGAGGTCGAGGACATCGCAAATATGGAGCAGACGCTGGCGACCCGGGAGGGGCACGAGCAGATCACCCGCGAGATCGACACGCTTTTTAGACGGCGCTTCGGCGAGACGCTGACGCTCTCCACGGAATCCTGCGCGATCTGCGAGCACTGCGCCTACCCGGACGCGCCCTGCCGCCACCCGGATCGGATGTTCCCCTGCGTCGAGAGCTACGGCATTCTCGTCACCGACCTCGCGGAGAAGGCCGGGATCAGCTTTCTGAACGGCCAGAATGTCGTCACCTGGTTCAGCCTCGTGTGGTTCTGAAAATAAGGATTAAGAAAGGAGCCCCACCCCACCATGCGTCAGGAACTTCTCGATCAGCTCAAAATCATCACGCCGGAGGAGCGGGAGATTCTCAACGGGCGCACGGACGTGGACCCGGACATCTACAATCTCAGCCCGTCCATGATTGTCGACGCCGGAGCCCTCATCGGCCCCGGCAGGCTCATCGAGCTCCGGCCGCACACACGCTTTATCCATTTTCCACGGCACACGCACAACTTTGTCGAGGTCGTCTACATGTGCTCCGGCTCGACGCGCCATATCATCAACGGCTCCGAGGTCGTGCTCAAGACCGGCGAGCTGCTGTTCCTGAGTCAGAATGCCATCCAGGAGATCTATCCCGCCGCCCTCGACGATATCGCCGTGAACTTCATGATCCAGCCCGAATTTTTTGACGAGACGCTCGGCATGCTCGGGAAGGAGCCCTCATTGATCCGCGAATTTCTCGTCGAGTGCCTGAAAAACAATCAGCAGAACATCAGCTACCTTCATTTCCAGGTTGCCGACATTCTGCCGATTCAAAATCTGATGGAAAATCTGATCTGGATGCTCCTTCACCGCCAGCCCACGAAGCGCCGTCTGAACCAGACCACAATGGGCCTTCTGTTTCTGCACCTGATGCACTTTACTGACCGGATGGAGATCGGTAAGGATCACTACGACGAGGAGCTGACTCTCGGCGTCTTCCGCCATATCGAGGAGCACTACCGCGACAGCGAGCTCTCCGGCCTCGCCTCCGCCTGCCACTGCGACCTCTACACGCTCTCCCGGATCGTCCGGCGCACGACCGGAAAGACCTACACGCAGCTCCTCCAGGAGAAGCGTTTGCAGCAGGCCGCCTGGCTTCTCGTCAACACCAGCCTTTCCGTCACCGACGTCAGCCTCGACGTCGGCTACAGCAATTTCAGCTACTTTTACCGCATCTTCCGGGCGAAGTACGGGGTCACGCCGAAGGAATACCGGCGGCAGAACACAGCCTCATAGTCAAGACTGCTCCCGCATTCAGCCTAGCTGACGCGTCTCCCTGCCCTCTACTCCGGCAGATCCGTCCCGCCATCCTCATCCTCGAGCTCCGGGCTGCTCTCCCGGAACACGCACTGGGCGGTGTAGTTGCGCGTCACAGGCGGCATGGGGCCCACGTCCAGCTCTGAGCGCAGGATCTGCATACAATCATACGCCATCGTCTCCACCGGGTAGGCGAAGCTGGTGATCTGCGGGCGGCTCCACACATTGACCATCTTGTTGCCAAACGAGATCAGCTCCATATCCTGCGGGATCTGCTTTCCCGCTTCCAGCAGCCCTCGCATGACGCCCCGCACCATCTCATCATTCGTCACAAACGTCGCCGAGGGGAGCCGTTTCAGCTTCAGCAGCTCCTTCGCCGCGCTGTAGCCGCCCGTCTCGCTGTTCTCCCCCTTAATCACCGGAGGCCGCAGATCCCGGTTTCCCATATAGGAGTAGAACTTGTCCAGATATCCCACAAGCCGCATGCTCAGCGACTTGCTCGAATAGTCCGGCATAATCACGCAGAGGTCCCGGTTCCCCCGGCGCA
The DNA here is from genome assembly GCA_021771715.1 of Oscillospiraceae bacterium. Classification (GTDB taxonomy): domain Bacteria; phylum Bacillota; class Clostridia; order Lachnospirales; family Lachnospiraceae; genus Choladousia. Next base: position 478,653 of record JAETOO010000001.1, read on the forward strand.
GGAAGTGGCTGCAGGCGTACTGCCCCACCTCATAGTCGTCAATCTTCACAGAATGATACCCTTTCACATCCCGGTTGAAGATCACCACCGGAATCTGACTCTTGAAGCTCTGCAGAAATTCCACATCCGCATTCGAGGTGCCCAGGATCACCACGCCGCGAAAATATTTGTCTGTCGCAAACAAGTGTGCCTTTTGGGACAGCTCGCCCCGCCGGTACAGCGCCACCATCAACTCAAAATTCAGCGCCCGCTCCTCGATGCAGGACATCGCCCCCTGAAAGAACTGCGGCAGAGGCCCGCTCTCCAGGTCCGTCGGCTGAAGAATCCCGATCACAACCGGATCCTGCGACGTGCGCTCCTGCCGGACTCTCTTTTTCGGCTGGTATCCCAGATCCTGCGCAATCCTGCGCACCTTCTCCTGCGTCTCAGGCGCAATCCGGTTCTCATCCCCCCGATTATTCAAGACAAGGGATGCCGTGCTCTGAGATACCCCCGCCAATTCGGCTATCATTTTTACACTGATACGAGCTTTTCCTTCCATATATTAACCTCTTTGTCCGCCATTTCAATTTCCGGAATCATCTCATCATATCATTTTTGACACGCCTTCGCAACCTTCCCTTTTTCGCGTGCCGCAGCCGCCCAGCACGCCAGTGCGCCCAGGAAAAAAATCACCGCAATTCCATAGTAGGTCGCGCCGTAGCCAAGCGCATCCGAGGCCGCTCCGGCCACCATAGTGCCCATGCCCTGCCCGATATCTGAGCACATAAAGTACGTGCTTGAGGCCGTCCCGCGCCGCTCCGGCGTCATCCTCCTGATACACTCTGCCTGGATGCCGGGCTGCGCCATGCCCTGTCCGGCCGCCTGAAAGACTGCGGCCACGACGATGACCGCCAGGGACGCCGCTCCCCCGATACAAACAGCCGCCAGCACGGCCGAGACCGATGCCGGAATCAGCACATGGTAGATCGAATTTCGATCCGCCCACCTGGTGAGCAGCACCCGGATGGCGATGATCGCCGCCGTATTCACCGTAAAGTAAACCGCGATGTTGGCGATCCCGCGTTCCGCCCCGATCTGCAGCATAAACGAGCTGTTGATCCCGTTGAACATGGAGAACAGTCCGCCCAGAGCCGCCAGCGGAAGAAGCTGCACGCAGATCAGCTCCCCGAAGGTCACTCCCTTGCTCTTTTTTTCGGTCACACCCGGCTCCTCAATCGGCAGGCATGTCAAAATCAGACTGCCCAGCACCACGATCCCCGCTGTCACATAGAATACCATCTGTCCGCCCCACCGGCCCGCCACCCAGGCGCCGACGCTCGGCATAACCGCCGAGGCGAGCATCTGTGCCAGGCCAAAGTACGCGATACTCTGGCTCATCTTTTCCTCCGGGACGGTATAGCTCACCAGCACCAGAGAGACGGTGCCGTTCAGCGCAAAGCCGATCCCGTGGAGCACGCGGACCGCAATCAGCAGCTCCGGTCTTCCCACCATCACATACGCGAGGGACGCCACGAACATAAAGCCGCAGGCGAGCAGCAGCACCTTCTTCTTCGCCATCCGGTTGACCAGCACTCCGCTGAACGGCCGCACCACCAGGGAGGTGATCGAGAAACAGCCCACGATCACGCCCGCCATCGTCAGCGACGCTCCCATAGACACCGCATACGAGGAGAGGGACGTGTTCACCAGGTAAAAACTGCCCGAGATGAAAAAGCTCACCACCATCAGCATCACAAAGGGCAGCGTAAAAATCGTTCCGCCACGCTTTTTCTCCATCCTATTCCCCCTTCTCCTCCCACACCGGAAGCTCCAGACAGGACGGATAGTCCCTGTCGTGATAAATCGTATCCGTGGACACCCTCAATTCCCGGGACGCCCCGATGCGCTCGTCCGTGTGCTGATTCAGGTCAAACTTCGGGAATCCGCTTCCCGCCACCAGCAGCCTAAGCCTGCTCCCCCTGCCAAACGCATTGCAGGTATTTCCAAACCGCACCTCCACACGGCGGATCTCCCCCGGCGAGAGCAGCCTGCGCTGCAGCGTATTGTTGTAGCTCACCCGCACTGCGCCGTCCGTGATATTGATGCTTCTCCCGTCCGGAAATACCTCCGTCAGCTTGCACACCACATCCGTGTCCGGGCAGTCGGAGGAAACGTAGAACACCGCCCTGGGCGCACCCAGAACAATCAGCTCCTCTGCGAGCGGCTCCGAGGTATACACTGCCACATCCTCCCGCTCCTCGATCACGGACTGCTCCTGGCACTCACTCGAGATACCCGGCACCCTTGCCGGCACCGGATGCGCCGGGTCTGATCGGTACGTATCCGCCCCCTGTCCGCACGTCTCGCACAGCACGCCATCCGTCCGCTCTGAAGCAGCCCTCCCGGTGCCGGACAGATACAGCCGCTTTGTCCGAAGATCCTCCGCCGGCCAGCGGTCAAAGGAGCGCCACTCGTTCCGCCCCATCACGAACAGATTGACCGGCTTCTCCTGGCCAATCCCGTCGTCGATTCCCTTGAGCTGCCAGTCGAACCAGCGGATCAGCCAGTCGGACGCACTCTTTCCCAGCGGGTAGGAGGCCTGCTTTCCAAAGGAGCGCCAGCCCACCGTCTCCGGCAGCCTCTCCCCGTGATTCCAGGGCCCCATCACCATCCGGCAGCGCCCCAGCAGCTCCTCCCCGCCCGGCACTGCCTGCATCGCAGTCCAGTTGTCCACGGAGCCGTTCTTCGACGTATCGTCGTACCAGCCTCCCAGGAAAAAGCATGGAATCCGGATCTTCGAGAAATCAATCGGCCTTCCCTCCCTGGCCGGGCACTTGGGATCGTCATACTCGTCGATCCGCCTGAGATAGTCTGCCAGCAGCGGAAGGTTCTCGATCCTGGCCGCCGGATTTTCCCTCTGTGGCACGTAGGACACCACCTTCCCGAACTGGCCGAGATATCCCTCCACCTGCTCCAGAATCCGGGCGCGCTGCTCTCCCTCATAGACGCACTCCCGGCTGTACAGGTGATCCCGCAGCCGCTCCAGCAGCCACATCAGATGCAGCGATCCGGTCGTAAAGCCCCCGGAATACTTGGGGAGTCCCGACTGCTGCCAGGGGCAGATCGCTCTCAGATGAGGAGGCTGCGCCTCCGCGGCCAGAAGCTGCGTGAATCCATAGTAGGACAGCCCGTACATGCCCACATTCCCGTCGCACCAGTCCTGGGCGGCGATCCACTCGACGGTATCGTACCCGTCCTGTCTCTGGCACGGGCCGTCAAAATCCATCTCGCCCTGCGAGTTCCCGGTGCCGCGGCAGTCCTGGACAACCACCCGGTAGCCCGCCCTCGCCAGCGGCAGGGGACTCAATTTTCCCCAGTTATTGTCAAAGGAATCCTTCAGATACGGGAACCGCAGCAGAATCGCAGGGTACGCCTTCTCATCGTCCGGCCCGTACACATCACAGCGCAGCAGCACGCCGTCCCGCATCGGGATCTCCACGTCGTACTGTATCGAAATTTTATGTGACATATTATGCATGTCCTCCTCTCTCCGCGTAAAGGTGGCAGCTCACCTGGTGCCCGTCCTCAAACACCGTGACCGCCGGCTCCTGCGCCCTGCACTTCTCGGTCGCATACGGACATCTCGTGTGGAAGCTGCAGCCCGACGGAATGCTGGCCGCGCTCGGGATGTCCCCCAGCGCCTTCTGTCTCTCCCGCGCGCGCTCCACCACCGGGTCCGGAATCGGAATCGCCGAGAGCAGCGTCCTCGTGTACGGGTGCAGCGGCGACTCGTACAGAGCCTTCCAGTCTCCCAGCTCCACAATCTTTCCGAGGTACATCACGGCGATCCGGTCTGAGATATGGCGGACGACCGAGAGGTCATGCGCCACAAACAGATAGCTGATCCCCAGCCTCTGTTGCAAACTCTCCAGCAGATTCATGATCTGCGCCTGCACCGACACATCCAGCGCGGACACCGGCTCGTCGCAGATGATCAGCTTCGGCCTGCTCGCCAGCGCCCTGGCGATGCCGATTCGCTGCCGCTGGCCGCCGGAGAGCTCATGGGGCGCCCGGCTCTGGAGCTCCGGATCCAGCCCGATCATCTCAAACAGCTCTGTCACCCGCTCCCGGTACTCCTTCTCTCCAGACGTCAGCCCGTGTACCCGCAGCGGCTCCCCCACGATCTCCCCGATCGTCTGCTTGGGATCCAGGGAGCTGAACGGGTCCTGGAAAATCAGCTGAATATCCTTGCGCAGCCTCCGGAACTCCTTCTCCGGCAGATTCGTCACCTCCTGCCCCAGAAACGAAATCCTTCCCTCCGTCGGCTTCAGAAGATGCATGATGCAGTTTGCCACCGTGGATTTTCCGCAGCCGCTCTCCCCCACCAGGCCCAGGGTCTCACCCCTGTGCACCTCAAAGGAAACGCCGCCCACGGCCCGCACCGTGCCGATCCTCTTTTTGATCAGGCTTCCCCGGTACAGCGGAAAGTCCATCCGCAGATGCTCCACCTTCAGCACCGTGTCCGACCAGTCAATCTCCTTCTCCACCAGCTCGTCGCACGTCTTCAGCGACGCGTCCAGGCACGGATTCAGACAGCTCGAAAAATGATGCGCCCCCACCTCGTGCAGTATGGCGGCTTCCTTCTCACACCGCTCCACCCGCTGCGTACACCGGTCATAGAACGGACACCGCTCCGGCTTTTTGTGCAGTGTGGGCGGAATCCCGTTGATCGGCATCAGCATCCGCTCCTTACTGTCGTCCAGCCGCGGCACGGAGTTCAGCAGACCGATCGTGTAGGCGTGGGATGGGTGGGCAAACAGCTCATCCGTCTCGGCCGTTTCCACGATCGTCCCGCCGTACATCACATAAATCCGGTCCGCGTACCGCGCCACAATCCCCAGATTGTGGGTGACGATGATCAGCGATGTGTTTGTCTCCTTCACGATATCCTGCAGCATCTCCAGAATCTGCGCCTGCGTCGTCACATCCAGCGCAGTGGTGGCCTCGTCCGCGATCAGAATGCTGGGATCACAGCACATCGCCATAGCGATCATGATCCTCTGGCACATGCCGCCCGAAAATTCAAACGGAAAATTGTCGTACCGAAGCTCCGCATCCGGAATCTTGACCTTCTTCATGTACGCGATCGCACGCTTTTTTGCCTCCTCCCGGGAGAGCTTCAGGTGCTCGCAGATCGTCTCCGTGATCTGCTGTCCCACCGTCATCGTGGGATTCAGCGAGATCATCGGATCCTGAAAGATCATGGCGATCCGTTTCCCGCGGATCTCATGAAGCATCTTTTTATTCTCCTGCTTCACCAGATCCATGCCCTCAAAGAGCACGCTGCCCTCTGCCACCACGCCAGGCGGGGACTCAATCAGCCCCAGCGCACTCATCTGCGTCACGGACTTTCCACTCCCCGATTCCCCCACAATGCCGATCGTCTCCCCGCGGTCAAGGTAGAAGGAAACTCCGTTCACGGCGTAGGTCGTCCTGTGCTTCATGCGGAACTCCGTAGATATCTGTTTTACCTCAAGAATATGCTCACTCATTCTCTGCCCTCCTCTACAGATTCCCTCTCACATGCGGATCCAGCGCATCCCGGAAACCGTCTCCCAGGAAGTTAAAAGCGAGAACCACCAATGCGATCGCGATCCCCGGCACCAAAGCCAGATGAGGCGCCGTAGTCAGAAAATCCGATCCCTCGCTGACCATGATCCCCCAGGAGGTCGCCGGCGGCTGCACACCCAGCCCCAGAAAGCTCAGCGTCGCCTCCGTCATAATCGCGCCGCCCAATCCCACAGACGCGGTGACGATCACCGGCGCGACGCAGTTCGGCAGGACATGAACCAGCAGTTGGCGGGGCACCGAGTTGCCCGTCACTCTGGCGGCCTTGATGTACGTCTGGTTCCTCACCTTCATCACCTCGCCCCGGATGGTACGGATGTAGGGCGGGATCGTGGAAATCCCGATCGCCAGGATCAGGTTAAACGTGCTCTGTCCCAGCGCGGCCGAGATGCCAAGCGCAAACACGATCGTCGGAAACGTCATCAGGGCATCGGTAAGCCGCATCAGAATCCCGTCCACCACGCCGCCGCAGAAGCCCGCGATCAGCCCGATCAGAGAGCCGGCCACGCCCGCGACCACCACGGAGACAAACGCCACGATCAGGGAGATCCGCGAGCCAAAGATCAGGCGGCTGAGCACATCTCTCCCGTAGTTGTCCGTCCCCAGAAGATGCGCAGCGCCCGGCGGCGCCAGTCTCTGGCGCAGATCCTGGTCATTGTACCCGTAAGGCGCCACAAAATCTGCAAAAACTGCAGTCAGTATCAGGGCGACAATGAAGAGCGCCGCAATCATCGTCACCTTCCTGGAGAAAAGAACCTTCCACGTCTTTTTCATGCCTCACTGCCCCCTCTTCGAATTCTGGGATCCACAATGCCGTACGCAATATCCACCAGAAGGCTGGACAGAATCGTGATCACCGCGATCAGCATCAGGCACGCCAGAACCATGTTCGTGTCCCGGGAATCTACCGCCTGGATCAGCGTTCTTCCCATGCCCGGGATATTGTAAATCTGCTCCACCACGACAGAGCCCCCTACCAGGTTCCGCACCTGAAAGCCCAGCAGCGTGATCACCGGGATCAACGAGTTTTTCAGAATATGGCGGAACATAATCTTCCGCTCCGTCAGTCCCTTGGCCCGTGCTGTCTTCACATAGTGCTGGTGCAGTGTCTCCAGCACGGCCGATCTCGTCTGACGGCAAACGGTAGCCATCGACCCCCAGGCCATAGAAATGCACGGGAGGCAGGCATACCGCAGGAACTCACCGATCCCTTCTGCCGGGGATGCATAGCCCTGCACCGGAAGGAGCTTCAGCCAGACGGCAAGAAGATAAATCAGCAGAATCCCGACCCAGAAAACCGGGAGGGACACGCCCAGATTCGCAAGAAAGGTTACGATCGTATCTACGGCCCTGCCGCGCTTTACCGCCGCGAGAATCCCCAGCAGGATTCCCAGCACAACACCGATCGCCAGAGAAATCGCCCCCAGCAATGCGGTAATCGGCATCCGCTCCTTCAGGATCTCCAGGCAGGGCGCTTTATAATGCGTCGAGTAACCGAAATCTCCGTGCACAATATTCACCAGCCACGCACCGTACCGGTTCACCAGCGGCTCGTCCAGCTTCCACTCTGCCCGCAGCTCCTCCACACGCTCCTGCGTCGCCTCCGTCCCCAGCGCGATGAGCGCCGCATCTCCGGGAAGGACAGATATGATCCAATACGCCATAAAGGACACCAGGAGCAGAATCAGGATGGACACCAGTACCTTTTTTCCTACATACTTTATCACTCTACTCACCCTTTTCCGAAATTCATCCATACGCAAATCGAAGAGGGCGCCGCAAAATGCGGCGGATCTGCAATCACGGATACCTGTCAGGTTGACCGTATACCAGTAATCGCAGCTGCCGACAGCTTTGCAGCGCCCTCTCCTGACACCTTCTCTGCCTGACGAAGACGGCTGACTACTTAACGATATAAGCACTCTCCGGTGTCCAGCGTCCTCCGCCAAGCGTACAGAACCCGCAGTCCGCAGCCTCTGTATTCTGGATCACAAGATCGTACGTCGTAGCAACCGAAATCAAATAGAGATTTGTCTCATAAATCCGCTTCTGCAGCTCTCTGACAATCTCTGCCGACGCTTCCGTAGAGGCGGACGTTCTCGCATCCTCGAACATCTGATACGTCTCGTCATCCATGCTGAAATTGGCAACCGGCAGATTTGCCGAAGCGCTCGCCAGGCTGTACATCTTCCCGAACTCGTGCGGCGCATATCCGTAATACCCTACCAAAAAGCCATCCTTGAACTCCTCTGTCAGCATCGAGAAGTAAGCGCCCGTCCCGAGCAGCTCGATCCTTGTCTTGATCCCGACTGCCTCCAGATACGGAACCATAGCCGTCAGCAGCTTCTCATTCATCACGCCGTTGTCGCCGTAGATGACAAGCTCCTCGCCATTGTAGCCCGCCTGCTCCAAAAGCTCCTTCGCCTTCTCCGGGTCATACTCCTTCTTCGGGATCTCATCGTTGTGATAGATTCTGCCCTCGACCGAGTTCTGATTCGTCACAACACAGTTAATGCCAAAAAGCCCCTCAACAATCGCGTCAAAGTCGATCGCATGGTTGACCGCCTCGCGGAACTCCTTGCTCGCCGTCGGGTTGTCCGTGTTCAGACACGGAACCAGGTTGATATTGCTGGAGGGCACCTCCGACTTCGATGTCGCAAAGCCCTCTCTTCCCTCAAATTTCGGCACAGAGTCCGCATCCGCACGAGTCCATACCTGCACCTCGCCCGCCTCAAGAGCCGCCTCGGCGACCGCGTTCTCTGTCATATAGATGCAGTGGATCCCGTCCAGATACGGCAGCTGATTCCCGTCGGCGTCGACGCCCCAGTAGTTCTCATTCCTCGTGTAGACCACCTCAACGTCATTCTCCCAGCTCTCAAACACGAACGGCCCGGTCCCCACCGGATTCTTCTCCGCCCACTCGATTCCGTTCTCCTCCACCGCGGTCGGAGAGACGATCAGACCGCTGGGATCTGCCGCCAGATTCGCCAGAAGCAGGATATCCGACTCGCTCATCTTGATCGTCACGGTCAGTTCATCCGTCGCCTCCACAGAAGCGATCTTGGCGAACTGGCTCTTTCCATTCTCCATGTTTTTCTGAATGTTCCACACGACGGCCTCCGCATCCATCTTCGTCCCGTCATGGAACAGGACGTCCGGGCGAAGCTTGATCGTGTACTGAAGTCCGTCCTCCGTCACCTCGTAGGACTCCGCCAGCCAGCAGATCAGGTTGCCCTCCGAATCCAGCCGGAACAACGTCTCCAGCGCCGGCGCCGCATTCGTATTCATGAGCATGTTCACATCCCCACACGGATATCCGAGGTTCTGCTCATTCTGCATGCCCGGGGAATACGTCAGAGTCCCTCCGTACTTTCCATCTGCCGCGTCTTCCGCAAACGCCATCTGTCCATAGCTGCACAGCATCCCCACCGCCAGTGCACACGCTATCGCTTTTTTTCCTCTCTTTTTCATACATTACCTCCGTTTTTGCTACTATTAGCTAAATACTTTGTTTGTTGGTAGCATTATACTAGCATTACTATCCATAGATTGTCAATCATAAATATTTATTTTCTATAATTTTTTTCTTCTTATTGTTTTATTATTGACATTTTTGTATAATCAATGCTATATTTCATTTAGAGAAATCAACGGATTGGAGAGCTAAATAGTGCTAAATATATTTGACTTTTGTTTCGCACCGTCGGACCTGGTATTTTCTGTCAACAGACCGGTATGTCTGCTGGACGGTTATTCCTATTTCATGAGCGAAAAACCACAGAGGACAGGGGACGACTGTGACTACACGATTCCGGGTGAGGAATCTGGACGAATGGATCTCATTTCTTCTGGAACACAAATAAGAAGCACTTATACATTGCAGAAAGGGGTTTTACGATGAAACAGAATTGCAGATCGGAACGAGAAAATGCGACCGCGCTGATACGCCATCAGCGCCCGGCCTGGCTGGGGTGCCAGGTGAATATGATCTTCCCCAGGGAGATCCTGGACAACGTAGCCCGGGGCTTCGTGGCCGACGGGCTGCCCTTTGACCCCAGCGAGGCGGGCGGCAAGGATATGTTCGGCGTGACCTGGGTCTACGAGCCGGAGGCGCACGGCTCTATGGTGGTGCCCGGTCATCCCATGCTCGACGAGCCTGGCGACTGGGAGGAGCGGGTGACTTTCCCGGATCTGGAACAGATCGACTGGGAGGCCGTCGAGCAGCGCTGCCGCCCTCTCGTCCGCCCCGACCAGCTCAATGCCACGATGGTATTCACCGGTTTTTTTGAGCGGCTCATCTCGCTTCTGGACTTTGAGAATGCGGCTGTCGCCATGATTGATGAAGAGCAGCAGGAGGATGTGCTCCGGCTCTTCGACCGGCTGTGCGCGTACTACGAGGTCCTGTTTGAGAAGCTGCGCCGCTTCTGTCACCTGGATATCATCATCTTCCACGACGACTGGGGCCACCAGCGCTCCTCCTTCTTCTCCGCGGACACCTGCCGGGAAATGCTGCTGCCTTCCCTCTCGCGGGTGGTCGACGCCTGCCACAGAAACGGTATGCTCTTCGACCTCCACTGCTGCGGAAAGGTGGAGAGCCTGCTGCCCGTCATGATCGAGGCAGGTGTGGACAAGTGGGACGGCCAGATTCTCAACGATATCTGGGGCCTGCTCGACCAATACGGCGACCGGATCTGCATCAACTACAACGAGAAGGTGCCCACGGCCACACCGGAAGAGGCTCAGGCCTGGGCCGCCTCCATCCTCTCTCACCTGTCCCCGGACTCCGGCAAAGCGCCCTTCATCCCGGCCCGTTCTCTCTGCCCTGCTGTCCTGAAGGCACTGAGGGAACAGTCGGAAGCGTTTTATAAATAAATTTAAGCCCTATATTGTGACACCAAATCAGCTACTGAAACTACTAAAGGAACATCACTCAAAACAATAAGGGAGCTGCCAAAGCAGCTCCCTTGTCGTAAAGTATTTGACTTTTCTGCCAAACTACTTTATAATCATCATAGAACCAACGGGCTTTGCAGAGTGTCCGATGGTTACACCGGAAACTAAATAACACAAGCTATCAAGTTACACTGGCTGCTCCCTATTGCCGTAGGGAGTAGCCTTTTTCATTACTGACGGTGATTATCTATGTAAGTAAGTGCTGTAAAAATTACAAGCACCAATGTCAACACTTCAAGTGTATTCATTGTTTCCTCCCTTCCGTTTCCGGAAGATAACCACCAGACTATCCCTATTCGTTCTAATCTGACTGTGTACAATATAACACAACCGCCAGTTTCCGGCAATATCTTTTCAGCCTCTCCCGTACCACCTCGTGATCTCCTTGATCCGCCTGATCAGTTCCTCTGTCAGCTCGCCCTCGCGCAGCCGCCATCTCCAGTTCGTGCCGAGTGTCGACGGGCGGTTGATGCGCGCGCGGTTGTCGTAGCCCAGGTAATCCTGCACCGGAATCACGCAGAGCTTTGAGACGCTGCGCATCGCCATGCAGACCAGATCCCAGTAGATCTCATCATCGGGAACCGTGAAATTGTGGATGTAGTTGCGCACCATCCGGCGCTCCCCGGGCTGGATATCGCGGAACCACCCGGTCAGCGTCTCATTGTCGTGCGTCCCCGTGTAGACCACACTGTTCTCGCTGTAGTTGTGCGGCAGGTAGTCATTTGCGCTGCCCGTGTCGCGCGAATCAAACGCAAACTCGATCACCTTCATCCCGGGATATCCGCTCTCCCGCACCAGCTGCCGCACCGTGTCCGTCACGTAGCCCAGATCCTCCGCGATGATCTCCTTCTCCCCGAGCGCCTCCTTGACGCGCCGGAAGAAGTCGATCCCCGGTCCTTTCTCCCAGTGTCCGCGGTGCGCGGTCTTCTCGCCGTAGGGGATGGAAAAATACTCGTCAAACCCGCGGAAATGGTCGATCCGCACGACATCGTAGAGCTGATAGCAGTATGCAAGCCGTGACAGCCACCATGCGTACCCCGTCTCCCGGTGATACTCCCAGCGGTACAGCGGATTGCCCCAGAGCTGGCCGTCCGCGGCGAACCCGTCCGGAGGACAGCCCGCGACTGCCGTCGGCAGATTCTCCTCGTCCAGCTGAAACAGCTCCGTATGCGCCCACGTGTCGGCGCTGTCGTACGCCACATAGATCGGAATGTCCCCGATGATCCGGATCCCGTTCTCATTCGCGTACGATTTCAGCTTCGCCCACTGCTGCCAGAACGTAAACTGAAGATACTCGTAGAACTCGATCTCATAGTACAGCTCCCGCTGATAGTAATCCATCGAGTATCCCCAGCGCTTCCTGATATCCTCCGGCCACCGGTCCCAGCTCGCCCCGCCGAACAGATCTTTCACCGCCATGAAGATCGCGTAGTCGCGCACCCAGTAGCTGTTTTTTTCCATAAAACTCTGAAACTCCGGATTTCTGCTGATATCACTGCGCTCATACGCCTTCCGAAGAAGCGGAAAGCGCGCCCTGTACAGCTTCCCATAGTCAATATCCGCCGGATCATCCCCGAAATCGGCCGCATCGCACTCCTCCTTCGTGAGCACCCCCTGCTCGATCAGCTCCTCCAGGCTGATAAAGTACGGGTTGCCCGCAAACGTCGAGAAAGACTGGTACGGCGAATCCCCGAAGCTGGTCGGTCCCAGCGGCAAAATCTGCCAGTACCGCTGCCCCGCTGCCCTCAGCTGATCCACAAATTCATATGCGCTCCTCGAAAAACAGCCGATCCCGTACCTCGACGGCAGGCTGCTCACCGGAAGCAAAATCCCACTTGCCCTCATTTCCTTTTCACCTCATGTTCACTCTCCGCGCCCGTCCCCTGTCTCCGGGCGCGCATCCAGTTCCTGCACCGACTGCCCGACCACGAGCTCTGCGTCGAACACCTGACGCTTCACGACCTCTCTTCCCTCGATCATGTCGAACAGCAGCCGGATCGTCGCCTCCGCCATCTCTGCGCGCGGCTGGCGGATCGTCGTGATCGACGGCTGATAAAAAGCCGCCAGCCCCAGCCCGTCAAAGCCCGCCACGGAGCAGTCCTCCGGGATCCTCCATCCCGCATCAAACAGCGCCTTGCAGGCGCCGATCGCCACGACATCCGAGATCGCAAAGATGCAGGTGAACTCTTCCCCGGATGCCAGGAGCTCCTGCGTCAGCGCGTAGCCGTTTTCCATCGAGTACGTCGGCAGATCCTCCTTCGTCCACATCACCAGCGACTCGTCGTACGGCAGGCCGTGCTCCTCGAGCGCCCGCCGGTAACCGCCAAGCCGCAGCTTGCCGATACTCTCGTCCTTTTGCGAGGCGGCGAGCAGCGCGATCCGCCGATGCCCCCTGTCGCAGAGATAATTCACGAGCTTCTGGCTCTCCCTCGTATTGTCCACGGTCACGGAGGCGAACTCGTCGGGCAGCTCCGTCACATCGACGGTGCTGATCACAAACGGCACCGTCAGCTGCTTCAGCTTTTCTTCCGTATGATAGCTCAGGCCTCCGAGAAATACAATCCCCTTCAGCCGCTTTTCCTTCTCCAGCTGAATCGCGACGTCGACCTCGTCCTCAAACTCCTCGATGTGCTGCAGGACAAACGAATATTTCTCCCGCGTGACCTCCCGCTCGAAGATCTGAATGATCTCCGTGAAGAACGGGTTGCTGATCCCCTTGATCAGCACGGCGATCGTGTTCGAATCCGAGCGCTTCAGGTTCCGCGCGCTGTTGTTCGGCACGTAGTTGTACTTTCGAATCGTCTCCAGGATCTTCTGTTTTGTCTCCTCATTGATGTCCGGATGGTTGTTGATCGCCCTGGAGACTGTGCTGACGCCCACACCGCAGAGCTTTGCCACTTCCTTAATTGTAATCTGCTCCATCACAGCCTCCTCCCCGGCCGGTTATCTCGTACTCTCTCAGTTTCATCCCCACAGACCGGCGCATTGTACTTCACAGACCTGCATGAGCCGCTCTCCCGGATCAGCCTCAGCCCTTCACCGCGCCTGCCACAACACCCTCGATGATGTACTTCTGGCACGCGATGTAGAAAATAATGATCGGGATGATCGCAATCACGAGCACACCCATCATCGCTCCCATGTCCACGGAGCCGTAGCCGCCCTTCAGGTACTGGACCGCGATCGGGATCGTCTTGTACTTTTTCTGGTCGAGCACCAACGACGGGAGCAGGTAATCGTTCCAGATCCACATCGCCTGCAGAATCGTCACCGTGATGCACGTCGGCTTCATGATCGGCATCACAACGCGGAAGAACGTCTGCAGCGGATTGCACCCGTCGATCATCGCCGCCTCCTCGATCTCAAGCGGGATCGACTTGCAGAAGCCGGTAAACATGAAGATCGACAGCCCCGCGCCGAAGCCGAGGTACACGACGATGATGCCGACCGGATTGCCCAGCTTCAGCATGTTCGCGATCTTCGAGAGCGTGAACATGACCATCTGGAACGGCACGATCATCGAAAACAGGCACAGATAGTAGATCGTCGAGGTCACCTTATCCTTGACTCTCGTGATGTACCACGCGGTCATCGAGCAGAACAGGATGATCGCAGCCACGGAAAAGATCGTGATAAACAGCGACCAGCCAAACGCCTGGATCAGTCCGGTCTTCTGGACGCCGCTCACGTAGTTGTCAAAGCCCACAAACATTTTCTCGGTCGGGAGCTTGAACGGCATCTTGCTGATGTACACCTTTTTCTTGAAGGAGTTCATCACCACCAGGAAGATCGGAAACACCCACGCCACAGAGAGAACCGAAAAGAAAATTGTCCACACCCAGCCATGCTTTGCTTTTCTCGCGTCCATTACTGCTGCACCTCCTTCGATCTCGTCAGATAGTTCTGAATCAGTGCGATCGCCGCCACCATCAGGAAGAAGATCACAGCCTTCGCCTGGCCGACACCCTCCCAGCCGTTTCTTCCATAGAATGTATTGTAAATGTTCAGCGCCAGCATCTCCGACATCTTCGACGGGTCGCCGTCCGTCAGCGCCAGGTTCTGGTCAAAGAGCTTGAACGAATTGGTCAGTGTCAGGAAGGTACAGATCGTGATCGAGGGCATCACCATCGGGATCGTCACGTTTTTGAGGATCTGCTTCGGCGTCGCGCCGTCGATCTTCGCCGCCTCGATCAGCTCGCCCGGAATGTTCTGGATGCCGGAGATGTAGATGATCATCATGTAGCCGATCTGCTGCCAACACATCAGGATCACCAGGCCGATGAAGCCGTAAACCTCTGAGAATTTCAGGTTGCGCTGGAAATTGTACAGGATGCCGTTCAGCAGCAGCTGCCAGATGTAGCCGAGCACCAGGCCGCCAATCAGGTTCGGCATGAAAAATACGGTGCGGAACAGGTTTGTGCCGCGGATCTTCTTTGTCAGCGCCAGCGCCACCGCAAAGCCGATCACATTGATCAAAAGCACCGTCACGATCGTAAACAGTGCGGTAAACCACAGGGAATGCAGGAATACGTCGCTCGGATCCGTCCAGAAGCGGATATAATTCTTGATTCCGACAAATTTTGCATCCGTCACCGTCGTAAACTCACAGAACGACAGATAGACGCCAAGGATAAACGGGGCAATGAACCCGATCGTAAATGCAACCATTGTCGGAAGCAGGAAAATCGGTGCGTAACGCTTCATTGTACGATTGCTCATCTCTCTCCTCCTCCAAATCTCAGTCACCACCCGCGGCCCTTGCGCCGCAGATGAACGCGCGCTTTGCGAGCCGCCGCGCTTCTTTTCTTTAAAAGAAGGGCGGGCAAATGCCCGCCCCTGTTTTCAGGACATTTTGTCGCATCTTTTTTGTTCGATGCAGCACATTCAATTTCTGTCGCTGTGGACCGGAGTCTTACTCTGCGGTTGCGGTAGCTGCTACCTCAGTTGCCCAGCCGTCTACGAATGCGGTCACAACTGCATCCCACTCGCCGGTGCCCTGTGCATACTCAAGCAGTGCGCTGCCTACGCCGTTCTTCCAGTTCTCGGACGGCATCGTGGTGAAGCACCATGCAACGGAGGTCTTGCCAGCGTCGATGTACTCGTTTGCCGCGTCAAGAAGCGGGTTCGCCGCTACATACTCCTCTGTGAAGGTGTCAAACGGAGTCGCAAAGCCCATATCCTTCGCCAGAGAGTTTCTGCCCTCGTCGCTCGTCACAACCCAGTTCAGGAAGTCAAGAGTCGCCTGGATATCCTCCTCGGATGCCTTGCCGTTTACACACCAGTAGTTCTCGGAACCGGTGCAAAGGCCCTGGTTCTCCTCGCCCTCTACGCCGATGAAGATCGGAAGCATGCCGAGATCCTCGTCTGCCACCTCATTGCCCGTGATGTCGCCGTAAGCCCAGGTACCGTTCTGGTAGAAGACCGCCGTGCCGAGCGCGAACTCTGCAGCCGCATCCTCGCCGGTCATGCCTGCCAGCATCGTCGGCTCACACGTCGCGTCTGTGATGTACAGATCCCAGATCGCCTTGTAGTTGTCGAGGTAGGTGCCCTTGATCGCGTCGGTCGAGCCGATGCCGTCTGCCTGGTACTCGTAGTAGATCGGCAGGTTCGCCAGATGCGTCTTGAATCTCCAGTCAGAGGAGGAGTCCATGCCAGCCGATGCGAATGCGCCGTCCACGCCGAGCTCATCCTTGCGCGCCTGAATGTCGTCCGCCACTGCCTTCAGTGTGTCAAAGCTCGTGATCTCAGAAGCGTCCGCGATCACCGCGCCGTCCAGTGCGCAGTAGTCTGCGAGGAGCGCCTTGTTGTAGATGATGCCGTAGGTCTCGATTACGTATGCGATGCCGTATACGGAGTCGCCATCCTTGAGCGCGAAGTCATCGCTCTTCAGGTGGGTGTACAGCTCGCTGTCCTTCAGGTCATAGCAGTAATCCTTCCAGGTCGCAAGGCCTACCGGGCCGTTTACCTGGAACAGCGTCGGAGCCTCGTCCTTCGCCATCTCGGACTTCAGAGTGGACTCATACGTGCCGGATGCCGCGGTCAGCACATTGACCTCCACGCCGGTCTGCTCGGTGTAGAGCTTTGCGAGAGCCTCCCAGTCCTCGCCCTGCTCCGGCTTGAAGTTCAGATAATAAACGGAGCCCTTTGCCTCCTCTGCCTGTGCCGGCACTGCCGCAAGGCCTGCCACCATCGCCGCGGACATCGCTGCCGCAAAATACTTCTGGAATTTTCTCATGTCTTACCTCTCCTTTTCTGAAAAATAATTTCGATGCCTGGTTGGAATGGTTACCGGAAACGCTATCGGTAACGTTTCCAATTCGTGGTTTCATAATAGCACAGATGTCCAGAATGCGCAAGAGGAAAATCCAGACAGACGGCAATTTTGTCAGCTGTCACAATTTGGTGAGGTGGATTTTGTGCGTATTGTACAAGAGAGAAGGAGGTGTGATAGATAATAAACTGGAAATATGGGGCAGAAAGGCGAAGCGTGTGGAACGGATGCTCCAAACTGCTTCGCCCTACTATTACTCAAATGACATCTGCTGTGCTTTCTGGGTGCTCGCGCTGCGCGGCGGTGTCGGCCTCGTACAGAGCCAGATCCTCCTCCCACTGCGCGTAGGCCGGGTCCTCCCGGTGGTCCGGAAGCGGGCAGAGTTCCTCAAGCCACGCGCCCAGGCGCGCCGTGAGCTTCTCCGCTCCGGCGGTGTTCAGATGGGTTTTATCTCTGTAATCTGTAGCCGGATCGATCAGATCCGGCTCGTTTTTCTGACAGAAGAAAAACGGGACGCCCTCCTCTGCGAGCAGCTCCTCCAGGGCGACATTGATCCCCTGGCGGCGATCGTACCGCTCCCGGTCGGTCTCCACGCCGTACGGCACGGCCAGCATGGCAAATTTTGCCCCGTTCGCCTCGCAGAGCTCCTGAATCTTCCCAAGCCACGTCAGGCTGATCTCCGGGATCCCGGACGCCGCGGGCAGCTCGGGCTGTTCCGGGACGGCAACCGTATAGTCAATGCGCGCGCCCTTGAGATACGGCTTCGTGTGAAAATCATAATCCTCCAGCGACTCCCAGCGCCCGTGATACTTGACGAAGGGCAGACAGTACGTCAGCTTTGTCTTCAATCCCTGATCCGCGAGCATCGTGTCGATCATCTCCAGCTTCGTCTTTCCAAAGCGCATCCCGTCGAACGCCTGCCGCAGCCGCGCCTCGGAATTGTACAGCCCGTTGTACCACAGATAGTAGCTCTCCAGCACGACGATCTTCGGCTTCTGCCGCGTAAATGCCTCCTTTAAGAGGAAATACGAGGTCGCCGCCGTCTGCTCCGAGCTTCCCATATCATAGGAAGTGATTCCGTAATCCCGCCACAGCACGTTCGGCTGCACGCCGTAGTAGAGGTGACTGCTGCCCAGGAACAGGACATCGAGCGTGTCCTCCTCGATCTCGTAAAAGGAATGCACCATATCCGACTCCGCCCCGCTCTTTCTGCGCAGCACCTCGGAGATTTCGCCGAACAGCAGCACGCCGACCAGTAGAAACACAGCGATCGCCGCCAGCCATTTGATTGTCTTTTTCATATCACTGCCTCCTGCCGCCTCTCAGAACTGAAAGTAGATAAACTGACTCGCATCGTAGCCCGGCCCGTATACTCCGAAAATCAGGATGCCGAATATCCCCGCAAAGTATACCAGCCAGCGGAACCAGAGTCCCTGCCTGACAATCCACTCCGTCAGACGGAGCCCGCGGTATCGGCACAGATCGACGACGAACAGGATCAGCAGCGAGACGGCCAGAAGCTCCGCCGTATTCCTGGTCAGTCCCATCGCCGCCAGATTGTCTCCCCAGGTGAACCACCTGGTCCCGGCCAGCCCCAGAATCCGCAGCAGGATCTGAACGCCGTCCCTGCCGCCGGATGCCCGGAAGAAAATCCAGCTGATATCGATCAGCGCGAAGGTGAGCAGCGCCCGCAGCAGGCGGTGGCTGAAGGCCGACTCATCCACCCCAAACACCCGATTGATCTCCCTGCGCAGCGGCCTAAGCCACTCGCCGATCACCTGATAGGCGCCGTTTAAAAAGCCCCAGAACACAAAATGCCAGCTCGCGCCGTGCCAGAGGCCGCTCGTCACGAAGACGACCATCAGGTTGAACCACTTGCGCACTCTGCCCTTCCGGTTGCCGCCCAGCGGGATGTACAGATAATCGCGGAACCAGGTCGACAGCGAGATGTGCCATCTGCGCCAGAAGTCCGAGACCGACACTGCAAAGTACGGCGTGTTAAAATTTTCCATGAGCCGGAACCCCATGACCCGCGCGGCCCCGATCGCGATATTCGAGTAGCTCCCGAAATCGCAGTAGATCTGAAACGCGAACAGCACCGTCGCGACAAGCAGCTGAAACCCGGTCCGCTCCGCATACGTGTTGTAGATCCCGTCGACCGCCATCCCGAGGTACTCCGCGAGCACCACCTTCTGAAAGAATCCGTACAGCATCAGGAGCAGCCCGTCCCGCACGCGCGCAAAGTCAAAGCGGTGGCGCTCATTGATCTGGATCAGCAGGTTCTTCGAGCGCTCAATCGGCCCGGCGACCAGCTGCGGGAAAAACGACACAAACAGCGCATATTTCAGAAAATTCTTCTCCGCATAGATCTCCCCGCGATACACGTCGACGGTGTAGCTCAGCGCCTGGAACGTGTAAAAGGAGATCCCGACCGGCAAAATCACATCGAACGCGGGCGGCTGCGCCTCGATCTGGATCATATGCAGCACGCGGATTACTGTATCGGCGGCGAACTGGAAATATTTGAAGAAAAACAGAATTGCCAGGTTGCTGACAAAAGACACCGCTACACACCACTTCCGCGCACGCAGCCGCCGTCGCTCCTCGCGAATCGCGTTTGCCCGCGCGAGCAGGAGCCCCGACGCGTACGTAATCGCCGTCGAGGTCAGCATCAGCAGCGCATACTGCGGATTCCAGCACATATAGAAAAAGTAGCTGCACGCCAGCAGGAACAGATACCGGAAGCGATGCGGTATCACGTAGTAGCCCAGGCACACAGCCGGAAAAAATAACAAAAATTCCAGAGAGTTAAATAGCATAATCGATTCTCCTCGCAACACTGTTTTTGACGTCGCTTCAGACGGCCCGCCTCATCCACAGAAACGCATCCGTTCGCTCCAGAGCAAATCCCAGCGAGACGGCAAATCTCTGTGCCCCTTCGTTCGACGGATGAACCCGCACCCATACCTCCGACGCTCCGAGACGGTCGGCGGCGTAATCCAGCGCGGCCAGACACATCTCCGAGCCATAGCCGCGTCTGCGATCGCGCGGGTTCAGCATGTAGGCCATCTCCAGGGCATTGCCCGGCCCGGGATACTCTGAGAAGCCGCAGCACCCGATCAGAGTGCTCCGGTCTGCCAGAAAGACACTCCACAGTCCGTATCCGTACAGCCGATACTGCTGCCGTACATACGCCTGCAGCCGCTCCTGTGTAAAGCTGCTCTGCCCGTTGCCGCCGTTCTCATCCGACAGCACGTACTCCATGCCCGGCTCCCTGCTGAGACGGATCAGAGGTTCGAAATCCGCCGGCGCAATTTCCCTCAGAAGCAACCGTTCTGTCCTCGCGATCACAACCGGAACTCCCCGGAACCGGAGTAAGTATTCCTCCAGCTCTTGCCGGTCGATCTCCGCCGGACTTTGCAGCACCAGCTCCGTCCCGTCGAAGTAAGGCCCGTCCGCCGCACCTATCCCGACACACGCCACACCAAGCCCTGCAGCCTGCCGGGACAGCCGCATGTCATCGGTGAGGATCACCGTATGCGGCGCCTCCGCCCCGGAAAACCAGCGGTCCATCCGTACCCCTGCCTCCCCCTCCGGTCTGACCGGTCGATAGAGACCCAGCTTGTTCTGGCAGAGCTCCCCGACAGAAATACCATCCGACCGCAGCGTATCTAAAAGCCCCGGCAGACCGCCTTCGTGCTCCGGCCGCAATTTATACCAGACATGCCTCAGCATCCGTCTCTCACCTGTCCTCTCCGCCCTTGCCACAGGCAAACACCTGGGGGCCGACTCACCCGCACTTTTTCCCGAATCCTTTCACAATGCGATTCCGCACCCGTTCCGAAGCACTCCGCATGCGGCCTCTGCGCGCATCCGCTCATCAGAAATTCAGCACGCAGCTCATCTCATGCCACTGCTCGCCGCCCCACGACGAGTCCGCAAGGCCCTCATCGCGGAACCCCATCTTTTTGTACATCTTGACCTTCGCATCCAGGCAGGTCAGCAAAATCAGCCGCCTCCCGTTTTCCTTCTCCCTGCGAAGATAACTGTACATCAGCTCCCGCGCCAGTCCCTGACGGCGATACTCCGGCAATACATCCAGCCCGAGCAGCATAATATTCCTGCCATCCGGCTGGTGCAGACCGGCATCCGTGAAAAATTCATCCCGGAAGGAATACTCCTCCGTCGCCAGCCCGTTCAGAAAGCCCGCCAGCCTGCCTGTGCGCCGGTCCACCGCCACCAAGAACAGCTCCGGCGCTCTCTCGATGCGTTCCAGCATCATCTCCCGCTTGCACGCCTCGTTCGGCGGAAAACAAATCTGCTCAATCTCCGCCGCCTGCTCTGCCTCGTCCGGGCGGATATTGCGGAACTCAAACTGCTCGTACAGCGCCTGGTCCTCCAGGCCGTACTGCTCAAGCAGCTGCCGCGCCTGCGCCTTGCCCGCCTCCGTCAGATAAGCGACCTTCCCCCTCCTCGGCTGCCGGATCAGCTCCTGATCCTCCAGACGGTTCATAGTATCAAAATCATACCCCTTCCAGGCCACCTCCATATATCTGGAAAATTCCTTCTCATCCTGGAATCTCGTCAGGTACATCAGCATCAGCGTCAATTCCTTCACCGCTGTTTCTCGCGTCTTTTTATCCATAATACAGTCTCCTCCAAAAACCTTCCTGTAAAAATCTCTACCTATTATATCAAAGATTCGGACGATTGAAACTGCTTTTTGCGTTTTATTTGCATTTCGTCAGAGAACCGCCACTTGACATCCTCTTTTATAAAGAATAGAATAACGAAAATGTTGAAATGGAGGAAGCAGATATGAGAAGACTTGGCGAATCGGAGCGCGCGCGGATCCTGGAATATGTCGGGAAAGAACCGGAGATGAATCTGTTTTTCATCGGAGATATCGAGAATTATGGCATTGATTCAGAGATTGTGACGATTTACGCGAACGAGACAGCGGACGGATGGGATTTTCTTCTGCTAAAATATTACGATTTCTATCTTCTGTACAGCCAAAATGAAACCTACGACGCGGCAGCCGCGGCTGAATTTCTGCAAAACCGCACGGTCGACACGATCAGCGCCAAGGCATCTCTCCTGCGGCAGCTCGCCCCGTTCTTTCCCGACCGGTTCTATCAGGAGACGCAGATGTGCAGGTGCGGCGCAGATGACCTGAAGGCCTTCGACCGCTGCTTTTCGCACGCAAAAACACTTAACACCTCGGAAATGAGCTGTACTTCAAACGACCTCAATCCATCCGGGCATCTCTGCACCTCAGAAAAGCTCGGCGATGCTGGAGAACTCTGTCCTTCAAGTAACCTCCATAATCTTCGCAATGAACATCCTTTCTACGTCCGCGCTCTGAGTGTGGCAGACCTCGATGCTATGCTGCAGCTTCTTCTGCAGATCGAAGAGTTTTCCCACACCTATCAGCACCCGGACAAGGCACGGCAGCAGCTTGCGCAGGAACTGCAGGGCGGAGAACTCGCCGTCGGCGCTTTTGAGGGTGACCGCCTGATCTCTGTCGCCAAGACCTCCGCCTCCAACAGCAAAAGTGCGATGCTCACAGGCGTCGCCACTCTGCCCGACCGGCGCGGCCAGGGCTGCGCTTCCGCTGTCGTGCACAGTCTGTGCCGCCAGTCCTTCCAGGCCGGACGCGAATTTTTATGCCTCTTCTACGACAACCCAAACGCAGGCCGGATCTACCGCCGGATCGGTTTCCGCGAAATCGGCGGCTATGGTATGCTGAAGTAACGCGCCGCAGCCTCTTACGCGGCCCCGCTGGCGCTGTCAGCCCGGCCGCAGGCGTACTGAAATTCGCGGAGCTTGCGCTTCGCCTCGTCTCCAAGCTGCGTCGGTACCTCGATCTGTATCGTCACGTACTGATCACCGTGCACGGAAGGATTCTTCATCGAGACGATTCCTTTTCCTTTCAGGCGCAGTTTTGTGCCGGACTGTGTACCTGCGTTGATCCTGCAGGCAACTTTCCCATAGAGGGTCGGGACGACCGCCTCGCCGCCAAACACTGCGGTGGTAAACGGAATCGTGGCCGTCGTATAGACATCCTGCCCTTTCCGCTCGAAGCCTGCCTTTGTGCCGACGGTCACGCGCAGCAGCAGATCTCCATCCGGCGCGCCGCCGATCCCAGGCATTCCTTTCCCGCGCAGGCGAATGCTCTTCCCCGTGTCGATCCCGGCCGGAATGTGCACCTGAAGCGTCCTCTGATGCCTTCCCGCCCCAGTCCTGCTCCTGCTACCCGCATTGGGCCCTGTTCCTGCTCCGGTTCCAAATCCAGTCCCAGAGGTGAAATCCGCCGCCGGATCCGACAGCGTAATTCTCTTATCGCACCCAAAGGCCGCCTCGTCAAAGCTGACCGAAATCTCCGCATGCAGATCCTGCCCCCGGTCATCCGCCCCAGCTCCATAAGCGCTAAAATCAAACGGATCTCCGTCTCCCCTAAAACCAGATGTCCCTCCAAAACCGCCAAAACCAGATGCACCACCGTTTCCGCTAAAACCGGTTGCGCCGCTTCGGAATCCAGCTCCAAAAACGTGTTTCAGAATATCATCCATATTTCCGCCTTCAAAATGGTACTCGCGATAACCACCGCCCGGTCCATCGCAGCTGTTATAAGATCCGCCCGCTCTCCCATTAGCACTATAGCTGTCGTCAGTACCACGCCACCCGCCATAGCCAGCGCCGTTCCAGCCGCCATTACCAGCGCCACCAGCACTCCCCCAACTGCCATAAGCACCGCCCGGCGCACTGCCGTCGAAGGCAGCGTATCCGAATTGATCGTACAGCTTCCGCTTTTCCTGATCGCTCAGGATTCCGTAGGCCTCCGTGATCTCCTTGAACCGCTGCTCGGCCTCCGCATTTCCCGCGTTAGAGTCGGGATGATACTTCTTCGCGAGTCTCCGGTAGGCTTTTTTGATTGCGGCGTCATCCGCGTCCCGGCTGACGCCAAGTATTTCATAGCAGTCTCTTTTTGCTGTCATATTATTCACCTTCAAACCATAAAAGGATAACTTATTGTTCTATGTCTAATATAACAGCTATCATTATTTTGTCAAGTGGGTTTTAAACAAATCCACACATTTCCCTTATCTATTTTCTCTATCCGTCTATTCTATAATCTCGATCGTCCACGCATTGGTGTAGGTCTTCCCGCCGTCCAAGGCCACGAGATCCGCCTGCTGAGCGAAATCCTCGACAATCCCGTTCCTCGATGGAAGAGAGCGCCACGGCTCAATGCAGACGTACGGCGCTTCCATCTGCGGTTTATGCCAGAATCCGATCACCGGGAAGTCCGGATATGAGACGCGCACCGCCCTGCGTCCTTTATCGGAGCGGATCGTGACACAGTGGTCGACATTTTTCAGCACGATCGCATCGTGGTCAAAGAGGTCGTGGTGCAGCGGAATCCGCACGCCGTCCTCGAGCGGATACGGCTGATCCTGCCCGTTCCGATAGCAGTCGTCCGTGAAGCCGACACGCCACGGATGGGAGGGCTGTGAAAATTCAATGCAGTAGTCCTCAAACGTCAGCCCATCCTCCAGCGGCACATTGAAGCCCGGGTGTCCGCCAAGGCCAAAGAACATCCGCTTTGTGCCCGGATTTTCCACATCGGTGCGAACCGTCAGCACATGGCCCTCCACCGCATACGTGATCCGGTAGACAAAATCGAACGGAAACTGCGCCAGCGTCTCCTCATTGCTGTCGTAGCGGAAGGTAATCCGATCTGCCTCCGCCTTTTCCACACGCAGATCCACCGCATTGATAAACCCGTGAATCTTCATCGAATACTCGTTTCCCTCAAATGTAAACTTCTTATCCGTCAGCCGCGCCACATACGGAAACAGATTCGGCGCCTGACCCGTCCAGATCGCCGGGTCTCCCTGCCACAGATACTCCGTGCCATCTGCCGTCCGGATCGAGTGCAGCTCCGCACCGTGGTCGTTGATCACTACTGTTAAATGCTCATTCTTAATCGTGTAATACATGATGAACCCCTCCTTGCAAAAACAGGCCTCTGATTTCTCAGAAGCCTGTCAATCTCATTGTATTATTACACTCACGCTATTTCCAGTGTCCTTTTCATTCCAAGAGCGTCGCCCCAGGCACCGCTCCTGCCGGACATTTTATACCAGCTCGAGCACAACCTCCATAGCGCCGTCGCCCTTGCGCTGGCCGATCTTTACGATTCTGGTGTAACCACCGTTGCGGTCTGCGTACTTCGGTGCGATCTCATCGAACAGCTTTGCCGGAAGATCCACGGACTTCGTGTTCTTCTTCTTGCCGGCTGCCTCCTGCGGAACCTCAGTCACCGGATACAGAACCTTCAGCATCTGACGGCGAGCGTGCAGTCTGCTCGGGCGATCCTTCTTGATCTCCTTCTGAACCTCATCGTACACGGTTACCTTCTTGCCGTTTACGACTTCCTTCACTCTCTTGCCATCCTTGTCCTTGCGCGGAACCTTAGCGGTCACAGTCACGGTGTCGAAGTTGTCCTTCTCTCTGACTGCCATCGCGATGAGACCCTCCGCAATCTTGCGGACTTCCTTCGCCTTCTGTTCTGTGGTAACGATCTTGCCTCTGTAGATCAGAGCCGTCACCTGGTTTCTGAGCAGAGCCTTTCTCTGATCAGATGTTCTGCTGAGCTTTCTATAACCTGCCATTTTAATTTCTCCTCCATTCCGGAACACATGTCCACGCTCTTCGGGCTTACTGAACATGCGCTGTCTATGTCCTTCGTGTTATTTTCCAGCAGCCCGGATACCCGGAACCGCTGCCATCGCTTACTGCTGCTCGTCACTCGGATTCAGTGACAGCCCCAGCTCCTTGAGCTTGCTCAGTACCTCCTCGAGGGACTTCCGGCCGAGATTCCGCACCTTCATCATATCCTCGGAGGTTCTGTTGCACAGCTCTTCGACGGTATTGATCCCTGCGCGCTTCAGGCAGTTGAACGAGCGGACAGAGAGCTCGAGCTCGTCGATGTTCATCTCGAGTACCTTCTCCTTCTCGTTGTCCTCCTTCTCGATCATGACCTCCGCGGACTTCGCGTTCTCGGACAGATCGATGAAGAGGCCCAGATGTGCGCTCAATACCTTTGCAGCAAGGCTGACCGCCTCGTCGGGAGCCAGCGTTGCATTTGTGAACACGTCCAGAGTCAGCTTATCGTAATCCGTAACCTGACCTACACGCGTATTCTCAATCGTAAGATTGACACGCTCCACCGGTGTGTAGATCGCATCGACTGCGATCACCCCGATCGGCATGTCGTCGGTCTTGCCCTTGTCTGCGCTGACATAGCCACGGCCTTTCGTGATCGTCAGCTCCATGTAGAGCTTGCTGTCCGCGCCACCGTTCAGATGAGCGATGACCTGATCCGGATTCATGATCTCGATATCCTGGTCGACCTGGATATCAGCGCCGGTCACGACTCCTTCACCCTCAAACTCAATATACGCAACTTTTGCTTCGTTCGTCTCACTGGTGTTCTTGATCGCCAGTGACTTGATATTCATAATAATTTCTGTAACGTCTTCTTTCACGCCAGGGATAGAGCTGAATTCATGCAGAACGCCCTCGATCTTGACCTGGCTGACAGCAGCACCCGGAAGAGAAGAAAGCATAATTCTTCTCAACGAATTCCCCAGAGTTGTGCCGTAGCCTCTCTCGAGCGGTTCAACTACAAATCTCCCAAATCTCTTATCTTCTGACATTTCTGCAATTTCAATTTTTGGTTTGTTGAAATCGAACACTATTTAAGCCCTCCTTGCTTCCTCTCCAAAAAAGAATGTGCCGCAAAGCAGCTGCCAGAGGCCATCTCCGACACACGATCATTGAGGGTGACGTTCTATTATTTAGAATACAGCTCGACGATAAGCACTTCGTTGACCGGAACATCAATCATCTCACGCGTCGGAAGCTCCTTGACGGTTCCCTTCAGCGCCTCCTGGTCAGCCTCGATCCACTCCGGCACGAGTCTGCCGCCAGTTACCTCGATGATATCCTTATATCTCTGAGAGCCCTTGCACTTCTCCTTGATCTCTACGGTATCCCCTGCCTTCACGATGTAGGACGGAATGTTTACCTGCTTGCCGTTTACCAGAATGTGCTTGTGGTCAACGATCTGTCTTGCCTCCTTGCGGGTTCTTGCGAAGCCCATGCGGAACACAACGTTGTCCAGTCTGCACTCCAGAAGGGTCATCAGGTTCGCACCGGTCTGGCCCTGCATTCTGTCTGCCTTCTCATAGTAGTTGCGGAACGGCTTCTCAAGTACGCCGTAGATGAATTTTGCTTTCTGCTTCTCGCGAAGCTGAAGGCCGTACTCGCTTACCTTGCGGTTCGCGCGCTTCAGCTCTCTGTTCGACTTTTTATCATATCCTAAATATACCGGATCAAGACCAAGTGATCTGCATCTCTTAAGGACCGGAACTCTATTTACTGCCATTTTAATTGACCTCCCTGATTAGACTCTTCTGCGCTTCGGCGGACGGCATCCATTATGCGGAACCGCTGTCACGTCGCGGATACTTACAACATCAAGACCGTTCGCGGAAAGCGCACGGATTGCTGCCTCGCGTCCTGACCCCGGACCCTTTACGAATACGTCAACTGTCTTCAGACCATGTACTAATGCTGCCTTCGTTGCAGTCTCTGCTGCCATCTGTGCCGCATACGGAGTAGATTTCCTTGAACCTCTAAATCCAAGACCACCGGCACTTGCCCATGATAATGCATTACCCTGTGCATCCGTCAAAGTAACGATCGTGTTATTGAAGGATGCCTGGATATGTGCCTGTCCGTGTTCAACGTTTTTCTTTACACGCTTTTTTGTCACTTTTTTTGTAACTTTCTTAGCTGCTGCCATATCTCAACTAACCTACTTTCTTCCATTTTTATACGGTTGCGTAAGCATCATTTCAGGCCGTCTCCTGCGCCTGACTCCGAAAAAGCTTACTTCTTCTTGTTCGCTACTGTTCTCTTCGGACCCTTTCTGGTTCTTGCGTTCGTCTTTGTCTTCTGACCGCGAACCGGAAGGCCCTTTCTGTGACGGATACCTCTGTAGCATCCGATCTCCTGCAGTCTCTTGATGTTCAGAGCAGTCTCTCTTCTGAGATCACCCTCTACCATGTAATGCTCATCAATGATATCACGGATTCTTCCGACTTCCTCATCTGTCAGGTCTCTGACACGGGTGTCAGGATTTACGTTCGCTGCAGCGAGAATCTTGTCCGCACTAGTTCTACCGATACCGTAGATATAGGTCAGACCGATCTCTACACGTTTTTCTCTTGGTAAGTCTACACCAGCAATACGAGCCATGTAATTGTTCCTCCATTTTAAAGTGATTGATTCTAATTGGGGCAACATGCATTGCCCAGCCGCAGCGCACCTGCGGCCTTTCCATTCCATTAAGCCATGAGTGCCGTCCTCGTTCCACACTGCCGTGCGTCTCGCGGAATATCACACACTCTTGCAAGACATGCTCATCCTGCGCCAGCGGTTTTCGCACAGGATCGTGTACTGTCACATCCTGGTCTGGTATTAAAAGCAATATCGCAACGAAATAAAATCTCTGACTGTTTATATTAAGGGTAGTCATCCGGCATCTGCCTGCTGCAGGCTGTCGAATGCTCCCGGAAAAAAGTCACACTTCTCATTTATTCCATCGTTATATTGATTTCTGACTGTGAACTGCTCTCCTCCTGGATCTGCTCTGCAAAATACAAAGCTCATCCTGCGCTCAGAGGAAATCCGCCACGGTCATTTCCGCCGTTTTGTGTTGCTTAGCCCTGTCTCTGTTTGTGCTTCGGGTTCTCGCAGATAATCCGGATGCTTCCCTTTCTCTTGATCACCTTACACTTTTCACAGATCGGCTTCACTGATGATCTAACCTTCATGGTCAATCCTCCCTTCACCTTTGTTCTGTTTTTGAGCGCACGAATAGGCGCACTATTCCCGTGCTCACAAAAGTACATTTGCTATTATAATACGGGCGCAGGGAAAATGCAAGCGGAAATTTTCCTGATTTTTCATGCATTTTTCACGATATTTTGCAGGTTTTTGCGGGTTCCTATAGCACCTTCTGGAGCCGCTGTGTCAGAAGATCACGGTCGCCTTCTGATATCCGAAGTACCTCCATCGCGTGATCTGCAGACCAGCTCAGACTCTCCATCAGATTTCTGACGCTGTCAAACAGAGTACTCACTCTCTGCTCCTTCAATGCCTCTTCCTTTTCTATAGCGGCCTGCTCCATAGCTTTCCTTGCCGCTCTCGCTGCGATCTCTTCTATTGCCTTACACATATTAACTCCCTCCCTGTCTTGTTGTTCCCAAAATCAATCCCTGCAAGCGCTCTCCCCGTCCGTATCATACCATAGCCATCCGCATGTGGCAAGCAGCGCCAGAGGCCTCTTGGCAATAGCTGAAGGCAAAACAAGCCGTCCCATATGCAAAAGAGACATTTGCACAGAAAAGGTCTGAAAAAATAAGTCTCTAATCCGCTGTTCAGAAGGATATTGTCTTAAATGCAACACATATTCCGGAATCATCGTTGGATAATTCCTGAATAACACAGGAAAATATAAAATTTTTATAAAATAGTGTCAGCCAAAAAAATCCGCTGTACGATTTCTCTCACGAATCATGTACAGCGGATTTCGGGTTCTTTACAACTGATAGCTTGTTTTTTTAATTGCCTGGCCTATTTATCTCTCCAGATGATTCTCCCCTTCGTCAGGTCATACGGGGACAGCTCGATTGTGACCTTGTCGCCTGGGAGGATGCGGATAAAGTTCATGCGGAGCTTGCCGCTGATGTGCGCAAGCACGACATGCTTATTCTCGAGCTCGACGCGGAACATCGCGTTCGGCAGCTTCTCCAGTACGGTTCCCTCTACTTCAATGGCATCTGTTTTTGACATGTTTACCTCCTGTCATTTTGATTGTTACAGTTCAGCCACGGACAGGAGCCGCGTAGCGGCGGATAGCTTGCACAGCAAGCGGGGCGCTGTGTGCCGGCGGCACACGGTTAGCGCTGACCGAAGCGAAGCGTAGACCTGTGGCATGCATGGCGTCCTGGCTGAACCGTAACTTCTGTTTCAATCTACAGTCCGGCGGATTTTCGATTCCTCTTTACTTAATTTCCAGCTCCGAGCAACGCATCGGCGTCAACATCACGCTGCTCATAGGCGCGGATCACCTTGCGCAGGTGCGCATCACAGCGGAGCTCCTGCATCGCGTCCAGAATGTCCGCGGGCAGGTGCGTGATGAGCTGGACGT
This sequence comes from Oscillospiraceae bacterium, assembly GCA_021771715.1. Taxonomy (GTDB): domain Bacteria; phylum Bacillota; class Clostridia; order Lachnospirales; family Lachnospiraceae; genus Choladousia. Next base: position 508,778 of record JAETOO010000001.1, read on the forward strand.
GCATCCGCTTCTTTTTCTTTGGCTTCGCGAGTGTCCGCCGCCTGCCGTCCGCGAGGTACAGGTACGGGCCATTCTCCGCGAGAACCACGTACACGGTGTCTTTGTCGTGGCCTGCCCGGGACACGGCAAGCATATGCGCGGAGAGAGCAGTGCTCTTCTTCAGCTCAATCAGGATCGGGTCCTCTGCGGCAGAGCATGTTCCGGAACGTTCCTTCATATGGCCTCCCTACTCGGCAAGCGTCAGAATCTCCGGCTCGCCGTCTGTGATCAGGATCGTGTTCTCATAGTGGGCGGAAAGGCTGCCGTCCTCCGTCACGACGGTCCAGTCGTCGTCGAGCCACTCGACGTCCGCGCGGCCTGCGTTGATCATCGGCTCGACGGCGAGCGTCATGCCCTTCACGAGGCGGATGCCTCTTCCTCTCTGGCGGAAATTCGGGATCTGCGGGTCCTCGTGCAGCGCCTTGCCGATGCCGTGCCCCACAAGGTCACGGACGACTCCGTACCCGAAGGACTCCGCATAGTCTCCGATCGCAGCAGAAATCTCGTGCAGGTGATTGCCGGCCTTCGCATACTCAATTCCCTTAAAGAAACACTCGCGCGTCACGTCAATCAGCTTCTGCGCCTCCGGTGTGATCTGTCCGACCCCGTAGGTGCGGGCCGCATCGGAATGCATGCCTTTGTAGATCAGGCCGGCGTCGATGCTGACGATATCTCCCTCGTGCAGAATCCTGCTCTTCTTCGGGATGCCGTGAACGACCTCATCGTTCACCGAGATGCAGAACGAAGCCGGAAATCCGTTGTAGTTCAGGAAATTCGGCACGCACCCGAAGCTGCGGATGACACGCTCCCCGAGCTTATCCAGCTCGTGGGTCGAAATGCCCGGGCGGATCGCCGCCGCAAGCTCCTTGTGCACGATGTTCAGCAGTCTGCCTGCCTCCCTCATCAGTTCAATTTCATGTGCTGTCTTGATTGTCACTGACATGTTTAAGCCCCCAGAATCTCTGTGATCGCCGCGAACACATCCTTCATATCCTGCGTGCCGTCCACGGTCTTCAATATGCCCTGCTTCTTATAATACTCGATCAGCGGCTGTGTCTGATCATGATAGACGTTCAGTCTCTTCTGCACCGTCTCCGGTCTGTCATCGTCGCGGAGCACCAGCTGCTCGCCGCACACCTCGCACGCCTCCCCCTTCTTGGAAGGATTGTACACGACGTGGTAGGTCGCCCCGCAGCCTGTGCAGGCTCTTCTGCCGGACATTCTTGACACAATGTTCTCATCCGGCACATCGACGTCGATCGCATAATCCATCTTCTCCCCAAGCTTCCCAAGCGCCGCATCAAGCGCCTCCGCCTGCGGAATCGTGCGCGGAAAACCGTCAAGAATATAGCCGTTCTTGCAGTCATCCTGCGCGAGGCGGTCAATCACGAGGTCGACCGTCAGCTCATCCGGCACCAGCAGCCCCTGGTCCATGAAGGCCTTCGCCTTCTTGCCCAGCTCTGTGCCGTTCTTAATATTCGCCCGAAAGATATCCCCTGTAGAGATATGCGGGATCTCATACTTTGATGCAATCATTTTCGCCTGGGTCCCCTTCCCGGCCCCCGGCGCTCCAAGCATTATAATTTTCATCATTTCCTCCAGTTCAGTCAGTACGCCATGCAAGCCGCAGACGCGCTTGCTATGCAAGCTATCCGCCGCGCGGGTAGCGGCACGCGCACCTTACGGTGCACTTGCCAGGTCGGAGTCGCCATTTAAAATCGCTTCGCGATGGGCGACTCCTCGCGGCTCCTGTCTGTGGTTTTTTTTGCATGGCTGAACTGTAACAAATAAAATACTCCACTTCCCTCTCTCAAGTCCAGAATCCGGTCTGCATCAGTCCGGATTCTGTTCCCTGATCCCTCCGGGAAGCGGAGCAATAGCTTAATCTGACAGGAATCCCTTGTAGTTGCGAACCAGCATCTGAGATTCAATCTGCTTTAATGTCTCAAGGATTACACCCACGATAATGATGATGGACGTTCCGCCGAACGATACCTGCGCGCCGAAGACTCCGTTGAAGAAGATCGGGATCAGCACGACGATGATCAGTCCTGCCACGCCGATAAACACGAGATAGTTCAGCACACGCTCCAGATAATCCTGAGTCGGCTTGCCCGGCCGGATGCCCGGGATAAATCCGCCCTGCTTCTTCATGTTGTCCGCCACCTCAATCGGGTTGAAGGTGATCGACGTGTAGAAATAAGCAAAGAAGACATTCAGCACAATATACAGCAGCATGCCGATCGAGTAGATCGGATGGCTGAAGTTGAACCAGTTGTTCTGGCTCAGCATGCCGATGAGCGTCGCGCCGACGCCCGTGCCGAGATTCGCCCCCGTGAACGCCACGATCATCTGCGGGATCGACATCAGGGACGACGCAAAGATAACCGGGATCACGCCTGCGGTGTTCACCTTCAGCGGGATGAACGTGGACTGGCCGCCCACCATCTTCCGCCCCTGCATCTTTTTCGCGTACTGTACCGGGATCTTCCGGATCGCATCGTTCAGGACGATGACGAGCACAATCGTGACCAGGATGACTGCGAGAATGATCAGGGCCGCAAGCGCGCCGTGCGCCAGCGTCTTGCCCTTTACAAACATCTCAAACAGACCCGTGATATCCGACGGGATGCTGGAGAGGATGTTCACCATCAGGACGATGGAGATACCGTTCCCCACGCCGTTCTGTGTGATCCGCTCGCCGATCCACATCAGCATCGTAGAACCTGCAGTCAGCGCAACGACGACGGCAAAGCCCTTCAGGAAATTCATGTTCGGAATGAGTCCGGAATTTCCGAAGCCGATCGTCATCGCGGTACTCTCGATGAGAGCGAGCGCCACGGTCACATAACGCGTGATCGCAGCAATTTTCTTTCTGCCATCTTCTCCATCCTTATGCATCTCCTCCAGCGCCGGGATGGCGATGGTCATAAGCTGCATAATGATGGAGGAAGTAATATATGGCGTAATGCTTAGCGCGAAAATTGACATTTTCTCGAAGGAGCCACCGGTAAATGCAGAAAAGAAATTAAACGCATCGTTGGACTGCTGTGCGAACCACTGAGAAAAGTAGCTCCTGTTCACCCCCGGCACCGGAAGCTGGCAGCCCAGACGAATCACAACCATCATGCAGAATGTGTAGAATAACTTCTTCCGAATATCCTTAATTCTGAATGCATTTTTCAGTGTCTCGAGCATGTTAGATCACCTCTGCTTTTCCGCCGAGCTCCTCAATTTTTGTCTTCGCACTCTCGCTGTAAGCGTTCACCTTAACGTTCAGCTTCTTTGTGAGCGTCCCGTTGCCAAGGATCTTAACGCCGTCCTTCGCGTCCTTGATCACGCCCTTCTCGAGCAGCGCGTCCACCGTCACCTCTGCGCCGTCCTCGAATACCTCGAGTGCGCTAAGGTTGATCGCCTCAATGTCCAGAGAATTTCTGTTCTTGAAGCCTCTCTTCGGAAGACGTCTGTACAGCGGCATCTGGCCACCCTCGAAGCCGATTCTCGGCGCTCCGGAACGAGCCTTCTGGCCCTTGTGTCCCTTGCCGGCCGTCTTGCCGTTTCCTGATCCGTGTCCGCGTCCTCTTCTGAAATTATCACTGTGTACACTGCCAGCTGCTGGCTTTAAGTTTGATAAATCCATGATGACACCTCCTTATCTGAAATAATTCTTACGCTTCCTCAACCTTTACCATGTAGGATACCTGAGCGATCATACCCTTGACCGCATCGTTGTTCGGAAGCTCTACCGTCTTGTGCATCTTGGAAAGACCAAGTGCCTTCACCGTCGCACGGTGCTTCGGAACCGCACCGATCGGGGATTTTACTAATGTAACCTTCAGCTTGTCTGCCATTTTTCAATCCTCCTCGCTAACCCAGAATCTCTTCTACGGACTTGCCGCGGAGTCTTGCTACTTCCTCCGGAGACTTCATCTGCTTCAGTGCTTCCAGCGTAGCCAGAACAACGTTCTGCTTGTTGTTGGAGCCCAGTGACTTTGTACGGATATTCTTGATGCCTGCGATCTCCAGGACGTTACGCGCCGGGCCGCCTGCGATGATACCGGTACCTTCCGGAGCTCTCTTCAGCAGCACGGACGCGCCGCCGAACTTGCCGATGAAGTCGTGCGGTACGCTTGCATTCTCATCCATCGATATATATACGAGCTTCTTCATGGCATCCTCTTTTCCCTTGCGGATTGCTTCCGGAATCTCCGTTGCCTTTCCAAGTCCTGCACCGATATGGCCGTTTCCGTCACCTACAACTACCAGAGCCGTAAAACGCATGGTACGTCCGCCCTTAACAGTCTTGGATACACGCTTAATTGACACTACCTTGTCAGTCAGCTCGAACTGGCTCGGGTCAATGATCTCATGTCTCATGTGTTTTTCCTCCTCTTAAAATTCCAGTCCGGCTTCTCTTGCTGCATCAGCAAGTGCTTTGACCTTACCCTGATAGATGAAACCGCCGCGGTCGAAGACCACTTCCTTGATGCCCTTTTCCAGTGCACGCTCTGCGATTACCTTTCCAAGGTATGCTGCCGCCTCGACATTGTTGGTCTTCTCAAGCTCTGCCTTCACTTCCTTCTGAAGTGTGCTCGCAGACACCAGAGTATGTCCAATGGAGTCGTCGATGACCTGAGCATACATATGGTTATTGCTTCTGAATACGGCAAGACGCGGTCTCTCGGCTGTGCCGGCGAAGCGGTTGCGCATTCTGTAATGCTTTTTCTCGCGAATTTTTGCTCTTGATTCCTTGCTAACCATTCTTCACACTCTCCTTACTTATTTTTTACCGGTCTTACCAACTTTACGTCTGATTACTTCGTCAGCATACTTGATACCCTTGCCCTTGTACGGCTCCGGTCTCCTCTTGTCTCTGATCTCCGCTGCGTACTGGCCAACCTTCTCCTTGCTGATACCGGATACGATGATCTTATTGCCATCTACCTTCGTCTCGATGCCCTCCGGGTCCTCCATCTCTACCGGATGGGAGTAGCCCAGGTTCAGGGTCAGCTTCTTGCCGGACTTTGCAGCTCTGTAACCGACACCGTTTACTTCCAGCGTCTTTGTATAACCCTCGCTGACACCGATCGTCATGTTGTGGATCAGTGTTCTCGTAAGGCCGTGGAGAGATTTCATTCTCTTCAGATCATTCGGTCTCGAAACGATCACATGACCGTCCTCGATCTTGATATCCATTTCCTTTGCAAGCTCTCTGACGAGCGTGCCCTTCGGTCCTTTCACGGTAACCTTGTTACCCTCAGCAACCTCGACAGTGACACCTGCCGGGATCGCAACCGGCATTCTACCTATACGTGACATGCCTGTTTCCTCCTCACTTAGATTTTCGGAGAGGCGCCTGCGGCCTCTCTGTTTTCAGCAATTCTATCGAAACTACTCTGCCTTCCGACTACCAGACGAACGCGAGCACCTCGCCGCCTACCTGGAGCTTTCTGGCCTGTTTATCTGTGATGACACCCTGGTTCGTGGACAGGATTGCTACGCCCAGTCCGCCGAGAACCTTCGGGAGATTATCCTTGCCTGCGTACACACGAAGACCCGGCTTCGAGATTCTCTTGATGCCGGAGATAATCTTTTCGTTCTTGTCTGCACCGTACTTCAGTGTGATGTGGATCGTCTTCACCGGACCATCCTCCACCAGATCATACTTTGTGATATATCCCTCGTCTACCAGGATATTTGCAATCGCAATTTTCATCTTCGATGCCGGAACATCGACTGTGTCGTGTTTTGCAGTGTTCGCGTTACGGATTCTTGTAAGCATATCTGCAATCGGATCGCTCATTGTCATGTAAGTTTCCTCCTTCATATTTTTTGTTAGACTTTACATGATATTTATCAATTACCAGCTTGCTTTCTTTACGCCCGGAATCTGGCCCTTGTATGCCAGCTCGCGGAAGCAGACGCGGCAGATGCCGTACTTTCTCAGGACAGAATGCGGACGTCCGCAGATTCTGCAGCGGGTATACGCTCTCGTCGAGAACTTCGGTTTGCGCTGCTGTTTGAGCTTCATTGCTGTCTTAGCCATGAATTTTCCCTCCTATTTGAAAATGCCGGATTATTTCTGGAACGGCATATTGAACAGTCTCAGTAACTCGCGTGCTTCCTCGTCGGTCTTAGCGGTTGTGACGAAGATTACGTCCATACCTCTCACCTTGTCGATCTTATCGTACTCGATCTCCGGGAAGATCAGCTGCTCCTTGATGCCCAGTGCGTAGTTGCCTCTGCCGTCAAACGCGTTCGGATTGACGCCTCTGAAGTCACGCACGCGCGGCAGTGCAAGGTTGATGAGGCGATCCACGAAATCATACATCTTCTCGCCACGCAGCGTTGTCTTGCAGCCGATTGCCATACCCTCTCTGATCTTGAAGTTTGCGACGGAGTTCTTTGCCTTTGTAAGGACAGCCTTCTGACCTGTGATGGTCTCCATATCCTTAACAGCAGATTCCAGAACCTTCGCATTGTCCTTCGCCTCGCCGACGCCCATATTGACTACGACCTTGTCAAGCTTCGGGACCTCCATGATGTTCTTATATCCAAATTTCTTGATCATAGCATCTACGATCTCATTCTGATAAATCTCTTTCAGTCTGCTCACCTGTACGACCTCCTCTCTCTATTAGTCAATTACTTCTCCCGTAGCCTTCGCCACGCGGACCTTCTTGTCGCCATCCATGCGGAAGCCGACTCTGGTTTCCTTGCCCTTGAAGAGAAGCATAACATTGGATGCATCGATGTAAGCTTCCTTTGTCACGATGCCGCCCTGCTGGTTCGCAGCCGACGGTTTCGTGTGCTTTGTCACCATGCCGATACCCTCAACGAGAACCTTGCCGTCCTTCACTGCGAGTACCTTGCCATCTTTTCCTTTATCCTTACCTGCGATCACCTTTACCGTATCGCCAGTCTTGATCTTATTCATCTTCAGGTCCTCCTTATAATACTTCCGGAGCCAGAGATACGATCTTCATGAACTTCTTATCACGGAGCTCTCTTGCTACCGGCCCAAAAATACGAGTTCCTCTCGGGTTCAGATCATCCTTGATGATGACTGCAGCGTTCTCATCGAACCTGATATATGAACCGTCTTTACGGCGAACACCCTTCACTGTACGTACTACGACAGCCTTTACCACATCGCCCTTTTTAACAACACCACCTGGCGTTGCATCCTTGACCGAAGCAACGATGATATCGCCAATACCTGCATATCTCCTGGTGGAACCGCCCATAACACGGATGCAAAGAAGCTCCTTCGCACCGGTATTATCAGCAACTTTCAGTCTGGTTTCCTGCTGTACCATGCCGATATTCCTCCTTTATTTCTATCAGCCTCTACTCTTTAGATTTCAAAATGCCATGCATTTCTCTCCGCCGAGTCCGAATAAACAGCGCGCTCTGGCTGTCTTATTTCACCTTCTCAACGACCTCAACCAGTCTCCATCTCTTGTCCTTAGACAGCGGTCTGGTCTCCATTACCTTCACTGTATCTCCGATGTTGCACTCGTTGTTCTCATCATGAGCCTTCAGCTTGTAAGTCTTCTTTACGATCTTATTGTAAAGCGGATGTCTTACGTGGTCCTCTACCGCAACAACGATTGTTTTGTCCATTTTATTGCTGACAACCTTACCCGTACGGGTTTTTCTAAGATTTCTATCCACGGAAATGTTCTCCTTTCTCCAATCTGAGTCTTGACCGGATGTCCTCACCGGAGCCCGATCTCAACGCATCCGTGTGTTTCCAGTTTACACGGAATTATGCATTCGCCTTCTCTGTGATAACGGTCTGAATTCTCGCGATGTTCTTGCGAACCTCTTTGATCCGGCTGGTGTTATCGAGCTGGTTCGTTGCGTTCTGGAATCTCAGATTGAAAAGTTCCTTCTTAGCAGCTACTAATTCTTCATTTAATTCTGCAGCTGATTTTGCCTTTAAATCTTCTACATACTTATTAATTTTCACTGTTATCACCGCCTTCTAAGTCTGCACGAGAAACGATTTTACATTTGCAGGGTAACTTGTGCATAGCGAGACGCAATGCTTCGCGGGCTACCTCCTCCGGCACGCCTGCCAGCTCAAACAATACGCGGCCCGGCTTTACTACGGACACCCAGTACTCAACGGTTCCCTTACCGGAACCCATTCGAGTCTCAGCCGGCTTTGCTGTGATCGGCTTATCCGGGAAAATCTTGATCCAAACCTTACCACCACGCTTGATGTAACGGGTCATAGCAACACGGGCTGCCTCGATCTGGTTTGCCTTGATCCAGCACGGCTCAGTAGCCACAAGACCGAAATCACCATAGGAGATTTTATTTCCTCTCAACGCTTTTCCTGCCATAGAACCGCGGAACTGCTTACGACGTTTTACTCTTTTTGGCATTAACATTATTTATCGCTCCCTTCTTTTTTAGATGGAAGTATTTCGCCTTTGTAGATCCATACCTTTACGCCAAGCTTGCCGTAGGTCGTATCTGCTTCAGCAAAACCATAGTCAATATCTGCTCTCAGTGTCTGAAGCGGGATGGTGCCCTCGCTGTAGAACTCGGAACGCGCGATATCTGCTCCGCCAAGACGTCCGGAAACAGCTGCCTTGATGCCCAGAGCGCCCGACTTCATCGTTCTGCTCATCGTGGACTTCATCGCACGGCGGTAGGATACACGGTTCTCCAGCTGTGCTGCGATGTTCTCTGCGACGAGCTGCGCGTCCTTATCCGGTCTCTTGACCTCCTTGATGTCCACGATCAGCTTCTTGGAAACCATCTTCTGGAGCTCTGCCTTGAGCTTCTCGATCTCTGCGCCGCCCTTGCCGATCACAACGCCCGGCTTCGCGGTGTAGATGATGATCTTTACTCTATCAGAAGCGCGCTCGATTTCAATCTTGGAAACGCCTGCGCTGAATAATTTCTTCTTCAGGAATGTTCTGATCTTGTGATCCTCGATCAGGCAGTCTGCGAAATCTGCTTCTGCATACCATTTTGAATCCCAGTCCTTGATAACGCCGACTCTAAGACCATGCGGATTAACCTTCTGTCCCATGATTGTCCTCCTTATTTCTCATTAAGCACGATAGTGATATGGCTCATTCTCTTCTCGATCCTGTAAGCTCTTCCCTGTGCTCTCGGTCTGATTCTCTTCATTGTCGGTCCCTTGTTTGCGTAGCACTCCTCTACGTAAAGGTTCTCGGCACTCATTCCGTTATTGTTCTCTGCATTTGCGATCGCTGACTTCAGCAGCTTAGCAATCAGCTCAGAAGCATATCTCGGATTGTAAGTAACGATACCGAGCGCTGTCTGTACATCTTTACCTCTGATGGCATCCAATACGAAGCATGCTTTCTGAACGGAAACGCGAGCGTATGACAGCTTTGCTGACGGTCTCGTATCCTTCTGAGCATTTCTTTCTCTCTTAATCTGGGATCTATGTCCTTTAGCCATTGGATGTTGCCTCCTTTCAAAATCTATGCGCCTTCAGGCTTCTCAATCTGTCCCGGAAGCTCTCTTCCGGACCCCTCATGCGCCCCGCGCCGGCCGCTGCCGGGCGGGCGTGTGAAGGTCTGCTGTATGATGTCTCTTATTTATTTGCGAACGCCGGACTTCTTCTCGTCCTTGCCGTGTCCGCGGTACGTTCTGGTCGCTACGAACTCGCCGAGCTTGTGGCCAACCATATCCTCTGTGATATATACCGGAACGTGCTTTCTTCCGTCATGAACTGCGATCGTGTGTCCGACAAACTGCGGGAAGATCGTAGAACGACGGGACCAGGTCTTGATAACCTGCTTGCTTCCTGCCGCGTTCATCGCGTCTACCTTCTTCAGCAGACTCTCGTCAGCGAACGGTCCTTTTTTCAGTGAACGAGCCATTTGGTTACCTCCTTATTTTTCTCCAATCCTAGTTGATACCTTTTCCGTTTCTTCTTCTCACAATCAGCTTGTCAGAAGCCTTCTTGTGCTTTCTGGTCTTCAGGCCAAGAGCCGGCTTGCCCCACGGTGTGCACGGGCCCGGACGTCCGATACCAGCCTTGCCTTCTCCACCGCCGTGCGGATGGTCGTTCGGGTTCATGACGGAACCGCGGACGGTCGGGCGGATACCCATGTGGCGCTTTCTTCCTGCCTTACCGATGTTCACGAGGTTGTGCTCGCCGTTGCCCACGACACCTACGGTCGCGCGGCAGTTCATGGAGACCATTCTCATCTCGCCGGACGGAAGACGGAGCGTTACATACTTGCCTTCCTTCGCCATCACCTGTGCGCCGTTGCCTGCGGAGCGAACCATCTGTCCGCCGTGGCCCGGGTACAGCTCGATGTTGTGAACCATAGTACCAACCGGGATCTCGGAGAGCGGCAGGCAGTTTCCTACGTGTACCTCAGCCTGCGGTCCGTTCATGATCTTCATGCCGTCCTTGAGGCCCTGCGGTGCCAGGATGTAAGCCTTCTCGCCGTCTGCGTAGCAGATCAGAGCGATGTTCGCCGTTCTGTTCGGATCGTACTCGATGCCGATTACCGTTGCCGGGATGTTGTCCTTGTTTCTCTTGAAATCAATGATTCTGTACTTCTGTCTGGAGCCGCCGCCCTGGTGTCTCACTGTGATCTTACCCTGGTTGTTGCGGCCTGCATTTTTCTTCTTCGATACCAGAAGGGATTTCTCCGGATAGTTCTTGGTGATCTCGGAGTTGTCCAGTGTCGTCATATGTCTTCTGGAAGGTGTATATGGGTTATAGGTCTTAATTCCCATGATGTTCTCCTTTCATGCCATGAGGCCTCACTTGTGCCTGCGTCGGCCGGGCCTTCGCGAAGTGCGGCTTCATGCGATGTTATTGTCCTGCTTCTCAGCAGATAAAGTCAGGTGAGGCCGCTTCTTACAGCCCCTCGAAGATCTCGATGTCCTTGCTGTCCTCGGTGAGGGCAACGATGGCCTTCTTCGTCTTTGCCGTCTTGCCGACTACCATGCCGCGGCGTCTGTTCTTTCCGTCAAGGTTCATCGTGTTGACACTCTTCACCTTGGTGCCTGCGAACATCTTCTCGACCGCTTCCTTGATCTGGCTCTTCGTCGCATCCGTATGAACCAGGAATGTGTACTTCTTGTCAGCCATAGCGTTCATGCTCTTCTCGGTAACTACCGGCTTGAGAATGACGTCATAATACTTGATATCTGCCATTATGCATACACCTCCTCGATGGTCTCTACAGCAGCCTTTGTCACTACCACTGTGTCATACTTCAGAATATCGAATACGTTGATCGTGCTCGTGAGAGCAGTTCTTACATTCGCAATATTTCTCGCGGAGAGAAGTACGTTCTGGTCGTTCTCGTTCAGGACAATCAGCGCCTTCTTCAGATTCAGGGCGTTCAGGACATTCTGCATGTTCTTCGTCTTGATCTCGCCGAACTTCAGCTCGTCAAGCACAACCAGCTTGCTCTCCTGTACTCTGGAGGTCAGTGCTGATCTCAGAGCCGCTCTCTTCTCTTTCTTGTTCATCTTTACCGTGTAGTCTCTCGGTACCGGAGCAAATACAACTCCGCCGCCGGTCCACTGCGGTGCTCTCGTCGAACCCTGTCTTGCGTGGCCGGTGCCCTTCTGTCTCCACGGCTTTCTGCCGCCGCCGGAAACCTCAGAGCGGGTCTTTGCCTTCTGCGTGCCCTGACGCTTATTTGCAAGCTGGCTCACGGTCGCGAGATGTACGAGGTGCTCGTTGATCTCCACGCCAAACACTGCATCGTTCAGCTCCATTGTGCCAACTTCTTTGCCTTCCATATTGTAAACAACTACGTTTGCCATGTGTGTGTCTTCCTCCTTTCCTGTCTTCAGGATTATTTACCGGATTTCACTGTCGACTTGACCGTTACCAGTGCTTTCTTCGGTCCCGGAACAGCGCCCTTTACCAAAATAAGGTTGTTCTCTGCGTCTACGCGAACCACCTCAAGATTCTGAACGGTGATCTGCTTTGCGCCCATGTGTCCTGCCATTCTCTTTCCCTTGAATACCTTGCTCGGGTCGGAGCATGCGCCGTTGGAACCTGCGTGACGATGGTACTTGGAACCGTGAGCCATCGGTCCTCTGGACTGGCCGTGTCTCTTGATCGCGCCCTGGAAGCCTTTACCCTTGGAAATAGCGGTAGCGTCTACCTTGTCGCCGGCTGCGAACATGTCAGCCTTGATCTCCTGCTTGACCTCGTAGGTCTCTGCGTCGTCGAGCTTCAGCTCTCTGACGTATCTCTTGTAGGAGACGCCTGCCTTGTCGAACGCACCCTTCTGCGGCTTCGCTACGAGCTTCTCGCGCTTGTCGACAAAACCAACCTGTACTGCACTGTAACCGTCGTTCTCGACTGTCTTGACCTGCGTGACTACGCACGGGCCAGCCTGAAGAACAGTTACCGGAGTGAGCACTCCGTCATCGTTGAAGATCTGAGTCATTCCGACTTTTGTTGCTAAAATCGCTTTCTTCATTCTTTTCCCTCCTGTTTTTCTACAGCGGATCGCCTCGCGGTGATCATCCTAGTTGACAGGAACTGATATAAGTGGAACATCATCTGTTGCTTCTATATCAACCTGATAGGATTTGCTCTGAGTTTTACTGATTTCTTACTTCTGCTTCATCTTGATGTCGATGTAGACACCAGCCGGCATTTCCAGTCTGGACAGCGCATCTACTGTCTTCTGGGTCGGCGCAATGATATCAATCAGTCTCTTGTGGGTTCTCTGCTCGAACTGCTCTCTGGAGTCCTTGTACTTGTGTACTGCTCTCAGAATCGTAACAACCTCTTTCTTGGTCGGGAGCGGAACCGGTCCACTCACCTGAGATCCGTTCTTTTTCACAGTTTCGATGATCTTCTTAGCAGAAACATCCACTAACTGATGATCGTACGCCTTCAATGTAATTCTCATTACCTGACTTGCCATAAAAAAAGTCGCCTCCTTTTCGCACTCTCTTTCAGTACGACAAGCGGTGACTGTACACTCTTCCGTGCGTGTCGCATTTTGCTCACACGGCGCTCCATTCTCGATGGATCTCTTACAATTTGTACAGTGACTTGTCGCCAGTTTTATAACTTGACATTCGCTCCACGGAAAACCTGCGGATGCTCCGCAGCAACCTCGCGCTTCATTGCTATCATGTCACAACGTTGATATTATATAGGAAAGCAGGGGTGGACGCAAGAGGATATTCCGGAAAAAATTGTATTTTTTTCAGTACAATCATTCATACCATGTATTTGCAAGACTCCCCCCGCAATACCTTTATGAGATTCTCTACGGAGAGCATAGCCATCTTCTCCACCGCTTCCTTTGTATGTGCGCCGGTATGTGGTGTCATTACTACATTGGGATGTCTAAAAAGAGGACTATTCACCGGTGGCTCTTCCTCAAACGCATCCATACCGATTCCGGACAGTCTCCCCTCGTCCAGGGCGTCCACAGCGGCAGCCTCATCTATGAGTCCTCCGCGCGCCGTATTGACCAGAATCGCTCCCATCTTCATTTTGCGCAGTGAATCCTGATTTATTATATGGTATGTTTCAGGCGTCCTCGGAATATGGAGGCTGATCACATCGCTGGATTGTATCAGCTCGTCAAAACTGCCTGCCCTGATATTATGCGCTTCACAATATGACAGATCGACATACGGATCATACGCCATCACACGCATCCCGAATCCCCGGCCAAACTCGGCCGTCAATCGCCCAACTGCGCCCAGCCCTACAATCCCCAAAGTTTTTCCGTACAGCTCGCACCCGGTTGACCGGAGCCACGCGCCCTTCTGCGTCTCCTCATTTAAGCTTGGAATTTTCCGCGCCAGGGCAAGAATCAATCCAAAGGCAAGCTCAGCTACCGCCCTGGAATTTGCCCCCGGTGTGTTCGTTACCACAATGCCGCAGCGCCGTGCCGCATCCAAATCAACCCTGTCATATCCTACGCCATAGCGCGAAACGACCTTCAGCCTCTCTGCCCTCTGCAGCGCCTCAGCCGTTACCTGGTCCAGCCCTGCAAGATACCCGTCACAGTCTTGCAGCAATGGAATCAGTTCTTCGGACGTCAGCGGACGGCCATACGGATTAAACACCAACTCGTCCGCAAAATTTCTCAATACCCTCATTGCCTCCAATGTACTGTCTGCACCCAAGGATGTGGGCGTCACTAAAATTTTCATCTTCACTTCTCCTTCCTTTTCCTTCCCGAAGATCACGCGGTCAGGTAAGCTCTGCTATTTGTGGTCAGCAGCTCTTTGATCTGCTCAACGCCAATTCCTTCTCTCCCAGCCATATAAGGGAGAAATTTCTTTAATAAGTAATCAAGTCCGATTCCTTTTGGATCGTAAGCTTTCATTCTCGCTGCCGTGGTGTCCAGCGACAGAAGAAGCCGGCCTTCCAGCCCTGCTTTGCGGATCTGCGAGATCAGCCATTCTTCTCTCTCGTCATCGTGATACTGAAAGCGTCCGATGGTGTCATATTCCAGAAACGCTCCTCTCTTCGCCGCCTCCAGGTGAACTGTCAGCTCCGGCTGGGTCCGATCCATATGGCAAATCGCGATCCGGTTCATTTCCAGCCCCATTCCGGCTGCCAGCTTCAAAAACTCTAAGACAGGACTTTCCTTCTCGGTATGTACCAATAAGCTTCTTTCACAGTGGATCGCTGCCATAATGGCGGCCGTATAGCGCCCTCTCCCCTGCGCGAGACAATCTGCGCCCTCCAATGCCACCTTTACCACACCTGCCCGTACCGCAATCTGTTTTCCCGAAAACTGCCGGTCACAGTCTGCATACATTCCCTCGGTCAGTTCCTCCTCAAATATCCGCTGCAGAAAACCTGCACTCTCCCGAAATACCCAATGGTCTCTCGGATAAAATACTCTTCTGTGGAATCCCGTCGAAGCCAAAATAGCGATCCCGCTTCCGCCGCTTACTTCCACCAGCTCCCTCTCCATACGGCAGCAGCCGACAGGCTGTGCGTCAATCAGCGCCCCTCCCCCGGCCTGCCGATACCGTTTCACCTCCTCAAGAGACTTCTCCACATCGTCCATACAAAGGGCGTGATTTTGCTGCCAGCCCTCTCCCTTTGCCAGCATCAAATGTTCGTGGCACTGACAAAACCCCAGTTTTTCACCGTCCAGGACTCCTCTCACAGATATAACTTTTCTCATACCACCCTCATCTGGCCAGCGCACTGAGTGTTCCAATCATTTTCTCGTCAATGGCGACGTGAAACACTTCCGCGATCACCTGTGTCCAGCCATAGATAAAATAATTCCAGCCCAGTTCTACATGAAGCTTTTTTTCTTCTCTTTGCCTTTCCGCCTGCTGGGCAAACACCAGATTACCGCGGTAATTAATCTCCCAGACAAGGCTGTCCGCCGGAAATTCTGCTGCATCCGTCAACGGTGAACCCGGACTATCCTTTCCGAGTCCGGTTGCATTGACCACCAGGGAATGAGGCTTCAGACCTGCCAGCACCCGGTCATTTTCTTCTGGCTTTGCGTTATAGCAGAAATGGAACTGAACCTTTGACTCCAACCCCTCTGTCAATCTTTTCGCCGCCTGTAAACGCGGCATACTCCTATTGGTGATATAAATATTCCGCGGCTGGTTCCCGCCTTTGCACACCTGCGCAAAATAGATCGACATTGCCAGCGTACTTCCGCCTGCTCCCATCAACATCACATCTCCGCCAAAATCACCCCAGTAATTCTCCGGCACAAAGCGCTGCAGCGCCAGTCCGCTCGAGATGGGATCCTTTGCGTGAGCACAAAGCCTCCCCTCTGTTTTCGAAATAGAAGAAACCTCCCCCAGCTGCCTGGCATATGGGTCAATATATTCAAACAAATCCTCACAGGCAGCAAAAAGGTCAATCTTGTGCGTCGTCACCAATGCCCCCACAGAAAGCGGATCCTCTTTTATAAAAGAAACCGCCCGGCGATAATCCTCCGCCGGAGCGTGCGGCCTGAAATCAATCCCTTTGATCACCGCATCCCGCAGCCCCAGCTCCTCTGCCCACCGGGGAAAGACCTTCATAATCGAAGATTTCCCCGTCGTGACTCCGATAAAGTAAATCGTAGGCTTCGTCGCCTTCTCATAACCAAACATAGTTTCCCTCCTTCTTATCACCCGTTCCTTTTCTATCTCATGCTTTCCTTGATTATTATGGTGTTATGTTACTACATTACTATGTCTATAAGATACATGATTATTTCAACATTGTCAACAATTTTCATTCGACACTTTTTCATCGCATAAAAATATCCAGGATCATCGCTCTTCCTATGTCCATGAGCACGATCCCGGATATTTTAAACAAATTCCCGATTCGTTTTATAATCGTTATGTACGCTCTATTCCGCAAAAATAGTGATCTCAAAGCGATTCCTGTCTCCTCGATACCGCGCCAGTGAATACTCCAGCGCAACACCGGCAGTGGAATAGCCAATGGAGACAAAATACTGGATCGGTTTTCCCACTGAAATTCCAATCAGCCGCTCATCCTCCGCATTCGCCTCCACGGCCTCAATCGTCCTGGAAATGCGATAAATCTTAGTTCCGTCATTTTTGGCCAGTATCTCGTACAGCGCTTCCTTTTCCAGATCATGTTTCATGACAAAGGAGCACCTCTTAGCCGGAAGATACGTCTGAATCGTAACCAATGGCTCATCGTTGCCAAACCGCCTCCGGTACAGATATATGACGTCCTCCCCCTCTGCGATCTGCAGCGCTTTCGCCACCTGCGCATCCGCTTTCACTGTCTCCAGCTTCAGCAATTCTGTTCTGGGCTCCATTCCAAGTCGACGCATCTGATCCTGAAAAGATTCCAGCTTTTTCAAAAAATCCTGATTAATCTTAGGATGTGTTACAAAGGTTCCTTTACTCTTTATCCGATACAGCCATCCCTCCTGCACGAGTTCCGTCACTGCCTGTCTGACCGTAGTGCGACTAATCTGAAACATATCACTGATTTCATTTTCCGTGGGAATCATATCCTCATCCTTATAGTTCCCATTTTTTATCTCCGATAGGATAAGCTCTTTCAGTTGAAAATAAAGAGGGATCGGTACCGCCTTGTTTAATGTTTTTCCATCAAATAACATATCTATCCTTCTCTCACAATGTTTTTTGTAACTACATTGTAGCATAAAATATTTTTTCTGAAAACCAAATTTTACCATATAACAGCAGTATCTTCTCAGCCCTTCACTGCTCCTATCGTCATTCCTCTCACAATAGACTTCTGGAACAGAATTACAATGATCAGCATAGGTATGATGTACAGAGAACCGGCTGCTGTCATCAAATCCCACCTCACGCCTTTCTCCTGCGTCAGCATTGTCATTCCGACCGTGATGACCTTAGCGCTCTCACTGGTAGAGCTGATAAACGCAAACATAAATTCATTCCATGCATTCATAAAGGTCAAAATAACCGTTGTCGCAATGGAAGGGGTCGAGATTGGCAGAATAATTCGCAAAAATGTGTGCATACGCGAAGAGCCGTCAATGGAAGCCGCCTCTATCAGCTCACCCGGCATGCCGCTGAAGCACGCTTCCATGATCCACATACTCATGGGGAGATTAAACGTAGTATTTGCTATCACCAGCGCAGTCTTTGTATTCATAAGCTCTAACCTTGAAATATAAATATAGAGCGGTATGAGCAGCGTAATAAACGGAAACATCCGCAAAAACGTACATGCACTGAAAACTCTGCCGCTGCCCGGAAAGCTGTAATTTGCAAAACCGTACGCTGCCGGTATCGCAATTAGGCAAACCAGAAGCGTCGTGATTCCCGCAACAATCACAGAGTTCATAAAATATGTGCCAAAAGAAAATGTCGTCAGCAGCTCCTGATAGGAATCCATCACCCATTTGCTCGGCAGAGCCGGAACATAGATCTCACCTCTCGGCTTAAAGGATGTTATCACCAGCCAGATAACCGGAAACAGCAAATACACTGCAAAGATAACCAGAACAACATAAAAAATGCCTGCGATCATATTTCTTTTTTTCATATCAATTTCCCCCTACTCGTCTTCGGCGCCTGCCACTATCCTCTTTATCGGCAGACACTCTTTGGATAATAAGAGAAACGGCAATCATAATGATCAGCATAATGTAAGACAATGCCGCCGCATACCCTACATTATACTTATTCCAATTCATCCTATAGATCAATACAGACAGCGATTCTGTCGCCTTTCCAGGTCCGCCCTTTGTCAAAACATAAATCGAATCGTAGATGCGGAACACATCCATAAAGCGAATCAGCAACGCAACCAACACGGTAGGTTTGATAATTGGGATCTGGATCCTCCAGAAGATCTGAAAACGGTTCGCTCCGTCGATTCTGCCGGATTCGACAACATCCTCTGATACCGACGCAAGTCCGGTATACAGCAGCAGAAAAATGAACGGAATCGTAAGCCAGGAATCTACGTATATAATGCTGACAATCGCCATCTTCTCATTTGTCAGCCAGGGAATGTTGGAGGAGATGATACCGGTATTTTTCAAGATTGCGTTCATGAGGCCAAAATCATCGTTCAGCATAAATCGAAACAAGAGGCCCGCCACCGTCGGTGAAACCATCATCGGGATCAGATAAATTGTCTTGAATATCCCCTGTCCTCTTTTTACATTGGTAATCAATGCAGCTATTACAAATGCGAAAAAGAACTCCACTGCCAGAGAGCCCACCGTGATAATCACGGTAACCTTGAGCGAATTATAAAAATTCGGATCCCGAAACGCTGCAAGATAATTCTTGAAGCCCACAAAATCTATCCCCTTATTTCCAACCAGCCTGTAATTTGTAAAACTTGCCCCGAACGAATAGATGATTGGAAATACGAACAGACATGCCAGAAAAATCATTGCCGGCAACGCCATGAGGAACCCAAACTGCCTGTCCTTCCGCTCTTTTTTGCTTACATAGTTTTTACTCAATCCTTGCCACCGCCTTCTCTACCAAAAATGGGTGCAGCCCATGACTGCACCCATCCATGAACATTTTATACAGTAACCGCCAACAGCTCTCTTAATTCCCCTGCATAAAATCATTGTCTGCGAAGATCTGCTCCAGCTCAGCCTTGAGCTGATCCATAGCCTCCTGACAGCTCAGCTGTCCGGTGAACGCCATATTGATATACTGTCCGGACGTTGTCTGTGCATCCACTGCCGCTGCATCCGTCATTGCGATATCTGTCTCAAGGCCATCTTCAGCCGAAACCATATAAGCATTGTTTACAGCTACCTGCAAGTCGTTCCCTGCTGCTGCGCACTCTTCACTCAAGCGCTCCACCACCGATTTTCTCGCAGAAGGAGATCCCTGATAGGAAACAAACCTGTAGTTCGCCTCCGCGCTTGAAAGAGCCTGCGCAACCTTGATCGCCTCTTCCTTGTGCGGCGCATCGGTAAATACATGTGCAGCCCAGCCGCCCAGGCAGGTTACTCCTTTTCCGCTGTCTCCAACCGGAAGCGGATACACGGCAATATGTCCGTCTATCGCTGACCCTGCAGCCTTTGTCGGCAGATACGGCCACGTAATATACATTCCGATATTTCCTGTCATCCACTGAGCGTCCACCTCATCATAGTCATACCCTGCAAAACCACTCGGGATCGATCCTTCGTTATACATATCCACTACATACTGAAGCGTTTCCACGAATGCGGGCTGATCACACACTACCTCGCAGGTATTATTTTCATAATCCTTCTCCACGTACGCGCCGCCATTCGAGTACGCCAACGTAGCCATCTCCCATACCGTACCGTTCGTCGCAGAGCCCTTAAACATCGTGCCCCACTGGACAACCTCATCCTTGTTGAAGCCTTCCTCATCTCCGCGCACTCCGTTCGAATCAATCGTCAAATGGAGCGCCTTTTCGCGGTATTCCTCCAGCGTCGTCGGGACATCCGCCTCCGTATAACCTGCAGCCTCCCACATTTCCGTGTTAATATACAGCATCATTGCATCTCCGGTAATCGGATAGCCATAGATCGTATCGCCAATCATGTGCTGATTTTTGTTACCTGCAAAAATGTCATCCATGTCCTCCAGCGGTTCCAGCGGCTCCAGCATTCCGAGGGAACCAAACATCTTGCTGCCAAAGCCCGGGACAATACAGATGTCAAAGGATTTCGCTCCCGTAGTCATCTCCAGCATCAGTTTCTGATTCAGCTCATTCTCGGCATATCCCACCCAGTTGATCTCACCGTCGTACACGCCCGAGAGATCCAGCTTGGAAAAGTCCATCCCGGAGTTATATACAACCGTAACTGCATCCTCACTCGCAGCTTCTCCCTCTGCCAGAACCGGATTTGCCATGCCAAGCACCATCATCCCGGTCAAAACCGATGCCACCAAACACTTTGTCCTCCTGCCTCTTAATACGTTTTTCATTCCGAATCCTCCTTTTGTAAATTTTCTGTCTTATTTAAATTCCAGGCATTACGTTCCCACCGCATACCGGAAGATAAACCCCGTTAATATTTTCCGCCAAATCCGATGCGAGAAATGCCACCGCAGCAGCAATATCCGTGTCATACCCCCTCTGCCCTCTCGGGCAATTCTTCTCATATTCCGGCTGGCGCTCTGTGTGCGCTTTCCGATCACGCTCACTGATTGTCCATCCCGGAGCCACCTGGTTCACCGTGATCCCATGTCCTCCGATCTCTCTCGTTAGGACGCGATAGATGCCGTCCATTCCTCTTTTTGCCGCCGCATACGCCGACTGTGTCGGAAAACACTGCATTGCACACTCCGTATTGATACCGATCATGCGCCCCCAACCCTGCTCCATCATATCCGGGACAAACGCCTTTGCCAGATATATGGATTGGAGCACACATACCCGAAACTCCCGCTCGTACGCCTCCGTCTCCTCCTGTAAAATCCTTTTCCACTCGAGAGACACCCAGGCGCATGCCACCACAATCGACGGCAACCCCATAGAAGCCTTCAGTTGATCTCGCATCGCATAGACATCGCTCTCTTTTGTCACATCCCCAATCAGGACCTCTGACTTCACCCCCTTCTTTCTGATAACCTCAGCCAGCCTCTCTGCCTTCTCCCTGTTGGAAAAAGCATGAACTGCGACATCAGCTCCACATTCAGCCAGTGTGACAGCAATCACGCTGCCTAAATCTCCGCTGGCCCCTGTAACAAGCGCTCTCTTACCGCTTAAATCCAGACTCAGCATCTTACTACCCCCTGTATATCAAGTCTGATCCATTCCTGCAGGCTGCGTTCCTCCTTCACCCGCCCACCAGAGTGCCGCCCATTTTAAAGGAGCATCCTTTTCATTAATCATGGCATGGCATACTCCCGGCATAATGTTAACCACATCTCCCTGCTTTACCGGAATTTCCTGATCCCCCAGGACCACTTTTCCCTCCCCCTCTACCATCAGATACACCTCATACGTATCATGTGAGTGGGCCTCCATCGCCCCGGGACCGTCCAGATATCCCCATGCGTGAGAAAACGGCTCCCTCATATCTCCCTGCACTACAGGTCCGGCCAGAATCGTACCATTGTGCCCTTTCTCTGCAGTCTCCTTCTCAAAACGATAAACACATTTCATTTCTCTGCCTTCCTTTCCGGCCATCTCTTACGGCAGCAGCTCCAGCTTCTTTGCGCTTCCCTCCTGGCAGATTGTCCCGTCCTTTGACACGACAAGCTTGGTCATATGCTCCGGATTGTCATAATCCTTCTCATTTCCGTCATCCTCATACAATTCATAAACTGCTTCATTCCTTACATAGCCCAGCAGTCTCAGATCGTTATAGTCGACATCCTCCAGACACGCTCCGCCCTTCGACATCGGGATCACGTGATCCGGACGGATAAAGAAGATCACCTCTTCGAGCTCTGCCGGAATGTAGTGATAGCCCTTCTCCACAACCTCTGTATCATAATCCGTCAGACTTCTCATTCGAACCAAAAGCATCTGCTCCGGCAAATATACTCCCCGCCCAGACGCATTTTGTTCGTGTACAGGAGCGAGCATCAAGCCATCACCAAGCATCAGCTGATCTTCCACCTCTCTCGCCATCGGATCATCCGGGTAGTCAAACGCCAGCGGCCGGAACATCATATCATTGTGAATAACCGCCTTCATATATTCGCTGTACAGGTATGGCATAAACCCATAGCGGATCTCCACCATATTCCGCATCGTTTCTTTGCTCTTAAAGCGATACAGTTCCTGGTTTGGCGAATCAATACATGCATGATTCCAGAACAGCGGTGTAAAGATTCCAAATTCCATCCAGCGGATCATCAAATCCTCTGTCGTCTCGCACTGGAATCCGCCAATATTAGCTCCCGAGTAAAGAATTCCGCACATATTCAGAGAAGGCATCATCTTAATATTCAGCAGCAGATGAGACCACCAGGAATTATTATCGCCCTGCCAGATCCCTCCGTACCGGTGCATACCTATGTAGGAGGAACGGGAAATCAGCAAAAGCCGTTTGTCCGGATACATTTTCTCAAATGCCGTACTGGCTCCGCGGGTCATATTGTATCCGAACAGGTTATGCACCTCATCATGGCAAATCCAGGTCCCTTCCCCGTTGAAATTATGGTAGATCTTTGTGAAATCTTCCGGATTCTGTGAGAGATTGGCTACGGTCGCATTTAACTTATCAACCTCAGTCTGGACCAATTCCCTGTTACGGATATCATAAACCGTGTCAATTACCTTCTTAAAATTCTCAGGGGTGAAAAAGATGGACGGCTCGTTCATATCGTTCCAGAAGCCCTCAATCCCCTGGTCGATCAGGAACCGGTACTTCGTTCCAAACCATTCCCTGGCCGCCGGATTCATCACATCCGGGAAATGTACGTGTCCCGGCCATACTGCCCCAGTAAAGAGGCTGCCATCCGCTTTGCGGCAAAAATAATCGTTCGCCACCCCTTCTTCATAGGTCTCATCTCCCGGCTCGATCTTCACTCCGGCATCAATGATCGGCACCAGATGGATCTGTTCCTCCCGCATTTCCTTTACAAAATCCGCAAAATCCGGGAAGGTCTCGTCGTTCAGTGAAAAATCCTTGTAGTGATCCATGTAGTCAATATCCAGATAAATGTTATCGATCGGAATGCCTGCATCCCTATGACCTTTCACGACTCCGCGGATCTCCTCCTCGCTCATGTAACTCCATCTGCTCTCACTGTAGCCAAACGCCCATCTCGGAGGAACATAGCTCCGCCCCACCAGCTCGCGGAACTGCCTTACGATATCCCTTATCCCTTCTCCCTCGATCACATAGACATCCAGATCCCAGTTCCTTGGCGTCACCCGCATCTCGTCCTTATCCGTAAAACCAATATCAAACTCCATCGTCGTCGGATAGTCAAAAAATACTCCGAACGTCTCTCTCCCATCGACTACGATAAAATTGTGTGATGCATAAAGAGAATGCACATCCTCTCTGTGTGCAGGCTGGTCCACATTGCTGCTCCGGTACAGCCAGCCACGCTTATTGATGCCGCGCACCTGCTGCCCCAGTCCGTAAACAGCCGTATGCCTGTCCAGTTTATAGACAAATGATCTCTCATCTACAGCGTTCAGATACGGAATCGGCCCCGTTTCGCATACCTTTTTTTCTACTACCGCATCGGTCTCCAGCGGTGATCCAAATGTATATTTTCTGATCATAGTTTTCCCCCTTTAGCATCATGACCGTAACAATGTTATATTGTATTGTTATGACATTTGTATGTATCAATGTTTTTGATGAACCCATTATAACAAACGATTGTATAAAATGCAACAACTTTTGTAAAAAAATGCGTAGAAAATCCTCATCTGCCATAACCTAAATCAGAGACGAGCTTTGCTGCTCCATACATTCCTGCATCATTTCCCAACTGCGCCAAAACAAACGGCGTATCCTTGCATTCTACATAAGCATATTTGACAAAGCTGCGCCGAATTCCTTCCAGCAGGGCTTCCCCTGCCTTCGACACGCCTCCCCCGATCACGAACAGCTCCGGATCTACAATACAGGAGATCGCCGCCAGAGATTTCCCAAGGCATCGGAAAAAGTCGTACAAAATCTCCTCTGCGAGAGAATCTCCCTGCTTGTATGCTTCAAATATCGTTTTGGCCGTTACTGTTTTTTCAGATAAAATCGTAGCCCTCCTGCAGCCAACCACTTTTCTTTTCGCCATGCGCACCAGGCCGTTGGCGGAGGCATACTGTTCCAGACATCCGTAATTTCCACAATTACAGGCTGTCGCTTCCTCCTCCTCCGCATTCATATGCCCAATCTGACCACAAGCGCCATGTTTTCCCACCAAAAGCTGCCCGTTTGCGATAATCCCTCCTCCAACTCCTGTCCCTATCGTGATCATAACCATATTTTTTGTATTTTTCCCGCTTCCCAGCCAGTTTTCTCCGAGTGCGGCCAGATTCGAATCGTTTCCCACGTATACGGGAAAATCCAGTTTCTCTTCCAGTTCTCCCTTTACATCCTTGTGTCCCCAATGGAGGTTCACCGCGCCAAGCACCTCTCCATCCGACAGCACGCTTCCCGGAATCCCGATCCCCAGGCCGATGACCTGTTCCCGCTCTATCCCCCTTTGATTCATCTTCCCAAGAACCGCTCTCGCGATATCCGAAACAATTTCCAAGCCGCCATTTTCTGTGCGCGTAGGGATCTCCCATTTTTCCATCAGACCGAGTGTCTCTGAAAATAATCCGCACTTAATTGTCGTTCCCCCAAGATCAATCCCAAATACATACCTCTGCACCCTGCATCCCCCTTCCATTTCTCTTGTCCTGCCACTTTCATCCGCAATTCATTTTATCGTTTTGTTGTAATGTTGGTATGTATTGTAGCATAATACATTCTCATTTGCAATATTGTTTGGGGCATTTCCCCTTACCGGAAAAAATTTCCGTTCTACAACCTCTGCATCCGCGAAAAAGTATTCTTCGCCTGCTCCCCGAACGCTTCAAACAGCGGCAGATACACCTGCAGAATCACATCTCCCTTCTCCGCGGCCAGGCTCCCGTCGTAATCATGCGACAGGTTGTTTCTGTCTTTCAGCATAGTCATCCAGCGGTCATCCGCGATCAACCCCACACCTGCCGCCGCGCGAAGTGTCTCACGCGGCGATCCCGTTGCAAAATCGCCAACGCCGTGATAGTGCACAAGCAGATCCTTCATCACCTTCCACGAGATATCGAACGTCAGACAAAACTTCTGAACCGTGCCGCTCAGCACAAACTCGTCGGACAGATCACGCTCCCTTGCCCGTTTAAGGCTCTCCACAGATTTCGCAAAACTCTCATAGCGCTCCATATATTTTTCTGCCATACCGGTCCATCGCCTCCTTCAGTTGCTCACTTTTACAGCTGTCATAATCGAATATATCTATTTTTTTCAAGGTCTCCAAAGCGTCCAGCTCCTCCTGCAGGACATCCATGTCCGGTACTCCCTTTACCACAATGTCTATATCGCTGGTCGGTGTCACCGTGCCGGTCGCATACGAACCGAACAGGTACAATTCTCTGACCTGGTGGTGTCTGCAAATTCGTTCAATTTCATGTAAAAGCTCCTGCATATCCATACGCATTCCCGCCCCTTTCCCTATCTCCGTTTTCTTCAAACGGATAGGAACTCTGCTGTCCTTCTCTGCACTAACTATTGGAGACATACTTAGATTATACCCTTTTCACAGTGAGCATACAAGAAAATGCAGCGAAAAACTTTGCCCCGCACCTATCGTCATTTTCTTCTTGATTCCGCCTGCGCGATCGCTTATACTGACTGATAGTATTATAACAAATCACATGTGCTCTGTCTGCTCTTTTGCGGCGCGGCTGCGGCGGCGCCTCTTTATAAGAACGACAGGCCCATTATATAAGGAAGGAACTGGTTCAACTATGTGGATTGCTGATAAGTGGAAGGACTATGAGGTGCTCGATACGTCGGGCGGAGAGAAGCTGGAGCGCTGGGGCGATTACCTGCTTGTGCGGCCGGATCCGCAGGTGATCTGGAACACCCCGCGCAATCAGTACGGGTGGAAGCATCCGAACGGGCATTATCACAGGAGCGCGAAGGGCGGCGGAGAATGGGAGTTCTTCGATCTGCCGCAGCAGTGGAGCATTCAGTACCGGGAACTGACCTTCCATCTGAAGCCGTTCAGCTTCAAGCACACGGGGCTCTTCCCTGAGCAGGCGACGAACTGGGACTGGTTTTCGGAGAAAATCCGCAGCGCGGGACGCCCGGTAAAGGTGCTGAATCTCTTTGCCTACACGGGCGGCGCGACGCTCGCGGCGGCCAAGGCCGGGGCTGCGGTGACTCACGTGGACGCCTCGAAGGGCATGGTCGGCTGGGCGAAGGAGAACGCGGCGGCCTCCGGGCTCGCGGACGCTCCCATCCGCTGGCTCGTCGACGACTGCACCAAGTTTGTCGAGCGCGAGATCCGGCGCGGCAATCACTACGACGGGATCATCATGGACCCGCCCTCCTACGGGCGCGGCCCAAAGGGCGAGATCTGGAAGATCGAGGAGTCGATTCATCCGTTTATCCATCTCGCGTCGCAGCTCCTCAGCGAGCAGCCGCTCTTCTTCCTCGTCAACTCCTACACGACGGGGCTCGCACCGGCCGTGCTCACGTACCTGATCGCAACGGAGCTCAAAAAATACGGCGGCCACGTCGAGTCACAGGAGATCGGCCTCCCCGTCACACAGAGCGGCCTCGTGCTGCCCTGCGGCGCGTCGGGGCGCTGGTCGGCGAACACCTGACCCTGTATCTGACTGCAGTTCCGGCTCGCAGCAGCTGCTGACATTTGTAGATAGATAAAACGACTCATTTTCATGACATTGCTGCCCGGAAACAGTCTTTCGCGCAGGCTGCTTCCGGGCAGATTGTCTCAGTTCTAATTTATGTTCCTATTTTTAATGTCTCGGCGGTATCCGCCGTCCCACGCACTCGGCTCTCTGCCTCTCATACTTTTATCTCACGATGACCTTCACCGTCTTCTTCTTGTTTCCGGCCTTCACTGTGATCTTCGCGGTTCCTTTCTTCTTCGCCGTGATCACGCCCTTCGCACTCACAGTTGCCACTTTTTTCTTTGAAGAGGTGTACTTGATCTTATCGGTCGCAGTCAGCGGAGTCACTACAGCCTGAAGTGTCAGCTTCTGTCCCTTAGACAGATAAACCGTTGAGGCCGACACCTTCAGCTTCGACACCGCAACCTTCTTTTTCTGCACCTTGATCAGACACCTGGCAGACGCACCACTCTTCATGGTGACAGTCACATATGCCTTCCCGGCCTTTTTCGCGGTAAGCTTGCCGGTTCTTGCATCTACGCGGACGATCTTCTGGTTCGAGGAACTCCAAAACGCAATCTCATCCATGCTATCCTTCGCGGACACCTGCAGGGCCTTGGTCGACCGCTTTACCTGAAGCGGAAGTGTCGACGCGTTCAGCGAGACCTCCACCTTCTGCTCTGAAAGCACCGCGTTGCAGGAAGTGCACACTGCCCGCTTCATTCCGCCTGTCAGCGCCCAGGAGATAGAGTGTCCCGTCCTCGGAATCACCCGCTCTTCTGCCGTGCCGCACACGCTGCAGGATCTTCGCATCTTCCCCTCACTCACGCAGCTCGGAGCCAATACCTGCACCCAGTTTTCTGAAAATGTATGCGACACTGCACACGGATTTGCGCTGCCGCTGGTTCCTGTACCTGTGCTACCACTGTTATTAGTCCCTGAACCTGTGCTGCTGCCTGCATTTCCCGTGCCTGTGCTACTGCCGCTATTGCCCGCATTTGTACTGCCGCCTGTATTACCTGTTCCTGTACTGGTACCACTTCCGCCGGTTCCTGCGTCCGTACCGCCGCTTTCGTTACCTGCATCGGTACCACTTCCGCCGGTTCCTGCGTCCGTATCGCCGCTTTCATTTCCTGTGTCGGTACCACTTCCGCCGGTTTCTGTATCTGTACCGCCGTTTTCATCACCCGTGTTGGCGCCACTTCCGCTGGTTCCTGCATCCGTACCACCACTTTCATTTCCTGTGTCGGTACCACTTCCGCCGGTTCCTGCATCCGTACCACCACTTTCATTTCCTGTGTCGGTACCGCTTCCGCCGGTTCCTGCGTCTGTACCGCCGCTTTCATTTCCTGTGTCGGTATCACTTCCGCCGGTTCCTGCATCCGTACCACCACTTTCATTGCCTGCATCCGTGCCTCCGCTCACCGGAATCGACTTGACCGCGAAACATTTGCCCGCGCTGTCGTACTCCACGGTACACAGGTTCTCCGCTCTCAGCTTCTGGTCCAGAGACCACGCCGCCATCGGGTAGATGATGTGGTACACGTTCGGATATGAATTACGCTCAGCCGCTATCGTGAACGTCGTCTCACCCGCGGCCAGCTTCTCCCGGATCGACGCCTCAACCGGGTCTGTCCAGCGGGAAATCTCACCGGAACGAATAAAGTAATTTCTCTCGTAACTGGTGCACGGACGACTCTCAACCGGCTTGTGGTCGGAATGAGCCTTTTTGATCATCTCATCCGTCACACCAAAATACAGGTGCCGCATATAGTTCAGATTTTCCGGATAACTGCCTCCATTCCAGGTCGCGTCGATCTGCGTCCACTCTCCGTCCAGGCGCACACAGCTCCAGACATGCCCGTTTCCCTCTGCGCGCTCACTCGGAATCCCGACCTTGCCAAGCAGCAGGGCAAGCGCGCGGTAATAGCTCTCGCAGGTGCCCTTTCCGCGGATGAGAACTCCCTCCGCATCCATGTACGTATAACTGTCATCATATACTGCATGATTGATGATCCAGTCGTGGAAATACAGCGCCTTCTCATAATCCGTCTTGCATCCGGCGGCCAGACAGTCCTTCACAATCCCATCTGCAACCTCATCCACTGTCAGCGCAGACTTATCCGAGATCGTAAAATCAAAGCGTGCACTTACCGTATTTATCGGCATGGTGCCAAAATCCATCACAAAACCTTTAATATAGTAGTCACCACTCGCAGTAAAGGTAAAGGAAAACTGATTATCCTGCGTATATTTGAATCTCGTCGGATCCACAACCGACGTATAGCCTCCGGTAGCCTCGTCCTTCCGCATGACCGTATTCACCAGATACATATACCTCGGCTTATCCTTGCCGTCAAACTGTACGATATCTCCCATCGCCCCGGAACCGTTCACCGGCGTCATCGTAAACGTGACAGGCACATTACACCGCAGCTCACTCTCCGGCTGATTCAGTTCCACTCGAAGGCCGAACGCATTCGCCTCCGCATAGAGGTCTCTCGTCTCCGGCTGTATTTCCCCTGCGCCTTCCACTACTTCTGTACCGGCTACTGCCGCTCCGCCTTCTACGGCTTCTCCGCCTTCTACCGTCTCTTCACCTTCCACGGCTTCTACGGCCTCTTCCCCCTGCGGCGCTTCTCCGCTTTCTGCTATCTCTTCACCGCCTATTTCTTCCATTCCCTCGACCCGGACGGCTCCAAAATCCGTTTCCACCGAAAGATCCGACTGTATCCCGTCTGCGGCGGTCTCCGTTTCCCCTTCCTCAATCACCATCTCCGACAGCTCTTCAGCCGTAACCATCTCCGCCTCCGGCAGTTCTACGGCCATTGCCGGAACCGCCGCGTGCAGGGTAAGGCAAACTGTCATAAAAATCGCACACCCTGTTCTGCGCATTTCTCATCTCCTCCTAGTCTTATTTTTCTCCATTTTAACTAATTTCCGCGTCACACGCAATCCCTTTTTCGCGGCTTTTCTTTATTTTTAAAACCCTCTCTGATCTTTGCTTCGTCTGGTCCTGCCACAGCCGGCGGAACTCGCAGCCTTCTCATCGGAACTGTCACTTGATTTTGCTCCCACATTTGTATATGATAAGCACATACACTTCTTACCACAAGGAGACAATACCCATGAAAATTACATTGGAACATCTCACAAAGACTTTTCCCGGACGCGGGCGGAAAGCGCAGGAGGTCGAGACCGCCGTGTCCGACTTTACCTTCGAGATCCCGGACGGGAAGCTGATCGGGCTGCTCGGCCCGTCCGGCTGCGGAAAGAGCACGACGCTGAACATGATCTGCGGACTTCTGAAGCCCACCGGCGGCAGGATCCGCTTCGGGGAGACTGACGTCACCGATCTGCCGCCGGAGCGCCGCGGCGTCGGCATGGTCTTTCAGAATTACGCGTTGTACCCGCACCTGACCGTGCGCCAGAATATCCTGTTCCCCCTGCAGAATCTGAAGGGAAAGGACAAGCTGTCAAAGGGAGAGATGGCGCACCGCGCCGACGAAGCCGCACGGCTCGTGCAGATCGAGGAGCTGATGGACCGCAAGCCCGCAGAGCTCTCCGGAGGGCAGCAGCAGCGCGTCGCGATCGCGCGTGCACTCGTCAAGATGCCGCACGTACTCCTGCTCGACGAGCCGCTCTCCAACCTCGACGCGCGGCTCCGATTGCAGACCCGCGAGGAGATCCGCAAGATCCAGCGCGCGACCGGCATCACGACGATCTTCGTCACGCACGACCAGGAGGAGGCCATGAGTATCTCCGACCTCATCGTCGTGATGAAAAAAGGCGTCGTCCAGCAGATCGGCGCTCCGCAGTATGTCTACGACAACCCGGTCAACCTCTTTGTCGCCAGATTTCTCGGCACCCCGCCGATCAACGTCTTCGCCGGAGCCATCCGCGGCGGCGTGCTCTGCCTCGGGGACGATCGCGTGCTCCCGGTCGGCAACCTGCCGGATCAGGAGGTCTGGGCTGCGATCCGGCCGGAGGGCTTTGTGCTCGACGAGCACGGGCCGCTTCGCTGCCGCCTGAGCGGGATCGAGGTCATGGGCCGCGACATCAGCGTCGTCTCCACGCATGAATCGTTTACCGGCACGGCGATCCGGTCGATCATCAACGCAGACAGCCAGGTCGACCCGGCCTCCGCACTCGTGCGCTTTTCCGTCAAACCGCAGAAGCTGCTCCTATTCAATAAGGAAACGGAAGAGCGGATTCCTGTACGCGGTTGAACGATTTGGAGGTATCTATGGAAAAAAGAAGTATGAAGGGCTGGCTCTATCTCCTGCCCGCAATTCTCTTCCTCGGATTTTTTATGGTGTACCCGCTGATCGACGTGTTCATCTACTCCTTTGAGGAAGGCTACAATTCCGCGTCGCAGACGTACTACGGCGTCGGGCCCTACAACTATTCCTATGTCCTGCACGACCCCTATTTCCTGCAGGCATTGAAAAACACCTTCCTGCTCGTGGTCATCACTGTTCCGGTCTCGACGGGCCTCGCTCTGCTGATCTCCGTCGGCCTGAGCTCCATCCGCCCGCTTCGGAAACTGTACCAGACGGTCTTTTTCCTTCCGTACGTGACGAACACGCTGGCCGTCGGCCTCGTCTTCATGATCCTGTTCAAGAAGACCGCGTACACGGACGGGCTGGTCAACCTCGTGATCCACTGGTTCGGGGGCAGCACAATCGACTTCATCGACGGACCGTACTGGGCAAAACTGTTTGTCCTTTGCTTTTACACGATCTGGGTGGTCATGCCGTTCAAGATTCTGATCCTGACAAGCGCGCTCGCCTCCGTGAATCAGAACTACTACAACGCAGCCCGGGTCGACGGCACCTCGCGCCTGCGCATTTTTGTGCGGATCACGCTGCCGATGATCTCACCGATGCTCTTTTACCTGATCATCACCGGCTTTATCGGCGCGTTTAAGGCATACAGCGACGCGGTCGCCCTCTTCGGCACGAACCTGAACGCCGCCGAGATGAACACGATCGTCGGCTACATCTACGACATGCTCTACGGCGACAGCGGCGGCTACCCGTCCTACGCCTCGGCGGCGGCGATTCTTCTGTTCGTCATCGTCCTGACAATCACCTGCATCAACCTGCTCGTCAGCAAGAAGCATGTGCACTACTGACGCACGCTCTGCCAAGCTGCATCTGATCAATCTACACGCTTTGCAGCCTGACGAGCCAAGACAAGCCTCTGTCACGGCAGGAACAAGACATTTCGCCTGACCTGTTGTCTCAAAAAGGAGAACAATACTAATGGAACAAGACTATTCTCAAATCCGGAAATCAGCCCTGTGGCATGACCGCCTGCGCAGCGCCGTGACCTACCTGCTGCTGACGGTCTGGGCCTTCCTCGTGCTGTTTCCGTTTTACTGGATGATACTGACCTCCCTCAAAAGCTACGGCTCCTACAACGCAGAGCACACGCCCGCGTTTTTCACCCTGACGCCGACGCTGCAGAACTACCGGGACGCGTTCACCGCAGTGCCGCTCGCCCGGTATCTGATGAACACCGTCGTCTTCACCGTGGTCACGACCGCGCTGATGCTCGTCGTCATCACGCTCTCCGCGTTCGCGTTTGCCCGGCTCGAGTTTGGCGGCAAGCGGCTTGTGTTCACGCTGTTCCTCTCCCTGATGATGATCCCGAACGAGCTGGTCATCATCACGAACTTCGTGACCATCACGAACCTCGACCTGCGCAACACGTTTCCGGGCCTGATCCTGCCGTCGGTGACCTCGGTCTTCTACATCTATCTGCTCAAGGAGAACTTCGAGCAGGTGCCTGACGAGCTGTACCGCGCCGCGAAGGTGGACGGCACCTCGGACCTCAAGTATCTCTGCCGCGTCCTGATCCCGATCTGCCGCCCGACGCTGATCACCGTCACGATCCTCAAGGTCATCGAGTGCTGGAACTCCTACGTCTGGCCGCGGCTGATCACGGACGATCCCGGCTACTATCTCGTGTCGAACGGCATCCAGGAGATCCGGGAAAACGGCTTCGGGCGGGAAAATATTCCCGCGATGATGGCGGCTGTCGTCGTCATCTCCGTTCCCCTGATCGCGCTGTTTCTCCTGTTCCGCGGCAAAGTCATGGAGGGCGTATCGAGAGGAGGGACCAAGGGATGAGACAGTTATGCAACCTCGGCAAAGGCCGGCGCGAAGCATCCACGGGCCCAAAGCCGGTTTCCGGCGGGCAGACGCTTCGCAGAAAAATGTCCCGCGGACTCTGCCTGCTCGCCGCGATGCTCACCGCCCTGTCGCTTGCGGGCTGCCACGGCTCGTCCGACCGGAGCGCCTTCGCAATCCCGGAGTCCTTTGACACCTCGAAGGATTACGAGATCACCTTCTGGGCGAAAAATGACACAAATAAGACGCAGGCAAACATCTACAAAAAGGCAATCGAGGAGTTTCAGGTGCTGTACCCGAACATCACGGTCAACCTGCGCCTTTACACCGACTACGGCAAAATCTACAACGACGTCATCACGAATATCGCAACGGACACGACCCCGAACGTGTGCATCACCTACCCGGATCACATCGCGACCTACCTGACCGGGGCCCAGACCGTAGCGCCGCTCGACGATCTCTTTACCGATGAAAAGTACGGCCTCGGGGGCAGCGAGCTCGCCTTCGACTCCCCGGCGCCGGAGGAGCTGATCGACCGTTTTCTCGGGGAATGCTCGTTCGCCGGACATTACTATGCCGTCCCGTTCATGCGCTCCACCGAGGCCTGCTACGTCAACCGGACGTTCGTAGAAAAGCTCGGCTACACGCTGCCCGAGACGCTGACCTGGGATTTCGTCTGGGAGGTCTCCGAGGCCGCGACGGCCAAAAATGCGGACGGAACCTTCGCCGTAAACGGCCAGGAGGTCATGATTCCGTTTATCTACAAGTCGACCGACAACATGATGATCCAGTCGCTGCGCCAGAAGGGCGCCGGATACTCCACCGACGGCGGAGAGATTGACCTCTTCAACGAGACCACCACAGATCTGCTCTACGAGATCGCCGGACATGCGAAGAGCGGGGCTTTCTCTACCTTCAAGATCTCCAGCTATCCGGCGAACTTTCTGAACGCCGGGCAGTGCATTTTTGCGATTGACTCCACCGCAGGCGCGACCTGGATGGGGACAGACGCGCCGCTCTCCGACATCAGCGAGGAAGCGCTCGTCGATTTTGACACCGAGGTCATGATGATTCCGCAGTATGACACGGAGCACCCGCAGATGATTTCCCAGGGCCCCTCCATCTGCGTCTTCAACAAGGCCGATCCGCAGGAGGTGCTCGCCTCGTGGCTTTTCACCCAGTATCTACTGACCGACGAGGTCCAGATCGCCTACGCGAAGACCGAGGGCTATGTCCCCGTCACCGCCAGAGCGCAGGCCTCCGACGCCTACACGGACTACCTCTCCCGCTGCGGCGAGGACAACAGCACCTACTACGATGTGAAAATCAAGGCCTCCCGGCTGCTGCTCGACCATGTGGACAGCACCTTTGTGACGCCGGTATTCAACGGCTCCGCCTCTCTGCGCGATGCCGCCGGCCAGCTGATCGAGACCGTCACCAAATCCGTCCGCCGGAAAAAGACGGTCGACGACGCGTTTATCGAGCAACTCTACAGCGACACTACCAGCCTCTGCCACCTCGACCAGATCACCTCCGACACATCCGGGAAGGCCGAGCTCGGCCCGCTGCCTGCCGCCTCCAGGGTGCTGCTCGCGGCGCTTGCGGCCACCTGGGCGGTGATCCTTGTGTATCTGCTGCGGCAAGCCGTCAGGCAGAAAAAGGCAGGCCGCTCCGGGAATCGTGACGGCGGCCATTGAAAAATGGAAATTTGATCCTTCCCATTGATTTCTGAGGGATTTAGAGTATAATGGTACTGATCCGTCGAACGGATACATTTTTCAGGAAAAAGGTTCTGGATCTCCGCATCCGCCCTGCAGGACGGTGCGGCTGTCCGAAGAAAGGAGTTCTTTATGAAAAAGAAACTTGCATTACTGATGGCACTTTCCCTTACGCTTTCCCTCTCCTGCAGCGCATTTGCTGAGGAGTCCACAGAGGCGGCTTCCGAGGCTGCTACAGAGGCTGTGACCGAGGCTGCTGAGACCGAAGTTGAGCCGGATGTAAAATCCGAGGGCGTCATGACCTATGACGAGTACATTGCAGCTAAGCTCGACACTGAGGTCGTGGTCGAGACCTACGTACAGGCAAAGCAGTCCTGGTGGGAGGATCAGGCTACCGTCTACACCCAGGACAAGGACGGCGCTTACTTCCTCTACAACATGGCTTGCTCCGAGGAGGATTATGAGAAGCTCGTCCCGGGCACCAAGATCAAGGTAACAGGCTACAAGTCTGAGTGGTCCGGCGAGGTTGAGATCACGGACGCTACCTTTGAGATCGAGGAGGGCGAGTACATCGCTCCGATCCTGGATGTCACAGAGCTGCTCGGCACCGACGAGCTGATCCAGCACCAGAACGAGTTCGTCGCTTTCAAGGGCATGACCGTGGAGCCGAGCACCGATGCCGACGGCAACGAGGCAGCATTCCTCTACAACTACGACGGCTCCGGCGAGGACGGCAGCGACCTGTACTTCAACGTATCCCTGAACGGTGAGACCTACACCTTCCTGGTAGAGTCCTATCTGTGCGACAACACCACCGATGTGTACAAGGCAGTGACCGAGCTGCAGGTCGGCGATGTGATCGACATGGAGGGCTTCCTGTACTGGTACGAGGGCGCAAACCCGCACATCACTGCAGTGACGGCTGCAGAATAATGAAAAACATCCGGCCTGCTGCCTCTATCGAAAAGGCAGCAGGCCGGATTTCTTTTACAGGTACATCGCGTTCGGTTCTCTCTTTCGATTCTTCCTCATAGTATTCTGTTATCGGATTCATTCGATCGTTAATCCTCTTATTTCTATCTTCAACACATCCAAAACTCCAGGCAAACACCGTTGCGACAAGAAGCATCAGGATCATGACATCAGAAACAATCAACGGTTTTATTTTTTTCTCTTTATTAACCAGCGAATTAATATAATAAAATAACCCAAATACAATATTAAGCAGTACCAGGCCAATCACCAGAGAGACCGCAATCGTACGATAAACGCTTACCTTCGCTATGTTATTCAGCACTGATGTTGAAAAGGCAATCCCCCCTGTAAAAGCGAGAACAACAGCGGCAAATATGCCAAGAATTGCGATATACTCCTTTTGCGAATTCTCCAGCTTTTCTTCAACTTCCGCCATATTCTTTTTCGTAGCGTTATAATTATC
The DNA here is from genome assembly GCA_021771715.1 of Oscillospiraceae bacterium. Classification (GTDB taxonomy): domain Bacteria; phylum Bacillota; class Clostridia; order Lachnospirales; family Lachnospiraceae; genus Choladousia. The sequence goes on from JAETOO010000001.1 coordinate 544,898, forward strand.
TTTCAATTCGCTCTGAACCGAACGAATCTCCGCCTGAAGATTTTCCAGAGAAGACTCGCCCGAAATTTTTCTGTCCGCCGCATCTGAATATGATATTCTCGCAATATCAAGATTTACATGATCGTATAATTTTCTGATCGAATCACTAATGTCAATGATCCTGGTACCATCCAGTGATTTATTCCTAGGTTGGTAGCCTTTTCGAATCACATCTAAATTTTGTCCGAGAATGTTGATATCACCCCGATCGGGATTTTGCTGAATTTGCGTTAATACCGAAAAAATATCAGAATAAAAATGCCTGAACTGTTTTTCAGGCTGGTCCGAATCATAAAGCGCCTCAAGACGTTTATACATCTTTATGCGGTCGGGAACCTCCTGAAGAAGTTCCTGAGAATCCGCCAATGAAAATAAAATATCACAAAATTCTTTTCTTTGCTGTATTTCCGTCGGTGATATCACTCGCTATCCCACCATCCTTATCAGGTCCCAAGAGATAACCTTACCATTTTCTGAGCGATTATGATATGTCTGATACCATGCTCCATTTTCCTTATGAGTCTCAGCTACCATGACCCACGGATCCAACACCCGTTTGCTCTCAACAATTGAGTCCACAACCTTTCTGTCATCATATGCAATATCAGCCTCTCCGTAAGATGATGTGATAGGCATAGCTCCATAGCCGCAATAATGGTAATAAACATTAGGAACCACCGGTCCAAACGGCCATGCCTCAATATCATCTGAAAAAGCAGCATCTCCTCGATTCAAAAAGTCTTTCTGAATATAATACAAGATTTTTTGAAGCTGCAAATTACTGATGGGATGCCTGTCTCTAATGCATTTTGAGACAATGTATCTTGATAAATCTATTGCCCTATACATATCCGGTGCCTCCCTCCATTCGATGAAACAATCCCGGAACTTCACGCCCGAATTTCCATTCTTTTTTGCACCCATACTTCAATCTGTCTCTGCCGGAAAAATACGCTAAATTTATTGTTAAACACAGTATACTACCCTGCCCTCGAAAATGCTATTAAAAAAGTGTTAAATCACTCGAACTACCGTTCTCACCTCATTGCCGCATTTTTGCGCCTTTTTCAGATTTCGGGCCCCTTTATCACACTACAATATGTAATCTGCAGCGCAAAAATGGAGCCGATGCTCCGCAAGATGATCCATTCATCCGCGTCTGCATCAGCTCCGCTTTTCCTATCCGGGCCCGACTATCGGCCGGGCTGCTTTGATCCTGCGGCGTCAGCCGCCAGATCTGTAAACAACAGACCAGATAACGCTCTGCTCTCCTCAGTTGAACTCGTGTCCCGGCACACCATTGTTGACCATGACCTTCCCGGCCAGTTCATCCACGCCGGACACCTCGATATCCGTGACATCCGGGTAGGCGTTGTGGTAGTTCGGGAAACTGAAGTACACGTCGCCGTTTGCCCCCTCGTACACTGCTCCGGTGCCGTCCTCCGTCATCGTCGCCGTTCCTGTGAGCACCGTCTGCAACACAGCGTACGTCATGCGGTCAAGCTGAACAATGCTGAAATTAAACGAGTCCTCAGTGACCCCCGTGATTTCGAGTACGTAATAATTCGGCAGCTCCTCCGGCATGAGGCACTCGAAGCAGGCAGACTCATAATAGCCTCCCTCATACACGCGCGCAGAAGAACCTGCCCCGTCGCTGTCATTCGCCGAGTCTCCTGTGCTGCTCTGACCCGCGCCCGACGAACTCGCCGCGCTGCCTGCGCCTGCGCCCGACGCGCCTGACGCACTGCCCGTTCCTGCGCCCGATGAGGCCTGCCCCGCACCCGGCACACTGCTCTGGTCCGATGAAGTCTGACCCGCGTCCGACACGCTGCTCTGGCCCGATGAAGTCTGGCCTGCGCCCGACGCCGTCAGATACTGCTCGCTGACGTATCCCTTGATTCCGTTGTAGCGCACCGGCACCCAGCCGTCTGACGTGCTGCCGGTCACCTCGACGCTGCAGCCTTGCGGGACAATCCCCATCACGACGCCGGAGGTAGACGCCTTGCTGCGGATATTCACCGTGTCGGTCGCCACCATTTTCCTGCCCGCACCCAGGGAGCCGAACAACGACGAGCCGGATCCGGACGCAGACGCGCCTGACGCCGCGCTTCCCGTACTGCCAGAGAACGTGCCGGATGCGCTCGGCAGCGCGCTCATGCACCGGAGCAGCAGCGCCACATTCGCATTCTCACACGCATTCAGCGAGGCCGGATCAAACTTCGCCGGCTCCACTGTCCCGCTGTACCACGACTTCGCATCAAAATACTTCTGGATCTCCTTCGTGGCGAACTTGCGGCCATGCCGCGCGTAGATCTCATTGATCGCCATCTGCATATCCGCCGCGCTCATGCCCTCGAGATCGCTCTCCTCGAGGTACTCCTCCGAGCTGTCCGCCAGAATATACTCCGAATCTCCCGGAGTCTCCGTTCCATCCTCGTCCCCGCCGAGGAACTCCTCCATGTCGACAAAGCCGCCGCCCGGATTCGTGACCTCGGCATTCTCTACGATCCAGTCGATGTCCTCGCTCATCGCGAGCCACTCCTCGGAGGCCTCCTCAGAGCTCCCGTAGCGCACATCTCCCTGAAACAGGCTCAAATAATAGATGTAGTCGTCGCTGCTCCCGAGGACCGTCGTCCACATCGGCAGATCCATAAAGCTGTAGTCCTCGCAGCGGTTCACCGCGAACAGCTCCCCGATGTACGGCAGACGCCGCTCCGCCGGATACTCATTGCGGATCGCGACAGACGAAAAATAGACGCCGTCGTCATCGGTCGGGATGACCTCGTACTTTCCCTCCCATTTCGCCGGGACCGTCAGAGACAGCTCCTCAAACTCGTAGATCTGATTGTCCTGCTCATCCGACACCAGCTCATACTCCCAGAGCTCCTGTGCTCCTTTCGCCATTCCTGTCAGAGCTGCCCCCGAAACTACCGCAGCCCCCGCGAACATCAGCGCTCCCGTTTTCCATAACTTTCCGTTCATACTGTGATACAATTCCTTTCCCGCGGCAAAACAGTTCCTGCTGTTTTTGTCCGCGTCTCTCTTTTTTCTATTCATTCCTGCTGGCCGCAAGCCAGGCAGCCGCGCTCGAAAGAATTCTAGCTCCCGCGCATAGCGTTCCTCCTCTCCACGATTTTTGAGCTCCTTTTTCTCCAATTATACTCCGCAGGCACAAAGAAACGGTTAAGGGAAACCTCTTTTTCCCTTGATTTTTCAATCATATATCCTGAACTGAAATGTACAGAACCTGCGGAGCATGTCAGAGCCCCGTCCGTATCGTATCACGTTTTATGCGTTTATTTCGAAACTGTCCTTTATCTGCTTTTATCTGTCAATCATTTTTCCGGCAGCAGACAATACAGCGCTTTGGCAGCAAAAAAAACGACCACATCTCAGATATCTTAGAAATGTAGTCGTCTGATTTCATCTGTTATCAATCACCTGCTGTTTTCCTCATAGTCAGCCATGTTCCAAAGCGAATGCTGAGTATATGCAATACCAGTGCCATATCCACGCCTCCTTCAGCAAAAGCCAAATCCCCCACGGCAGCCGCCAAATATCATGCAGGCATGGCTACCTGGCTCATTGTCCGCGAGAATAAAGCTCCTCAACCTCCCATTTTTTCACTCATTTGGCAGACGTTTCCTTAAAAGCCATTTCCGGATTTTCCCCATCCGTGCAGCCAACCATGATCCACACCCGGAATTTCGACGCGTCGTACGAGAAATCGATCTCCCCGCCATACTTCTGCACGATGTGGCGGATGCTCTCAATTCCCCAACCGTGATTTTCCTTCTCCGCCTTTGACGTCAGGAACCGGCCCTTCTTCTGAGACGGCGCGCTCGCGCTCGTGTTCTCCATGATAAGCAGAAACATCGCGTTCGCGCTCTTCATCTGCAGCTCAATGCTCCGCTGCCCCATCGGGCATCTCTGCGCCGCCTCCATCGCGTTGTCAAACAGATTTCCCAGCAGCACCACCAGATCCGCATCCGAAAACGGTACGCTGTCCACCTCCGCCGACAGCCGGAACGCGATCGCCAACTCCTCCATCCTCCGGCTTTTCATATTGATGATAAAGTCCAGCGTCGGAAGTCCCGTCCACGCGCGCCTCGCATTCGCCTGCAGCTTCTCCCGGTACTCCCTCAGAAATGCAGACGCCCGCTCGATGTCCCGGTGCGCCAGGCACTCCTCGATATACTGCATCCGGTGCTTTTCATCGTGGATCAGACAGCGGTTCTGCTCGTAGGCACGCCTCAGCTCCACGTACTGCTGCTCCACCGCGTCATTCCGCACATCCAGGAGCCTTTTCTCCGCCTCGACCGACCTCTTGAACATTCCCACCACCAGCATCAGAAGCGCCACGACCACGATGATCGTTATGATCAATACCTGAACAATATCTCCGCTGTCAAATCCATCCTTTCCCAGATCCGTAAAAAAATCCAGCAGATAACACTCTGTCAGCGCAAGCAAGAGTATGAATCTTTTATGCTCACATAACGCTTTTTTTAGTATTGGGCACAACTTGAAATAGCAGACCAATGCCCCTATTGCTGCATAGATCACGAAGCCAAATACTACAGCATCTACAGTTTGTAATCTGCCGGATACATTTACCTCCAGAATCGTTCTACTTTCGACTCCACCTATGTAGACCATGTATGTTCCTTTTATAATCTCAACAGTCGCTTCATACAACAATGTCCAAAGATAACCTTGAAACCAGCTGCATTGGAAATATCTAAAAAGGAAAAAAGGCATGAAAATATTCCCCAGCATTATCGCTGGAACAGAAATATAGCTAGTCCACGCATTCCACATCAAAAGACCTGCACTCAGCCCAAATTCCAGGTACAGTATTACGCTATTTAAAACAGCCGCATATTTATTTCCCTTTTTGTTGTTTTCTACCCCATACCGATAAAATAATATGCCGCTGATCCAGGCGAAAAAAAAGACCCCTTTCACTGCCGTTGACATATTCTTCACAAAAATCTGCAAAATGATAAGCAAAAATAATATTCCTAAAATTACTTCACACAGTATCTCCTTCCAACACCAGTTTTCCTTTTTCGGAAACATTTTCGAAAAAATCCAGACATTCAGCCCTGTCCCAAAGCAAATGCTCAGCGTATGCAATGCCAGTACCATGCTAACGCCTCCAGTATTCCACAATTTCCTGCTTTACCTGCCCGAGACGCGGAGCTCCCACCGGCAGCTTTGTGCCGTCCCGCATCAGGATCAGGTGATCCTTCAGGTTCATAATGTGCCGGATATTGGCCACATATCCCTTATTAATGACGATAAACTCCGGGGAATCCAGCTCATGCATTACATCTGCCATAGATTTTCGAACGCGGCTCTCCCCGTGCCGATGTACGAGCACGGTATATCTGCCGTCCTTTTTCAGATAAAAAAGATCTTCATAATTTATTTTTTCTACATCTGCCTTCTTCTCGATAATGTAGTATTTCTTCTCCTGCTCCAAAATCTGCGGCAGAAGCGCGTCGTACGCCTCCGTCAGCTTCTCCTGCAGGATTTCCTTTGGAATATAGCGGTAGGTGTTCACCTCATACGCCTCCACCGCGTAGTCGACAAAATTTGTGACAAAAATAATCACCGGATCCGGATAATATTTCCGGATCTCCCGCGCCACTTCAAGTCCTGAGAGCTGCGGCATCTCCACATCCAGTATATACATATCATACTTCTGGGCCGCGATATCGCCAAGCAGCCACCTGGCATCCTGATACGCCTCGACCCGGCATTCCAACCCTTTTCGCTGAAAATAGTCCTCCGTGATCCGCCTCTCCTTCTCCAGATCCATTCTCTCATCGTCCAAAATGTAAATCGTAAACATCCGACTACTCCTCCCGGCTCCTATTCACATTTTTCCTTCGTGGAAGAACTACAAAATTATAGCATTTCATTCTGCAATAGGGAAGACTGTCTCCATAAAAAGCGCAAAAAATAACGCCCTGCCTTTTGACAGAGCGCTACAAACATTTTAATCCCGAACATTTATAAGCCGCATATCGGGGAGCGAACAATATTTGTGATCCTGAACATTTATAAGCCGCATAACAGGAAGCGAACAATATTTTACAGAGGGAATCATTTCCCTTCTACTATTACTATATGCAGCCAGCTGATTTATGTCAATAACCTTGTTGATACATCATCCATCCCTGCTCTTCACGCCCTGCGGCTGTGAACAGGAGCAAGGAGCCCCCTCAAAACTGCGAATACACAAACTTCGGCGCGCTCGAGAGGTTTGCGCTCATAAAATAGAGGAACAGGATCATCATCAGCGCGTAGAAGCCGAGTGTCTGCAGCGCGAACTGCAGCCGGGGCCGCTCGTCAAGCTTCTTTATAAAATTCATAAATGCTTTCATTTACCATCACCCAGCCCTTCTTGCCCAGGTGCACGCGGTCCTCGAAGAAGTACTTTGTGTACTCCTGATCGGAAAAATCCGCGATCCGCGCGCCGTACTCTCCGGCGACGCCGCGTACCTTCTCGTAATACTTCTGCCGCGCCTCCTTCGGAAACCCGGTAAAGTCATAGTAGTAGCCGTTCACGGGGACGATCACGAGCATCGGCTCAATGTCGAGCTCCCGGCACACCTGCAGGAAGCACGCGAGGTCGTCAAACTCCGGCCCCGTCTGGTAACCCTTGACCGCATCGCTGTTCATATCCTTCTTCGCGGGAAGATGCGGCTCGAGCCGCTTGTAGTAATCGTCATTCATGTAGAACGGATTCTGATTGTACACCTCGCCCTGCTCCTCGGCCAGCGCGAGCAGCGCATTCCAGTCTGGGGCTGCAGGGTAATTCTGCGCTGCGGTTTCTCCACTCTGCATCGTGTTCCCGCTGCTCTGCGCTGTGTCTTCGCCACTCTGCGCCGCATCTTCGCCATCCCGCGCTGCAGTCTCCCCGGCCACCCGCCTCTCCTGCGCTGTGCGCAGCTCCTTCGACCGGCCAAGCAGCATCGTCTCGAACAGCTCTTTTTCGTGCAGAAACGTCGACCAGCCCTGCAGGCGCACGGACTCGAGCCAGCCGCCGGTCTTCTTCCAGAGCACCTCGTCGTACCGCCGCACCCGCTTCTGCGTCTTCTCGTCCACGCCGAGCAGTTTCTGCGTGCGGTCGGAGATGTACTGCTTTGTCTCGTCGCTCAACGCTCCATTCGCCATCGCCGCCGCGTAGTGTGTCTCCGAGAAGCGCGACGCGTACGCCTGGTCGACGACCCCCGTCTTGCGGAACCACTGCGGCGACAGGATCAGCACCGCCTTGCGGATCTCCATGTCCTCCTCAATCGAAGCCAGCGTGACCGCGTGGCTCAGGGACTGATAGTAGCCCGCCCCGATCAGCATCGGCTCAAAGTCGCTGCCCGCAAAGACCTGCGCGGGGTGGTACGGCGTGTCCGTCCCGTGCTGAAATTCCGAGGAGCCGAAGACCGGAAAGCCTTGTTCACTCAGGTTCTCCGTCAGCGCGACGCGCAGCTTCCCCTTCTCCTCGCTCGGAAACGTCCCGAACGACGCCCTGTCCTCTATGACAGCCTTGTCCCGGATGTACAGATGACAGCCGCCGACCGTCAGCAGAAACAGCACGAGCGCCGTCAAAAATGCCTTTACTCGTCTCACGGCTATCTCCTTGCTTCCACCAGCGCGAGAATCTTCTCTGGCGTGTTGATATCCGGGCGCTCCACCTCAGACGGGGAAATCACGATCCCGCACTGATCCTCCAGCTCCACCAGGAACTCCGCAAAGCCCAGCGAGTCCAGCAGTCCCGACTCAAACAGCTCCGTCTCCGGATCCTCCTTCACCACGTCATCCTCACAGATCTCTGCGAGCAAATCCAATACTTCCTCTCTCATACGTATGACTCCTTTCTATTCATCGCTTTCACTGCCGCCTCACCCAGCGATCAGCTCCATCAGCTTCCCGGAAAACAGGAAGAAACCGAACATCACGAGCTGCATGGTCACCGCCCAGGATGCGATCTGATACCACCGCTGGTTCTTATTTTTCTTGTAAAATTTTGATTTCTTCTGATACGTCTCCGTCAGCGCCAGCAGAAGCCCGTGGTACAGGCCGTATAAAATGTACGACGGCGTGATGCCGTGCCACAGCCCCATGATCCCCATGTCCACAAAAAATCCGGCGCATGCGCGCTGCAGTCTGCTCGAGAACCATTTTTTCTTCGAGCTGTACATCACAAACCGCGTAAACACGAAATCGCGGAACCAGTGGGACAGCGTGATATGCCAGCGGTCCCAGAACTCCCGGATATCTCTGCTGATAAACGGGAGGTTAAAATTGTCCGGCGTCTCGATTCCAAGCACGTAGGAGCTTCCGACCGCCATCCGCGAGTAGCCCGCAAAATCGAAAAACAGGTACATCCCATATGCATATGCGTATCCGACCCAGTGATACCAGGCCGTGCCGGTCTCGAGATACCCCATCGCCTTGTACGCAAAGGCCGCAAGGACAAACTTGTAGACCGCGCCCAGCAGCAGCTTCCAGATTCCCTTTCCGCACAGCTCCAGGTACTCCTCCCGCGGCAGCCGCCGGTTCAGATCGGCCAGGAACCGCCTGCTGCGGTCGATCGGCCCGGAGCTGAAGCTCGGAAAGAACACCAGGAACGCGGCCATCTCCGCCACGGACACTTCCTTGATTACCCCGTCATAGATCTCGATGATCATCTGCACCACGCGGAACGTCAGATAGGAGATCCCGACAAACCCGAACAGATTCAGCTCGAACAGCGGCGACACCTTGCACAGCACGAGCGGCAGCAGCGACAATAGCACGAAGACGTGGTAGATCCGCTCTTTTCTGCCGTTCTTCGCGCGTATCGCCAGATAACCCTTCACCAGCCCGACAGACCAGACACAGAAAAACAGAAAATACGCAAATCCCGTCGGGCTGCCGGCAAATACCAGCCCGACATACAGGAGCGATACCGCAAACCCGTACCATTTCAGAGACAGCTCCAGTGTCCCCAGCACTGCCGCAACCACCAGCGCCACAGTCAGCAAAAGAAAAAACGCAAGTCCCTCATAGTAACTCATCTGCCGTTTCCTCCGCCCCGGCCCAGCTCAGCGGCCAGGCGCTTCCGGTCTGCCTTTCCATTGTTCGTCATCGGCATCTGCGCGAGGAAGACGAACTTCTTCGGAACCATATAGTCCGGCACGAACGCGAGCAACCCCTTCTTCAGCTCGGCGGCCTCCGCCCTCTGTTCAGCAGGCAGCTCCGACTCCACCACGTAGGCGGTCAGGCTCTTCACCTTGCCGTCCCTCTCATTCGGCAGCACCACCACATGCTCGACGCCCGGCAGCCTGCGGATATTGTTCTCGATATCCTCCAGCTCGATCCGGTAGCCGTGCAGCTTCACCTGCAGGTCGATCCGCCCGCAGTAGAACAGCATGCCGTTTTCCAGGTAGCCCTTGTCGCCCGTGTGGTAGCCGCGCAGCCCGTTCCGCACGCTCATGCTCTCATCCGCTGCGCCATGCACGCCGCACTCCGGAGCCAGTTCACAAGACTCCTCGTAATCTCCGCATCCCGCATCCGCGGCAGAAGCACCTCCAACCGTGAAAAATTTCCGCGCTGTCAGCTCCGGCTGCCCGTAGTATCCCGTGCTCACCGTGTCGCCGAGGATGATGATCTCGCCCTTTTCCCCGTCGGGCAACACATGTCCGCTCTCGTCCCAGATCTCGATGACGGTCCCCGGCTTTGCCGCTCCGACCGGAAGCGGCTCCACAGATCCGGCCAGCTCCGGCGTGACCAGCACACCGGTCACCGCCACGGTCGACTCCGTCGGACCGTATGTATTGACAATCTTTGCCTTCGGGAAGCGCTCCTGCAGCCGCTGCACCGTGCGGTTCCCCAGCGTCTCCCCGCAGAACAGAAATACCTCCAGCTGCGGCATCCGCTCCGCCGAGAAGGATTTCTCCGACAGGCAGACCTCGGCGAAGGACGGTGTCGACACCCAGACGGCCGCACCGGACGTCTCGAGCGCCTGCATCAGAAGGCGGTAATCCGACTGCACCGCTTTTTCCAGGCAGTACAGCGTCCCTCCGCTCGCAAGGCACGTATACAGATCCATGACAGAGAGATCGAATGAAAACGGCGCCTGATTCAAAAAGACCTGCCCGCGCTTTTCCCCGGCGCTGCTGCCAAGCCCGACGGACCAGTCCAGATAATGGTTCAGACAGTCCGCAGAAATCTGCACACCCTTCGGCGTGCCGGTGCTCCCGGACGTAAAGATAATATAGAAGGTTTCCTCCCCGCTCACCCAGCGGGAGGACTCATCCTCTGCGGATCGCCCGGCGCATTCTCTCACGCCAGAGCTTTGCGCTGCATCTTCCGGCACAGCGAAGCTTTGCGCTGCATTTCCCCGCGCATCCGGATCCTGCGCTGCATTTTCCCATGCATCAGGGTTCTGCGCTCCGGCAATTACACAAAGCTGTGCGAGCTCTGTTATCTGCTTCTGCCCGGCGGCTGCCTCCAGTGGCTCCGTCGTCAGCACCACCTCCGACGGCAGCGCCTGCAGAATCATCTCCACCCGCGCCGTGGGGACGGAGCAGTCGATCGGGCAGTACGCGCGGCCCGACCGCACACAGCCCAGAAAACAGACGAGCATCCACGGGTTCTTATGCCCGTACACGGCCACCGGGTCCTTCCTTCCCCGGCAGGTCTCGTCCAGCCATGCGGCCAGCCGCCCGGAATACTCCCACAGCTCGCCGTACGTTATCACGCGGTCCCCGCATCGAATCGCCTCCCGCGCCGGGTGCTGCTGTGCATGTGCCCTTATCTCATGTAAAATATTCAACAGATCACCTCTACCTCTTTGCACGCACGCCGTGCTGGGCGCGGTGCTTTTTCTGTCGGTGAATCCTGTGCGCTGTACTGTCTTTTGCGATGCAGAACAGATGAATGAATTACAGCAATGGATTCACCGACACACTTTTGTAACCATACCATATTCAATATAAGAATACAACTTTCTTTTGGAAATCTTAATAAAAGTTAATATTCGCAAAAATGCAGGCCGGGCAGTTATCATCCGCCCGGCCTGTTATTTGTCCGTCCGTCTTGCGCCGTCTGCGCTGCTTCGATTTCAGCTACTCCGCAGACTGATCTGACACCTCTTCTGCTGTCACCTGCTCTGTGGGCTGACGCTGACCTGTCGCCGCTTCGGGCTGCTCTGCGATCTCATCCACCGCTGCTTCCGACTGCTCCGCGATCTCGTCTGCCACTGCTTCCGGCTGCTCCCTGATCTCATCTGCCACCACTTCCGGCTGCTCCGTGATCTCGTCTGCCACTGCTTCCGGCTGGTCTGCTGACTCTCTCGCCGTCTCCGGCTCCTCCTGCGCATTCTCTGCTATCGGGCCGGACAGTTCGATGACGGATGACTCCTGCGCTGTCCCGGAAGCTGTCTCAATCGCATTTCCGGCTGACGTTTCGGCCGGCGCTTCCGCTGCCGTCTCATCCGCCGGGCGCTCATTTACACGGCCGGTCGGGGCCTTGGGCTCCTCGCGGATTCCCTCGACCTCGTGGAAGATCTTCATGAACTCCTTGCCCGTGATCGTCTCCTTCTCGATCAGGAACTCTGCGATCTGATCCAAGGTCTTCCTGTGCTCGGTGAGCAGGCGCTTCGCCTCCTCGTACGACGCTTTCAGGATCTCCATGACCTCCGTGTCGACATCCGCTGCCGTCGCCTCGGAGCAGTTCATCACCGGGCGGTTGTCCAGGTACTGGTTCGCCTGCACCTCGAGGCCCATCAGGCCGAAGCGCTTCGACATTCCGTACTGCGTCACCATCGCGCGGGCAATCCGCGTCGCCTTCTCGATATCATTCGCAGCACCAGTCGTCACCGTGTCAAACACGATCTCCTCCGCCGCACGTCCGCCGACGAACTCGACCAGCATCGCGCGGATCTCCTTCTCCGTGTTGAGGTACTTCTCCTCCTCCGGCACGTTCATGACATAGCCGAGCGCGCCCATCGTCCGCGGGATGATCGTAATCTTCTGCACCGGCTCCGAGTCCTTCTGGAGTGCGCTGACCAGCGCGTGGCCGACCTCATGGTACGACACGATCCGGCGCTCCTCCTGGCTCAGGATGCGGTCCTTCTTCTCCTTGCCCATCAGCACGATCTCGACCGCCTCAAACAGATCCTTCTGGGAGACTGCCTTGCGCCCCTTCTTGACCGCGAGGATCGCGGCCTCGTTGATCATATTCGCCAGATCCGATCCCACCGCGCCGGACGTCGCCAGGGCGATCGCGTCCAGATCCACCGTCTCATCCATATTGACATCCTTCGAGTGCACCTTCAGGACATCCACGCGCCCCTTGAGGTCCGGGCGGTCTACGATAATCCGCCGGTCAAAACGCCCCGGACGCAGCAGCGCCTGGTCCAGCACCTCCGGACGGTTCGTCGCGGCCAGCACCAGCAGTCCCTTCGACGTGTCAAAACCGTCCATCTCCGCGAGCAGCTGATTCAGCGTCTGCTCACGCTCGTCATTTCCTCCGCCGTAGCGGCTGTCACGGCTCTTTCCGATGGCGTCGATCTCATCTATAAAGATAATGCACGGCGCATTTTTCTTTGCCTCCTCGAACAGGTCTCTCACACGCGACGCGCCGACACCGACAAACATCTCGACGAAGTCCGAGCCGGAGATCGAGAAGAACGGGCACTTTGCCTCGCCCGCGACCGCCTTTGCCAGCAATGTCTTACCGGTACCCGGAGGGCCTACGAGCAGCGCGCCCTTCGGCAGCTTCGCTCCGATCGTCGTGTACTTGCCCGGATTCTCCAGGAAATCCACAACCTCCTGCAGCGATTCCTTTGCCTCATCCTGCCCGGCGACATCCTTGAAGGTCACGCCTGTCTCCTTCTGGACATACACCTTCGCCTTGCTCTTGCCGACGCCCATAATACCGCCGCCTCCGCCGCCCATCTTGCGCATCAGCAATCCGAAGACCACCCACAAAAGCACCAGCGGCAGCACAAAGGTCAGCAGCACGTTCAGCAGCAGATCGCCCATCACGCTTCCGACCTCGCGGTTGTACGTCACTCCGGCCCGCTCCAGCCTCTGCACGAGCAGCGGGTCATCCATATTTCCGGTATAGTATGTCACGGCGCGCTGTCCGATCGCGGCCCGCAGCTCATCGCCCTTCAGCTCAATCTCGATCGTAGAGCCGCTCACCTTCACACTCTTGACATACCCTGCATCCAGCCATTCCAGGAACTTGTCGTACGAGATCTCCTCCGAACCCTTACTGCCCATCATGCTGTTGAACAGCGCCATGACCACCAGTACAAGCACTGTAATTCCGAGAAAAGCCATCAGGGCGGATCGATTTTTATTCGGCCCCTGCCCGTTTCCGTTCGGACGATTCTCTCTTTGCTGATTATTATCCATAGCTTCCTCCTCATTTGCGCCGTATCCAAGAGCCCGTCCGGAATCCGCCAGGACAGCAGTCCGCTCCTCTTTCAGGGCGCAGAAACCCACCCTCGATACAGCTTATTTCATTATAAGGATACGGAAAACATAAATCAATACCGAAAAACAAAATGTTTCTAAAATTTCTGTGAAAATCAGGTGTTGATTTTTTTTCAAAAGAATGATATGGTGGTGATGTCCATATGACTGACGGAAGTGGGATAACCACAGGGAGTATGGGCCGAAGAAGAGCCGACCGTCTGGGCACCAATGTGTGACCGTGGTATGGGCTCTGTTTTTTTCACACAGAGGCCACGGAAACTCAATCTTTATGAAAAGGAGACAGATCCCTATGCAAATGATTTCTCTGGAAAAAGAACTGAAGGAAAACAGCTACCCGGGAAGAGGTATCGTGATCGGCCGTTCCGCGGACGGCACAAAGGCTGTGACCGCCTATTTTATCATGGGCAGAAGTGTGAACAGCCGCAACCGGATCTTCGTCGAGGACGGTGAGGGCATCCGCACGCAGGCTTTTGACCCGGCAAAGCTGACTGATCCGAGTCTCGTCATCTACGCTCCGGTCCGCGTGCTCGGAAACAAGACGATCGTGACAAACGGAGATCAGACCGACACGATTTATGAGGGAATGGATCACCAGCTGACCTTTGAGCAGTCTCTGCGCAGCCGTGAGTTTGAGCCGGACGCTCCGAACTACACACCGCGCATCTCCGGCATCCTGCACGTGGAGAAGGGAACCTACAGCTATGCAATGTCGATCTTAAAGAGCAACAACGGCAATCCGGCGGCCTGCAACCGCTATACCTTCGCATACAACAACTGTGTGGCAGGCGAGGGGCATTTCATCCACACCTACCAGTGCGACGGCAATCCGCTGCCGAGCTTTGAGGGCGAGCCGAAGCTGGTCGCGATCCCGGACGAGATCGACGCCTTCACCGAGCTGCTCTGGAACAGCCTGAACGAGGACAACAAGGTCTCCCTGTTCGTCCGCTTTATCGACATCGCGACGGGAAAATATGAGAGCCGCATTGTAAATAAAAATCACTGATCTGACGGACAGATCTCTGCCGCGGATCACGTCGACCCGGCAGAAGAAATAGCGGCATGAACACCCGACCAAGAACATCTGAGAATGAGAGGTATCTGACTATGAATGAATTACAGTTAAAATATGGCTGCAACCCGAACCAGAAGCCGTCCCGCATTTTTATGGCGGACGGAAGTGAGCTCCCGATCGAGGTGCTCTGCGGCCGCCCGGGCTATATCAATTTCCTCGATGCGTTTAACGGCTGGCAGCTCGTAAAGGAGCTCAAGGAGGCGACCGGCCTCCCGGCTGCGACTTCTTTCAAGCACGTCTCCCCTGCGGGCGCGGCCGTCGGCCTTCCGCTCGACGAGACGCTGGCAAAAATCTACTGGGTCGACGATCAGGGCGAGCTCTCCCCGCTGGCATGCGCTTATGCGCGGGCAAGAGGCGCGGACCGGATGTCCTCCTTCGGCGATTTTATCGCGCTCTCCGACGTCTGCGACCGCGACACCGCTCTGCTGATCAAGCGCGAGGTGTCCGACGGCGTGATCGCGCCGGGCTACACCGACGAGGCGCTCGAGATCCTGCGCCAGAAGAAAAAAGGCAACTACAACGTCATCCGGATCGACGAGAGCTACCGCCCGGCTCCGATCGAGCACAAGCAGGTCTACGGCGTGACTTTCGAGCAGGGCCGCCAGGAGCTCCCGATCAATGATGAGCTGATCGCGAATTTTGTGACAGAGCGCAAGGAGATCCCGGAGAGCGCAAAGCGTGACATGAAGATCGCGCTGATCACCTTAAAATATACGCAGTCCAACTCCGTCTGCTACGTGAAGGACGGTCAGGCGATCGGCATCGGCGCCGGCCAGCAGTCCCGTGTGCACTGCACGCGCCTCGCGGGTCAGAAGGCGGACAACTGGTTCCTGCGCCAGTGCCCGAAGGTCATGAACCTGCCGTTCTCCGACAAAATTACACGCGCAGAGCGCGACAACGCGATCGACGTCTACATCGGGAATGACTACATGGACGTGCTCGCGGACGGCGCATGGCAGAAGGTCTTCACCGAGCGGCCCGAGGTCTTCTCGGCCGAGGAGAAGCGCGCATGGCTCGACCAGATGAAGGGCGTGACGCTCGGCTCTGACGCGTTCTTCCCGTTCAGCGACAACATCGAGCGCGCACACAAGTCCGGCGTCGAGTACATCGCCGAGCCGGGCGGTTCTGTCCGCGACGACGACGTCATCGCGACCTGCAACAAATACGACATCGCGATGGCCTTCACGGGGATCCGGCTGTTCCATCACTGATCGCGCTCGGGCAGATACTCCCAGACAACATTTGAATGGTTCCTCAGGGACAACATACGCGATAACAAACACAACTGATTGTGAAAAAAACGGCACCGATCCGAATTTGTGAACTATCATCTTCGGATCGATGCCGTTTTCCGTTCTTTCTATATTATATATGCTTTACCTGTATCTGCTGCCGTTACAGGCCCGTTCTCTGCTTTAGCGTTCCCGATCTCCTGTTCTCTGACCCTTTGCGCTCCTGGCCTCCTGTTCTCTGCTTTAGCGTTCCCAGCCTTCTGTTCTCTGGCTCTTTGCGCTCTGACTTTCTGCTCTTCTTATTTTTCCCGCGCTTCCCTGTCCTCGTGCATCCTGACCGCTGCCTCGATGAAACCGCGGAACAGCGGATGCGGGCGGTTCGGACGGGACTTGAGCTCCGGGTGGCCCTGCGTGCCGATGAAGAACGGGTGCTCCTTCAGCTCGATCATCTCGACGATCCTGCCGTCCGGGGACAGTCCGGATAACGTCATTCCATTGTCCACGAGCACCTTCCGGAAGTCGTTGTTCACCTCGTAGCGGTGTCTGTGGCGCTCATGGATTTCCTCTGTCCCGTACAGCTCATATGCCTTCGTCGACTTGTCCAGAACACACGGATAGGAGCCCAGCCGCAGCGTACCGCCGATATCCTCCACCCCGTTCTGGTCCGGCAGAAGCGCGATGACCGGGTACGGAGTCTGCGGGTCCAGCTCGATGCTGTGCGCCTCCTCGAGCCCCGCGACATTCCGCACGTACTCGACGATCGCCAGCTGCATGCCGAGACACAGTCCGAGGAACGGGATGTGATTCACCCGCGCGTAGCGGATCGCCTCAATCTTGCCCTCGACTCCGCGGTCCCCGAAGCCGCCCGGCACGAGGATCGCGTCGACGCCGCCGAGCAGTTCGCCCGCATTTTCCCGGGTGACATCCTCCGAGTTGATCCAGCGGATGTTCACCGTCGCATGGCTCGCGATGCCTCCGTGCTTCAGCGCCTCCACCACACTGATGTACGCGTCGTGCAGGGAAATGTACTTTCCGACCAGTGCGACCTCGACCTCCCGTGTCGGCGTGCGCAGCGCCTCGACCATCGCCTTCCAGTCTCTCAGATCCGGCTCCGGGCACGGCAGCTTCAGACACTCGCACGCCACCTGCGCCAGACGCTCCTGCTCCATCGCGAGCGGGGCCTCGTACAGATATTCCACGTCGAGGTTCTGAAGCACATGGCTGCTCGGAACGTTGCAGAACAGCGCGATCTTGTCCTTGATCCCTTTGTCCAGCGGGTGCTCGGAGCGACAGACGATGACATCGGGCCAGATCCCCATGCCCTGCAGCGCCTTGACGCTCGCCTGCGTCGGCTTCGTCTTCATCTCGCCGGACGCCTTCAGATACGGGATCAGCGTGACGTGCAGCAAAATGGCGTTCTCATGTCCGATATCGTGCTGGAACTGGCGGATTGCCTCAAGAAACGGCTGGCTCTCGATATCGCCGACCGTGCCGCCGACCTCGATGATCGCGATCTGCGTCTCATCTGTCTTGTTTGTATAATCGCGGTAGAAGCGCCCCTTGATCTCGTTGGTGATGTGCGGGATCACCTGGACGGTGCCGCCGCCGTAGTCGCCCCGGCGCTCCTTCTGGAGGACAGACCAGTAAATCTTGCCCGTCGTCACGTTCGAATTTTTGTTCAGGCTCTCGTCGATAAACCGCTCATAATGGCCAAGGTCGAGATCCGTCTCCGCCCCGTCATCCGTGACAAATACCTCGCCGTGCTGGATCGGATTCATAGTGCCCGGATCGATGTTAATATACGGATCAAACTTCTGCATGGTCACCCTGTAGCCGCGCGCCTTCAGCAGCCGGCCCAGAGATGCCGCGGTGATTCCCTTTCCAAGCCCGGAAACAACACCGCCTGTTACGAATACGTATTTTACTGGCATGACTTTCCTCCTGTACTGTGATGATGTGGTCAATCAAAAACTTTTTTATTATACAACCATCCTCCGGAGAAATCCATCCTTTTTTGAAATTTTAAAATCGTATTCTACAACATCCGGTACCGCGACAGACACGCCAGGATCTCCTGCACGCGCACCGCCGCTGACGGGCCTGCGCCGTAGTTCTTCGGCGTCATCGAAAGAATCCCTTCCCGCTTAATCTTCGCCGCTGCCTCCGCCGCGAGCTCAGCGGCTGTCTTTTTGCCGTCCGCGAGCCGCTGCAGCACGTACTGCAGCACGTAGCCGAGCGCCGCGGTCTGGCTCTCATCGACGACCTGCTCGAGGTAGCGCAGGTCGATCTCCGACTTGTCAAGGCTCAGGGAATCCCAGCCGTGCACGCGCACCTTCTCGATCTCCTTTTTGCCGACGCGCTTGCGCACCCAGGTCGCCTGCCGCGCCGCATCCTCGGTCAGCGGCTGCGCCAGCGCCTTCGCCCGCTCCGTCACATCCAGCGCGCGATAACAATCCATCTGCAAAACGATGTCCGCCACGGAGAGATAATCCCCCGAGCTGCCTGCGACCAAGATCGTCGAGACGCCCAGATCGCGGTACAGGCTGCGGATCCTGCGGATGAACGGCGTGATCGGCTCCTTCTCGTCCGAGACCAGCTGCGCCATCCGCATGTCGCGCACCATGAAATTCGTCGCGGACGTGTCCTCGTCGATCAGCAGCACACGGCTTCCCGCCGCGAGCGCCTCCACGGTGTTGGCCGCCTGCGAGGTGCTGCCGCTCGCATTTTCCGTCGTAAAATTCGTCGTGTCTGCCTTCGTCGGAAGATTGCTGATAAACATCGAGATATCCACGCCGTGGATGCTGCGCCCTTCCTCCGCGCGCAGCTTGAACGCGCTCTCATCCGTGATCACATACTCCCGGCCGTCGCCCGCGATGTGGTCGTAGACGCCCCGCTCCAGCGCCTTGAGCAGCGTCGACTTCCCGTGAAAACCGCCCCCGGTGATCACCGTGATCCCGCGGCGGATTCCCATGCCGCGCAGCGCTCCGCGGTGCGGCGGCTCCAGCGTGACCGCGAGGCTCTCCGGGCTCTCGAACGGTACGGCTCCCTCCAGCTTTTTCTGTGAGATTCCGCTCTCGCGCGGCAGCACGGCTCCGTCCGCCACAAACGCAGCCAGCCCTCTTCGCACCAGTTCCTCCCGGATATACTGCTGATCGTCCGCAAGGTGCGCCGCCGTCTCGAGCTCGCGCTTGAGCTGCGGCTGCAGCCGGAACGTCCGGTCCGCGACCTCCGGAAGCACGTCAAACAGAAGCTCCTCGAGCTCCCCCGCCGCAATCGTGCGGCCGAACGCCGGGAAACCTACCTCGATCCGCGCCTCCACCGCCTGATTTGTGAGATGCATCGCCGAGCGCTCCAGGATCTCCTGCCCGACCCGGCACGCGGTCACCATCCCACTCTTGCCCGAGCCCCTGCGCTGTCCTTTTACGACGCTGTAGAGGTTCCGGTGCAGCCGGCGCAGCAGCGCGTCCTCCACCGCGACTCTCCGCCGCTCCCCCGCAAACAGCTCCGGCGGGATATTCCTCTGATTCTTATAGACAATCCGCACCCTGGACGGCGTCGCAAACGGATCGCCCTGCACATGGTCAATGCACAGGCGGTACGCCCCGAACTCATATTCTCCCTCCAGCACCTTATATGCCTTGTAGCCCTTGTGGTCAATCTGGCGCAGCTGTCTGCGCAACTCCTCACTGCTCTTCATGTTCTGTCTGCTCCATTTCTGAGAATTCTTTTCTTTTTGTTTCTATAAATGAATCGGCTCACGGTCCGCCGTTCCTTCGATCCGCGGACTCACCTGGCATCCGCTGTCCGCGACCTTACCTGGCATTCCACTGCTCTACGATCGCATCCGTTATGCGCAGAATATTCTGCGTGTGCGCGTGCGGCATCTCCTCGCACTCGAGCTGTCCCGCCTCGAGCGCCCGCCTGCACGCTTCCACCTCGTACTCGTAGCCCGTGATCTGCTCCGGGCGTCTGACGGTCTCGACGAGCTCGTACCGATTGTTGTAGATGCGGAACTCCTCGTAATTGTTGACGTTCTCCACCTCGATATGGCCCTCCGTCCCGTAGACAAAGCCCTTGCGGTCCGTCACGGCGGCCATCGTGTTGAACAGCGACGCCACCACGCCGCCCGGGTAGACAAGCGTCACAATCTCCTGCTTGTCCACGGTATCGATTCCGTACTTCAGCCTGCGCGCTTCTGCGGTGCCCTCCCCGCACGTTCCGCCGTTGCTCTGTGCAGCCGTTCCGCACACTCCGGACTTTCCCTCAGCCCTTGCGCACTCCTTCGCACTGCTCTTTTCTTCATCCCGCTGTGCCTCCAGCGGCACCACGGTCGTCTCGATCCGCTCCGGCTCATCGCCCAGCAGCCACGTCGCGAAATTCAACGTGTAGACGCCGAGATCCAGAAGTGCGCCGCCTCCGAGCTCCGGCCGCGCCAGCCGCTCTTTATGTAACACGGAATACCCGAGGTTCGCGGTAAGGGCGGTCACCGTCCCGATCTTCCCCGCGTCGATGGCCTCCCTGAGCATCACAGACATCGGCATATAACGCACCCACATTGCCTCTGCGAGAAACACGCCCCGCTCCTTCGCGAGCTGCAGCACCTCTGCGGCCTCCGCAGCCGTCGTCGTAAACGCCTTCTCGCACAGCACCGGCCTTCTGTGCTCAATACAGAGCTTCGCATGTGCCGCGTGATGCGAGTGCGGCGTCGCTATGTACACCAGTTCCACCTGGTCGTCCCGCAGCATCTCCTCATAGCTCCCGTAGTAGCGCTTCGCCCCGTATTTTTCCGCAAACGCGCGCGACCGCGATTCCTCCCGCGCCGCGACCGCGTAGAGCTCCACAGTTTCCATGTGACACACCGTCGTGGCCATCGTCTCCGCGATATGCCCCGCGCCAAGAATTGCCAGTCTCAGTTTTCCCATCATCCCGTCCTCCTATCTTCCATATCTCTTCCTTTATACACGCTTAAAGAGCAGAAGTCAACGACCTCCACTCTTCAAAGAATGTTCACAAAATACAGCAACTCTGCAACGACTGCCGGCTGTTTGATCATCCGTATTCCATTTCTTTTTGTTACAGACAATTTCCCAGTCCCATATTTCATACGGGATGCCAATCACTCCTCTGCAGTCTTCTCTCCTTCTCCTGCCTTTCTCACATTCTACCACTCCAAAAATTATTTGTAAATCGAGGCAGACACATTCCCGGCTCTTTCATTCCTTGCCCCATCTCATATAGAACTGCGCCAGACTTCCCAGCGTCTTCCCGACAGCCAGCGTGATCACCACCCAGCTCGCCCCTTTCGTGATGCCCATGCGGCGAAAATAGACCGGAAAGACATTGACCACCTCTGCGAGCGCCATGATCCAGCCTCCCACAAAAATCCCCATAAACAGGCCGAAAATTCCGAGGATCCAAACTCCCACCGGGAGCCTCAGGTCATACGTCGTCAGGACTGTGCCCATCACGGCCCCCAGCAATATCGCATCCTCAACGCCTGCAATGTGCTTTGCCGTCTTTGAAATTCCGATAAAGCGGGTGATGATGCCAAGCCCGACCATCAGCGCGACGACTCCGCCCGCAACAATAAAACCGGATGAAAATCCGGCCAACGCCACCAGAAACTGCTCCATCTGGCTCTCCTCCTTTTCCACTTTCCCAGATACTTCGTTTGGGTCACTCGACTTTCTCTTTCTCTGACACTTCGTTTGGGGCATCCGCTTTGATATTCTCCCGGTGATTCTTCTCTTTCTTCCCGCGTGCAACAAGCCAGGCAGCCATACTCGTACCCATATTTAATTTTCTATCTGTTCTCTCACGAATGCTTCTCCCGCCGGTTTCCCGACTCGATCAGCGTCGTGTCCACGTCGTCCTCGTACGTCCGCATCTCAATTTCCAGCGGCGTCGGATCGCTGCCGCCCTGCTTTTTGGCAAAATGGTGGAAGAAGATCAGGATGCCGAGTCCTACGCCGATCGAGTAGGAGAGCTCGAGCAGTGTGAAGCCATTCGATTCTGTCCCGGTAAAGGTCTCATAGAGCTCCCCGAACAGCGTCGTGATACCGATGTCATTGTTGAACGCCATGATCGAGAACGCCGCGCCGAAAAACGCCAGCACACAGACAAGCGCCGTCTTTACCCAGCTCCAGAAATCGGAGAGCGGACTTGGCTTCTCCACCGTGATGATAAAATCGGCCTCCCCCAGGTTGTTGATTTCCAGGGAGGGGTACTCTTTCTGGATCGTCTCAATCACGTCCAGCACGCTGAACACATAGCGGCCCGGCCCTTTGATTCCCTCAGTCGGCAGGCGCAGCGTCTTTACCTTATTCTCGATCGGCTTCGCGCTGCAGTTGATGGAGGCGATCTCCCTCAGATAGACCTGCTCCCCGCTCGCCTGCACATTCTTGTCAATCTTCAGATAGAGTACATCTGCCATCTCTCCCACCTCCTGACTTCTGCTTCCGGCGCTTTCCGCGTCTGCAACGCCTCTTCTGGCGTTTTCCGCGCCCGCACTGTCTCGATTTCCGGCGGTTTTCCTGTCCGAAACGCCTCGGCCCCTTGCTCTTCCTTCGCCCGCAACATCTCTCTTCCCGGTTCCTCTTGCCTCCTGCATGCCTCTGCTATGCGGTATTCTTCCGTGTTTTTATAGGCCAATACCGCATTCTCATGCGGATCGTGCGCTCCATTTGTGACAAGCCATGCCGCCCCCGCGCACAGAATCAGCACAGCCACTAAAATCAGATATCGTTTCAGCATGTTCCGTTCCATCTACACAGCTCCTTTCCGGTCTCCTGTATCTCCTATACTGCAGCTCTCTTCTGTCTGCGAAAAGTTACTCCCGGATAGTATGCCCGCGCACCTGCATATTATCCGCACAGGTACGACAACCTTGCACTTCCGTTCGCTCCCGGCAACATTGTAACCCTTCGAACCGCTATTCCCGGAGAGATCCACACCAAACTACAACGCAATCACCACAAATTCCACAAAAACAATCCATGTTTTCTTGATCTTCAAAAATCTTGTGCTGTAAATCGGCAGGGAGCCCTATAAAAAGAGAGGGCTATTTGATCTTCGAAGATGACCAAAAAATGCCTGGAGCACTCGTTTTCAAGTTGCTCCAGGCATTTTTGTCTGATAGTTCGCCCCATCTCTCTAAGATCCAATCACTGATAAGAGCTCGCTACAGCCGCTCTTGGACGGCTCGGTCTTCTTCTCTGACCTGTCTTCCTCCGACAGCTGCCGGTCAATCTGCAGCGTCCCCGCCCTTCTTAACCACCGGAATCCACACCTCGTACTTTGCATGCTCCGGGTCTGCGTTCAGATAGACCTCGATATCCGGCGCATTGCCATACTCGTACCCCGAGGTCGGCAGCCATTCCGTGACAATCCGCTGTTCCAGCTCCTGGAGCGAACGGTTTGTCCCTTCTCCCGGGAAGATCGCCCACGTCGCAGCCGGGATACGGTACTCCTCCAGCCCGTCCTCTGCCCCTGATCCTGCGACGGCGATGAAGTATTTCCATTCCTCCTCGTCATTGCAGGCGCTCACGCCCAGAAGTCCCAGCGGTTCGTTTCCCATCCTGCCTGCCAGCTTCTGCAGTGTCCCGTCGGCCACTACCTGCTGCCACATCTGCGGAACAATCTCAAAATTCTTCTCAATCTCCCGGAACAGCGGCCTGGACACCCCGACGATCTGAAATGCCTCTCTCTTTTCAATCCGGTAATTCAATTCCTCTACCCCCTTCACAATCACTGTAAACGTAAGCCGGGGATAGGATTTCACGGACACGCCCTCTCCTTTTACCGCGGACGGCGCCACTCCGTGCACTGACTGGAAGGCCCGGTTGAAGGCAGTCGGCGAGCTGTAGCCGTATTTCAGCGCGACGTCGAGCACTTTCTCCTTTCCGCTCTGCAGGTCCACCGCCGCCAGAGACATTTTCCTCCTGCGGATATACTCAGACAGCGGAACCCCCGCCATGTAGGCGAACATCCTCTGAAAATGGTAAGCGGAACAGCCGGCAATCCGCGCGAGCTGCTCGTAGTCCAGCTCCTCCGTCAGATGCCCCTCGATGTAGCTGATCGCCTCATTGAGACGTCCGATCCAATCCATGTTTATATCCCTCCTTTCGCTCCCTTCCTATTCTATCCTGTCCGGTTCCAAAATTCCTCTCTTTTTCTGCACAATACTGCGAGGTCCGCCGCCCTCAGGAGTTCCGGCACACTTTGTAAAACATCTGCACCCTCTTCCATTCACACTAACCCAAAACGTTCAAGACAAATGAACTACCCCGGGGCAAGCCCTCAAGCATCTTCCGCGACTGCGGCACTTTCGTGCCTTGACGCTCCAGATACTTGCCTTTCGCCTCGCTCAGCATCCTCCCGGAACCTTTGGTATCCCCTCAGGGCAACACCCCAGCCTACTCTTCGCAGTAAGAAATTAGCCTCTGGGCCTTATCAAGAGAAGGGAATATCCCTGCAGATACCAGCGCAAACAGCACGGCACCGTACGAAGCCTCCTCGCGGTACGCCGGGATCCGCATTTTCATCCGGAACCGGTCCTCGAACAGCTTTCTCAGATACGGATTGCTGCGGATCGCGTTTCCGCTCCCGATCAGCTGCTTCGGCTCCCCCGCGCCATACCGGCGCATGATCTCATAAAAGGAAAACAGCTCCTCAGCCATACCGCCCAGAACCCCGAACGTCAGTTCTGCCGGGGTAACATTCCACGGTGTGATCCCCCGGATCGCCCCGGTCAGCTCCGGATGCTCGCGCGTGCCGCACAAACGCGTGTCAACCGTCAATCTGCCGCCATCTGTCCTTTCATTTTCGCCCTCTGACGCCTCATATCTGTTCCCAGGCACCTCGCTACCGGTATCCCTCGTGCAGTATCCGCTCTCCTGCGTCCTGTCTCGCTTCTCTGTCCATTTTTCCCGCTCCTCCAGCAGCTTTGCCATCCGGCCGTACAATTTTCCTTCCGGCTTCGTCCCTGTCATGGCCTCCACGGTCTGGGCGAAAAACTGTTCCAGAACCGCATACGCTCTGCCTCCGCACAGGCCGGCTCCGACAAAAATATAGTCCTCCCCGGCGACGGGCCGCAGCTCCACTCCCGCATAGTCGCGGTAACCCCGCACGGTGGCCGACACCTGGCTGCTGGTGCCGATGTTGATCAGAAGACTGCCCTCCATCTCCCGGACCGAACCAATGACACTCGCCTGGTTGTCTCCGACCGCTATGCTGACCGGAATCTGCTCCCCGGTCTTCCCGAGCAGCGCATAGCCGTTCTCCGTCTCGGGAAGAATCGCCGGGTCCATCCCCGCGCGCCGGATCGCCCCTGTGTCAAAGCAGCCCTTTTTCAGATCAAAGCAGCCCAGGCTCGCCGCATCCGAGGATGCCGTAAGCGGCGCTCTGCGGCCGGTCAGGCGCATGCCGATATAGTCCTGAATCGTGCAGAGCTTCACGGCAGCCTCCGGGACACAGCCTGCGAGCACATTGCAGTAGTGCGTCGTCAGGCCATACCCGGTCGCCATCGGATAGCCGGTCCGTGCCGTCAGCACAGCCGCATACGTGACCTGCTCTGCACATCCTGCGGTTTCTGCTCCCTCCAGATACCGATCCACGCATTTTCCCGGCTCTGCACACACCTTCTCCGGACTGCTGTCCTCTCCCGGTTCTCTCTTCTTCTGCACCTCTCTGCCGGGCTTCCCACACCTTGTGTTTCCGCGCTCACCCTTCCAGATATCCGGCGAACTGGCCGGTTCGTACATCCGGTTTCCGCGCTCGTCCTGCCACGTGTACAGCGGGCTGACTGCCCGTCCGCTCTCATCCACGTACACAATCCCGTGCATCTGCCCGGTAAGCCCGATCACCGCAACATCCTCATATGTCTGCACAAACTCCTGATAGAGCCCGCGCACCTTTTCCCATATCTTTTCCGGATCCTGCAGACGTTCGTACTCCTGCCCCGTGATCCACGTATCATTCTCCAGTGTCCGCACCTGGACCGCCTCTCCGGTCTGCACATCCACCACAATCCCGCAGATCGTCGTCGTGCCAATGTCAAAGCCGACCGCTTTCATAGCTCTCCTTTCCCTCTCCTGCAGCATTCTGTTCCGAACTTGTTACTATTCACGGCCATCCTGGCCGCGCACAGTAACACGCGGCGCAAGGCTCCTCACGCGCGCTCCCAGCCGCCGGTCTCTTCATTAATCTTCTTCACCTGTGCCAGGTATTTCTGCACCGTCCGGCGCACTGCTCCCGGCCCGGCGATCTCCTCGCGGAAAATCTGCTCGATCTGCTCGCCGATCCCCGCCTCATACAGGTTGATAAAGAACACATTCTCATTCGACAGAATCCATCTCAGCTGATCCTTCAGGCTCTCCGGTTCCCCGATCACGATCCCCGCAAGCTGCTCCTGCATCTTCGGGACGAGCGGATCCGGTGCAAGCCCGTACGTGTTCCCCTCGTCGTCAACGCCCAGCAGGTACCGCAGCCACCCGGCGATGGCAAGCGGGATGCCGACCAGCTCCTTTGCGCTCCCGTAACGCTCCACATACGACCGCACCGTCACGCCAAAGCGCACCCCGAGCCCCTGTGACGAGTCGGTGCACAATCTCTGGCACGTGTCACCGAGATACGGATTCGGGAACCGGTCATAGATGCACTCGTCGAGAAATGCCTTCGGAGAAAGAATGCCCGGATCCGGGACGACGCGCATCCCCTCCCCGTAGCTCACAAGTTTTCCCAGCTTCAGCATATCCGGGTCCCGCATCTCATCCGCAAACAAGTCGTAACCCAGCACACAGCCATACGGCCCGAGCGCCGTGTGGACCGGGTTCAGGCAGACCGTCACCTTCATGCGCTCCGATTTCTCGACGGTCTCCCGATCCGTCATGTAGACACCCGCCTTCTCAAACGCAGGCCTCCCGTTCGGGAAGCGGTCCTCAACCACCAAATACTGCGGCCCCTCCGCATTCGCGTACGGCGCAATGTACGTCCGCTTTGACGTGACGACCGGCTGCATGTCCTCCACCCCGGCCTCCGTCAGCTCCCTGGCGATCTTCTCGCTCGGCCGCGGCGTGATCTTGTCGATCATCGTCCACAAAAACGCCACTCTGGTCTCATCGTCCACGTACGCGGCAAATCCGTCATCTACATACCCGCGCTTTCTCCACTCCCGCGTCATCGTCATGACAGACTCCCGCAGCTTCCTGCCGTTCTGCGAACAGTTATCCATCGACACGAGCGCGAGCGGCTGCGCACCGTTTTGATACCGCTCCCACAGCATCGCCGTCACCACCGCCATCGCACCGCTCACCTGCTGCGGCCCATTCTCAATATCTGCCTGCACATAGTCAAAATACGTGCCGTCCGCCCGCTCCAGAGCATATCCCTTCTCCGTAATGGTGAACGATATCAGCTGCAAACTCGGCGCGCAGAATATCTCCTTCAGACGGTTCCAGTCCGCCGCGTTCGCATGCTGCGCCTTCAGAGCCTCGCCAAAGCAGCCCAACACCCGGCGATCCACTGTGCCGTCCCCGTGCAGAATCACGCTGAGCGCCAGATTATCATACGGCGCATAGATCTGGTCCACCACATCATAGTCAAACGTCTCCACGCACGTCACGCCGCAGTCCAGCTCGCCCTGCGCAAGCAGACGATCCGCGATTCCGCCGAGAAAAATGCGGAAAATATTTCCAATTCCAAAGTGCACCCACCGCGGCGCCCGTCTCGCCTGCTCTGTCACGGATGCCACGTCATACTCCGGCAGCGCGATATCTGCCTGCTCCCATGCTTTCCGATCTCTGATCCCCTCTGATGTCAGCTTCATTCTCCTGTCCCTGCTTTCCATGTTTTTTGTTCCTGCGCCAACTTTTCCTCAAGCGTCCTTTTCAGGTACTCATACCGCAGCCGCTTCTCCTCTTTCGCAAAGTGTACCTCACGAAACTGCTCCGGATTGCCCTCGTAGACCAGCTCCTTCGCCTCATCCCCGAACTGTTCGCTCGTCAAATCAAAGCAGCAGTCTCCGATCACGTTGTAGCAGTGATAACTTCCGTCTGGGCGCAAAATCCCGTACACCTGTCCGCCGAAAATATCCTGCGCCAGAAACGCGGTGATCGAACACTGTCCCAGCGTCCGGTTCTCCGGGCTCCAGTCCGCCCGCATTCTCGGCGCACATGTGTCGGCGCACCAGAGCTCCGAGAGCAGATCGTACAGCTCCCTTGGCGAGCGAATCTTTGCATAATGCTTGTCGGCCGGCGGTACCGCCGCCGTCTCCCAGCCATAAAAATGATACTCCATACACCTTCCCCCACTTCCGATCCTGTCTGCGACCGCTCTTCCGTTCGGCAAATACGAAAGTCAGATAAACTGCCGTCCCACCAGACGAAGCGATCCGGCTCGCTGTCCCATTATATCGGATCTGATTCTTTTTTACAATACTTTTTATAAATAATTTTAAATAACTTTTTCTGTACTCCTGCAAAAAGCTCACGTGCGCGGATCCGTACGTTCGATCACTCAGCCTTTTTTGATCCCGATCCCGGCTGCGCCATATACTGTTCCGCCTCTTCTCTTTCCAGAGAGAACCGCTTCATCACCTGCGCCAGAATCTCCTGCTCCGGCATATTCTGTTCCCGGAATATCTGGATAAGAACCTGAACTCCCTCCTTCAGGCCTTCCTTCAGTCCTTCTTTCCACCCTTCTTTCCGACCTTCTTTCAACCCTTCTTTCCGACCTTCCTCTTGGCCCTCCTGATACGCCATCTTTTTTACATTTGCCTTATGGATCTCATAATCATACCCTGTCAGTATCACTTCTGCCACCTCCGCCCAATGCTTCCGCAAAAAATCATCCAGCACTTTATGGGCAATGCAATCCTGTACAGCAGCATCGACTGCTTCCTTTAACGTCTTCCCAAGGGACAGTCCCTTTCGGATGCAGTCAACGAGAACGGAATAATCTTTCAACTTCCGGCACTGCGACATGATTCTCTGATTATACCCGTAGTTTACATTAATGTAAGTCGCAATACACTCCAGTGCAGGCACATCTCCCTCCTGTTTCGCAAAAGAATCCGAGAGCCGCACCTCCTTCACCTCGCCGATGTCCTTTGTCCCGTTAAAAAATACGACATACTTCGGCATTGGGAGGGATAACTGACGCTCTCCATATACATCCAGCTGGCGCTCTGCCACATAACCCTGATAGAGCTGCGAGAAATAGAAAAATCCTCGCAGCGGCATATTCGGATTCCAGGTGCTTTGCGCCTCGTACAGACTGAGGTAATCCCCAATCAAAAAGGAGACATCATTCTTCATCCCCATATACAGGGTGTCCTCAATCGTGTTCACTTCCAACAGCTCCGGGTCCGAATAATCAGAGCCGTTGATGGCATTGTAAAGGCTCAGCAGTTCCTCCTTCTCACTGAAAATCATGCGAAACAGGCTGTCTTTATATTTGCGGTTTATAGTTCCATTGTTCATACAATTCCTCCTCTATTTTACTACGTTCCCCTTTTCTATGCAACCATTCTATCATATTGCGCGTTTTGGTCAATATATTATATATGATTTAATAAATATTTTAGTTGCTCAACTAATAGATTATGTTGCGTAAAACTTACTTATTCTGTGCGCAGACGCACGCTCCTTTCTGCTGCCGGAAACTCTTCTGCAGAGTGTATGAAACCAATGGGCAAACGCAGAGAAACCGGCGTGACTTTTCTTCACGCCGGTTTCTCTGAAATTATGTTATTTCCTTTGAGTGAAACAGTTCCGCACATCAGCCGCAAACCTGAATCGCTGCCTTTGCATTCTCTTATCCTACATGCACCGCTCCTGCCGCGCGGATCTGCATCGGGTAGACGTTGCTCTCGCCGACAAAGCCTGCGATGTACTTCACGTACTCGTCTGTCTTCGCCTTCGGCACGATCGCCACGATCACGCCCGCGAAGCCGCCGCCGTGAATCCGGCAGACGCCGTCCCCTGCGGCCTTCAAAAACTGCTCCGTCAGCGCCAGAGCCAGCGCGACCTTCTGCTCCTTGAAGTTCGCGATCGCATAGCAGTTCTGCAGCAGCTCCCAGGAGGAGCGCCCAGACTCGTCAAGCGCAGCCAGCAGCTCCCTGCCGTCATTTCGCTCCGCAGCGGCTACCGCTCTCTCGACACGGTCATTTTCGTTGAAGAAGTGCATCGCGCGCAGGAGTGCACGGTCGTTCCCAAGCTCCTGCTCCGCCTTCGCATAATTCACGAGCAGCTGCTCCATGCTGCAGTCTGCAAGCCACTTGCCGCCAAGACATTTTGCGACGGCCTTCATCTCCTCCGGGATCTCGCTGTACTCCCGGCTCAGGTCCGCGTGGCCCTTTCCGGTGTTCACAATCACCATGTCGTAGCCAAACCGCGCAAAGTCAAAGTCGACCTTCTCATACTTTACATCGTCCGAGAAATCCAGGCGGATCGGGCCGCCGACCGCGCACGCCATCTGGTCCATCAGGCCCGATGCCTTGTCCCAGAAATGGTTCTCCGCGTACTGGCCAATCTTCGCATAGTCGGCATAACTCATTTTCCCGTCATTGAAGAAGTAGTTGATGATCGAGCAGACCAGCATCTCAAAGGAAGCCGAGGAGCTCACGCCCGCCGCGCTGATGACCTTTGTCGACACGTACGCGTTGAAGCCGGACACCTGAAAGCCTCTCTGCAGCGCCGCCTCCGCCATCCCTGCCACCAGGGACACCGTGCCGCGGTTCTTCGGCACACCCGAAAGCTCCTTCACGTTCACCACCACATGCTTCTCGTAGCCCTCGCTCACGATTGTGATCGTATCCGTGCCGTTCGGATATGCCGCGCCGATTGTGTCGAGGCTGATCGACGCCGCGAGGATTTTTCCGCCGTTGTGGTCGGTGTGGTTCCCGACGATCTCCGTACGCCCCGGCGCGGAGAAAAACTCCATCTCATCGCTGCCAAACAACTCCTGATAATGTGACGCCAGCGATGCGTAGCGCGCGCCGCTCTCCTGCGTCTCCCCGTAAATGTGCTCCAATACACTGTTCTGTGGTAACCTCATAGTAAATACCCCTTTCTGTTCTGAATTTCTATGCCGCGGCAGGCCTAGATCGCCGGACATCTCCTGCAGCAGACGCTCCGTTCCGCCCCGCGCCGGACTTCGCCCGGGTATCGCTTGCAGCAGACACTCTAATCCTTCTGCGCTGGCCTTCATCGGAATATCCCGTATAACGGATGTTCCGATCCGCTCTCCGCCAGCCTTCGCTCGGATATCTTTTACAGTGAACGATCTGATCCGCGGTAAATTTCGCTCTGTCTCGCACATCGGAAACAAAATAACCGATCCGATGTACCAGTTACTTCTATTATAGTATTTTCTTCGGAAATATCCAGAAATATTGTCGGAAATATGGGGAATATATTGAGATTTTCTCTTATGTGCGCTAAAATTAGACCGGAATGGATAAGCGAAACCTAAAAGAAATTTGTCACATAAGAAAAGCCAAAAACGATCCCACCTTATAACCATCTTATAAGAAAGGAACTCTGATTTGCAGATTGTCACAGACCAGCATCAAAAGGAAACAAAACAACACGGGACGCATGATTTCCCGTTTCTGATCAGCCACGAGACGCTCTCCGCGTACGAATCCGGCTCTTTTCTCTGGCACTGGCATCCGGAGATCGAGCTGACCTACATCGTGAGCGGCGAAATGCTCTACCGCGTGAACGGCGATACCCTGCATCTCGCCGCCGGGCAGGCGCTGTTCGTCAACTCCGGCTGTCTGCACAGCGCGTCCATGTACGGGCACTGCGACTGCCGCTACATCCCGGTCACCTTTGACGCAAGGCTGATCTACGGCTATGAAAACAGCCTGCTCTACTCCAAATATGTCCGCCCGCTCCTCAAGAATCCCGGGCTTGCCGCCCTTCATTTTGACGGTACGCAGGGCTGGCACGCCGAGGCCATTCAACTGGCGCGCCAGCTGGCATACATGGATACCTGCGCAGCCAACCCACACACACCGGATATCTGCACAACTGATTCGCACACGTCAGATACCCGCACAGCCAATTCGCACACACCTGGTAGTTGTACCACCGAGCCTGCCATGCCTGATATCAGTACAACTGATTCACACACGCCGGATACCACAGCCGAGCCTGTCACCCCGGATGCCCGTGAGCTCGACATCGAGCTGCTTCTCCTGCGCTTCTGGCGGCTTCTGTTTCTGCACAGCGACAGCCTGCCGGAGCGCCAGTCGGTGAGGGATGACCGCAGCTATGCGCGCATCCGAACCATTCTCTCCTTCATAGAGAAGCATTACGCTTCCAAGCTGACGCTCGACGACATCTCCGCCAGCATCCATCTGTGCCGCGCGGAGTGCTGCCGCCTCTTCCACGCATACATGGGGCTGTCGCTGTTCGCCTTTCTGCAGCAGTACCGGGTCGAAAAGAGCCTGCCCCTGCTCGCCGACCCCGACCGTTCCATCACCGAGATCGCGGGACTCGTCGGTTTCCCGGATTCCAACTACTTCGCGAAAGTTTTCCGGAGACAGAAAGGCTGCTCCCCGACCGAATACCGCCGCGGATGACCGTTCACCAACCGGACACTGCCGAGAATAACCGCTCACCCGCCGGACACTGCCGCGGATAACCGTTCCCGACCGGACACTACCAAGAATAACCGCTCACCCGCTGGACACCGCCGCGGATGATTGCTCACCGGCCCGCCTCCCGCAGCTTCTTCAGGATCCGCTTCTCCGCCCTCGAGACCTGTACCTGTGTCATGCCGAGCCTCTGGGCCACCTGCACCTGCGTGCAGTCGTCAAAGTACCGGAGCACGATGAGCTGCCGCTCATCCTCCGGCAAGAGCTCGAGCAGCTGTCGCAGCAGCATCCGGTTGAGCAGCTCCTCGTTCTGATCCCTGTCGTCCGGCACGCGGTCCCCCAGCAGCACCGGCGCGCCGTCCCCGCTGTAGATCGTCTGGCTCAGCGACTCTACCTCGGAAACCGCCTCCATCGCGAGCACTAGCTCCTCCGCGCTGATCCCTGTCTCGCCAGCAATCTCCTCCATCGTCGGCTCCGCCCCTTTTCTGCGCTCCAGCTCCTCCCGCGCGCGGTACGCCCGCGCCGCGGACTCCTTAAGCATCCGGCTCACCTTGATCATCCCGTCGTCCCTCAAAAAGCGCCGGATCTCCCCGGCAATCATCGGCACGGCGTACGTCGAGAACCGCACCTCGTACGTGCTGTCAAAATGGTCAATCGCCTTCATCAGCCCGATGCTCCCGATCTGCACCAGATCCTCCCTCTCACAGCCGCGGCCTAAGAAGCGCTGGACAACCGTGTGCACGAGACCCATATTTTCCTTTATCAACTGTTCTCTGGCAGCTTTATCCCCCTCGTGTACCCGCTTGATGAGCGCAAGGGTATCCTCCATCTGCCAGACCTCACCTTTCTTCTATTATCACGGCGCCGCCCGTTTCCCCGGCATTCCCAGATCGGACCGCAGAATCCTCGCCAGCATTTCTCGAGCACATCGTGGAAAATACATCCGCGCTCTCTGCATTCTCAGATCGGACCGCAGAAATCTCTACAGCATTCCCCGATCGGATTGCAGAGGCTGCATCCCTTCCCTCCGTTTCCCCAGATCCTCCGGCAGACGTCGCAGCCGCTTCCTCGGCAGAACCGGAGGTAAATGTCCGGCCGCAGCCGCGCGGCCCCTCCTCGGCCTCCCGCACGATGCGCTTTGTCATCCGCACCGTCGTCCCCTCGCCCAGTGCGGACTGCACATCCAGCGTGTCCATAAACGCCTCCATGAACGCGAAGCCCATGCCCGCGCGGTCGCACTCCGCCTTCGTCGTGAACATCGGCTCCATCGCGCGCTTCACATCGGCGATCCCCTTCCCGGAATCGCGCACCTCCACATACAGCACCTCGCCCTCGATCCGGCAGAGCACCGTGATCTTCTCCACGCGCCCCTCGTACGCGTGGATGATGGCATTCGTCACCGCCTCCGACACCGCCGTCTTGACATCGGCCACCTCCTCGAGCGTCGGGTTCAGCTGCGTCATAAACGCCGCCACCGCGACCCGCGCGAACCCCTCATTGCACGAACGGCTGTCAAACTCCAGCTTCATTTCATTTTGCCGCATGATATCTCCCCCTCATATAGATCAATGATCTTGTCAATCCCGGACAGTTTCAGCACGCGGTACATGCGGTCCTTCACATGGATCGCGGCCACCGCGCCGCCCATAAACCGCATCGTCTTATACCGCCCGATGATCATTCCGATCCCCGAACTGTCCATAAAGACGGTATCGCCAAAATCAAACAGCACACAGCGGACATTCCGGTTCTGAATCAGCCGGTCCGCCTCCCTTTTGAGCCGTTCCGAGCTGTGGTGATCGACCTCCGCCGGAAGATGCACCGTAAGTGTCGCCCCTGTCAGTGTAAACATATGATCCACGTCCCTGTCCTCCCCTCAGACTGAAAAATAAAAACAGCGCCACACAAAAGACCGTCCTCCATGACTTCTCTTTTGTGTGGCGCTTTCTGCTCACTGTCCCGGCATCAGATTGCCGTATTGATCGTACTCCAGCCCGGTCGTCGGGTCGGTCCACGCGACATACGAGTCAGGCATCGGCAGATTGCTCTGCGCGTCCTGATTGCCGTAGATCGTGATATCACCGGTGCCCGTCCCGGCGCCTCCGTCTCCTGTGCCCTGTGTGACCGTTCCGGTCGCATTCTGGCCCGTCGCCGCATCGCCCAGGCCGCTCAGATCCGCCGCATTGTCGTCCGGATTCCCTGTCTGCGGAGTCCCCGAAATGTAGCCCTGCACCTCACCTGCCCGGTTCGGATAATACTCTGCAAATTTGCCGAGCACCTCGTCCGCCTTAGTGCGGTCGCCGAGCTGATAGTAGGAGATGCCCAGGCAGAGCATCGCCTGCGCGTAGTCTGTGCTCTTGCGCTCCTTGTCCGCGTCGACCGCCTTCTGCAGCTGGTCCGATGCAGTCGTGTAGTCCCCGGCGAGATACGCCGTCGCCCCCGTGTTGTAATACTGCGCAAACAAACTTGTGCCGACCGCTGACGCCATGCTCTCATACAGCGTCTTCGCGTTCCCGTCAAAATTGTCTCCGTTCAGCGCAGACACTGCATTTGCCGCGGCAGAGGAATCCCCCGTCACGTAGAGATTCGCGACGGAGAGCAGCTCATCGTAGCTCTCGGCCTTCGCCAGGGCGTCATCGCGCTCCTGATTTGCACGCTCCACCTGCTCTTGGTAGCCCGCGATCTCATCCTCGAGGTCCTGCGCCCGCGCCTCCTCCGAGGCGAGCTTCATATTCGCGTCCGTGACCTGCTGGTTCGCCCGGTCATTGACCGTCTGCCGGTTCGCCGGGACGATCAGAAACCACACGATCGCGCCCCCGAGCAGGATGCCCAGGATGATGTTGATAAACGTCGCGATCGTCGAGCTGTCCCGGAACGTCGTCGGCTGGATCACCATCTCCGTGCCGCTCATGTAGCGCAGCGTCCCGGACACCTGCTCCTCCTTGTCCTTCTCGTACCGCTTGTGCTTCTTATTCAGGCTCGTCCCCTTGCCGGTCACATCCTCGATCTCCTGCAGATAGCGCAGCGTCGTCGTGTTCGTCATGTCGATGCCTGCCGCCTTTTTCAGAAGCTTCCTGGCGCGCTCGTACTCCTGCCGCTTCATGTAGAGCAGCGCGAGCAGCTGATACGCCTTGACGAGCTTCGGATTCTGACTGATCACCTTTTTCAGCTGGATGATCGCCATGTCCTCATTGTCCTCGCGGCAGTACAGGACCGACTGGTTGTACTTTCGTATCGTCTGGTTGATCGTGTCGAGCCGGTTCTTGTTCGACTGGAGCTGATTCAGGTAAAAATCTGCGATGTTGTCTTCCTTTTTCAGATTTTTGCTGATGACCCACTCGCAGAGCGCAGACACCGCCTCCCCGGTCTCATAGTAGCACAGGCCGAGTAGATTCCGCGCGTCCGTGTTCTCCTTGTTAAACTTGAGGCTGCGCTTCAGACAGGTGATCGCTCCCTCCATGTCCCGCACCAGCGCTTTCTCCAGCCCCTCATTGTACAGCAGATTCGAGATCCGGACGATGCGCTTCTGTATCGTGACATCGGCGCCGCAGCCCGGACAGTAATCAATCGCGGCCAGAGGGGTATTACAGTAAATACATCTCATGGATTCCCCTGCCTTCTGTTCCGCTTCTCGTCCTTCATCATTTCCTTCAGAATATCCGTCACATCGGTGAGATCCCGGCTGTAGATCGCATCCTCAGCCTCATTCACATCCATGCTCGGATGGTACTTTTTCAGTTCCTCTTCGTAATTAATCATCTGTACTCACCCTGTCCTATTCCAGTCCGGCCGTGAGCATGCTCACGCGCATATTCCTGCCGTCCTGCTTCTGACTGTTCTCTCATGACTCGTGGCACATGCTCAAACATTCCTGCCGTCCTGTTTCCGAGTATTCTCTCCCGGCTCATGCTCACACACGCGCTCCCGCCGTCAAATCTTATCTCTCACTCGGAGACACATGCTCACGCGTGCGCTCCCGCCGTCAAATCTCCTCTCTCGCTCAGAGACGCATGCTCACGCGCGCTCATGCCATCACATTTTCAAATATATCCGAAGATCACTTCTCCTCCGCTTCACTCTTCCCCCGCAGGATCGCCTTGATATCCCCCACAAGGTACAGCGACCCGGCGCAGAACAGCATCCCGTCTCCCTTTTTCGCAAGTGCCGTCTCAAATGCGCGGGCGACGTCCGGCTCCGTGAGTACGGGCGCATCTGTGTACCGCCGGAACACCTCCGAGAGCGTCCCCGCCGGAACGACGCGCGCGCCGTCGATCTGCGTCACGACGATCGAGGTCGGATGCACGCTCTCACAGATCTCCTCGATCATCTTCTCGTACTCCTTCTCGACCACCGCCGAGAAGAGCAGCGACACCGGCATGCGCTGCTGCACCTCCGCGACCGTGCGGATAAACTCGCGGATGCCGTCCGCGTTGTGCGCGCCGTCGAGCACGACATTCGGCAGCACCGTCTCCATCCGGCCCGGCCAGCTCGCCTCGCGGATCCCCGCCACGATCGTCTCATCGCTGATCGCGCGCTCCGGATCAATCGCCCGGATCGTCATCGCGGCCAGCGAGCTGTTCACCAGCTGATACTCCGCCAGAAACGGCACCGTGATCCGCAGCGCACCGGAAGAAAACGCATGCTCCGGCACAGTCTCCCTTTCATCATACCTGCTATCCAGCAGAAAATCAATGCTTTTATCCGTCTTGCCCAGTATTTTACACATGGAAGCGCGGTACTCATGCACCGGCGCATGCTTGTCCGCCGCCGTATCCAGGATGACCTGCTCTGACTCCGGGTTCCGCCCGTCAAAGATCACCGGAACTCCTTCCTTAATAATCCCGGCCTTCTCCCCCGCGATCTTCGCGACCGTATCGCCAAGATATTCCATATGGTCAAGGCTGATCGTCGTCAGCACCGTCGCGATCGGGCGCTCTACCAGGTTCGTAGCGTCCAGCCGTCCGCCAAGCCCGGTCTCCATCACCAGGTACTCGACCTGCTCCTCCTGGAACATCAAAAGCCCCGCCGCAAACAGCAGCTCAAAATACGCCGGGTGGCAGAAGCCGTCCGCGATCATCGCGTCGACCTCCCGCTTCACGCGCTCAAAGGACCTCGTAAACAGCTCCCTCGACACCTCGCGCCCGTTCACCTGGAAGCGCTCTGTGATCTCGACCAGATGCGGCGACGTAAACAGTCCTGTCCGCTTCCCCGCATGCATCAGGATGGACGCAAGAAACGCGCAGACGGAGCCCTTTCCGTTCGTCCCCGCGACGTGAATCACCTTCATGCTCCGCTCCGGGTGCCCGAGCCGCCGAATCAGCTCCAGCGTATTCCCCGGCTTGTTCTTCTTTGTAAATTTCGGTATCTCCTCTATGTATGCAACTGCCTCGCTATAATTCATCTTCTGTCCCTCTGTCTCAAGTTTATCTGAATCTCCCGAAAGCCTCTGCCAGACGTCGGCCCCGCCAGACGAAACCGCAAAAGCGTTCCCTCCGGCTTTAAACTTCTCGTTTAATATACCACACTCCCCCTATTAATCAAGGAATTTTTTTCGCGCAAATCTTCAGAATTCCTTAATTTTCGCATTCCCCCGCGATATCCAGCAGTTGCTTCTGGACACTCAAAATGAAAGGTGCTATAATGGCGGCAGCAGTGCAGGAATACGATCCTTTCGCAGTTCACATGCACTGCAATCTGTCTAAAAAAACATTACGAGAAAGGGTTGGAACTATGAAGAAAAAACTTTTACTTGGACTTATCACACTTGGCGCAGCTTCCATGCTGTGCGGCTTTGACAGCGCTCAGACCGCAGAGGGCGTGCTGGACAAGATGAACGAGGTATCCTCCTCTGTCGAGGGAATGACGATGGACATGGACATGAATCTGGACGCTGCGATCAATATCAGCGATTCCCAGACGACCTCCTCCCTGGCGATTGGTATGACCGGCGGCTTTGATGTCGCGGCCGCGATGGATCCGTTCGGAATCTCGATGGACGGCTCCTTCAAGATCTCTTCCCTCGGGCAGAACCAGGATATGTCGATGAAGATGTACGGTGTGGTCGGGGAGAACGGATCCTTCGACACCTACACCTACGCACAGGAGAGCGCTGACCAGCCGGGTCAGTGGGTGTATCAGAGCGAGGACGGCTTTGACATGAACCAGATCATGGAGCTCTCGAAGACCACTTTAAGCGCGTCAGACTATGCAGAGTGGGGCCTGAACTTTACGCTCGCTCCGGCGGCTGCGGATGTAAACGGCACCGAGTGCTATGCACTCTCCGCAGTGATCGACAAGGATGCGCTCAACACGATGATCACAAAGGTTTCCGAGCTCGCCGGCCAGGAGCTTCCGTCCTCCGATGAGCTCTCGCTCGCACTGTCCTACATCGACGGCCTGCAGATGAACATCACCTACTATGTGGACACCGCGACCTACTACCCGGTCAGCGCGCACATCGACTTCAACGGAAGCGATCTGTCGACCATCAACTCTCTGCTCGCGACCTCTATGGGAGATCTCGGCGAGGGCACTTCCGCAGAGCTCGTGCTGAACGACTTCTCTATGGATATGGCGCTTGACTACAGTGCAGTACCGGAGATCACGGTTCCGCAGGAGGCGCTCGACGCAGTGGCATCCGGAGCAGCAGTATCCGCAGACGACATGGCAGATGCGCTGGAAGAGGCAGCGGAGTCCGAGGCTGGTCTGGAGTAACGCTCTCCCGCATCTACATTGTGATACGAACACGAATCTGTGATCCGGGCGGCCATGCGGCCTCCCGGATCCGTTTTTCAAGGGCGCCGCAAAATGCACGGACAGCCACACGCAAGGAACTCCGGTCTCTCTGACCGTTCCCGCACCTGTGCCTGCATCTCATTTTGCGGCGCCCTGTTTTATGTCGCAGCAAACCGCGTCTCCTGTGACACAAAGACGCTCCTGCGTGGATGCGCGGAATTTTCTTCTATCCTACACAACGGAAGGAGCTTTGCTATGGGCGCTGTACTGCTCTCCCCGCTTTACATCCTGCTGAATGTCTATCTCGCCGGCAGGCTGCTGCTGTGGTTCTCCACCCTGCACTCCGTGCTCGGCAGCCTGTGGTTTGCTGTTCCGTTTACCGTGCTCTATATTCTGATCGCCCTGAGCCCGCTGACCGCCGCATTCGGGAAGGGACGGCTCAAGACCGTCTCGCGCGCTGTCAGCAACTACTGGTTCGGGACGCTGCTGTACCTGCTCGGCCTTCTGCTGCTCTTTGACCTCGGGCGCGTTCTGCTGCTCCTGGCAAGGAGGGAATCGCCGTTCTCCCCCATAGGCAGGGACACGTACCGGATCTCGGGCGCAGTCATGATCACGGCGGTTGCAGTGCTCTCCGCATACGGCATCTCCCACGCCGCCTGCGTCAGGAAGACGCACTACGACGTGACGATCAGGAAAGCGCTGTCGGGAGCAGCACCGGCGAATCACTCCCCGCACACGGAGAACGCCAGGACAACGCTTCGCATCGCACTCGCCGCGGATCTGCACCTGGGCGGAAGCATCGGCGTCGGCCATGTCCGGCAGCTCAAGCGGCTGATCGACCGGATGCAGCCGGATCTGATCGTCTTTGCGGGCGACATCTTCGACAACGACTTTGACGCCATCGCGCAGCCGGACAAAATCGCCGCACTGCTCAAGGACATGAAAAGCACCTACGGTTCCTTTGCGTGCTGGGGCAATCACGACATCGACGAGGTCATCCTGGCCGGCTTCACCTTCGACTCCGGCAGCGCCGCGGCGAGCGACCCGCGGATGGATCGGCTGCTCGCGGACGCGGACATCCGTCTCCTCGCGGATCAGACGCTCCTCGTAGAAAACTCCTTTTACCTGATCGGCCGCCTCGACGCCTCCTGCAGGAAAAAGAGCGGCACCATCCGGCGCACTGCCGCCGAGCTGACCGCCCCGCTCAACCACTCCAGGCCCATCCTTGTGATCGACCACCAGCCCTCGGACCTCG
This sequence comes from Oscillospiraceae bacterium, assembly GCA_021771715.1. GTDB lineage: Bacteria > Bacillota > Clostridia > Lachnospirales > Lachnospiraceae > Choladousia. The sequence continues at coordinate 585,336 of JAETOO010000001.1, forward strand.
ACGCGCTCGCGGCAGCCGGGGCAGATCTCGTGCTCTCCGGCCACACGCACGACGGCCAGCTCTTTCCCGGCAATCTCACGACGCGGATCGGCTGGAAAAATTCCTGCGGTAAGCTTGAACTCGGGACCATGACGAGCATCGTCACCTCCGGCGTCGGCGTCTGGGGCCCCGCCATGCGCATCGGGACGAAGAGCGAGGTCGTCGAGATCGACGTCACCTTCACGGACGGCGCTTCCGACTGAAGCGCCGCTCTATCACCTTGCCTCTCGGTCTTAATGACAATGACTCTGCCCTATTTCTTTTCCTTCGGCGCCTGGTGACTCTACTCTATTATTCCGCCTTCTATATAGATTCTCTTACTTCACTACATTTTCCGCATAAATCGTCGGCTTCACCCCTCTGCCTTTCGCGCGTATCAGCCCTATTCTACCGCTCCGCTTCTTCCATAAACCTTCCCTGCAGATCAAAAGCGTGATTCATCGGCCCGCTGCCCCTTCCCAGGTCCAGCATGGCAGCCAGCGCTCCTGAGATATATTCCTTGGCGCGCCCCACCGCTTCCTCCAGCCCGAAGCCCTTCGCCAGGTTGGCCGCGATCGCGGAGGAAAGGGTGCAGCCGGTGCCGTGTGTGTTGGGGTTCGCAATCCGCTCCCCGCGAAACCAGACCGCGCTTCCCTTGTCGTACAGCAGATCGTTCGCGCCATTGGCGCTGTGGCCTCCCTTCAGCAGCACCGCGCAGCCGTGATCCTCACAAATCCTCCCGGCCGCGCGCTCCATATCCTCCTCTGTCAGAATCCGCAGCCCCGCGAGCATCTCCGCCTCCGGGATATTCGGCGTGACAAGCGTCGCGAGCGGAAGCAGCCGTTGCCGCAGCGCCGTCACCGCCTCCGACTCCATCAGCGACGAACCGCTCGTCGCCGCCATGACCGGGTCGATCACGATGCGCTCCGCGCCGTACGCTTCCAGCCGGTCTGCGATCACCGCGATCAGCGCCGCGCCCGGGACCATCCCGATCTTCACCGCGTCCGGGCGGATGTCCTCAAAAATCATGTCAAGCTGCTGCCGCAGAAACTCCGGCGTCACCTCCGAAATCCCCGCCACCCCGATCGTATTCTGCGCGGTCAGCGCCGTGATCGCGCTCATGCCGTAAACTCCGTTCACAATCATCGTTTTCAAGTCCGCCTGGATGCCCGCGCCCCCGCTGCAGTCACTTCCCGCGATCGTCAGTGCCGTTCTCATACTCCCATTCCTCCTTCTGTGCACCTCATCCTTCCTCACTCCACCGGAAGCATGCATACCTTCCTCGCTTCTGCCGGAGCTAACCGTACCCTCTTCGCCCTGCCAAAAGCAAGTATACCTTCTCCCCTCATTATAACCTCTTCTCGCCCGGCATCAACCGCAGATTCCCATTTTTCAGTGAAATACCTCCCGAAGCCTCTGAAGCTCCCTGCAGGTTTCCACCCAATCCTCCACATAGCCGCAATCGCAGCAGACATACCGCGCGACGGCAACTCTCTCGACCGTCACAACTTTTGTGATAGCGATACTGTTAGCCAGATAGCGGTGGGCATCATCCGGCACGCGGACAATGTTTCCCGAATGGCACTTCGGACAGCACCTTGTATGTTTCACCGGCGTCACCTCCCTGTCGCGTACAGCAAGCCGCCGCACGAAAGCAGCAAAACACAGGGCCACACCCACAGAACCGGCCTCCATGTGCCGACGAGCGCCGCAAGCAGCAGCATTCCCAGCGGGACCAGATACTTCCGGGGATGATGCCACAGGTCGCTCTCGGTCTTCCAGCCGCGGATCGGGCGCTTCCATTCCAGAAGCACGGACAGGACGGCGCTCTGCAGCGCGAACAGAACCGCCAGCCCCACACAGGAACCATCCGCTCCGCCGCAAAGCAGGCGCCAGCTGCACACGTAGACGGCGGCGATCGCCCCGTTGACCGCAAAGAGGAACGCGCAGTACCCCCTGCAGAACCGCCCCGCCTGCCCAGGGAGCGCGCGAAGTGCCTGCTCCAGATCCGGGTCACCGGACAGGAGCGTGCAGACCGGCGTGTTCAGGCAGAGGATGGCGAGGCCGATCGGGAACGGATTCAGGCCCTGAATCTCCCCGAGCAGCAGCGGAAGCCCACACGCCACCGCGCACAGCCCCGCGCTGTTGATGCAGACGCTCCTGTTCGCGGTCAGATACCGCGCCAGATACACGAACACACTTCCGGTGCGCCCGGTATGGCGGACCGCTTTTTTCGCTGCGGCAGGATTGTAAAACTCCCAGGCATCGGCGAAGCACAGACAGAGCATCGCACCCGGCAGACTCAACCCGGCCACTGCCAGGACGGCCAACGTCCGGCGCGCCGCCACGATCACCGCGAGGATCCCGGCCGCCCAGAGGATGGGCACTCCCGCCCATCCCCTCCTGCACATCACGAAAGATGCCGCGGTGACTGCGCAGGCCATGCAGCCACAGAGAAGTGCCGCGGCGATCTCAGGGCCATTCCACGAGGCCGCGGCCAGAAACAGCGCCCAGACAGGCAGCGTCTTCGTGAGCAGCGCATGTGCTCCCAGCGCCGACGTATAGCCGAACACAAAGCTGCGATTTTCAAGGGGAAGCAGGAGCATCCCCTGCACAATCTCCATGTGCCTGCGCCCGCCAAGCGTCTGCCACATGACTCCCGCCGGGAAGACGAATGAGGTCAGATAGAGAATAGACGGCGAGACTGCCAGCCTCCATTCCGTCGCACGGACCGCGAAAAGCACGATCCAGGCGGTCAGCAGGCTCCTCCCGGCTTTCTCGTAGCGCGCGCCGAACAGCTCTTTTGCGAGCGCTTTAAAGACGTTCCGCATCGGTCAGCACCTCCCGTATGGTATCGGCCTCGATCTCCTGCCCGGCGAAGCTGCGCGTGATCTGGCCCTGCTCCAGGACGAGCACCCGGTCAGCGGTCAGACAGATGCTCTCCAGAATATGGGAGGAGAAGAGGACCGTCCCGTAGCGCCGGTAGTCCCGGATCTGCCGATACAGAAATTCCGTGCTCTGGAAGTCCAGGCCGTTCACCGGCTCATCCAGCAGAAGCAGCCTCGGATGAAGCGCGAAGGCAGTGATCAGATACGCCTTTTTCCGATTGCCCGTGGAGAGCTCCCCAAGCAGCACATCCGCGTACTCCTCAAAGTGAAATCCCCGGACCAGCTTTGCGGCCTCCGGCAATTTCGTGCCATAAGACGAAGCGACGTAGGACAGATATTCACGAAACGTGAAATACGAAAACGAGCGGTCCTCCGCGAACACCGTGTAGCGCTGCCGCTTAAACTTCCTGTCCCGAAAGGAACACGCTGCCCCGCAAAAGCCGGCCCGTTCCACCTGAAAGCTGCCGATCAGGCCGGAGAGCGTCTTCAGGAAGGTGGTCTTCCCTGCCCCGTTCAGGCCGATCAGGCCAACCACCTCATTTGCTCCCAGCTCCAGCGAGAAATCGGAGAGCACCGGCCGCCCGGGCGTGTACCAGACCTGCAGATTTTTGACCGCAAGAAATTCCCCGCCGCCCATTCTCATCACCGCCTGTCATCCCTGTGATCCTTCCGGATCGTGCAGGCAGAGGACAGATACGCACCGCCCAGAGCCACGTACAGCAGCGCAAACGGGAGATTTGCCGTGAAGAGGCTGAAAACCGCACAGACAACAAAGACCACACCCAGGATCAGACGAACATAATAGTGACGCATCGCAAATTCCTCCTTACCATTCTACCTGTTTTTGATTCCGGGTATATCCTACCGCAAACCGCCCGCCTCTGCGCTTTTGTCCGCCAGCTGCAGGTTTTTGACCGCGAAAAAATGACAAGCCCGCTTTTCCGGCAGCCTGCCATCTCTCAGTGTGACTTGAATTCTGTTTTGACCGGTTGAAAGGACAAGGTCACGACGGCCCTGAAAACGCCGTCCGCATAGTCGGTCTGGATGCTCCCGTCGTAGCGCTCTGCGGCCGTGAGCGCGCTCTTCAATCCCCAGCCGTGGAGCGTCCGATTCTCCTTGGATGTCACCAACGCTCCGTTTTCCTGCACCGGGGCCTCGCCGTACCCATTCTCCACCTTGACGATGAGCATCTCATGGATCCGCCGGATCGTCAGATTGAGAAAACGCAGGGGCTCCGGAGCCATCCTGGCCGCCTCCAGCGCATTGTTCAGCAGGTTCCCCAGGATCGTCGTCAGGTCAACGCTGCGGATATTGGTGTTGCGCGGATATTCGATCTTCACCTCTGTCCGGATCTGCTCCTGCCTCGCCAGCGCCACCTTGCTGCTGATCAGGTAATCCAACGCCTTATCGCCGGTCCAGACCGTCTGCGAAATCTCCCGGATAGGCGTGCGCAGGTCCTCGCAGTACTGCATGGCCTCCTGGACATTGCCCCGGGCAAGGCAATGGTAGAGCACCTCCAGATGGTTGTGCAGGTCATGGTACAGCTTGGCGTTCTCGTCGTACGTCCGGCTCAGCGCCTCGTAGTCCCGCTCCAGTATTTCCGCCTGCTCCTCCCTCAGCCTGGCCAGCTCCAGCTCCGTCTCCCGCTGCCTGCTCAAGCGGTAAAACAGAACCGCGAACAGCAGTATCATAGACAGGATAATCCACGTGCCGACCTCGTCCTCGTCCGTCGGCAGGACGGTCTGCTGCGAGAGCGTCACCGCGCCAAACAGCCCCGCAACCGCCGCGGCGGAGACCAACCGCGCAGCCGCTGCAGATGACGGGCCGCGACCATTCGGCTCTGCAGACGACGGGCGATGTTCGTTCAGCTCTGCGGATGACGGGCAGTTTCCTCTCAGCGCAAACACAGCCGCCGCCACCAGCAGGCGCACCGCCCAGATCCCCGCCAAATGCTCCGGCGCATCCGCGGCCAGAAACCGCTCTGAGCGAAACGCGACGCCAAGCCAGGCCGGGACCAGGAAGTCCCACAGCCCTACCCCCACCTCATAAAAGAACATCAGAAACAGGCAGCGATTTTCCCATCCGCGCAGACGGCTCCGCGCGATGGCGGCCATCACCAGCAGTTCGACGGCCACGACACCCGTGTCCGGCAGCGGTGCCGCCTGGCACAGCGTGACCATACCCCCGCCAAAGACAGCGAGCAGCAGCGCCTGTCTGTCCAGCGAAAACTGCACCACCCCCGCCACAAGGCAGAGCCCCAGAAGCAGGCGCAGCTCATTTGTCAGAAGATAAGAGACGATCCGGCACCCTTCCATCATATATGCGCCCCCCAAAACCGGTTGATCTGCCGCTTGACCTCCTGCAGATGGGATCGGCTGATCAGCAGCTGCTCTCCGTTTTTCAAAAAGACCATGCCGGCGCTCACCTTCATGATCTGTATGATGTTTACGATGTAGCCGCGGTCAATGAACAGGAATTCTGGCGCATCCAGCTCCTCATAGACCTGCTGCAGACTCTTCCTTACCTTTGATGTCCCCGCGCTCGACACGATGCTCGCGTTCTTGCCGTCGCGCTGGATATAGTAGATCTCCTTGTAGGGAATGCGCTCCAGCCGGCTGCTCGTCTGTATCGTGTACTCCTGCCCCGCCTCCAGCTCGATCAGCCTGGCAGCATCCGCAACCGCAGCGGCCAGGCGCTTTTCCAGGTCATGCTTCGGCACATACCGGAAGATGGACAGCTCGTAAGCGTCGATCGCATACTCCACATGGGAGGTGATAAAAATAATCTTCACGTTCGGCAGATACGGCTTCAGCGTTTCCGAGAGCTCCATGCCCGTGATGTCAGGCATCTCGATGTCCAGCAACAGTAAGTCATAGAAAAAATGGTCATCCGTGATGTCGCTGAGCAGGTTGCGGCCGCGGGTGTAAGTGACAATCTCATAGCCGATGCCGCACACTTGCAGACTGCTCTTCACCACATTTTCATGCAGCGAGACTGCGGAAGTATCATCGTCACATATCGCGATACGTATCATAGGCATTTTCCTCCTGCTTTGCTATCACTCCATCATAGCAAGTTCATTTTCCAGTGTCAATCGTGGGATCTGTATAGAAAGGAAAGGGACAATCTACATAGCTATCTAAGAAAACTTCTGCATTCTGTGCCAAGAGTCTAATAAAAAGGAACATTGCCAGGTACGGTTGACTGTGCTATGATAATCACACAAGGAGGCGATTGTGATGTACGAACTGATTCAGGTTTCCGACAACTGCTATTATATTCAAAGCCCCGCAAAAATAGGGCTCGTAAAGCTCGGGGAAAATGAGGTCTGTCTGATCGACAGCGGAAATGACAAGGACGCAGGGCGGAAGGTCCGGCAGATCCTGGAGGCAAATCACTGGAGTCTGACCGCGATCTACAACACGCACTCCAACGCCGACCACATCGGAGGAAATAAATATCTGCAGGCGCAGACGGGCTGCAAAATCTACGCGCCCGGAATTGAGTGCGATTTCACAAATCACCCCATCCTGGAGCCGTCCTTCCTGTACGGCGGCTACCCCTGCAAAGACCTCCGGCACAAATTTCTCCTGGCGCAGGAGAGCTGTGCGCAGCCGCTGACGCAGGACGTTCTGCCGGACGGCTTTGCGCTCATCCGCCTGCCGGGACATTTCTTTGATATGGTGGGAGTTCGGACCCCGGATCAGGTCGTCTATCTCGCCGACTGCCTGTCCAGCCGCGAGACGCTCGACAAGTATCAGATCGGATTTCTGTACGATGTCGGCGCGTATCTTGAGACCCTCGAGCAGGTAAAATCCATGACCGCGCGCCTCTTTATCCCCGCCCACGCCGAGGCCACCGCGGACATCTCCGCTCTGGCGCAGTACAACATCGACAAGGTGCGCGCGATCGCCGACAAAATCGTGAGCCTCTGCGCAGAGCCGCTCTGCTTTGAACATCTCCTGCAGCGCCTGTTCACAGAATACGCGCTGTCCATGAACTTCGAGCAGTACGTCCTCGTGGGCAGTACCGTCCGCTCCTACCTCTCATGGCTGAAGGACACCGGACGTCTGCAGGCGCGCTTCGACCAGAATCTGCTGCTGTGGGAGGCAAGATAAGGAAACCTTTCCGGCTTTTGAAAGCGCTGCCCGGACCTCACTCACATCTGCCGTTTCAGGAAATGCCTCGGGACATCTCTGCGGCTGGCATTCAAGGGTTCCGGCGGATCGTCCCCGCGCCCAGAAAAATCGCGGCAAGTCCAAAGATGACTGCTTGCAGCGCGTTCCACAGCAGTTCGAGCTGTGCTTCCCCCTGCGCGGTGCCGAGCAGCAGAAGCAGGTTCTGGCGCTGGCGCTGCCACCAGTCGGACCAGAAGGAAAAATCAGACCAGCGGGTCGGGATCATGTCGGAGGGAATCTCCAGGAAGCGAGCGGTGAGAAAAACGAGTCCGCATGAGAGAACAGCGCAGAGAATCCAGGTGAGGACTTTGCCTGGTCTGGTTTCATTGCCGCCCGTCTGCCCGCTCCCGGCAGTTACCGCATACGAAGGTTTCCTCATGCCTGCATTTTCCTGCGCTGCATCCTTCTCCTGCTCCGTGTATCTCTCCTGCTCAATGGATTTCTCTTGCTCAGCGTATTTCTCCTGCTCAATGGATTTCTCCTGCTCAGCAATCATTTTCCTGTCTCTGTGCATTTTTTTCTGTCTGTTTTTCCCTGGTCTCTTTCCGTGCTCAGATGATGTCAGCAGGCCTGGGGCGAGCAGCAGCCGCAGCAGCTGTAGACCGAGGAGCAGCGGCAATATTGCCAGAAAATTCTGCACCAGCGCACTCAGGAATACGAAATCCATGCACGTCCCCTCCAGGCCATGCCGGAGGAGAAACTCTTCCAGTCCGCACTTTGCGCGGTTCGGGTCGGAATCGTGGAGGGAGACCGCAGTCAGCTGCTCACCGTCTCCCGGCACTGCGCTGCGCACCAGCAGCTTCTGCAGGCTCTCAAAGGTCCCAAGCACGGTGAGCACCCGCTCCCCACACGTGACCAGCTGACCGGATGCCGACTCGGTTCCAAACAGCTCATCTGCAGTCTGCGTGTCCAGATAACAACCGTCCTCCCGCCATGCGAGCTGCCCCGTCTCCGGAAGCAGCAGCGTGGAATCGCCCGAGACAACCATCTGCCTCGCATTTGCATGCTTTCCCGTCAGCTGGCAGGTCAGCGCCGTGTCCGGGACCTCGCCCCAGAAGCAGACACGCTGCGGCTCGCTCTGTTCCAGCTCCTGCTCCCGGATCGCGGCCGCCTCCTTTGCACCCGGCTGCCCTCCGGTCAGCAGCGCCGTCGCCGTGCCCGACGCCCCCCGCACCGCCATGCTGCTTCGCACCGCAAAGCCGTACAGAAAGATCATCAGAACCAGTTTTCCCAAATTCCATATATATCTCATACGTTTGCCCTTATCATTCTCAGCCCTGCAATTCCCGACATGCCTATACCAACGCAATTTTCAAATTCCCTCGAAATTCATGCCTTGTCGTTCTATGATCCTATGCGTACCCGGCTGCCGTCGTCGACCGCCTTGTCGGAGCCGACAATGACGGAATCCTGGGTGGTGATGCTGCCCTGGGCGAGCGCCGCGTACGATTCATTCTGCTCCTGCACGGTGACGCTCACCTTGCGCGCGCGGAGCTCTGTCCCCAGCACTGAGTCATGCTCATCGTACACCAGCACATAGGGCTGGTTCTTTGCATCGAGGTGCAGCGCCGCGAGCGGTACGCAGACCGGGTACGCCTCCGATTTGCGGCTGTACTCGAGCGTCGCGGATGCTCCCAGCTCCAGCGAATCCTCAGGAAGCTGAACGCTCACATGGTACACGTCCTCATTCTCCTCGTCCTCTGCCACCGATTCCACCACGAGCCCTTCATACTCCCTCTTTTTGCTGTCCGTCAGCGTGATCTCATCACCCGTACCGATGTATTTCTCCTGCTCAGCCGTGATCTCCGCCGTGAAGCGGTAGCCTTTCGCCAGATCCGCCATCAAAAGCGCCGTCGTGTCGGTCGTCTTCTCCCCGGTGCGGATGTTGATCTGCGTGATCAGACCGTCCGCGGGAGCGCAGACCCTGCCCCCATCCTGCTTCAGCGTCTCCAGCTTCTCGAGTTCCAGCTGCAGCTGTGCGTAGACAATCTCATTCATCTCGGCCGAGCTGTTCGATGCATTCGGGATCCCCGCGGTCTGCACTGCGCGGCCGCCTGTCACCGCTGCCTCGTTGGCCGACAGCGCTGCATTCTCATACGCCTCCTGTGCCGCCTGCACATTCGCAGTCAGCTGATTCTCCGCCTCCGCACTCTTCTGGTCGGCAGACGCAAGCCGCTCCTGCTGGTACTGCGCCAGCGCAGCCTCCGCCTTTTCCTTCTCTGCCAGCGTTGTATTCACCTTCTGCTTCGCCCGGTCCAGCTCAGACTGATACCCGGCGCGCACCGAGCGCTCAATCTCGTCCAGCTCCGCCTGCGTCGGGGCATTCATGCCACTTGTGCCGCCCGGCTGACTCGCGCTGCCTTCCACCTGACTTGCGCTACCTCCCGGCATCGCCACTGCACCGCTCGAACCGCTGCCAGATATGCTGTCCATGCCGTCGCCAGACACAATGTCCGCACCGCCACCGGATACGCTGTCCGTGCCGTCGCCAGATACAATGTCCGTACCGTCACCGGATACGTTATCCGTACCGTCGCCAATCGCCCCCGGCATGCTTCCTGTGCCATCACCAGTCACCCCTGATGTCGTTTCCGTATCGCCGTCCAGAATCACATCATTCTCAGATCCTTCCACACCGCCTGAGCTTCCAACTCCCGCTGCTGAGCCTGCACCCACGCTGTCGCCTGATGCCACACCGCCCCCTGCGCTTCCCGCCACCTCAATTCCTTCAATCGTCAGCTCGCCAAGAGTCCTTGTCTCTGCTCCACTGCTCCCGCTTGCCGCACTTTCACCCGCCTGGTTATCAGCGAACTCCGCATCATTCAGCGGTTCTACGATTTCTCCCGTGCCGTCCGTCTCCGCGGCGGCCTGCGTATGTACCATTCCGTTTTTTGTGATCGACGCACCGCTCTTCGCGTCCTCCAGAGCCGCATTGACCTCATTTTCGATCTTCCACTGCAGCGTCACCAGCTCCTGCTCTGCCTGCAGATACGCGTCCGTCTTCTGTTCCACGGCCTGCAATAGAGTCTCCTCCACCGCGCTGTCCTCCTGCGTCAGCCCTGCCTGCTTCCGATACTTTGAGAGCTCCTGCTTTGCCTCCTGCAGCTGACGCTTCGCGTGCGAGAGCTGCGTGTTCGCCTGCGCGGTCGACAGGGAATACTGCTCCGCGGCAGACGCCTGCTCATTCGCTTTCTGCTGCTCGCTGACCTCCTCCTGGCTCTTCGCATCCTTCACCACGAGCTCCTGCTTCTGCAGTTCCTGTCTCTGCCGCAGAATTTTTTCCTCCAGCAGCCCCAGATCCAGCGTAAACAGCAGCTCTCCCTTTTTGACCCGCTGTCCCACGCTCACCTCGATCGAGGTCACGCGCTGGTCTGGCTCCGTCGTCACTGCAAGCTCCTGATTCTGCGACACTCTGCCCGAAGCGCGCACCGTGTGGGTGATCATCATCTTGTCCGGCCTCGCCACCCGCACCACAGCCGTCCCCGCCTGATCCGCCGCCCGCGACAAGATCGTAAATACCAGCATCAACGCAAAAAAGATTCCCGTGATCCGCGCCAGTCTGCCTCTGTTCATGTTCCGCTCCTCCCCTTCTTTTCGCCCTGCTCACTGTTATCTTATCCCTACTCCTTCAGCGCCGCCGCGGCGATTCCCTGCTCCAGGTACTCCTGCCCGGACAAAAAAAGGAGCAGCGCCGGGACCAGCATCATAATCGCTGCTGCAAAGCCCATGCCCGCCTCCTCCAGGCCGATCTCCGGCAGAAACAGCGACAGCGGCCACAGCGATTTCGTCTTCAGGAACGTCATTGGCTGCTCAATCATGTTCCAGGACTCGAGAAAGCCGAGAATCCCAGACGAGACGATGCCGGCCGAGCCCAGCGGGATCCCGATCCGCACAAAAATCTGAACATCCCCCGCCCCGTCGATTCGCGCCGCCTCCAGAATCGCCTCCGGTATCCCGCAGAAAAACCGGTACATGATAAACACCGGAAACGTCGAGAACACCGCCGGCAGAATCACAGCCGCGTGCGTATCCAGCAATCCCAGCGTGTTCAGCACCAGATATTCCGGCAGCATCAACACCTGAAACGGCATCAGCATCAGCACAATGTAGAGCATCAGCACCGCGCGCTTGCCCGGAAATGCGAATCGCGCCAGTCCCCAGGCCGTGGGCACGCCGAACACTAACTGTCCGATCAGGATGCTGCCTGAAAGCTTCAGAGAATTCCAGAACATCACAAAAAACTGCGGGGAGTCGAGCAGCAGCGCCACCAGCGACTCCAGCGTCGGCGCCCGGGGAAGCAGCGCCCACGACGCCAGCCCGTCCGTCCCGCCAAGCACCGGCCTCAGATATTCCTCTAGCTCCCACTGCTGCATGAACACTCCCGTCACCGCCACAGCCACCGGAAAACAAATCACGCCCGCCAGCACCAGCAAGAACCCATACACAAATGCTCTGCCTGCTTTTTCTACCATCCATTTCGTCATAGCTCTGCTACCTTCTCCCACAGCCGCGTCATCCTTCCATGTCGCTCCCTGCCCTTTCCTCCCTCATTCGCCGCATCCTTCCATGTCGTTCCCTCTCCTGCCCTCTCTCATTCGCCGCATCCTTCCATGTCGCTCCCTCTCCTTCTCTCATTCATCGCATCCTTCCACGTCGTTCCCTCTCCTTCTCTCATTCACCGCATCCTTCCACGTCGTTCCCTCTCCTTCTCTCATTCACCGCATCCTTCCACGTCATTCCCTCTCCTTCCTCCCCTCATTCGCCACACGCTTCCGCGTCATTCTCTCTCACCCTTCCTTGTCCCACGCCCTCTGCAGCAGCACGATCAGCACCAGCACCACCGCGGCCGTCATGACCGCTGCGGCTGAGATTTTGTCGAAGGACAGCTCCCGAAACCAGTTGTTATAGAGATGCTGCAGCAGATACATATCCTGCTGCGGATAATCCCCGGCGACGAGCCACGCCTCCCGGAATACCTTGAAGGAGTTCAGAAACGAGAGTACCGAGATCGTGTACAGCGACGGCAGCAGGTTCGGCATCGTGATCCGCGTAAAGCATTTCCACTCCCCCGCCCCGTCCACGCGCGCCGCCTCGTAGATCTCCTTCGGGATCCCGGCGAGCCCAGCCATCCACAGGATCATGTCGTAGCCCAGATTTTTCCAGAGATAGCTGAGCACGAGCACCCAGAACGAGGCCCCGGTCGTCATCCAGCCGATCCGCTCCCTTCCCAGCGCGGTAAGCGCGCCGTTGATCAGTCCGTTCGAGTGAAACAGAATCTTCCAGACGAGCACCACGGAGGCCGCCGGGACGGCCACCGGGACGAGGAAAATACTCTTCAGCGTATTTTTCAGAAATTTCAGTTTTTGCAGCACGACCGCGAGCAGCAGCGACAGCGCGACCAGGAGCGGAATACAGATCACGGTAAAGCGCAGCGTGTTCCCCGCGGCCATCCGGAACGCTGTGTTGGAGAGCACGTTCCTGTAATTGTCCGGCCCGACCCACTGATTCCCGACCGCGCTTTGGAACGACCGGCGCACCACCTCTACAAACGGGATCAAGGTAAACACCAGCACGCCCAGAAGCCCCGGCAGGAGAAAGCACACGCCCGCCATCCGGCGCTTCCACGCCCTGCGCTTCGCTGCCGTCCGGCGCAGCCGCGCCTGCTTTTTTCTCCTCATATGATCCAACCTTTCTCCCGCCTCCGTCATTTTTCCACCGCACGCCACAGGCATCTATCTCTATTGCCCTGTTGTCTCACCCTTTTCATTTGCACGCCGCAGCGATCTATCCTTATCTCCCCGCAGCTATGCACGCTTCATCTGCACGCCATAGGGATCTATCCGTATCTCTCTGCGGCTATGCACGTTTCATCTGCACGCCGCAGAGAGCTATCCTTATCATCCTGCGACTATACACGTTTCATCTGCACGCCACAGAGATCTATTCTTATCTCCCTCCAGCTATACACGCTTCGTCTGCACGCCGCAGCGATCTATCCTTATCACCCTACAGCTATGCTCGTTTCATCTGCACGCCGCAGAGATCTGTCCTTATTACTCTGTCACAGCACTCTTTCGTCTGCCCGTACTCATGCTCCGCTACTCCGCCAGGTACAGATTAATCTTCTGCATGATCGTGTTCACGGCCTCCTCGGCGCTGATGTTGCCGTTCACGCACTGGTGTGCCTGCTCCAGCACGACGGAGCGCTGCACCTCATCCATGTCGGCGCAGACAGACAGCTCCTCGATCCACCCGGCGAGCAGATCCTGCTCCTCCTGCGTCGGCCAGTAGCAAGTCAGCTCCATCGTTTCGCCCGTCCGCTTGTCTTCCGAGTAGCTGCTCAGCTCTCCATCCTTGAACAGCGGCTCCTGCAGCCTGCGCTCCAGCGCAGCGCGGTTCACCGGAAAACCGTTGCGCGTATCCGCCAGCTGACCGTCCTGCGAGAGCATATACCGCACAAACTCCAATGCTTCCTCCGGCGTCTTGGACGCGCTCGTCACGCCGACCACGCTCACCGGGACGAACACCTGCTCCTGCTGCAACCCTGCGGGCTCCGCCTAGCATTTTCCGGTCACACGGTTCGCCGAGGTGAGATCGCTCCAGGTATACATGCCGTTGATTACTCCGAGCGCCAGGCGGAGATTCTCTGCCGCGAAATCCATCCCGTAAACGCCCAATGACATTCCGCTTCCGCCCGTTGCCGCCATGATCTCTTCCAGAAACGCATCCCCGTACTCTGCCGCCAAGTCATAAAATTCCTGATCGTCCTCGGACATATTCTCCTTAAACGCATCCGTGATCTTCCGAAGTCCTTCCATATACTCCATCAGCCCCTCCTGGCTGATCGTGCCGTCCTCCTTTTTCCAGCTGCCTGCACAGATCGGGTAGAGAATCTCCGGAAGCATCGCAATGTCTGAGGCCGTAAAGGTTCCCGTCTGCGCCGCCAGCCCGGCAAGCCCTGCGAAATCCTTTGTCTGCCCGAACAGCTCCGCTTCCCCTGCGACCACCGGGATGCTGAATTTTGTCACGATGGCCGGAAGCAGTTCCTCCGTCCGGTAGGCGCACGCGACCGCGTCTACCAGCCCGTCTCCGCTCCCAAGCTCATCCGCGATCCCAGACAGATCCGCCAGCAGCCCCTTCTGCGCGTACGTCTCAATATTCATCCCGTCCAGCACGAGCACATCCGGCCCGTTCCCCGCGAGAATATCCGTGTTCAGCGTCCGCAGCGCGTCGGAGACGGTCACGCCGTCCGTCCCGGTCATTCCGATCTGATAATTTACATACGTATCCGGGTGCAGCTTCTGATACTGCGCCGCTGCCTGCTGGACATCCGCATTTTCCTTCAGAGAATAGACCGTGATCTCCTTCTCCGGCGCAGCTGCCATATCCGGGTTATAGTCAAACCGCAGCAGGCCGTACAACGATCCGTACGCTCCTGATTCCCGCGGATACAGCACGTAAAAGCTCTGATCCTTCGTCTCCATCGCTGCCGGCTGAACGGACGGGTCTGCCAGAGTGCTCAGATCACCGTTCACGACCTGCTCTACCACGCCGCCCTCCATCACATGCGAATAGATTCCTTTACTCGTGCAGTAAAACAGCCGCCCCTCCTCGTCCGACGCAAACACAATCGGATAGCTCGAGCCCGTCGTCACCTCATAGGAGGCTCCATCCGCAAACAATGCCTCCTCCAGCACCTCATCCCGCGCAATCGGCTCCCCGGTCGCCGCGTCGTACCGCTGCAGCGTGCCGTTCCCGAGCGCCAGCGCCTCGCCGCCTGCCGACGCGACAATCCGCGCATCGCCATCGGTCAGTGTCTGCAGCTGTACGCCATCAGACAGCTCCAGCAATACGGCTCTGCTTCCGGCTGCCCATCCTACCAGCCCTCCGTTATCCGCGATCGTCAGCTGGGTGATCATTTCCCCGTCGAGATCGGCCTCCTGCGCATTTCCCTGCGCGTCAAACGTGACCAGGCTGTAGTCGTAATCGCCGCTGCCGTCATCCTCCATCAGAACGCCTGCTCCGCCGCCGTCACGCGCCAACGCCAGCGTCACGAAATAGCCGTTCTCATATTCCTCCGGGAGCACGGCCGTCTCCTCCCAGGTATCGCCGCGGTCGCTACTGTCCCACATCCGGTAGCTCTCACGCACCTCACCGCTCTCTTCTTCCTCATAGAAACTGCCTATGATCCGCAGCGTGCCGTCGTCCCTGCGCACGATATCGCGGATGGTCGCATTCTCCGGCAGCGCCAGCTCCGTCTCCACATAGCGCCCCATCGCCATGCCGCCATCCTCCTCTGCCGCCGCTCCCGCCGCGGGAAGCGCGCCCGCACACAGCGATGCGGCAAGCAGTGCCGCTATCTTCCGTTTCCATGTCTTCCGATCATTCCCCATACTCTGCCTCCTGTTCTCTCTGCCATCCGCCGCTTTCCTTACCTTCGTCCCATCACTGCCCCGGCGCCTTTCCTTCTGATTTCAAATTCCTGCATGTGCCGTTCTGAGACTGCATACTACCTTCCGGCTCCCTCACCTGAACATCCCCTGCTATACACAGTATCTCACATTCTTCGTCCGGCGGACATCCTTTTTCTTATTTACCGGTTACAACTGCAGTCTAACGCTCCTTCCTCTATTTTTGCTCTAAATCCGAGAGAATTTCAGGATAATTTAAAGATTATTTCGAGATGAAGATAGTATAATATCGTTAGACATTGTACCGCACCGATGTGCGGCCCGACCGCAGGAAGGGCCTTCTGCTGCACGCTTTACAGCGCTTATTGTCTCAAGGTGCAGCGCAACGCAGCCCGTCGGTCAAAAATGGAAGAGTGAATTTACCCGAGGTGCTCCTATGCGAATTTTATTGATTGAAGATAATCTGACGCTCTGCCGCTCCCTCGCACCGATGCTGGAGCAGCAGGGGTTTGATGTGACCCTCGCCCACGACGGGGAGGAGGGGCTGTTTTATCTGCTCGAAAACTGTCATGACCTGGTGCTGCTCGACCGGATGCTGCCGGGACTCGACGGCACGGAGGTGCTGCGGCGGGCCAGGGAGGCGCACTGCACGACACCCGTGATCCTACTGACCGCTCTCGGCACCCTTGAGGACCGGATCACCGGACTCGACCTGGGAGCCGACGACTACATTGTGAAGCCCTTCGCCTTCGAGGAGCTGATGGCCCGCATCCGCTGCATCTGCCGCCGCCCGCGCAGGATCACCGGTCAGGACTGCAGCTTCGGCGACATCACGTTTCATATGGAAGAAAGTCTGCTCTCCTGCGGAGCCAAGACCTGCTCCCTCTCCAAGCGCGAATCGTCCCTGCTCACCCTGTTCCTGCAGAATCCGCGCCAGACGCTGCCCCGCTCCACCATCCTCCTGCGCGTCTGGGGACCCGACGCAGACGTGGAGAGCGGCAACCTCGACAACTACATTCATTTCCTGCGCCGCCGACTCAAATCGGTCGGGAGCACACTGGAACTGCAGACCGCGCGCGGAATCGGATACCGGCTCACGGATCAGACAAAAAACTAGCTGCAAGCAGCAGGGATGAAAGACCTATTCCGAAGCAGGTCAAATAAAATCAAAGTCTTTCAGATAAATTTTCATCATTCAAATTCGATCATAGGAAGGATCTGTTTTTTATGAAGATACAGTCACCATTTTCCACGATTTTAAAGCACAGGCGCGGCCACTCCGTAAATCTGGCCGGAGCCTCCACGCCCGGCGCACCCGGTACGCGCCCGGCCGGCTCCTCCGCGCCTGCTACGCACCGCGCCCGCCCGGCCAGCCTCTTCCGGCGGCTGCGCTTTCAGCTCACCGCACTCTGCTTTGCGGTCACGGGAACCGTCGTGGCAATTCTGACTGTCATCTGCCTCTTCATCTCCGAGTCCGGCATGAAAAAACAGGAATACACGGCCTTCGAAAATAATCTGAATGCCATGTACCAGAATCTTGCGCTGCAGAGTACGATCTCACACCAGTGGATCCGGCAGACAGAATACAACGCGCAGATCTCCCTCTACATTTTCGACAACGGACAACCGCTGCTCTACCAGTCCCTGCCAGGTGCAGCCACCCGGCAGTCCGCCCCCAAAGACACCGCAGCCCCGTCTGCTGACCCAGCCGCTTCCTCCGCCGATTCTACAGGCTCCCCGGCGGACACTTCCGATTCTGCAGGTTCCCCGACTGCCTCCGCCGATTCTGCGGGCTCCCCGGCGGACTCTGCCGATTCTGCAGGTTCCCCGACTGCCTCCGCCGATTCTGCGGGCTCCCCGGCGGACTCTGCCGATTCCGCGAGCTCTCCGACCGACTCTGCCCACACCGCCTCGCCCGACGCGTCTCTCTCCGAGCGTCTCCTCGCCCTCGCGGAAGCCACCGCGGCCGAGTACGGGATCAACGTGCGCAGAGCCTCTGTGCCCGGATCCGTCACCCGCCACGTAGAGTTTTCCCTGCGGTCCCCGGATGGCAACCGCAGACATGACTGCTACGCCAGCGCCGGTCTGCTGCAGCGCCCGCACGGCGTCCTCGGCATCCTCGTCCTGCACCCGCTCACCCAGATCCAGTCGCGCATCCTCCGGCAGCGCCTCTCCTTCCTGCTCGCCGATCTCGCTGCAATCCTGCTGCTCGCCGTCTTCTTCTGGCTGCTCACCGCACGGCTGATCCGCCCTCTGCAGGAGAACAAAAAAAAGCAGATGCAATTCGTCGCATCCGCCTCCCACGAGCTGCGCTCGCCCCTCACCGTGATCCTGACCAGCACCGCCGCCGTCCGAAACGGCCTCCTTCCGAATGATGACTCCTTCCTGGAGACGCTCGACTCGGAGGGAAAACGCATGTCCCGCCTCATCACCGACATGCTGCAGCTCGCAGGCGCAGACAACAGCACCTGGAGCATCCAGCCAGCCCCAGCGGAGCTCGACACGCTGCTCCTCGAGACCTGGGAGCACTTTGAGCCGCAGGCCGCCGCGCGCCACCTGAGATGGGAAATCGACCTCCCGGACGACGCCCTGCCCCGCTGCATCTGCGACGCAGAGCGCATCCGCCAGCTCCTCTCCATCCTCATCGACAACGCCTTCTCCTACACGCCGCCGGGCGGCATCGTCCGGCTGACTCTCTCACGCCCCGCATCCACTTTCTGCATCACGGTCTCCGACAACGGCCCTGGCATCCCCGACGAGCAGAAGGAGGCCGTCTTCGAGCGCTTCTACCGCGCCGACCCTGCCCGCAAGAGCCGCGCGCACTTCGGCCTTGGCCTGTGCATCGCGCAGGAAATCGCCCTGCTCCACCACGCGCAGCTCACCATCTCCGACACCCCCGGCGGCGGCGCGACGTTCACGCTCGTGCTGCCGTGAGCGCCGTCCGGATTCTATGCTAACCAGGACTGCGCCTTTCGTTCCTCCTTGATTTCTGCTATCTCGGCATTCATCTCATCCAACGACATCTCCGGAACATTCGCCAGCTGCTTTCTTATTTCATGAAACGCATGAATGCCATCTGCCCTTGTCATTCCATCCGCCGGAAGCTTTGCGTCAAAGGGAAGTCCTTTCACAAGTTTGCTTCTAATCATAAACATACGAAATGCCGTAGGCAAATCCATTCCTAATCGCTCATATCTATCCGCAACTTCCTGTTTTAACGCCTTATCCGCCCGAAACTGTATGAATACCTGCTCTGCCATAATAGCCCCTCCTTCACAGAAAAAGCACAAGATTACAGCATAATTTTTCCTATCCCTCTTGCCCCTCCCCCAAAAAAAATGCTATAGTAAGCTTACTTAACTATTTTACCATTTTTATCCAAGGAGGACGTGAGTATGAAGCGACTGCTGAAAAAAACCTGTCAACCCATTCTTATTTTCTGCGCCTTATTTTTGCTCGCACTGCTACCGGAGACATCTGCGGATGCGGACTACTATGATGCAAACATCAATCTGGGAACAAGCGTTACCGTCACAGTAGACTATGATGAAATTATGGCGATCGTCACAAAACAGAATGCCGAGCTTTCCAAGAATTACCGACTGGATGCCGATCTGACCGAATATGCGATTCAGTTGGCTGCTGATATAGGATCCGGCTATTACACCATCTCCAAGCCCGGACCTTTTAACTATATCGAGACCCGGGCCCAGAATCTTTTTTCATATAACGGAAACAAAAAAACACCTGTTATAGGTGGCTATGGATTTATGTATTCGCAGGCATCGGCTATCACTCTTGACGGCATGGGGTATGACATTAGTGCGTGTAACCTGGTTGGTGTGGCTAAGCTCAGCCATCCGGAGTTCAAATGGCCCGAATCTCCTGTTTACTTTATCGTATTTGGATCCGGTACCTGCACTCCCGTAACCCAGAGCGGCAAAGTGACAAAGGCGATTACAATCGGCGCAAAACGCCTGTCCTCCGGGAACAGCACCGGTACAAATACCAACACCAATACGAACACCGGAACGAACACGAACACACCTTCCAATCCGTCCTCCGGAAATGCTTCCGCCCCGTCTGCCGGGCTGACGCTGAGAAAGACCGTATCCGGAGAAAACTATTCCGTGACCGTCGCCTACACGCAGACCACCGGCAACAACAAGGCAAAAAAACCGGCAATCACGGTAAAATACAACGGCAAAAAGGTAAAGGCCAAGTATTACACAGTCAAATATTCGTCCAACAAGTACCCCGGCCTTGCCACCGTGACCGTGAAGGGAAAGGGCTCCTACAAGAGCAAAATCCCACAGACGAAGCTTCAGTTTGTCATCAAGCCCGCGAAGATGAAGGCTCCGACCACTAAAGCCGGAAAGGGCGCGCTCACCGTATCCTGGAAGAAGCAGAGCAAGGTGACCGGATATGAGGTGCAGATCAGCGCCAGCAAAAACTTCAAGTCCATTGTCCAGAGCTTCACGGCAACCTCGAACAAGTCAAAGACAATCAAAAACCTGACGCGCAAAAAAACTTATTACGTGAGAACGAGAGCGTACAAAAATATTCAGGGAACCGTCTATTATGGTAGCTGGAGCTCTGCAAAGAAAGTGAAGACAAAATAAGCCTGATTCTATGGCCTGCAAAGAGGGCGCCGCAAAACGCGGCGCCCATCTGGTTTTGATTTACATTTTCTTCCTGATTTCTGTTATTATAGCATTCATCATGCCTTATCTGCCTGAAATTCTTGTTTTCCACTTTCCTCAACATCAAGTTGACATTTCTCCTACTATATTGCAATGACCGAAAGCGTGCTTGTTTTCAGGAAAAAGCTACGGCGTCAGTGTAATTCGTCCTTTTTCCTCTTGTCCCCCTCCCACAAAAATGCTATAGTAAATTTATTCAACTATTTTAACATTTTCATCCAAGGAGGACGTGAGTATGAAACGACTGCTAGAGAAGAGCTGCCAATCTCTGCTTATTTTCTGCGCCTTATTTTTGCTCGCACTGCTGCCAGAGATATCCGCGGATGCAGCGCTTGACATCGGCCAGAAAATCAACGTCACTGTAGACTATGATCTGATTAAGTCTGCCGCCGCGCAGACCAATGCCAATCTTTCTGCAAACTATCAGCTCGATGCCGATCTGACCGAATATGCGATTCAGCTTGCCGCTGATGTTGGATCTGGCTGTTATTCGTTCAAAGCTTCCACTGCCGAACGTCTGGATATGTTTGACCGCAGTAAGGTATTTTTTTCAAGTGCCGGCAACAAAAAGACGCCTTATATGCCGCAATGTGGAGGCATGTGGCTTGATACTCAAACTCTTGCCCTGACTACAGGGATCACATATCCTGAGTATAACCTGATCGGCATGGCTGAGATCACGCACCCGGATTTTGTATATCCTGAGAGAAGATGGTATGCCATCGTATATGGAGCAGGCACCTGTACCCCTGTGACGCAGAGCGGCAAAGTGACAAAAACCATTACCATAGGCGCCCTCGCTGGTTCCTCCGGAAACAGCACCCATACCAACACAAATACGAACACCGGGACGAATACGAATACACCTTCCAATCCGTCCTCCGGGAACACTTCCACTACCACCCAGAATACCGGACTGACGCTGAGAAAGACCGTATCCGGAGAAAATTATTCCGTGACGGTTGCCTACACGCAGACCACCGGCAACAACAAGGCGAAAAAACCGGCAATCACGGTAAAATACAACGGCAAAAAGGTAAAGACCAAGTATTACACGATCAAATATTCGTCCAACAAGTACCCGGGCCTTGCCACTGTGACCGTGAAGGGAAAGGGCTCCTACAAGAGCAAAATCCCACAGACGAAGCTTCAGTTTGTCATCAAGCCCGCGAAGATGAAGGCTCCGACCGCCAAAGCCGGAAAGGGCGCGCTCACCGTATCCTGGAAGAAGCAGACTAAAGTGACCGGATATGAAGTGCAGATCAGCACCAGCAAGAACTTCAAGTCCATTGTCCAGAGCTTCACAGCGACCTCGAACAAGTCAAAGACAATCAAAAACCTGACGCGCAAAAAGACTTATTACGTGAGAACGAGAGCGTACAAAAATATTCAGGGAACCGTCTATTATGGTAGCTGGAGCTCTGCAAAGAAAGTGAAGACAAAATAAGCCTGATCCTATGGCCTGCAAAGAGGGCGCCGCAAAACGCGGCGCCCTCTTTCTAAACACAGTGGCAGGCACAACAGAAAGTTTTGTTTTTCTCATTCTTTCAGATCAGCCCTCCTGCCTGCGGAACGTGATCTCCCCGGTCTGATCATCCATGCTCTCGACGATCGCGAGCGATTCCAGATGGATCCCCTTCGAGCGGATGATGTCGCCGCCCGGCTGGAAGCCCTTCTCGATCACGATACCCGCGCCGACCAGCTGTGCGCCGGACGCCTCGACCAGCTCGCAGAGCCCCTCGAGCGCCTTCCCGTTCGCCAGGAAATCATCGATCAGCAGCACCCGATCGCCCTCGCCGAGAAATTCCTTCGACACGATGATGTCGTAGACGCGGCCGTGTGTGTAGGACTCGACCTGCGACTTGTACACGTCCCCGGCGATATTTTTCGTCTGCGTCTTCTTCGCGAAGACAACCGGGACGTCGAACTCCTCCGCCGCGATACACGCGATCCCGATCCCCGACGCCTCAATCGTGAGGATCTTGTTGATCTCCTCCCCGGCAAAGCGGCGCCGGAACTCCTTCCCGATCTCCCGGAACAGCCGGATATCCATCTGATGGTTCAGAAAACTGTCTACCTTCAGCACATTTCCTTCCTTTACCTTTCCGTCTCTGCGGATACGCTCTTCCAACAACTGCATCGTGGCTTCCTCCATTCGTAAATTCATTCCTGTATTTTAGCCTATTTTAAGCGCTGCAGCCGGAAAATGCAAGCTGCGATTTCCTGTCTGCCTCATTGCGCGCGGGAATAGACAGGTCAGCACACTAGTGCAAATGCGGAATCACAGGCAAACTCAGCACATCCTCCAGCGTATCCCGCGCCATCTGCATCCGCTCCTCGAACTGCGGGTAGAAATCCTCCGCCCCGTATCCTTTCAGGAAGAACAGCTTCAAGAGAAACAGATTCACATTTTTAACCTGCTCGTCCGAAAGCTGCAAAAGACGCTCCCCGACCTCCTCCAGAAAATCGTGCCACACAATGATGTACGATTCATACTGCTCCAGATGCGGCGTATCGACCCATTTTCCGACCTTCACCTTCGTCTTGTTCGGAAGCGGGCACTCGTGCACCTGCAGAAAATACCGGAAGGTACTGTGCTTTGCTTCCTGTTTTTCATAGTAGCGCCCGAGCGGAAACAGCCTGCAGATCCCCGGGCGGTGCGCGTGAATCCCGCAGCGGCCCTCCTCAGTCAGAAATCCGCACGCCCCCGTCTTCGGATCCATTTTCAGGTTCGGCAGAATGATGCCGTCCACGACATTCAGCTCGACCTTGTCGCTCATCAGCTCCGCGAACGAGACGCCAAGCTGCGTCGTCAACCTCCACACGTCATACGGGTCCAGGATGATCGACTCTCCCATCCCGTGGCAGCACGCAGAGCACCCCCTGCAGTCGCCGCACCCGGCGCGCACCATGTCATTTCTTCCATATAATCTTCCGTCCGAGATTTCCTCCAGACTCACATTCCGCTTCATACAAACTGCCCGCCCCTCTTTCGCTGTCAAGCCCTGTTCCCTGCACAGATATGGCTTCCTCTCCTGTCGTTTGACTAAATTCTTTTGATAAGAATACTTTTTTCTGATTCAGAAACCCCCATAGCTGTCATTGCCTGCTCTGCCGTCCAGCCTAAATTTTTCATCAGATTGCGAAGCGTCTTAAGTAACTGTTCAGCAGCAGCCTCTTTTCTCATATCCTCCATAGCTCTACACATCGTTTCCACTCCTTTCGCATCTTCTTTAAAATAGCGTACTCGATCGGCTAATATTTTATAATGCATGTCTTTCGCGTCCGTACAGGAAAAATCATGCATCAGTTTTCCAAGTTCCGTTCCATCCTTTATCTGGGAATTCACATATATGATATGTGCTTCATCCCCAAACATTACTCCAGTTTCATTAACCGTCCGCTCAATATGGTAAATAGGTAAGCCTGCTTTCAGTACGTCATTCTCTGTGATAAAAACGACATACGTCTCCGCGAGGTTCTCAAAAGCGTCGCTAGGCTCCGTTACATTTGCATCTAACAGACTGCTGTTATATCTGGCTCTCTTAATACTGGCTCCCCGATCGCTTCTCTGGATTTCGATATTATAGACACGACCATTTATGTCAACCGCTATAATATCCAACCGGATCGATCGTCCCTGCAAATTCTTTACATCATGCTGCGCATGTACTTTGCGGACATCCAGATCTTTTCTGTTTAAAATAATCTGCAGCAAAAACTGTGCACACTCTTTATCCTCAAAAACCTTGCTCATAAAATCATCATCCAGAAGGCGGAATCCCCGCAGTCTCTGCAAATCTTCTGCGTGTTTTCTTTCAAAATTCAGTTCTGACATATTCTCACCGGCCTTCCTTTTGTATAATCCCAAGTAACAGAAAAAATTTCTTCCTTGTTTACATCATAGCACAGAAAACTTTTCTTTACAATCAGCTCAATTTTTCTGATTGTTATTGGTTACATAAAAGATGCTCTGAATGATTTTTCATCGATCACGGGAAAAATCCGTGTTCAAAAAACCATTCAGAGCATAAAGCCATCCGCAGCAGCCTCCGCCGCTTCCGTCATTCCGTTCACTTATTCTGCCCAACGGCAATGATCACCTGTTCGCCCATCCCGGTAACCTGCAGGACAGTGACTCGTTCCTGTTCGTCTGTCCAGATATAGCTTCCGATCGTCGCATCGCCCAGCGGAGTCCGCGTCTCCTCGATGTCGCCGTACAGCTCCTTCATCCGGTCTGACAGGTCTCCGTACAATTCCTCCGCGCCCTCTCCGGGTGAAATGCGGAACGTCAGCGCGGCCAGACCTCCGTCATGGAATTCCGCCTCCACAAAGGATTCCTTTCCTCCGAACAGCAGGGGATCCTCAGAATGATAGATCTCTATGCCCTCCCCGGAAAGCGACGGCTCCTCCGGGAAACGGATCTTCAGCGATTCTGCCGTCTCATCCATCCCGCTTCCCCACGCAAGATCCTCTACCATATAGATGCCGTCTTCATTCTGCAGCTCCTCGACCTGGATGCCCCGTTCTTCCTGTTCCAGAGCCGAGACAGGGGAGAGGCAGCCAAGCGTCACAATGGACAAAACGATACCCGATACAATCAACTTTTTCATCATACATTTACCGCAGACACACACCGGTCCCTGACCAGAATCAACCAGAGCGGCTCCCCGGAACCGCAGGAGGCGCGCTGTGTCAGGTACGTCCCATCTGCTTCTCCTTTCCTGAACTATCGTGCAAACCGGGACATGCCATATATCAGTGCATGCCCCGCATACCGCCCATGCGATATGATATGTACGCAACGCAACTAAATACCATCCGTTTCTCAGTCAAATGCCTAACGTCTCATTTTTGCAGTAATTTTCTTCCGATCACCTACTGTTTACAGAAAAATAGTCGTTTCATATGTATTTGTATCTATATTATCGCATATCCTTGCTTTCGTCAATTATTATTTTCGTGATTTTCGTCCTGCTTTTCGCCAATTTTCGCATCGTACAGCAATTACTTCTTATTCGATACCCTGGCACATCAGAAACTAAGCTTATATGCCTGCTTCGCAGACACCACTACGCATGAAAGTCGGTTGCTCCGTGCTTCACACTCCCGCAATCTTACTTTCACAATAAATACCATCTGACTTGTCTATCTTCCTGACCGCACATATCAAAATACTCAGCGTAACCCGCTGCGGCACTGCCGTCTCAGGAAGCACAGCGCTGCCTCTGCCGCCTCCGCGCCGCCCGCCTCGGAAAAGCCGTGCTTCTCCTGCGGCAAGATGAGTAGCCGTGCTCTCTCGTACGTCTCCTGCAGCCGAGTGGAGTAGGACAGCGGGACGATTTCGTCCTCGTCGCCGTGGATGATCAGCGTCTCCTTATGATACGCGCCCGCCAGGCCGTAGGGCTCCATCGCGCACGCGTCCCGGAAATACACCGCGCCCAGCGTCAGTCCCCAGAACTCCGTGGTCTCCGGGATCTGGTCGCTCTCGGGGTACTGCCTCTTCCAGTCATCCGGG
This sequence comes from Oscillospiraceae bacterium, assembly GCA_021771715.1. GTDB lineage: Bacteria > Bacillota > Clostridia > Lachnospirales > Lachnospiraceae > Choladousia. The sequence goes on from JAETOO010000001.1 coordinate 611,052, forward strand.
ATGCAGAACGCCGGATAGTACATCACGAGCCCGCGCACCTCACTCTCCCGCCTCGCCGCCGCCAACGCGGACACCAACCCGCCCTGGCTCCCGCCAAACAGGAAGATGCGCTCCGCATCCACCTCCGGCAGTTCCTCCACAAAGTCCAGCACCGCGCACAGATCCTCCGTCTCCGTCCGCACCGACATCTCCGTCGATGCCCCGCTGCTGCGCGACCGCGTCGATCCTCCGCAGAAGTCAATCGCCAGCGCCAGAAAGCCATGTGACGCAAAATACTCGCCCTCCTGCGCGAAATCCGTCCCGCAGCCATTGTACCCGTGACTCAGAATCACCGCCGGATACCTCCCGGCCCCCTCCGGCACGTAGAGATCCCCGTGCACCCGCCTGTCCTCATACGGGATCTCGGCCGTGCTCTTCTGAACCGCAAAGTTTCCCTTTTCCATACGCTTCTCCTCCTGTTTTGTTGTTTTTCTATTCCATTGCTCCGCCGCTTCGCCGTTTTGCTATTCACTGTTTTGCTATCCTGTCATTTCGCTCTTTTGCTGCTTTGCGATTCCGCCGTTCCGCTCTTTTGCCGCTTTGCGGTTTCGCCCTCTCACTCTCCCTATCTGTCCTCCGCGTAAATCCGGATCACTACCCCGTCGTCTGCGCCCTCCACGGTTCCGGTCAGCGCTGCCTGCTCCATCCAGGCGAGCGATGCGCTGTCCGTCAGAATCATCGGCCGCGTCCGCAGCACGCCATCCGCGTCCTCCATGCCGTTATTCTCGATGAACATCCGGCACTTCTCTCCCCGGTCGTCCTCCCCCTCCAGCATGTACCGCGCGGAAAGCCGCGCCTTCTCCCCCTTTGGCCGCTTCTGTGTGTCCACGCCATGCGGCAGCACTCTCCCGTGAAAATACGGGCCCTCGGCTTCCCCCGAAAACGCGATCATGATCGCATCCTGCGCGCAGCCCTCGACCACCATCGTCTCCTCCAGCTTCACCAGCACCCGAAGGATTTCCTCTCTTTTTTCCTCTCCCATATCCGATTCTTCCTTTCTGTATCACCATTTCTCCCCGGACACAGATTGCAAAGCGGCCGCCCGCTTTTGCACGTCATTCCGAGAAAACTGCAAGCTCTTTCCTGTACGCCTGTTCGCAAAACGGCCGCACCTATCTGCGCGTGCACACTGGAGCTCTGACGCCTTTCTGCACTCTGCTCCCACAAGTATAGCACAAGTGCCAAAATCCCTGCAAGACACACGACACCCACACCGCATCCTTGCTGCTGTTCCTGTTCGTCCGTATCTGAGCAATTCCGTAGTTTTTCTTTTCCCAAAAATATGCTATGCTAAAATCCTACTCAAAAAAGGCGGTGATCTATCATGACTAAGACACTTTTGATCGTGGAGGACGATCTGGATCTGCAGGAGGGACTTGCGTTTTCTATGGAACAGGAGGGCTACCGCGTGCTGACGGCCAAGAGCAAACGGGAGGGGCTGCGCATTCTGGAATCGGAGCACTGCGACGGGATTCTGCTCGACTGCAACCTCCCGGACGGGACCGGCTTTGACTTCTGCCGGCAGGTACGGCAGAAGCACGCGATCCCGATGCTCATGCTGACGGCCCGGGACACGGAGATGGACGAGGTCAAGGCGCTCGATCTTGGCATGGATGATTTCATGTCGAAACCATTTTCTCTGGCCGTGCTCAAGGCGAGGCTGCACAAGCTGCTCCGGAGGGAAGTGAAGGAAGACCGGCTCGTCTCCAACGGCATCCTGGTGGACAAGAGCCGGTGCCGGGTCTTTTGCGGGGAGACTGAGATTCCGTGCAGCCGGATCGAGTATCAGATCCTCGTCTACCTGATCGAAAACAAAAATCAGGTGCTCTCGAAGGAGCAGATCCTCTCCTGCGTCTGGGACAGCCAGGGAAAATTCGTCGACGACAACACCGTCTCGGTCAACATAAAGCGCCTGCGGGCCAAGATCGAGGAGGATCCGAAAAACCCCCGGCGCATTAAGACCGTGTACGGGATGGGGTATCTCTGGAGGGAGGAGGAAGCATGATCACAGGCGTGCTCTTTGCGGCGTGCGCGGCGGCGCTTCTCATCGCAGCCTGCATGTGGCGCGAAAATAAACATATGTACCAGACGATTGACCGGATGCTCGACGAGCTCCTCGACGGCGAGCCCATCACCTGCTCCGACCTCCGGGAGGGACGACTCTCCGCCCTCGCGGGCAAGACTCTGCAGATCCAGGAAAAAATAGAGCTGGAGCTCGACCAGACACAGAGGGAGAAGGAGCAAGTGAAGAGCCTGATCTCAAATATGTCGCACCAGCTGAAAACGCCGCTCGCAAACGCCTGCATGTACTGCGAGCTCTCCGAGGCCGAGACAGCCCCCGACCGGCAGAGGATGTTTCAGGCAAAGCTGAAAAAGCAGCTGGAAAAAATCGACTGGATTCTCGGTTCCCTGTTTAAGATGGTGCGGCTCGAGCAGGGCGCGCTCGATTTCGACGTGCAGCCCGCGCCCCTGCGCCGGACGCTGCTCGACGCAGTCAACGCCGTGTACCTCAAGGCGGAGAAAAAGGGAATCGCAGTCATCACGGAGCCGTTCGAGGACTGCTGCCTGTACCACAACAGCAAGTGGACCGCGGAGGTCTTCGTGAATCTCCTGGAAAACGCGGTCAAGTACACGGTCCCCGGCGGCGAGATCCGCATCCGCGTCAACCGGATGGAGCTGTACACCGAGGTGCAGGTTGCGGACAGCGGAATGGGCATCCGGCCGGAGGAACTAACGGAGATTTTTAAGCGCTTCTACCGCAGCCGGGACGCCGGGAACACGGAGGGCTCCGGGATCGGACTGTACCTCGCCCGCCTGATCCTGGAACAGGAGAAGGGCTACCTGACGGTGCGGTCAGACTACGGAAACGGCTCCTGCTTTTCGGTATTCTTACAAAACTGTCAGAATTGAGCGCCGCGTTTGTCACCGGAATGCAAGAATTGCCTGCTAGACTACGATCGAAACGAGAAAAAAGAATCGCTGTATTTTATTCTGAAAGGAGCATTTTCTCATGGAAGTATTGCAGGTAAAGGCCATCGACAAGATATATGGCAAAAAAGAGACCGCGGTGCACGCCCTGAAAAACGTGAGTTTTTCCGTCTCGCAGGGGGAGTTTATCGCGATCGTCGGGTCCTCCGGTTCCGGAAAAAGCACGCTGCTGAACCTGATCGGCGGGCTGGACGTCCCGACCGGCGGAGAGATCGTGATCCGGAATCACAACATCGCCTCCCTGACCAGGAAGGAGCTCACCATCTTCCGGCGGCGGAACATCGGGTTCGTGTTCCAGAATTACAGCCTGATGCCCGTCCTGAATGTCTACGACAATGTGGCGCTCCCCGTGACCTTCGACCGGGGCAGGCATGTGGACCACGCGTACCTGAAGCATCTCCTGCTCGAGCTGGGTCTGTGGGAGAAGCGGAAAAGCTACCCCAGTGAGCTCTCCGGCGGGCAGCAGCAGCGCGCGGCGTTGGCGAGGGCGCTGGCAAACAAGCCCGCGATCATCCTCGCCGACGAGCCGACCGGGAATCTGGACTCGCGGACGGCCGTCGAGGTCATCGGCCTGCTCAAAAACAGCGCCCGGCAATACCGCCAGACGATCCTCATGGTCACGCACAACGAGGCCCTCGCCCAGACGTGCGACCGGATCCTGCACATCGAGGACGGCGTGCTGCTCACAGCCGGGAACGCTCAGATGATAAGGGGCGATGAAGCGGTACGGGAAACGGCGGATGAGACTGCTCGCGGTCAAGAACGCTCGGAAAGTGAGGGCAGCAAAGCGATACAGGAAATGATGGATGAGACTCCTCACACCCGGAAGCGCTCAGAAAGCGAGTGCGCCAAGGTAGTACGGGAAATGGCAGATGAGACTTCTCACAGCCAAGAGCGCTCGGAAGGAAGGTGCACGATATGAGAAACATGCTTCTTCTCGCCGTCGCCCACATCCGCTACTACCGGAAGCAGACGGCGGCACTTTTCTTCGGAATCCTTCTGTCGGCGGCGCTCTTTGCCGGGATCGGCTCGCTCTTTGAGAGCGGGAATCGCGCTGCACTCGAACATGCCAGGGCTGCGTACGGAGACTGGCACTACAACATGCGGGGAGACGCTGCGTGGGCGGAAGCGTTCTTCGAGGAACCCCAGGGGGATGGGTATCAGCTGGAAGCCCTCGGCATAGAAACCGTGCGGCGATTTCTCGAGGAACCCCTGCCGCTCCAGCTCGTCTACGCGGATCCGACCTACCTTGACATGATGGGGCGCGAATTTCTGCAGGGCCGCTACCCGCAGCAAGAGCACGAGATCGCGCTGGATGAGCACACGCTGCGCAACCTGAATGTCCCGCAGGAGCTCGGAAGCGAAGTCGTCTTAGGCGGGGAGACCTTTACACTCTGCGGAATCCTGACCGAAATGCCCGAGAAGCTCTCCTCCCTGATGGGAGACTTCGGCCAGGCATTTGTGAACAGCACCCTGGACTATGGCGAAAACGGCACCTTTCTGTACCTGAAATTTAAGGAAGACGGGCACGTCTACCGGCAAGTGCAATCGTTCTGCAGCCGGTTCGGCATAAGCGGCGGCGACCTCAGGCGCAACAACGGGATCAGCCCGTTCGTGGGCGCCGGGATTCCGACCAGCGCGTGGGAGACCATAAAGGAGGGGCTCGCGCACAAGGGCGCCGGCATCCCCTACATCTGGGGACAGCTCAACGCCCACGGGGTCCTGACCGAGCGGGCAATCCTGATTGCCGTAGGACTCTTCGGCGTCTTTATCATTTTCAGCCTGTTCCAGATCTCGGTCGGCAAGCGGATGGCGCAGTACAGCGTCATGCAGACCGTCGGGATGTCGGACGCGGCCACTTTCGGCGCGCTGCTCGCGGAACTCTGCCTGATTTCTGCCGCCGCCTACCCGGCCGGGGGCCTGCTCGGAAACGGGATCGCAGCACTGCTCTACCAGAGGGTCGGACGCATTTTTATCCCCCAGAGTCAGGTTGTGCACACAGGAGCCTCCGGCCAGACTCCCGGAAACGCCGTGTCGAACCTTCCAAGTGCAGGCCGCTTTTTCGTCAGCCGGAGCTGGTTTCTGTGGGGCGTCGTCCTTCTGTTTTGTTTTCTGTGCCTCATCAGCTGGCTGCTCGTGAGGCGCATGAGGCGGGCAACCGTCCGTCAGCTGATGGCGGAGGAGGCCGGAGCGCGCAGGCGAAGCAGGAAGCTCTACAGCCTGCACCATGAAAATATGGCCGGGATATTGACCAGGAAATTTATGTTCGCAAGGCGCGGAACGTTCTGGGGAATCCTGCTCTCTCTGTCCGCGGGAAGCCTGCTCTTCCTCGGCGTCTCCTACGTGACGGAGAACACGAAGCGAAACAATGAGCTGACCTTCAAGGCGGACGACGGCCTCGGTTCGGACATCCAGGTCTATGAGGAGTCGGACCATCTGGCTGACACCATCCCGGAGGAGGCGGTGCGGCAGATGACGGCGGTCGCCGGGGTCGCGGAGCTCCACCCGGTGCGGTATCTGCTCGGCGAGATTCTGCTGGCCGACGGCACATTCCTCTGGCCGGAATATTACCCGGAGCTGGGATACGCGGACTATGAGCCGGACGCAGCGCTGATGGAGAAGTATAACGGAATCGCCGTACAGACCGGCGAGGATGACTTCCGATTGAAGGTAAACATCTACGGGTACGACGATGCGATGCTGGAGGAGCTTGGCGACTATCTTCTGGAGGGAAGCATTGACCCGGACTGGATGCGGCGCGAGAACAGCGTGATCCTGAAAACAGTGATGGACGGGCAGGGAAACATGGACGGGATCGACGTCCACCCCGGCGATGCGATCCCGGTCAGGGCCGTGAGCAGCCTCGACGTGCCCGCGGAGGCGTACCGCTTTCTGGGCGAGGACGGCTGGTATCAGGAGACATCTCTGACCGTGGCCGCCGTCTCCGCCCGCCAGCTCGCAAAGGTCGACACGTTCATCGGCGATTCCTATGACAGTGTGGTCGACCTCATCATGACCAACGAACAGCTCGAGACGAATTTCGGCGTGTCAGACTACCGGACCGTCAGCATCTCGCTCGCCGAGGACGCCGACCCCGATCAGACCGCCGACGCGCTCGCAAAGGTCGTCGCCGCCATCCCGCGCTGTGTCGTGAAGGACTACAGCCGGCAGATCGCGGCCCAGAACCTGTATCTGGCGCAGAAAATGCTGTTCTTCTGCGGAATCGCGGCCGTGCTCTTCGGCATCAGTATCCTGCAGATCGCAAACAGCATGCAGCACCTGATCCTGGAGCGTCACCGCGAGTTCGGCATCCTGCGGGCGATGGGAATCACGGACGCCAATTTCTGCAGCATGCTCGCGCGGGAGGGGCTGCGCTACGGCCTCTACTCCAGCCTGCTGATCACGGTCCTGTTCTTCTTCGTGCAGAGGCTCCTGTACTTTTTCCTGGTGCACGTATACCTGTACCTGCAGCCAAGCGCGTTCCTCTCCTGGCCCCCCTTCGCCGCGGTGCTCGGGCTGAACGTCGTCATCTGCGTGGCGGTGGTGCTGCTGTCGGGGCGGGCGGTGCTGCGGCAGGAGATTGTCGATGTGATACGGGAGTAAAATCAAATACCCCGCTGCAAGCAACGAGACATCAAGCTTGTAACGCTGCCAAGCAGCGGGGTATTTAGTATACGCACCGCTTCGGTCGGGCTATCCGCGTGGTCTCGTCTTCCGACTCGGCCGTTGCCCGCGAGTATAAAAGAGGGTAAGAATCCCTTTTTCTTATGAATTACTTCTCCTGCACATTCAAAAATTCTTCCGCTTCCTTCCGGTCGATTGAGAATCCCTGCATCATCCGGTTTAGAATTTCCTCATCGGGAATCTCCTGCTCCCGGAACAGCTTGATCATCATCTGGATTCCTTCCTTTCGGCCTTCCTTTCGGCCTTCCTGATAGCTAATCTTCTTCTCACACTTTCTGTGCAGCTCGTCTGCATACCCTGTCAGTATCATCTCTGTCACCTCCGTCCGGTGTCTCCGCAAAAATTCAGACAGCACTCCCTCGTCAATACAGTATTGCACGGCGGCATCAACGGCTTCACGCGCTGATTTCCTTGAGGCTCGCTCCTTTCGGATCCGGTCGATCAGGATCGCGTACTCCTGCAGTTTCCTGCACTGAGTCATCAGCTTCTGATTATGACCGTAATTCACATTCACATACATCGCCGTGCATTCCAATGCCGGAATGTCCCCGTCCCGTTTGGGAAACGAATCCGAGAGCCGTACCTCTTTCGTCTCCCCGATGTCCCTCATCCCGTTAAAAAACACGATATATTTCGGCATCGGAAGCGAAATCTGTCTCTCGCTATAGAGATCCTGCTCATGCTCTGCCAGATATCCCTGATAGAGCCGGGAAAAGTAAAAAACTCCACGCAGCGGCATATTCGGATTCCACGTGCTCTGCTCCTCGTACAGATTGAGGGAATCGTCTATCAGGAAAGAGACATCATTTTTCATCCCCACATACAGCACATCCTCAATCGTATTTACCTCAAGCAGTTCCGGATTCGAATACTCCGTGCCGTTGATCGCATTGTACAGGCCGAGCAGTTCTCCCCGTTCCCGGAAAATCATTCGGAACAAACTGTCTTTATACTTGCGGTTGATCACTCCACTTGCCATACTACTCCTCCTTCATTTTACTACAGGTAGTTTCTCTGTGCAACCATTCTAACACGCCCTCCCAGATAATCAATATATTGTCTATAAAATTTCTATTATATTTATACTTTCTATTTGGCATTTTATGTTGCATTTCATTTTCATACAATAGTTCTTTGAACCGATTATTCCTATTCGCATAACCGATAAACCGAAGCATCTTCACTTCAAACACGCCAAATAGGAACCATCTCCTTCCCCATGCCTGATTGCTTTGAAATTCTCATCGACCGGACATGCGCCCCGCCTGGCAGTAGCATAAAAAGAGCCGCCGCACTGCCAATCCAGAATTACTCTTTATCAGCATATACGGCAACTCTTTTCTTGCAAACTATTTTACTGTGAAAATAAGCCTCTAGTACTCTAATCCCAGATCCCCTTCATCTCATAGATCTCGACGCTTCCCACATGCTCCTCGTTGGAGAACTGCGCCTCGAAGATTCCGTCCTTCTCCTGGTAGAAGATCTTCGCCGCCGCGCGCTCCCCGTCATTGACGAACACCTCGACGGTGCGGTGATCCATGAAGATCTCCAGCTTTTTCAGCGCGTCGATCCGGGTCACACAGTCTGCGGCCTCTGATTTGACGCCCTTCGCCGCCAGGCGCAGCTCGTTCCCCGTCTTCACCAGCCGGAGCTCCGCGCCCTCTCCCTTGCCCAGAAGGATGTCCACATCCGTATCCGCCTCAAACAGCAGCTTCGCGTAGTACGCATTCTGGTTCAGATGCTTCAGGCTCACATTCTGACGGGAGACATTGCAGTAGCAGCGCCCCTTCTGCTGATAGATCTCCTCGATCGGCTTCTGATAGAGGACGCCGTCGCGCACATGCAGTTCGCGCGGGATCGACATGCTCCCGTGAGCACCGTTCTCCTCCGGGCAGTGCTCATTGTAAAAGTCTGAGATCCACCCGATCGCAATCCGCCTGCCGTCGTGCTCAAACGACTGCACCGCGTAAAAGCTTCCCGCGAAATCATACAGACCCGTCTGCTTCAGCTCGAACACTCCGTCCTTCAGATCACCCACATAGTAGCGCGTCGGCTGCAGCCTGCCGTGCTCATCTGTGTAGAACATCAGCGCACCCACGACGACCATCTGCCCGTCCAGCCAAAAGAAATCCGGACACTCGAACGTGTAGACGCCCCCCGTCTTTTCCTGCAGCAGAATCCCGCGGTACTGCCAGTCCGTGCCATTCTCCGACTGGTACAGCGCCACAGACGGCACTTCCCTGATCCTGGTGCCGATCACCATCTGCCAGCGGTTCTCGTACCAGATCACCTTCGGATCGCGGAAGTTAAAGGAAAAATCCTCGTTTGGCTTCTCGATGATCAGCCGCTCCTCGCCGAAATGAATGCTGTCCGCAGACTCCACCATCGTCTGGTACTGCACCGTCTCCTCCTCGCTGTCCCAGTCGCCTCCGAAATGCCGTGTCAGGTAGAAGCGGATCCGGTCGTCCAGTGCCACGGCGCTGCCGGAAAATGCGCCGCCCTTCTTGTCCGTCGAATTCAGGAGCTCCTCCTGCGGGCAGAGCGCGTAGGGCAGATGCACCCAGTGCACACAGTCCTTGCTGGCCACATGTCCCCAGTACATGTGTGACCACTCCTGGCTGTGCGGGTTCGCCTGATAATACATGTGGTAGTAGCCCTGGTACCAGCACAGGCCGTTCGGATCGTTCAGCCAGTTCTTGTACGGGGCAAAATGGTACTGCTCCCGCCCGGGCGTCCGGTACCAGTCCCCGAGCCTGTCAATCTTCTCCCACGCACCGTCCTTCCACTCCAGGAAGCGCACACCGCGGTCCAGAATGTCTGCGGTCTCAGACAGGTAGCAGATCGTCACCGAGCAGCCGTCCAGTCTCACATCGTAGACGCTCTCCTTTTTCAGCGGAATCCGCAGCAGCCGGTACTGGCATGCCCCCGCAGGATAGCTCTGCACCGCTCCGGCCCCGTCCGTCACGACCACCGCACCCGCGCCGGTCCCGTCACACTTCGCGAACACCTCCAGACACTCATACTCCTCCGTGTAAATCGTTCCCATTTCCTCATCCTCCTTGTCATCAAACCAATCCCGTTCGGATCAAAACCAGCTTTATTTTAGCACAGCTTGGGTGTATTTTAAAGAACTTCATTTTTGGCCCAAAAAAGAACCCCCGGCAGTATCACCCATACCGCCGGGAGCTCCAAAAGCCGCCGCACTTTTTATTTCTCTGTGCTTCTCAGCTCTGTGTCTGATAGTCCGCCGCCGCGCCGAGCGTCACGGTGAGCTTCTGCTCCTCGTACTCCTCGCCGGACTGCCGTTTCACCGTCACCGGAACCTCCTCGCCCGCCGCATAGTACGCGAGCATATCCCGGAGCTGTGACATCGTCCTGACGCCGCTGCCGTCAAATTTCGTGATAATATCTCCCTTGCGCAGTCCTGCTTCCGCCGCCGGGCCGTCCGCCTGCACGTCTGTCAGGTAAATTCCCTGCGGGATTCCGTAGAGCTCGGACATCTCATCCGACACACCCTGGCCGGAAATTCCGAGATATGCGCTGTCCTCCTGGGCGACCGTCTCCGTCCTTGTCTTCTTGTTCATCAGATCCTCCAGGATCGGGCCTGCCGTCGAGATCGGGATCGCGTAGCCCATACCCTCAACGCCGTTCGCAGCCGCCTTCGCCGAGTTGATGCCGATGACTCTGCCCTTCATATCCAGAAGCGCGCCGCCGCTGTTGCCCGGGTTGATCGCCGCATCCGTCTGGATCAGGCTCGCCTGAGACCCGTCCTCGATCTCGATGGTACGGTTCAGCGCGCTGACGATACCGGTCGTCACGGACTGCCCGTAGCCGAGCGCATTTCCGATCGCGACTACCTGCTCGCCGACGAGCAGATCATCCGAATTGCCGATCTCCGCGATCTTGATCGCATCCATCGTGTCATCGGAGATGTCCTCCAGGCTCACCGCCACGACTGCCAGGTCGTTCGGCGCATCCGTCCCTTTTACGACCGCCTGATACACCCCTTCATCCACAAAGCCCACAGAGATCTCCGTCGCATTCTCGACGACATGGTTGTTCGTGCAGATCAGAAGCTCTGTGTCATTCTGCCCGATGATGATTCCGGAGCCGCAGCTCACGCTCTCGCGCTCAATCGTCGGCGCGCCGTAGCCGAACATGCTGTAGAAATTCCGCACCTCCTGCACGGATTTGTTCGTGATCGACACGACTGCCGGCATCACGGCCGCCGCCACATCACTGACGCCTGTGATCGCCATGCCGCTCGGCGCCTCCTCCGTATTCACTTTCGTCGTATCCAAATCCGTCGCCGTCAGCAGCTCCACTCTGCGGTCCGCCGCGCCGTCCAACTCCATCGTATCCTTGTCGGCGAAGCCCATCAGCCCCGTCACTGCACCTACCGTCAAAACGCCTGCACATAATAATGAAATCACTGTCTGTTTCTTCATATATAAGACCTCCTCAGATCCGTACTCGGGCTCTCCCCGGCCGCCGCCTCCCTGTGCAGCCCCTCTGGTCGTCCCGGTGTCCTTTTTCTTTTTGATGACTACAGTATAGTGTTCCCCTTTGTCAGAAATGTGATTAAAATGTGGTTGTTTTGTGGGCGTTTTGTGTTTATTCTGTGAACAGCAAACGCTCCCGCAGAATGCGAAGCAGCAGCGCGCCGGTGCCGACGTTGTAGCCGCTGACTGCGTAGATTCCGTTCTGCGCGCCGTCGGTCACAAGAATCAGCGGAAGCTGCGTCGGATCGACGTACATGCTCCTGGAGAGCAGCTCCGTATGCTCTGCGAAGGAATCCCGGCAGATATCGATTCCCGGCAGGCGGCGAAGCACCGCTTGCAGCGTCGGATTTTCCCCGGGATCATGGGCGTTCCCGTGCACCGCCAGCTTCCCCGGCATCTCATCCCGGTCGAGCATCAGCGTGATCCGGTCCGCATACGCGCGAAACGCTTCCTCCTGCTCGAGCAGCTCATTTAAAATATGCTCCGTCGGCTCCTGCCCCGGGCAAAGCCACATCAGAATCCGCCTGCCGCCCGACGTCAGCTCCCGGGAAGACACCGCCGCTCCCGCCGCATCCGTCACCTGAAACTCCGGCAGCTCCACCGACTCGAGCATGTCCTCCAGCCGCGCCTCCCGAAGCCGCAGACACTCCGCGCGCACCTCCCCCGCTCTCAGCTCAAACGTCTTCTCAAATGTGAAGCAATTCCCGTTCGGCAGCCGGTTCGCCGTAATCAGGCGGTAAATGCCAGGCTGCAGCGACACACGAAGCGTGTGCAGCACACTGCCTCTTACATAACCAGCGTCAGGCTCGGCGGATCTTGCTCCCGACTCGCAACTGGCTCCGTCAAGATCCCACCCCGACTCCCGGCCGGCCCCGGCAAGGTTCCACTCCGGTTCCCGACTGGCTCTGGCAAGATCCCGCTCCGGTTCCCGGCTAGCTCCGGTAGGGTTCCGCTCCGACTCCCAATCGACTCCCGCCGGGCTCGCCTCCCAACTACGCGCCCGCAGATCCAGCGAGCGAAACGTTCCGTCCTGAAGACGCGCCAGACTCCAGTTCTGAAAATACCGCCACTTCGTCCCGTCTCCGTCCGTCAGCTTCAGCTGCGCGCTCCGCTCCTGATTCGCGACTGCCGGGGCAAAGCGCGCTCCGTTCCAGTATTCCGGTACTCCGTCCTCTGGATTGAGGCGCGACGGTATGCCGAGCGTCCGCGCGATTGCCACAAAAAGAATCCTCTGAGACTGCGGGCTTCCCGTGCCAGAACGCAGGCACTCATACGGCGTCGTCATAACCGTCTCCCGCTCATGCTCCGGGTAAGCGCGCACCGTCCTCTGAATCCGCTCCCAGATCCTCCCCGGTTCCTCCCGGAACGCTCGCTTCTCCTCCTCTGAAAAGTAATCCAGAATTCCTCTCCGATAACACCGCAGGATCTCATGCGAGATGCGCGGATTGAGCACATAAGGGACAAACAGCTCCGGACTCCACTGCCCGCGATACGCCAGTGCACACATCAGGTGCTCCTCCAGCACCGCACAGCTGCAGTCCGTGCGGTCCTTCTCTGACAGACAGCCTGACATCTGCCGGCGCATGACCTGCAGGGCTGCCGCATCCCGCACACCACTCCCCGCAGCGCCAGCCACGATTTCACCGCCCGGCACGTCATTACCGCCCACAGTCCCGTCAGCTTCTGCGTGCTGCAATGCCTCACCCCACCTCTGTGCAGCGCCGCCTTCCAGAAATCTGCGCAGCTCCGGGTTCTCCCAGCCTTCTTTTTCCCGTCTTCGAACCGCATTCGCCTGCTCCAGCCGCCGGTCCCCCTCACGCTTCTGCTCCTCGTCCGGCATCGCACGGTTGTACGGCGCCGCAGCCGGGGCCGCCACATCCACCGGATTCCAGCCATCCTCATTTGGCGCCGCACTGCCCGGAACCGCAAACTCCTGAACCAGACAAGTCTCCTGTAATTTATCCTCCGGAAGCCTTACTGTATTCCCTTTCTTGCATGCATCCTTCTCTGTTTTTCTAATATGCATAGACGAATCCGTCTCGGAGCCGAACCGAATCTCCCGGCTCTGCGCCTTCCTGACGTCCAGATCAAAAATCCGGATGTTCGCTTTCCAGTTCACCTGCACGCGGAGCGTTCCCAGCCCGGTCAGGAAGGTGGCTGTTCCGCTTTCCTCTGTCACCACCCTCGCTACCGTACAGTATTCCGCATAATTCAGCACCTGAAACGCGACCTGCGCCCCGCACACCCCAGCGCCGGATGCATCCTTGACACGGATCACCACCTCCCGCGTGTCGGCATACCTCGCCAAGTGATTGTACACGAGCGCGGCGTCCTCTCTTCCCACGCACACTCCGCCAGCCTCGCTGACACACTTCTCCATGTCCTCTCCGCTTGCTGCTCCCGCCGTCGTTGCGATTTCCGCTCTCATGTCATCTCCGCCCGCTGCCCTGGTTGTCATCTCGGTCTCCGCTCTCACATCCTCTCCGCCTGCTGCTCCGGCCGTCGTTCCGATCTTCTCTCTGGCCTCCACCCTATCACCTTTTGCAGTCTTTTCTCTGGCTTCTGTTCCGACGGACTTTTCACCGTTCTCTCTCTCGTCTACTTCAACAGACTTCCCATGACTCTCTCTGCTTCCTGCCTCTTCTGTCACTGCCTTCTGCTTTATATCAACTGTCCTCCCCGCGTACATCGGAAACACCCGCGAGTGCACGAGCATCGCGCGCGAGGCCGCCCCCGTGAACCAGCCCTGGTCGAGAATCATGAGCGGCTCACACGCGCCGGTGAAATGCCACCCGCCGTCACACCAGAGTTCGACCCAGGCATGGTTGTCGTCGCAGTGCGACCAGCGCGGAGCGTACACCTGTCTGGCCGGAATCCCGACGCTGCGCAGCGCGTTTACCAGAAATACCGACTCCTCGCCGCACCTGCCATAGCCCCTCCGGTACACCGCAAGCGCCGAGAGTGTGCGGTCATCCCCGCTCTGATACGTCACATGCTCCGCGCACCAGTAGTTGACCTCGATCGCGGCCTCACGCGCGCGCTTCCCGGCAACCCGCTCTCTCAGCTCCGACCAAAACAGAGCGCGGCACGGGCGAATTTCCTCCTCATTCACCCGGTGATGCAGGACGTAATTCAGATAAAACTCCTCCGGAAGCGCCCGCACTTCCTCAATCTCCCTCCAGAGAAACACGCCGTGCCGCGCAAAATCGACAAACATCTCAAACGGATTGTTCGCCAGATCGCTGAACGGCGACGCCGTGTACAGATACATCACCGCCAACCGCTCATACTCGGAAAGCAGCCGCTCCCCGTTCTGACTCCATCCGCATCCTGATCTTCGTTCCGCCTCATTCCGGTCCGTCCCGCGCCCTGATTTTCGCTTCATCTCATCCCGGGCAAATCCGCACTCTGATCTCTGTTCTGCCTTGCCCTGAGCCATCTCTCCGCATCCCAGCCGCTCCCTGACTCCGCGCATAAACTCCGGATAATCGCGTTCCAGTTGCCGGAAGCCCCTCTCTATCCTCGCTCTGCTGTTTTTCAGGAACTCGCCTGTCTCCTCAGACTCCCGATTCCTATCTCCCATATCCCGTTCTCCTTTGCAGCCTAATATCCTCCCCATATCCTAACCATTCTGCCCGCTTTCGTCAACTCTCAATTATCCATACATGCTATCGCCGCTCGGCTCGTTGCCTGCGGGAACAAAGGCATTTCCATCGTCTCCTCCGGCAAAAAAACCTGACTGACAACCGCCGCAATCTATGCTAAAATAGGCACGTAGCAATTTAACACCGTTCACTCATTCGCGAAGGAGGACTTGCGATGAACTCTCAGCTGCTGATTGCCGCAGGTGCAGTAATGCTGTACCTGTGTCTCTACTATATGACCGGCACGATCGCGATCCGGCTCGCGCCGACCTCGGATTTTTCCTTTGCACGGACGATCTTTCTGGGATTTTTTGTCTACCATTTTCTGTTCACCGTGCTCGCGCTGCCGATGAAGGCGCTGCTGCTGCCGCTCTCCACCCTGTCGATCGCCTGGGCCTGCGTGCTCGCCGCGATCACAGTCCTTTTTATCCTGCTGGAGCGCGGCCGCTGGATACCGAAATGGAAGCGCTTCCGCTGTCTCTTTGAGGGACGGCAGCGATATATCACACTTGCATTTGCGGCCCTGATCCTGCTGCAGCTCGTCGTCTTCAATCTGAACGACGAGACGTACGCGATCTGGGATCAGTCCTACTACCTCGGCGACACTGCGACCTCGCTGTACACGAACACGATCAGTCAGTACAACCCGTACACCGGGCGGATTCTCGACTATCTCAATTCCGAGTACCTGCTTGAGACCTTCCAGAACCACAGCGCCGTGATGTCACAGCTGCTGCATCTGCACCCGATGGTCGAGACGCTGACCGTCACGGCCTCCGTCGTGATCATCCTCTACCAGATGATCATGTACGAAATCGGGCGCTTCCTGTTCCACGGCAGCCGCGCGAAGGGCGTTCTGATGACCGCGTTTCTGTTCCTCCTGAACTTTTTCAGCTACAACCTGTTCACGGCGGCTGAATTTCTGATCATCCGACCCTCCGAGGGCAAAACCGTGCTCGCCGTGCTGATCATCCCGGCGCTTTTGTACTGCTTCCTGAAGACGATCGGCAACTATGAGAAGCGGACCTGGTGGTGGTACTCCTTTTTCGTGATTCTCGGATCGTTCGGGCTGAACATGTCGTCCATCTTCATGATCCCGTTCGAGATCACCGCCTTTTATCTGCCGCTCGCGGCGCGGAAAAAGAGCCTGTCCGTCTTTGTGCGGTATCTGATTCTGCTGATTCCGTGCGCGGTCATGGCGGCGCTGTATCTGCTCACGAAGGAACGAGTTCTGATTTATACCGGAAAGTAGGTGAAAGATATGTCCTCGATTTTTCAGCTTTCAAACATTACCTTTCTATTTGAGATGCTGCGCACCGCGTTTGACGGGGTGGAGTGGTTTCTGATCGCCTATCTCGTGTGCCTCGCAGGCTTCTTCGTCGTCGGCAGGGAACACCTGAGCGTTGGATTTCTCTATCCGTTCCTGTTCATGCTGGTGACGATCTTCAACCCGTTTCTGATCGTACCGCTCGCGGAGCGCATCGGGCTGATCACCCGGTTCCGCCGGCTGTTCTGGCTGCTCCCGGTCAACCTCGTGCTCGCCTACGCTTTCACGATGCTCTGCTCACTGCAGATGCGAAAACAGGCGCGCGTCTTTCTCGCCGTTGTCTGCTCCGTCTTCATCGTGACGGTGGGAACCTCAGCCGCTCCCTATCTGCAGCTGCCTAAGAATATTTACAAGACGAGCAACGAAGTCATGACGCTCTCCTCGATCCTCGCGGAGGATGCCGCCGCGACCGGTCTCGAGCGCCGGGCGCTCTACTCGAGCCAGTATCTGCTCGAGCTGCGCCAATTTGACCCCTCGATCCGCTGCGTGCTGCGTCGAAATGACCTGCTCGACTGGGAGATTGACCCCGAAGATCCGGCAGCCGTCGAGGCTGTCATCCGCTCCAATCACCAGCTGCACCGGCTCGCCCTCGTCTCCCGATACGGACTTCGGATCGACCGGGAAGCATTTTTACAGAGTGTGCAAAAGTGCGCGGTCAACTATATCATCACGGATGAGGCGATGGAGCTGGCCGACTACTACGAGGCCGTCGGATATGAGAAGATCGGGCAGGCCGGAGTGTTTGAGGTGTACCGCGCGGGGGAGGCACTCAGGGGTACCTTCCCGCGCATTCACAACAATACAGCTTAAAATGCTCCCCCATTTAACGAATACGGAAATTTCGGTTAAAAAGTTACTCGTCTGGCAGGCCTCAATATCCGTGGAGCACTGCAAGAGAAAGGAGACTGACATGGCAAATTTCTGCCTGATCATACAGTACGACGGCACCCGCTACAATGGCTGGCAGCGCCAGGGCAACACGCCCGACACGATACAGGAAAAGCTCGAGAACATTCTCGAGCATCTCTATGGAGAGCCGGTTGACCTGAACGGTTCCGGGCGCACGGACGCCGGCGTGCACGCGCTGCGCCAGATCGCCAATTACCGCGTACCCCGCATCCTGAGCCGCTATTCCTGCCGCGAGATCCGCGACTATTTCAACGCGTATCTGCCGCAGGATATCCGTGTCCTCGCGGTCGAGCCGGCCGCCGAGCGCTTTCACGCGCGCCTCTCGGCCACCGGCAAGCTCTACGAGTACCGCATCGACATCGGCGAGGTCGCAAGGGTATTCGAGCGCCGCTACCTCCTGCGCATCGACGAGAAACTGAATGTCGAGCGCATGCAGGAGGCCGCCGCGTTCCTCATCGGCACGCACGATTTCAAAAGCTTCTGCTCAAACCGCCACATGAAGAAATCAACCGTCCGCACGATCTACGAGATCACCTTCGAGGAGGCCGACGGGATCCTGTACATCCGCTACCGCGGCGACGGTTTCCTCTACAATATGGTCCGCATCCTGACTGGCACCCTCATCGAGGTCGGCCTTGGCGACCGCCTCCCCTCCCAGATTCCCGCAATCCTGGACGGCCTCGACCGCTCCC
The DNA here is from genome assembly GCA_021771715.1 of Oscillospiraceae bacterium. GTDB lineage: Bacteria > Bacillota > Clostridia > Lachnospirales > Lachnospiraceae > Choladousia. The sequence goes on from JAETOO010000001.1 coordinate 628,837, forward strand.
TCGCAGGCTTCACGGCGCCGGCGCAGGGGTTGTTCCTGGTGGACGTGTTTTACTGATCGATCGCACAATCCCAAGATACAACAATTATCAGTCTTCAGAAAGAGCATCCCTCATACCATTCTCCATTTGAGGATGGTATGAGGGATGTTTGGGTGAATCGAACATTAAGTGCAGTATAGATGAATGAATTGTAAATTAGTAGATGATAAATTACTAAATCATAAATTAGTAAATCGTAAATTAGTAAATCATAAATTAGCAAACCACAAATCGGTAAATCACAAATCCATAAATCACAAATCCATAAGCCGCAAATCCGTAAATCGCAAATCCGTAAGTCACAAATCCGTAAACCGTTAATCAGTAAACCGTTAATCAATATAGAAACTCCTTCACCGCCTGCCACACCGCCGACACCGGCAGTCCGACGACGTTGTTGTAGTCTCCCTCGATGCCCTCGACGTACGCGGCGAAGCGGCCCTGGATGCCGTAGGCGCCGGCCTTGTCCATCGGCTCGCCGGTGTCAATGTAGCGCTCGATCTCCTCGTCCGTCATCTCATAGACGTATACCTTCGTCTCCTGCGCAAACGTCCGGCTCGCGACGAGTGAGTCGCCCTCCTTCACGAGAATCGTCACCCCGGTGAACACGGAGTGCTCCTCGCCCTGCAGCGCCTGCAGCATGCGCGCCGCGTCCGCGCGGTCCTTCGGCTTTCCCATGATCGCTCCGTTCTGGCAAACGATCGTGTCCGCGCCCAGGATGATCCCCTCCTCCACCTGCTCTGCCACATCCGTGGCCTTCTGCAGCGACAGCTCCTCGACCACCTCGGACGGCAGGCTCTTTGTGATCACCTCCGGCGCCTCACTCGGCACCACCGCAAATTCCACGCCGATCTGCTCCAGCAGCTCACGGCGGCGCGGCGACGCAGATGCAAGTATAAATTGTTTCATGACACATTCTCCTTTCTTTTTCCACTATTTTCCGATATGTCAGTTCGTCTTCCTGCGCTCTCAGGCTTGCGCCCTATATTCCTAACCCGGCTAAATCGGAACCATAAATTTTGCCATTTTGCGCAGGATTTCGTTTGTAAGCACCTAACGCTCCATATTTCAACATTCCATCTTTCCAGTCTGCAAAGCAACTCCCGAATCTCTCCTAGTGTGCTGACCAGTTGATGCTTCGACTAATTACGCAGAATAAATCTTTCAGATACATGGCTGAGAAATGAGTCGTAGCGATGGCTACGACGATTGACGGTGCTGTGCGCCAGCGGCACACGTTTAGCACGGACCGAAGCGGAGCGTAGACCAACGCGGCATATGAAGATTTAGTCAAGCAATTAGTCAACTTATCAACTGGTCAGCACACTAGTACAGTTCGGCCACTATGCACTGCAAATTTCTCTGGACACCGCGAAAAAAAAGTGCCATACTAGAAGCGATGTGCCTGCCGGATTATGGCGATTTGTGAAAGCTCCGCAAATCATTTTATTCTGCTCGGCAGGCGCCTTCTGACTATCTTACTCTGAAAGGATTATACCACAATGTTCCTCATAATCGTGAACCAGATTCTAAAAATGCTGCTGCTTTTACTGCTCGGCTGCCTGTGTTACCGCATGAAGCTCGTCGACCAGGCGGGAAACAAGGTGCTCGCCAACCTGCTGCTCATGGTCGTCAATCCCTGCGTCGCGATCACCTCGCTCCAGACAGACTACAACGCGCACCTGGCGCAAGGGCTCATCGCCGCCTACGTGCTTGCGTTTGTGATTCACCTGATCGCCTGCATTCTCTCCACTATCCTGATACGGAAAACCGGAAATCCGAACTGCGGCATCGACCGCTTCTGCGCGATCTACTCGAACTGCGGCTTCATCGGCATCCCGCTCGTGCAGAGCATCCTCGGCAGCGAGGGCGTGCTGTACCTGACCGCGTACATGACCGTCTTCAATATTTTTTCCTGGACACACGGCGTCGTGGTCATGAACGGCAGCGCCTCCAAGGAAGAGCTGAAAAAAGGACTGCTCTCGCCGATGATTTTTGCCTGCTTCCTCGGTCTGCTCCTGTTCTTTGGCCGGATGCGGCTCTCGCCGACCATAAGTGACGCCATGAATTACGTCGCCGGGATGAACACCCCGCTCGCGATGATGATCGCCGGGGTCGCCGTCGCGCAGACCGATCTGCTCGGGATGCTGAAAAACAAACGCCTCTATCTGATCTCCGCAGGAAAGCTCGTGATCATGCCCGCTCTGACGCTTGTGCTGCTCGCACTGGTGCGCACACACGTCGATAAGATGGTCGCCTACACCATTCTGGTAGCCGCCTCCTGTCCGGTCGCTGCCAGTGGGACCGCGTTTGCGCTGCGCTTCCACAAGAACTACACCTACGCCTCCCAGCTCTACGCCCTCACGACAATCGGCTCGCTCCTGACGGTTCCGATGTTTGTGTACGCTGCGGAACAGCTTCTGGCATAGCAAAATCAAGGCACTTGCGTTTGCCTGATCACGCTTGTCCCATACATACAGTTCAGCTGCCGGAAATTTCATACACTCCTCCGGTTATGTGCAAACTTCACTGCACACAAAACAGGGCTGCCACAAAGCGCACATTCCGAAACCGGAGCGCTTCGCGACAGCCCTTTCTGTCATGTACAGCTCTATGAACTTTTGTGAATCCAATACGCAGCGGTCCAGGGCACTTCACATGGACTGACCGGCTCACTGGCTACAGAAAGGCACATCCAAATGCCTCCACTTTCTGCCGATTCCATCCCTGCACTTTGGCAAAATTGTGATCTGCTCTCTTGTCAGCCCCGCAAACAGTAAAGATTCCACATCTTGCTAACCGGCTCGCTGGTGTCTGTCTCCGGAGCCTTCACTGACGAATGTAAACTCCCTGCGACTCGATAAAGTCGTCGAGATCCTCGATCGTCTCCTGCGCCCAGGTCTCGCTGATCTTTCCGCTCTCCTGCTCCTCCGCCGGATTCACCTTTGACTGATCCATTTTTTTCATCTTTTCCATAGAGCTTCTCCTTTCGTACACCATCACGCAGCAGACCGCACTGTGTTCCGTGCCTCAGTGTTTCGAATGCCGCTGTTTGTCATTCATTGTCCTTCGTCCAGAAGCCCTCCTGCCCGAGCTCGGTCATCTGGATGCCGCGCTCGTGGCGGTCCTTGAACTGCAGCTCCGGGTTCTTGATGCTGACTCTCGTGCCGCCCGGCACCGACGAGGTGATAAATGCATTTGATCCGATCACGGCCCCCTCGCCGATGATCGTATCACCGCCCAGGATTGAAGCGCCGGAATACACCGTCACATTGTTCTCCAGCGTCGGATGGCGCTTGGTGTTCCGCAAGGTCTGCCCGCCTCTCGTCGAGAGAGCGCCCAGCGTGACGCCCTGGTAGATTTTCGCATTGTCGCCGATCACCGTCGTCTCACCGACGACGACGCCCGTCCCGTGGTCTATAAAGAAATATTTTCCGATCGTCGCCCCCGGGTGGATATCTATTCCCGTCAGGCTGTGCGCATACTCCGTCATCATACGCGGAATCAGCGGCACACCCAGCAGATGCAGCTCGTGGGCGATCCGGTTCACCGTGATTGCATACACGCCCGGATACGATAAAATGACCTCATCCGTGTTGAACGCCGCCGGGTCCCCGTCGTAGGCCGCCTGGACATCCGTCGCAAGGATCTCCCGCAGAGCCGGAATCTTCGTGAGAAATTCCCGCACGATCTCCTCCGCGCGCAGCTGCGCGTCCTCCTCGCGGATATCCTTCTCCCCGCTGTGGTAAAGTGCCTTTGCGACCTGCTTGCGCAGCCGATAGTGAATGTCCTCGAGCAATTCGCCCACATGGTACTCGATCGACTGACGATTCAGATTTTTCATCTCAAAAAATCCGGGAAATACGATGCTGCGAATCTCCTCAAGGATGTAAATCACCATCTCCTTGTTGATCCGGTTTCGCGTGTTGATGCTGCAGGTATCCGGATGCTCCGCATAGCTCTTCAGAATCTGTCCAACCAATGCATCCATATCTTTCTTAAACGTGCCTTCCATCTCAATATTACCTTTCTATTCTATGCTCCGGCCATGAAACGTTTCCGGCCCGCTCTCCTGTGCTTTCATGCCCTCTGATTCACTGGTTTCCGCTCTTGTGATCGCAGCTGCTACCCGCCGTTGTTCTGTCCCCGCGATTTTTATATTTCCGCTTACTCGCCACCCTGTCTCTGCGATTCCCGACCGCCCATCGTCTCCCATCTCTGCGATTTCCGACTGCTCATCGTTTTCTATCTCTGCCATTCTCGACCACTCAATGTCCTCTATCTCTACGATTCCCGACCACTCATCGTCTTCTCTACACAATTTCTGACTACTTGTCGCTCTCTGTTTCCGCGGTCTCCGGCTCACTTTCCTTTGCCTCCGCAGCCTCCGATTCACTTTCCTCTGCTCCTGCAGTCTCCGGCTCACCGTTTTCCGCCTCTACAGCTTCTGATTCACTTTCCTCTGCCTCTGCAGCCTCCGGCTCACCTTTCTCTGCCTCTGCAGCCTCCGGCTCACCTTCCTCTACTTTTGCAGCTTCCGGCTCACTTTTCTCTGCCTCTACAGCTTCCGCTTCACCCTGCTCTGCCTCCGCAGCCTCACTATTTTCCGCCTCTACAGTTTCCGCTCCACTTTCCTCTGCTTCCTCCGCCGGCTCACTCTTCTCTGCTTCTTCCGCCTCGCTCTCCTGCGCCGCCTTGATTTGCTCCGGCTCTACGACCTCGGACTCCACGACCACCGCATCCTCGTCGATCTTATCCTCAATCTTCACGACCTCCGGCATCTTGTTCCCGCAGTTTGTGCAGTAGCGCTCCGCGGCGGAGACCTCCATATTGCAGCACGGGCACAGCACGACGCCCTTCACCGCGCGAATCTGATCCTGAAACAGATCCATCGCCGAGAAGCACTCCTCAATCTTCCGAAAATTATCCTCGAATCCCTCCGGCAGCTGCTCCGCATCCTTGTATTTGTCAAACAGCTTCTGCCCCATCTCCCGGTACAGATGCTTCAAGTGCTTCTTCTCCTCGCTCACCTTCATATTCAGCTGGCGCACCTCGGCCATCTTCTGCACCTCGGTCACCGTATCCTTGCTGAACTTCTTTACCTTTTTACTGATCTCCTCAAAATTCATTCTGACTCCTCCTGTCTTCCTTCAAAGAGCACCTGCTCCCCTCCGCGAAACCTCCTGCCCGACAAATTCTCCTGCCAGGCGATTTATTCATTATAAATCAAAGCCATAAACACGAGATCCTGATCGGAATTGTTCTCCATCGCGTGACCCTGTCCTACCTCGATCACGCAGACATCTCCGGGGCCGACCTCGATCCGGGACCCGTCCTGATCCACAAACGTCCCGTGCCCCTCCACTATAAAATATGGCTCCGTATTGCCGATGTGCTGATGATATCCGATGCTGCATCCCGGCTTCAGCCGCACCATCGCATACAGGCTTCCATGCCCGTTCAGCTCATCCTTCTCCAGAATATGCTGAAACTCCACCTCGCCTTTTCCGCCGCGTACCTCTCTTTTAATCTCTACCTTCGTTTTTCTTACCATACTCCCAGTCCTTTCTATGCCGCTGCCAAAGCCCGGCCTGATCTCCAATGCCTGCCCCTATACTTCTGATAACCTTAGTTCATGATAAGAGAATCGCCATAAATTGTCAACTTTAATCAAAATCTTTCAGAAAAAAATAATACTTTCCTTCCGTCTTTCTTTCGAAATTCAAAAAGGAGAAAGGCAATCCGAAAATCCCAGACCTCCCTTCTCCTTCTTCCCTTTTCCAAAACTGCTTCCCTGACATACCTCTCTTCTGACCATTTCCTGCGGGCTTCACTCACCTGTATCGGTTCAAAAACTGGATTGCCTTATTTTTATTCCCGCACTTCATCGTAAACTCTTCCCCATTGTTGTACCGGACCGTGATCTCATACCGCAAAATGGGAGCTGTGGATGCCTCATCATAATCCAGAATAAATTCCACCGCCTCAGTGACACTCGCCAGCGCCTGTGTGATGCCATGAATCGGAACCACCACCACTTCTGAGACGACCGTATCCAGAGCATCGCACAATGCCTGCGCGAGACCCTCCAGAGGCTCCCTGTACATAGAGAAAAAATGCTCAAACAACTGCTCCGTCATCGTTTCATCCAACGCCTGGAAAGCCTCCGCAAGGCTCCGGAGCTCTGTCTCGCTGGTGGTCTCCTCCCACTGGATTGACAGACCGACCGTCCCAAACAGCCTGCGTATCTCTTCATATCTGAAATACAGGACATAGAAGCCCTGCGACCGCAGCTGGGTGAGCGCATTGTCCGTAAATTCTCCCGCAAGGACAGCCGCGTAAAACGGCATCTCCATCGCGTGCGTCTCTACCAGCGGCAGAATCGCGCCCGCGATTTCCTGCACCTTGTTCTTTGAGTGCTTGACATACCTCCGCCACGCCATCTCAATAAACGCCTTCGGAGCTCCGAACACTGTCTCCGAGCCGCCCTTTTCCACGACAATGTCCAGCTTGTGTCTGTTTCCGTTGTAATCAATCCCGATGACCTCGCGCCTGTTATCTCTGGCCGGGCGAGGATGCCGGTAGTCGAGATAGTAGCCCTTCGCAGCCACGATCGGATTCAGATACCGGATCATCGCGGCCTCAAAAAACCCACCAATCAGTTCCCCGAGCTGATGCGACGGTGATTTAGCCATGCGCGTTCCTCCTTTCAAACTGAGGCAGGATAGCCGTTCTGATATGCTCGGCAAATGCGGACGCCAGCAGCGGAGGCACCGCATTTCCGACCTGATCATCCTGCGTCAGCCACTTTGCCTTCCTTGTGAGATTCCCAAAAAAGCAGTAGTCATCATCAAATGACTGCAGCCGCGCCGCCTCCCTGACGGTCAGTCCGCGGTTCATAGTCGGATGTATCAAATCTGTCCTGAAATTGCACGTCACAGTCCTTCCCGGCAACCGCAGGTCCAGCTTGTACGCATTCTGCTTCTTCGTCCGGATCTCCGGAGGCAGTACAGAATTGTTGCAGCCCTGCGGGATCATGGCATATCGCTCCTGAATTACCTTCGAGTGTCTCGTCGCACGGTGATTGTAGATTTTTCCCGGATTCCGGGTGCCCACGCGCTCCTTCTGGAACTCATTCTCCCAGCGAATCTCCACCGTCGTCTCCTCCGCTCCTTCCCCCTGATCGACCACCGGAAGGTTCGAAAAAGCATCCTCGACTGTCACATACGGCAAAACCTTTTGGGGGAACAGCTCCAGCTGCCCTGATTCGCTCACCTTTCCGTGCGTTGGCAATGGAAACGATACCTCTTTGTCAAAGCCCCTGACTCCGATCAGAACAAACCGTGGTCTTGCCTGCGGAACCCCAAAATCCGCGGCGTTGATCAGATCAAATTTGCAGTTGTAGCCGATTTCCCGGAACTCTGCCACAATCGCGTCCAGGACCCTTCCGCCCTGCATATTCATGATCCCATATACGTTCTCGAAAAAGACCACCTTCGGCTGAATCTCCCCGGCGAGCCGAATGTATTCGCGGAACAGCATATTTCTCGGATCATCGGACAAGCGCTGTCCGGCCAGACTGAATCCCTGACACGGCGGCCCGCCGGTGATGACGTCAATCTCGGACGCCGCACAGCCTGCCGCTGCCAGCAGTTCTCCGGCAGTCACATTCCTCACATCCTTCAGGAGGAACGGAACCGTCGGATGGTTGAAGGTAAACGTGTGCCTGGCCTCCTCGTCCCAGTCGTTTGCACATACACAGGTGAAACCTGCCTTGCGAAATCCCTCGGTAATGCCCCCGGCTCCGGCAAACAGATCAATCGTTTTTAACATATCGTGTTCTTCTCCTGGGTTTTCTATCAAATCCTATCTCATACCGCACGCTGCTTCTGCGATATGAAAAAAGTACCGACTGCTCGGTACTTTTTGAAGAGGCGTCAACCGGATTTGAACCGGTGATAGAGGTGTTGCAGACCTTTGCCTTACCACTTGGCTATGACGCCATATATAATTTATAAATGACTCCGACGGGAATCGAACCCGTGTTACCGCCGTGAAAGGGCGATGTCTTAGACCGCTTGACCACGGAGCCGTATATCCTATTCTATGCTGTCTCGGGTTCGTTGATACAACAAAACTCCCCGAGTTGGGCTCGAACCAACAACCCTTCGGTTAACAGCCGAATGCTCTACCATTGAGCTATCGAGGAATACAACTGGAAAAGTATGATGCTGTGCATATACCTTCAAAACCACATACAGAATATACTACATCCGCCGGACTTTTTCAAGTCCTTTTCGAAACTTTTTTAACCCTACCGTGCGTCGAAATGGTTTCCCTCCACTTCACGCGGATACTTCCAAAAATGCTCCGCATTTTCGTCAGTACCTTTGCTCCGCAAAGCTATGCATCCATACATCCATGTCCGGAACCACTTCGTGCTTCCAGCCATTCCTGCATGTCTGCATCCGCCTTTCTCCGCCTTTGGATAAGCTTGCGACCGATTAGTAGCAGTCAGCTCCATGTGTTGCCACACTTCCACCTCTGCCCTATCTACCTCGTGTTCTTCAAGGGGTCTTAGGATATCTCATCTTGAGG
>JAETOO010000053.1 GCA_021771715.1 Oscillospiraceae bacterium
TTCCGTAAATGGGGCGGCATACCCACAGCCATTACGCAGAACGTCAAAGATTTGCTTGCTTCCCGCGAAGTGGAGAATATCTTTGAAAACTCTGATTTTGTCCTCATGCTCAATCAAGCGGCGGGCGACCGGGCTATCCTTGCGAAGCAGCTCAACATTTCCCCGCAGCAGATGAAGTATGTCACCCACACCGAAGCGGGCGAGGGGCTTATCTTCTATGGAAACGTGGTGCTGCCCTTTGTAGACCGCTTCCCGAAAGACACCGAGCTTTACCGGGTAATGACGACGAAGCCGGAGGAAGTGGGCAAAGCATGAACGGGCTGAAAACTGACACAATCATCAACCGGGACGCGCTCTATGCCTTGCGGGAGCTTCCAGAGGAAAGCGTACACTGTTGCGTCACAAGCCCGCCCTACTATGCACTTAGGGATTACGGGCTTGACGCGCAGATTGGGCGGGAGGACACGCCGGAGCAGTACATTGACAGGCTGACCGAGGTTTTCCGCGAGCTGCGCCGGGTACTGCGTTCTGACGGTACTTTCTGGCTGAACATTGCGGACACCTACTGCGGCACAGGAAATAAGGGCTACCATGCAGACCCGAAGAACCCCAAAGGGAGGAACGGGCAAGCCGTATCAATCGCAAGACAGGCGGCGGGCTGCAAGCAAAAGGATTTAATCGGTATCCCTTGGCTCTTGGCTTTTGCCCTACGCGCTGACGGGTGGTATTTAAGGAGCGATATTATCTGGCAGAAAGAAAACCCCATGCCGGAGAGCGTGAAAGACCGCCCTACCCGCTGTTATGAACATATCTTTCTGCTTACAAAGTCAAAGAAGTATTTCTATGACGCAGCCGCCATAGCCGAGCCGTTGGCACCTACAACGGCGGCGCGGTACCGCACCGGGCGCAGCGCGGGACAGAAATATGCGGAGGAAGTACCCGGACAGGGGAACATACAGGGATTGAACCGGGCGAGAAGCGGCAGCTACTACGACGAAGCCCTCATGCCGACCATGCGGAACAGGCGGGACGTGTGGCTAATCAATACCGTACCCTACAAGGGCGGGCATTTCGCCGCGTTCCCGCCAAAACTTGCCGAAACCTGTATCAAGGCGGGCTGTCCGAAAGGCGGCATTGTGCTTGACCCCTTTTTCGGCAGCGGCACGACGGGGGCAGCCGCAAGGCAGCTTCACAGGCATTATATAGGCATTGAGATAAACGCCGAGTATTGCGCCCTTGCAAGGGCGCGGATTGGAGGGACAGACAAATAAAACAGTATAAA
>JAETOO010000035.1 GCA_021771715.1 Oscillospiraceae bacterium
AATGCCTCGTCGGCCATGAGCAACATGCTCAGCAAGATCACCAGCATCGTGCAGCAGCTCCCTGGGAAGGTCTGGACGCACCTGGTCAACACGGTGAACAAGCTGATCCAATGGGGTCAGCAGATGCTCAGCAACGCCTCGACGGCCATGAGCAACATGCTCAGCAAGATCAACAGCATCGTGCAGGAGCTTCCGGGAAAAGTCTGGACGCACCTGGTCAATACGGTGAACAAGGTCATCAGCTGGGGCCAGCAGATGGTCTCTAATGCCAGCACGGCCGTGAGCAACATGCTCAGCAAGGTGTCCAGCACGCTCCAGCAGCTCCCTGGGAAGGTCTGGACCTATCTCAGCCAGGCGGCTTCAAAAGTCGTTTCCTGGGGCACTGAGCTGGCCAGCAAGGGCGCTGCAGCGGCGAAGCAGCTCTTCGACTCCGTCGTCAATGGGCTGAAGTCTCTGCCCGATAAGATCAAAGAGGTCGGCAGCAACATCGTCAGCGGGCTCTGGAACGGCATCAGCTCCGGCTGGGACTGGCTGAAGAACAAGGTCGCTAACCTGGCTTCGAACCTTTTGGATGCGGCTAAGGACGCCCTGGGCATCAACTCGCCGTCGACAGAGTTCCGGGACGAGGTCGGCCGCTGGCTCCCTCCTGGCATCGGTGAGGGCTTTGAGAAAGCCATGCCTGACGCTGTCAAAGACATGCAGCTCCAGGCGAAGAAAATGGTCGCAAAGATGCAGACCGCTGTCTCGGCTTCCGCTGGATCTCTGAACCTGAACGCCTCCGGCGCGGCAAGTGCGAGAGCGCTGACCACGACCGGCACCAGCGTTTACTATGACCAGCGCATGGAACAGCAGAACACCTACAACGTGCCCGTGGCAACGCCTTCCGAAGTGAGCAAGGCCCAGCGCGAGGCGCTGCGGAACATAGTGGGAGGTGTGAAATGACACGAAACACAATCACCATAGAGCTGACCTGCAACGGCAAGACGCTCCGCATGGGCCCGAACGAGGACATCGACATCACCAAAGTGACGGGCCTGGAGTCCTCTGAGCTGGAGCTCAGCACGTCGGACAACGCCCTGGTGGACGGGGCGTCGGTGAATGGCAAAAAGATCAAACCGCGCCCGATCCACATCGAGGCCAGCTTCAAGAGCAACAAAAACAACCCCGAGAACCGGGCCCGCGTGATCCAGTTCTTCAATCCAAAGTACACCGGCCGCGCCCTGATCATCAACATGGGCGTGAGCCGGAACATCGAGTACGAGCTGGAGGGCTGGACTTTTGGCACGGCTCAAAACATGGACAACAAGCTCCGGATCCTGGTCGACCTAATCTGCCCGGATCCGTACATGCTGAACGTCGACAACTTCGGCAAAAACATGGCCAATATCTCCCCGCTCTTCGCCTTCCCCTGGAGGGTGCTGGCGACCAGAGCCACGGGCAAGCTGGACTATCCGCCGAAGGCCCGGGGGCTGATGCTGGGCGGCATGACAATGGGCTACCGGACACTGCACAAGGAGGTCGTTCTTTCCAACGATGGAGACGTCCCGACCGGCGTCCAGATCCAGTTCATCGCTACCCGGGGCAGCGTTACCAACCCGAAGATCACCAACACCGGCACCGGCCAGTTTATGAGGGTCAAGGTGGTCATGCAGCAGGGCGACATCCTGCTGATCGACACAAACGACCGGCACCAGGTCATCACGCTGAACGGCGTCAACTGCTACCAGCGCATTGACCGCCAGAGCGAGCCCTTCCAGCTCGCCGTGGGTGACAACTATCTGGAGTATGACGCGGATGGGAACTACACCAACCTGGACGTCAACCTTTTTTATACTCCGAAGTATCTGGGGGTATAGCCTATGCAGCTGATCATTCTCGACAAAAACATGGACACGCTCGGCGCGGTGAGCGTTTTCAATACTCTGATATGGGACCGGCGTTATTATGACTCCGGCCTCTTTGAGCTCTACACTCCCGCCGAGTTTTTTGAGCTTATGAACACCGGCCGCTACCTCTACCGGAGCGACCGGACTGATCTCGGCGTCATCCGGGAAGTCAACTTTGCCCGGGACGCCAAGGGCGCACGGACGGCCTACTGCAAGGGCTATTTTTCGGAGGAGCTGCTGAACGATCGGGTCCTGAACACCCAGATCAACATCACCGGCACTCCGGAAGCTATCGGCCGCCAGCTGGTCCAGAAGTTCGCCATCAACCCGACCGACGCTGGCCGCAAGATCGCGCACCTACAGCTCGGAGCGCTTTCCGGCGTCGGCAGCAGCATCACCGTCATGGCCACCGGCGACCGGCTGGGCGACAAACTCTACGAGGTCGAAAAGACCCAGGAGCTCAGCCACCGGCTCGCCTATGACTATCAGGCCAACACCCTCTCCTTTGTGGTGTGGCAGGGCAAGGATCGAACCGACGCGCAAGAGGTCAACAGCTGGGCCATCTTCTCCGACAGCTTTTACAATGTCAAAAATGCGGTTTATGACCGGGACGAGTCGGAGTGCAAAAACTTCGCTTATGTGGCCGGGGAAGGTGAAGGGGCCGCCCGGGTCATCGTGGAGGTGGACATCCGGAGCAATCCGAACGAGGAACGCCGGGAGCTCTATGTGGACGCAAGAGACCTGCAGAGCACCTACACGGACGACAACGGCAGCGAGCACACCTACACCCAGGCACAATACCGGCAGCTGCTCCGGCAGCGCGGCCTGGAAAAGCTGGCGGAATACGAAAAAGTGGAGACGGTCAACAGCGACGTGGATCCGGACGCCAATCTGGTCTATATGACAGACTTCGACCTGGGCGACCTCTGCACCTACCGCTACACCGACGTCGGCATTGAGACGACCAAGCGGATCACCGAGATCCAGGAGGTCTACGAGAGCAGCAAGCAGACGCTCAGCGTGGTCTTCGGTAATGACATGGCGACGTCTATCACAAAAATCATAAAGAGGGAGGCATCGTAAATTATGGCTATGAGATACGGATATTTTGACTCAGAGATCACCGGGGTCGACTCTGAGGGTATGCCTATTTTTGACCGAGCAGAAACGTCAGAGCTCTTTCGGCTCTTGTTTGCGAAGCTGCTCACCAACGGGGTGCTGGCTCTGCCCGGGGACTGTTTTCAGGTCGTCGCGGGCAGTTCCGGCCTGACCGTAAAGATCCGCCCAGGCTTCGGCCTGATCAACGGGGCCTTTGCCTATGACGGGGCAGAGGAGACCTACGCACTCGCGACAGCGCCCACACAATACAGCCGGATCGACCGCGTCGTGCTCCGCTGCAACTACCTGGAGCGCCTCTGCGAGATCATCGTCAAAACCGGCACACCTGCGGCCAACCCCGTCCCGCCTGAGCTTCTCCAGCCGTCCAGCGGCGACTATTATGAGCTGGGCCTGGCTCTGGTCAGCATCGGCACCAACCAGGGCGTCATCACCCAGAGCTCCATCACGGACACCCGGGCGGACAGCTCTGTCTGCGGCTTCATCACCCAGCTGATCGACCACCTCGACACGGAGGTCTTCTATGATCAGTTCAATGCTTTTTATACGGAGTTCGTGGAGAAGTCGGACGCCAGTTACGAGATGTTCCAAAACATGGCCACGCAAGCCTATAACGGCTACACGGCGGCGATCGACGAGTACATCGAGCAGCTGGAGGCAAAGGGCAACGCGGATCTCACCGCGACCACCGAGGCCCTGAAAGAGTTCCAGCGGAACAGTCAGAACGCTTTCAACGCCTGGTTTGCAGAAGTGCAGGGGCTCCTCGACGAGGACGTCGCCGGGCGTCTGATCAACATCACGAACGAGCAAGGCGAGCGTCTCAGCCTGCTCGAATACATGAACATCCACAACGACTTCTTCGCGCCGCTGCTGGATGATGATGGCAACGTGATCCTGGACGACGATGACAATGCTGTCATGGTCGACTGGAAATATATGTACGCATAAGAAGGGAGAAAACAACATGCAGATCAACATCGAAAACGGCAAGCGCTTCAATGAGGAGCCCGCGATCGCGGCAGTCTCCAGCGGCAACGACATCGTTCTGGTCCGTCTGGCAGACGGCACCGGCGTCAAGGCCCTGAAGCTGTCCGCGCTGGACGCCTTCATCACTGGCGACCTGAGCACGCTGGAGACAGCGGACAAGACCAGTCTGGTCGCTGCCCTCAATGAGGTGCTGGGCGACACCAAGACAAACGCCCAGGCGATCGAGGACCTGGAAACGCTGACCGACATCCTCACCAAGCCTGGCGCCTCCAGAGCGAACTCGCTCATTGTGGAGTACGACCTGGGCACCAGCTTCACAGCGGAGCAGTCCCAGGACATCCGCTCGGGGGCTTTCAGCAAGGTCCGCGCCGGGGGCTACTGGACCATCAACGGCCGGAAATACTGGGCGGCCCATGCCGACTACCGGCTCCACTGCGGGGACACTGAGCTCACCCAGCACCACATGCTGGTATTTCCGGACAAGTCGCTCTACAACGGCGTCATGAACGACACCAACGTCACGACCGGCGCCTACTACGGCAGCAAGATGAAGACCTCCGGCCTGGCTGCGGCTCTGGCGACTATCAAGCAGGACTTCGGCGCGGATCACATCCTGACCCACCGCCAGCTCCTGGCCAATGCTGTCAGCAACGGCATGAGCTCCGGCTGGTCCTGGTATGACACACAGATCGACCTCATGAATGAGCACATGGTCTACGGCTCCCACGCCTGGGGCGGCGGATCGCAGAATGGTTACGACACCGGCATCGACAAGAGTCAGCTGGCTCTGTTCCAGGCGCGTCCGGATCTGATCACGAATAGGGAAAACTGGTGGCTGCGGGATGTTCGGTCGGCGACGGGCTTCTGCGGCGTCACCGACACTGGCGCTGCCCGCGACTGGGCCGCCTCGGCCTCCATCGGCGTCCGCCCGGCTTTCCTGATCTACTGATCGACAATCCCCGGGCCCTTGCGGCCCGGGATGATAAGGAGATAACGAAGCATGTCAGACATCCCAAAAAGCGAGCGCTCTGAGTCACCTCTTCGCGCTCAACACATGATCTACAACATCAGGAAGCGGATCACCGCCGAGCTGATGGCGACCTTCGGCTACAGTCAAAAGCGCTTTGAAAAGCACATCAAGGCCGTGACTGCCTATGTGGTCAACGAAGAAGAGCGCGAGGAGCTGGCGGCAAAGATCCGCGAGCAGGAGGAAGATTTCAACCTCTGGTTTATCCAGCAGGAGCGGGCCAGGGTGCTCACGTTCTGCCAGGACATCAGCGTCCACATGCGGGCAGCCAATACCATCTGGCCGGACTACTGGTCGGAATATGAGGAGAGGCGGCTGCAATGGGACAAGGCGATGGAGTGCTGCAATATGCTCCAGGACGAGCTCCAATATATCGCGGAAGTCCTTCCGGCAGACAAAAACAAGTACACCGGCATCGTGCTGGAGATCGAGCACCTGTTCAACACGATCAAGAGCCTCCGGCAGTCTGACAACCGTTTCAAAAAACACTTGAAAGGACCAAAGCGCAAAGCAGCGGGTGACTCTTGATATTGTTCGGTCGGCGACGAACTTCTGCAACGTCAACAACAATGGCAATGCCAACAACTGGAACGCCTCGAACTCCATCGGCGTCCGCCCGGATTTCACAACCGTGCATCCTATCGGGCTGGATCCCGCGCACGGCAATGGGAAAGGAAGAGTCATCCCTTCGGCCGCTAAGCCGATAAATGCCAACCGCGACGTGGCCGGTTACGATCGCTGTCACTATTGCGCGGTTTATTTTTATGGATAACAAATTGTATGATGCAAACCGGATCTACGATGCAGGCACCAAGGCAATGACCGGCAGCCGCTTCAAGTACAAGACCCAACTGTATGAGATGACCCAGCTGCTCCAGACTGCAAAACTCCAGGACGAGCTCATGCACGGCGCGTACCGACCAGGACCCGGCCAGAAGTTCCCTATCAATGAACGGGGCCACAGCCGGTACATCACCAGTAACATCATGAGAGACAAAACAGTCAATCACCTCCTCTGCGACGAGGTGATCACTCCGTCGATCCAGAAATACCTGGCCTATACCAACAGCGCGAGCCAGAAGGGCAAAGGCGTCAGCTTTCACCGGAAGCACTTCGAGGAGGATCTGCATCACTATTACATGATGACCGGCAGCAACGAGGGCTGGGTGCTCTTCATTGATTTCTCCGGTTATTATGGCAATCTCCAGCATGAACCGATCCTGGCCACGCTCGACTATTTCATCCGGCGAGAGCAGGAGCCGGACGTCGCTCAGGTGGCCATGACACTGATCCGGGACATCTTCAGGACCTTCGAGCTGGACGTCTCCCGCTTCTCCGATGAAGAGATCGCGGAAATGTACCACAGCAAAGTCGACCCGATGATGAACCGCTTCACAGATCCGAAACTGCTGACCGGTGAAAAGACGCTAAAGAAAGGCGTTGACATCGGCAACCAGGTCTCTCAGGACGTCGGGATCGTTCATCCGTACCGGATAGACAACTACATCTCGATTGTGATGGGCTGCAAGCTCTTCGGCAGATACACCGACGACACGCACATCATCAGCGACAGCAAAGAATTTCTTTTGACCGTGCTGGAGGGCGTGAGGCAGATCGCTGAAGAATACGGCATCATTATCAACGAGAAAAAGACGAGGATCTGCAAGCTGTCCAGCTTTTACCGCTACCTGCAGATCGGCTACTCTCTGACTGACACGGGGCGCGTGATCCGGAAGATCCACCCGAAGGCAGTCACCCGGGAGCGCCGCAAGCTGAAGGCCTACAAGCGGAAGCTGGACGCCGGGGAAATGAGCTATTTTGACGTGGAAAACTCTTTCAAGTCATGGCTGGGCGGCAACTGGAAACGCATGTCAAGGCAGCAGATCAGCAACATGAGCCTGCTGTATTATCAACTTTTCGGAAGGAGACCAACATGGAAAAAAGGACATTCAAGATTACGCTGGCTGATGGGACAGCCCTGGAGGGACTCACCCTCAACGGCAACAACTACATCAGCGACAAGAAAGTCACCGAGGACGTCTTCCGGGACAACCTCAGCAAAGTGACCATTGAGGGCCCGGATGGCGCCCAGGAGCACGAAAACATGAAACTGGTGCAGATCTGCAAGGTCGGCACAAAATACTGGTTTATCCTGGCTGACAAGACCGCCGACGAAGTGGCCAAGGAAGCGATGGAGGCCAAGATGAACGAGATGGAGCAGGCCATGAAGGTGCTGCTCACGGGGGAGGTATAAGCTATGGACATGATGAAATTAGCCGCTGAAATGCGGACCGCTTTGCAGTATTTTGTCACCACTTTGGACGCGGAGACCCAGCTGGACAAGATGCTGAAGATCCCGTCCATGTTCCCGGCCTATGAGGTGGGCAAAGCCTACAAGGTCAAGGACGTCATCTCCTACGGCGTGAACTCCGTGGGCGATCCCCAGCTCTATCAGGTATTGCAGGACCACACCAGCGCTGCTGAGTGGACGCCTGACACCGCCACGAGCCTCTACAAGGCCATCGGCGTGACCGAGGGCGGCTACCCGGTCTGGGTGCAGCCTCTGGGCGCTTCTGACGCCTACAACACCGGGGACATCGTGAGCCACAACGGCACCCTCTACATCTCCACCATGGACGGAAACGTCTGGAGCCCTGAGACATACCCGGCAGGCTGGGAAGTCTATGCCGAGTAAATAAAAAGGAGGTACACAAGTATGAAAAACGGAATTTGCACAATCGTGGGAGTGGTGGGCAGCTTTATCGCTTCCCTCTTCGGCGGCTGGGACACGGCCCTGGTCACGCTGATGATCTTCATGGCCGTGGACTACATCACCGGCCTCGTCGTCGCTGGCGTGTTCCATAAGTCCCCGAAGACTGATGGCGGCACGCTGGAGAGCCGGGCCGGGTGGAAGGGCCTCTGCCGCAAAGGCATGACCCTCCTGGTCGTGCTGGTAGCCTGCCGCCTGGATCTGATCATGGGGTCTAACTTCATCCGGGATGCGACGATCATCGCCTTCATCGCGAACGAGACGATCTCGATCATTGAAAATGCGGGACTGATGGGCGCGCCTATTCCTGGCGTACTGGTCAAGGCCATCGAGGTCCTGAAGCAAAAGGCGGACGGCGAAACGCCGGTGCCCAAGGAGTAAGACATGAAGGCGACCGGGTCCTCCACAGAGAGGACGATCTGGAACTTTCTCAGGTGTAAAGGCATGAGCCCTGCCGGTGCGGCAGGGCTCATGGGCAACCTTTACGCCGAGAGCGGGCTCAACCCTCAGAACCTCCAGAACAGCTACGAGAAGCGCCTGGGCTTCACGGATACGGCCTACACGGCCGCCGTGGACTCCGGCGCTTATTCTAATTTTGTCCATGACAGTGCTGGCTACGGCCTGGCACAGTGGACCTACTGGAGCCGCAAGGAGTCCCTGCTGAACTTTGCCCGGAAGACCAGCGCGTCCATCGGCAGCCTGGAGATGCAGCTGGACTTTATGATCCGGGAGCTGAAGGGCTACGCGGCCGTTTGGGAAGTTCTCCGGACGGCCAGGACAGTGAGGGAAGCGTCGGACATCGTGCTGACCAGGTACGAACGCCCGGCAGACATGAGCAGCAGCGTCAAGGCCAAGCGGGCCAGCTTCGGCCAGGCTTATTTTGACGCCTACGCAAATAAAAGCACCGAAAAGGAGGACAACATCATGGGCAACAGCCCGCTGGTGACATACACCAACATCACCAAAAACCGCACCAGCCCGCGCAATCACGCCATTGACACCATCACGATCCATTGTATCGTGGGCCAGTGGACAGCAAAGCAGGGCTGCGACTACTTCGCGACCACAGACCGCGAGTGCTCCGCCAACTATGTCGTGGGCAAGGATGGCAGCATCGGCCTGAGCGTGCCGGAAGCAGATCGCTCCTGGTGCAGCTCCAACCGCGACAATGACAACCGGGCCGTCACCATCGAAGTCGCCAGTGATACCAGTCACCCGTATGCAGTGACCGACGCGGCCTACGCGGCCCTCATTGAGCTGGTGGCGGACATCTGCAAGCGCAACGGCATCAAGAAGCTGCTCTGGAAGGCAGACAAGAGCCTGATCGGCCAGGTGGACAAGCAGAACATGACCGTCCACCGCTGGTTTGCCAATAAGGCCTGCCCGGGCGACTATCTCTACCAGCGCCACGGCGCCATCGCGGACGCTGTCAACGCCAAGCTGGGTACCGGCACCGAGCAGATCGTCAGCAGCTTCCCGGCCACGCCCTTCACGGTCCGGGTCATCATCAACGACCTGAACTATCGCGAGGGTCCGGGCATGAGCTACGCCGTCAAGGGCCAGACCGGCAAAGGCGTCTTCACCATCACAGAGGTGCAAGATGGCTGGGGCAAGCTGAAAAGCGGCGCAGGCTGGATCTACCTCGAAAACCCTGCCTACTGCACCATCCTGGACGATGGCCAGACCGAGGCCCAGAAGGCAGCGGAAAAACTGGCCCAGGACATCGCGGCCCAGCTGAAGAACTCCGGCTGCGATGCTGCAGCCGTGCTGAAACGAGTCAGCGAGATCCTGGCATAAGACGAGAGCCCCCGGCAGCTGCCGGGGGCTTTTTTTGCGTTTATATGGCGATCGGGAGAACGATGTACCCGTCAACGACAAAGGGCTCAAAAGTTCGAGTACGACTCCGCGACCTCCATTTTCTTTTTCCGCGTAGATAAAGAGATCCTTTATTTACGCGGTTTTTTGACGAGTTTACGGTCGTTTTGTTATCGTTTTATAACTGCTATTCCGTCTGAAAAACGATGCTTTCGCGTGCTATGCAGCACGAAATACAACACAGAAATTGATAAACATTATTTCCGCATGCTATGCAACACAAAATGCAACATGAATAACAAAAATCGGAAACCCACATGAATGGATTTCCGACTAGTTTTCATGAGACACCCGGGACTCGAACCCGGGACAACTTGATTAAAAGTCAAGTGCTCTACCGCCTGAGCTAGTATCCCATCTGCTTATTTAGATAAACAGAATGCCCAGAACCGGAATCGAACCAGTGACACGAGGATTTTCAGTCCTCTGCTCTACCAACTGAGCTATCTGGGCATTTAACGGTAAATAAATTTACCGAGTTGCGGGAGTAGGATTTGAACCTACGACCTTCGGGTTATGAGCCCGACGAGCTTCCAGACTGCTCCACCCCGCGCTATTCAATTTTTTCTGTATATCCTCTCTTTGGAGAATATACAAAGTGGATGGAGGTGGATTCGAACCACCGAAGCAATTTGCAGCAGATTTACAGTCTGTCCCCTTTGGCCACTCGGGAATCCATCCATAAATAATATGAAATTGTAAATACTTTCGTATTTTACAAGCCGATGATCGGACTCGAACCGATAACCTGCTGATTACAAATCAGCTGCTCTGCCAATTGAGCCACATCGGCATCTGCCAATCAAAGCGGCAATTTCTTTGAAGTGGGGCCTATAGGGCTCGAACCTATGACCCTCTGCTTGTAAGGCAGATGCTCTCCCAGCTGAGCTAAGACCCCATAGTCTCAAAGAAAACGACCCAGACGAGACTCGAACTCGTGACCTCCGCCGTGACAGGGCGGCGCTCTAACCAACTGAGCCACTAGGCCATCAGAAGACTTATGCCTTCAAAACCACATACAGAATATACTACATCCGCCGGACTTTTTCAAGTCCTTTTTTAACCCTACCGTGCGTCGAAATCTCTTTCTCCGCTTTGGATAAGCTTGCGACCGATTAGTAGCAGTCAGCTCCATGTGTTGCCACACTTCCACCTCTGCCCTATCTACCTCGTGTTCTTCAAGGGGTCTTAGG
>JAETOO010000036.1 GCA_021771715.1 Oscillospiraceae bacterium
CGAGCAGGTTCGTGAACATGAGAGAGATCGCGTTCGTGTCGTTCGTCACGCGCGTGACCAGCTTGCCGACCGGAATCTCGTTGAGCTGCTCGTGTGAGAGCGCTTCAATGTGCGTGAACAGATCCTCGCGCATGCTCGAGATGATCCTCTGGCCCACCTTCTGCAGGATCACCGCCTGAAAGTACGTGCACACCATCGAGAAAAGCAGCAGCAGCGCGTACATGGCCACCATGAAAAACAGTCTCCGCAGCACAAACTCGCCCGCCACCAGCTCCTCGATCCGGCCGATCAGAAGCGGCGAGAGGATGTCGTACGCGATCGAAAAGACCATCAAAAATCCGACCAGGACGAACTGCGCGCGGTACGGCAGCGCATACTTTGCCAGACGCCGGACGATCTCCGCGTCCTTCATGTTCCGCTCAAAGCCCATCGTCTCTTTTTTGTCCTGCACCAGCGCGTACGCCAGGATCAGGACCGCGGAAACGGCTCCGATAATCGCTCCCACCAGCAGGAGCGGATAGTACTCATGCATGGTTCTTTCCTCCCTTCCCGCGGACGTTTTCTACCGTCTGCATTTGCTGCTGTGCAGACTGCCCCTTCGCCTGCTCCTCTTCCGGGCGAGCTGACGTTTTTACAGTTCGCGCCTTCTCTGCATGAGCTGACGTTTTTGCGGTTCGCGTCTTCTCTGCACGAGCTGACGTCTTTGCGGTTCGCATCTTTTCTGCCCGAACTGACGTCTTTGCAGTTCGCTCTCTATGACTCTCCATTTGTCTCGTCTCATCCTCGAGCTCCTGCAGATCTACCATCCGCCGGTACTCCTCGCACGTCCTGTACAGCTCCTCGTGCGTGCCGACCACGCGGACCTCCCCGTCGTCCAGGAAGATAATGCGATCCATCTGCTCGACCGTCGAGATCCGGTGCGCGATCAATATCGTCGTCTGCCCCCGGCGTGCCTTCAGATTGTCGATGATGACCCGCTCGGTCTGCGTGTCGACCGCCGAGACGGAGTCGTCCAGGATCAGGATCGGAGCGTGCTTCATCAGCGCCCGCGCAATCGAGATCCGCTGCTTCTGTCCGCCGGATACGGTCACGCCGCGCTCGCCCAGCACCGTCTGGTAGCCGTCCCGGAACCCGGTGATGTTCTCGTGCACGTCCGCCATGCGCGCCGCCGCCATGACCTCCGCCTCATCCGCCTCGTCAAACGCGAACGCGATGTTGCGCGAGATCGTGTCGGAGAACAGGAAATTGTCCTGCGGCACGTACGCGCAGCCCTCCCGCACCGAGTGGATCGAGACTGTGTTCACGTCGTGCCCGTCGATAAAGAGCGTCCCGTCCGGCACGTTGTACGTGCGCAGGATCAGGTCGACGACCGTCGTCTTGCCGCAGCCCGTCTTGCCGACCAGGCCGACGCGCTCACCCGGCTCGATCACGAACGACACATGGCGCAGCACGTCCTCCTCCCCGTCCGGATAGCGGAACGTCAGATCCCGGAACTCAATCCTGCCGTCGATGTGCTCCAGCTCCTGCACTCCGTCCCGGTCCTTCACATCGACCGGCGCGTCCAGAAGCTCCGTGATCCGCTTCAGCGACGCCTTTCCGCGTGACGTCTTCTCGATCAGCATTGCAATCGCCATGACCGGCCAGACGATCGCGTTAAAATACCCTATGTACTCCACGAGCTGCCCCGCGTCGAAGCGCCCGAGGTAGACGAGATAGCCGCCGTAGCCCAGGATCACGCAGATCACCGACTCGACGAACAGCGTCACCGTGATATTCAAAAGCACCGAAATCCGCGTGTACGCGACGTTGATGTCCTCATTCTGCCGGTTCAGCCGCCGGAAGAACATCAGCTCCTTGAGCTCCTTCACGAACGCCTTGACCACCGCGATCCCGGAGAAATTTTCCTGCGCAAAGTCCGACAGATCGGAGAACGCCTGCTGCCGCTCCTCCCATTTTTTCATCATGTACTTGCCCAGGATCGTGCCGACCGCGAGCAGCAGCGCCATCGGGATCATCGCCAGCCCGGTGAGCAGATGATCCATCTGCCACATCTTCAGCACCGCCAGCAGTCCCAGAAAGAGCGCGTCAAAGAACATCAGCACGCCGTCGCCGAAGCACTCCTCGATCGTGTCGAGATCGTTCGTGTAGAGACTCATCAGGTTGCCGACCTTGTTCACCTGATAGTACTCCTGCGACAGATTCTTGCTGTGGTCAAACATCCGGCTGCGCAGCTCGGTCACGACGCGGATCGCCGCCCCGAAGAAACAGACGCGCCACAGGAAGCGCCCGATCACCATCGCAACGATAATCCCGATCATCGGCAGACAGATCTCGTCGAGCAGCACGTCCATCGTAAACGCCGCCGTCTGTCCGTCGATGAGCACGCTGCCCTCATTCGCCCCGTTGATCATCAGCCGGTAGAGCTCCGGCACCTTCAGCTGAAAAAAATCCACCAGAATCAGCGCCGCCAGCCCCAAAAGCAGAATCGGCGCGTTTTTCAGATAATAGCGGTTGATATACTTTCCGAATATCATAGCTTTTCCCCAGTCCTCCTTGCCACGTTCTTTTGCAGCTTGGGCACGCCAGCCTGCGCCGGAAGCGTGCCCCTCCATCCAGAGGAACGCCCTGCTGCCCACAGGCATGCCTCTTTGCCCGAGTGCCTGGCCATCCGTATACCCGCCCCGAGCCGTCAAAAATTCCCGGAATGCCTCGTCCGGGGATTCCAGGAAGTGTTATCTGATATTCTATTCCAGCTGATTTCCGTTGTCAAGATGAGATCTGCGAAAGCGTTCTCGCCTTGACGCAGAACGGTTACAGTTCGATCCATGACCAAAGTGTAACACCGGCAAAGCAGACAGTTGTCAGATCATAGATAAAAGAAACGATTTATTTTTCGCATGGTTCCAAATGATAATGCTTTATGTTAATATGAAGGAAAAGGGGGATTTTGCGATGAATGACAGGACAAAATACGAGATTTTAACCTTCCGTGAGATGATGAAAGCATACACAACGGCAGATATCGGGGCGGAGCCCACCGATCAGCAGCAGAAGCTGCCGCCGCCAGCGCCGGTGAAACAGGGGACAAAGCCCGTAATCCTTCCTCTGCCGCTGGACTTTGAGGAGGCTGTGCACGACAAGAGTCTGCTGACTCTGCTAAAGGAGCGCGAGAGTCTCCGTGTCTATCAGGAGGAACCCTTATCCCAAAAAGAGCTCTCCTTCCTGCTCTGGGCGACCCAGGGGATCCGGAGGTATGCCGGGAAAACGCAGCAGATCACATTCCGCAATGTGCCATCCGCAGGTTCCAGACATCCGTTTGAGACGTATCTGTTTTTAAATAAGGTAGAAGGAATCCGTCCGGGTATCTATCACTATCTTCCTGACAGCCATTCTCTGGAGCTGTGGGAGGACCGGGCAGATTACCAGGAAGAACTGGCGGAAGCGCTGTGCGGCCAGACCTTTGCCTCACATGCACCGGTGACGTTTGTGTGGAGTGCGATTCCGTACCGCACCGAGTGGCGCTATGGCCGTAAAGCGCATAAATACATGCTGATCGACGCGGGCCATGTGTGCGAGAATCTGTACCTCGCCTGCGAGGCCGTCGGATGCGGGGCCTGCGCCATCGGAGCCTACGATCAGGATCAGATGGATGAGCTGCTCGGCTTCGCCGGCGGCCCCTCCGCAGAGCAGGATTGTGAATTCGTCGTCTACGTCGCTGCGGTTGGGAAGCGATGACGGAAAACTACGTGAAGCTTTATGCAACAAATAATATGACACATATAAGAAAAATTTTATCTCTGTTCCTGTTTGAAACCATCCCATTTTATGTTAATATAAAGATATCGGGGAAGAGAACTGACGGTACGAGCATAGATGAGAGAATGGGAAGAACTGGAACTGAAGGATGACTTTATGTTTGCAAAGGTCATGCGCGATGCGGAACTTTGCAGAGAAATGCTCGAACGGCTCCTGGATTTCAAAATATCCAGAATCGAATATCCGGAAGAGCAGAAAATCATTGACATCTCCTATGACAGCAGGAGTGTCCGGCTGGATCTCTACGTACAGGATGAAGACAACACCGTGTACAACGTAGAAATTCAGACGGTCAATACACGCGAGCTGCCCAGGCGGAGCCGCTACTATCAGGGAATGATCGATCTGAACCTGATCGAAAAAGGCGAACTCTATCAAACGCTGAACACAAGCTACATTATTTTCATTTGCACGTTTGATCTGTTCGGTAAAGGGTATTACCGATATTCATTTGAAAATCTCTGTCGAGAAGACACCAGCCTCTCACTGGGTGATCAGGCATACAAGATTTTCTTTAATACCTCCGGTACGGTTGGCTGCATCTCGGAAGAGGCAAAAGCATTTTTAAGGTATGTAGGCGGCTTGCCGAGTGAGGACGCATTTGTTCAGAAGCTGCAAAATAAGATAGACAGGATACGAAAAAATGAGGAATGGAGGCGGGAATATATGACATTGTACATGTGGGAGAAGGAGACCAAAGAGCGAGCCAGAAAAGAAGGAATACGTGAAGAAAATACGCGAATTGTGAAAGCACTTCTTCAAAACGGCCTGCTTTCCCTCGATGAAATAAGCTCCATTGCCCGGATGCCTCTGCAGGAGGTTGCCAAGCTGAAAGAAGAATGCAGGCTGTAACGCCATTTTGATTGTTATTTTTTTGACAGATTAATTGACGCCGCTGTACAAACAACGTATACTACAGGTGGAACCCCGACGACAGTTTTTTAAGGAGGTGCCTGTAAAATGAAAGGTTTTGCTATGCTAAAAATCGGCGCTACCGGCTGGATCGAAAAGGAGATCCCCGCCTGCGGCCCCCTGGATGCCATTTGTAAGCCCCTGGCTCTGGCTCCTTGTACTTCGGATGTACACACCGTCTGGGCAGGAGCCATTGGCGACCGCAGGGACATGATTCTCGGCCACGAGGCGGTCGGCGAAGTCGTAGAAGTCGGCGCCCTGGTAAAGGATTTCAAGCCCGGAGACAAGGTTCTGATTTCCGCAATCACCCCCGACTGGAATGCCTATGCCTCTCAGGAGGGATATTCCATGCACAGCGGCGGTATGCTGGCAGGCTGGAAATTCTCCAACTTCAAGGACGGCGTTTTCGCAGAGTATTTCCACGTCAATGACGCGGACGGCAATCTGGCTCATCTGCCGGAAAACATGGATCTGGGCGCTGCCTGCATGATTGCCGACATGGTTCCCACCGGATTTCACGGCGTTGAGCTCGCCGATATCCAATACGGCGACAACGTCGCTGTGATCGGTATCGGGCCGGTAGGCCTGATGTCTGTCGCTGCAGCCGCGATCCGCGGCGCCGCAAATATCTACGCGGTCGGCTCGAGAAAGAACTGTGCGGATCTGGCTCTGGAGTTCGGCGCAACGCATATTGTCAATTACCGCGGCGGCGATATTGTGGAGCAGATTCTGGATCTGAATCACGGCCCGGTCGACAAAATTGTCGTGGCCGGCGGCAACAACGACACATTTGACCAGGCAATCCGTATGCTCAAGGCCGGCGGCAAGATCGGCAACGTCAATTACCTCGGCGACGGTGACTATGTCAAGATCCCACGCGTTGAGTGGGGCTGCGGCATGGGACATAAGCAGATCCTGGGCGGTTTGATGCCCGGCGGCCGTCTCCGCTCCGAGAAGCTGGCGCGTCTTGTCATGACCGGACGCATCCATCCGGAAAGGCTGATCACACATACGTTCAGAGGCCTGGAAAACGTCGAGCCCGCGCTGATGCTGATGAAAGACAAACCGCGCGACCTGATCAAGCCTCTGGTTCTCATGGACTGATTTTCGCACTGCTCCCCGTCAAGTGGACAGTAAAAATCATAACCTGCTTTCTTCTTCCGGTGACCCTCGCTTGGTTGCCGGAAGTTTTTTTGACAGAAGAAACAGACGAGACTGCCCAAATTGGGCACCGTTAAGCCCTCAAAAGCAGAATGTCGTTCAGTTGCTGAGTGTCTTCCAAGATGTTTTCCCGATGTCTGTAAGCAAACCGCCACTTCCTTTCCCGCCATCGTATCGTGCTGCTCTGCGATGCTGCAAACTCCCTGCTCCGTTACCTTCATCCTGATCTTTGATTGTCACCCAAATCCATCTTCGTCTCTCTTTGTCAAACAATTATCAATTCATTTTCACACTTATTTTCTCACTCCTCTTGACATTTTCGTCATTATTGCTTGTTCTCCCCCTGTATTTTCCTCTTTTTTATCCTTATTTTAAATTGACAAATTCAAATGTGAGGCATAGAATGAAATGCGTAAGATTGATAAATATTTAACGTTAATTTCTTAACATGTATGAGGAGGATTTCAATGGCTAACACAGAACACACCATCATTGATACCCCGGAGGCCCTCGAGGCGAAAATGGCTGCGATGAAGCAGGCGCAGGCATTGTTCGCCACCTACACGCAGGGGCAGGTCGACCGCATCTTCAAGGCAGCCGCGACCGCCGCCGACAAGGCACGCATCCCGCTCGCAAAGATGGCCGTCGCAGAGACCGGCATGGGTGTCATCGAGGACAAGGTCATCAAGAACCACTATGCATCCGAGTACATCTACAATGCGTACAAACATACAAAGACCTGCGGCGTGATCGAGGAGGACCCGGTCTACGGCATCAAGAAAATCGCAGAGCCGATCGGCCTGATCGCCGCGGTCATCCCGACCACGAACCCGACCTCCACCGCAATCTTCAAGACGCTGATCGCCCTGAAGACAAGGAATGCGATCATCATCAGCCCGCACCCGCGCGCAAAGAAAAGCACGATCGAGGCAGCGCGGATCGTCCTGAAGGCGGCCGTTCAGGCGGGAGCTCCGGAGGGTATTATCGGTTGGATCGACGTGCCCAGCCTGGAGCTGACAAACCTTGTGATGAAGGAGGCCGACATCATCCTCGCGACCGGAGGCCCCGGCATGGTGAAGGCGGCGTACTCCTCCGGCAAACCGGCCCTGGGTGTAGGCCCCGGAAACACACCGGTTATCATCGACGACACGGCTGATATCCGCCTCGCGGTGAACTCCATCATCCACTCCAAGACGTTTGACAACGGTATGATCTGCGCGTCCGAGCAGTCCGTGACCGTGCTCGATTCCGTCTACGACGCAGTCAAGCAGGAATTTCTGTACCGCGGCTGCTACTTCCTCAACGAGGAAGAGCTCGAGAAGGTGCGCAAGACCATCCTGATCAACGGCGCGCTCAACGCCAGGATTGTCGGCCAGAAGGCTGCCACGATCGCCTCGATGGCAGGGATTACTGTCCCGGATGAGACGAAGATCCTGATCGGTGAGGTCGAGTCCGTCGACATCAGCGAGGAATTTTCACACGAGAAACTCTCCCCGGTGCTCGCCATGTACCACGCGGCCACCTTTGACGAGGCAATCGCCAAGGCGGAGCGCCTCGTGGCGGACGGCGGCTACGGCCACACCTCCTCCCTGTACATCGACGTCCGGGAGACGGAGAAACTTGCAAAGCATGCGGCTGCCATGAAGACCTGCCGCATCCTGATCAACACGCCTTCCTCACAGGGCGGAATCGGAGATCTGTACAATTTCAAGCTCGTGCCTTCTCTGACCCTGGGCTGCGGCTCGTGGGGCGGCAACTCCGTGTCCGAGAACGTCGGAGTGAAGCATCTGATCAATATCAAGACGGTCGCGGAGAGGAGAGAGAACATGCTCTGGATGAGAACACCTGAAAAAGTCTACTTCAAGAAGGGCTGCACGCCGGTCGCGCTCGACGAGCTCGGGACGGTCATGGGCAAGAAGCGCTGCTTCATCGTGACCGATTCCTTCCTTTATAAAAACGGTTATACCAGGAAGATCGAGGCAAAACTTGACCAGATGGGCATCGTCCACACCTGCTTCTCGGATGTCGAGCCGGATCCGTCCCTCGCATCGGCAAGAGCAGGCGCGGCGGCCATGACCGCATTCCAGCCAGACTGTATCATCGCCCTGGGCGGCGGCTCCGCGATGGACGCAGGCAAGATCATGTGGGTGCTCTACGAGAATCCGGACGCTGATTTTGACGATATGGCAATGGATTTCATGGATATCCGCAAGCGCATCTACACCTTCCCGAAGATGGGGAAGAAGGCGTACTTCGTGGCGATTCCCACCTCCTCCGGCACCGGCTCCGAGGTCACTCCGTTCGCCATCATCACTGACAAGGAGACCGGCATCAAGTGGCCGCTCGCCGACTATGAGCTGATGCCGAACATGGCGATCGTCGACACGGACAACATGATGAGCGCGCCGAAGGGCCTCACCTGCGCATCCGGCATCGACGTGATGACACACGCCATCGAGGCTTACGTCTCTGTCATGGCCTCCGATTACACCGACAGCCTTGCCCTGAAAGCGATCAAGCTCGTGTTTGACTACCTGCCGAGAGCTTACCGGGACGGCAGCGACGTCGAGGCGAGAGACCACATGGCAAACGCCTCCTGCATGGCCGGCATGGCGTTCGCAAACGCGTTCCTCGGCCTGAACCACTCGCTCGCACACAAGCTCGGCGCGTTCCACCACCTCCCGCACGGCATCGCAAATGCGCTCGTGCTCACGGATGTGATGCGCTACAACAGCGCTGAGGTGCCGACCAAGATGGGCACTTTCCCGCAGTACCAGTACCCGCACGCGCTCGCGCGGTATGCGGAGATCGGCCGCTACGTCGGCCTTGCGGGCGAGACCGACCAGGAAGTGTTTGAGAAGCTGCTCGCCAAGCTCGAGGAGCTCAAGCAGGCGATTGAGATCCGCCCGACCATCCGCGACTACGGCGTCGACGAGCAGTATTTCCTGGAAACGCTCGACGAGATGACCGAGCAGGCCTTCAACGACCAGTGCACCGGCGCCAACCCGCGGTATCCGCTGATGAGCGAGATGAAGGAGCTCTATCTCAAGGCATATTATGGGACAGATGCAGCTGCAAAGCTCCAGTAGCATGTTATCTATATCCAACTATCTCCGCAGCGCGCTGACCGCCTGCGGAACATAAATCAGGAGGAGGCACTATGAATTTAGAAAATAAACATCTCATCGTCACCCGCCCCTACAAGGTCGTCTATCAGGACGGCGACCGCATTCTCAAGGTCTTCACAAAGGATCACGGAAAGGCAAATGTCTTCAACGAGGCGCTCTGCCAGGCGCGCGTCGAGGAGAGCGGGCTTGATATCCCGCGCGTCCTCGAGGTGCGCGAGATCGACGGGGAGTGGGCACTCGCGATCGAGTACGTCGAGGGCCAGACGCTCGAATCACTCATGCAGGAGCACCCCGACCGCATGGAGCAGTACATGGAGCAGTTCGTCGACCTGCAGCTGTCCATGCACCGGAAGACAGCGCCGCGGCTGACGCTGCAGAAGGACAAATTCGCCCGCAAGATCAACGCGCTGAAGGGGACATTGGACGCCACCATGCGCTACGAGCTCTGCACCCGCCTCGACACGATGCCGAACCACACAAAGCTCTGCCACGGCGATTTCAACCCGAGCAACGTCATCGTCCGCCCGGACGGCACCATGACGATCGTGGACTGGGCTCACGCGACGCAGGGCAACGCGAGCGGCGACGCAGCGATCACCTACCTGGAATTTGCCCTCAAAAATCAGAAGCTCGCGGATCTCTATCTCTCGCTCTTCTGCGAAAAGAGTGACACCGCCAGACAGTACGTCCAGAAATGGATGCCGATCGCAGCGGCCTCCCAGCTCGCCAAGGGCGTCGAGGAGGAACAGGCCTTCCTGCTTCGCTGGGTCGATGTGATTGATTTCCAGTAAGGCAAAGGGCGGGCGCCGCGAAATGCGGCGCCCGCCCTCTATCGTTCCTATTTCTCCCTTACCCTCAGGTGCCATCGTTTGGCAGATCCATCCCGGATTCAGATACACCGCCCGGATCGCATCTTTCTTCAAGAAGACGAGCTGTTATATGCCGAATCGAGTAGGAGGCGGTGATTAGCCGCCGTCCTCTCACACCACCGTGCGTACCGTTCGGTACACGGCGGTTTCAATAGTTGACGTGCAGAGACTGATAGGCAATGGCTAAATCATA
>JAETOO010000054.1 GCA_021771715.1 Oscillospiraceae bacterium
GCTATGTCCGCTATGGACGCACAGCTTTCCAAGCCCACTTCCACTCCCATCACCGAAAAGCCTATGAACGGCACTTCTGTGAATGACCAGAAGCCCAAGACCGGCCGTGCTTCCGACGCCTATAAGGACGGTATGCTCAAGGCTCTCCGTACCAACTTCCGCCAGGTCAGCAATGTTCTCCAGGAGGGCATTGACGCTGACGGTGGCTACCTGGTTCCCGAAGAGTATGACTCCCGTCTGATCGAGGCTCTGGAGGAAGAGAACATCTTCCGTAGACTGGGTCACACCATCACTACCAGTGGTGAGCGCAAGATCAACATCGCTGCCACCAAGCCTGCGGCTGCGTGGATCGATGAGGGCGAGGAACTCACCTGGGGCGATGCAAAGTTCGCTCAGATCAATCTGGATGCCCATAAGCTCCATGTTGCTGTGAAGGTCACCGAGGAACTGCTCTACGACAACGCATTCCAGTTGGAGAAGTATATCCTTCGTCAGTTTGCAAAGGCTCTGGCCAATGCGGAAGAGGATGCCTTCCTCAATGGTACCGGCGTAGGTCAGCCCCTGGGTCTGCTTGCCGAGGAAGGTGGCGCACAGATTGGCGTGACTGCCGCATCTGCTACCGAGATCACTGCCGATGAACTCATCGACCTGGTGTACTCCCTCAAGCGCCCCTACCGCAAGAACGCCAAGTTCATCTGCAATGACCAGACTCTGGCAGCTATCCGCAAGCTGACTGACAAGAACGGTCGCTATCTGTGGCAGGATTCCGTGCAGGCAGGCGAACCCGGCAGACTCCTGGGCTATGAGGTTCACACCTCTCCTTATTTCCCTGTAATCACCGCAGGTATGCCTGCCATCGCTTTCGGTGACTACAACTACTACAACATCGGTGACCGCGGTACCCGTTCCTTTGCGGAACTGAAGGAACTGTTCGCCGGAAACGGCATGGTCGGCTTCGTTGCCAAGGAGCGCGTGGACGGCAAGCTGATTCTCCCCGAAGCGGTCAAGCTGCTCAAGATGGCGACTGCGTAATGAATGGAGGTGGCGGTGATGGATGCTTTGCTTGAAAAAGTAAAACAGAATCTGATTCTCGACCATGCGGCGGATGATGCATTGCTGAAGGGCTACATCACCGCCGCTGTTTCATACGCAGAAAGCTATCAGCATATTCC
>JAETOO010000003.1 GCA_021771715.1 Oscillospiraceae bacterium
CAGACAGAGCCAGCTAAAAATCCTGCTTGAACGCAGGATTTTTACAGTTGCTCCGGCATTCTGAGACCTAAGAACTTGTAAAGACTCGCTACAGTCGCTTTTGGACGGCCCTGCTACCTTCTCTGGCAGTGGCTGGCGAAACTGTAACAAATACCATACTTGCAGCAAATTGTGCTGTAAATATGTTGCTAAACAGTCGTTGACCGTCCGCGGACACCATGATAAGATAAGAATATAGCAGGCGAGAGGTACCTATGCGAGGGAGAGAGCGATAGGAAGTGCCTATGGCTATACTGGAAAGGGAAGTTGCGGAGAACCTGGAGGTTGCCGGTGCTCGTGCGAAGTACGATGCGGCGGCCAGAAAGGTGGTGGCGCAGAAAGCGATTCTCGCGTACATTCTGAAAAGTGCACTGGATGAATTTGCCGGTATCCCGGCAGAGCGGATTGCGAAGGAGTGCATAGAAGGGACGCCCGGGATCAGTGAAGCGGCCGTTCACCAGGATCACCCGGACCGCCCGGATACTTTGGAGTCGGACGGACTGTGCCTGAACGGAAGTAGTCGGACAGTGGGAATGCTGCCGGACGGACTGTGCATGGACAGAAGTGGCCGAACCGTGGAAATGCTGCCGGAAGAACTGTGCATGAGCGAAGACGGCCGGATCGCTGGGGTGTCGACGGAGGAAATGCACCTGAACGGAGACGACCGGATCGCAGGAATGCCGACGGAAGAAACGTGTCTGAACGGAGACGACCGGATCGCGGGAATGCCGACGGAGGATGTCTCCATCCGGGAGGGTACGGTGCGGTATGACATTCGTTTTTCGGCGCAGGTACCGGGAAACCGTGAGCGGATGGAAATTATCGTCAATATTGAGATCCAAAATGATGATACGCCGGGATATCCGATTCCGAAACGCGGCATATATTATGGCGCGCGGCTGATATCGGCACAGCGTGGGACGGTATTTCGAAACCAGGAGTACGGAGCGATCAAAAAAGTGGTGTCCATCTGGATCTGTGAGGAAAGTGCATCGGCGCGGTCAGACACGATCAGTCAGTATCACATCGCGGAGACCTGCAGGCGCGGGACTTACCAGGAACCGAAGGAAAGCTATGATCTGATGACGATCGTAGTGATGCGGCTGGGCCCGAAGGGGGAGGACAGCGCAGACGATGCCATTCGGCTGCTCAGCAAGGTGTTCTCCACAGAGCGATCGCCGGCAGATAAGAAAACGGTTCTGGCAGAAGAATTCCATATCGAAGTCACAGAAAAGCTGAATCGGGAGGTGGACAGCATGTGTAATCTGAGTACGGGCGTTTATAACAAGGGAGTGCGGGAAGGTAGAGCCGAGGGCAGGACCGAGGGTGTGCTGGAGACACTGTTTGGTCTTGTAAAAGATAGACTGCTGTCGATCGCTGTAGCGGCAGACCGTGCGGGTATGGAGCAGACTGTGTTTGAGAAAAAATATCAGGAATATTTGCAGGGTTTCTTCCGTGTTCCTCTTCAAAAAAACAGTTGAAAAAGAAAGGCAGATACGGTAAAATATTACAAATAATGTGATTTGGGAGAATCATGTTTGGATAGTTGCGAGGAGGAGCAAAGAGAATGAGACAGTTTAAGAAGCGGCTGGTAATGCTTGTGATGATGGCAGCGATGCTGCTGGCCCCGGCGATGTCTGCGTTCGCGGCGAGCGCACCGGGACGGGTGAGCGGACTGAAGGCAAAGTCTGTATCGGAGACATCCCTGAAGCTGACGTGGAAAAAGGCGTCAAAGGCGTCCGGTTACCTGATCTACCGTGTTGACACGGCGACGGGTGCGGCTACGCGGATCGCGAAGACCGGCAGCAAGAGTTACACGGTGAAGAAGCTCGTGCCGAACACGACCTACGCATTCCAGGTGTACGCGTACAGAAAGAGTGGCAAGACGACGCTGAAGAGCGCACAGCCGGCGTCGATCACTGTGGCGACGCGCCTGAAGACTCCGGCCACCCCGAAGAATTTCAAGGCGTCCACCTCTGGGAAGACGTCTGTGAAGCTGACGTGGAGCAAGGCAAGTAATGCATCCGGCTACTACATTTACCGGTACAACGAGGAGACCCAGAAGTACGACCGGATCGCCTCGACGAAGAAGACAAGCTACACCGTGTCTAAGCTGACGGAGGGTGTGAATTATAAGTTTGCGGTGCAGAGCTACCGCACGGTCAAGGGCCAGACGGCTGAGAGCGGGATGGCATACGGTAGCGGCTCCGGAAAGGGGCTGAGCGCGCAGGCGTCGCAGATTCACGGTCGGTATTTTAACGCGACGCTGCGGAGAAATTCTTCGGCTACGATTGTCGGGTCAAGTGAGAAGCTCGTCCTGAAGAAGGGGACGAAGGTGACGGCGACCACGCGCAGCAGCAAGACGATTACCGTGATTCTGAAGGACGGGAGAAAGGCGAAGGTGTCCGGAAAGGACCTCCGGTACAACAGCCTGAACTACAGCAAGAACGGATTCTCGAAGGAAGCAAAAGAAGCGTACGTGAATGAGAAGGGCTATTCCAGCAACACAAAATGGCTGATCTGGATCAGCCAGTATTCTCTCACGACGAATATCTTCAAGGGCTCGCAGGGCAGATGGGTGCTGCAGCGCTCCATGCCGTGTGTCATCGGAAAGGACGGCAAGACGCCGACCGGTCTGTTCAAGCTGCGCTTCAAGGATTCCGCGTACGGCGGCGTCCGGATCTACTTCTCCTGGAACCCGGCGAAGGAATGGGGCAACTCCTTCCACAGACGCGTAGATGGAAACAAGCAGGGAGCGGTTTCACACGGGTGTATCCGTCTTAGCGACGGCGATTTGAATTATCTGAACAGTAACTGTCCGCTGGGGACGACTGTTTTGTCATATTAATGTGCTGATCTATTTCCGGCTTGCCCGATGAGGCAGGCGGAGATGTGTCGGTGTCTGAGTGCAGCAGGCTGCAGATATTTGCCGATGGTTTGAGGACCGGATGGCAGATATCTGCAGCCTGATTTGTTCCTGGCTGTCTGAAACAGAGGGATTTCTGCCGGAATATGTAACAAAAAAAGAACCCTTTTATCAAGGATTCTTTTTCAGTAAGCGTGCGTTAGAGGATTCGAACCCCCGACCTTTTGGTCCGTAGCCAAACGCTCTATCCAGCTGAGCTAAACGCACATTTCTTATTGCCTTTCAGCATTGACTATTATATATCCGGGAGAAGCATTTGTCAACAGGAAATTTAAATTTTTTTGCCGTTTTGCTCTGCAGGGTTGTAGTTCAGCGAGACACTGTCCAGTCAGGGTGCCTGACCTGTTGTTATCCGACCGCTGACGAAAAACGAGGGTGCTGCAAAAATGTTGGCAGCTACCGCTGCTGGTATACGATTAATCGCACGGATACCAGTCATTGTGGATTTGCCGTATGTTGCGACACCCTCAGCTTATAGGATTCTTTTACTTTCCTGCAAGTGTCTTGCTTACATTATATCCGAAGGTAATGCAGCGCGTGTGCGACAGGCAGTTCATAGAATGCGGATAGGTTCCGTAGAACATCGAACCGGACGCATTTCCGATCGCGTACAGCCCCTCGATCGGCTGATTTGCGGTATTCAGCACCTGTGAGTACTCGTTGACCTGGAGTCCGCCGGAGGTCGCGAGCGACTCTGCCATCTCGCGCGTCGCGTAGAACGGTGCCGTGTCAATCCGGTGCATATGCTCTCCTGGATACCCGAACTCGGTGTCCTCCCCCGCATCGCACATTTCGTTCCAACGGTTGATGGTCTCCACAAAGGTATCTGCCGGCACACCCATCAGCTCTGCCAGCTCTTCGAGCGTATTTGCGGTGAGCGCGGACGGTGAGGTCGCTGCACCGGCCCATACTTCCTTCGGGCCATAGCAGGAGGAGGACGGAGACCACATTTTATCAACTGCTTCCATCACATTTGCATCGGTGATGAAATAGTCATATCCGCCATATTGCGACTGCATTGCAGATGCCAGATGGTCATACGTCTCATATTCCCCGATAAAACGTCTGCCTTCGCTGTTGACACGCATGTAAGGCATCAGCTGCATCGGGTCCAGCATCAACGGATGCGGATACTCGTCCTCCATCGCGCCGATTGCCTTCGCCATCTCGTGTCCGTCGCCGGTGCAGTTGCTTCCATAGGTCAGCCAGGCGCACAACTGCAGGTCTCTCGGACGGCAACATTCCTTCAGCTTTTTCAGATTGTGCTCATATCCGCCGGTCGAAAGCACAACGCCTTTTGCCGTGTGGAACTTCAGATACCCCTCCGCGTTCTTTGCGTACGCGCCGGTCACCTTTCCGTCCGCGTCTGCGATGAGCTGCACGACCGGAGTCTCAAAATGAATGGTCACCCCCGCGTCCTGCACGCGTTTTGTCAGATATTCCCGCATTGTTGCCGTGTCTGAGAACGGGATGTTGATAGAAGTATTCCAACTGTGGTCCGAAGCAGTCACGTCGTATGGCTCGCGGAAATCAAATTCCTTTCCGGAATATCCAAAGAATGTCAGCGGGTACTCCGCATCCTCAAACGGCATCTGATCCAGCCACCAGTTTACTGCCTCGCCGTCTGTCTCCAGCAGTTTCTGGTACATCCGCGGATTTGCCCGGTAGCCGTTCTTTTGCATCGCCTCATTAAACATCATTTTCTCGTCAAACTTGACGCCGTACATCTCATGAATCCGGTCGTGTACGCCTCCGATCGTCATGCTCTGGATACAGCCGGTCGCATTTTTCTCCACCACCACGGTCTTCAGCCCCTGCTGCGCGCAGGAGAGCGCTGCCGCAAAGCCTGCCGGCCCGAGACCGCACACCAGCACGTCGATTTCCTCCTCCTGTACGACCTTGGACTCGTCGATCGGATCCGGCTCATAGGCGATTACGCCCTCGCCGGCCGCTACCGGAGTATACGCCGGCTCACACGCGGGCCACACAATCGCGCCGGCCACCGCCGGCTCCGCTGCCGCTGTCTCTGTCTCGATCTCTACCGACTCGCCCTTTGCCTGCGCGATACATACCTTCGCTGCTTTCGATACTGCATCGGAGGTAATGGTCGCTCCGGACACTCCGTCAATCTCGCCGCTCTGCGCCGCAAGTACCTGTGCTGCCAGCTCCTCGCCGTGCAGTCCGCCGATGTCAGGCGTCTCACCCGATACATCCACCGCGACATCTGTGATGGCGTTTGCGTCAAAAGTCATCGTGACTGTGACGGTTCCCATGCCCTTTGCCGTTGCCGAGTAGGTTCCCGGTGTGTAGATTCCGGATTCCTCCGCGTGTGCCATGCCGCCTGTCATCTGAAACAGCGCCGCACCTGCTGCTGATGCAGCCGCACCCTTCAGAAAGCTGCGCCGTGACAGTTTTTTCTGTTCACTCATAAAAAAGCTCCTCCTTATTATGTAATAACTGCCAATTCAATTTTATTATAATTCGCTTGCTCTTCCTCGTCATTGGCAATATAATCATTGAAAACAGAAAAAAATTTGTGCATCTCTGCACAAAAGGAGTTCCTATGAAAATCAACTTGTACAACCTGACGGAAGCCCTGTCTGTCACCTGTCGGACCATCTACTGCAAATCCCCGCACAGCCTTGACCTGTCCAGCGTCTGCCTTTATACGCCTTCGCCCTCCGGCTCCCGTCCTTGTTCGCCTGTGCCATCCGATGCCTGCCTCCGCATCTCCGCACCCTCCGAAAATTGCGTGGATACCCCGCCGTGCGCGTTGGAATTTTCTCCGGATATCCTCTATCTTGTGGATGCCGAGACTGCAAAAGAATTGTGCCGCCAGGATCTGCACCTAATCATAGCGGGCGATTCCTTCGCCGATTTTTCCTGTGTGCGTTCCTGTTCCCTCGTTCCCTGCAGCACGGATCTGCTTGCTCTCTCGTTTGAGATCCAGCGTATGTTTCTCTCTTACCAGGATTGGCAGGAGGAAATCCACACTGCCATATTGCAGCGCGCCTCCTTGTCTGACATTCTGTCTATCTGTGCGAGATTTCTCAAAAACCCGGTCTCTCTGTTTGACACCCGGCAGAATCTGCTCGCGTATGCCGGGGATCGTTCCGGGGCCGCAAGGGATTCTCTTGTAAGCTATGCACTGGAACACGGATATTCTCCGGAGGAACCGGACATTCACGATTTTGTGCAGCTTTTTCTGCATGAACGGCAGCCCTTTTATTATCGCTCCAAGAATCAATATCACAACTGCAGGAGGCTGATCGCGTCTGTCTATGCCGGCGAAACCATCCTGGGTTGTCTCGGAATGACCGATACCCTCTGCCCTTTTACTCCGGGTGAATACGCAAACATGAAAATGATCCAGCAATTTATCAACACCGCAGTTCGGTACAGCACGGACCAGCCTTTTTTTACCGACAATACTTCCTGGTGGATCCGCCAGCTGCTGAAGGGGAATGCCGTCAATGCCAATGTCATCACGTACAATCTTGCACGTTGCCGCCACAAGCCCAAAGATCCCTACTGCGTGTGGATTTTCCAGCAGGACACGTCCGGTGAGGATACGCTGAAACCGATTCTTTACAACATCGGCGCCCTGTTTCAGACGGAGTTTGTGTTCTACTATGATCGTCAGGTGGTGGTGCTGGACTACGCCCGAATGGATCTGAAGAATGCCGGCTTTTCGCGCCAATGCCGGGCGCTTCTTGTCTCGCATTCCCTGCGGTGTGGACAAAGTATGGTCTTTACTGACATTTTCTCGTTGCACCAGGCATTTCTTCAAAGCCTGATTGCCATATGGAATGCCGGACCTGAAACCGCCTGCACCTTTCAGGAGGCTCTTTTTCCGTATATTCGCCATGCGTTGCTTGGAGAAAACGAGGCCGGAGGAATTATCTATCCGGGACTGGACCGGCTGACTGCCGCTGACCCGGAATACGGGCGTGAGCTTCTGCGATGCCTTGAAGCTTATATTCTCCACGGCAGAAATATTTCCTCCACCGCAAAAGCGCTCTTTCTTCACCGCAACACGATTACTTACCGTCTCGAGCAGATCCGGAAATACTGTCCGATGGAGCTGGATCGCATGAGTGATGAGGAACTGTTTCTGGTCTACCTGTCATGCAGACTGCTGCAGGGCTGAGAAGGTCCTGCGGCAGGAAGAGCAAAAGAGGATTGACAGCCAGCTGCGGCTGCGCTATACTGTTCCGGTAAATATGGGCGATAAGCCCGTCATAAAAGGCTAGGGGAGCACACTGCTGAGAGTGAAGGCGGCATTTGCCGCAGGTTTCAGACCCTCATTACTTGAACCGGTTAATGCCGGCGTAAGGAAGCTGAAGAATGGTTGCGGAGTACGCGTATCCGCGCCGCTTCACAGTTGTCTCCCTCCTTTCGAAAAGGAGGTTTTTTTATGTCAATATTTCTTGTCTATGACGTGGAAAACTATGAGTACCTGCTGCAGCCGGCGGGGTATGTGCTGCTCGCTGTACTGCTCGTGGCGCTGCTGGCGTGCGCGGGGCTGCTGGGGCAGAAAAAACAGCAGGGCCACATGGCGACGAGGAAGCTGGTGTTCTGTGCGATGGCGATTGCGCTTGCCACA
This sequence comes from Oscillospiraceae bacterium, assembly GCA_021771715.1. Taxonomy (GTDB): domain Bacteria; phylum Bacillota; class Clostridia; order Lachnospirales; family Lachnospiraceae; genus Choladousia. The sequence goes on from JAETOO010000003.1 coordinate 7,572, forward strand.
GCCACCTCGTTCCTGAAGCTGGCGTCCCTGCCGTTCGGCGGCTCCATCACGCTGTTCAGCATGCTGTTCGTGGCGCTGGTGGGCTATTTCTACGGGCCCAGGACCGGCCTGATCACAGGCGCGGCCTACGGGATTCTGCAGCTGCTCATGGATCCCTACATCTATGCGCCGCTGCAGGTGCTGCTGGACTACCCGCTGGCCTTCGGCGCACTCGGCCTCTCCGGCTTCCTCTATAAGAAAAAGGGCGGGCTGATCTCAGGCTACGTGGTGGGCGTGATCGGGCGCTACCTCTGCCATGTGATTTCGGGCTATGTCTTCTTTGCGGAGTACGCGCCGGAGAACATGAATCCGATGGTCTATACCCTGGGCTACAACCTCACCTACATCCTGCCGGAGATGATCGCGACGGTTGTGATCCTCTGCATCCCGGCGGTCTCCCGGGCAATCGCCCAGGTCAGGCAGCAGGCAGCGGAATGACGGCGGAGAGCAGCGCTGCGGTGATCATTCGGCAGCGATTTGACAGCAATATTCCGCACACGGAAATTTCTCGAAAATATGTTCGATTTTCCTCTTGCAAAACATATGTTCCTATGGTAGAATACGAAAAAGATGAGGAACGGATGTTCGATGGAGGGGCGATATGGGAGCGGCATGCAGATGTGCAGAGTGGGAAGAGAGTACGTGTGATGGAGCAGCGCAGGGCGGCGCTTTGATGTATGAATATGATAGAGTGCGGTGCAAGGTGCGGCTTCAGACGAGCTGTGAAGCTGCATGTTGCGCTAAGCACAGCCCGGTGTGTGGGACGGCGGCAGCCAGAGCGGATTGCTACCGGGAGCTGACGGGCGCAGCCAGAGCGGATTGCTACCGGGAGCTGACAGGCACAGGGCTGTTGCTGTGTGCGGCGCTGGGGCTGGCGGCGGAGCTGCTGATCTACCTGTGCTTCGGGCTCTCCCTGACCTGCGCGCCGTTTGTGGTGGCTGCGTTTCTGTGGCTGTCGCTGTCGATCGTCGGTGCAGGCGTGCTGCTGGCTCTGGACTCGGTTCTGAGCGTTTTCTCAAATAAATGCTTTTCATTCCGGCATTTTCCGCGTATACTGGTACGTGTCTGAAATGGCGGTGCGCATCCGTGATACATGCCCGGAATCTGAAATGCTGGGTATAGCCGAGGCATGTGCACAGGACGGATGGGGAATGGAATACGGGAAGGATGAGCTGGATATGGAACAAAGACGGTATGATGCGGTGATCTTCGACCTGGACGGCACGCTGCTAGACACGCTGAGGGATCTGACGGACAGCCTGAATGCGGTGATTGCACAGTACGGCCTGGCGGAGCGGACACTGGATGAAGTGCGGCGCTTCGTGGGGAACGGGATCCGGAAGCTGATTGAGCGCGCGATTCCGGGTGGGACGGAGCATCCGAGGTACGAAGAGATCTATGACGCGTTCTGCGCGCACTACGGGGCGCACTGCATGGACGCGACGGAGCCGTATCCTGGGATAGATTCGCTGCTGGACTGGCTGACAAAGGCTGGATATCGCATGGCGATCGTCTCCAACAAGGCAGATTTTGCGGTGAAACGGCTGAACCGGATCTACTTCGGGGATCAGATTCCGGTCGCGATCGGTGAGCGGGAGGGGATTCGCAAAAAGCCGGCGCCCGATACGGTGCTGCAGGCACTGCGCGAACTCGGCGTGGAGCGGGAGCGGGCGGTCTATGTCGGGGATTCGGACGTGGACATCGAGACGGCGAGGAACAGCGGGATGGATCTGATCTCGGTGAGCTGGGGCTTCCGCTCGCGGGAGTTTTTGCTGGAGCACGGCGCCGTGCCGGAGCAGATTGCATCGAATGTCCATGAGGTGCGCAGACTATTGGAATGAGTTTGAAACTTTCCGGTCGTGCACAGTGTTGCGGCTGCGTACGTTTTTCGGCTGCGTATAGTGTCGCGGATGAGTACGTTTTTCGGCTGCGCACAGTGTTGCGGATGAGTACGTTGTGCAACCTGGAAAATTTTACGAAAAAACAAACGAAAATTTCTGCAAACCGGCTGAATTTAGATTTTTTTCATAAATTTTATTGACACATCAGAATTTGAGGAGTAAACTACCACACATCAAGCGAGGGCGCTGCGGGTCATATGACCGCAGCGCCTTTTCCATTTATCGGAGCGGTATACGTGCACGGACCGCAGAGGGTTGGAAATGCGCACAGGCCGGGGCTGCAAACCGGCATCGCTTGAGAAAGAAGAGGAGGGAATTTTATGGAAGAATTGACTGCTTTGACGAGAAGTGTGGATATTGGCTGGATCCTTCTGGGGGCGGCGCTTGTGTTCTTCATGCAGGCGGGCTTTGCGATGGTGGAGACGGGCCTGACGCGTGCGAAGAATGCGGGCAATATTGTGATGAAGAATCTGATGGATTTCTGTATCGGCACGCCGATTTACTGGCTGGTCGGGTACGGGATCATGTTCGGGAGTACGGCTCCGCTGTTTGGCAAGATTGATCTGTTCTGCATGCATCAGGATGACTATGCGGCGATGATTTTCCAGACTGTGTTCTGTGCGACTTCGGCGACGATCGTCTCCGGTGCGATGGCGGAGCGGACGAAGTTCTCGGCGTACTGCATCTACAGCGCACTGATCAGCCTGTTCGTGTATCCGATCTCCGGACACTGGATCTGGGGCGGCGGCTGGCTAGCAACGAGGGGCTTTCATGACTTCGCGGGATCAACCGCAGTACATATGGTAGGAGGCGTCTCGGCCTTCATCGGGGCGGCGATCCTCGGGCCGCGTCTCGGAAAGTATGACAAGAACGGCAAGCCGAACGCGATTCTCGGCCACAGCATGACGCTGGCGGCGCTCGGCGTGTTTATCCTCTGGTTCTGCTGGTTTGGGTTCAACGGCTGTTCCACGGTGGCACTGTCCGGGGACGGCGCGGCAAACGCGGCGCGGATCTTCTACACGACGAACCTCGCGGCTGCGGTTGCGACGGTGACTGTGCTGATTATCACCTGGGTGCGCTACAAGAAGCCGGATGTATCCATGACGCTGAACGGTTCTCTGGCAGGTCTGGTGGCGATCACGGCGGGCTGCGACACGGTGACTCCGGCGGGCTCGGCGATCATCGGTATCGTGGCAGGCTTTGCGGTTGTGTTCGGAATTGAGTTCGTAGACCAGAAGCTGAAGGTGGATGACCCGGTCGGCGCGGTCGGTGTCCACGGGATCTGCGGAGCGACAGGAACGCTGCTGACCGGCCTGTTCGCATATTACGATTTCGGGTCAGGGGAGAAGCTGGGTGTGTTCTACGGCGGCGGCTTCAAGCTGCTCGGGACTCAGGCACTCGGCGTGGCGTGTGTCATCGCGTGGGTGACGGTCTGCATGGTGATCATCTTCAAGGCACTCGAGAAGACGATCGGCCTGCGGGCGTCGGCGACGGAGGAGATCGAGGGCCTCGACATCCACGAGCACGGATTGGCATCGGCGTATGCAGATTTTGCGCTGACCTCCAGCATCAATAACTTTGGCGGCGGCGTGAGCGCTGCAGCAGCAGAGCTCCCGGCTCCCAAGAAGGCGGTTCCGTTGGACGATGCTGTGCCGGTACAGGTGCGCACGCCGGAATCCCCGGTGGCGAGCGATACAAACCTGACGAAGATCACGATCGTCGCGAAGCAGAGCAAGTTCGACGAGCTCAAGGACGCGCTGAACAGCGTCGGCGTGACCGGCATGACGGTGACGAATGTGCTCGGGTGCGGGGTGCAGAAGGGCAAGGCGGAGTATTACCGCGGCGTTCCGATGGATATGAATCTGCTGCCGAAGATCCAGGTCGATGTGGTGGTCAGCAAGGTATCGCCGGATGTGGTGATCGCAGCTGCCAAGAAGGCACTGTACACAGGCCACATCGGAGACGGCAAGATCTTTGTCTACCGCGTGCAGAATGTGGTTAAGGTGCGCACCGGCGAGGAAGGCTACGACGCGCTGCAGGGCGAGGACTTCTTCTAAGGCAGATGTGAGGAAGCAAGGAATCTTGCGCGGCCTAACGACGATTCGATTAGTTGTTCGAAACTGTGCTGACTGGATGCTGATCTTGTCTGTGATAAGTGAAGGAATCAGATGGTAAACGAAGGTGTGTATTTGATGCGGCACGGATACTGAGAAAACCTTGAAGAGGTAATTGTCAGAACCGTACAGGAAAATACAGCAAAATAGAAGCGGCGAAATGAGGCTCCCCGCGGGCGGATGTCAGAGTGATCTGAGACCTGTCCGGCGGGGAGCTTTTTTTGTTGAGAGTGTGCCGGCAGCTGAGTATGCATGAGTATCTGGCGGCTGTCGCGATCCGCCACCCGTTTGCCGTCTGTCTGCTAGCGTTCCGCCACCCGTTTGCTGTCTGCCCGCTAGCGTTCCGCACCCGTTTGCCGCCTGTATCTGCTAGCGTTCCGCCCCCCGTTTGCTGTCTGCCCGCTAGCGTTCCGCCACCCGTTTGCCACCTGTATCTGCTAGCGTTCCACCACCCGTCTGCCCGCTATCCGTCCCTCATCCAACTGCCACCTGCCCATTATGCGTCTGCCGTCTGTCCGCTATCCATCCCTCATTCAACTACCACCCGCCCATCACCCGTCTGCTATCCGTCCGCACCCCTTCTTCCATCCCTTTTCTCTTTGCTAAATCCATCCCCCTCGACTGCTTTTAGTGAAATAACATAAACCGGTTTAAACCAACCTTCAAACTCTCTGTAGAAATCATATAAAAAACCGCCCCTAAATTCGTCAATAGAGACTAAAATGCCAGCGAATTTTGTCAAAGGCTTGACAGGAATAATACACTATGCTATAGTTGTAAAAAATGACGAAATAAATAGCCGAAAATGAGGGTAAATCAGGTTCGAAGGCTCTTTTTGCGCTTTCTGAATTGTGCAGTAATTATAATGAGCACCTTTATTTTGGGTTAAACCAAATGCGGTTTTTGTTAGATATATACAAATTATTTGAACAAATTTTTTTGTTAAAATTATACAATATTTCCATGAAAAGAGACAGGATTTGATGGGAGTGAGGACATGAATCAGGAGAACAAAGCGATCGCGGATGTGCTGCGCCAGGAGGTGCGGCAGCTTCAGTCAGACCGGCTGATCAAGCTGGAATCAGAGCGGAAGCTGGAGCAGAGGCTGAATGTCGGGAGACAGCGGATCCGTGAGGTGATTAACCAGCTGGTCTCAGAAGGGCTGCTGATCAAGTATGAGGGAAAAGGGACCTACATCGCGCCGATTGTGAAGAACAAGCATGTGAATCTGCTCAGCTCCCCGACGATCAAGCCGAACGATCCGTTCTACAACCGGATGCTGATGGAGCTGACCGGCTACGCGGCGAAGAACAGTGTCAACATGATTCCGCTGACGATGGACACGCTGCACAACGGCGACATGCTTGCGCCGGTGCTGATGATCGGAAAATTTGAGGAGGAGGATATCGAGAAGATCAAGCAGGTCTACTCGAAGATTATCTCCTTTGAGAACTACCCCAATCACGACGATTTCGTGCAGATTTATTTTGATCACTTTAAGATAGGCATCAATGCAGCGAAGGTACTGGCTGCTTATGGGCATAAAAAGGTAATTCATATCACAGGGCCGGACCGGTATGCGTCGGCACTCTACCGCAAAAACGGGTTCATCCGGGGCTCCAGGAAAAACGGGATCGAGCATGTCGTTCTGGAGAGCAAGATGAACTTCAAGGGCGGCTTCGTCCTCGCGGACCAGGTGGCAAACCTGGTGGTGCACCGGCAGTTCACGGCGGTCTTTGCGGCAAATGACTGGATGGCGATCGGACTGATCCAGGCGCTGCGCGACAAGGGTGTTGACGTGCCGAATCAGCTGTCGGTTCTGAGCGTCGACAACATCCCGCTGGCCGGTCAGTTTGCTCCGGGACTGACGACGTATTCGCTGGACGCGAATATGATGATTGCGGAGTGTTTCTCCCTGATGGATGTGGCGGAGAGCTGCACCGAGGATATCCAGTTCCACAAGCGGATCATCCTGCAGCCGCGGCTGATCACCAGGGACACCTTGAAAAAGCTCGAGACAGGCAGTACCAGGGGTGTTTGATGTAGCAAAAATATAGGAAAGTGAGGGAACGAAATGAAGAAACGAAGAATCATGGCATTACTGCTCAGTGCGTGTATGGCAGTCGGCACACTGGGGACAGGCACCGCGGCATTTGCCGAGGAGAACCGCGGCGGCGTGGGAGACGGACCGTACAAGGAGTCCCCGCTGGTACATGAGCTGGTGGAGAGCGGCGAGCTGCCCGCGATCGAGGAGCGTCTTCCGGAGGAGCCGGCAGTCGTGGAGGTCGACGAGATCGGTATCTACGGCGGCACCTACGTCGGAGCGGCGTTCGGGCCGAGCACCGGACAGGTGGACACCGAGGGTCTGAGATTCCAGTCCATCCTGACGATCGAGAAGGATCTGAAGACCTTCAAGCCGAACCTGATCCAGAGCTACGAGATCAACGACGAGTACACCGAGTTCACGCTTCACCTGAGAAAGGGCATGAAGTGGTCGAACGGCGATCCGTTCACGACCGAGGACTGGATGTTCTGGTACAATGACATCCTGATGAACACGGACATCAACTCCTCCGTGGACGCGGTTTACTGCAGCAACGGCACGCCGATGACGTACGAGGCGCCGGACGAGTACACGCTCGTGATCAAGTTCACCGAGCCGAACCCGGCATTCGAGATCACGATGGCGCGTTACTCCACCAACATCATCCGGACGTTCTTCGCGCCGAAGGCATATCTGTCGAAGTGGCACAAATCGTACAATGAGGATGCGGACGCGCTGGCGAAGGAAGAGGGCTATGAGTCCTGGATCCTCTGCTTCAAGGCACATCTGGACAACAGCCAGGCGCAGACCGACTGTGAGGCGCCGGATGTCTATCCGTGGGTGCTGGACCGCATCGACTCCAACGGCAACAAGTTCTTTGCGCGCAACCCGTACTACCACGTAGTGGACCAGGAGGGCAACCAGCTCCCGTACATCGACGAGCAGGAAGCGCTGATCGTGCAGGACAAGGACGTCCGCGCGCTGAAGCTGATCAGCGGCGAGATCCACGCGGCAGGCGAGAACCCGCTCCCGGTATCGGACTACACGATGCTCAAGGAGAATGAGGCGAACGGCGACTACGCGGTCTATCTGTTCGAGAACACGAGAGGTTCTGACTGCGCGTTCACGTTCAACATCACAGACCAGGATCCGAACCTCCGCGAGATCTTCTCGAATGTGAAGTTCCGCCAGGCGATGAGCTACGCGCTCGACCGCAACACCATCAACGAGACACTGTACTATGGCAAGGGCACCGTCAGACAGGCGACCGCATCGGCGGACTGCTCCTTCATGAAGGATGAGTTCGAGAATGCATTTATCGAGTACGATGTGGACAAGGCAAACGCGCTTCTCGATGAGTGCGGCTACGAGTGGAACAGCGCGCACACCGTGCGTCTGATGCCGAACGGCGAGGAGTTCAACCTGGTGCTCGAGACGATCGAGGAGTTCATTCCGATGTCCGAGATGGCGTGCGAGTACTGGACGGCAGTCGGCATCAAGGTGACGCTGAAGCAGGTGGAGCGCTCCTACTATCTGGAGAGAGGCATTGCGAATGAGCGCGACATGCAGGCGTTCACGATGGACAGCGTCGGCGAGTTCAACCTGAGCGGCGCGGCATTCAGCCGTCTGCGCCCGGGCAACGCGTATGACGATCTGGAGTTCATGAGAGCGTACAAGGACTGGTGGGACAGCGACGGAGCACAGGGAGAGCAGCCGCCGGAGGAGATCGATCAGCTCCGCAACGACTGCCTGAGATTCGGCACGATGTCTGCTGCGGATGAGGAGTACGCATCTCTCGGTGAGAGCATCCTGCAGAGAGTCAGCGATCAGTGCTGGTTCATCGGTGTGACCGTATCTCCGAGACTTGTCATCATCAGCAACCGTCTCGGCAACACGCCGACCGAGGGTACTTTCGCAAATGACTACAACTTCTGGAAGCCGTATCGCGGTGATACCTGGTATTTCAAGTATTGATCGCTGCAGACAGCGCGGTGAGAGAAGTCTGAAACGCTCCGCATAGAAGAAATGGCGAAAAACATGCAGGGCAGAACGTATCATAGCTGTAAAGCGGACAAGAGGACAGTCTGACTGTGATCCGATCTACAAGGCTGGATGATACAGATGCGGTGGCGCGGCTCCCGGCTTCGGAGAGCCGCAGCCATTGCCCTGTGGAGTCCTGCAGCAGCTACGCTGTCTGAAAGAGAAGGAGGGGCATGGCTTAATGAAAAAATACATAGGTAAGAGATTCATCTATATGCTTGTTTTGCTGGCGATCATGTCTGTGTTCGCGTTCGTTGTGATACAGCTTCCGCCAGGAGATTATCTGACATCGTATATCTCGAATCTGCAGCAGCAGATGGGACAGGTGGACCAGTCCGTCATCGACAGCCTGAAGCAGCAGTACGGGATGGACAAGCCGATGTGGCAGCAGTATTTCCTGTGGATGCGGAATATGTTCCGCGGGGACTTCGGACAGTCCTTCCAGTGGAACCAGCCGGTGAAGACGCTGATCGCCTCGCGGATGCCCATGACGATCGTGCTGTCGCTGATCACGCTGCTCTTCGCGTATGCGCTCGCGATCCCGATCGGCATCTACTCCGCCAGACACCAGTACTCGATCGGGGACTATCTGGCGTCGATTCTGGGCTTCGTGGGACTGGCGACGCCGAGCTTTTTCCTGGCACTGCTTCTGATGTACTACAGCAACCGCTACTTCGGCCTCAGCGTGGGCGGCTTCTACTCCCCGGAGTTCCAGAACGCGCCCTGGAGCCTGGCGCGGCTGTGGGATCTGTGCAAGCACCTGCCGATTCCGGTGATCGTCATCGGCCTTGCCAGCATGGCAAATGTTATCAGAATACTAAGAGCGAGCCTTCTGGATGAGCTGAAGCGGCCGTACGTGGTGGCGGCCAGAGCCAGAGGACTGAAAGAGAACAAGATGATTTACAAATATCCGGTGCGCGTGGCGCTGAACCCGATTATCAGCTCGATCGGGAGCATCCTGCCGGGAATCGTGTCGGGCGCGACGGTGACGGCGATCGTGCTGGACATCCCCACCGTCGGTTCCCTGTTGTACAATGCATTGCTCTCTCAGGACATGTACCTGGCAGGAGCGAGCGTGCTGATGCTGACGGCCATCACGATTGTGGGCACGTTCATCTCAGACATCCTCCTGGTGGTGATTGATCCGAGAATCCGGCTGCAGTAGAGGAAGGAGGAAATCACATGGCGTTTGGAAAGAAGAAAAAGGCTGCCTCTGCGGAAGAAGCAATGTACATGGAGACACAATGGCAGCTCATTGTCAGAAAATTCAAGAAGCACAAGCTGGCAATGGTCGGTCTTATTATTCTGATAATATTTTACACACTCGGCATTTTCAGCGAGTTCTTTGCGACGCAGGACATCGCAAAGAGAAGTACGGCGGCGATCAGCATGCCGCCGACCGCGATCCACTTCGTGGACGAGGAGGGGCACTTTTCCCTGCAGCCGTTCGTCTACGGCAAGAAGCAGGAGGAGGACCCGGTCACCTGGAGAAAGTACTACGTGGACGACACCAGCGTGAAGCACAAGCTGCGCTTCTTCTACAAGGGCGACCCGTACAAGCTGCTCGGCTTCATCCCGGGCGACATCCATTTCTTCGGGACACCGGAGCCGGACGTGTTCTTCCCGTTCGGGACGGACTCGTCGGGTAGAGATCTGTACTCCCGCGTGCTCAGCGCGCTCCGCATCTCTCTGAGTACGGGACTCGTGGGCGTGTTCTTCACCTTCATCCTGGGCTGCCTGTTCGGAGGAATCTCAGGCTTCTACGGAGGAAAGGTGGACACGGTGATTCAGCGGATTATCGAGTTCCTGATGTCGATGCCGAGCATCCCGCTGTGGATGGCGCTGGCGGCGGCGTTCCCCACGAACTGGTCCTCCCTGAAGACGTACTTTGCGATCACGATCATCCTGTCGCTGATCGGCTGGACGTCCCTGGCGCGCGTGGTGCGAGGCAAGCTCCTGGAGCTGCGGAACGAGGACTTTGTGACGGCGGCCCGCGTCTCCGGCGCGACGGACCGGTATATCATCCTGAAGCATCTGCTCCCGTCATTCAGCAGCTATCTGATCGTCAACATCACGCTGGCGATCCCGACGATGATCCTCTCGGAGACCTCCCTGAGCTTCCTCGGAATCGGGCTGACACCGCCGATCGTCAGCCTGGGCGTGCTGCTGCAGGATGCGCAGAGCATCAACACGATCTCGATGTATCCGTGGCTGATGATTCCTGGCTTCTTCGTCGTTGTCTCCGTGCTGGCCTTCAACTTTGTGGGTGACGGGCTTCGCGATGCGGCGGATCCATATAAATAGGAAAGGAAATGGGTGAGCGTATGGACGATTATATTTTACAGGTCAATCATCTGAAGACCTATTTCAAGCTGGATACGGGGATCCTGAAGGCGGTCGACGACGTGACGTTCAAGCTGAGAAGGAATGAGACGATCGGCATCATCGGAGAGTCGGGCTGCGGAAAGAGCGTGACGGCCCACTCGATCCTGCGCACGGTGCAGAATCCGGGCAAGGTGCTGGGCGGGGAGATTCTCTACAATGACGGCAGCGGCGAGGTGGATCTGGTGAAGTACGGCGCCGACAGCAAGGAGATGCGCAGGCTGCGCGGCAGCGAGATCTCGATGGTATTCCAGGAGCCGATGGCCAGCCTGTCCCCGGTGTACACGATCGGCGCGCAGATGATGGAGGCCGTGACGGTCCACCAGGAGAAGAAGGACAAGAAGGCGGCGAAGGAGCTGTGCATGGAGATGCTCAAGGCGGTGGGGATGCCGAACCCGGAGCAGAAGTTCAAGTCCTACCCGCACCAGATGTCCGGCGGACAGTGCCAAAGGGCGATGATCGCGCTGGCGATGGTGAACCGGCCGAAGATTCTGATCGCGGACGAGCCGACTACGGCGCTGGACGTGACGGTGCAGGCCCAGATCACGGATCTGATGAAGCAGTTCCAGCGGGAGTACAACATGTCGATCATCTACATCACGCACGACATGGGCGTCATCGCCGAGATGGCGGACACGATCGCGGTGATGTACCTGGGACGTGTGGTGGAGAGCGGCAGCGCGCGGGCGATCTTCAAGAATCCGATCCACCCGTACACGAGAGGACTCCTGAACTCGATGCCGGTGCTGGGGAGAAAGACGCGGGAGCGGCTGCAGGCGATCGAGGGCAACGTCCCGGTACCGCTGGACCCGCCCGAGGAGTGCGGATTCTGCTCGCGGTGCGCGGAGCGCTTCGAGGAATGTGACAAGAGCATCCCGCCGCTTGTTGAGGTGGAGCCGGAGCACTTTGTGAGATGCTTCCGCCACCAGGCTGCGGCGAAGTGACAGGCAGAAGGGAGGACAACATGTCGGAAGATGTGAAAAAGACACAGAAGCCACTGCTGGAAATCACAGGCCTGAAGAAATATTATCCGATTGAGGCCGGGATCGCGAAGCGGCAGATCGGCCTGGTGAAGGCAGTGGATGATATCACATTGAGCATTAACAAGAACGAGGTGCTCGGCGTCGTCGGGGAGTCCGGCTGCGGAAAGACGACGCTCGGCAGAACGATTCTGCGGATCATCGAGCCCACGGAGGGCACGGTCAAATTCCACTTTGACGATCAGGAGATCGACTTTACCGCCCTTGGCAAGAAGGAAATGCGGAAGATGCGCCGCGACATCCAGATGATCTTTCAGAATCCGTACACGTCGCTGAACCCGCGGATGACGATCCTCGACATCGTGGCGGAGCCCATGCGGCTGGCCGGGGGCTACACGGAGGAGCAGATCACGGACCGCGTGAAGTACCTGATCAGCAAGGTGGGGCTGGAGATCAAGCATCTGAACCGCTATCCGCATGCGTTCAGCGGCGGGCAGCGTCAGAGAATCGGGATCGCGCGTGCGCTGGCCTGCGGACCGAAGTTCGTGGTGGCCGACGAGGCCGTGTCGGCGCTGGACGTGTCGATCCAGGCGCAGATTCTGAACCTCCTGCAGGAGCTGAAGGAGGAGTATGACCTGACCTACATGTTCATCGCGCACAATCTGAGTGTGGTGGAGCACATCTCAGACCGCGTGTGCGTGATGTACCTGGGGAAGGTCGTGGAGCTGGCAGAGACGGAGGAGCTGTTCTACCACCCGCTCCACCCGTACACGGAGGCGCTGATGTCGGCGATTCCGGTGGCTGACCCCACGGTCAAAAATGAGCGCATTATGCTGCCGGGCGAGGTGGGCAATGCGGCGAACCTCCCGGAGGGATGCTGCTTCCACCCGCGCTGCAGATATGCAAAGGAGTGCTGCAAAAAGGAATGCCCGTCTCTTACGGAGGTGGGAAACGGCCACTTTGTGGCGTGCCATTTTGCCAAGCAGCTGTCTCTGGACGGAATCGGAGAGCTGAAGGTAAAGAAAAGTGAATAAAGTAATGGAGGAAGGGAACATGAGCAGACAGGTAAACATCAACGTGGACGCATCCAAGGTGACAGGCGCGCAGGAGCATCTGTGGCGCTATATCGGATACGACGAGTGCAACTACAGCTACATCCCGGAGGGAATCGAGCTGCTGAACAAATTTGCGGCTCTGGGCGATGCGCCGTACTACTTCAGGACACATTTTATGTTCTGTACCGGCAACTGCCACGGCACCTACAAGTTCGGATCCACGAATATTTACTGGGAAAACGAGGACGGAGAGGCAGTTTACGACTTTACATACTATGACATGATTATTGATTCCTTTATCAAGACGGGGAACAAGCCGTTTGTGGAGCTGGGCTTCATGCCGATGGCGCTCTTCGACCGCTCGTACGTGCGGTCCGTGGAGGGGAACTGGGACAACTACAGCCAGTACAAGGAGATCGGATGGACCTGCCCGCCGAAGGATTACGACAAGTGGCACGCGTTCATGGAGGCGCTGATCACACACCTGGTGGAGCGCTACGGCGCGAAGGAGGTGGAGACCTGGTACTTCGAGCTCTGGAATGAGCCGGATATCTTCTACTGGAGCGGCACGGCGGCGGAGTACTGCAGGCTCTACGACTACACGGAGCATGCGGTCCATGCGGTGCTCCCGTCGCTTCGCCTCTCAGGCCCGGCTGTGACGGGGATCTATGAGGGGGGAAGAGCGCAGAAATTCTTCCGCTTCTTCCTGGGCCACTGCCGTGACGGCGCGAACTTCTGCACGCAGGAGAAGGGGACGAGACTGGACTTCATCACCTTCCATGTGAAGGGCGGCGGCTTCCCGTTTGAGATGCACGCGGCGAAGGCGGTTCCGTCCGTGGAGAGTCTGGTGCACCAGGTGAAGCTGGGTCTGGATGCGATCGTGGAGTATGGCTACGGCGACTGCGAGGTCGTGCTGTCCGAGGCGGACCCGGACGGCTGGGCTGCGGGCGGCGTGTACGACAACGCAAACATGATTTTCCGGAACACGGAGTACTATGCGACGTATGTGGCCTCCACGTACGAGAAGATCGACCAGCTCTGCGGACAGTACGGGATCAAGGTGCGGCCGCTGGCATGGGCGTTCATGTTCCCGGGCGAGCGCTGCTTCGAGGGCACGCGGACGTTCACGACACAGGGAATCGACAAGGCGGTCTTCAACATGTTCAAGATCTACGGATCTCTGGGCGACGAGAAGCTGGCGTTTACAAGCGACGGGGCGGAGCACCTCGATTTCCTCGAGGAGCCGGACATCGGAGTGAAGAACCACAGCCAGTACACCGGCGAGGGCGAGGAGACGGATGTGTCCGGGTTCGCGGTCAGAGGCAAAAACGGGGAGACGCAGATTGTCGTGTACAGCCACAACAACGACCGGGATCTGAAGGAGGAGCGCGAGGTGGTGCTGACCGTCGCAGGGCTCACGGGGGACTGCGCGCAGGTAGAGCACTACCGGATCGACGCGGAGCACTCGAACGCGTACGCCGAGTGGCTGCGCCAGGGCAGCCCACTGTTCCCGGCAGGAGAGCAGTACGCGGCGATCAAGGCGAGAGACGGGCTGGAGAAGCTGACCGGGGACCAGAAGGTAGCGGTCGCGGACGGCAAGATGGAGCTGCGGTTTACGATGCCGACGCACGGGGTGTCGTATCTGGTGATTCGATAGAATAAAGCAAATGCAGATAGGAGTGGATCAGAATGAAGGATTTGAGCAGCAAGACACTGGGAATCATTCACGCTTCCCACATTACGATCAAGGCGATGGAGCCGTACATTGCGCAGTACATTCCCAAGGTGCAGATCATGCATCTGTGCGACGACACGATTCAGAGAGACAACATCAAGGCCGGCGCCGGCGTGATTCCGAAGGTAAATTACTTTAAGTTTGCGGAGTATGCGCACAATCTGGAGGAGGCCGGTGTGGATCTGATTCTGCTGGCGTGCTCCACGTTCAACTACGCGGCAGAGCTGGGCCGTCCGCTGGTGAACACGCCGATCGCGCAGATCGACCGCCCGATGATGGAGAAGGCGGTCCGCACCGGAAAGAAGATCGGCCTGCTGGCGACGCTGGCGACGACGGTTCCGTCCTCAGAGCGGCTGCTGGACATCGCGGCGGCGGAGGCAGGGGTCGAGATCGAGCGGAAGACCGTGCTGTGCAGCGAGGCGTTTGAGGAGTACTCGAAGGGAAATATCGAGAAGCACAATGAGATTCTGGTGGACGCCATCGACAAGCTGTCGGACGAGGTGGACTGCATCGTGATGGCGCAGCTCTCCATGTCGGCGCTGGCGCCGTACCTGAAGGAGACGAAGGTGCCGGTGTACAACAGCGGCGAGACCGGATTCCTGCGGGTGCGCGAGATGCTGGAAAACATGTAGAAGGTGAGGGAGGAAGCAGAAATGTTGGATCAGAGGGAAAAGCAGGCGCTCATGGAGCGCGCGTGCGAGATCAGAAAGGATATTGTAACCATGATCGGCGTGGGCAAGGCCGGCCATCTGGGAGGCTCCTGCTCGCTGGCGGACATTGTGACCGTGCTGTATTTTCACAAGATGCGCCACGATCCGAAGAACCCGGACATGCGCGACCGCGACCGTTTCATCCTGAGCAAGGGACACGCGGCGATCGTGCAGTACGCGGCGCTGATGGAGTGCGGCTATTTTGACAAGGAAGCTTCCATCCACACCCTGAAAAAGCTGGGCAGCCATCTGCAGGGGCACCCGGACATGCGCAAGCTGGTGGGGATCGAGGCGAATACAGGATCGCTGGGACAGGGCGTATCCTTGGCTGCGGGCCTGGCCGCAGGGCTTCGGCTGGATCAGATTGACAGCAAGGTGTACGTGGCAGTCGGCGACGGCGAGCTGGCCGAGGGACAGCTCTGGGAGGCGTTTATGGCTGCGTCCAACTTCGGTCTCGACAATCTGCGCGTGATCATCGACCGCAACGGGCTCCAGGCGACCGGAAGAACCGCGGATCGCTTTAAGATCGGAAATCTGGAAGACAAGATGAGATCGTTTGGCTTTGAGGTGCTCGTGATTGACGGACACGACATGGACCAGATTGCCGGAGCGCTGGATCGCGCGGACGAGGTGAAGGGAAAACCGGTGTGCATCATTGCAGATACCGTGAAGGGCAAAGGGATTCCTTTCGCAGAGGGAGTGGCAGCCTTCCACAATGGAACGCTGACGCAGGAACAGTACCAGGAGGCACTGCGGGTGCTGGAGGAGGCGTGAGATGAGTATGCATAATCAGAGAAAAGAATATGGAAAAATGCTGGTGGAGCTGGGCGAGCAGAATCCGGATATCGTGGTTCTGGAGGCCGATCTCGGAAAATCGACCATGAGCTGCATGTTTGAGGAGAAATTTCCGGAGCGCTATTTTGAGATGGGAATCGCCGAGCAGAATATGACCAGCTTCGCGGGCGGGCTGGCTCTGGCGGGCAAGATTCCGTTCACCAACACGTTCGCGGTGTTCGCGACGGGGCGGGCGTACGACCAGATCCGCCAGAGCATCGCGACGGCGAAGCTCAATGTGAAGATTGTGGGCTCGAGCAGCGGAATGTCCGATTTCGGCGACGGCGCGACGCACCAGTCGGTGGACGATATTGCGATCATGAGCGCGATCCCGAATCTGACCGTGTTCACGCCGTGCGACGGCGTGGAGGTGCGCAAGGCCGTGGAGGCCGCTGTGGCTGTGGACGGGCCGTGCTACATCCGGCTGTGCAGAAACGATCTGGAAGACATTTTCCCGGAGGATGCCAAGTACCGGGTCGGTGAGCCGGTGGTGCTGCGGGACGGGACGGACGTGGCCGTGTTCACGCACGGAATCATGGCGCACGGCGCCCTGGAGGCTGCGAAGCTGGCCAAGGAGAAGGGCATCAGCGTGAAGGTCGTTCACATCCCGACGGTGAAGCCGCTTAACGAAGAGGCGGTCAAGGCATGTGCAGCGGGCATGAAGGGCATCGTCGTCTGCGAGGAGAGCAACATCCGCGGCGGACTGAACATGCTGATCAGCTATATCCTGCGCGGCAGCGCGATTCCGATGGAGAGCGTCGCGGTCATGGACGTGTTCGGACAGTCGGCGTCCTCGCACGCGGAGCTGCTGCAGGAGTATGGGCTGGACGCGGGGAGTATCTTGGAGAAGATTGAGAAGTTGACTAAATAAGTGGAAAAGAGCCAGGCATAGATACAGGCTGTGGGCGTGTACAGTGAGTGCGCCGCAAAAAGCAGGGATTGTGTGTGCGATTTGCGGCGTGCTTGTATGATATTGCGGGCATGTAGATTAGGATTCGGATAGGAGGAAGCAGTATGAGAGCAGGATTTATCGGACTTGGGATCATGGGGAAGCCGATGGCGAAGAATCTGCTGCGGGCAGGCTACGCGGTGCAGGTTTACGATCACCATGAGGAGTCGATTCAGGAGGTGGCAGCCGAGGGCGGCGTTCCGTGCGGGAGCGCGAGGGAGGCGGCCGATGGCGCAGATGTGATCTTCACGATGCTGCCGAACTCCCCGCAGGTGAAGACCGCGCTGCTGGAGAAGGACGGCGTGCTGGAGAGCATGAAGAAGGGAGCGATCGTGGTGGACATGAGCTCCATCGACCCGACCGTCTCCATCGAGCTGGAGAAGGCAGTGACTGCAGCGGGCGGCGAGATGATCGACGCGCCGGTGAGCGGCGGGGAGCCGAAGGCGATCGACGGGACGGTATCGTTCATGTGCGGCGGCAAGGAGGATGTGTTTGAGAAGGTGAAGCCGATGCTGGCGAAGATGGGCCGCGATGTGACGCTGGTGGGCCCGATCGGGAGTGGCAACATGACCAAGCTGGCGAACCAGATCATCGTGGCAGTCAATATCGCGGCGCTCTCGGAGGCGATGGTGCTGGCGAGCAAGTCCGGCGTGAACCCGGAGAACGTGTACCGGGCGATCCGCGGCGGACTGGCAGGGAGCACCGTGATGGACGCGAAGGCGCCGATGATGCTCGACCGCAACTTCAACCCGGGCTTCCGCATCGAGCTGCACATCAAGGATCTGACGAACGCGATGAACGCGGCGAAGGCGGTGGACATGGATCTGCCGATGGCGGAGAAGGTGCTGGACATGATGAAGCAGCTGCAGGAGAACGGAATGGGCAAATGCGACCACAGCGCCGTCGTGCGGTACTACGAGGAGCAGGAAGGCGTGGAGGTCAAGCGGTAGGAGGAGACGAGGATGAGGCTGGGATGTTGTGTCAATATGCTGGGGAATGCGGATGATCCGATCGGGAGAAGGTATATCCGGGCTGTGAAGGAGGCGGGCTACGACTACGTGGAGCTGCCGCTGGCACAGGTGATGGAGCTTAGTGAGCAGGAATTTGGGGGATTGCTGGATGAACTTGACGCGGCCGTGCTTCCCTGCCGGTGCTGCAACAACTTTTTCCCGGCCTCTGTGCGGCTGACGGGAGAGAACGCCGATCTCGCGGCGGCGGAGGATTACATTGCGAGGGCAGTAAAGCGCGCCGCGCGGTTGGGGGCAGAGCGGATCGTGTTTGGCAGCAGCGGCGCGAAGAATGTGCCGGAAGGCTTCTCCCATGAGCGGGCGTTCGAACAGATCGTGGAGGTGCTGCGGCTGGCAGACCGGTACGTGCAGCCGGAGCATATCTGCATCGTGATCGAGCCGCTGAACCGGAAGGAGAGCAATATCATCCTGAATCTGACCGACGGAGAGCGCCTGGTAAAGGCGGTGGACCGCCCGTCCGTCCGGCTGCTGGTGGACTACTACCATTTCCGGATGGAGGAGGAGTCGCCGGAGGTGCTCCGTCAGGCGATGCCGGACATCCGCCACGTGCACTTCGCCGAACCGCAGGGGAGAAGCTTCCCCACCGGGGAGTCCGCGGACTACGAATCGTTCTTCGAGATCCTGCGGGAAGGCAATTACACGGGGGGCGTCAGCATAGAGGCGTACGCGTCCTGCCCAAAGCAGGAGCTCGCAAGGGCGGTGCTCGTGCGGAAGTACTTCGAAGAAAACTAGCGGACTTGTGTTTGCGGACACATATGTGAGAAGGGTGCTGCAAAATGTGACAGGACTGCAATTACCGGGATCATTCCGATTGGCGGTATACCGGGAATTGCAGCGGTTCATTTGTTTGCGGCGCCCTTTTTACAGTAAAAGTAAGCCAAGTGAACATGGCTGCGACGTGCTTGCACGAGAGCAGCTAGGAACATTTGCCGCACCCCCGGTATGAGCAAGCAGACCGATAGGTCGGATTTCGAAGAGCGGGGGCGATTGCGGGAGTGCGAAGCACAGAGTAATCGACTGTCATATATCATGGCGCCTGCGAAGCAGGCATGTAAGTTTTAGATGGAGAGAGGGGGATCCGGATGGATAAAATTGCTGAGAGGATTCTGCGAAAGATAGGAATCCCTGATTTTTTTGACAGAGTTTGCGCTTTGGACACGGCGGATTTTAATTCTGCTTTGCTGAAGCTTTTTTCTGTCAGGACGGCGCAGTCCTCGCCGCAGAAGGTCCTGCGTACGTTTCGGGAAAACCGCTTTGTCGTTCCCGGCCGTGTTGACCCGGTGAAGCTGCATCAGCTGGAGTTCGACCTGCTGACAAGAGCCTCGGAGGCCGGCATGGAAACGAAATTGCTGTCCCCGGTTGCGCCGATGGGGAGCTGCAGCGTATTCGGGTGCGTCAGCCAGAATAACGTGGTGAGCGCTGCGCGGAATGTGGAGGTGCTGTCCGACCCGACGAACGTCCTGGCCATTATGCTCGCAAATGAGATCATGGGCAACCGGGTGGACAGTACCGCTGGTACGCATTATGCGGCAACGGCGCGCGTAGTCAGAGGGCAGCATGTGCGGGGGAACCATTTGTGCGCGCACTTTGGACTGTTCTGCATTGTCTCCACGGCGAAGGACAGGGGCTCCTATCAGTGCGAAAAAGAACTGTTAACGTATCACCTTCAATTCTATAAGCGTTTGCTGGAGACAACGTATGATGGCAAAACAGCCATCCTCCTGCGGCGAAGAACCGGGTACACAGCGTATGAGGACTTTTTTGAGAGAATGTACTCCGCAGTGCAGGAGCTCTTTCCTGACAGTTCGATTTCTGTCGATCTTGAGAGCGAGCAGAACCACTATTACAAAGGACTGAATTTCAAACTTTATATACAGAAGGACGGAGAGACAATCGAGATCGGGGACGGCGGTTTTGTCGATTGGATCGGTAAAATGACAGGAAATAAAAAAGACCGCTGTTTCATAAGCAGTCTCGGGCTGGAGCGATTATTGCTGTTTTAGATGAATCTGCCTTCGCTGACAAGTGTCAGCGAGGGCTTTTTTTACAGTTTAGTTTTTCAGGCAACCGATGGGTACAACATACACCCCGTTCTGACGGCGATATGCGTACTCGCCGGTTTCCGTCAAAATCATAAGGAATGACGGCGCGTTCATCTTGTCGGTATCAATCTACGAAATTTTTCCGACGATTGGCGATAAATAAATCCGTCAGTTGGAGATGTTATTTCTAGTCGTACTCATCCTGTTCGGAAAAGGAGCTCGCACAGTTATATAAGAATCTGCCTTCTTGTCATGATTGTGCAAGTTTTAGGTCACCCGAGCTAATATCCCGCAAAACGGAAACCGACTATAATTTTCATAACAGTTTGGCGCGTCTGCAGCCTGCGCGGCGGACGGCCTGAATCGTTCAAGTTTCAGAAGAAAAGGAGGAAACCTAGTATGAAAGCGTTTTTCAAAAACACCTGGCAGCACAGGGCGCATGTCATCATGGCGCTTCCGGTACTGCTGCTGCTGTTCTTTTTCAGCTACGTACCGATGTCAGGCGTGGTGCTGGCCTTTAAGAAGTACGACTACACGCTGGGACTGTGGAGGAGTCCCTGGATCGGCCTGGAGAACTTTAAATTTCTGACCGCCTCGAAATCGACATTTCTGAATATGACGGCAAACACCCTGATGTACTATGTGATTTTCACAGTGATCGGAACATTTTTGAATATTGTTGTGGCCATCTCCATCGACCAGCTCGTGTTCAAGAAGCTGGGAAAGGTGATGCAGAGCGTCATGATCATCCCGGTGTTTATCTCTTATGCGGCGGTGCAGTTTATCGTCTACGCGTATCTGAACTCCAATACCGGAATGATCAACAACCTGTTTGGACTGTCTACCAGATGGTACACCGAGGCCGGGTACTGGCCGGTGATCCTGACGATCGTAAAGATCTGGAACAGCGTCGGCTACGGCTCGGTCCTCTACATGTCCGTGCTGGCCGGGATCGACGCGGAGCAGTACGAGGCGGCCCAGATCGACGGCGCGAGCAAGTGGAAACAGATCTGGTACATCACGATCCCCTCGCTGATCCCCATGATCACGATCATGCTGCTCCTGAGCGTGGGCGGAATCATGCACTCCGATACAGGTCTGTTCTACCAGGTGACGCGCAATTCGGGCACGCTGTACGGCACCACGCAGGTGATCGACTCCTACGTGCTGAATTCGATTTTCCAGAACTCAAACTTTGGCTTCACCGCGGCGACCGCCCTGTTCCAGTCAGTGGTCGGGACTGTTCTGATTTTGATTTCCAACGCTGTGGTGCGCAAGCTGGAGCCGGGCAATGCGCTGTTTTAAAGGAGAGAAAATATGAAGAAATCCGATGCGATACATACAAAAAAACCAGGGCCGGGACAGTACGTGCTGGCATTCTTCCTGTTTCTGTATACCTTTTTCTGTGCGCTTCCGATCATCCTGATCTTTGTCTCCGCCTTCACCGATGAGGCGGTACTGACCAGGGAGGGGTTTACGTATTTCCCGGGGAAGTGGTCGACGGAAGGCTTCATGGTGGTGCTCAGGTACGGGAAGCAGCTCGCCATCTCCTACGGGGTGACGATCGGAGTCACGCTCACGGGCACACTTCTGGGCCTGCTGTTTATGAGCATGTTTTCCTACTCTCTCACGCGAAAGGAGTTTTTTCTGAAGAAATTCCTGACCGTGTTTATCACGATACCGATGCTGTTCAGCGGCGGGCAGCTGGCGTCCTACATCGTGAATACCGCCGTTTATAATATGAAGGACAGCATCTGGCTGCTGATCCTGCCGGGCTGTGTGTCGACGATGAACATCATCATTCTGCGGACCTACATTCAGACGAGCGTGCCGGAGGAGCTGATGGAGTCCGCGCGGATCGACGGCGCAGGGGAATACCGCGCGTTCTTCCAGATCACGCTGCCGCTGATGAAGCCGGCGCTGGCGTCGGTGGGCTTTATGATGGCCACCGGCTTCTGGAACGAGTGGCAGGGCGCGCTGCTGTACATCACCAGCGACAGCAAGAAGCCGCTGCAGCTTTTGCTGATCAACATCTCAAAGAGCATTGACATCCTGCTGAATTCGAGAAATATCCCGTCCTCGGCGCTGGCGGCCATGCAGGGGAGCGTCCCCGCAAATTCCGCGACGATGGCGACGGTACTGATCGTAATCGGGCCGATCATGGTCGTGTACCCGTTTTTCCAGAAATACTTTGTCAAGGGACTCACGGTCGGGTCCGTGAAGGGATGAAGGATTCAGTCAGGACGCCGTGCAAGCCACAGACCCATCTGCTACGCAGATTATCCGCTGCTTACGCAGCTCCTGTCTGTGGCTGAACTGTAAAAAACAAAAAGGAGAATTGCTATGAAGAAAAGAAATCTGAAAAAACTGGTTTCAATGGGACTGGGAGCTGTGCTGGCGCTCGGGGCGCTTTCCGGGTGCAGCAGCGGTGGGAGCAAACCGGTGGACAGCGGCTTGGCGGAGGGCAGCCAGGCCGAGGACAGCCCGGCGGAAAAAAGTGCGGCGGACGGGGAGCGCACGACCATCAAGCTCACCCGCTGTACGTTCAACCTCGGCACGGTGGACGGCGACGAGGTGAAGCAGGTCGAGGCGGCGATCAACGACTACATTGCAGACAAAATTCCGGTCGAGGTGGTTCTGACCGATATCGCGGGAGGCGAATATCCGGATAAGTGCAACCTGTCTCTGGCAAACAATGAGATCAACCTGCTGTGGACCGCGAGCTGGGAGGGCGCGATCAGCTGCGACAACCTCATGAAGGCAAACGCGGTCTACGATGTCTCCGAGCTGCTGAAGGGCTCGAAGCTGTACGAGGCGATGCCGGAGTGGATCTGGAATGCATCGTCCTACAACGGGAAAAATTATTTCATCCCCTGCTACAAGGAGGCCGCGGAGGGCTACAGCCTGATGTTCCGCAAGGATCTGGCGGACAAGTACGAGTGGGATCTGTCCGGCGTCAAAAAGCTGGAGGACATCGTCCCCATGCTGGACGACTGTGTGGCGGAGGGGATCCAGGCGCCGCTGTTTACCCAGTCCACTCCGATGTTCTACAAAGGGTTTCTGGACAAGTACGCGTGGATTTCCGGGGGCGATCTGTTTGGCGTGGACCGGGAGACGAATGAGATCGTGGATGTCGTCGCCACGGATGAATACCGGGATTTTGTGAAGATGATGTGCGAGTGGGCGGAAAAGGGCTACCTCAACGACGGCGATGCAACGAAGAGCAACCCGACGAATGCCATCAATACGGACTACTGGGGGATCAGCTGGTGGACGAATGTGCCGAACAATGCGGAGGCGAGCGCCAGATACGGCCAGGAGGTGGAGACGGTGCCTCTGAGCGGGAACTGGATCGATTCAAGCACGACGCTTGGCTCCTGCTATGCGGTCTCCGCGACCAGCACGGAGGCGGAGGCGAAGGCGTGCCTTGATTTCCTCGGTCTGCTGTACAGCGACAAGACGCTGGCGGATCTGTACACCTTCGGCATCGAGGGCGTCGACTATGACCGGAACGAGGACGGTACGGTCTCAAAGAAAGGCGATCTCTACAACCACAGCGCCTGGGAGTCCTGCAGCGTGATGAGCCTGTCGCTGGAGGCCGGCGAGCCGGAGAACAAGACCGAGCTGTACAAAACCTTCAATGACGAGGCGAAGGAGTCCGTGAGCTCCGGCTTCCGCTTCGACAAGACGCCGATCGAGTCCCAGCTGTCCGCGGTGGACAACATCAACCAGATGTACGGCTTCATTCTGGAGAACGGCGGGTACGCGTCCAAGGAAGTGGACGACACCATAGAGACGTTCCGCAAGGAACTGGATGCAGCGGGCTACCAGGAGGTGCTCGCGGAGGTAAGAGCGCAGTACGATGCGTGGAAGGAAGGACAGGAATAAACGGGATTCCGGCAAGTGGAGCTGCGTAGTACGGAAAGCGGGATTCCAGCAAGTGGAGTTGCGCAGTATGGCATACGGGATTCCGGCAAGGAGAGCCGCGCAGTACGACAAACAGGGCTGCCAGGGAGAACCATCTCTGGCAGCCTTTCATAAGGGAAGACGGAGAGGATGTGGAAGCGATATGACAAGGAGCAGACTGGGAAAAATTATCCGGGATTTGCCGCCGGGCGTGGGGAATGCGCGGAACGGCGAGGGAGCCTTCCTCACGCTGGAGGACGGCAGGATTCTTTTTGCATACAGCCGGTTCAGGGGAGCGAGCGCGGAGGATTACGCGCATTCAGACATCGGGCTCCTCTGGTCTGCGGACGGCGGCGAGCACTTTGGGGAGGACGGTGTGGCCCTGCTGTGCGAGGAGGAGCGGGCCATGAACATTATGTCCGTGTCCCTGATGCGGATGAAGCGCGGGGAGATCGGGCTGTTCTATCTGGTGCGGGAGAGCAGGTCGAAGCTTCAGATGTACCTGCGCAGGTCGGACGACGGCGGAAAGACGTGGAAGGAGCGCGTGCTCTGCACGCCGGCGGAGGGGGTGCTGGTGGTGAACAACGACCGGGTCGTCCGGCTCTCGAACGGGAGGATCGTGATCCCGGCGGCGATGCACCAGCCGTCCGGGGAGGGATTCTGCGAGTGGGGAAAGCTGGCCTTTTTCTACTCCGACGACGACGGGCTTACCTGGAAAAAGTCGACCGGGGAGTGCGAGCTGCCGGGGTGGAGCCGCTGTACCTCGGGACTCCAGGAGCCCGGGATCGTGGAATTGCAGCCGGGGGTGATCTGGGCGTTTGCGAGGACGGATCTGGGCAGGCAGTACGAGGCGTTCTCCCGGGATTACGGGGAGACGTGGAGCGCATGTGAGCCGTCGGCATTTTTCTCGCCCAAGAGCCCGATGTCGGTGAAGAAAGCGCCCAACGGGGTCCTCTACGCCATCTGGAATCCAATCCCGGAATATCCCGGGAGGACAAAGAGCGAGGGAATTTTTCTCGGTGGGAGATCGCCGCTGGTGATGGCGGTCAGCCGGGACAACGGGAAGCGCTTTTCAGAGCCTGTGGCGTTCGAGTGGGACGAAGCGCGGGGCTATTGCTACTGCGCCATCCATTTCGTGCGGGACGGGATGCTGCTGGCGTACTGTGCCGGGGGGACCGAGGATAAGAGCTGCCTGGCGAGGTGCAGGATCCGGAAGATCCGGATGGAGGAGCTGGCCAGAAAGTTCTGGTAAACGGCGGTTGGAGTGTCTCGCCGGAAAGTTCTGGTAAACGGTGGTTGGAGTATCTCGTTTCCGTTTTCTATAGTATAATGTAGATAACGGGAAGGCGGAGGAGACGGCGTTTCAGGGTATGAGCCGCGGCGCGGGTCAGGCCGCTGTAGCCGCATGGTGAGGATGTGCTGCGGGCGGGAACCAGGTCAGAAAAGTGCAAGCTTCAGGTCATCATAGCAGATGGTTTTTGCGGGGAAAGAATGGTAGAATGTCTGAGAGGAGAAATCGGTATGAAGAAGAGCTGGATGGTCGGCATGGTGTCCGCCGCGGTGGCCGCCGGGGTGATGTCCGGGTGTCAGGAGGCGGACGGGCACTCCGGGAGCGGCAAGGACGAGGAGCCGTATACCATGACGATGGTGATTGCGGGGACGCGGCAGAGGGGAGAGGCCCGGGTGGAGGAAAAGATCAATGAAATTCTCCTCCGTGAGCTGAACATGAAGCTGGATCTCGTGATTCTCCCCTGGGAGAGCCGGAACCGGGAGCTGCAGCTGATGCTCACCGGGGATGAAAAGATCGACTGCTTCTACACGGGCTACGCCGATGCCATTCAATACATGAAAAAGGGACAGATCGTGGATCTGTCCGGGCTGGTGAGAGACTACGGGGCCAATCTGAAGCGCATTTTCAGGGAGGAGGACCTGGAAGGGATTTCCGTCGACGGCTTCGTCTTCGGCGTGCCTGCCCACTGCGAGGGGGTGAGCGTGCCGGCCGTTTTTATGCGGAAGGATCTGGTGGAAAAATACCACATTGACGTGACGAAGGTGCACAGCCCGAGGGACCTGGAGCCGATCTTCGCGCTGGTTCAGGCGGGAGAGCCTGACATGACGATGTTGTTTTCGAACGGCTCCGTCAACGGCCCGCTGTACCGTCTGGGGAGCGCGGCGTATGATCCGCTGGGGGACGGGATCGGGGTGCTGATGGACCCCGCGGACAGCACGGAGGTGGTCAATCTGTATGAGACTCCGTGGTACCGCGACACCGCCGGGATGCTGTATGAGTGGTACAAAAAGGGCTATCTCAGCCGGGAGGCCGCCACGGAGAACCGGGGCTGGGATGCAGAGCTCCGGACGGGAACGGTGTTCTCCATGATCACGGGCGATCACCCGGGCATTCTCTCCGAGCTGGAATCCTCCACCGGCTATGAGTTCGTGGCCGTAGATTTCGCGCGGCAGGGGATCAGGCGGAGCAATTATTACGGGGACATCATCTACTGTATTGCGCAGAATTCCGAGAACCCGGCCAAGGCCATGCAGTGTCTGGACTTTATCTACGGAAGTGAGGAGATTATGAATCTGCTGAACTGGGGCGTGGAGGGGACGGACTACGTGTTTACCGATGAGGAAAACGGACTGATTACGTTTCCGGACGGGGTGGACGCCTATACGGTGGACTACAGCCTGAATCTTGCGTGGGAGCTGCCGAACCAGTACCTCTCGTATCTGTGGGAGGGCTCCGACCCCGGGGTCTATGAGGAGATGGGGGAGGCGAACCGCAGGGGCGCTGCGTCGAGGGCGTTTGGCTTTCTGTTCGACAGCACAGGGCTGGAGGTGCAGGAGGCGGCAGTGGCAGCCGTGTGTGACCGGTATGCGCCCTCGATCAGCTCCGGCGCCGTGGACCCCGAAGCGTATCTTCCCCGGTTTGTGGAGGAGCTGAAACAGGCAGGCGTGGACGACATCATAAAGGCGAAGCAGGAGCAGCTTGACGCATGGCTTCTCGCGCGGGAAGAGGAAAAGGGTGATCGCTGAGGCATGGGAACAAGGAGGCCAAAGGGAAAAGGAAAGACCGTATCGGCGCTGATGAGGAGAGTGCTGCTGCTCTCGGCTCTGCTGATCCTGGTGGATATCGGCGTCAGCGTGCTGGTGATGAGGGATGTGCGGTCGAAGGCTCTTAGCTATCTCTCAGACATGACGGAGCTGTATGTGAAGGAGCAGGATCAGACCTTTTTCCGGCTGGGGAGGCAGCTGCTCTCGATTCTCATCGGAACGGAGGGACCGAAGTCCGAGATCAGCAATCAGCTCACCGTCCTGGAGGAGAGCAGTGATCCTCTGGAAAAAAATGTGGCGACGCTGGCCCTTCGGAATTATTTTCTGGAGTATACATGGGAGTACGGCGCGGAGTACTATTTTTTTGCGTATCTGGAGAAGACGGGAGCCTACGTGAACCTGAACAGCTCCGGGGATTCGGTCTCGGGCATGGAGGAGCGCCTCAGGGAGCTCCTCGCGGACGGGGCGCTGGACGGCTGCTCCGCCAAGTCCAGGTGGACCTACATGAGCCTTCCCACGGGCAATTACCTCACAAAGGTGATGTACAGCCGGGGGCGGTACCTGGGCTGCTACATCCGCGCGGACCATCTGCTGGAGCCACTCGCGAATGTCAGCTCCTCGGGCCGGAATTTCTATGTGCTGATGGACGGGGAGGAGCAGATCGCGGCGGACTCGCGGCTGTCTGACGGGCAGGAGGAGGAGCTTTCGGGCTACCTGGACACAGGGAGGAGCAGCCGCCTGTTCGGCTCCTTTGTGATAGAAAAAGTGTTTGCGTGCGCGCCGTTTCGCGTGCTGGTGTTTATCGACAGCTTCGGGATCTTCGAAACGTATTTTGCGATCCAGGTCGCGCTGATTGCGCTGGGCGCGGCCATTCTGGGCACGCTGTTTTTTATCATGGAGCATGTGCAGAAAAAGGTGCTGCGGCCCATTCAGGAATTTGCGGACAACCTGAAGGTCTACGACGAGGAGGATTCCCTGGTCTTCGATATCACCAGCAACGAGCTGAAAGAGCTGGAGCAGGCCAACGAGCAGTTCCGCAACCTGCTGCGGCAGATCAAGAAGCTGAAGATCACGCTCTACGAGAATGAGGTGAATGAGCAGAAGATCCGGATGGATTATCTGCAGCTGCAGATCAAGCCCCACTTTTATCTGAACTGCCTGAACCTCATCTGCCAGATGATTGATCTGGGGCAGGACGCGCAGGCCAGGCGGATGGCGGTGGCGGCCGGGGAGTACCTGCGGTATCTGTTCTCGGAGAGTCTGGAGCTGGTGGAGATCGCCGCGGAGCTGTCCCACACGGAGACCTACCTGGAGATCCAGAAGATGCGGTATGGCGGTGCGTTTACTTACTACATCGAGCAGGAGGAGGAGACGAAAAACTGCCGGATCCTGCCCCTGGTGATCCAGACCTTTGCGGAGAATGCGGTCTGCCACACGGTGTCTTTGGACTCCCAGGTGGAAATCACGATTCTGGTCTGCATGGAGGAGGAAGAGGAGGAGAGGCGGGTGCACATCAGCATTTCGGACACCGGGCAGGGGTTTCCGCCAAAGGTCCTGGAGCAGCTTCAGGCGGGCCGGGAGCTGGAGAAGAGGGACGGCCACCGCATCGGCATTGCCAACTGTCTGAAGCGGATCCGGTTCTACTACAAGGAAAACGCGCAGGTACAGTTTTACAATATTCCGATGGGCGGCGCGGCAGTGGAGATTTTTCTGCCCGTGACGCCATCGGAGGATCCGTGAGGAGGTGCCGGGAATGAAGCTTTTGCTGGTCGACGATGACGATTATATCATACAGTCTCTCAAGGAGAGGCTGCCCTGGGAGGAGCTCGGGATCCGGCAGGTGTACACGGCCAACAACATCCGGCAGGCGAAGGAGCTGCTCGCGGGGGTTCCGATTGAAATCATGATCTGCGACATCGAGCTGCCGCAGGGAAGCGGGCTGGAGCTGCTCGCGTGGATCCGGGAGCAGAAGTACGAGCTGCAGGCCATTTTTCTCACGAGCTACGCGCAGTTCGACTACGCCCGCAAGGCCATCGAGCTGAGGAGCCTGAACTATTATCTGAAGCCCATCGACTACGGGAAGCTCACCCTGGGCGTTCAGGAGGCGGTGCGGCGGGCTGGCGAGGCGATGCGGGACAGGGCCTGCAGGGAGGAGAGCGAGTACTGGAAGCAGAACAGGGAGGAGCTGCAGCGGAATTTCTTCCGGAATGTGTTCCTGAAAAAGAAGCTGCAGGAGGACTGCATCGGGCGCTCCTTCGCGCCGGACGCCCGGTTTCTGCCCTTCTACCTGGAGTTTTACGACGAGAAGGGGATGTTGGCGAAGTGGGACCCGATGCGGCTGGTCCTGACTTTGGAGAAGCTGGCGGGCTCCTTCGCGCGCAGGCTGGAGCTGAAAAAAGCGTGGGCGGTCTATTTGAGGCAGACGGTCTTTGTGCTGCTGGCGGAGCTGACGGAGAAGGATATCCCGATCCTGACGGTCCGGACGTGCGCGGAGGGCATGGGGAAGGAGCTGAGGGCCAAATTTGAGATGGATCTGTTTCTCGGAATCGGCTGTGTCAGTGCCCTCGGGGAGCTCCCGGGGGCGATGGAGGAGCTGGAGCGGGTGCGCAGTGACCACGTTCTGCGGGAGTACACGGTCGTTTCGGTCATGGAGTACGAGAACCGCGAGGTCACGTACCACCTTCCGGCGATCACGGCCTGGGAGGCGCTGCTCGCAAGCAGCAGGATGGAAGAATTTCTGGAGGCGGTGTCCGGCTACCTGGAGGAGCTGGGTGCCGGGCATCAGCTGAACAGGGAGATGCTCAAGTGGTTCCGGCTGGACATGATGCAGCTGATCTACGACTGCCTGAAGCGCGCGCAGGTGCAGGCGCACAAGATTTTCACGAACGAGACGTTTGAGCTGCTGTACCAGAAATCCCTCGACTCGGTGCAGGACATGATGAATTACGTCCGGTATCTCGCCGCGAATACGATGGAGTACACCGCGTTCGCGAAGGCGCCCTCCGTGGTGGAGCGGGTGAAGGAGTACATCGACGGGAATTTCGGGCAGGAGATCACCAGGAACGATATCGCGGAGCAGATCTACCTCAACCCGGACTATCTGTCCCGACTGTTTAAGAAGGAGACCGGCATGTCCATCAGCGCCTACCTGCTGAAGAAGCGGATCGACACGGCCAAGGAGCTGCTGGAGCACACCACCATGCCGGTGAACGTGATCTCGATGTATGTGGGGTATCACAATTATCCTTATTTCACCCGGATCTTTCATGAAAATACGAGCTACTCGCCGAATGAGTACAGGAAAAAGAAGAAGAGGGAAGAGAAGGAGAGAAATGGGAAATAGGGGGTGAGAAGCTCGTTCTGGATGGATCGTGCGCGCCGGGGGACTGCGATACGGCGGTCATTTAGGCGGAGAATCTGGAGACGTGGTTTTATCACTGTAAAGGGGAGTCGCATGGGAGCGGCTCCTTTCATTTTTGTTAGTTTCCTGCGAAAAAGTGTAAGTCGGGCGTAAGGATTTTTTACAGGGATCCTGTTAGACTGATGGAGATGGTTTGAAACAGGATAATATTGGGAGCAGGAGTAGACTATGGAAAATAAGAGAGATACAGGTATGCTGAGAGAAATGCTGCAAAAGGGAAAAAAGATCGTCCGGTTCGCTGTGTTCTGCGCGTTTGCGGTTCTGCTTTGCGCCGTGTTTGCTGTGATCGGTATGATTTATTCGCTGGCGGATTTTGCGGTGAGAAAGTTGGGGAAGGGCGGATACGTATGAGGAATCAGTGAGACAAGAGACATTCCATTCGGAAAGAAATGAATGCAGAGTTCGCTGGCTCTTGTGTTGCCGTGGCGCGCGTCGAGGCGTATAATGGTAAGAAAACATCCGCCCGGACATTGGCAGGAGGCGGGAGAGAAGGAGGAGACAGAGAATATGAACTGTTCGATTACGAGGGAAGAGGCACTGGCGTTGCTGAGAACGTACAATCAGGAGCCTTTTCACATCCAGCACGCGCTGACGGTGGAGGGTGTGATGCGCTGGTACGCACAGGAGTTAGGCTACGGTGAGGATGCCGAGTTCTGGGCGATGACCGGGCTGCTGCACGATATTGATTTTGAGCGCTACCCAGAGCAGCACTGCCAGAAGGCGCCCAAGCTGCTGCGCGAGGGCGGTGTGAGTGAGGAGATGATCCACGCGATCTGCAGCCACGGCTATGGGATCTGCAGCGACATCGAGCCGCAGCACGAGATGGAGAAGGTGCTCTTTGCCACAGACGAGCTGACCGGATTGATCGGGGCCGCCGCGCGGATGCGCCCGTCGAAGAGCGTCATGGATATGGAGGTGTCCAGCCTGAAAAAGAAATTTAAGGACAAGCGGTTTGCGGCCGGATGCTCGCGCGATGTGATCCGCGACGGGGCTGCCCGATTGGGATGGGAGCTGGAGGAGCTGTTTGAGCGGACGATTTTGGCGATGCGCGCGTGTGAGTCGCAGATTGAGGAGGAAATGCAGAAAATAATGGCGGAATCGCTGTAACATTTTGTCCGGCTGATTGTTATTATACGTTTTTTCCATGTGCAGACGGAGCGCCTTGACAGAGGACATCCTGCAGGAGACCTTTTTGAAGGCGCTCATTGCCTTGAAGGATTCGCGGAGCTGCCGGAGGTATATGTAGTTTACACAGAAAAGTATTGAGTGAGGGATTTGATTTCAAATCTTAATAAGAAATGCCTTGCGTTTTCAAATCGTTCTGCTATAGTAAAGAAAGATCAGAAGAATTTGTGATTTTTTACTATCCCGTATCTGCGAAGCGATTGGGCGGATACGGAAAGAAAGGCGGTATCGTATGGCGGGGAGAGGACGGAAAAAGCGGGATATACCGGTGACCGGAATACTGGCAGGAGTTGTTGTGGTACTTCTTGTCTGCCTCGGCATTCTGGTCAGCATGACCATGCGGCAGGGCAGGACAGAAAAGGAAGGACAGAGTGCGCAGAAGAATGTGCCGGAGACCGGTCGCCTCGTGGCCGCATCGGATGATGAGGAACAGACGGAGCGGATGACGCTGCAGACAGAGCGGATGACGTCGCAGGCGGAGGGGAAACAAACGGATGCGGCGGGAGAGATAGACGGCCAGTCCGCAGCGGAGACGGAAGAATCGGAGTCCGATGTGTCGGATGGGCAGAAGGACAGCCCAAAGGCAGGCGCTGGGACTAAGCGGGAGAGCGGCACAGAGCCCGAAGGTGAGAACGCACAGCAGAACAGCAAAAAATCGGGAGCAGCTGGCGCACAGGAGGATGCGTCGGAGGTTGCGGAGACAGAAGAAACAGAGGAGACCGAAGAGACAGTGGAAAGGCTCGTGGTCGCGATTGACCCGGGGCATCAGGGGAGCTGGGTGAATATGAGTGACAAGGAGCCAAACGGCCCGGGTTCCTCGGAGATGAAGGCGAAAGCGACGACCGGCACGCAGGGCCGCTACAGCGGAAAGGCGGAGTATGAGCTGAACCTGGAGATCTCTCTTCTGCTGCGCGAGGAGCTGGAGCGGCGCGGCTATGAGGTGATCCTGACGCGTGAGGATCACGATGCGGCGATCAGCAATTCCGAGCGCGCGCTGATGGCATATGAGGAGGGCGGCGATATCTACGTCCGGATCCATGCGAACGGTTCGGATGACACAAGCGTGCAGGGCGCGCTCGCGATGGTGCCGTCTGCGAGCAATCCGTACGTCGGAGCGCTTGCGGAGGATTCTTATCTGCTCGCGGAGTGCATTCTGGATGGCTACTGCAAGAGTGCGTCGTTTGCCTCGCTCGGCATTCAGTATTACGACAATATGACAGGGATCAACTGGAGCAAGCTGCCGGTGATGATTCTCGAAATGGGATTTATGACGAACGAGTCCGATGACCTGCGGATGGCGGACGAGACAGTGCAGCCGCTCATGGCGGCAGGGATCGCGGACGGAATTGATGCGTATTTCATAAAAAAAGGGCTGAAAGAAAAGGAAGTGCCCGAGGAGGCGGCCAGGCAGATGCGCACGTTGATTCAGGAGCTTGAGGAGAAGTACGTGGAGGAGGCCGCGGCACAGGGAGAGCGCTGGGCGGTTAGCGTGGAGGATCTCTCGACCGGGGCTGTGGGCGAGATCAACGGAGATGTCCAGATGGCCTCCGCAAGTGTGATCAAGGTGTTTCTGATGGCAGCCATTTACGACCGGGTGTGTTACCCGGCCTCGGAGGAGCGCCATATCTCCTTTGACGAGATGTACGACGGGGAATTGAAGCAGCTGATCACAGACATGATCACCGTCAGCGACAACACCGCGGCGAACACGTTGCTTGCGAGGCTAGGCCACGGAGATCCAAAGGCCGGGATCGCGGTAGTCAATCAGTTCTGCGAGGAAAACGGCTACACGCAGACGGCGATGGGCAGACAGTTCCTTGAGTCGGACCCGCAGGCGGATAACTGGACTTCGGCGAATGACTGCCGCCGTCTGCTGAAGAGCATTTATGAGGGAAACTGTGTCTGCGCGGAGGCATCCGCAAAGATGTACGCGTATCTGACCCAGCAGACGCGCACGGGCAAGATCCCGGCAGGACTGTCCGGCACGACGGCTGTTGCGGCGAACAAGACCGGAGAGCTCGCAGGAGATTACGGCCAGTATGTAGAAAATGACATAGCCGTTGTGGAGGACGGCGATTCCGCCTACGTAGTCTGCATCCTGAGCGGCGATCTGAAGGACAACGGAGCCGCGGTGGAGCGCATCGGGCAGATGTCCGGGGCGATCTACCGGGGACTGAGCGTGTCGTAATGTGTGACCGGAGAAGAAAAGACATCTTAGTGTGTGAATGGAAGTCAGAAGAACAGCATCGTCCCTTGCGCCCATAGACGGAGGGAGTGCTGCGGACTCAGCCATGTGGCAGAGAGGTCAAAACCATATAGAAAGTACGCAGAAAAGTATCAGAAAAAGAGGATGGAGCTGAGACACGCTTGTGTGACGGCTCCATTTTTGTCACTAAACTGTAACTTTTATCTGCTACAATAATGGGAAAAAGTAAGACCCAAAGCGAAGCCAAGAGGAAAAGCAAAAACAAGAGAAGTCAGGCAACATACAAGAAAAAGCAAGCAAAAAGCGAACAAAAAATAAATAAAAGGCAAGTGAAAGACAAACGACAGGCAAAAATATAAGGTGGAAATTGAGATGACAGAACTGTACTATGTGGAGGATGATCCGGATATCGCAGGGATTGTGAAAGAATATCTGGAGCAGAAGGGCTGTGAGGTGACGGTATACGGGACGCTTGCCGAGGTCAGGCAGGCTCTGAGGCTGCATGTGCCAACCATGATCCTGCTGGACTGGAATATGCCGGACGGCTGCGGAGATGGACTGTGCCGGTGGGTCCGCGGCAGGTGGAAGGATCTGCCGATTGTGTTTCTGACGGTCCGGGGGGACACGCAGGATATCGTGGCGGGGTTTCAGAGCGGTGCGGACGATTACGTAGTGAAGCCCTTTTCGCTGGAGGTATTGTACTCCCGGATCCAGGCGCTGCTCCGCAGAGCCGGCAGCGCAGGGGATCCGTGTCTTTCTTGTGACGGGATCAGGCTGGATCAGAGCCGCAGGGTGGTTTCCTGCGACCTGGAGGAAGTCAATCTGAGTGCGGCAGAGTATCAGCTGCTGCTGTATTTGCTGCAGAACAAGGGTAGAACCGTCACCAGGGAGAAAATCTTAGAGCAGGTTTGGGATGTAAACGGCAGCTATGTGAATGACAATACCCTGACTGTCACGATAAAGCGTCTCCGCGAAAAATTGCGCCAGCCATCCTGTCTGAAAACAGTCAGGAGCGTGGGGTACCGCATGGAGGATACGGTATGAGTGGACGAAAAACAGGTTTGATCACGGTCGGATGGGTCTTGGCGGTGAGTTTGCTTGTATCCGCGCTGACTGCTGTCATGGTCTCCCGCTGCTGCAGCCGGTCTTCCTTTGACTTGCTGAATACCATCTGCCAGGCGATAGTAGAGCAGGAGCCGGGGACGAGAAAGGTTGTGGCCGCTGTGTTGAAGGAATATGTGAGCGGCGGCACAGACAGGAAGGCGGATGGAGACGTAAGCGAAACGATAGACAGAAATACGGATGAAAATTTGAGCGGTAACACAGACAGAAATCCGGATAGGAATATAAGTGAAAATACAGATAGGAGGATAGATGAAAATGTAAGCAGAAGTACGGATGGAAATAGGAATGAGAATTTGGACGAAGATACAGACGGAAATGTGACGGAAAATACGGATAGAAATGCGGGAGAAAACACAGAACGAAAGGTGATCGGGACAGCACCCGGGGATGTCTTATCCTCTCTCGGATACCAGATCAATGACTTCTCGCCTGTGTCCCACCGGCAGGTTCAGCTTCTTGCGGCGGCAGGTTTTTTGGCGGGCCTTTCTCTTTTCCTGGCCACCTTCCTCTGTCGAAATAGAGCGGAGGCAAAGCGCATCCGGGCTCTGGCGGATTATCTGGAGCAGGTCAACACGGGAAAGGCGGCCATTCTCTGCACATCCGGCGAGGATGAGTTCTCGAAGCTGGAGGATGAAATCTACAAGACCGTGACCGTTCTCTACCAGACGAGGGATGCGGCAGTGCGGGCAAAAAATGATTTCGCGGAGAATCTTGCCAACATTGCGCATCAGATCAAGACGCCGATTACAGCGATCTCGCTGGCGGTTCAGACCATGCAGCGGGAAGGCGACAGAGAAAAAACGGGCCAGATACAGAGACAGCTGCTCCGGCTCGCCCGGCTGGAGGAGGGGCTGCTGGTGCTTGCCAGGCTGGACGCAGGCACGTTGTGTTTTCAGAGGGCGGAGACCGATGTCTTTACGCTGCTTGCACTCGCGGCCGACCATCTGCAGGAATTGTTTGCGGAGTCCGGCACGGCTATTGAGCTTCCGGAGCTGGGGGAGGCGGCGGTCTGCGTCGATCTGGACTGGACGATGGAGGCCGTGGTCAATCTGATGAAGAACTGCATGGAGCATGGAACGGGCGGGACCGTTCACTGTACGTACGCGCAGAATCCGCTGTATACAGAAATTGAGATCTGGGATGAGGGGGAGGGCTTTTGCGAGGAGGACCTTCCGCATTTGTTTGAGCGGTTTTATCGCGGGAAGCGCGGCGCCAAGAGCGGCATAGGGATCGGGCTGTCCCTGGCGAGGGAGATCATCGAGCGGCAAAACGGGACGATACGGGCAAAGAACAGGCCGGACGGCGGAGCCTGTTTTGAGGTCCGGTTTTACAGTCACTGAGCTGTCACTTTCGTCTGTTATAATGGAGCTGACAAATTACAGAACAGGAGGGCACAGACAAATGCATAGTTTGACATGTGAGAAGGTTCGAAAGGTGTATGGCTCCGGGGATGGGCAGGTCGTGGCGCTGGACGGGATTGATCTGACCGTGGATAAGGGGGAATTTGTGGCGATCACGGGAGCGTCCGGCTCCGGCAAATCGACGTTGCTGCACATTTTGGGAACGGTCGATAAGCCGACGAGCGGAAAGGTCACGGTAGACGGGACAGACCTTTCCGGCCTGAATCCGACGCAGGCCGCGATCTTCCGCCGCAGAAAGGTCGGGCTGGTCTATCAGTTTTACAACCTGATTCCCACGCTCACGGTGCGGAAAAACATCCTCATGCCGCTCGCACTTGACAGGAAGAAGCCGCCCAAAGAGCTGTTTGACGAGATTGTCCGCAGCCTGGGGATTTCGGAGCGGCTGGAGGCGATGCCCAATCAGCTCTCAGGCGGACAGCAGCAGAGAGTCGCCATCGCGCGCTCCCTGATCTACCGCCCGGCGCTTCTGCTGGCGGACGAGCCGACCGGGAACCTGGATCAGAAAAATTCCAGGGAGATCATGGACCTGCTGAAGCTGTCGAACCGCAACCTGGATCAGACGATTCTGCTCATCACCCACGATGAGAAGGTGGCGCTGGAGGCGGACCGTATCATAGCGATCGAGGATGGGCGCATCATCCGGGACGAGCGGAGGAGGTAGCGGGTATGTGGAAGGACTATTCGGCAGGCTATTTGAAAAACAACCGTTCCTCCGGCCTCTCTGTCACAGTGGCTGCGTTTCTCTCGGCGCTGCTGTTGTCGCTGCTGTGCGGACTGTTTTACAATCTGTGGCGGTATGAGGTGGAGCGGATCGAGCTGGAGGAGGGCGGCTGGCAGAGCAGGATCAGCGGGGAGCTGACAGAGGAAGACGTGGAGCTGATCCGGAATTTTGCAAATGTAAAAGAAGTTGTGATGGAGCAGGGGGAGGACCGCGCGGGAATGACGGTGGATCTCTATTTTGACGATATGCGGGCCGTCCTCGCCGACACGCCGCAGATCGCGGAGGCGGTGGGAAGTTCGCCGGAGGCCGTTTCTTACCATTATGGGCTTCTGGCCATGTACCTGATCCGCAGCCCGCAGGATACGGCGCCGAGGCTGATTTTCCCGCTGTTTCTGCTGATCACGGGCATCGCGTCGCTCTCTCTGATTATCATCATCCACAATTCCTTTGCGGTGTCCATGCATGCGAGGATGCACCAGTTTGGCATTTTTTCCAGCATCGGGGCGACTCCGAAGCAGATCCGGACGTGTCTTCTGCAGGAGGCGGCCGCGCTGTGTGCCGTGCCAGTTCTGGCCGGAAACGTGCTGGGAATCCTGGCGACCAGTGTGCTGATCAGGCTGTCGAATGCGCTGCTGGGGAGCGATGTGCCGGGCCGGCATGAGGCGGTGTTCGGGTATCATCCGCTGGTCCTGGGGCTGACCTTGCTGATCACGGTTGTGACGGTGTGGATCTCTGCGTGGCTTCCGGCCAGAAAGCTTGGCAGACTGACCTCTCTCGAGGCGATCAAAAACACCGGAGAGCTGCAGCTGAAGCGCAGAAAACGATCGTCGGTGCTGAAGCTGCTGTTCGGCGTGGAGGGAGAGCTGGCGGGAAACGCGCTGAAGGCGCAGCGGAAAGCTCTGCGGACGTCCTCGCTGTCTCTGGTGTTCTCGTTTCTGGCCTTCACTCTCATGCAGTGCTTTTTTACCCTCTCGGACATCAGCACGAGAGAAACGTACTTCGAGCGGTATCAGGATGCCTGGGATGTCATGGTCACGGTGAAGAATGCAGAGGTGGACGTTTTTGAGGAGACGGGGCGGCTTCAGGGGCTTCCCGGCGTGGAAAGCGCCGTCGTGTACCAGAAGGCAAAGGCGAAAACGATCGTTTCAGAGGAGGAGCTGAGTGAGGAGGTGAAATCCGTGGGCGGCTTTTCCCATGCGTCCGGCAGCGATGTGACGCAGACAGAGGCAGGGTGGATGGTAAACGCGCCGATCGTGATCTTGGACGATGCGAGCTTTCTGGCTTACTGCGGGCAGATCGGAGCCGCGCCGCAGCTGGACGGGGCGGTGATCCGGAACCAGATCCGGGATGTGACGAATCCGGATTTCCGGCATCCACGGTATATGCCTTATATAAAAGAAGAAAAAACTGCGCGCACGCTCCTGCAGACCGGCAGCAAGGAGAAGACGGCGTCAATCCCCATCCTGGCTTACACGGATGAGGTACCCGTTCTGAGGGAGGAGTACGCGACGCTCGACTATTATGAGCTGGTGCATTTTATCCCGGCGTCTCTGTGGCAGGAGATCAAGGGACAGATCGCGGGCTGTGAGGCGGACGTGTACATCCGCATTCTGGGAAAAGAAGGGGCGACGCTGGAGGAGCTTGAGACATTGCAGCGAGAGGCGGTCCGGCTTGTCAGCCAGAACTACGCGGCGGAGAGTGAGAACCGCATGCAGGAATATGAGACAAACGAGAAGCAGATCCGGGGCATGATGGTGATTCTGGGCGGTTTCTGCGTGCTGCTTGCGCTCATCGGCATCGGAAACGTGTTCTCCAACACGATGGGGTTTGTCCGCCAGAGAAAGCGGGAGTTTGCGCGCTATATGTCGGTCGGGATGACCGCGGCGGAGATCCGGAAACTGTTCTGGATCGAGGCGCTGGTGATCGCAGGGCGGCCGTTTCTGGTCACGCTGCCGCTGGCCGTTCTCGCGACGGGGTACATGCTTCAGGCGAGCTACGTCGAGCCGGGACTCTTTCTCGCCGAGGCGCCGCTCGTCACGGTTGGCTGCTTTCTGCTGGCTATCCTTGGGACAGTGGCTCTGGCCTACTATCTTGGCTGGCGGAAGGTGCGGGATATCAATCTGGCGGAGGTCCTGCGGGATGACACGATGATGTAGGGAGCGTGCTTCAGCTATCAGGGGAATCGCAGCGGCCTGAGCTGTGATTCCCCTTGCGTTTTTGGCGGAAGGTGCGATAATAGTAGAAAAATCTGTATCTGCGTTACGCGGTCTAAAGGTTAGAGAAAGCGGCAAAGAGGGAACTGTATGAATGGAAAATTGCGGAATATGACTTCGATTTATCTGCTGAGAGAGGATCAGATGTTACTGTTGTACAGGCAAGGCGGCAAGGTAGTCAACCATGTTTGGGTCGGCTCCGCAGGAGGACATTTTGAGAAGGATGAGTTGAATGATGCAAAAGCATGTGTTCTGCGGGAAATGAGAGAAGAGATCGGAATTGGAGCAGATGATATTACATCATTGTCGCTGCGCTACGTCACGCTGAGAAGAACCGGGGGAGAAATCAGGCAGAACTACTATTTTTTCGCCAATTTAAAGGACACCGTTGACGGGCATATCACTTCAAATGAAGGCATATGTAAATGGTTTTCCATAGGAGAAATAGAGAAGCTTGAAATGCCGTATACAGCCAAGTATGTCGTGAAACATTATTGCGAGATTGGAAGATTTACATCTGAGCTGTATGCCGGCATTTCAAACGGGGATAAGGTTGAATTTGTGACAATGCCTGAAATTTAGTGACACGGATGCGAAAACGGTGCATCATAAAAGTTCAGCTGATCAGGCCATTGCCCCTGATTTTTTAAAGATTCTCCCAAGCATCCACACCGCCGCGACTGCGAGCACAAGCTCGGCCACAGGCTGCGCGTACGCCAGCCCGTACAGTGGGAAAAGGAGATTCAGCAGGATCAAGGCCGGGATCTCCAGCACAATCTTGCGCATGACGGCAAAGACGAGCGAATATTTTCCCATGCCGAGCGCCTGAAATACGCCCACCGCCAGAAAATCAAGGAACAGTAGCGGCTGCGCCAGGCAGAAGCCGCGCAGGAATCTTGTCCCGTAGGCGATGACCTCGTGATTGTCCATGAAGGCACGGATGATTGTGCCTGCACCTGCGGAATATACGATACAGACCAGAACGGTGACCGGCAGCATTAGCTTGACCGCGAAGAGAATCGCATCCTTCATTCGTTTCTGTTTTCCGTTGGTATAGGTATAGCCCACGAGCGGCATGATTCCCTGTGTAAATCCGAGCGCAATCTGCATCGGAATCATGTTGATCTTCTGCGCAATCCCCATTGCGGCGACAGCGTCCGCTCCGTACCCGGACGTGAAATTGTTGAGGAGCGTCATCCCGGTCACATTCAGCAGATTCTGAATCGAGGCCGGAATACCGACGCTGCATACGCCTGCCACGATATCCCTTCGAAAACTGAATTTTTTCGGGCTGATGCAGACGAACGTCCGGCCTTTCTTCGCGCGCAGCAGCACAAAGAAGTACAGGCATGCCACACAATTTGAGAGAAAGGTTGCAAGCCCTGCGCCGGCCGCGCCCATATTGAGTCCCCAAGGCAGGATGAAGATGGGATCAAGGACAATGTTCAGCAGGCATCCGCTCATCGTGCCGATGCTTGCGTGAAGCGATGAGCCTTCCGAGCGCACGAGATATGCCATGACGACATTTAGAATCGCCGGAGCCGCACCACAGAATACCGTCCACAGCAGGTACTGTCTCGTCGCATCCAGAGTCACTTCATCCGCCCCCAGCAGCTGCAGAAGCGGGCCCTGAAAGGCAATGCACAGGGCAGAGAACAGCAGGCCGCAGAACAAGGAGCAGTAAAATCCGAAGGCAGAGCTTCTGTAAACCGTCTCATAATCTCGCCTGCCAAGCGCGCGGCTCATCATGCTCGACGCCCCGACCCCAAACAGGTTGTTCACCGCATTGAATGCCAGCAGCACCGGGGCAGCCAGCGTCACAGCCGCGTTTTGTACCGGATCCGCGAGCATCCCGACGAAATACGTGTCCGCCAGATTGTACAGTACCATCACGAGGGAACTCAAAATCGTCGGCACCGCGAGCTTCGCGACCGCCTGCGGAATCGGCATCCGTTCAAACAATTCTGTCTTCTCATTGTCAGCCAAAAAAATCACTCCTGTCTCAAAGTATTTTTTCGAAGACGGAGCAGCAAGTAATCAGCCTGCATTCCGCCTCGATTCTCTCTGTAAAAACGTATGTTAAGTACTCTAGCACACCTTTTCCCGTTTGTAAATTGCATTTTTCGATGCCGGAAGGCGGCTTCGGACGGCATGTGTTACGGTTTGGCTAATGGCCGAACGGTGACGGAATCTGCCCATTTAAAGTGGCCTGCGGCGGGAAGCAAAGTCTTTCTTAGTTGAATTGATACGCTCTCACGGACTTTGCAGCGGGATGCAAGCCTTGGCTGAACGGTAAGGAATGGATCGAAACGGAAATGCTGGCTGAACGGTAAGGAATAGATCGAAACGGAAATGCTGGCGGATTTGGTTCTGGGTTTGTCATTGCTTCGTCTCGTTGTCTGTTCTGTCTCTAATTAGATCACATAATAATGGAAATTCATTAAAAATATTTATAAACATTTTATAATATTTATAT
This sequence comes from Oscillospiraceae bacterium, assembly GCA_021771715.1. GTDB lineage: Bacteria > Bacillota > Clostridia > Lachnospirales > Lachnospiraceae > Choladousia. The sequence goes on from JAETOO010000003.1 coordinate 49,153, forward strand.
TGACTATTGTACAGGGATTCGATATAGTTTGTTTATGGTTTGATATTATATGTATAAAGACACTTTTGATATGGATCAGAAGGGAGACTCTGCGGTTATGGAATACACTTCGTCGGCAGGCAGATTTCTCCGGGAGTATCGCATGATACGGGAGCTGGGAAGCGGAGGGGAGGGGCGTGTATTTCTTGTACAGCATGTCACGACAGAGCAGCTGCGGGCAGCGAAGCAGCTTCCGAGGAAGAGCGGTCTGGATCAGGTACATGAGCTGAACATGCTGAAAAAGCTGCACCATCCGTCTTTGCCTGAGGTGATTGATGTCCTGGAGGAGGACGATTGCGTATGGCTGATTTTGAGTTATATTCGCGGGATAAGCCTTCAGGAGTTTTTGGAGAGCAGGACAGAGGGAGAGTCGTTCTCTGAGGCGGATTTCATTTCGATTGCCGGGCAGCTTGCAGAGGTGCTGCGGTATCTGCACCAGAGAAAATCACCGATCCTGCATCTGGATATCAAGCCCTCGAATCTGATCTGGCGAAAGGACGGAAGGCTGGTGCTGATTGATTTTGGCGCGGCACTGCGGGGGCATCCGGGGGTGAGGCCGGAGAGCTGCTGCGGGACGCCGGGATTTGCCGCTCCGGAGCAGTATCAGAAGGGACATTTCCTGGATGCGCGGACCGATCAGTACGGGTTTGGGGCAGTGCTGTACTATCTTCTGCATGGCAGCGTGTATCAGCCGGATTCCAGGGAGGAGGGGAGACGGGGAAAGGAAAAAGGGGAGCAGAGGAAAAAAGGTGCAGAGCGATGCGGGCAGAGTGGAATGAAGAGAGACGGAAGATGCCGGGGCCGCAGAAGATGCAGAGGACATAGAAGACACAGAAGACACAGACGGCGGTGGATGCGCGATGCGGATGAGCTGCTCGGAAACTGTCTGGCGTCCAAGCCGGAGAACCGCTATGCGGACAGCAGTGTCCTGGTGCTTGCGGTTCAGAGAATCCGCCTGCGGAGCCAGAGACGGAAGAAACGGGCGAGAGTGGGAGGCGCGTTTGGGATTGCCTTGCTGTTGGCTGGATTTTGCGGAGGGGTTCTGGTGAAAGAGAGCGGAGAGCAGAGGATGGAGCGGGAGCAGACGTATGAGGCGCTTGTGGATGAGGCGGATGGACTTGGGTTTGGCCAGGCGGCCGGGCGCTATGAGCAGGCGGCGCAGCTGCGCCCGGGGGATGCGGAGCTGTATTTCCACCTGCTGGACCGGATGCTGCAGGATTACCGGTTTGATTGCGAGGAAGAGGAGCTGATGCAGAGACTTCTGTTTGCGGTGCTGCCGGGGCAGCAGGTGACTGTCTGGGAGCAGCTCCTGGCGCAGCGCGAGGTTTATGGGAGGCTCGCGTATGAGCTGGGGCTCGCGTACTGGTATTTTTACGAAGGATCAGGCGGGCGCACAGCCGCCGCAAAATGGTTTGGGCGCGCGGTGGATTCGATTGCAGAGGACAGCGGGGAGGCGGCAGCGGACGGAGAAGCTTTGGTATCAGACAGTGGGGATTTGGCATCAGACAGTGAGGATTTGGCATCAGATAGTGAGGCTTTGGCATCAGATAGAGAGGTTTTGGCAGTGGATGGAGAGGATTCGGTAGTGGATGGAGGGGATTCGGTAGTGGATGGATGGGATTCGGCAGTGGATGGAGAAGATTCGGCAGTGGACGAAGAAGATTCGGCAGTGGATGGAGAAGATTTAGTGGTGGACAGGGAAGATTTGGTGGCTGGCAGCGAGGAGGCGGCAGCAGACAGGGAAAAACTGACAGAGTGGGAGGACTCTGCGCGCATTCACGCAAAAATTTCCGGATATTATGAGAAGCTTGGGCGGACGGACGATTCCGGGACCGTGCAGGCAGGATACTGGGAGCTGTGGGAGGATCTCTGCGAATTGTGGAAGTCAGACAGCCTTCAGAAAGAACAGGTGCGTGTCCGCTGGCAGGTGGCAAAGGAGTTGGTGGCATGCGTTGTCATGGAGGCGGGAGAATTGCAGGAAAGAGGGGAGGCGGAGCATGCAGTGTGTGAGCTCCTCGAGGAGATCCGCGCGTTTGCCGGAGAACAGGATTTGGAAGAGCCGTACCGAGGCGAACTCGAGGAACAGTGTGAGGCAGCGCAGGCAGCGGTGAGGAGAGCATATGGAGCGGGAGGGGAGGAAGCGATCGCAGTGACAGAGGCAGCAGAGATAGAAGAAGCAGGAACAGAGGAGGGAGGACGGATAGAAGGAACAGAGGCTTGAGTAGAAATGTGGCTTGAAGAAGTAGATCAGGGTAGGTGTGTGGATGAGAGTAGGGTTGCAGATTAGAATAGATGTGTGAATCGAAACAGGGGATTGGATCAGAGCAAGAGATGGATTTAAGTGGAAAGACAGGCCAGTACAGGAAAACGACGGTGACGCATGAGGAGGAGCAGGATGAAAAAGCAGGGGAAAAATGGAAAGAACAGAAGAGGGAGAGGTTTGAATTTGCAGGAGAAGAGCGGATTGCGGGTACACGTTCTGGTTGGCGCTGGGATACTGACAGCCGGACTGATCTTCGCCTCAGGAACTGCAACGTCGGGTTTCAGGAGAAGCTCTGAGATCCGCCTGAGCTTCGCAAAAGAAAAGGATGATATGGAGCAAGGAGATATACTCAGCCAGCCGGAGACTGGTGGGACAGAGTCGGGAGGCTCAGCCGATGGCTTGACAGAGACGGCATGGAAAACAGAAACCGAATGCGAGACGGTGAGTGAGACAGAGAGTGAGACAGAAACTGAATGCGAGACGGAGAGTGAGACAGAAAGTGAAACAGGGACGGAATATGAGAAGCAACTGGTATCAGAGACACAGCCGGTCACAGAAGCGAATGTTGGGAATCAGTCCGCCTCAGAGACACAGCCGGTTACAGAAGCGAATGTTGGGAATCACTCTGCCTCAGAGACACAGCCGGTCACAGAAGCGAATGTTGGGAATCAGCCTGCCTCAGAGACACAGCCGGTCACAGAATGGGATGCTACGGAGCAGCCGGCACCCGAAGGACAATCGGTTACGGAACAGGCGTCAGAACTGCAGCCGGAGACGGAATCGACTTCTGGGACAGAGCCATGCACGGAGGCACAGCCGGTGTCAGAGGATGGCTTGCAGATGGAAGCGGGGCCGCAGTCTGAATCCGGCTTTCAAGAGACTGGCCAGCCGCTGTTTGAAAGTGAGTCGCAGTCTGAATCGGAAACAGAGTCACGGTTTGAATCGGAAACAGGGGCGCAGCCCGAATCTGAAACAGGGTCACAGTGTGAATTTGAAACAGAATCACAGCTTGAATCGGAAACAGGGTCACAGTGTGAATTTGAAACAGGGTCACAGATTGAATCGGAAACAGGGTCACAAGCTGAATCTGAAACAGAGCTGCAGTCTGAATCTGAGTTACGACCTGGGCTTGAGCCGCAGCCGGAACCTGAAACGGAGCCGCAGCCGGAGACCGAGGAATTGCAGCCTGGAACCGAGGAGCCACAGCCGGAGACTACACCGCCGCCCTCTCCGATTCAGAGGGGAAAGGATTATGAGATACGCGGAGACAGCAATGCCTGGTATCGGGATGCGGGAGACAGGCTGTGGGTGAGATCCGGCAGCAATGTGTATGTAGAGCCAGCCGGAGGTGCGCAGTACAATCGCGGGGGAAGCGTGCGCAATGTCACGCAGGATGGCAGCCTTACCTTTCAGCTGAGTCAGACCGATGAGCAGGGGAGGGTCACACACATCTCAGAGTTGCAGAAGGAACCGTATTACGTGGATGGGGAGGCGCCGGAAGCGGTGCTGCGGGCGGAAGGCGTACAGAAAAACGGGACAACGTATGCGGCACAGTCAGCTGCGGTACAGATAGCGATTGAGCCGGACGGAAAAAGCGGGTTGAAGCGGGCAGCCTACTGTGTCCGGAGATGCGGGATGGAGGACGATGCGGGTGCCGGAAATGAGACGGACTGGCTGGACTGCGCGGATGGGCAGCAGCTGGCGATTCAGGAGGAAGGAGTCTGGCAGGTCTATGTGAGGACAGAGGATCAGGTCGGCAATCTGAGATTTTCGAAGAGCGAACCGATCTGTGTGGACCGGACGCCGCCGGAGATCCGAATAGAAGGTGTGCTGGATCAGACTGCAAATTCCGGCGGAGTTCCGATCCGGATCAGCTGTCAGGACCCGTATTACCGCCAGGGGTCGCTCGAGATCGTGTTTCAGGGGGCGAACAGCGGACAGGTGCCGCAGCAAAAAAAAACGGAGGAATCCGTAGAAGGAGCCAGTGTGGAGTATTTTGACTTTCCGGAGGATAAAACGTATGACGATGCATATCGCCTGCGGGTGCAGGCGCAGGATCTTGCCGGGAATACGACAGTGAGAACGCTGGAGTTCTCGGTAAACCGATTTGGCTCCGTCTACGATCTCTCAGAGCAGACAAAGCAAACGCTGGAGCAGTATTATCTGACAGAGCCCTCTGAGATTGTGTTTTTGGAGACGAACATTGACTACGTTGGGGAATCCGAGATTTTTTGTCGGAAAAACGGGGAATTGAAGCAGCTGAAGCGCGGAACCGATTATCAGGTCACGATGCAGGGCAGCCGTGACTCGTGGAAACAGTATCAGTATACGATTTCGGCAGCATATTTTAAGGAAGAAGGAGTATATGAGCTGCTGCTGTCCTCAAGGGATCAGGCGGAGAATGAGAGCGATACGGGACTGCAGGGGAAGAGAGTTACCTTTGTGCTGGACTGGACGGAGCCGGGCTGTCTGGTGACAGGGATTTCAGAAGGAGAGACGTACGAGGCAGAACGTGTCACGGCGTGTTTTCAGCCGACGGACAATGTCGGAATCCGTTTTTTGAGGCTGTACGAGGACAGTGAGCTGGTGAAAGAAGTGACAGAGAGAAGCGCTCTGGAGGAGCCGGTGAAGCTTGACCTGGATGCTGGGAATGACTGGAAGACGATTCAGGTGCAGGTCGGCGATCTGGCGGGAAATGAGTATTGGAGCCAGGAGATTCCTGTGTATATCGGCATGGGAGAATCGGCCATCCTGCCGTACGAAAAGGTGCGCGCCAGTGCAAGAGAGAAGGAAGCGGCTCGCCTGCTTTCGCTCCAGGATGATTCGAAGGCAGAATTCCGGCTGACAGGAGCGCCAGAAGCAGCAGAAACCGCGGAGACGGTGGCCGGGAAATTTCAGGAGGCAGAGCGGTACGTGGAGGCGGCGCGCGGGGATTCGGACGGGGAAAATCGGACGGGACTTCGGACTCTTTTTTCGGCCGATGTGCAGGAGCGGGAACGGCGCGGCAAATTGCTTCTTTGTTTTGGCGCAATCCTGTTCGGAGTGACCTTGCTGGTCTGCCTTCTGCCGTTTCGCAAACACAAAAAATAGAGTTTTCGTGGACATTTTTTGACAACTGTGCTATGATGCCCCTTGAAGGGGTGAGATATAAATAATGAAGAGGAAAAATATGATAAAAAGAAACAGCGGATTTATCATCGGTTGTGTGCTGGCTGCGGGTGCATCTTTTTTTGCGGCGGATGTCGTGATGTCGGATCAGGTGCTGCTGAAGATGCCGTCGACTGAGCGCACGACGGAGACAGACGCGAAGAAGGAGCTTGCGCCGGAAAAGGCAGTCGAGCGCACGTATGAGACCGATCCGTTTACGGTGACCGCTTCCGGCAGTGTTGTGAAGGGTGCGGAGACTGAGGCGCCGAAACAGACGGAGCCCGAGACCGAGCAGCCGGAGACGGATGAGAACGGCAACGTGATTGAAAGCGGAGACGGTACTTCCGGAGAGGGAGAAAACGCGGGAGACGGCGGTTCCGGGGACGGAGGCAGCTGGGACGACAGTGGTACCGACGACGGCGGCTCAGGAGGCGACTGGGATAGCAGTGGTTCCGGGGATAGCGGTTCGGGCGGCAGCTGGGACGGCAGCTCCGGGGACGGAGGCAGCTGGGATGGCAGCGGTTCCGGAGATGGGAGCTCCGGCGGCAGCTGGCAGCAGCCGATCGTGATCCAGGATCCGGGCAACGGAGATTACAGCTATTCGGATGGCGGCTCGGGAGGCGGCAGCTCGAACGGCGGCAGTTCAAATGGTGGCAGCTCGAACGGCGGCGGTTCAGGGAATGACGGCGCGTGGACGCCGGATGAGGTGATTCTCTGGGGGATCAGCAGCCGCTACATTGATGAGAGCGAGCTGTACAATTACAGTGCCGGTCAGCTTCGATTGATCCGAAATGAGATCTTTGCGCTGCATGGAAGAATCTTCCGCTCACAGGACCTCAGAGATTATTTCAGCCAGAGGTCGTGGTATGTGCCGACGTACGATCCGGATGAGTTTGATGCGAACATGTTCTACTACCTGAATGACTACGAGGAGGCAAATCTGAAGGTCATTCTGAATTATGAAGCGGCGCTTGCCGGTAATTAGGGGAGGGGAGAACATGAAAGTATTTAAGAGAGTTTTGATCAAAATATTGATTCTTCTGGTGGTCATTGCCGCGGCGGGAGGCGGCGCTGCGTCCTGGCAGGCGAGCAGGCAGAGTACGGCAGAGTATGCCATGCAGCATTATCTGTCCATGCTGATTGACAACAGTGTGGACAAGGCGTACACCTATCTGGATCAGTCGGAGACACAGCAGCTCTCTTTGGAGCAGTATACCGGAGCACTTGAGGCAAAGAAATACAGCCTCTATGCTTCCTGCGAGCTGACAGAGGCGGAAAAGCGCAGAGACAATAACGGAAATGAGTATGTGGATTATGATGTGAAGTTCAAGGATGCGGCGGGTGAAGTGCAGCAGGAAGAGCGCTTCACGGTGAAAAAGCAGTCGGAGCAGGTGCTTGGGGTGTTTGACCGCTGGAAGGTTCTGGCTGAGCACTGTATGGTGAAGGACTTTGTTCTGACCGTTCCGGCAGGCTCCACCGTATATCTGGATGCGGAGCCGGCAGATACTTCCTGGATTGTGCGGGAGGGCGTGCAGGCATCGTTTGACAGCTATCACATTCCGACTTTGATTCCGGGGAAGATCAGCCTTGTGGTCCGCCATCCGGCGCTTGAGTCGGTGAATGCGACATTGGATGCGCTGTCCGGCAGCGCCGATTATACGGCGAAGATGCCGCTTAAAGAGACGGCGAAGCAGGAGTGTACGGAACTGGGAGTGAAGCTGCTGAAGGCAGTCTATGCCTCCGCGGCGAAGGAACAGCTGGACGATCCGGACGAGCTTTTGAAGGCATGTCAGGAGTCGGCCGAGGAACTGATCAAGAAGCAGGGAGATAAATTCCATACGGAGGATGCGTCCTTCCGGAATGTGGCGGTTTCCAATTTTGCGCCGCAGTTCGGCGATCTGGTCTTCACAGAGGACGAGAACGGCGCGATCAGCCTGGAGATGACGTTGGCGTATCACTATGTCGTGCGCCAGGATCAGTTGATCGATACAGAGGAGCTTCAGGAGGACGGTACACCGGTACAGATGACCGAGCTGGTGGAGCATGGCGGTGACGCCACTGCGAAGCTGACGATGTCCTTCTATGATGCAGCGTGGCACGTTACGGCGATGGAGCTGCAGGTCATTCCGGAATAGCACAGGATCAAATGGGATAGGATCAAAAGACGTAGGAACAAAAGATATAGGATGGGCAGGGGGCGAGGGCCGCGGAATCACTGACAACCACCGATGCGATAGCTGAAGTTTTGGTCAGGTATCGCAGGGGTGAGTTTGCGTCAGGTTGTATGTTGCGGCAGGACTCCTGCCATTCTTATTTCTGGCGTGATTGTTTATTTTTCTGGCTGGATTGTTTATTTTGGCAGAACGGTTTGTTGACGACGAGGTGTTTTTGTCAGGCAGCGGTGGAAAGAGGAGGCCAACGATGCTTTCTCTGCCGCCGGATCTACTGTGAACGACAGGAATATCCCGGAAAGGGAAAGGAGATGGAGGACGGATTATGTTTCGTGCACTTTGGTCGATTGTAACTCCGTTGCTGCTTCACTTGGCGCTTTCGGAGTGCACCGTGATTCTGATGACGGCACTGCCCGGAATCAGAGCGGATGCATCTCTGGGCACGACGGTGACGGCAGTCTTTGTAATCCCGGTTGCGGTGTGGATGTGGAAGCGGGACGTGCAGCAGACGCAAGGCATCGACAGATTATCCGGAGTCGAGGGATACGGAGTCAGATCGGATAGAGCCAAAGCAGGCACAGTCAGGTCGGCCAGTAATCGCATTCCCTTTGACAGGCGTGCACGGTATGCCGTGGGATGTTTTGCGCTGGGCGGCATTTTGAATCTGGCGTGGAGCAGAGTCCTGCTGCTGCTTGGGCTGCAGGAGCATTTTTCCAATGCCGTTCAGGAGCAGCTCTTTGCCGGGCAGCTGGCGGTGCAGGTGATCGGGCTGGGGATTGTGGTGCCGGTCGCGGAGGAGTTGATATTCCGCGCGCTGATCTATACCCGCATGAAGCGGCTGCTCACCGTTCGCCAGGCGATCTTTTTTTCTGCGCTCCTGTTTGCGGTCTATCACGGCAATGTGATCCAGATGGTGTTTGTATTCCCGCTGGCGCTTTTTCTGGCGCTGGTCTACGAGAAGGGAGACTGGTTCGGATATCCCGTGTCCTTTCACATGGGAGCAAATCTGACGGCAGTTCTGCTCAATATCATTCAGAGTGTATTATGACGCTGCTCAATATCATTCAGAGTGTAGGTTGACGCTGCTCAATATCCTTCAGAGCGTATTATGACAGACCGCTGAAGGTGCTCTCCCAAAAGTCATTCCGGCCGGATGTACCGTCTTATCTCGTTAGAAAAAAGAGGAATCCCCGTTTTTTGCTGATCCACAGTATTTGAAACGGAACCTCTTTTTGTTTTTTATCTAAAGAATCAGAGAAGACGGTTCCTTTTTTGAACTGAATTGTGTCGAAACATAGAAAAACAATATATATTATTTTAAAATACCAGATATAAAGAGCAAAACAAGAAAATATTCAAATTATCTGACAACGAACCAAAAATTTTATATTTACAGATCGCCTGAGATGGTGTATAGTATCACCAACTCAATACCAAACACGGGAGGAGACAGGATGGATACAAGACAGACATCGCGTCCCGTCTGTGAGTGTTCCGGGCTGCCGGGGTTGTATGATCCGCGTTTCGAGCATGATAACTGCGGAATCGGGGCAGTCGTAAACATCAAAGGGCAGAAGACTCACCAGACAGTGGAGAACGCACTGAGTATCGTTGAAAATTTAGAGCACAGAGCCGGCAAAGATGCCGAGGGAAAAACAGGTGACGGAGTAGGAATCATGTTACAGATTTCGCACAGATTCTTCCGCAAAGCCTGTTCGGACCTTGGCATCTTTTTAAATGCAGAGAGAGACTACGGGATCGGAATGTTCTTCTTCCCGCAGGATGTTCTGAAGCGGAATCAGGCGAAAAAAATGTTTGAGAGCATCGTCAAAAAGGAGGGGATGACCTTCCTGGGTTGGCGTCAGGTGCCGACCGTGCCGGAGGTGCTCGGACAGAAGGCGCTGGAGAAGATGCCGTGCATCGAGCAGGCTTTTGTGGAGCGCCCGAAGGATGTCGAGAAGGGATTGCCGTTCGACCGCAGGCTGTATGTGGTGCGCCGGACGTTTGAGCAGTCGAACGACACGACGTACGTGGTGTCTTGCTCGAGCCGGACGATCATCTACAAGGGGATGTTCCTGGTAGGGCAGCTGCGCACCTTCTTCAAGGATCTGCAGGATCCGGACTACGAGTCGGCGATCGCGATCGTGCACTCCCGGTTCAGCACGAACACGAATCCGAGCTGGGAGCGGGCGCACCCGTACCGCTACATCGTACACAACGGCGAGATCAACACGATCCGGGGCAACGCCGACAAGATGATGGCGCGCGAGGAGCGGATGTCCTCGAAATATCTGGAGGCCGATATGCACAAGGTGCTCCCGGTGATCAACACGCAGGGCAGCGACTCGGCCATGCTCGACAATACGCTGGAGTTCCTGACGATGAACGGAATGGATCTGCCGCTCGCGGTCATGATCACAATCCCGGAGCCGTGGACGAACAACCAGGTCATGGCGCAGAAGAAGCTTGATTTTTATCAGTATTACGCGACGATGATGGAGCCGTGGGACGGCCCGGCCTCGATCCTGTTCTCGGACGGGGACATCATGGGCGCGGTGCTCGACCGGAACGGGCTGCGGCCGTCGCGCTACTATATCACGGACGACGGCTACGTGATCCTCTCCTCCGAGGTCGGCGTGCTCGACATTGACCCGACGAAGATCGTTCAGAAGGAGCGGCTGCATCCTGGGAAAATGCTCCTTGTCGACACCGTCGAGGGCCGTGTGATCGACGACGAGGAGATCAAGGACCGCTATGCAAGGCGGCAGCCGTACGGTGAGTGGCTGGATCAGTACCTCGTGCACCTGAAGGAGCTGAAGATCCCGAACAAGCGCGTGGACACGTACACCGACGAGTGGCGGATGCGTCTGATGAAGACCTTCGGCTACAGCTACGAGGATTACCGCACGTCGATTTTGACGATGGCCGAGAACGGCGGCGAGGGGATCAGCGCGATGGGAATCGATACGCCGCTCGCAGTGCTCTCAAAGCGCCGCCAGCCGCTGTTCAACTACTTCAAGCAGCTCTTCGCGCAGGTGACGAATCCGCCGATTGACGCGATCCGTGAGAAGATCGTCACGTCGACGGCGGTCTACGTCGGCGTGGAGGGGAATCTGCTCGATGAGCAGCCGGAGAACTGCAAGGTGCTCAAGATCGAGAACCCGATCCTGACGAACACCGACATGCTCAAGATCAAGAATATGAAAGTGCCGGGCTTCAAGGTCGCAGAGATCCCGATCACGTTTTATAAAAATACAGGGCTGGAGAAGGCAATCGACCACCTGTTTCTGGAGGTGGACCGCGCGTACCGCGACGGCGCGAATATCCTGATCCTGACGGACAAGGGAGTCGATGAGATCCGGATGCCGATCCCGTCCCTGCTCGCGATTTCGGCGGTGCATCAGTATCTCGTGCGGACGAAGCGCAGGACGTCGCTCGCGCTGATCCTCGAGTCCGGGGAGCCGCGGGAGGTACACCACTTTGCGACGCTGCTTGGCTACGGGGCAAGTGCGGTCAACCCGTATCTCGCGCTGGATGCGATTCATGAGCTGATTGCGTCCGGAATGCTGGAGAAGGATTACTACGCGGCGGTGGAGGATTACAATCAGGCAGTGATCAACGGCATCGTGAAGATCGCGTCCAAGATGGGAATCTCGACGATCCAGTCGTATCAGGGCTCCCAGATCTTTGAGGCGATCGGCATCAGCAAGGAGGTAATCGACAAATACTTTACGAACACGGTCAGCCGGATCGGCGGTATCACCCTGAAGGATATCGAGAGCGATGTCGATGCGCGCCACACGAAGGCGTTTGACCCGCTGGGACTTGCGGAGGATCTGACCTTAGACAGCATGGGCTGGCACAAGGCGCGCAGCGCGGGCGAGCACCACAGGTACAATCCGCAGACGATTCATCTGCTGCAGGAGTCGACGAAGACCGGAAACTATCAGATGTTCAAGCAGTACACCGAGCTGGTCAACGAGGAGGAGTCCGGCTATATCCGCAGCATCATGGACTTCCGGTTCCCCGAGCAGGGCGTGCCGCTCGAGGAGGTCGAGAGTGTGGACTCGATCGTGCGCCGCTTCAAGACAGGCGCGATGTCCTACGGGTCGATCTCGCAGGAGGCACATGAGACGCTGGCGATCGCGATGAATCTGCTGCACGGCAAATCGAACACGGGCGAGGGCGGTGAGAGTTTGGATCGTCTGGTGATCGGGCCGGACGGCAAGAACCGGTGCTCGGCGATCAAGCAGGTAGCCTCCGGACGGTTTGGCGTGACCTCGCGCTACCTCGTGAGCGCGAAGGAGATCCAGATCAAGATGGCCCAGGGCGCGAAGCCGGGCGAGGGCGGCCATCTGCCGGGCAAGAAGGTCTACCCGTGGATCGCGAAGACGAGGATGTCGACGCCGGGAGTCAGCCTGATCTCCCCGCCGCCGCACCATGATATCTACTCGATTGAGGATCTGGCGCAGCTGATCTACGATCTGAAAAACGCAAACTGCCAGGCGGACATCTCCGTGAAGCTCGTCTCGGAGGCGGGCGTCGGCACGGTCGCTGCCGGTGTGGCGAAAGCCGGCGCGCAGGTGATCCTGATCTCCGGGTATGACGGCGGCACTGGCGCGGCGCCGCAGAGCTCCATCCACAATGCCGGACTTCCGTGGGAGCTCGGCGTGGCGGAGACGCACCAGACGCTGATCCTGAACGGGCTGCGCAACAAGGTGCGGATCGAGACGGACGGCAAGCTGATGAGCGGCCGGGACGTCGCGATTGCGGCACTGCTCGGGGCGGAGGAGTTTGGCTTTGCGACCGGGCCGCTCGTGACGATGGGCTGCGTGATGATGCGTGTCTGCAACCTCGACACGTGTCCGGTCGGCGTGGCGACGCAGAACCCGGAGCTGAGAAAGCGGTTCCGTGGCAAGCCGGAGTACGTCGTGAATTTCATGCGTTTTATCGCGCAGGATCTGCGGGAGTACATGGCGAAGCTGGGCTTCCGCACGGTCGACGAGATGGTCGGCAGGAGCGATCTGCTGAAAAAGAAAGAGGTCTGCGAGAACGAGAAGGGCTACTCCATCGACCTCGGGAAGATTCTCAATAACCCGTACGTGGGCGGCGGTGAGAAGGTCACGTTCGACCCGCAGAAGGTCTACGATTTCGGGCTGGAGCGGACGCCGGACAGGAAAGTGCTGCTCGCGAAGCTCGGCCAGGCGCTTGAGACGGGAGCGAAGCGCAGCATCGAGCTGGAAGTGAAGAATACGGACCGCGCATTTGGCACGATCTTTGGATCCGAGATCACGCGGAGGTACCCGGAGGGGCTGCCGGAGGATACGTACACGGTGAAGTGCAGAGGCGCAGGCGGACAGAGCTTCGGCGCGTTCATCCCAAGAGGGCTGACGCTCGAGCTGGTCGGCGACAGCAACGATTACTTCGGCAAGGGACTCTCCGGCGGCAAGCTGATCGTCTACCCGCCAAAGGGCGTCAAGTATGCACACGATGAGAATATCATTATCGGAAATGTGGCGCTGTACGGTGCGACGAGCGGAAGTGCCTACATCAACGGCACGGCCGGGGAGCGCTTCTGTGTGCGGAACTCCGGCGCGGTGGCGGTCGTGGAGGGCGTCGGAGACCACGGCTGCGAGTACATGACCGGAGGGCGCGCTGTGATCCTGGGGCGCGTGGGCAAGAACTTTGCCGCGGGCATGAGCGGCGGTATCGTCTACGTGCTGGACGAATCGTCCGATCTGTACACAAAGGTCAACAAACACATGGTCGCGATCGAGCGGATCACCTCGAAATACGATGTCCTGGAGCTCAAGGAGATCATCGGCGCGCATGTGAAGTATACAAATTCGGAGAAGGGCAAGCGGATTCTCGACGATTTCAGCGCCTACCTCCCGAAATTCAAAAAGATCATCCCGCACGAGTACAAGAAGATGCAGATGGCGATCGTGCAGATGGAGGAAAAGGGACTGAGCAGCGAGCAGGCACAGATTGAGGCGTTTTACGCCAACATGAGTGAGAGCGATGAGTAGGAGGTGTGAGTGAGCATGGGAAAACCGACTGGATTTTTGGAGTATGAGAGAGAGAATGATGTGGAGCTTGCACCGCTTGAGCGCATCCGGAATTTTGACGAATTTCACACACCGCTTTCGCTGGAGAAGCAGCGCTTGCAGGGCGCGCGGTGCATGGCGTGCGGCGTGCCGTTCTGCCAGGCGGGCATGATGATCGGCGGGATGGCCTCTGGCTGCCCGCTGAACAACCTGGTGCCGGAGACGAATGACCTGGTGTATCACGGCAACTGGGAGGAGGCGTACCGGCGGCTGACCAAGACGCATCCGTTTCCGGAGTTCACGTCGCGCGTCTGCCCTGCGCTGTGCGAGGCGGCGTGCACCTGCAACCTGAACGGGGAGCCGGTCGCGACGAAGGCGAATGAGCGCGCGATCATTGAGCATGCTTACGCGGCAGGGCTGGTGAAGCCGTGTCCGCCGGAGGTGCGCACGGGCAAGCGCGTGGCGGTGGTCGGCAGCGGCCCCTCCGGGCTGGCGGCGGCACAGCAGCTCAACAAGCGAGGCCATGAGGTCACCGTGTTTGAGCGGAATGACCGGATCGGCGGGCTGCTGCGCTACGGAATCCCGAACATGAAGCTTGACAAGCGGGTGATCGACCGCAGGCTTGCGGTCATGGAGGCCGAGGGGATTTCGTTTGTGACGAACGCGGACATCGGTGGAACCGTCAAGGCGGAGGAGCTGCTGGAGAAATACGACGCGGTCGTGCTGGCCTGCGGCGCTTCCAACCCGCGCGACATCAAGGCGCCGGGCCGCGAGGCGAAGGGAATCTATTTTGCGGTCGATTTCCTCAAGGCGACGACGAAGAGCCTGCTCGATTCCAAGTTTGAGGACAAGAAATTTATTTCGGCGAAGGGAAAGCATGTGATTGTCATCGGAGGCGGCGACACCGGCAACGACTGTGTCGGCACGTCGATCCGGCTGGGGGCGGCATCCGTGACGCAGCTCGAGATGATGCCCAAGGCGCCGGATACGAGGGCGCCGGGCAACCCGTGGCCGCAGTGGCCCAGAGTCTGCAAGACGGACTACGGCCAGCAGGAGGCGATCGCGGTCTTCGGCCATGACCCGCGGCTCTACCAGACCACGGTGAAGGAGTTCCTCATGAATAAGAAGGGAGAGCTCACGAGGGCCGTGCTCCAGAAGCTGGAGTCGAAGCGGGACGAGAAGACCGGGCGCATGATGATGGTGCCGGTCGAGGGAAGCGAGGAGACGGTCAAGGCAGATCTGGTGCTGATCGCGGCAGGCTTCCTCGGCTCACAGAGGTATGTGACCGATGCCTTCAAGGTCGAGCTGAACCCGCGCACCAACGTGGCGACGCAGGAGGGCCATTTTGCGACGAGCGTGCCGAAGGTCTTCACCGCAGGCGACATGCACCGCGGCCAGTCGCTCGTCGTCTGGGCGATCCGCGAGGGCCGGGAGGCCGCGAAGGAAGTGGACGCATATCTGATGGGATATACGAATCTGTAAACGGCAAAAGCAGCCGAACGTGTAAAAAGTGAACGGAAGCTGTAAAAAAACCGGAAACTGTGCGAAATGCTCTGAATGTGTCCTGAGTCGCGAAGGTTTTTCGTGGTTCGCGGGGACGCATTCAGAGCATTTTCGCGTCAGACGGACAGCGCCGTGCGGAAACGTGTCATTGAAGCTTCACGGATGTCACAAGATTCGTTTTTGAGGTGGAGGATACAATAAAACCGATATCGGTCACTTTCCCTTTTGCAGGAATCCGTTTATTCCAGGAAAGGGGCTTGATTGTGAGGTACTTGCTTTTATAGGTATAGACACCGTTCCATTCAGAGGATTTTTTGATGGATTTTTTGAAGTTGATCCTCACTTTCCAGCTCTTGACATCCTTCTTTGTGTTGTTCTTGATCGTCAGCGTGTAGTGTGTAAAATAGCGCTTTCCGCTTTTCCAGGAGTTGACGGCCTTTACAGATGCCCTGCAGGATTTGGAGGCGCCGCTTACGGTCTTGGCTTTGGATGCGGACGGTTTGCTATCGGAAGCCGGCTTCTGGGAAGAGGCAGATTGTCCGGAGGACTGATCCAGGCTTCCCTGGTAGGTGCGCACGAGCCATTTGCCGGACTTTGACAGATCGGAGGACGTCCAGCCGGATTTCTTGCTGCAGCTGCTCTTGATCAGGGCGCAGGACTCATTTTTATTCGAAAGATTCCATGCCACATAGCCGATGCCGTGCTTGTTCAGAAACGAGATCCACTTCGTGCCCTCGCTTTCATTGACCCCGCCGCTGCCGGAGGCACTTGAGATGCCGAATTCGCTGACCAGCAGAGGCAGCCCTGCCTTGATCGCGGTTTCTGCCTTTGACCGATAGGAATCCCTGTGTGTATTCGCATAGAAATGCAGCGTATACATGATGTTCTTGTAGCCCTTGATCGGGCTTTTTGCCGCGATGTCGACATCCTGCGACCAGGTCGGTGTACCTACCAGGATCACGGCATGTTTGTCAATTTTGCGGATCTCCTTGATCACGGACTGGGCATAGGATTTCACCTGGCTCCATGAAGTGCCGCCGTTTGGCTCGTTGCAGATCTCGTAAATGACATTTTTGTGTCCTTTGTATTTTTTTGCCATCGCCTTAAAGAAGGAAATGGATTGTTTCTTGTAGGTGTTCGGATTTCCGTCGCTTAACGTGTGCCAGTCGATAATCACGTACATGCCGAGATCCGTGGCTGCCTTCACTCCGGCGTCGATCCGGTTCTTCAGCGTTTTCTGGTTCTGGGAGCCTGCGACACAGTAACCGTTGTACTCTGCCGTGTACATGGCGAGCCGCACCGTGTTTACGCCCCATTTGTCACGCAGATCTTTAAATGCTTCTTTTGAGACATATTCCGGGTACCAGGAAAGGCCGTGCGTGCTGACGCCCTTGATCTGGAACGTTTTCCCTTCGGAGTCCACCAGCTTCGTTCCCTTCACAGACAGCCTGCCATGAGCAGAAAGCGGGGTAGCCGCCAGCACGGGACATGACAGAACGAACGCCAGAAGCAGAATGGACAGAACTCCCCACATTCCTTTTTTCTTCATTGTAGTTCACTCCTTTTGATACGATCAGTGATTTGATTTCATCATAACAACAGAAGAGAAGAAAGTCAATCGGATGAAACAAAAAGCTTTTTCTGCCGATTATGAAAATTTGTGCTATAGTATAGAAGGTACTGCTTGAAAGCGGCGGTACAGACAGCACATGTATATATAGAAGCAGAACATCAAACATCAGGAATAAACATAGAGATCAACCGGGAAAGGATGGCAGAAGGGATGACAGAGCGGATGGAGACGGAAGGAATGAAGGGGTCAGGGGACGGCAGGAGGCTGCGGATCGCGCTGCCGGTCTTTTCGCTGCCGAACCAGAACTATGAGAATGCGCTGCGGCAGCTGGGGGCAGAGCCGGTGCTGACCGGCGAGCCGTGTGATCCGGCGGACTACGACGGGCTGCTGATTCCGGGGGGCGATGACATCAACCCGGCGCGCTTCGGGGAGGAGAACCAGGGCAGCGAGGGGATCGACGACGCGCTGGATGCGCTGCAGTTCGAGGCGATCGGGCGCTTTGTGGCGGCAAAAAAGCCGATTTTCGGCATCTGCCGCGGGCATCAGGTGCTGAATGTCTATTTTGGCGGCAGCTTGATTCAGGATCTCGGAGAAAAAAATGCGGTGCACAGGAGGCAGAACGGGGCGGATAACGTGCACGGGACGGTCGCCGAGGCGGACTCCTGGCTCGGACAGCTGTACGGCACACATTTTTCGACGAACAGCGCCCACCACCAGGCGCTCGGCCGGATCGGGGACGGCCTTCACGTCGTGTCCTGGTCGGAGGACGGTGTGGCGGAGGCGCTTGTGCATGAGACGCTCCCGGTTTTCTCCGTCCAGTGGCACCCGGAGCGGATGTGTTTTGCGCATGCGAGGACGGACACGGTGGACGGCAGCAGGGTGCTGAACTGGTTTTTGAGTTACAGTTCAGCCATGCATAAAAAATGGTAAGACAGACCGTGCTAGCTTGCGTAGCAAGCGGGTCTGTGGCTTGCATGGCGTCCCGATTGAATTATAACTTTTTCTGTGCGGCGGGAATTAATAGTTTTTTTCCTTGTGGTGTCTTTGCATACATGATAAAATATAGGGTAAACGTAAAATGAACCGAGGACGGAGGGATCCGAATGAAACTGGAAAAGCTGTTGGAACGCTTGGAGTATCGCTGCCTGCAGGGGCCGATGGAGGTCGAGGTGCGCGATATTGTCAATGATTCGCGCAGAGCGAAGGACGGCTCCTTATTCTTTTGTATCAGAGGAGCGGTGACGGACGGACACAAATATGCCGCGGATGTGGCAGCAAAGGGGGCGAAGGTGCTCCTGGTGGAGGAGCCGGTCGAGGTGCCGGAGGATGTGACGGTGATCCAGGTCGCAGATACCAGATATGCGATGGCAGTCATCTCGGCTGCGTACTATGGCTATCCGGCGGAGCAGATGAAGATTATCGGTATCACCGGGACAAAGGGAAAGACGACGACGACGTACATGGTGAAGTCGATTCTCGAGTCGGCCGGGTATAAGGTGGGGCTGATCGGGACGATCGAGGCGATCATCGGAGACACGGTGATCCCGGCGGACAACACGACACCGGAGTCGATCACGATACAGGAATATTTTCGGAGGATGGCGGACGAGGGCTGTCAGATCGTCGTGATGGAGGTTTCCTCGCAGGGGCTGATGCTGCACCGGACGGCCGGGATTCCGTTTGAGCTGGGGATCTTTACCAACATCGAGCCGGATCACATCGGACCGGCCGAGCATGCGAGCTTTGAGGATTACATCGCGTGCAAGGGACTGCTGTTCCGCCAGTGCAGGGTCGGGATTATGAACGGGGACGACCCGCACCTGGAGCAGATCCTGAAAGGGCACACGTGCGAGGTGGAGACCTTCGGGCTCTCCGAGGGCGTGGATTTGCGGGCTGAGCACCCGGAGCTGGTCGGACGGCCGGGCTATCTGGGCATCCGCTATACCGTGACGGGGAAGCTGCACTTCGACGTGGAGGTCGACATCCCGGGCAAATTCAGCGTGTACAATTCGCTGACCGCGATCGCGATCTGCCGCCATTTTCAGGTGAGTGAGGAGAATATCAGGAAAGCGCTGAAGGCGGCGAAGGTTAAGGGACGCGTCGAGAAGGTGCAGGTGTCGGATGACTTTACGCTGATGATCGACTATGCGCACAACGCGATGGCGCTTGAGAGCCTGCTGACGACGCTCCGGGAGTACCATCCGAAGCGGCTGGTCTGCATGTTCGGGTGCGGCGGGAACCGGTCGAAGCTGCGCCGTTACGAGATGGGCGAGGTGTCCGGGCGGCTGGCCGATTTCACGATCATCACCTCGGACAATCCACGCTACGAGAAGCCGGAGGATATCATCGCGGATATCGTGACCGGCATCGAGAAGACGGACGGAACATACATCACGATCGCGAACCGGAGGGAGGCGATCGCGTACGCGATCCATCACGGGCAGCCGGGGGATGTGATCATCCTCGCCGGCAAGGGCCATGAGGACTACCAGGAGATCGAGGGAAAGAAATACCCGATGGATGAGCGCGTGCTGATCGCGGAGATCCTGGAAGAGGATCGGAAGGCGGCACGATGAATTTGTACGCGGATATCATTATTGATATCGCACACAGCAGGCTGGATCAGACCTTCCAGTACCGGGTTCCGGGGGAGCTCGCCGAGACGCTCGAGCCGGGCAATGTCGTGCTGGTGCCGTTTGGCCGGGGGGATCACCCGAAAAAGGGCTACGTGCTTCGGATCACGGACCACGCGGCGTGCGCGCCGGAGAAGCTCAAGACGATCCTGCAGGTCGAGACCTCGCTCGCGGGGGCAGAGTCGAAGCTGACGGCGCTCGCGCTGTGGATGCGGGACTATTACGGGTCGACTGCGGTGCAGGCGCTGCGGACGGTGCTCCCCTTCCGGGAGCAGGCAGCTCCGAAGAAGAAACGGAAGCTGGTGCTGCGTCTGCCGGCCGGGGAGGCGCAGGAGGTCCTGGCGCGCTGCAGGCAGAAGCATCAGACGGCGCGCGCACGGCTTCTGGAGGCGCTGCTCGCGGAGCCGGCGCTCCCGATGGAGATCGTGACGGGAAGCCTGAAGATCACACCGTCCGTTTGGAAGCCGCTCGCAGAGCAGGGAATCGTCGCCTGTGAGACGGAGCAGATCTACCGGACGCCGGCTGTGCTGAGGCAGCTGCAGGAGGAATCGCGAAGAAGTGCAGCGGTTGGCAGGCAGGATGCGGACGGGAGCAAAGCGGCGGCTGACGAGCACAATGCCGGCGGGTTCCGCCTGAACGCGGCGCAGCAGGCGGCGGTGGATGCGGTGTGCTCCCGGTGGGAGAGCGGCGGCGGCCGGTATCTCCTGCACGGGGTGACGGGCAGCGGCAAGACCGCGGTCTACATGGAGCTGATCGCGTGCGCGCTGAAGCGGGGGCAGCAGGCGATCCTGCTGATCCCGGAGATCTCGCTGACGTACCAGAATGTGATCCGGTTTTATCACAGGTTTGGCGACCGGATCTCGATCCTGCACTCGCGGCTGTCCCAGGCGGAGCGCTACGATCAGTTCGAGCGCGCCAGGGACGGAGATATCGATGTGATGATCGGGCCGCGCTCCGCGCTGTTTGCGCCGTTCCCGCGCCTGGGGATCATCATCATCGACGAGGAACATGAGCCGTCGTACAAGAGTGAGACGGTGCCGCGCTACCATGCGCGGGAGGTCGCGCGAAAGCGCGCCGAACTGGAGGGGGCACAGCTCGTGCTGGGGTCTGCGACGCCGTCTCTTGAGGCGTACTACGGCGCGCAGACCGGACTGTATGAGCTGCTTCGTCTGCCCGACCGGGCGACCGGCGGTCAGCTCCCCACGGTGTACACGGTGGATCTGCGCGCGGAACTGAAGGAGGGCAACCACTCGATTCTGAGCCGGACGCTCTATGAGAAGCTCTCCGGTGTGCTCGCCGAGAAAAAGCAGGCCATGCTGTTTCTGAACCGGCGCGGCTACATGGGCTTTGTCTCCTGCCGCTCCTGCGGGGCGGTGCTGAAATGCCCGCACTGTGACGTCTCCCTCTCTCTTCACAGGGGAGGGCGCATGGTCTGCCATTACTGTGGGTATGAGGAGCAGGCCGCAAAGCACTGTCCGGTCTGCGGGTCGCCGTACATCGGCGGGTTCCGCGCGGGGACGCAGCAGATTGAGGAAGTCGTGAAGGGGATGTTCCCGGAGGCGAGGATCCTGCGGATGGACGCGGACACGACGCGGGGCAAGGACGGACATGCGGAAATCCTGCGCGCGTTCGGCAGCCACGAGGCGGACATCCTGATCGGGACACAGATGATCGTAAAGGGACATGATTTCCCGGGGGTGACGCTGGTGGGCATTCTGGCGGCGGATCTGTCCCTGCATGTCAGCGATTACCGGGCGGCCGAGCGGACGTATCAGCTGCTGACGCAGGCGGCGGGGCGTGCCGGGCGAGGCCGGGAGCCGGGCGAGGTCGTGATTCAGACGTACGACCCGGAGCACTATGCGGTTGTCTGTGCGGCCAGGCAGGAATATGAGCCGTTTTACGAGCAGGAGCTCGCGTACCGCAGGCTTTCGGGCTATCCGCCGACCGGGAATCTGCTGGCGGTGCACCTGGCGGCCCCGGACGAGGAGAAGCTCGCGGTCGCGGTCGACTATCTCGCCAGATTTATCCGCCAGATCGCGGGAAAATATCAGGCGCTCGTGATCGGGCCGGCGGATGAGCCGATCGCGAAGATCAACGACGTGTACCGGAAGGCCGTCTACGTGAAGCAGGCAGACACAAGACGGCTGATTGGTGTTAAAAATATGGTGGAACAATATATTGAGATTAATTCGGGATTTTCCGATATCCGGGTTCAGTTTGAGATGAACTGAACCGGCAGCAGCAGACTAGAATGGAGGACAAGAAGATGGCGTTAAGACAGATCAGGATTATGGGGGATGAGAAGCTGGAGAAGGTGTGCCGCCCGGTGAAGGCGGTGACGGCGCGGGAGCGCGAGCTGATTGAAGATATGCTGGATACGATGTACGACGCGAACGGTGTCGGCCTCGCGGCTCCGCAGGTCGGGATTCTGAAGCGAATCGTCGTGATCGACATTGGGGAGGGGCCGATCGTGCTGATCAACCCTGAGATTTTGGAGACCTCCGGTGAGCAGACCGGGCAGGAGGGCTGCCTGAGCCTTCCGGGGCAGGCCGGTGTGGTGACGCGCCCGAACTATGTCAAGGTGCGTGCAATGAATGAAAATGGGGAAGAATATGAGGTGGAGGGCACGGAGCTGCTGGCGCGCGCGATCTGCCATGAGTGTGACCACCTTGACGGGATCATGTATGTGCGGTATGTTGAGGGCGAGCTGTTTGATGTGACAGAGGAGCCAGAGGAAGAGGAGTGATAACATGATTCAGAGAGTAGTCTTTATGGGCACGCCGGATTTTGCCCTCGGGACGCTGCAGGCGCTGATCGACTCGAGCTATGAGGTGTGCGCCGTGTTCACGCAGCCGGATAAGCCAAAGGGCCGCGGGAAATCCGTGCAGATGCCGCCGGTCAAGGAGCTGGCGGCGGCGCATGGGATTCCGGTCTACCAGCCGGTAAAGGTGCGCGAGCCGCAGTGGGTGTCGGTGCTTGAGGAGCTGCGGCCCGATGTGATCGTGGTCGTCGCGTTTGGCCAGCTGATCCCGAAGGCGATCCTGGAGCTGCCCCGGTACGGCTGCATCAACGTCCACGCGTCGCTGCTCCCGGCGTATCGCGGCGCCGCGCCGATCCAGTGGGCGGTGATCAACGGCGATCCGGTATCCGGCGTCACGACGATGCGGATGGATGAGGGTCTGGACACCGGAGATATGATTCTGAAGGAGACGGTGGCGCTGGATCCGAAAGAGACGGGCGGGAGCCTGTTTGACAAGCTGAGCAGCGTCGGGGCAAAGCTCCTGATCCGGACGCTTGCACAGCTCGGGGACGGCAGCGCGACGTTTGAAAAACAGCCGCCGGAGAGTCCCACGGAGTACGCCGCGATGTTGACGAAGCAGTCCGGGCGGATCGACTGGAACAAAGGGGCGAAGGAGCTCGAGTGCCTGATCCGCGGCCTGAACCCCTGGCCGAGCGCGTACACCTCCTACCGGGGGAAGACGCTGAAACTCTGGGCGGCGTCGGTCGTGGATCCGTGCGCGTCTGAGTACAGCGCAAAGGCAGTCGGCGATTCGATCGAAGGAGAGGCGGAAACCGGTTCTGCGAAGGCGTGTGCAGCTGGCGATCCGCGTGGTACGGCAGTATCCGAAACCTGTGTGCCGGGGCGCGTGGCATATGTCACAAAGCAGGCGCTGGTGATCTGCACCGGCGACGGTCTGCTGTCGCTTGAGGAGGTTCAGCCGGAGGGCAAAAAGCGGATGACGATCGACGCGTTCCTGCGCGGCTACCCGGTGGAGGTCGGAGAGCAGCTCGGGTGATACACGGCGATTCGGATGAAAATACAGGTTCTATGAGGAATGCCTGACCGTTTCGGATGTTGAGAACAGGGAAAAGGAGTGATTTTATGTGTCTGCTTGCTTCAAATGCATTTTACCGCGGCTTCGGGTACGGAGGGTACGGCTACATGTTTGACTGGACCTACCTTCTGGTGATTGCGGGGCTCGCGCTGTCCTTGATTGCCTCTTCCAATGTGAAGAGCACCTTCAACCACTATGCGCGGATCCGCAGCCGCAGCAATCTGACCGGGGCGATGGCGGCGGAGCGTGTGCTGCACGATGCGGGGATTTACAATGTCGCAATTTCGCGGGTAGCAGGGGATCTGACGGACCACTATGACCCGCGCTCCAAGACCCTGCGGCTCTCGGACAGCACGTACGGGTCCAATTCGGTCGCCGCGGTCTGTGTGGCGGCGCATGAGTGCGGCCATGCGATCCAGCATCAGCTGCACTACGGACCCCTGGTGCTGCGCAGCACGCTTGTGCCGCTCGCAAACTTCGGCTCGTCTCTGTCCTGGCCGGTTTTTATCGCAGGTCTGATTTTCTCCATCCGTCCGCTCGTGACCGTCGGCATTGTGCTGTTTTCCCTCGCGGTGCTGTTTCAGCTTGTGACGCTTCCCGTTGAGTTTAACGCGTCCTCGCGGGCGCTCAGGATCCTGGAGGGCAGTCATATTCTGGGCGATGAGGAGCTCTCGGGCGGGAGAAAAGTGCTCAGGGCGGCGGCGCTCACGTATGTGGCGAGCCTTGCGGCGTCGATTCTGCAGCTGCTGCGCCTGATTATTCTGGCAGGAGGAAGAAGAGATCGTGACTAAACCGGTAAACATCAGAGAACTTGCACTTGGGATCCTGCAGGAGATCACGGAGGAGGAAGCGTACAGCCATGTGGTGCTGCGCGAGGTACTCGAGAAATATCAGTACCTGGAAAAGCGCGACCGCGCCTTTATCTCCCGGGTGGTCGAGGGCACGCTGGAGCACATGATTCAGCTCGACTATATCATCGAGCAGTTTTCGAATGTTCCGGTCTACAATATGAAGCCGCTGATCCGCAACCTTCTGCGGATGTCGGTCTATCAGCTCAAATATATGGACAGCGTGCCGGATTCCGCGGTCTGCAATGAGGCGGTAAAGCTCGCGCAGCGCAGAGGCTTTTACAATCTGAAGGGCTTTGTGAACGGTGTGCTGCGGAACATGGCGCGCAGGCTCAGCCAGGTGCGCTACCCGGACCCGGCGAAGGAGCCGCTGCATTACCTCTCGGTCAAATACTCGTTCCCGGTCTGGATGCTGAGCAAGTGGGTCGCTCAGTTTGGCTACGCCACGACCGAGAAGATCTGTCGGGATTCCCACATGGAGAAGGGGACTGTGGTGCGCTGCAACCTACAGAAGGCCTCGAGGGAGGAGATCATCGCGGAGCTTGAGCGGGACGGGATCACGGTGCGGGAGCATCCGTATCTCGAGTACGCGCTCATCATTTCCGATTACAATTATATCCGCGCCGTGTCCGCGTTCAAGAAGGGCTGGATTCAGGTGCAGGATATCAGCTCGATGCTGGTCGCGGAGGTGGCCGCGCCGAACTGGGGAGACTACTGCATCGACGTGTGCGCGGCTCCGGGCGGGAAGGCGCTGCATATTTCCGAAAAACTGATGGGCAGCGGGTACGTCGAGGCGCGGGACATCTCGGAGCAGAAGGTGCGGCTGATGCAGGAGAATATTGAGCGCAGCAATGCGATCAACATCCGCGCGGTCGTGAAGGATGCGACGCTGTACGATGAGGAGTCGTTTCAGAAGGCGGACATCGTGCTCGCGGACGTGCCGTGTTCCGGGCTCGGCGTGATCGGGAAAAAGCAGGACATCAAGTACAAGATGTCGGAAAAGCGCCAGACGGACATCATACGGCTGCAGCGGAAGATCCTGTCCGTCGTGCAGGAGTATGTGCGGCCGGGCGGCGTGCTGATCTACAGCACCTGCACCGTCGGGGCGGATGAGAACCAGTACAATATCAAGTGGTTCCTGGAAAATTACCCGTTTGAGCTCGAGAGCATCGACCCATATCTGTGCGATGATTTGAAGTGCAAGACGACCTCAGGCGGCTACATCCAGCTGCTCCCCGGCGTGCATGAGTCGGACGGCTTTTTCATCGCGCGTCTGCGCAGACTGGAGGACGAGCCGGCGTACGAGGAGGAAAGCTGGTCCGAGACGGACGAGCCGGCGTACGAGGAGGAAAGCTGGTCCGAGACGGAAGAGCCGGCGTACGAGGAGGCAGAACGGCTCGGAGCGGATGTGTTGCCGTATGAGGAGCCAGTACGGTTCAGGACAGAGCTTCGAAATGAGGAAAACCGGCCGGAGACGAATCCGGCGTACGAGCAGGAAAAACAATCAGAGTCTGGAAATCGTGCGAACGCGGACTGGGAGCCGTCCGCACACTATGAGGAGGACGACGGGATGCTCGAAGCCGAGGAGGGCATCGAGTATTTGGACTGACGGGAGAGAATGAGAGATGCGGCAGCACAGGGCGTGCCCTGGTCCTGCCGGGCATTGAATTTGGGTGGAGAGTATGGAGAAGACGGATATCAAATCTTTGGATTACGAGCAGGTGCAGTCCCTGGTCCTGGAGCTGGGGGAGAAAGGGTTCCGCGCGAAGCAGCTCTACCAGTGGATGCATGAGAAACTGGCGGAGAGCTTTGACGAGATGACGAATCTGCCCAAGGGGCTGCGCGCGAAGCTGGCGGAGCGGTGCGCGTACACCTGCCATACCGTGGTGCAGCGTCTGGTGTCGGGCATCGACGGCACGGAGAAGTATCTGTTCCGGCTCTCGGACGGAAACGTGATCGAGAGTGTGCTGATGCGGTACCACCACGGAAATTCTGTGTGCATCTCGTCGCAGGTCGGCTGTCGGATGGGCTGCCGGTTCTGCGCGTCGACCCTGGGCGGGCTGACGAGAGAGCTGAGCCCGTCGGAGATGCTCGACCAGATTTACCGCATTCAGAGGATCACAGGGGAGCGGGTGTCGAATGTGGTCGTGATGGGGACCGGAGAGCCGCTCGACAACTACGAGAATCTGCTGCAGTTTGTGAGGCTGCTGTCCGATGAGCACGGGCTCCACATCAGCCAGAGAAACATAACCGTCTCGACGTGTGGGATCGTAGAGAATATCCGGAGGCTGGCGGACGAACGGCTGCAGATCACGCTGGCGCTCTCGCTGCACGCGTCCAGCCAGGAGAAGCGCAAGGAGCTGATGCCGATCGCGTACAAGTACGAGATTCACGAGGTGCTGGACGCGTGCCGGTACTATTTCGCGCAGACCGGGCGGAGGATCACGTTCGAGTACAGCCTGGTCGGCGGCGTGAACGATACCCAGGAGGACGCGGCCGGGCTGTCCAGACTGATCGGGGATATGAACTGCCATGTGAATCTGATCCCCGTGAATCCGATCAAGGAGCGCAGCTACGTCCAGTCGAACCGGGCCGTAATTGAAGCATTTCAAAATAAACTTGAAAAAAACGGAATAAATGCTACTATTAGAAGAGAGATGGGTCGGGATATCAACGGAGCCTGCGGCCAGCTCAGAAAGAGTTATATAGATGAGAATTAGAAAAAGGGGAAAGATGGGAATGAAAGCGTATAGCATTACAGATATCGGAAGACAGCGGTCCATGAACCAGGACTTTGTCTACGCCTCGGATCAGCCGGTCGGGAACCTGAAAAATCTGCTCATTGTGGCGGATGGGATGGGCGGACACAATGCCGGTGATCTGGCATCGCGCTATACGGTGGAGTTGATGGTCGATTACATAGAGAAGGCGCAGGAGGAGCGCCCGATCCCGCTGCTCGGGAACGCCATTCACCACGCGAATGAGCTTGTGATGGAAAAGGCGCGCACGGCCAAGGAGTATGAGGGGATGGGGACGACGCTCGTGGCGGCGACGATAAAGGACGAATATCTGTATGTGGCGAATGTGGGGGACAGCAGGCTGTACCTGATCGACCAGGAAATTGAACAGATCACGCGCGATCACTCTCTCGTGGAGGAGATGATTCGCGTCGGGGAGCTGCAGAGGAAGGATGCAAGGAGCCATCCGGACCGGAATGTCATCACGCGCGCAGTCGGCGTGCGGGTGCCGGTGCGCGTGGATTTTTTCGATGTAAAGCTGGAAAAGGGAGATAAAGTGCTGCTGTGCTCGGATGGGCTGACCAATATGGTGGAGGATGAGGACATTCTTCAGATCGTCAGAAAGAGCGATTCGATCAAGGAGGCTGCGAACCGCCTCGTGACAGAGGCGAACCGGAACGGGGGAAAGGACAACATCTCCGTGGTGCTGGCAGAGTATTAGGGACAGGTAGGCGGATGAGAAGAGGCAACAGATCCCTTGTCGGATCGCAGGATGGATAAAGAGGTTAGTGGGGAAAGAATATGCTGAAGGTCGGAATGTTTATACAGAACAGATATGAAGTGATATCCAGGATCGGCTCTGGCGGTATGGCGGACGTCTACAAGGCGAAGGATCACAAGCTGAACCGTTTTGTCGCGGTCAAGGTGCTCAAGAAGGAATTTCGGGATGACCGGGAGTTCATCTCAAAGTTCCGCGTGGAAGCGCAGTCCGCGGCGGGGCTGGCGCATGCGAACATCGTCAATATCTACGACACCGGGGAGGAAGCCGGGATCTACTATATTGTGATGGAGCTCGTCGAGGGAATCACGCTCAAGGAATATATTCACAACAAGGGGCGGCTGTCGGTGCGCGAGGCGACGAGCGTTGCGCTGCAGATCTCTGCAGGGATCGAGGCCGCGCACAACAACGGGATTATCCACAGGGATATCAAGCCGCAGAATATCATCATTTCTACGGATGGCCGGGTGAAGGTGGCCGATTTCGGTATCGCCCGCGCGTCATCGTCGAACACCATCAATTCCAGTGTGATGGGGTCGGTGCACTACAGTTCGCCGGAGCAGTCGCGCGGCGGCTACAGCGATCAGAAGAGCGATATCTACTCGCTCGGCATCACGATGTACGAGATGCTGACCGGACACGTCCCGTTTGACGGGGACACGGCGGTCGCGGTGGCGATCAAGCATCTGCAGGAGGAGCTGCACGGGCCGAAGGAGGAGGTGCCGGAGATCCCGTACAGCACGAACGAGATCGTGCTGAAGTGCACCCAGAAGAGCCCGGACCGCAGATACTCCAATATGGCGGAGGTGATCCGGGATCTGCGGGAGTCGCTGGTGAACCCGGACGGCAATTTTGTGACGCAGAAGAGCCCTGACAACACGTCGCGGACGATCGTCATGTCGAAGGGGGATCTGCAGCAGATCAACGAGCATCAGGCCGGCCAGGGGCAGGAGAAGACGATGCCCGCCTACGACGAGTCGCTTGACGTGGGCGCTGCGGCGGATCTGCATGAGCAGAGCGGGACGCAGAACCAGCGCAGCCGTGTCTATCAGCCGGGCAGCTATTACCAGAAGAGCGGGTATCAGGAGGTCGAGCCGGGCGGCAGGGAGGATTCCCAGGAGCGGTGGAATGCAGGCCAGGACCGGGATCCGGACCAGGCATACGACCCGTATTACGACGTGTACGACAACCCGGACGACTACAAGATCGAGGACGAATCCTTTCACCTCGAGCGCAAGGGCGGCCTGAACCATCATCGCAGGTCCGGGGACGACGGCGAGGTGGGGCTGAATCCGAAGCTGGAGAAGGCGGTCACGGTCGGCGGGATTATCGTCGCGGTGATTATCGGATGCGTGTTTCTCGCGCTGCTCGCGAACGCATTTGGACTGCTGAAGTTTGGCAGGAGCGCGAAGCCGGAGCGCAAGGAGCCGGCGCAGACGACGGAGAAGGAGTCCGAGTCGCAGTCGGAGGTCAAGTCGGTGTCTGTGCCGGGGATCCTCGGAGTGACGGAGGCGGAGGCGCTTAAGGCGCTGCAGAGCTACGGGCTCGAGGGAAAGAAAAAGGGAGAGGCAGAGTCTGCGGAGTACTCGGCGGGACAGGTGTGCTCGCAGTCGCCGGAGAAAGGCACGGTCGTCGAGCGCGGATCGGTTGTGGAGTATGAGGTGGTGCCGCAGGGCGAGGACTTTGTGCTCGACGACCTGACGAACATTGAGCAGAGCCAGGCGCAGGCATTCCTTCTGACGAAGGGGCTGCAGTGCGAGGTAGACAATACGAAGAACAGTGAGACCGTGGAGCTTGGCCATGTGATCTCGACGACGCCGGCGGCAGGTGCGCAGGTGAAGCCGGGGGATGTGGTGACGCTGTACATCAGCCAGGGCCCGCAGACGGAGCCAAATCCGGCGGACTACGTGCAGCTCTGGTCGCTGGTGGGCTACACGAAGGACCGGGCGGTCGAGGCGCTGGAGCTTTTGGATCTCGTTCCGAACTATGAGTATGAGGCGAGCAGCGAGATCGCCGAGGGACTTGTGATCCGTCAGAGCGCGCAGCCGAACGAGAATATCGTGCGCGGATCCACGGTGACGCTTGTGATCAGCACAGGCCCGTCAGCGGACGGCGGCGAAAACGGAAGCGGCGACGGGAATATTACCGTCAGCAACGGGACGCAGGGGACGTGGAAGTGCAACGCGAGTCTTCAGGCTCCGGAGGGATACGCCGGGCAGAGCGTGCGGATCACGCTGGTGCAGGAGGGCAGCGGGGAGAGCACGATCTTTGAGGGGACGACGCAGTTCCCGTACAAGCTGCAGATCCAGGGTGCGTCCGGCGTGAGCTCGGGGACCGCGTACGTGTATCTGCTGGACAGTGCAGGAAATGCGACGAACAAGATTGAGTACGCGGGTATTGTGTTTACGCAGGTAGAGTAGAGAGAACAGAAAGCAGAGGTATGAATGCAGGGCAAGATAATCAGAGGGATCGGCGGATTTTACTATGTGCACGCCGAGGACGGGGAGATCTATGAATGCCGGGCGAAGGGGATTTTCCGGAAAGTGAAGATCAAGCCGCTGCCGGGAGACAATGTGGTGATTTCGCGGGTGCAGGACGAGGAGAAGATCGCGGGGAACGTGGAGGAGATTCTGCCGAGGCGCAATGTGCTGATCCGGCCTGCGGTCGCGAATGTGGATCAAGCGCTTGTCGTGTTCGCCGCGGCGAGCCCCAAGCCGAACATGAATCTGCTCGACCGGTTTCTGATTATGATGGAGCAGCAGGGGATCCCGGTGATCATCTGCTTTAACAAGACGGATCTGATCACGAAGGAGGATGGTGCGGAGCTGATTCGGACGTACGAGGCGTGCGGGAACACCGTCTGCATGATCAGCGTCGCCGAGCAGACGGGCATCGAGGAGATCCAGCGCCTGCTGGACGGGAAGACAACCGTCGTGGCCGGGCCGTCCGGGGTCGGGAAGTCCTCGCTCACGAACGCGCTGCAGTCGGAGGTGCGCATGGAGGTCGGCGATATCAGCCGCAAGATCGAGCGCGGCCGCCACACGACGCGCCACACGGAGCTGATCTGCCTGCGGAAGGACACGTATTTCCTCGACACGCCGGGTTTCAGCTCGCTGTACCTGACCGGGATCGCGTACGAGGAGCTGTGGAACTATTTTCCGGAGTTTGTGCAGTACGAGCCATACTGCCGCTTTCAGGGCTGCATGCACATCAGCGAGCCGGACTGCGCGGTGAAGGAGGCGCTCGAAGCGGGCCGGATCAGCCGGTCGCGGTACGAGAATTACGTGCTGCTCGCGCAGGAATTGAAGAGCGCAAGAAAATATTGAATCAAGTTAATAAGAGGGCATTGCAAAACTGCAGTTTTACCACTGTGTTTTGCAATGCCCTTTTATACGTCCTGGCTTTGTACATCGTAAACGAAATAATTAGAGCATCTGACATATCTTTTTCTTTGACAGGATAAATCAATTAAGCATATTTGGTTTAGTCTGTTATGCTTTCGCTTTTATGATATATGTTCCCGAAAAATATTTTGTGCCATTGAGCGAGTTCCTTAATTTCTAATGTACGATGTTCAGACTGTACAGGTTTCTTTCAGAGAGTTCTTTGCCATCGGTTTTTACCACGCCGTGTATTCCTTCATGACATCGAGGAACCGCTTTACATTCTCTGCGCGGTCATTTGAAAAGACCGCGGAGCCAGCGACGCAGATGTTGGCCCCGGCCTCGAGCACGGTGCGGATGGTCGATGCGTTGATGCCGCCGTCGACCTCGATGTCGAGCGGCAGGCCGCGCTCCTGGGCGATGCTGCGCAGGCTGCGGATCTTCTCGGTCATCTGCGGGATGTACTTCTGCCCGCCGAAGCCCGGGTTGACCGTCATGATCAGTACCATGTCCACATCGTCGAGCACATAGTCGAGCGCGGAGAGCGGGGTCGCCGGGTTCAGCGCGACACCGGCGCGCACGCCGCACGCGTGGATGGCCTGCAGGGTGCGGTGCAGATGCGTTGACGCCTCCGCGTGAACCGTGATGCCGTCAGCGCCGCAGTCCGCGAACGCCTGGATATACCGCTCCGGCTGCTCCATCATCAGATGCACATCGAAGAAGCAGCTTGTCTCCTTGCGGATGGACGCGATGACCGGCATCCCAAAAGAAACGCTGGGCACAAACATACCGTCCATCACGTCA
This sequence comes from Oscillospiraceae bacterium, assembly GCA_021771715.1. Classification (GTDB taxonomy): domain Bacteria; phylum Bacillota; class Clostridia; order Lachnospirales; family Lachnospiraceae; genus Choladousia. The sequence goes on from JAETOO010000003.1 coordinate 80,916, forward strand.
ATATGCAGATACTCGGCGCCTGCGTCTGTGACTGCGCGGATATCGTCTCCGAGCCGGTTGAAATCGGCGGAGAGAATCGAGGGCGCCAGAATATTGTTTCGTTCCATGTTCATAGTCCTCCCATCTGCCTGCACTGGCAGGCCAGCTATTGTGTAAGCAGCAGCTTTTTTTCTGCCTGACTGCTCTTATTGTACTACAGAATCCCGAAAAATGCTATCGATTTGCGGCAGCTTTGCAATACACAGAGAGACGGTTTTCTTACTCTCAGAGCAGAATCCCGATCGCGCCGAGAACCGCGAGAAAGGCGAGGTTCCAGCAGGTAAACACGAGCAGATAGCGTCCGCGCTGCTGCGGGTAATGCAGGCTGACCTGTTTGTAGGAGATCAGGCTGGCCATCGAGGCGATCAGGGTGCCGAGACCTCCGAGATTTGTGCCGATGATCAGCTCACGCCACTCATCGGTGAAGCCGGAGAGAAGCAGCGCTGCCGGCACGTTGCTGATGATCTGGCTGGCGCCGATCGCAATGACGCGGGTGTGCCCTTCGAGAATGGAGAGCAGGAAGGAATGAAACGCGGGAATCCTGCCCATATTGCCGATGAAGAGAAAGAAACACACAAACGTCGCGAGCAGGGAGTAGTCGACCTTCGCGAGCAGGGAGCGGTTTTTTATAACAGCAGCTGCGAGGACGATGACAAACAGCGCCGCCGTCGGAATCAGATCCAGGACGGACAGCAGACAGAGCAAAAAGAGTGCGACGTAGAGTGGAAGCTGGTTTTGCTTGTCCGCGGAGCCGTCGGGCAGGACAGAGTCTGCGGCAAAGGCTTTGGTGCCCGGCTTCTTTTTTGCGTATCCCAACAGAATGCAGAGGGCGAGGAGCAGGCCGGAGGCAGCTGCGAAGGGCAGGGTGATTCCGAGAAACTGCGCGATGGTGAACCCGGCGCGGGAATACAGGTACAGATTCTGCGGATTGCCGATCGGAGTCAGCATGCTGCCGAGGTTGGCGGCAATCGTCATCAGTGTGACCGTGAAGCAGAGCGCTTCGGTCATGTCCGCCATGTGCAGGACGAGCAGGGCGAGCGGGACGAAGGTGATCAGCGCCACGTCATTTGTGATCAGCATACTGCAGAAAAAGCAGAGCGATACAAGCACAAATGCGATGCCCCTTGGCGATTGGAACCGGCCGAGCAGCTTTCTCGCGGCTGCGTCGAATAGCCCCGACTCCCGGAACCCGGCCATCACGACCATCAGGGAGAAAAGTGTCATCAGCGTGTCGGTGTCAATATACCCCGCATATCCGGCATCCGGCGGAACCAGAAAGCAGGAAATGACTGCCAGCACAAAGGCGGCCGCCAGGACCGTCTCGGTTTTCAGAAAATGAAAGATTTTTGTGCACATAAAACCTACCTCGTATCTTGAGAATTGCCGCTGCAAAACGGCGAGTCCATTCTATCACGGCGGAGATGGAAAGTCACGGGAATTGTTGCAGATCAGAGGTAATAAAAAGCGGAAAGGGAAAGCACAATCCAGACGGAACCGGCGATGTTGTCAAGAACTATTTGTGGATCAGCAGGAAATCGACTATAATAGGGGAAACATTAGATTGTGGTATTCCATAGTTAGAAATCTGGAATTTTTATGGGAGGGTGGGACATGAGCTTGAACGCATCGGATCTCGTGAATAAGGCAATAGAGTTTGGCTTTGATAAGTGCGGAATTATTTCTGTCGGAATGATGGCCGAATATGAAGACAGACTGGAAGAACGTATGGAGCATTTTCCCCAGACAAAAGAAAAGTATGAAGCCTTTAAACGTTTTGCACATTTACAGGAAGCGTATCCGTGGGCTAAGGCTATCGTGATTTGTTCTTTTTGGTACGGAAGGTATCGTATTCCTGATGAATTGCAGGGGTGCATTGCAAAGTATTATTTGACTGACGGAAGAAGAAACACAGAATCAAAAGGATATCAGACAAGTGTTGCGTTTGAAAGATATCTCACAGATTGTGGGTTTCGGGTGGCAACTGACAGAGAGTTTGGCATCACGGCTTTGCGCTGGGCGGCTATGAAGGCAGGAATCGGAATCATTCGCAAGAATAACTTCTTTTACACAGAAAAAGGTTCCTATCAATATTTAGAAGCCTTTTTGATTGATGTCCCGTTACAATATATCGCTGAAACTCACGTCAGACCATGTGCGGAAAACTGTGATCGATGTAGAAAGGCATGTCCGACCGGCTCACTGGAAGCACCCTATATGATGTGCAGAAACACCTGTGTTTCCTGTTTGACGACATGGGATGGATGGGATTTAAAATCAGAGCCTCTGCAGAACCGATTCGGGAAATGGATTTATGGCTGTGACTCGTGCCAGGATGCCTGCCCTTATAATCGAAATGCATGGAAAGACGAAGAAGAGTTTCCCGGCCTTGCTGAATGGGGCGATTCTTTGTCCTACTCCAAAATTGTTCTTTCAGATTACGGGTGGCTTGCATCTGTTGTACAGCCTAAGTTGTGGTATATTCCCAGTGGGAAAGAGTGGAGATATAAGACAAATGCGTTAAACGCGATGCTGAATCATTATGAGCCGGATTATCTGCCTGTTATAAAAGAAGCGCGTAAGGATGAATATGCCGAAGTGCGAGCTATGGCAAACTGGGTGCTTGAGGAAATTCAAAAGAGAAGCATTACCTAGCGCCCGGGGCGTTTTGCTGCCGCAAACGGGACCGTTTCACTATCCATAGCGCATATCCGAGAGAAATAGCACATAGTGCGGCAGAAGTAACGATATTCCACATCCGCGTTCCTTCGACAGAGAAAACGCTTAGCGAGTTGACAATGCCATGCGTAATGATACATGGCATAAGGCTCTTTCCTTTGTAGAAAATAATGGTAAAAAGAAAGCCGATTGCGCTTGCATAGCAAATTTGTAAAATTGTAGGTAACAGATCTGCACCGTTCAATAAATTCACAAGATGGCCAATGCCAAACGTGATACTTGAAATCAGGATGGCCTGCTTCGGATTGCTCTTGTAGATCGCCTTGAAAAGAAGCCCGCGGAAAATAACTTCTTCCAAAAATCCTACGCAAACCATACTCAAAATATGCAGCACGGTTTCCTCAGGAGAAACATTCATTGCAACCCCGTTCCACAGATTCGTGGTCATAAGCAGGAGAAGCGGTGTAAAGTATAAATAATCCTTCCAGTTTCCCTGAAACAGACACAAGCCATATGTTTCTGACAGGTTCTGTTTTTTAATCCAGAGAAAAAGAACCAATGCTGAAAGGACACCTACCGGGGCAGTGATTATTTTTTCAACACCCAAAGACTGGGAAACATCATCTGCCACGCTGAACAAGACAACATAGCCTATAATCCAGACAATCGCAAAGGTCAATTCGTTTTTTTCATATAACTGTTTCATTCTGCTTCCTCCCGAACGGCTAAGATCGCACCCCTGTATGCCCGTTCCAAATGAGCCTTTATGAGTTCTTCATCGTATTCCAATGAATTGTTCGCAATGATACTGGCATATCCATGAGCGAACATGGATATTGTTAAAAAAACTTCTTTTGTCTGCGCTCTATTCATTCCTGTTGCTTCCTTCATTGCGGAGAGAACAGGCGTGAGTTCTTCGGAATCGATCATTTCAAGCAAACTGTTTCCAACAACAAAGCCTGATTGGAAGAGAAAACAAAATAAATGCGGTTCTTCAATCGCAAAACGAATATAATTCAATCCAATTCCAAGCATCACTCCATTTTGCGGCTTTTCAATTTTCATCAAATAGTCCGTATGATATCTGTCAGATGTTTCATACACGGCTTTTTTCAGCTCCTCAATCGTCGCAAAATGATACATGACAGGCTGAGTGGAACAGTTCAGCCTCTTTGCAACCGTCCTTGCATTTATAGTATCCGCGCCCATTTCCCGGGCAACTTCAAACGCTGCGTTGATGATCATATCTTTTGTGATTTTGGGTTTCGGCGGCATGATTGCTTCTCCGTTTTATTTTCGATGTTATATAACATGAATTATACTTATGCTGTTCCAATTTGTCAAGTTCTCAGATGAGTGTTTCGTAAAAAGTTACAGACAGAATTATCGTTTATGCCGCTGTTCCCGGATCCCGATAGGGACTTGTCCATCTTGCAATCCTTCGGTATAATATATTCGCACAATGTTGTTTTGAAAATCGGAGAGGGGGAGACGGATGAAGTCGTTTTTGTTGGAGGTGTGCGCGGACTCGGTCGAGTCGGTGCTGGCGGCCGAGGAGGGCGGCGCGGACCGCATCGAGCTGTGCGGGAATATTGTGATCGGGGGCACGACGCCGGACGTGAATCTGTACCGGGAGATCCGGGCGAGGAGCGGGATTCGGATCCATGCGCTGATCCGGCCGCGGTTCGGCGATTTCTGCTATACGGACTGTGAGTGCGCGGTCATGGAGCGTGATATTCAGATGTTCAGGGAGCTCGGCGCACAGGGCGTCGTGATCGGGGCGCTGGAGCCGGACGGCGGGCTGGCGCTTCCCGTCATGGAGCGTCTTGTGCGTGCGGCGGGCGGGATGTCGGTCACGCTGCACCGTGCGTTCGATATGTGCCGGGATCCGTTTGCGGCGATGGAGCAGGCGATTGCTCTGGGAATCGACACGATCCTGACCTCCGGGCAGCAAAATGCCTGCCGGGACGGTGCGGCGCTGCTTCGGGAGCTGCAGGAGAGGAGCGCCGGCAGGATCCGCATTATGGCGGGCGCCGGTGTCGATGCGTCGGTGATCCCCGAGCTCTACCGCGAGACCGGCATCACGGCGTATCACATGACCGGGAAGGCGGCGCTCGAGAGCCCGATGCAATTCCGCAGGCAGGAGGTTTGTATGGGACTTCCGTCCTTTAGTGAGTACACGCTGTTTCGGACCGACGCAGGGAAAATCCGGGAGGCGAGGGCAGTGCTGGACGCTCTGTAAAGCGAGAGCGAAAATAAACGAAAGCTGCAATTTTCCTATTGCGCAATCGGAGCTTCGCACGTATAATGTATGTCGATTATTGTAACCGGTTCAATGCAACGGAAGAGGAGGATGTTATGAACAACTCAAACGGAGTAATACGTGATGCAAGACAACTGGGGATTCCGAAGATGCTGCTGCTGGGGCTGCAGCACATGTTCGCGATGTTCGGCGCGACGATCTTGGTGCCGATCCTGGTCAACAGCTACTTCAGCGATGCGTGCGGGGAGCCGCTCACAAAGGGCCTGACAGTGGCGGTGACGCTTTTCTGCGCGGGCTTTGGAACTCTGTTTTTCCATGTCTGTGCGAAGATGAAGGTGCCGGCGTTTTTGGGCTCGTCCTTCGCATTTCTCGGCGGTTTCTCGACGGTCGCGAACCTGAACACGGGGATCTACGAGAACATGGCGGCGAATGAGAAGGCGGCGTACGCGTGCGGCGGCATCGTGGTGGCAGGACTGCTCTATCTGGTGCTGGCGCTGATCATCCGCCTGGTGGGAGTCAAGCGTGTCATGCGCTATCTGCCGCCGGTCGTGACAGGCCCGGTCATCATCTGCATCGGACTGAGCCTCGCGTCATCGGCGATCGGCAATGCGTCGACAAACTGGTTCCTCGCGTTTGTGGCGCTGGCTGTGATCATTGTCTTCAATATCTGGGGCAAGGGCATGTTCAAGATTATCCCGATCCTGATGGGAGTCGTGATCTCCTACGCGGTCGCGGTGATCATGAACGCCTGCGGCATCAAGAATCCGGACGGAAGCGCGATCCTCGACTTTACGACGGTCGCATCGGCGAGCTTTGTCGGGCTGCCGCCGTTCCAGCTGTGCAAATTTGACCTGACTGCGGTGCTCGTCATGGCGCCGATCGCGATCGCGACGATGATGGAGCACATCGGGGACATGTCGGCGATCTCGGCGACCGTCGGGGAGAATTACCTGGCGGATCCGGGTCTTCACCGCACCTTGATGGGCGACGGCCTTGCGACCTCACTGGCCGGCCTGGTCGGCGGCCCGGCGAACACGACGTACGGCGAGAACACCGGCGTGCTCGAGCTCAGCCGTGTGCATGATCCGAGAGTGATCCGCCTCGCGGCAGTGTTTGCGATCATCGTCAGCTTTATCCCGAAGGTGTCTGCGATCATCAGCACGATGCCCTCTTCGATCATCGGCGGAGTCAGCTTCATGCTGTATGGTATGATCTCAGCGATCGGTGTGCGGAATGTGGTTGAGAACAAGGTCGATCTGACGAAGTCCCGCAATCTGATCATCGTGGGAGTGATCTTTGTCTGCGGCCTCGGCTTCGGCGGCGGCCTGACGTTCCATGTGGGCGGCACGTCGATCACGCTGACATCGCTCGCGATCGCGGCGATTGCGGGCATTCTGCTGAACATCATCCTGCCGGGCAATGACTACGAGTTCGGCGTGAATCCGCAGGGAGACATCAACCGCGGCGTCAGCATGAATCCGGAGAAGCAGAAAAGAAAGTAATCTCTGAATACGGGACAGTTTTATGATAAAAAAACTCTGCACCCTTTCTACCATGAGCTTTTAGGGCCTGGCGGGAGGTGGTGCAGAGTTTTTTTGAGCATTGCCGGAGGTGGCCGTGTTCGGTTTCATTGTCGTTCCCGGAGAATTGCTTTCCACTGATTAATGTCCGACTGCCCGCTGCCATTTGGTGCCGCGGTAGCGCGACACGAAGCAGATGGCGCGGAAGAGCCAGTCGATGGTCATCGCGACCCAGATGCCAAAGACGCCCATGCCAAATTGGACGCCGAGCAGCCAGCTGAAGCCGATCCGGAAGACCCACATGGAGAGGATCGAGAGCGCCATCGGATATTTGACGTCCGAGGCGGCGCGCAGCGTGTTCGGCAGCGTGAAGGACAGCGGCCAGATCGTCAGGACGCACATGCCGTGGTACCAGATGATCTTGTGCGCGTAGCCGGCTGCCTCCGGGGAGAGATGGTAGAGCTCGATCACCGTAGGCAGCAGGGTGAGCACGATGACGTTCATCAGCAGGTTCGCGGCGTACACGATGAGCAGGAGCTTGCGGGTGTAGTAGCGCACTTGCGCGAAGTCCCCGGCGCCCACACAGCGCGACACGACGGTGAGCACGGCGAAGCCGACGGCCATGCCTGCGAGGTTCTGGAACACGCCGATACTGTTGCTGACCGCGTTCGCAGCGATGGAGGCGGTGCCGAAGCCGGACACGATGCTGAGCACGAGGATCTTGCCGAGCTGGAACATACTGTTCTCCAGGCCGTTCGGGATGCCGATGGCGAGGATCTTCTTGAGCAGCGGGAGATCGAAGCGGAGCGGCAGAGGAAACGAGATGTGGATCAGTTTCCCGGGATTCTTGAGCATCAGGAGAATGGCGAGTGCAGCCACGATGCGGGAGATCAGCGTCGGGATCGCCGCGCCGGCCACGCCCAGCTTCAGGCCGTAGATCAGGATCGCGTTTCCGGTCAGGTTGATGGCGTTCATCACCAGCGCCATGTACATCGCCGTCTTCGAGTCGCCCATCGAGCGGAAGAGCGCGGCTCCCGTGTTGTAGAGCGCGATAAACGGGATGGAGGCGGCGACGATGAGCAGGTAGGTATTGCAGTTTCGCATGACATCCGGCTCGATGTTGCCGAACACGACGTGCAGAATAAACGGCCTGCCGAGGTAGGCGAGCGCCATGACGAAAACGGAAAAGATCGCGGTGAAGAGTACGAGCTGATCCGCGGCGCGCCGGGAGATGTCCGGCCGGTTCCGTCCCAGAGACTGGCCGCAGATCACGGCGCCGCCGGTTCCGAGCGCTGCGAACAGATTGATCAGCAGTACAAAGACCGTATCCACAAGGGATACGGCCGATACGGCTGATTCTCCGGCGCTCGCGACCATCATGGAGTCGGCGAGGCCGACGGTAACGGAGAGCAGCTGCTCGATCATCAGAGGAACGATCAGTGCCTTGAGCGCCTGGTTGTCAAAGAGATACCCGGAGGTATCTTTTTTTGTGTGAAGAAATGAAGCCTGCATGATTCTTGCCTTTCTACTCGTTTATCTTAAAATAGTAATCGATGAAATCCGTTCCTTCTATAGAAATATACGGCCCGTACAGGGGGATGTTGCAGCAGAGCGTCTTTCGCCGAGGCGGGAAGAAGAGTGTGTAGCCCTTTGGCGAGAGGATCGCCGGGCACCGCTTGCTGTCAGGTCCAAAGGAGATGTACAGCGCGGTGGACGGCCCGATGAGCTGCTGCCGCTTGTCTGTGCTGCCTCTGGCGACCAGCGTTTCCCCCTTCTTCCAGTCGAAGTACTCCCAGACGCGGTCCAGCCCGAGCTGCCTGGGCTCGCGGGCGCGCTCACAGAGCAGCAGCTCTTTGCGGCTGTTGAAGAAGGAGAGTGCCCCGGTCTTTTTATCCACGCGGATCAGGAGCTTCTCTGTCTCGAACTCGACCACGGAAGGATTCTCGCGCACCCGGTAGCGCACCTTGCGGCCGCCGGCCGCCTGGCCTGCTTGCGCCGCCTGCGCTTTGCCAGTCGCCTGGCCGGCCTGCGCCGCCTGTGTTTTGCCAGCCGTCTGGCCGGCCTGCGTTGCTTGAGCTTTGCCAGCCGCCTGGCCTGCTTGCGCCGCCTGCGTTTTGCCAGCCGCCTGAGCTTTGCCAATCGCCTTGTCTGCTTGCACTTTGCCTGCTGTTTGATTCTCCTGCATCTGTCCGAAATCTGTCAGGGCAGGCGGAAGCGTGACGGAGGACTGCCGCGAGAAGAAGATGCGGACGAGCCCTTCTGCGAGAATAATGACCCGCAGAGTGCCGTAGCTGCCGCGGAGACTGTAGAAGCTTCCCTCCTTCATGACAAAGCGCACGGAGCAGTCGATCCGGCTGTGGCCGATAGGGCGCAGGATGCTGCTATCAGGCATCGTCCCGAACTCCCCGGTTGGGGCGGACTCGCCGGAAATGAACGGCCGGGTGCGTTTCGTTGCCGCCGGGGAACTTTTCTGCGTCTGCCGGTAGGAATTGCCGGAGCCTGTGCTGGCCGCAGCTGCACCCTGGTGTGGATTCTGCCCCTGTTGGAGTTCTTGTGCCAGTCGCAGTTTCTGTTCCTGCTGGTGATCTTGTGCCAGCCGGGAATCCTGTGTCTGTCGCGATCCTCGTACCTGCCGGGAATCCTGTGTCTGCCACGATCCCTGTGCCAGCCGGGAATCCGGCCTTGCTTCCTGCCCCTGCCGAGCGACCGCAGCTGTCTCCGGTTTTTTCTCATTTACTCCCTGCGTCACGATCCTGCGTGGCCCGTAGAGTTCGCGCCGCTGCAACTCCAGCTCCCCTTCGCGCGCGAGCTCCAGCTGCAGCTCGCGGTTCGTCTTCTCTGTCTTTACAGGCAGGATGCGCTGCTTCGGGGCGGGCGGCTCGAGGACGGCGTGATGTTTCCGGCCCTCCGGGACAGGCTCGGCGATCAGGGGCGTGAGCTCGCCCTGGTAGAGGACGGTCAGCTCGTGCAGCGCTCTGGTCGATGCGACGTACAGCCGCTTTACGTATCCGTCCTTGGCCGGGTAGTGCTCGGCGGACGCGTCAAAGAGCAGCACGGCGTCAAATTCCAGTCCCTTCGTGGCCTCGAGCGGGAGCACCATGACACCGGCGCCGAATGCGAGCCGCTCATGGTCGGAGAGGAGCAGGGGAAGCCGCCCTCTCAGCCGGTCCGTGACGCGGTCTGCCTGATCGGCATCGGAGCAGATGACGGCGATCGTCTCATAGCCGCTTTGCTGCCACGCTGTCACGACGGCTGCCGTCTCCTCGACCAGGGCGTCGAAATCCGGACATGCTCTGACAGAGACCTCGTTTCCGTGGCGGATGATCGGGTCGACCGGGTAGATCTGGAAGCTGCCGTGGTACAGGATATCGGTGGCAAACCGCGAGATCTCGATTGTGTTCCGGTAGCTCTTGCGCAGCAGTCCGAAATAGTCAAATTCGCCGGGCAGCAGCAGGCTGCGCAGCTCGGCCCAGTCGTTGAGGCCGTAGTCGAGGGAGATATTCTGTGAGACATCGCCCATGACCGTGTACGTGCACTTGCTCAGACAGCAAACCAGCGAGGCGTACACCATCATGCCGAAGTCCTGCGCCTCATCAATGACGACATGTCCGGCCTCGCGGATCGTCTCAGATTCCTTGATGCACTTGTAGAGGTAGGCCAGCGCGGCGAGATCGTACACGTCAAAGCAGCCGTCCGGCAGGTCCACCGGATGTCCGGCGTTGCGCTGCTCCTTGAGGAAATCGTCGTACAGAGCGACGACAGAGCCCTTCCACTCGCGCCTGCCGAAGTGGATCTTGCAGCGCCGCAGCAGCCGCTTTTGCTCCTCCGGCGGATAAGAAAAATATTTTCCGCTGATTTCATTTTCGAGCCGCACCGTCAGAAGCTCCGTCAGCCTGCCAATCTTGTCGGCGCGTGAGAGGGAGCGGTTCTGCCGCAGGATCGCCTCGATCTCCTCGTTGGTCATGAGCAGCGCGCCCGTGGCCTCGAGGCGGACCTCCCCGCGCGGGATGAGCTCCCACTGCAGGCGCTCGGAGAACGCTTCCAGGTCGCGGAACCAGGCCAAGGTCCCCTTGACGGGCGGCGTGACGCCCTTCACAACGGGCCTGATTGTGTACCGCGGATCCCAGTCCTCGTAGAGCAGCCGGATGAACAGCTGTTCCATCGTCATCTGGGAGACGCCGTAGACGCCAAGCTCCGGCAGCACGCCTGTGATGTAGTCGAGCAGGATCTGGTTGCTTCCGATGATGTAGAAATCCTCGGGTGCAAATTCCTTCTCGTAATTGTACAGGATGTAGGAAATCCGGTGCATCGCAACTGTCGTCTTTCCGGAGCCCGCGGCGCCCTGCACGATCAGGTTGTGCTGGGGCTTCCTGCGGATGATCTCATTCTGCTCCTTCTGGATGGTCGCGATGATCTCGTTCAGGACAGTGCTTTTGTTTTTCGAGAGGTACTTCGTCAGCAGCTCGTCGTTCGCGACGACATCCGAGTCGTAGAAAGCCTTCAGGGTGTCCTGCTCGATCTCGTACGTGCGCTTGCGCAGCAGGCTGATCTCGAAATGCCCCTCCCCCTTGACCTGGTAAGAGACGTCGCCGAGCCCGGACTCGTAGTAGACGCTGGCGATCGGAGCCCTCCAGTCTATGACCTCCGGGTGGAGCGGGTCGTCCGCGATGACGGAGCGGCCGATGTAGTAGGACTCTGCCTCTTTGCTGTCCTTGCTCTGGAAATCAATGCGCCCGAAATACGGCTTCTTCCTCGCCTGGTCGGCCCTGCGCACCTCCAGATTCACCTGCCGGTACATCGAATCGGTGTTGTGCCAGAGCGCCATCGCCTCCTTGTCCTCCTCGTCGAAGATCTCGAGCATTTCGTGGAGCTCATCTGCGAGCGCCTGCACGCTTCGCTTTGCTTCGTCGAGCCTGTTCTGCGCGACGGTGATCGTCCGCCGCAGTTTTTGTTCCTCCGCTTTTTGTGTAATTCCAGGTAGCTTTTGCATGATCCTTCCTTTCGTATGTCTGTTGGAAGTGCCCAAAGGTAACGGCAGAAGGCACTTTGCGTGTCACACCTGAGAGGTAACCTGTAGTATAGCACAACGATTGCGCGAAGGGAAGCGGTGTTTGCGGCAGATATTCAGTTTTTTCGTTTTTACTTTTTTGTCTTTCGATAGTTCCGGAATCGCTTATTGCGGGCGGGGATCCCCACACCGAGCAGGAGAACCACCGCTAAAATCGTGAAATCCATACACCTCACCTCACAGTTCTTTGCTCTGCATGATCCGGATGGAGCAGCAGATCGACACAGCGTACATACCAACGACAAGCGCGGTCACCAGCGCGACCAGCAGCACCGGCGAACCCGCAATCGCGGCCACAAGGGGATTGCCCGCGGGCATCTTTGGCAGAAGGAGCAGGGTTGCCAGGAATCCCGCAACGGGGATATACAGAAATACGCGGCCTTTGATGGAGCCGTATTTATAGTATCCGGGGATTTGAAACACCGTGTAGAGCGCAAACAGGAACAGTCCCCCGACAGCCGCGCCGCCGAGATCGGCTGCTGTGACCGTCTCGCCCATTGCCCGCAGCACAAGCGGCTGGGCGATAAGAGAAACCGTCAGGGCGAGCGCCCCAAGGGCAAGGACAAAGAGATACCGGCCAGTCACCAGCTCCCATTTCCGTACCGGCAGAATCCCGTACAGACGCTCCATGCCATTCTTTTCCGTCACAGAGAAGGGGTAGCCCGTTGTCATGGCGATAAAGCACATGGCGAAGGAAACTCCCGTCGGCAAGGAGCGGTTGATCGCCGCGAAAGCGATCGGAAGAAGCATGGTAAAGCAAATGACTCTGGCATACGGCTTTACGAGCGAGCCGTCCAGTTTGGCTGCCTTCCATATATTACGCATAATCCTCCCCCTTTCTGCTCGTGAACACGAGGATTTCGTCAATGGTCGCCGGTTCTATGCTCAGGGCAGAAAAAGCGCCGGTATCCTCCGTTTTTACGAGCGCCTCAAAGCCTGTGGGGAATGTGCGGACACGGACTGCCTTCGCGCGCAGATCGGCGGAGAGCTCCTCGGTCCCGCCCTTGACGATGCGGAACAGATCGACGAACTCGTCTTTGCTGCCGCTGAAAAACAGCTCCCCATAGCTGAGATAGGTGATATAGTCGGCGGCGCGCTCCAGGTCCGCGGTAATGTGGGTGGAGAACAGAACACTGTGTTCTCCGTCCTCGATATACTCCGAGAGAATCTGCAGAAGCTCGTCTCTGGAGACCGGGTCGAGGCCGCTGGTGGGCTCGTCCAGGATCAGCAGCTTTGCATCGTAAGAGAACGCACAGGCCAGCATCAGCTTCATCTGCATTCCCTTCGAGAGCTCCTTCACTTTCCTGGCCGGGGCAATCTGAAACGTTTGCAGCAGCCCGGCGAACCGCTTCGAATCCCAGCCCGGATAGAAGACGGAGATGGCTTGCTCGACCTGCGCGACCTGCCAGTCCTCACTGAAATAGTTGGTGTCGAACACGACCCCGAGCGCAGCCTTTGCTTTCTGCTCGTCGGCGATATTGTCCAGCCCCAGGATCCTGATTTCGCCGCTGTCGCGCGCCAGCATATTCAGAATGAGCTTGATGGTCGTTGTCTTGCCGGAGCCGTTCGGACCGATCAGCCCCATGATATAGCCCTTCGGCAGAGTGAAGCTGATATCGCAAAGCCGGAAACGGCCGAAAGATTTCGACAGATTTTTTACCTCTAAATAGTCAGTCATCTGTGTTTACCTCCAATAAAAGATCGAAGAGCTGCTGCAGCTCCTCCCTCGACAGGTTCGCAATTCTTGCCGCCTTTATCGCCTCTGCCAGGCTGGCCTCCACTTTGCGGATCAGCTGCTCCCTCATGAGCTCTGAGCTGCTCCCCAGCACAAAGCACCCCCGCCCCTGGACATTCCTGACAAACCCTTCCTGCTCCAGCTCCGTGTAGGCCCGTGTGACCGTCAGGACACTGATTTTCAAATCCTTTGCCAGTGTCCGCAGGGAAGGAAGGGCTTCCTCCTCTTTCAATTCTCCCGACAGGATGGCTGCCTTGACCTGCCGCTTAATCTGCTCGTAGATGGGGATGCCCGATACGTTTGAGAGGATCAGTTTCAATCGCGCTCACCTCCTTACTGTTATAAGTGTTATGTTTATATATATAACAGTATGGCGCACAGCCAAGAAGATGTCAATACTTTTCAAAAAAATTAATGATGATATCCTGCAGGCAGCGCATTCTGTTTGAAACTGCAGCCAAAACATTCTGTGCGAAATAATTTGCACGTCAGGATGTGTGATAATTCGACGAGGGTCGGCACCGGTTCGGCAGAACGGAGGGGGAAAATCGGGGAAATGGGTGGAATGTGTCGATGAGTTTCCGTGCCTAACCTATTGTGAAATGTCAATTTATGTGTTAAACTGTGACTTGCTGAGATAAAAGGTTGAAAGACCTGTGAAAATACGAAGGAATGTAGAATCGCGTTTTTTTCTGCGGATCATGCGCGGTTCAAAAGCACAGAGGAGCGGCAGGTGCCGCATAAAATACAGGGAAATGGAGAGGAACGAACATGAAGCTTGGTATTGTAGGGCTGCCGAATGTCGGCAAAAGTACATTATTTAATTCTCTGACAAAAGCAGGGGCGGAGTCGGCCAACTATCCGTTCTGCACGATTGACCCGAATGTGGGCGTCGTGACGGTGCCGGATGAGCGGCTGAAGCTGCTCGCCGATCTGTATCATTCGGCGAAGGTCACCCCGGCGGTGATCGAGTTTGTGGACATCGCCGGACTCGTGAAGGGAGCGTCGAAGGGAGAGGGCCTGGGCAATCAGTTCCTGGCGAATATCCGTGAGGTCGACGCGATCGTGCACGTCGTGCGCTGCTTTGAGGATACCAATGTGATTCATGTGGACGGCTCGGTGGATCCGGTCCGCGATATCGAGACGATCAACCTCGAGCTGATCTTCTCCGACCTGGAGGTGCTCGAGCGCCGCATCGCGAAGACGGCGCGCGGGGCGAAGAACGACAAGAAGCTTGCGAAGGAGTACGCGCTCCAGCAGGCGCTGAAGGCACATCTGGAGGAAGGCAAACTGGCGATTACCTACGAGACAGAGGATGAGGACGAGCTGGCATGGCTCGCGGAGTACAACCTGCTCACCGCAAAGCCGGTGATTTTTGCGGCGAACGTGGCAGAGGATGACCTGGCAGACGACGGTGCGTCAAATGAGTACGTAAGAAGTGTGCGGGAATATGCAAAAGAGACTGCAAGCGAGGTCTTCGCGATCTGCGCGAAGATCGAGGAGGAGATCTCCGAGCTTGAGGAAGACGAAAAACAGATGTTTCTTGAGGATCTCGGATTGAAAGAGTCCGGATTGGAGAAACTGATAAAGGCCAGCTACAGCCTGCTGGGCCTTCTGAGCTACCTGACCGCGGGCGAGACGGAGACGCGCGCCTGGACGATCCGGAAGGGGACGAAGGCTCCGCAGGCGGCAGGCAAGATCCACTCAGACTTCGAGCGCGGCTTCATCCGCGCGGAGGTCGTCAATTATCAGGATCTGCTCGACTGCGCGTCGTACACGGTTGCGAAGGAAAAAGGGCTGGTGCGGCTCGAGGGAAAGGATTACGTGGTCAAGGACGGCGATGTGATTCTGTTCCGCTTTAATGTGTGACGCAGCGGCTGAACCGGACAGAGATTGTTACGTATGGAGGCATGGATTGGTGAATGGCACAATTCGATTTCCGCATCTGGGGATTACACTTGACCATGTGATCAAGTCGGTTTCAATCGGAGGCTTTGAGATTGCCTGCTACGGCATGGTGCTTGCCGCGGCGATGGTGACGGGACTGCTGCTGGCCATGCGGGTGGCGGAGCGGACCGGGCAGAAGAGCGACGATTACTTTGATCTGGGGATCATAGCCATTCTGGTGTCTGTCCTCTGTGCCAGAGCTTACTATGTAGTGTTTTCGTGGGATTACTATGGAAAGCATCCCGCGGAAATCCTAAATATAAGAGAAGGCGGACTTGCCATCTACGGGGGTGTCATCGGAGGCATCCTGACCGTGGCAGTGTTCTGCAAAATACGAAAGATAAAATACCGCAAGGCCCTTGACACGGCCGCGCTGGGGCTCGTATGGGGCCAGGCTGTGGGCAGATGGGGGAACTTTTTCAACAGGGAGGCGTTCGGAGGCTACACCGACGGGCTGTTTGCCATGCAGCTGCCCGTGCCGGACGTGCGCTCCCATGAGATCACAGAGGAGATGTGGGAGCACGTCCGCACAATCGGCGGCGTCGACTACATCCAGGTACATCCGACCTTCCTCTATGAATCCGTCTGGAACCTGGGCGTGCTCGCCGTGCTGCTGTACCTGACCTTCAGGGCAAAGAGGCGATATGACGGAAAGGTATTTCTGTCCTATCTGCTGCTGTACGGGATCGGACGCTTCTGGATCGAGGGGCTGCGCACAGACCAGCTCCTGATCCCGGGAACCACACTCCCCGTCTCCCAGATTCTCTCATGTGTGATTGCTGTGTTTGCGGGAATACTGTTAATCGTAAACCATTGGAGAAAAAGCACTATGGAAAAGGGGCCGGATGGATCTGCCCCCGGAAAGGACAAAGGACTATGAAGCAAAAAGAACTGCTGAGAAGCCAGATTGAGGAGGAGCGCAGGAAGCTCGACGATATGCTCGCGTGCGGGACCACGGTTGAGGAGGCATACGGGCAGAGCCTGGTGGTGGATACGCTGATTGAGCAGTATATGGAGCTGTAGGGCGGTCGAAGATAGATCTCTATGTGGGATGCCAGATCGGTATAACGAAACGAAGCATTAAAAAATAGAAGGAGTGGGGAGATGTGGGAGAACTCACCACAGATCTCCGCCGAAAAATGGAAAACACGGCACAGAACATGCAGAAAGACATGCTCTGTGCCCTATTTTTTTGAGAAAAGTGGTTGCTCCTTTCTATCCATCTCTGACCCCACTCCACTTTGCCGTCTATGCTACCACCACCTTCCCCCACCATAAACACCGCGCACCCTTCCGCAAACCACAGCCAGAGAAGTGCGATGGGCCGCACGGGAGCGACTATAGCGAGTCTTTACAAGGACTTAGCTTTCCGAATGTCGGAGCAGCTGTAAAAATCCTGCGATCCAGCAGGATTTTTAGCGGGCACTGTCTGAGGAACATGTGCATCAGCACATGTTCCGAGTTGCCCGCGGCAGCTGCGCAGGCGTTCGGAAAGCTTAGTCCTTGTAGACGAGCGATTCGGAGCTCCCGTGCGGCCCATCGCACTTCTCGTCCGCGTGTCACCATATCTCAAAAGTTACCTTATCCAACAAGCAATCCCGTCCAGTAACACACCGTCCCCCCAGAGTCCCTCCGCCCCGCCTCTCCCCCTTCATCCGCATCTCCCCCCGCCCCCCCTGTACGAAAAAAATACATAATTTCCTTCAATTTCCCCTTGTATTTTCCGGCAATTTAGTCTATTATTAACATCAAGTGGTAGAAAGTGGTGGGCTGTGGTTCCGTAATGGTGGAAAGTGGAGGGCTTTTCCCAGGCAGGTTCCTCAGCACGGGGACACCGCGTGCAGCCGGAAGAGGTGCGTCATTATGTTTATGGGTGAGTATAATCATACGATTGACACCAAAGGCAGACTGATCATCCCGTCCAAATTCAGAGAGCAGCTAGGCGATGAATTCATTGTGACAAAGGGATTAGATGGATGCCTGTTTGTGTTCCCCAAAAACGAATGGGAAATCTTCGAAGAGAAGCTGCGCACACTGCCACTGACTCAGAAAAACGCAAGAAAATTCGTTCGATTTTTTGTGGCAGGCGCCAGTCAGTGCGAATTGGACAAGCAGGGGAGAATTCTCCTGCCGCAGCCACTGAGGGAGTTCGCACAGCTGGACAAGGACGTCGTATTGTCAGGAACAATCAACCGGATTGAGATATGGTCTAAGGAGAAATGGGCAGAGAACAGTGCTTATGATGATATGGATGATATCGCCGAACAAATGACGGATTTAGGTTTATGCATATAACCTGGGGAGGCTTGTATGGAATTCAGACACAAATCTGTACTTTTGGAGGAGAGCATTGCAGCTTTGCAAATTAAACCGGACGGCATCTATGTGGACGGCACGCTTGGCGGCGGAGGCCACTCCCTGGAGATCTGCCGACAGCTGTCGAAGAGGGGCAGGCTGATCGGGATTGACCAGGATGCGGCAGCCATCGAGGCGGCCACACAGCGTTTGGAAGAGTACAAAGACCGGGTGACGATTCTGCGCAGCAATTACTGCGACATGAAGAAGGAGCTCGGCAGACTTGGTATCACATCTGTGGATGGAGTCATTTTGGATCTGGGGGTCTCATCTTATCAGCTCGATGAGCCGGAACGCGGGTTTACTTACAGGGAGGACGCCCCGCTGGACATGCGCATGGACCAGCGGCAGACCTTGTCGGCGAGAGAGGTTGTAAATGAGTACGGGGAGATGGAGCTGTATCACATCCTCCGTGACTACGGGGAAGAACGATTTGCAAAGAATATCGCCAAGCACATTGTAAGCGCCAGAAAAGAAAAAACACTGGAAACGACTGGGGAGTTAATTCATGTTATAAAAGCGGCGATACCTGCGAAAGCGAGAGCGACGGGGGGACACCCGGCCAAAAGGACATTTCAGGCCATACGGATCGAGGTAAACAGGGAACTGGATGTGCTGGAACACTCACTGGGAGAAATGATTGACTTGCTGAATGACAAAGGACGGATCTGCGTGATCACGTTCCATTCACTGGAGGATCGAATCGTAAAGAACAAGTTCCGTGAGTGTGAGAACCCATGCACCTGTCCCAAAGAATTTCCGGTGTGTGTCTGTGGAAAAAAACCAAAAGGCAGGGTAATCACCAGAAAGCCGATTGTTCCGTCGGCAGAGGAACTGGAAGAAAATACGAGGTCAAAGAGCTCGAAGCTTCGCGTGTTCGAGCGTGAGATACAGTAAATTGGGAGAGCGGAAGATGGCAAACACCAGGAGAAATGTCGGCGCTGGGACTGGCCGGCCGGGGAAAACAGAAGATCGGAGCATGTACGCGTACGTGGAGGGGACAGCCGTACGCCAGCTTGAGACAGTACCGGAGCGGCAGCCAAGAGAGCGCACGCCGTCTGTCAGCACGTCCACGAAGCACAACCGTGAGCGCGCGCTTCAGATGAATCTTGGCTATGTCCTGTTCCTGACCGCGGCGGCGGTGGTCACGGTGTTTATGTGCGTGAACTACCTGCAGCTGCAGGCGAAGGGGACAAGACTTCAGAGAGAAGTGACCGCTCTTGAGACACAGCTGGACGCAGCGGTGCTCCGCAATGAGTCGGATTACAGCCGGATTATGGCCGGAGTCGACATGGAGCATGTGAAGGATGTGGCGATGAACGAGCTCGGCATGGGCTACGCGTCAAAGAGCCAGATTGAGACGTACACGATCGAGGACAGTGATTATGTGCGGCAATACTCGGATGTACCCGAAGAGTAGGTGATTGATTGGCGAATTTAAGACATACCAAAAAACAGAAAAGATTTACGAGAAAAATGCAAATAAAGCTTCTGGCTATATTTGCATTCGTTTTATTGTTCCTGGTGGTTCTGCTGCTTCGGATTGTGCACATCAATCTGAAGAGCGGGAAAGCGTATGAGAAGCAGGTGCTCTCGCAGCAGAACTACGACAGCCAGACGCTCTACAGCCGGAGAGGAGAGATCCAGGACCGGAACGGACAGCTTTTGGCGTACAGCGAGAAGGTGTACCGACTCGTGCTGGACTGCAAGGCGGTCAACGAGCGGGAGGACGCGGAGAGTCCGACCGTCGAGGTGCTCAGTGAGGTGTTCGGGCTGGAGCCGGCCGGGATCCGTGACAGGATCCAGGGCGAAAAGACGCGGGAGAGCCAGTACCAGGTGCTGGCGACCGAGGTCACGCAGGACCAGAAGGATGCGTACGAGGAGTACGTCTCGACGAAGAACCGCGATGATCTGACGAAGGAGGAAAAGAAGCGGCTGTCGCTTGTGACAGGCGTGTATTTTGAGGAGCAGTTTATCCGGAAATATCCGCTTGGCTCTGTCGCGAGCACGGTGGTCGGCTTCTCGAACAAGCTCGGGGACGGAATCGCCGGCCTGGAGCTCTACTATGACAGCCTGCTGACCGGCACGGACGGCCGTGTGTTTGGCTATCTGAACGAGGACCAGGAGTATCAGAAGCGGACGATCGCGCCGGACAATGGCTACACGCTGCAGACGACGCTGGACGTCAACATCCAGCAGATTGTCGAGAAGTATATTCAGGAATTTGACGAGACGTACGGGGAGGACGAGGACAACGGGACGGCAAAGCACGGAGCCAAGGACATCGGCGTGATCGTGATGGATCCGGATGACGGATCGGTGCTGGCGATGGCGACGAACCACGGCTACGACCTGAACAATCCGCAGGATCTGACTCCGTGGTACACAGAGTCGGAGATCAAGTCGATGGACGATGAGCAGGTCTCGCAGGCCCTCAAGGATACGTACTGGGACAATTACTGCATCACGGACGGCATCGAGCCCGGTTCGACCTTCAAGCCGATCACGGTTTCCTCTGCGCTGGAGTGCGGGGCGATCCATGAAAATTCAGGCTTCACGTGCGACGGCGGCGAGATGGTCACGGACACGTATATCCGCTGTGACGTCTGGCCAAATGCGCACGGAGCGGAGACGGTGGGAGACGTGCTGAAGAATTCCTGCAATGACGGATTGATGGCGATCGGTATGTCGATGGGGATTTCGAACTTTATTCAGTATCAGTCGCTGTTCAATTTCGGGCGGAAGACCGGAATCGACCTCCCGGGGGAGATCGCCGGAATCGTGTATGACCAGAAGGGCATGAATGAGGTAGAGCTGTCGACATGTACATTCGGCCAGGGCTTCACCTGTACGATGATTCAGGAGATCACCGCGTTTTCAGCGGTGGTAAACGGAGGCTACTACTATCAGCCGCACGTCGTCGACAAGGTGCTCGATGAGAACGGAAGGGTGATCAAGAACCAGTCGGGGATGCTGCTGAAGCAGCCGATCTCGAACAACGTCTCAGAGCTGCTGCGCGGATATCTGGAGACGGCAGTCCTGGAGGGTACCGGTAAGAAGGCGCAGGTGCCGGGCTACCGGATCGGCGGAAAGACCGGTACGGCGGAGAAGATCGACTATACCACGGGCAGACGTGCGGATGGAAAATACCTGGTCTCCTTTATCGGCGCAGTGCCGATCAATGACCCGGAGGTCGTGATCTATGTCGTGGTCGACGAGCCGAACGTCGCGGATCAGGCGCACAGCACGTACGCGCAGGAGATTTTTCGGAAGATTGCGATGGAGGTGCTTCCTTATATGGGGATCTATCCGACGGAGGAGATTTCGGACACCTTGCTCGCCTACCTTGGGCTGACGCGTGAGGACGTGACGGAGGCGGACACGGTCGTGCTGTTCGACGCGATTGATTCCTACGGGACGTACCACACGGACGTGCGCGTCGAGGACGGGCAGATCGTGGACGCAAGCGGCGCCGTGATCCAGGGCGCGTACATTGACGAGAACCGCCATGTGATTGACGCGTACGGGAACGACGTATTTACGATCGAGGACGGCTCGGATGACAATCCGGACCCGAAGGTGGAGAATCCGAATATCGCATCGCCGCCGACCGCCGATCCAGGCGCTGCGGATGACAGCACCGTCTGGGACGGGACAGCGGTGGAGCCGGAGGAGTAGCCGAGTGCTGCTCCTTCATTTTTCTGTTCCGGACCTGCCTCCCCGTTGCTTTTCCTGTTCATGACCGGATGTGCGGGCGCATAGACTGTAAAAAAAGTATGGAGTGTGCGATGCAGAAAACGAGATCGTTTCACCGCAGGAAGATCGTCGTCATTTTTGCGGGCACCGTCGGGGCGCTGTTGTTTCTGGGAGGAAGGCTGGCGCATCTGATGATTGCGGAGTCGGAGTATTACGCGGTGCTGGCGGAGGATCTGCATGAGCGGGAGCGCTCGATCAAGGCGGCGCGCGGGAGGATTCTGGACCGGAACGGCGTTGTGCTTGCGGACAACCGTACCGTCTGTACGATTTCCGTGATCCACAGCCAGATCCGGGAGCCGGAGAAGGTGATCGAGGTGCTCTGCAAGGAGCTGGAGCTGGACGAGGCTGCGGTGCGCAAGCGCGTCGAGAAGGTCAGCTCGATCGAGCGCGTCGCGAAAAATGTAGACAAGGAGATCGGCGACCGGATCCGCAATTACGGGCTCGCGGGGATCAAGGTCGATGAGGATTACCGGAGGTACTATCCGTACGGGAGCATGGCCTCGAAGGTGATCGGCTTTACCGGGGGCGACAACCAGGGAATCATCGGACTGGAGGTCGAGTACGAGGAGGTGCTGGAGGGGACGCCGGGGCGGATCCTGACGCTGACCGACGCACGCGGCGTCGAGCTCGCCGACACCGGGGAGGCGCGGGAGGAGCCGATTGCCGGGAAAGACCTCGTGATCAGCATGGATTACAACATCCAGCAGTTTGCGGAGCAGGCCGCCTACCGGATCATGGAGCAGAAGCAGGCGGACAGCGTGTCGATCCTCGCGATGAACCCGCAGAACGGGGAGATCTACGCGATGACAAATGTTCCGGAGTTTGACCTCAACAATCCCTACACACTGTCCCAGGAGCAAAGGGCAGCAGCGGAGGCGAAGGCGGCGCAGGAGGCCGCCCGGAAGGAGCAGGGAGAGGAGGAAGCGGCGCAGGAGGCGGCGTTACAGGATGCGGTTGCTGCCGTGAACGGTGCAGCGTTACAGGATGCGGTTGCTGTCCTGAACGGTGCAGCGTTACAGGATGCGGTTGCTGCCCTGAACGGTGCAGCGTTACAGAATGCAGGTGCTGCCGTGAGTGATGCGGCGTTGCAGAAGGTAGAGAGCACTCTGAGCGGTGAGGTTCTGCAGGATGCATTGAATCAGATGTGGCGGAACGGCTGTCTGAATGATACGTATGAGCCGGGCTCCACGTTCAAGATTATCACCGCAGCGGCCGGGCTGGACGCGGGTGTCGTCACGCTGCAGGACCAGTTTTCGTGTCCGGGCTTTAAGATTGTCGAGGACCGGAGGATCCGGTGCCACAAGGTGGGCGGCCACGGCGGTGAGACCTTTTTGCAGGCGACGCAGAACTCGTGCAATCCCGTGTTTATCGAGGTCGGGCTGCGGCTGGGGGTCGATCGGTACTTCGAGTATTTCAATCAGTTCGGGCTGAACCAGAAGACGGGGATCGACCTGCCGGGCGAGGCGGCGACGATCATGCACAAGAAAGAGAATGTCGGACAGGTCGAGCTGGCGACGATTTCCTTCGGCCAGTCCTTCCAGATCACGCCGGTGCAGCTCGCGACGACGGTCAGCTCGATCGTCAACGGCGGGATCCGGGTGACGCCGCACTTCGGCATGCAGGTGAAGGAGCGGGACGGGACGCTGCTGAAGGTCTATCAGTATGAGGATGACAATCGCATCCTCGCCGAGGAGACGTCCGAGACGATGCGCTACCTGCTGGAGCAGGTCGTGGACGGCGGCTCCGGGAAGAATGCGTACATCGAGGGCTACCGGATCGGCGGCAAGACGGCGACCTCCGAGACGCTCCCGCGCAGCGCGAACAAGTACATCTCGTCGTTCATCGGCTTCTCCCCTGCGGATGATCCGCAGGTGCTGGTGCTCTGCGTCATCAACAATCCGCAGGGCGTCTACTACGGCGGCACGATCGCGGCGCCGGTTGTCAGGGAGATCCTGGGGAATGTGCTGCCGTACCTTGGGGTGGAGCGGGAGGTGAGCCAGACAGAGTCGTAAACATTTTTCTGTTCTCCGTAATATTTTCTGTACAATGCGTGAAAAACGATATAAAATAGGGAAGGATAATACCAGTACAACAGTGATCCGGTCTTTGGCCGGCTCCGGAAGAGAAAAAAGAGGTGTGAGAGGATGATTGATAAGGACATTTTATTTCCGTTGTTTCTTGCGTTTGCGGTCAGTGTGGCGCTCAGCCCGTTTGTGATTCCGTTTCTGCAGCGGCTGAAGGTCGGACAGACGGAGCGCAAGGAGGGCGTGCAGTCCCATCTGAAAAAGGCGGGCACGCCGACGATGGGCGGGCTGATTATTCTGATCAGCGTGGTGGTGACGTCGCTGTTCTATCTCTGGCGTTTTCCACGGATGATCCCGGTGCTGTTTCTGATCCTTGGCTTCGGCCTGATCGGGTTTCTCGACGACTATCTGAAGGTCGTGATGCACCGCTCGGATGGGCTGTACCCGAAGCAGAAGATGCTCGGACAGATCATCGTGACCGCCGTTTTTATCGTATATCTCTGGGTGATGGACCCGAGCAGCCTGGAGCTTCTGGTCCCGTTCTCGGGCGGGATGGTGCTCGACGCACAGTGGATCCGGATCGCGTCGGCTGTGATTGCGTTCCCTGCGATTATCGGCACGGTGAACGGGGTCAATTTTACGGATGGACTTGACGGGCTTGCGACCGGCGTGACGACGATGGTGGCCGTATTTTTCACGGTGGCGTCGATGACGCTCGGCGGGGGGATTGAGCCCCTGACTGCCGCGGTGACGGGGGCGCTGATCGGGTTCCTCCTGTTCAATGTGTACCCTGCAAAGGTGTTTATGGGCGACACAGGCTCTCTGGCGCTGGGCGGCTTTGTGGCAGGCGCGGCGTACGCGATGAAGATGCCGATGTTCATCCTGATCGTCGGACTGATCTACTGGATTGAGATTCTGTCGGTCATGATTCAGGTGACGTATTTTAAGAAGACGGGCGGCAAGCGGTTTTTCAAGATGGCGCCGATCCACCATCACTTCGAGCTCTGCGGCTGGTCGGAGACGCGGGTGGTGACGGTGTTTACTGTCGTGACGGCGTTTCTGTGCGTGATCGGACTGGTTGGGCTTAATTAATGACATGAGAGGAAGCGGAACATGAGATTAGCAGGAATCACGGCTCTGGTATTCGGAGCCGGAATCAGCGGGATCGGAGCGGCAAAGCTGCTGCTTCAGAAATCCGCAGAAGTAATACTTTATGACGGAAATGCGGAAAAAAAGGAGGAGGAGCTCAGAGCGCTGCTGCCCGGGGACGGTAGGCTTGAGATTGTGCTCGGCGCGCTGCCGGAGGCTGTGATGAGGCGGCTGGACCTCGTGGTCATGAGCCCCGGCGTTCCGTGCGATCTGCCGGAGGTCCTGAAAATGAAGGAGCTGGGCATCCGGATCTGGGGGGAGGTCGAGCTGGCCTACGCGTGCGGGCGCGGCGATGTGCTGGCGGTGACGGGCACGAACGGCAAGACCACGACGACGAGCCTGTTAGGAGCGATTATGCAGGCCTGGAAGAAGGAGGTCTACATTGTCGGAAATATCGGCAACCCTTACACGGAGGCGGCGCCGCGGATGACGGATGAGGCGGTGACCGTGGCGGAGATCAGCAGCTTCCAGCTCGAGACGATCGAGCGGTTTGCGCCGCGGGTGAGCACGATCCTGAACATCACCCCGGACCATCTGAACCGCCACCATACGATGGAAGAGTACATCCGGGTGAAGGAGCTGATCGCGTCGAATCAGACGGCGGAAGATACGTGCGTGCTGAATTACGAGGATGAGATTTTAAGAAAATTCGGTGCGACCTTACATACAAGAGTTCTTTACTTCAGCAGCCTGCATAGACTGGATAGGGGAATGTACCTCGAGGACGGGGCGATCCGCTATTCGGACGGCGCGCAGGTGACGGAGCTGTGCCGGACGTCGGAGCTGTACCTGCTCGGGCGGCACAACCACGAGAATGTGATGGCGGCCGCTCTGATGGCGATTGCCTACGGCGTTCCCGTGGAAGTGATCCGCGAGACGGTCAAGTCGTTCCGGGCGGTTGAGCACAGAATTGAGTATGTGACAGAGAAAAACGGAGTCGTCTACTA
This sequence comes from Oscillospiraceae bacterium, assembly GCA_021771715.1. Classification (GTDB taxonomy): domain Bacteria; phylum Bacillota; class Clostridia; order Lachnospirales; family Lachnospiraceae; genus Choladousia. Next base: position 106,395 of record JAETOO010000003.1, read on the forward strand.
CAACGATTCGAAGGGGACGAACCCGGATGCGGCGATCAAGGGCATCCAGGCGATGGACCGCCCGACGCTGCTGATCGGCGGCGGCTATGATAAGGGCTCCTCCTACGAGGAGTGGATTCAATCATTCGACGGAAAAGTGAAGCATCTGGTGCTGATCGGACAGACGAGAGAGAAGATCGCAGAGACGGCCCGGGCGCTGGGCTTTACGGACATTGTCTTCGCAGAGAGCCTCGAGGAGGCTGTGCAGTTCTGCGCGGACCATGCGCAAAGAGGCGATGCGGTGCTGCTCTCCCCTGCCTGCGCGAGCTGGGGGATGTTCCCGAACTATGAGGTGCGGGGCAGGAGATTCAAAGAACTGGTAAATCAGCTGTGACGGCAGCGCAGACCTCGCTGTGCGGCCTGCCGTCCAGACAGGAGTGATAGTTTGCGGCAAAGAGCCGGGAAGACGGACGGGATGCTCCTCGTGATTGTCCTGTTCCTGACAGGCTTCGGCCTGGTGGTTTTATACAGTATGAGTGCGTATAATGGGCAGGTCCGGTTTGGCGATGCCGGTTATTACTTTAAGAAACAGTTTTTTGCGATGACGCTCGGGCTGGCATTGATGTACGGCGTTTCGAGGATGGATTATCATGTGCTTGGGCGCTATGCCGTGGCGGGATATCTGATCTCTCTGGCGCTCTCCGGCGCTGTGCTGGTGTTCGGGGACGCGTACAACGGGTCCCGGCGCTGGCTCTCGATCGGGCCTCTCTCGTTTCAGCCGTCGGAGTACGCGAAGCCAGCAGTGATTCTTCTGCTGGCTTTTTTTGTCAGCAAACTGCAGAAGAAAAAGAGCAGCGTGATGAGCGCGGCGGTCATGGGGATGGTGCTTCCGATCGTCGGGCTTGTGGGGACGAATAATCTGAGCACGGCGGTGATTATCCTGGGGATCGCCGTGATCATGATCTTTGTCTCGAACCCGCGGTACCTGCCGTTTGTCTGGATCATCCTGGGCGGAGGCGGGTTCCTGGGCGTGTTTCTGAGCCTGGAATCGTACCGGCTGGAGCGCATCGCGATCTGGCGGCACCCGGAGCAGTACGAGAAGGGCTACCAGACGATGCAGGGGCTGTACGCGATCGGCTCCGGCGGCGTGTTCGGCAGAGGGCTGGGCAACAGCCTGCAGAAGCTGGGCTTTGTGCCGGAGGCGCAGAATGACATGATCTTTGCGGTGATCTGCGAGGAGCTCGGGCTCGCGGGCGCGCTGCTTCTGATGCTGCTGTTCGGGCTGCTGCTGTGGCGGTTCATGGTGATCGCGACGCATGCGCCGGATCTGTTCGGGACGCTGATCGCGACGGGCATCATGGGGCATATCGCGATCCAGGTGATCCTGAACATCGCCGTCGTCACGAACACGATCCCAAATACGGGGATCACGCTGCCGTTTATCAGCTACGGCGGCACCTCCGTGATGTTTTTGCTCGCGGAGATGGGGCTGGCGCTGTCGGTGAGCAGGTGGAGTGGGTAGAATGGCTTCGCGGCAGGTCGAAGCGCCGCTCGAGAAACCTGCGGTTTTCCTCGCTGTGCGGCTTCGCCGCATGTGACAGAAACCATAAAATCAATCTGGTATGCAAGCATCCCAGAATGGCTTCGCGGCAGCCCGAAGCGTGCCGCTCGAAAAACCTACGGTTTTCCTCGCTGTGCGGCTTCGCCGCATGTGACAGAAACCGTAAAATCAATCTGGTATGCAAGCATCCCAGAATGGCTTCGCGGCAGCCCGAAGCGTGCCGCTCGAAAAACCTGCGGTTTTCCTCGCTGTGCGGCTTCGCCGCATGTGACAGAAACCGTAAAATCAATCTGGTATGCAAGCATCCCATCTTGACTTTACAGTTTCTGTCACACGCTTCTCATTGAGTGCATAGTATATTTTATATGCGATACCCTTTTGTGCTAGGGTATGATGGGAAGGCCGGGGGTGCTGTGGTGGGGAAGCTGGAGATTCGCGGGGGAATACCGCTCTACGGAGAGATTGAGATTCAGGGATCTAAGAATGCGGTGCTGCCGATCCTGGCAGGGTGCATGCTTGGGGAAGGCGCGTGTGTGATCGAGAACTGTCCGAGGATCGGGGACGTGGAGGATACGTTGGAGATCCTGCGCGGGCTGGGCTGCCGGGTCAAAAGAGAAGGAAATACGGTCACGGTGGACGCGTCGGAGGCACAGGGTTACAAAATTGTAAGTGATGCGGCGGTAAGAATCCGTTCTTCCATCTTGTTTTTGGGAGCGCTTCTTGGTAAAATGAAAAAAGCAGTGCTGCCGCAGCCGGGCGGCTGTGCGATCGGGGAGCGTCCGATTGATCTGCATGTGGAGGCGCTGGAGCATCTCGGGGTCGTGTTTGCGCGCAGAATCGAGCCGCGCCCCAAGGGGCAGGATGCGGTTCTGATCGCGGCGAGCGGAGCCGGGCTGCACGGCGGACGGGTCCGCCTGAGACTGCCGAGCGTCGGGGCGACGGAGAATCTCATTCTGGCAGCTGTGATCGGCGACGGCGAGACCGTGATTGAGCACGCGGCCAGGGAGCCGGAGATTGATGAGCTCTGCGCGTTTTTGAATCTGCGCGGGGCTAAGATCGAGCGGGAGCCGGACGGCAGCCTGAGAATTTGCGGGGTGAAGACGCTCTTGCCTGTGACGTACCGCATGCGGGCGGACCGCATTGTCACCGGCACGTATCTGCTGGCGGCTGCTGCGACGAGAGGCTGCATCCGCATCCGGAACTTTCCGGCTGGTGAGCTCGATGCGCTGCTTGCACTTTTGCAGAGGGCGGGAGGACGGATCCGCGCGGAGGGGACACGGCTTGGCATTGATATGCCTGACAGGGCGGCGGCAGTGCCCTATGTCGAGACGGCGCCGTACCCCGGATATCCGACGGACCTGCAGTCTCCGCTGATGGCGGTCTGCGCGACGGCGGATGGGGAGAGCCGGATCTGTGAGGCGATTTTTGAAAACCGCTTCCGCACCGCGAAGGAGCTGGAAAAGATGGGCGCGCGGATTGCGGTGGAGGGCAGGTGCGCGAGCATTACAGGGGTTGAGCAGCTCCATGCTGCAGAGCTCTGTGCGCCGGATCTGCGCGGGGGCGCGGCGCTGGTGATCGCGGCGCTGACGGCAAGGGGCACGACGGTGCTCTCGGGCACGGAATACATCGAGCGCGGCTATGAGGACATCTGCCGGGACCTGAGAAGTCTTGGCGCCGATATTTTCAGGGTGGAAAAAACGAAGAGCGGGAGCTGAGCATGCTCAGGCCGGGCGGCGTCAGTGAGATACAGGAAGCGAAAAATAGAGGGTGCCGCAGGCACATGGAGGATGCGGCGGGAAACAGGTCGGATCAAAAGACAGAACGAAGGAACGGACGGATTATGAGAAGAAACCGAAGAAAAAGACGAATCATCAGACTCGGAGTGCTTGCAGTGCTGGTTTTGGCAGTGCTTGTGGTGCTGCTGCTTTTCCGGGTGAGGAAGGTCAATGTATATGGGAGTGAGCGCCACTCGGCGGGGGAGATCTCGAGCGGGCTGATGCACAATATGCTCACCAAGAATACGCTGTATCTGCAGTGGGAGTACCGGAACGGCGAGGTTCCGGACACCCTTCCGTTTCTGAGCGCGCTGAAGGTCACGATGAAGTCGCCGTTTGAGATCGACGTCGAGGTGACGGAGAAAGAGCTGGCCGGGTATGTGGATAAGGGCAGCTATGCGTACTTTGACGAGGACGGCATCGTCCAGGCGATCACGGGTGAGGTCTATGACGGGCTGCCGGTCGTCACCGGCGCGGACATCGGGGAGCCGGTGCTCTATCAGAAGCTGCCCACGGCGAGCAGCGCCCAGCTCCGCACGATTCTGAGCGTCACACAGCTGCTCCGGTATCAGGGGCTGAGCGCCCAGGAGATCCGGTTCGGGGAAAACGGGGAGATCACCGTCTATGTGAACCGTGTCGAGGCGATGCTCGGCCAGGATGAGTACCTGGAAGAGAAAATCGCGAACCTGCGGGCGATTCTCGAGCGGACGGGGAACGAGGCGGGCACCCTGCACATGGAGAGCTTTACCGGGAAAAATGAGGCGGCGACGTTCAGGCCGTCCGATGAGCCTGTGACGGAGCCCGAGACCGGGGACGGCGCGGATGTCGGCGCCGGAGCCCAGACAGACCCCAACGCAGGCGCGGCTGACAGCGGCAATCTGGCCGGCCTGGGGGCGTCAAATACAGATTCCGGCGCGGCAGGAGGAGACGGCGCAGATACCGGAGATCCTGCGGGGACGTCGCAGTCCGACGCGGGCCAGAGGACGTCGAACACGATTCCGATGGTGTTTAATTCCTCCGGGACGCTGGTGTACAACGTGCACATCGAGAACGGAGTAGTCGTTGACTCCTACGGCAATCCGGTGCCGGGCTGCAGCGTGGATGCGAACGGAAATGTCGTGGATGCGTACATGAACGTGCTCGATCCGCAGACGGGCGAGCTGGTACAGTGATGCCGGGGCAGAGCGAAACAGGAGGATGGCTGCAGAAAAAAAGGACTTGACACGTGCTTTGTGGAAAAAGTTTATATTTTTTTTATAAATTACATTTTTCTTGTTGATTTTCTATAAATATCGAGTATAATCAAAGTAACTAAATCACATGCCGGCGAAAAAACCGGCAAAAAGGAGGAAAATGTTATGATTAGCTTTTTTATCTGTCTCGCTCTTCTGATCGGCGGATATTTTGTCTACGGCGGACTCGTGGACAGAACATTCGGACCGGATGACAGAGAGACTCCCGCGGTGAAGATCAACGATGGTGTTGACTACGTGGTCATGCCGCAGTGGAAATTGTTCCTTGTCCAGCTGCTTAATATAGCCGGGCTGGGGCCGATTTTCGGTGCTCTGCAGGGTGCCCTCTGGGGACCGATCGTATTCCTGTGGATTACCTTCGGAACCATCCTTGCCGGAGGCGTTCACGATTACTTCTCCGGAATGATGTCTGAGCGAAACGACGGTGCTTCCATCTCCGAGGTCTGCGGAATCTATATGGGAGACATCATGAAAAATGTAATGCGCGTGTTCAGCGTTGTCCTCCTGGTCATGGTCGGAACCGTGTTTGCGGTGGGACCTGCCGGCCTGATCGTCACGCTGTTTAAGAACGGCGGCATGTCAGGCATTCTGACGAACACAGAGTTCTGGCTGTGGATTGTCCTCGCATACTACTTTATCGCGACATTCCTGTCCATCGACAAGATTATCGGAAAGATTTACCCGCTGTTCGGTATCTGCCTGATCATCATGGCGATCGGCGTTGCGATCGGTATCTTCACGAAGTCCGAGTATGTGATCCCGGAGATCTGGAACAATTTCTCCAACATGCATCCGGACAGAAGACCGGTATGGGCGTTTATGTTTATCACGGTTGCGTGCGGCGCGATTTCCGGTTTCCACGCGACACAGTCCCCGCTGATGGCCCGCTGTATGAAGTCGGAGCGTCAGGGACATTTCGTATTCTACGGCGCAATGGTATCTGAGGGTATCATCGCTCTGATCTGGGCTGCAGCAGGCTGCTCGATCTACGCAGTGACAGACGGCATGAACACCGGCCTCAGCGAGATCCTCGCAAACGGCCAGTCCGCTGCCATCTACGATGTATGTAAGAAGACAATGGGCGGCGTCGGTGTGGCGCTCGCGATGCTCGGCGTTATCGCGTGCCCGATCACATCCGGAGACACCGCATTCAGAAGTGCCCGCCTGACGCTGGCTGACTGGTTCAAGATTGACCAGAAGAGCTTCAAGAACCGTCTGATCCTGTGCGTGCCGCTTCTGGCAGTCGGCGCGTTCGTCGGACATCTGGATTACAGCGTTGTGTGGAGATACTTCTCCTGGACGAACCAGACCCTGGCGATGATCGTTCTCTGGACGGCAAGCATGTTCCTGTTTAAGAGCAAGAAGAATTTCTGGATCACAGCGGTTCCGGCTACCTTTATGAGCGCTGTCTCCATGACATACTTCTTCAGCGCATCCGAGTGCCTGAATCTTGGCACCGCAGTTGCGTACCCGGTAGGTATCATCCTCGCGGCGGTCTTCCTTGGCTGCTTTATCCTGGCGACCAAAAAGGTAAAAACTGCCTGAGCAGGGCTGCACTACCGGCGTTAAGAATGAACATAGAATGACGACAAGCCCGGATTTCCGGGCTTGTCGCTTAGTTGGAGGCAAAACATATGATAGTTAGACCAGCACAGCTTGGAAAAGAGAGCCTGCCGCCCCAGGAGCTTGCCGCAGACAAAAAGGACTGCAGGAAGTTCGGCCCATGCGGGGTGGGGAGAAAAGCGCTGTATCTCAACAGCTTTTACCTGGACCGGCGCTACTACGTCCCGATCGCTTCGGTTACGCGCGTGTTTAAGCGGGTGGCGATGAGCAAGGGCGGGTTTACCGGGAAGGGCATATTTGCGTCGATTCCGTATCTCGTGGTGGTGTTTGACGGCGGACAGGAAAAACAGTGCAATTTCAAGCACGAGGAGCAGGTGGATCAGATGATTGACTACATCTGCCAGCAGTGTCCGCGGATCAAGCCGGTCAGCGAGGCCGCGGAGAAGCGCCTCCTGCAGAGAGAACAGGAGCGGGCGCGCAGAGTTCTGCCGAAGATCTCTTCGCAGGCACAGTCTGCGGCGGAGGAGCTGGACCGGGTGCAGGCGTACCTGGAGCGGCGGCCGGCCTTGTTTTCTGAGCTGAGCAATGCCTCGAAGAAGAAGCGCACCTACGAGAGGACCAGCCCTTCCTACAAATGGATCGCGCTGATCATCACCCTGCTGGGAATCGGTACGCTGCTGTACGGCGTGATTTCCCTGATAAACGGCGAGCAGTTCGCGGTGTATTTTATGCTGTTTGGTCTGTCTGCCCTGTTCCTGTTCTCCGGAGCGCACGTCCTTCCGACCGGGCGGAACAACCGGAGGGCGATCGAGGCGCGGCTGGAGCAGGCGACGAGCGCGGTGGAGACCTACATCCGCCACTACCCCGAGTTCCCGCTTCCGGCCCGGTACGCGCACCCAATCACCGTCAAGCGCATGGCGGATGTGATTCGCGAGGGGCGGGCCGACAACGCCCAGGCGGCGCTCGCGCTCGTGAAGGAGGATCTGAAAAAGCTGAATGCGGATGTCGAGGTGGAGCAGGAGGAGTACGACGAGGTCGTGGCGATCAAGCCGATGTTTTTGATTTACGATTACGAGTAGGATTGTCTGTCTTTTCATTTTTCTGCATGGCTGAACTGGTGGTGAAAAAAATCAAAAATATACTTGATTAATTTCGGGAATGACTATATTATAGAAGGTAGTACGGTGGGGAAAGTCTGTTTTTGTTTGATCCCATCGGGTATTCACCCTCGGCAGTTTATTTCCGCAGGGGGACTTTTCCCTGTGGGATGGGGAGCGTATTCAGAGGAGCCTCCGCGCATGTATGGATTTGGAGAAGAGGGGGAGCACTCAGCTACAAGAAGGAGGAAACACGGTGTTAGAGATTATGTCAAACGAAACGGAATCCGCTGCAAAGATTATTGTGGTCGGAGTTGGCGGTGCCGGGAATAATGCGGTGAACCGCATGGTTGAAGATACAATAGCAGGCGTCGAGTTCATCGCGGTGAATACGGATAAGCAGGCGCTTTTGATGTGCAAGGCGCCGACGACGATCCAGATCGGCGAGAAGGTTACAAAGGGACTCGGAGCAGGAGCGAAGCCGGAGGTAGGCCAGCAGGCGGCCGAGGAGAGCACGGAGGATATCCGCCAGGCGATCCAGGGCGCGGACATGGTGTTCGTCACCTGCGGTATGGGCGGCGGCACCGGTACGGGTGCGGCTCCGGTCGTGGCAGGTATCGCGAAGGAGATGGGAATCCTGACGGTCGGCGTCGTGACGAAGCCGTTCCGTTTTGAGGCCCGCACGCGCATGAACAATGCGCTGGCAGGCATTGAGCGCCTGAAGGAGAATGTCGACACGCTGATCGTGATCCCGAACGACAAGCTGCTCGAGATCGTAGACCGCCGGACGACAATGCCGGAGGCACTGAAGAAGGCGGACGAGGTGCTGCAGCAGGCTGTGCAGGGCATTACGGACCTGATCAATCTCCCGGCTCTGATCAACCTCGACTTTGCAGATGTACAGACCGTTATGAAGGACAAGGGCATCGCACATATCGGTATCGGACAGGCCAAGGGCGACGACAAGGCGCTTGAGGCGGTGAAGCAGGCAGTAGCCAGCCCGCTGCTCGAGACGACGATCGAGGGCGCTTCCCATGTCATCATCAATATTTCCGGAGATATCTCTCTGATGGATGCGAACGATGCGGCAAGCTACGTGCAGGAGATGGCGGGAGACAATGCGAACATCATCTTCGGTGCGATGTACGACGACACATACACGGATGAGGCGAGCATCACGGTCATCGCGACCGGGCTCGAGGATGTGAACGCGAAGCCGGAGAAGCCGGCGAGGAGACAGGCCTCTTCCCAGAACTTTGGCTTCATGCGCCAGGAGAAGCCGGCAGGCTCCTCCACGTTTCAGCGCGTACCCTCTTCGTCCTCCGTGCCGACACCGTCCGCGCGTCCGTCGTCCTCTCTGGGGTCGATGCGCACACCGTCGAGCAAGGTGCAGGAGAAGGACATCCAGATTCCGGACTTCCTGAAGAGAAGCTGAGCCGGCCGGGCGGGAGATGGCGATTGTATCCTTCCGGGTGAGCGGTCAGATGGCAGCTATTAAGGTGTATCGGATGGAACAAAAGAAATAGAGTTTGATAGGTGAGAGATGCTTCCAATGCAAGGGGGCATCTCTTTTTACTTGTGTTCTCACAGAAAGTGAGACAGGAGATCACATGAAATGCTTTGTGGATGTTTGACAGTGCTGTGTGTCCGGGGCATTCGTTTAGCAAGGACCGAGCAAATACTAGATCACATATTTAGCGATAGCAAAGGCGGAGTGCAGAACTTCTGTGGGGATCAAAGGCTTGTTGCTTTCAGACTAAACTGGCCTGGCCAAATAAATCAAAAATGGCACTTTCTATTCAGTCCACATTGCCGTATACTTTCCTCAGTTCAACGTGAGGAGGATGATAGAGATGAAAAATGAAAGACTTCAGAAAATGGTGATGACTGGAATGTTCGCCGCGCTCTCGTATGTGGTGTTCACGTTCCTTCAGATTAAGATCACGCTGCCGGGAGGGGATGCGACCTCCATCCACCTTGGAAATGCAGTCTGCGTGCTGGGCGCGCTGGTGCTGGGCGGCGTCTGGGGCGGCGTCGGAGGAGCGATCGGCATGACGATCGGCGACCTGCTCGATCCGGTCTACGTCGTGTACGCGCCCAAGACGTTTATCCTGAAGCTGTGCATCGGCCTGATCACCGGCCTGGTGGCGCATCGGATCGGAAAGATCGGCGAGTCCAACGATAAGGCGTACATCGCGCGCTGGACGGTGTTCGCATCCGTCAGCGGCCTGCTGTTCAACGTGATCTTCGATCCGCTGTTCGGCTATTTCTACAAGCGCGTGATCCTCGGAAAAGCGGCGGCGGACGTCACCCTGGCGTGGAACGTTGCTTCAACCTCAATCAACGCAGTGCTCTCCGTGATCGTGGCCTCCGTCGTCTACATGGCCCTTCGCCCGGCGCTCAGGAAGGCACAGCTCGGCATCTGAGTGCAGAGATCGGCGAAGTAAGAGTTTTTTACTGAAAGAACTTCGCCCTGATCTGCTCCACCGGCATGTCGAGCCCGGTCCAGATGTGGAAGGCGGCGACGCCCTGGTAGAGCAGCATATACATGCCGTTGAAAGTCCTGCAGCCTGCCTTGGCGGCTTCCGCGAGCAGCCTGGTCTGGCGTGGGTTGTAGATCACGTCGGAGACGAGCAGGTCCGGGTGGAAGCAGGAGGTGTCAGGAATCGGTGTGTGCTCTGCGTGCGGGGCCATGCCGATCGAGGTCGCGTTGGTCAGGAGACGGCTCTCCAGAATGCAGCGCTTCACGGCGGCGGTGTCGGCCAGGTCAGTGACATCCGCTCGGCAGGCCGTGTTGCGATTGATCGTGTCCGCGAGGCGAAGCGCGTTTGACCAGGAACGGCCGCGCCGGTTGACAATGTGCAGCACCGGAGCGCCGTCGAGCGCCGCCTGGATCGCGATCGAGGAGGCTGCACCACCTGCGCCTAACAGTGTCATCGGCGTGCGGGTGATGTCGCAGCCCTGCTCACGGACGGACTGCATGTAGCCGATACCGTCGGTGTTGTGGCCGATCAGTGTTCCGTCCTTGTTCTGCACGGTGTTGACTGCGCCGATCATCTGTGCGGCGGGCGAAAGCGCGTCAAGGTGCTCGAGAACCTGCTCCTTGTGCGGCATCGTGACGTTGAGACCGAAGACATTGACGGAGCGCAGCGCCCGCACGAGCTCGCCGAGGTTGGCGTTGGCTGTGTCGAGGCAGACATAGACGCAGTCGAGTCCGAGCAGCCGGAAGGTCTCGTTGTACATGGCCGGAGAGATACTGTGAGCGATCGGCGTGCCGAGCAGGCCGCCGAGCCGCGTATGTCCTGTGATCTGATATTCCATATTTCTTCCTCCCAAAGAGCGGTAAAACGCTTCTTTTTTTTCCCTTTTTTCACTATAAATGGTTTTGGCGGGAGAGTCAAGAGCAGGAAGGTGGATTGCGTTAAAAAATTACAGCGGTGAAACCTTATAACGGTGAAAGGACGCAGCGGAAGGCGATACTGTATCGGATTGTCATACGAGCCGCTTGCGCATGTCTGTCTCGGGTGGAGCTTCATGTGCTATTAGCCAGAGATTGGTGATTGCATCTTTCGAATTGTTTTGCTATGATAAAATAATACGGCGGTTGTGTAATGCGGATAGAAACAGTGCAGATACACGCGAAGCATCCGGAATAGACAGAGAGCGGTATTCTATTGAAACTTCAAGGGCAATTTCTAATACGTCGCCGGAATGCGGTACAGGAAGGGCTGCGGTTTTGTATCGGGGATAAAGAGAACCGGGAGCTTAGACTCGAAGAGTAGAATCAGGAGAATGGAACAAAGCGAATAGAACAAAGCGAATAGAACCGGAGCCCAAAGCGCCGGATAAGAGGAGAAGGATATGAGAGAGATCACGATACGAAATCTGACGCTGGGAGATGGGATTCCGAAGATCTGCATCCCTGTGACGGCGCACAATCCGGAGGAGCTGAGGGAGCAGACCAAGCAGCTGCTCGCGGGGCCGTGCGATCTGGTCGAATGGCGCGCGGACTTTTTTGACGGCGTGCAGGAGGAGGGAGCGCTGGAATCTGCGCTCGGCGCGCTGCGGGGACAGCTGGGGGAGAAACCGCTGCTCTTCACCTTTCGGACGAAGGAGGAGGGCGGCGAGCAGGCCATCGCCCTGGACGATTACGTCCGCCTGAACGAGCGCGCCGCAGTGTCCGGCAAGGTGGATCTGATTGACATCGAGCTGAACCGCGGCAGGGAGACGGCGCAGCGCCTGATCCGCTCTGTGCAGGAGAGCGGCGTGCGCGCAGTCTGCTCCTTCCACGACTTTGCGCAGACGCCTCCGTCGGACGAGCTGCTGCGGATCCTCTGCAGCATGCAGGCGCTCGGGGCCGATGTGACGAAGGTGGCCGTGATGCCGCGCAGCAGGTCGGACGTGATGCGTCTGCTGGAAGTATCCGTTTCGATGCGGGAGCAGTACGCGGACCGCCCGTTCATCACCATGTCGATGAGCGCGCTCGGTAGCATCAGCCGTGTGGCAGGCGCGTTTGACGGCTCAGCCGTGACCTTCGCGACCGCGGGACACGCATCCGCCCCCGGGCAGCTCGAAGCAGATGCGCTGGACAAAATCCTCCAGGCGTTGTCGCGCAGGTAGATCCCGGCGTCGCTTGCTTTTCGTGAGCAGCGAGCCATGCTTGCACGGAGATTTGATTTGTCGAATAATGTCGATCAAAACAGCGGATTTCGTTCCCCGTTTTGACAAAAAGATCACCCTCTGCGGAGTATACTGGTAGCAGTTGCAGCCGCAGGGGGTGTTTTGTGTATTATGAGTTGTACATAGACCAGTTTTTTCTGGAGCATCTTTTGACGGATGGACTTCTGCTCGCGCTCACGGCGCTGCTGTGCCGAAGCCGGCTGCGGGCAGGACGGCTGCTCGCGGGGAGCGCTGCCGGGGCGGCGGTGATGACCTTTCTGATCTGCACCGGCTGCGTGGTGCTGTGGCCGCTGAGCCTGACGGCGGCGGGCGTGGCCGCCTTCTGGCGCAGAGGAGAACCGTGCCCGTGGGAGAAACTGCTGGCGCTGCTGTTTGTGACCTGCTGCTTCGGCGGAGTGCTCGGGGCGCTCACGGAGCTGTTCGGGCTGCCGGTGCTGTGGATGGCGGCCGGCGCGGGCTGTGCCCTGCGGTATGGCATCGCGTGGCTGTACAGGAAGCGCAAAAGAGCGGCCGACACAGCCCTGGTGACGATCTGGTGGGGAGAGCGGCAGGTGCAGGCGGAGGGGCTGATCGACACAGGTAACCACCTGAGAGAGCCTCTGACGGGACATCCGGTCAGCATTTTGTCAAGAGATACGGCAGAGGAGCTTCTCGGCGCAGGCTGGGAGGCGAGGAAAGGCTTTTTTCTGATCCCCTACCACACGATCGGGAGGAAGCAGGGCTGGATGCGCGCCGTGGCGGTGGACCGCATGGCGGTGACGCTGCCGCGTGGCGGGGACGGTCAGGAGGCGCTGGAGATCAGCGCACCGATTCTGGCGATCAGCGAGGGAGCGCTGAGCGAGACAGAGCACTATCGGATGATCCTTCACCCGATGCATGTGGAGGATGCGGGCTGCAGCAGAGGAAGTGACAAAAGACAAATATTCCGCAAAGATAGGAGAGATCAAGATGGTAGTTAAAATTTCGGTACCGCAGCATTTTCAGTTTCGGATGGCAGCAGGGTTTGGAGACGTGCTGTTCGGCAGGACGAATGATGTGCACTATATCGGGGGGACGGACGTGCTGCCGGCGCCCCTTACGCCGGAGCAGGAGCAGGAGCTGCTGCAGATGCTCGGCGGGGAGGACGACGCGAAGGCGAGGAGCGGCCTGATCGAGCACAATCTGCGGCTGGTGGTTTACATAGCGAAAAAATTTGACAATACGGGCGTCGGGGTCGAGGACCTGATCTCGATCGGCACGATCGGTCTGATCAAGGCGATCAACACCTTCAACCCGGAGAAAAAGATCAAGCTGGCGACGTACGCGTCGCGCTGCATCGAGAATGAGATTCTGATGTACCTGCGCCGCAACAGCAAGACGAAGCTCGAGGTCTCGATCGACGAGCCGCTGAACGTGGACTGGGACGGCAATGAGCTGCTGCTCTCGGACATCCTGGGCACGGATGAGGATGTGATCTACCGGGACATGGAGACGGAGGCCGAGTACAAGGTGCTGCAGGGAGCGATCGAGAAACTCTCGAAGCGGGAGCAGACGATCGTGCAGCTGCGCTTCGGGATCAACACGCGGGACGGGGAGGAGAAGACGCAGAAGGAGGTCGCGGACCTTCTGGGGATCTCACAGTCGTACATCTCCCGGCTCGAGAAGCGGATCATCAAGCGGCTGCGCAGAGAGATCGTCCGGTTCGAGTAGCGCGGCGGGGAATTTGCGTTTCCCGGTGGGGAAGATGGTTTTGTTATGAGGAAAAGACGGCCATAGCGGTTGATTTTGTCGATCAGCTGCTATGGCCGTTTTGTTTCCCGAGGGGGCTTCTCTGCGCAAAAGTCCATATTGCGAAAAATGTGGGAAAATGGTATACTTAAGAAAGTTTTTATTTTTTCAGACAAAAGGAGCGGATAAGAATGAAGAAAATTGAAGAGTATGTTAGAAGTATCCCTGATTTCCCGGAGCCTGGGATTATTTTCCGGGATGTGACAAGCATTCTGCAGGACCCGGACGGGCTGAAGCTGTCGATCGACCTGATTCAGGAGAAGCTGGAGGGCCTGGACTTTGATGTGATCGCGGGCACGGAGTCGCGCGGCTTCATTTTCGGCGTTCCGGTCGCTTACAATCTGCACAAGGCCTTCGTGCCGGTCCGCAAGAAGGGCAAGCTGCCGTGCGAGACGGTGTCGAAGGAGTATGCGCTCGAGTACGGCACGGCGACGATCGAGATCCACAAGGACGCGATTCTGCCGGGACAGAAGGTAGTCGTGATCGACGATCTGATCGCGACCGGCGGCACCATCGAGGCTGCGATCAAGCTGATCGAGGAGCTGGGCGGCGAGGTCGTGAAGGTCGTGTTCCTGATGGAGCTCGCAGGGCTCAAGGGCCGTGAGAAGCTGGCCGGGTACGATGTAGAGTCTGTGATTTGTTACGATGGGAAATAGAATTGTCCATATTTGATGGAGATAGAGAAGTATATGCCGATGGATGGGAAGACAAAACAGGACAAGATGGATGAAATCAGAAAGGCAGATGCCAGCGTAAAGACGATGGAGGATTTTACAAGCCCGGATGAGCTGTATCAGGAGCTGATCGCTGGGATCCGCAAGTATCATCCGTCTGATGACATCTCTATGATTGAGAAAGCATATCGGATCGCCTACGAGGCGCATAAGAACCAGAGACGGAGATCGGGAGAGCCCTACATCATCCATCCGCTGTGCGTGGCGATTATCCTTGCGGATCTGGAGCTGGACAAGGAGACGATTGTGGCCGGCCTGCTTCACGATGTCGTGGAGGATACGATCATGACCTCCCAGCAGGTGCGGGAGGAGTTCGGGGCCGAGGTGGAGACGCTCGTGGACGGCGTGACGAAGCTGACCCAGCTGTCCTACTCTGCCGACAAGATCGAGGTGCAGGCGGAGAACCTGCGGAAAATGTTCCTCGCGATGGCGAAGGACATCCGGGTGATCCTGGTCAAGCTCGCCGACCGCCTCCACAATATGCGGACGGCCAAGTACTGGCCGCCGGAGAAGCAGAAGGAGAAGGCGCGCGAGACGATGGAGATCTACGCGCCGATCGCACACAGGCTTGGTATCTCCAAGATCAAGGTCGAGCTCGACGACCTCTCCCTGAAATACCTCGAGCCGGAGGTCTACTACGACCTGGTGGAGAAGATCGCGCTGAAAAAGGATGCGCGCCAGGCGTTCGTGGAGGGGATCGTGGCGGAGGTCCGGGAGCACATCGAGTCTGCGGGGATCCGCGCGCAGGTGGACGGCCGCGCCAAGCACTTCTTCAGCATCTACAAAAAGATGGTGAACCAGAAGAAGACCTTGGATCAGATCTACGACCTGTTCGCGGTGCGCATCATCGTGGACACTGTGAAGGACTGCTATGCGGCCCTGGGCGTGATCCACGAGATGTACAAGCCGATCCCGGGGCGGTTCAAGGATTACATCGCGATGCCGAAGCAGAACATGTACCAGTCCCTGCACACGACGCTGATCGCGCCGAACGGGCAGCCGTTCGAGATTCAGATCCGGACGTTTGAGATGCACCGGACGGCGGAGTACGGCATCGCCGCGCACTGGAAGTACAAGGAGAGCGCGGACGGCAAGAAGGGCGGCACGCTGAGCGAGGAGGAGAAGCTGAGCTGGCTTCGGCAGGTGCTGGACTGGCAGATGTCGGACAACCGCGAGTTTATGAGTCTTCTCAAGAGCGACTTTGACCTTTTCTCGGAGAGCGTCTACTGCTTCACGCCGGCGGGGGATGTGAAGAACCTTCCGGCCGGTTCGACGCCGATCGACTTTGCGTACAGCATCCACAGCGCGGTGGGGAACCGCATGATCGGGGCGCGCGTGAACGGCAAGCTGGTCACGATCGACTATGTGATCCAGAACGGGGACCGGATTGAGATCATCACGTCGCAGAACTCGCGCGGGCCCAGCCGTGACTGGCTGAAGATTGTCAAGAGCTCCCAGGCGAAGAACAAGATCAACCAGTGGTTCAAGCAGGAGCTCAAGGAAGACAACATTGTAAAAGGAAAGGAAATGCTCACCAACTACTGCCGGGCGAAGGGGATTGTCCAGTCGGACATTTTGAGGCCGGAGTACATCGAGCGTGTCCAGTCGAAGTACGGGTTCCGGGACTGGGATTCTGTGCTGGCGGCGCTGGGGCACGGCGGCCTGAAGGAGGGCCAGGTGGTCAACAAGCTGCTCGAGGGCTATGAGCAGGACCACAAGAAGGCGATGACCGATGAGCAGATTATCGAGGCGGTCCAGGCGTCGAAGGACAATGCCCCGGTGCGCGTGACAAAGTCGAAGGGCGGCATCACGGTGCAGGGCATGGACGATGTGAGCGTGCGCTTTGCGAAGTGCTGCAGCCCGATCCCCGGGGATGAGATCGTGGGCTTTGTGACGAGAGGGCGCGGCGTTACCGTGCACCGCACGGACTGCATCAATATCATCAATCTCCCGGAGGAGGAGCGCATCCGCCTGATCGACGCGGAGTGGCAGGGCGGAGCCGCGATCGACGGCGGCAAGGGACTCTACCTGGCGGAGATCATCATCTACGGGCACAACCGCACCGGGCTTCTGGTCGACATTACAAAGATCTTTACCGAGCGCAAGATCGACGTGACTTCTGTCAATTCGCGCACGAGCAAGCAGGGGCTGGCGACGATCGCGATGTCCTTTGAGGTTCCGGGCAAATCCGTCCTCAACTACCTGATCGAGAAAATCCGCCAGGTCGAGAGCGTGATTGACATTGAGCGGACGACAGGCTGACGCGGGCTGTGCCAAGCGCGTTTGACCTGTGCAGGGAAAACAGGCAAGTGCTCTGGCGTAGGTTTTGCGGTACGGCTATGCTGGCATGGCCGGGCGGGAGCAGCCTGTGCGGCTATGCGGGAAGGAGACCGGAAAGGGGTTAAGATTATGGGAAACTTACGGATCATGCAGCTGCCCCTCGGCATGCTTGCCACGAATTGTTATCTTGCGGTGAATGAGGAGACGGGGGCGCTTGTGATCGTCGATCCGGGCGCGGAAGCGTCGCGGGTGATGGACAGTATTGGCCGGCTCCAGGCGAAGCCGGAGGCCATTCTGCTGACGCATGGCCATTTTGATCATATCGGCGCGGCGGCTGCGCTGCGGGAGCAGTACGACATTCCGGTGTGCGCGATGGAGGGAGAGCAGGAGATTCTCGAGGATGCGGAGAAGAATCTCTCCGGTCTGTACGGAAGGGGCTACACGGTAAAGGCGGACCGGCTGTTTCGCGATCAGGAGACGGTTGCGCTGGCGGGTGTGCAGATCGAGGTGCTCCACACACCGGGCCACACGGTCGGAGGCTGCTGCTATTATATTGCAGAGGAGAAGGTACTGTTCTCGGGTGATATCTTGTTCCAGTGCAGCGTCGGCCGCACCGATTTCCCGACCGGCAGCATGGGACGGCTCCACGAGTCCATCCACACGAAGCTGTTCGTCCTTCCGGAGGAGACGGTCGTCTACCCCGGACACGGCGAGACGACCGGGATCGGCTACGAGAAGCGGTATAACCCCTATTGAGTCAGAGGTACGCCAATTACAGTCCGACCAGGAATTTTCAGGCCCGTCATGCCTGGACGGTCCGCCGTGGGAGGAAAGGCGCACAGACAGGCGGGAGGCCGGAACAGGAAACACAGCAGAATCCTTGCCAGGTGGCGCGAGGATGGGGAGACTGGAATGATCATTGTACAGCTAAACAGACAAACCTTTGAATATGATGTCCATTCGCTTGTGAAGGCATTTTATCCGGCGGAGGATGTAAAGATATGTTACGAAGCACCGGAGGAGGGGACAGAGTGGTCCCTGAGGCTGGTGATTTCTTTCCTTGCGGGCACAGAGGAGGCGCAGGAGACGGGTGCGGCAGAGCTGTCTGCGGCGCAGGCGCGGCTCAGTGTGGAACTCTACGACGGCGCTGATGCGCGCGTGCGCTCGGAGCTGATACCGTCGCACTGGCAGGAGGACCGCAAGGAGACCAAGAATGAGCTGAAGCGCGTCATCTACCGGATGCTTTCTTCGTACACGGGGCAGACGCTGCCCTGGGGGAACCTGACGGGGATCCGGCCGACGAAGATTGCGATGTCGCTGCTGGAGCAGGGATGGCGGAATGCGGACATCGCGAACTACATGCGTGAGACGTATTACACGAGCAACGAGAAGACGGCGCTGGCGATCGCGATTGCGAACCGGGAGCGCCATCTGCTGAAGGATATCAACTATGAGAACGGCTACAGCCTGTATGTCGGCATTCCGTTCTGCCCGAGCATCTGCCTGTACTGCTCGTTCAGCTCGAGTCCGCTCTCCCTGTGGAAAACACAGGTCGACTCGTATCTGGATGCGCTCTGCAAGGAGATCGACTACGTGTCGGACGCCTTTGCGGGGAAGGAGCTGAACACCGTCTATATCGGGGGCGGCACGCCGACGACGCTCGAGCCGCCGCAGCTGGAGCGGCTGCTGTCGAAGCTGGAGGAGCGCTTCGACTACGGGAAGCTCCTGGAGTTTACCGTGGAGGCGGGACGCCCGGACAGCATCACCCGCGAAAAGCTCGCGGTGCTCCGCGCGCACGGGATCACGCGGATCTCCATCAACCCGCAGACGATGAACCAGAGGACGCTGGATCTGATCGGGCGCAGACACACGGTGGAGCAGACCGTGGAGGCGTTTTTCCTCGCGCGCGAGATGGGCTTTGACAATATCAACATGGATCTGATCGTCGGCCTGCCGGGGGAGGAACAGCCGGAGGTGGAGCACACGCTGCAGGAGCTCGCAAAGCTCGATCCGGACAGCATCACGGTGCACTCGCTCGCTGTGAAGCGCGCCTCGAGGCTGCGGATGTTCCGCGACGAGTACAAGGAGATGACCTTCACGAACAACCGCGCGATCATGGACATGGCGGCCGAGTACGCGATGCGCGCCGGACAGTCGCCGTACTATCTGTACCGGCAGAAAAACATGGCCGGCAACTTTGAGAACGTCGGCTACTCCAAGGAAGGCAAGGCGGGGATCTACAACATCCTGATTATGGAGGAGGTCCAGAGCATCCTGGCGCTTGGCGCGGGGGCATCGACGAAGCTGGTGCTGCCAGGTGGGCGGATCGAGCGGATCGAGAATGTGAAGGATATCCGGAACTACATAGACCGGATTGATGAGATGATTGAGAGAAAGAGGTCAGGGATCCATGAGTGAGCTTGTACATGAATACCGAAAAAAGTACCCAATTATCCGTCCGAGTGTGATCAAGGAGCTCTCCCACGGCATCTGTGTCAGCAATCTGGCCTACCGGGTCGGGAGAAGACTGGGGATGACGGATGAGGAGTGCCATGACCTGGCAGTCGCGGGCATCCTGCACGATATCGGAAAGCTCGAGATTTCAAAATATGTGCGCGGGCACGGGGAGGAGACGCTGATCATCGAGGAGCTGAAATACGTCCGGCGGCACTCCGTGCTCGGCGCGAATGTGCTCGGGAGAATGGGCTATTCCGATCCGATTGTCGACATGGTGCGCTATCACCACGAGAACTGCGACGGGAGCGGCTACCCGGAGAATCTGGTCCGGGAGGAGATTCCGCTTGGCGCGCGCGTGCTCCGCGTCTGCGACGTGTTCGCCGCTCTGACGGCGGACCGGCCCTACCGCAAGGCGTTCGACGTGGACACGGCGATGGAGCTGATGATCGACGAGTCGCGCTACTACGATATCCGC
Source organism: Oscillospiraceae bacterium (assembly GCA_021771715.1). Taxonomy (GTDB): domain Bacteria; phylum Bacillota; class Clostridia; order Lachnospirales; family Lachnospiraceae; genus Choladousia. The sequence goes on from JAETOO010000003.1 coordinate 126,016, forward strand.
GTGTTCCTCGCGTTCATGCAGGTCGTTCACGAGGAGGAGCTGGAGAATGTGATCGACGACGGGGACATGGAGCGCGCCCTGCGCAGCCTGAACTGGCTCGACGAGGAGCTCGAGCAGAGTCTCGAGGAACCGGACGGCGGGAAGTACGAGGAGAGCCTCGGGGAGCCGGACGGCGGGAAGTACGAGGAGAGCCTCGGGGAGCCGGACGGCGGGAAGTACGAGGAGAGCCTCGGGAAGCCGGATGGCGGAAAGCACGAGGAGAACCTCGAAGAACCGGTCGAGAGCACACTTTGAGCGTCAGCCCTCCTGCGCGGACGAATCCGTGGATATCGTGTTGAACGTTTCGATCGCAGTGTCGATATCCCCCATCACAGCATTTGTAAAGGAATGGTCAAAATAGATTTCCCAGGCCTCCCCGTTGTTGCGAAAGGTCAGATCGAGATCTGTGGAGTTGGTGCTCTGGTTTTCCTGGAGCGCTGCAAGCAGCAGGCGGGAGGTCTCATTCGATACCTGCACGTCGTTGTCGCGGATGGATTTTGTGGTCGCCGCGTACTCGAGCAGGTATTTCTTATATCTGGACAAAATCTCCGGCATGTCAAGGCTCGTGATCCGGACCGTGGCAGTCGCCGTATTCCCATTTTCGCGGCATTTTAAAATTTCATAGTCAAAGCAGGCGGCGATCTGTGCGGTATATTCGTCGTCAATCTGGGCATAATAGTCTGTATTGTAGGTCGCAAAGACGTCCTCAATCCGCAGATAGTCCTTCCACTGGCTGCCGTCGAGCTCGCAGAACGCGTCAAGCTGTATGGAGAGGACCTTGGACGCGGGGAGGATGTACGGGTCATTCATGTAGGAGATAAAGCCGCTCACGAGCTCATCCTTGAGCGCGTCGTCGACGAGGATCACCCAGCCGCTCTCATCCCGTTCGAGGTGAAAGGTGGCGGTGGTGACGGTGGTGTCATAGCGGTTTGCGAGGAGCGTGTCGTGGAGAAGGCGGTAGTAGTTGACGGGCTCCGCCGCGTCCCGATCGGGGTAGAGGGAGGAGGTCTGCTGCAGGATCGAACAGCAGAGATCCTGCGCGAGCGCGTGCATGTCACTGTTTGTGATGTTCACCTTCACGGTGGCGGTGCGCTGGTCGACCTCCTCCTCGTGGATGCTGTAGCGAAAGTTTTTAAAAAAAAGTCTGACGGCATTCACGGCATCCGACTCGGCGCTGTCCGAGAATAGATGGGAATTGGTCAGATTGTCGTAGGAGACGAAGGCCTCTATGGTGTCGCCGTCGAGCTCACGGATCAGGGAGAGCTCGTGCTCGACCGCCGTGGAGGGGCTGGCCAGACGCTGCTCGTTCCACGAGACGAGGAGGGCGACCAGGAGCAGCTGAACGACGAGGATCGCCGGTATGCCGATCGTGAAGGTCAGATGTCTGGTCTTATGGCGGAAGACATAGATGCCGGTCAGCACGCCGATGCTGCCGAACAGGAGCGCAGTCGCGAACAGCGTCCGCTCCGGGATGCGCCATCTGCGCTGCACCGCCCTTCGCTTGTCCAGGCCCATCAGGCAAAATCCGACAATATTTATAAAAATAATGTATGCGATCAAAACTGTTTTCATAAAAGCCTCCGACAAAAAGAGCAATTCTCCCATAATTGTACAGGATGATACCAAAAATGTCAACAGAGAATTGTTATGTGATGAGAGAAAGATTGATATGTGACAGGATTCGACGGAAGTTGCCGTTACAGTTCAGCAACAGGCAGGAGCCGACAGGCGAGACCACACGGTTAGCGCCGGCCGAAGCGAAGCGTAGCGTAGATCTGCGGCTTGCATGGCGTCCCGGCTGAACGGCAACAAGGCGCCATGCTCCTGGCGCGGTGGGAAAACCTGCATGTCCGTGTGACACAAACATATGAAAAAATACGGCGAACATTTTACTTGACTTTTCGATACAAGGGGAGTATGATAGCGGAAATGCGCGTTTCGCAGACGCCCAAACAGTATCTATACAGATGGAGGAAGAAGACATGTATTCACTGGATGAGGTAAGAATGGTAGATCCGCAGATCGCCGACGCGATTGTGGCGGAGCAGGAGCGACAGAACAGCCATATCGAGCTGATCGCATCAGAGAACTGGGTATCGAAGGCAGTCATGGCGGCGATGGGAAGTCCGCTTACGAATAAATACGCGGAGGGATATCCGGGAAAACGCTACTATGGCGGATGTGAGTGTGTGGATGTGGTGGAGGAGCTCGCGAGGAAGCGCGCGATGGAGCTGTTTGGCTGCACCTACGCGAACGTGCAGCCGCATTCCGGCGCACAGGCGAACATGGCGGTGTTTTTTGCGCTGCTGAAGCCGGGCGACACGGTGCTCGGGATGAATCTCGCGCACGGCGGCCATCTGACGCACGGCAGCCCTGCGAATTTGTCCGGCGCCTATTTCCATGCCGTTCCGTACGGGGTCAATGACGACGGAGTGATCGACTACGACGAGGTGCGCCGCATCGCGCTGGAGTGCCGTCCGAGACTGATCGTGGCGGGGGCGAGCGCATACGCGCGGACGATTGACTTCAAGCGGTTCCGGGAGATTGCGGACGAGGTGGGCGCGTACCTGATGGTCGATATGGCGCATATCGCCGGACTCGTGGCTGCCGGCGTGCATCCGAGCCCGATTCCGTACGCGCATGTGACCACGACGACGACACACAAGACGCTGCGCGGGCCGCGCGGCGGCATGATCCTCTCGAGTGCAGAGTTCGCGAAGCAGGCGAACTTCAACAAGGCAATCTTCCCCGGCACACAGGGTGGGCCGCTGATGCACGTGATCGCGGCGAAGGCCGTCTGTCTGCAGGAGGCGCTGCAGCCGGAGTACAAGGTGTACCAGGAGAACGTCGTGAAAAATGCGAAGGCGCTCTGCAAGGGGCTGATGGACCGGGGCATCAAGATCGTGTCCGGCGGCACAGACAACCATCTGATGCTGGTCGACCTGACGAGTGTGGGGCGCACCGGCAAGGAGGTCGAGCACCTGCTGGACGGCGTCAACATCACCTGCAACAAGAATACGATTCCGAACGACCCGCAATCCGCGTTTGTGACGAGCGGTGTGCGGCTGGGCACTCCGGCGGTGACGTCGCGCGGGATGAACGAGGCGGACATGGACGTGATCGCACAGGCAATCGCGATGATGCTGCGCGACGAGGTGGACTGTGAGACGAGGGCGAGAGCGCTTGTGAAATCGCTGACAGACAAGTATCCTCTGATCTGACAGAGATCAGCCATGCTATTATAATAGGAAGAAATACAGACCGAGGGGTCGCCACATGCGGAGACAGACATGTGACGACTCCCGTTTTTTGTGTAGAAATTGTGTTTTTTGTAAGTATTAAGAATTTCTCTCTTTCTTTTGCGAAAAGTTGTGGTATAGTGTTTAGAGATAATCAAATCGAAGGGGCGTATTTTCATGAAGAAAGCTTTGATTGCAATCGTCGTGCTCGGGCTGATCGGAGGCGGCGGGTACGGTGTATATCACTATTTTTTTGAGAAGACCGATACGCAGAAGCGTGTTTCCTCCACGAGCGAGGATGCTGTGTACGTGGATCAGGTGTCTGTGATCACGGGCTACGGCAGCGGGAGCGGCTATCTGCAGCGCTATGGCGGTGAGGTGGAGCCGCAGGAGACGCTCGAGGTAAAGCTCGAGTCGGAGCGCACCGTGAAGGAGTGCTTCGTCGAGGAGGGCGATGACGTGAAGGAGGGGCAGCGCCTCTTCGTCTACGACACGCAGGAGGACGAGGATAAGCTGGCGCAGGCCGAGATTGATATTGAGAAGGCCAAAGGGGAGATCGAGCTCGCCGAGAAGCAGATCAAGTCCTACGAGAAGTCGAAGGCGAGCGCCAGCGCGGATGACCAGCTGACCTACACGACGTATATCATGGAGCAGCAGACCGTGATCAAGCAGAGCGAGTACGAGATCAAGACGAAGGAGCTCGAGGTCAAGAATCTGAAGGAGCGTATCGCCGACGCGACCGTCCTGTGTGAGATGGACGGCGTCGTCCAGAAGATCAGCGATCCGTCGGATAACCAGTCTATGGGCTACTACGGGTACGGTTCCAGCGATTCCTCGGCGTACATAACGATCCTGTCCGCGGGCGATTTCCGGATCAAGGGCAGCGTGAACGAGCACAATCTGGAGGACCTGCAGAATCTGTACAATATGGGCGTGCGCATCGTCGTCACTTCGCGTGTCGACAGCACCCAGAAGTGGTACGGGACGATCTCCGAGATCAAGACGGACCAGGCGGAGGATGACACGAACGGCGGCCGGGTGTATTATGACTACGGCGGAGCCGATTCGTCGAACTATTCGTTCTATGTCGAGCTCGAGAGCTCGGAGGGGCTCATCCTCGGACAGCATGTGTACATGGAGGAGGATGCCGGACAGGACGAGAAGAAGGACGGACTGTGGCTGGAGGAGTATTACCTCATGCAGGAGGACGGCAAGGCATACGTCTGGCTGGCGAACAGCAAGGATGTGCTTGAGAAGCACGAGGTGACGCTCGGCGATTATGACGACGCGCTGATGGAGTACGAGATCACGGAAGGGCTCGGCGCGGAGGACTACATCGCGGTTCCGCAGGAGGGCGTCGAGGAGGGCAACCCGGTCATCTATAACGATATGACGGCGAATGCGGAAGACCTGAGCTTTGACGACGGCATGGCTCCGGAGGGCATGGATCTTGAGGGCGGCATGTCCGGTGAGGATATGGGATTTGAGGAAGATCTGTCCGGCGAGGATATGGGCCTTGACGGTATGTCTGACGGGGACATGGGCCTTGAGGATGGGATGTCCGGTGAGGATATGAGCTTCGAGGGGGATCTGTCCGGCGAGGATGTGGGCTCCGTGGACTGGCTGTCGGAGGATGATTACTTAGATCTTGACACTGAGGCCGGGATGGATTCGGATGTCTATGACGCGGATGCGGACGGGAATGATTGATGCGGGGAGGTTATTCTGTGATCCTGAAATTGGAGCATATCTATAAAGATTATATTCAGGGAAAAATGACGGTCCCTGTGCTGAAGGATGTGAGCCTCCACGTGGAGGAGGGCGAGTACGTGGCCATCATGGGACCTTCGGGCTCGGGCAAATCGACGCTGATGAATATTGTCGGATGTCTGGACCGCCCGACCTCGGGCAGCTACGAGCTGGCCGGAGAGGATGTGCTGTCCCTGAGTGAGAACAAGCTCGCCGATGTGAGGCTGAACAGTATCGGCTTCGTCTTCCAGAATTTCCAGCTGCTGCCGCGGATGTCCGCGCTCGACAATGTAGCGCTGCCGCTGGTCTACGCTGGGGTGCGCAAGAAGGTGCGCCGGGAGCGCGCGCGGGAGGCGCTCGTGCGCGTGGGGCTGGAGGAGCGTATCTCCTTCAATCCGTCGCAGCTTTCAGGCGGACAGAAGCAGAGGGTCGCGATCGCGCGCGCGATGGTGAACAAGCCGAAGATTTTGCTGGCCGACGAGCCGACCGGAGCGCTGGATTCCAAGTCGAGCGCCCAGGTCATGGAGCTTTTTTCGAAACTGAACGAGGAGGGCGTGACGGTTGTGATGATCACGCACGACCCGGGAATCGCAAATCATGCGAAGCGTGTCGTTGATATATTTGACGGTGAGATATCGGAACGTGGGGAGGCGGTTCAATGAAAATCAGGACGGTAATCATCAGTGTCGTGGTGAGTGCATCGCTCGTGGCCGGGATCGGCTACGGCGCGTACTACGCGATGAAGGGGGAGGCAAAGCCGGTCGAGGTGGTCCCCGTGGCGAACGTCAACAGCTACTATGGCTATGGAGGGGATGAAGGGCAGATTTACGGAAGCATCACCTCCCAGGTGGCGCAGACGGTCATGCTGAATGAGGAGTATGCGATCGAGAAGATCTACGTCGAGGAGGGCGATACGGTGGAGGAAGGCGCCCCGCTCTTCTCCTATGATATGACGCTGCCGGAGCTGGAGCTGGAGATGGCGAAGCTGAACCTGCAGTCGCAGGAGCTGACGATGGTCCGGCTGGAGAAGGATCTGGAGAAGCTGAAGAACACGAAGGCTTCCGCGTCCCTGGATCTGCACGCGGCGGTGCGCACGGCGTCCGCGGAGGAGCCGGCGGAGGAGATTGTCGAGGAGGCGCCGGCGGATGCCGGTGTGCCGGACGGCTCGGATCTCAGTGAAGCGGGGGAGACGGGTTCGGATGCGTCCCAGGCGGAGGCTTCGGATGCGGAAGAGAGCACAGAGGCAGATCCCGGCGCAGAGGGCGGCAGCCCGGAGAAGGGCAGCTCGGATGAGTTTGTGCAGTCCATTGAGTCCGTCGAGGGAGCGGACATAGGGGAGGATACGGACCGCATCGTGACGATCCGCAACTCGGTCCAGAGCTATGAGCGGCTGATGGCCGCGCTGGATGTCCTGATTCTGACGTACGGCGACTCGCTTGAGGCTGCGGATATCCGGAAGGCGATGCGGGAGATTGTCGCGTATTACCGGAAGAACCTGGCAGACGAGCAGGTGACGGATGCGGTCGGAGACGACGGCGAGGCTGTGCAGGAGCGCAGCTATGTGATCAAAGACGAGGTGCGCCAGGCACTCGACGAGGAGGAGTTTGCGAATCTTGAGACGTATGCCGGGCGGATGGATCAGTGCCATGCGGCGTACGTGCAGCTGCTGATCGCGGAGCTCGACCCGGAGAACCCGGGCGACTTTGCAGCGTATGTGAAGGAGGCGCGGGAGGAATATGAGAGCTTGGTGACCGCGATGCGTGCAGAGGTCGCGAACCTCGACCGCCTCGCAGAGATGGAGAAGCGGGCAGAGGCAGGAAGCGGCACGGCCGGAGCGGCGGAGCTTGGGACGGAACCAGGCACGGCCGCAGGAGCGGAGTTCGGAACGGAATCCGGCGTGGACACAGCGTCCGGGGATGAGACGGAATCCGGCACGGGCGAGACCTCCTCTGCGCAGGCTGAGAGCGGTCTGCCGGGGGATGGCAGCGGCGTGACGCAGGCCGGGGAGAGCGGTCTGCCGGGCGAAACGTCTGCAGGCGAGACGGAAGTGTTTTCTGAGACAGAGTCTCCGGACGAATTGATCGAGCTGGACGCACAGGGACAGGAGACCGGGGAGACGCAGACGGAGAGCGCGTCCGAGGAGTCGGAGCAGCAGACCTACACGGTCACGGTGAAAAACGGCACGCTCGGCGATACGGCGGACGCGACCGGGCAGTTCCGCGCGGGCGATACGGTCACCATAAGAGCTAAGGCGGAAGACGAGACGCAGAGCTTTGTGAGTTGGCTTGTGACGCCGAATACGGTGGCGCTCGCGGACGCGGCGGCTGCCGAGACGACCTTTGTGATGCCGGAATCGTCGGTCGAGGTCGAGGCAGTCTATGACGAGAAGATTAAGAACAGTGTCGAGTCCTTCCTTGCGCTTGCGGAGGCGGCGCTCGGCGCGGACGGAGTGACAATGACCGCGTATGATCCGGGGGCGCTTGAGACGGCGATCGCGTTTTACCAGGCGAACCTTGCGGATGAGGCGGCTGAGATTGTCGACGGCGGCACTGTGCAGATGGAGGAGTACGAGCTGAAGCAGTCCTTTGCGGATTATCTGACCGCAAACGGGCGGGAGCACGAGGTGACGTATCTGCCGGAGCGCTACAAGGCGCTGTGCATGACGTTTGTGAAGACCTTGGTTGACAGCCTGAACCCGCAGCAGCTGATCCGGGAGAAGGACGGCGACACGCAGCAGCAGCGGTATCTGACGCTCGACTTTGCGAGACGCTCCTACGATTGGCTCGGGGACAACTGGCGCGCGGAGCTCGATGCGAGCGTGACGCAGACCGAGAGCGGCGGGACGGAGTCGCCTGCCGGGGATGTGGTCAGCTACAACGGGCAGACGGATTCGGCGGAGACGGAGGCAGCGCCAATGCCGGGCGACGGACTGGCAGAAGGCTCCTACGATGAGGGAACCCAGGCAGGCGACGGCTCCTCCGAGGAGGAGACGCAGACCGGGGCTGAGGGCGGCGATCAGAGTGCAGCGATGCAGCCGGTCGTGCCTGCGGTGCTGACCTACGGGGAGCGGCTGGCGGCCTACGAGGTGATCCTGGAGATCCAGGAGACAGAGAATTATATGGCACAGCCGACGGAGCTTCTGGTGGCGTATCTGACGCAGGTGCGCGAGAATTACCTCGCTCTGACAGACGGCCAGAAGTCCGTGGTCTGGAACAGCGAGATCCTGATTGAGCTTTTGAAGCAGTACGGCCTCTGGGAGGAGGAGCCGCAGACAGGGAATCCGTTCCCGAATTTTGACGGCGGCATGGATGGCTTCGGCGATGAGGGCTACACCGCAGAGGAACTGCGGGATATGATTGACGACAAGGAGCGGGATATCCGCGAGTGCGAGCTCAGTATCCGCGAGGCGAACCTGGCGGTCGACAAGCAGCAGCGTGTGGTGGACGGCAAGGTCGTAAAGAGCACGATGGAGGGGACGGTCGTCAGCATCGGCACGGAGGACGGCAATTCCGAGAACGACTATTTCGTGAAGGTGGTAAATGAGACCGGCCTGTTTGCGAAGGGCGTGATGAACGAGCTCACGCTCGAGCGCGTGAAGGTGGGGGACACGATCTCCGGCCAGACGGACGACGGTATGTTCTTCACGGCGGTGGTCAAGGAGGTCTCGGACTACCCGGATCCGGACGGCAGCAATTACAGCATGAGCGGCTCCGAAAATACAAATGCTTCCTACTATCCGTTCTATGCGCTGCTGGACGACACCGAAGGAATCTCGGAGGGCGGCGCGACGATCCAGCTCTCCGGCGATGCGATGAGCGATGCGGACGCGATCTACCTGGAGAATTATTTCATCAGAACCGGAAATGACGGCAGGAGCTATCTCTACATACAGGGCAAGGACGGCACGCTGGTGAAACAGTACGTGACGACCGGCAAGTCGCTCTGGGGGTATGCGACGGAGATCACCTCCGGGCTTACCAAGTCGGACCGGATCGCATTCCCGTACGGGGAGAAGGTATTCGAGGGCGCGCCGACGAAGGAAGTGGATCAGCTCGAGGAGGCGTACGGAGGCGGACTCGGGTGAAGGAGGTGTTGAGAGTTGCTGGAAAATGTTAGGCTGTCCTTTCAGGGCATCTGGTCACATAAAATGCGGTCGTTTCTGACGATGCTTGGCATCATCATCGGTATCGCGGCGATCATCTCGATTGTCTCGACGATCAAGGGGACGAACGAGGAGATCAAGAACAGTCTGGTGGGCTCCGGGAACAACACGGTGAACATCATGCTGTACACGCAGGGCTATACGCACAGTATCTATGGATCGTCGGATATTCCGTTCGGCGTTCCGCAGTTTTCCGAGGATACGCGCAAGCAGATCATGGAGCTTGACTCGGTGAAAAATGTGACTGCTTATGTGCAGCGGATGAATACGGAAGGATCTGTGTTCTATCAGGGGACGACGCTCTCGTCGGGCTGCGTGCGCGGGATCGACACGAGTTATTTTGACACGATGGGCTACACGGTCCGGACGGGGCGCGGGTTTCTCGACGAGGACTATACGGATTTCCGCAAGGTCGTGATCATTGACCAGAACGCGGCGGACAAGGTTTTTGGCAAGGAGTCTGCGATCGGAAAGACGCTGGAGATCAACAAGGTGCCGTTTACCGTGGTCGGTGTCGTGACGAAGAAGACGGAGTTTGAGCCGAATATCTCAAATATTTCGGATTACTATGAGTATCAGGAAGACAAGATGAGCTATCTGTTTCTCCCGAAGTCCTGCTGGCCGATCACCTACTGCTACGACGAGCCGGAAAATATCGTTGTCCGCGCGAAGACTACGGATGACATGGAGCAGGCCGGGCAGAGCGTGCAGCGGATTCTGAATGCGACGCTCTCCTCAAAGCAGGAGGATTTCAAGTATAAGGCGGATAACCTGCTCGAGCAGGCGCGCAAGATGCAGGAGCTGAGCTCGGCGACGAACAATCAGCTGATCTGGATTGCGAGCATCTCCCTGCTGGTCGGAGGAATCGGCGTCATGAACATCATGCTCGTGTCGGTCACAGAGCGTACGAGCGAGATCGGCCTGAAAAAGGCGATCGGCGCGCGCAAGCGCACGATCCTCGGACAGTTTCTGACCGAGGCGGCCGTGCTGACGAGCATCGGCGGACTGCTCGGCGTGGCAGGCGGCATCGGCATGGCGCAGGTGATCAACCGGGTGTCCGGGGTCGCGGTGTCGATCGACGTCGTGGCGTCCGTGGTGGCGGTGCTGTTTTCCATGATGATCGGGATCATCTTCGGGCTGCTGCCGTCCGTCAAGGCGGCGAACCTGGATCCGATCGAGGCGTTAAGAAGAGAATAAAAAAAGCAGGATCGACTTACAAAGTTACAAAGGCATTGAATTGCTGTTTTGTAAGAGAGTTTCGAAATAAGATTTTTAAAAATTTAAAGATTTGGTATCTGGATTTATAAGTTTATCCTGAAAAAAGGGCTTGTCATATGACAGGCCCTTATGTTATAATAGGGAGGCTGTGAAAAAGCACGCATGTGGATTCTGAGGATGGTGCCGCATCTGCGGTCTCCCCGGAAGCGTGAGACATGCGGAAGAATTTAACCAAAAAGGAGAAAAGAAAATGAGTGTTATTTCAATGAAGCAGTTACTCGAGGCAGGCGTTCATTTCGGCCATCAGACGAGAAGATGGAACCCGAAGATGAAGGAATACATCTACACAGAGAGAAACGGGATCTATATCATTGATCTTCAGAAGTCTGTGGGCAAGGTAGATGAGGCATACCGTGCAGTGTCCGATATCGCAGCGGACGGCGGCAGCGTTCTCTTTGTAGGCACGAAGAAGCAGGCACAGGATGCGGTACAGACCGAGGCTGAGAGATGCGGCATGTACTATGTAAATGAGAGATGGCTCGGCGGCATGCTGACGAACTTCAAGACGATCCAGAGCAGAATCAAGCGCCTGAAGGACATCGAGACGATGCAGGAGGACGGTACCTTCGACGTACTGCCGAAGAAGGAAGTCATCGCTCTGAAGAAAGAGATGGAGAAGCTGCAGAAGAACCTTGGCGGTATCAAGGAGATGAAGAGACTGCCGGATGCGATCTTCGTAGTAGACCCGAAGAAGGAGAGAATCTGTGTGCAGGAGGCTCACACGCTGGGTATTCCGCTTATCGGTATCTGCGATACCAACTGCGATCCGGAGGAGCTTGACTACGTGATCCCGGGCAACGACGATGCAATCCGCGCCGTGAAGCTGATCGTTTCCAAGATGGCAGACGCAGTGATCGAGGCAAAGCAGGGCGCTGAGGAAGCAGTAGACGAAGTAGAGTACAGCGAAGAGGCTCCGGTAGAGGCGCTTGGCGAGTAAGATACAGGACAGGAGGATCACAGAAATGGCGATTTCAGCATCACAGGTAAAAGAGTTGAGAGAGATGACAGGCGCTGGCATGATGGACTGCAAGAAGGCTCTGACAGCGACTGAGGGAGATATGGACAAGGCAGTAGAGTGGCTCAGAGAGAAGGGCCTTGCTACCGCTCAGAAGAAGTCCGGCAGAATTGCCGCTGAGGGCCTTGCGATGGTAAAGGTTTCCGAGGACGGCAAGAAGGCTGTGGCAGTCGAGGTCAATTCCGAGACAGACTTCGTCGCAAAGAACGAGAAGTTCCAGGGCTATGTTGCGCAGGTAGCAGAGCAGGCGATGGACACGACGGCGGCAGATATCGACGCGTTCCTCGCTGAGCCGTGGAAGTTCGACACGACGAAGACCGTCAACGAGGCGCTGGCTGGCCAGGTTGCAGTGATCGGCGAGAACATGAAGATCCGCCGCTTCGCACAGGTGAAGGAGGACGCGGGCTTCATCGCTTCCTACACACACATGGGCGGCAAGATCGGCGTGCTCGTAGATGTAGTGACCGACGTGGTAAATGACGAGATCCGCGAGATGGCAAAGAACGTTGCGATGCAGGTAGCAGCTCTGAAGCCGCTGTACACCAACGACAGCGAGGTAAGCGCAGACTACATCGCACATGAGAAAGAGATCCTGATGGCTCAGATCATGAACGACCCGAAGGAGTCCCAGAAGCCGCAGAAGGTGATCGACGGCATGATCCAGGGCCGTATCAAGAAGGAGCTCAAGGAGATCTGCCTGCTCGACCAGATCTACGTAAAGGCAGAGGACGGCAAGCAGTCCGTAGGCCAGTACGTCGCTCAGGTGGCAAAGGCAAACGGCGCGACCATCGCGATCAAAGGCTTCGTCCGCTTCGAGACCGGCGAGGGCATCGAGAAGAAGCAGGAAGACTTCGCGGCAGAGGTTGCGAAGCAGATGGGAATGTAATCCTGATTCTATTTAAATGAATAGTGATTGTTTGAGAGAGCTTCGGAGAAATCCGGGGCTCTTTTCTGATTTTGCGCAGTTTATGAATATAGAAAAACAGTTTGATTATAAACTGATTTTTATAAATAATGAACTTGACAGTAACATGGAAATGACGTAATATGGATTAAATCTACAAAATAATAGACTGATTTTAAACTATTTCAACAAAAAATAAACGGTGATTATATGAATTTGTATTTTGAACTTTTGAAACAGCCGGTGTTTACGATAGAACATGTAAATCAATATTATAATAAGATTGAAAGCGCCCGTTCTGCGGTGAAACGTCTAATGGGAAAGGGGCTCGCAGTAAAAATACGAAATAATCTTTATACATGTATTAGTGGAGAAACGGATGCTCCGCTTGCCAATCGCTATCAGATTGCAAGTGCAATTACATCGACCTCTTATGTTTCCCATCATACGGCGATGGAATATTATGGCATCAGTGATCAGGTCTTTTATGAGGTTTACGTATCTTCAGAGGAAACGTTCCGTGATTTTGAATTTGATGGCTATGTTTATCATTGTGTCTGTTCCAAATGTAATGAAGGAATCGAAAGTGTGAACTTTAGCGGAGGAGTGCGGATAACGGACAAAGAACGAACCGTGATAGACAGTATAAAGGATATGGACAAAATAGCAGGATTGGAAGAAGTGATAGATAACATTCAAAGCATACCCAGACTGGATGAAAAAAGGTTGCTTGCATATTTAGAATGCTATCGTAATCAGTTTTTATATCAGAAAACAGGCTTTTTGTTGGAAACGCAGAAAGAGCGGCTTTCAATACCGGATGAGTTTTTTAAAGCATGTAAAGAGAGGGTGGGTTTAAGCAAGCGCTATTTGACAAAAGACTGCCAAGAGGGAAAATATGACTGTAATTGGCGTTTAGTAGTTCCTTTCGGGATATATGATTTGAAAAATGGAGGATAAGATATGGTGATTTACGACAAGGGACAGCTTGGACAGGCAGCAAAGAAAAGCAGATTTGTACGCGATACTTTTGAAAAAGTGCTGCGGTTAAAAGAGATATTGGTATATTTGAATACGGATGAATATTTGCATGAACATTTGGCTTTAAAGGGTGGAACTGCGATTAATATGACGATTTTTGATTTGCCACGCCTGTCTGTAGATTTGGATTTTGATTTCACTCCTAATTTGTCTTTAGAAGATATGGAGACAGCGAGAGAAAAGATTACAGAATTTCTGAAAAACTATATGCTGGAGGAAGGATATATTCTGTCTGATTCTTCAAGATATAGTCATAGTCTGGATTCTATGCTGTTTCAGTATCAAAATGCGGGTGGTAATAGAGATAGTATTAAACTGGAAGTGAATTATTCTATGCGGTCACATATTTTTTCACCGACAGAGCGAAAGATAGTAACGGATATTTTCGAAGATAGAGTATTGGTGCGTACTTTGGAACCAATGGAGATATTTGCAGCAAAAGCCAATGCGCTTATGAGCCGTGCTGCAGCCAGAGATTTATATGATTTTAATAATATGATTTATTTTGGTTTGTTTGATGAATCAGAATACGAATTACTTCGCAAATGTATTATTTTTTATGCATCCGTATCAGCAGAACAGATTAATAAGACATTTGATGTTTCAGCAATTGACAGACTGGATTTTTCAAAAATAAGACGCGATTTATTCCCGGTACTTCGGAAAAAGGATAATTTTAATTTGGAAGAACGCAAAAGTAAGGCGAAAGAATTTATTAGAAAGCTTATGATTTTGAATCTGGAGGAAACAAAGTATTTGAAACTGTTTGAGACAGGAGAATATAGACCAGAATTGCTGTTTTCTGACAAGCAAATTTTGGAGAATGTTGCCAAGCACCCAATGGCTCTCTGGAAAATGCGGTCAGGGCATGAGTTGAAGATGAAATATTAAGGGAGTAATATGGTTAATAGGAGAATAATATGTTAACAGATGAAAAAGAGATGTTGAACGTTTTAAATATTGGAAAAGAGATTTTATCTGAACATCCAGAATTTTTGTCGATGGAATTAAATGATGTAATGAATGAATTGGATGATGGAACAGATGAAATGATTCATAATCGTTGGGGTGTAGCTGCATGGTTAGTTGTAAATCGGATTAGTAGTTTTGAAACAAAGGAATTGATTAAATATTTATCTAAAATAGATAGTGGGATTTTAACATATGAATATGCGGGATATCTTCTTCAAACAGAGTATCATGTGAATATGGAGGAGTTAATACTAGAAGCAGATCAGTTTGGTGAATTTGATAAAATTGTATTATATGTGTGTGAAAATATCAGTTTTTGGACAGAACTACATCAGGAATTTATTTCTGCAATAATAAGTATGTTAGGGAGACATAAAAACTACAGAGGATATCAAACATTTTTGACAAAATATGCACATCATATAATGAACATGGGAGCACAGCGGTTAACTGAAAATATTTTGGGAGATTTAACTGAACAATCACAGTATGATTGTATGCGAGCACTGCGAAGAGAGTGGTATGAAAAAGATAAGGTTGAGGCTAGTGATGTAATTGGACGTATGTTAGAACGGCAGAGTATTTGGAGTAAGAAAGCCGCTATTGATTTTTGGGAAATGAGTTTATATTACGATGTATATGTATTCTGCCATTATTTCAATGAAATAGAATTATTAATTTCAAAAAACGATGAATTTTGGAAAATGGTGATACCAGTGTTAGTGGAATATGTAGTAATCATTAGTTCTCAAAGCAATAAGGTTGATGAAAAGCTACATAGTTGCATAATGGATTATTTAAAAAGAATTCCGAAAGGTTCTGTAGAGGAAAAAAGATGCTTTTTGGGAAGTGTGGTATGGAATGAAAAGATTCCGGAAGATTTAGTACAGATTTTTGAATTAATAATAGTAAGTTCGTTTGAAAAAGATCATCAGATATTAGATATTCTTGATGATTACTTATATAGGCAGCTACAGGAGAAAAAATATGAGTTAGTATGTCAGATGTTGTTAAAAGTTTTTGTAACAAACAAATTTTCTTCAAAATATCAAGATTTTTTTGAAACCTTTAATTCGATATGTTATGAGCTTTCAGGAAAATATGTGGTAGAAGTGACAAAAGATGCGGTGAAATATATGCTTTTGGGAGGTATAGAGCAGTACTTTTTTGGTTTGGGATTGTTGGAGAAAGTGGGAAATTTAAAAAAATTATACGATGAAAGTGATACCATAATTAAGTTGAGCGATGCACAGATGGTTCGTTTAATGAAAGGAGTTCTTTACTATGCTAGTGATAATAAAAAAATATGTCATACAGCGTTTCAATTACTAATGTTTTCTTCTGCAAATTGTGATGCATATATGAAATTATGCTTGGAAGAAGTTTTTGAAAATTATCCAGAGACGATGTATGAAATTGGGGAAAAGTATAAAATGGGAAAAGATGAACAGCAAGCAAACTTGTCAAATAAGATTATAAAGAGATATGAACAGATGTCAGAGGAAAGAAATCAAAGTTATAAAATTAAAGATTTGAATCCTTCAAGGGAACACCAATATATTTATCACAAAGCACAAATGGAACAAAACCATCGGATTAATAAAATGGCAAATGAGGCATCTGTGTTTGTAAAACTATTCCCAAGTAGAATAATGAAATATGGAAAACGAAATGCGCATATTGTGATTGGTAAAAAGAATGAAAAGTTTTATCAAGTAAATCCATATATGGAACATAAATATCAAGTAGAACTTCCTACAATGTATATAAATGACCCTGTAGATTTTGAGTTGAGGCGAAGAGCGTTTTTAAGGGAGGTGGAGTTGGGTGCGATTGGTAATAAAGGATTATCTACTTCAATTGAAGGAGAAAGATGAATTGGATTTGTTGCTCTGCGATTTATTGCTTCAAATGGGATATATCACTGATAACAAACCTGAAACAGGAAATCGCCAGTATGGAGTAGATATTCGGGCACATAATAAATGGGAAATATTACTTTGTGTTGTTAAACAAGGTAATCTTAAAAGAAATAATTGGGATTCAGGGAAAAATGCTGTCAGGCAAAGCTTGAATGATATTAAGGATGTTTATATTGAATTAATTAAAGGAAAAGAGCGAGAAAAGAAACTACGTATTGTTGTGGCTACTAATGGAGTGATCGATGAAGCTGTCAGACCAAACTGGGAAGGGTATAAAAGTCAGAATGTTGTGTGGAATGGGATGGAGGTGAATATTGAGTTTTGGGGTATTGATGAGTTGGTGGACTATATACAAAAATACTTGTTTGATGAACACATATTCGGAGCAGAAATGCAAAGATTGCTTAGAAGAGCCCTTTATTATACGGGAGAGCCCGATTATCGCAAAGGATATTTTGAATGCATTATTGATTCATATATTGCACAATTTAATAATAAGGATGTACCAAAAGTGCAAAAGAAAAAACTTGCAGGCCTTTATCTTGCTAGTCAGATGGTGGCACAATACGCCGCAGAAACAGGTACATATAAAATTAGCGTGAATGTAACAGAGTATTTGATTATTCGTTATTGGAAATATATGCTTGAATATAATTATTTGGGAAAAAGTCAGTATGTAGAATGGCTGCATAAGTTTTTATTTGCATATGAGAAATGGAATCAAAAGTATTTTGAGGAAGTGAGATATTGTTGCGAAGGTAAAAATCGGATTCCGCTTTATAATCCAGTAGAGCAACGAGTAATGTTATACGAAATGCTTGGTTATTTGGTATCGTATGCATATTATTTGTCATTCCAAAAAGAATACAATATAGAGGCACAGAAAAAGTGTCGGCAGATACAAGATAGTATAATAAGTTTGATAAATAATTATTCACAATATCCCTATGCACCCTATGACCAGCATGTTGGTATTATCAGTATGTTATATCGATTTCTTGGGAAAATGGGAAGAACTGAAGACATAGAATGTCTGCTTCAATATCAATGTATACGTTTAGCATACTATTATATTATATATAAAAAGTATCCAACTGCCCAGGATACATTTGAAGACGCAATAAATATTCATATGGGATTCCAAACGGAAGATTATCTGACTTCTGGCTTTTGGGGGACTATGATGGAGTGGATAGTATTAATGGAACAAAAGGATTTGTATCAACAATTATATCTCTTTCTAAAAGAGGATTTGGCAAAAGTGACAAAATGCGTTTGGTTTCTCAGGGCAGAGGAAGAAGCCAGTTTTTATGATGCATATGCTATGAATAGCGTTGGGGAAGGCATGTCAATTAGTGAGGAAAAAACCTTTGAAGAGTTAAAAGAAAAAGTATTATTTTGTTTAAAACAGTATGAGGGAGAAAAATTTAGTTTCGAGGAGTATTCTTTTGAACCTTTAGAGTTTATTGTTTGTAGGTATTATGGCTATTTGGTACGTGTGAAGAAGGAATAATAATTATGGCAAAAGACGGAATGAAACTTTGCCTGTTTCTTCTATAAAAAGCAGAAACAACAGTTTTACCAATTTCTATTTCCCTTTTACCAACTTTTTAATTTCACCGATTTTGATGCGAAAATCAGGGGAGAAAAATCCTTACCAATCAAAAGTCTGGTAAACTCAAAGGCGAATATCTATCAGGTCTGCATAAATCCAGCATTTCCTGCAAAAATTCGCAAAGCAGATGGCTGGAAACTAGGTGAATCAAGTCCGAAGGACGCAGATGAACCGTATGCTGGAAGCTATGTAGCGTTGCTTAGCGAACCGAGCTTGAAGGGTGAAGGTGAGGTTAGCAACAGCCGCATGGGAATGTAAGCCGAATTTTGTCGATATTCTTATGAATAGTGAAACCCTTGTAAATGGTGTGAGTATGCTGTTTACAAAGGTTTTTCCATTGCAAAATTTGTAATGGATATTACCCGAAATCTATGGTAGAATAACTATAGTTGAAAAGGAGTTGGTTTTACATGTTAGTAAGTGCAGACAAAAAGTGGGAGTATGCATTGGGCATGATTAAGGTAGATGGACTGGAACCGTCACCAGAGTTTAAAAAGCTAATAGAAAAGGAAAAACGTGGCGAGATGACTACAGTGGATATGCGTAAAGTGTTGGATAAAAAGTACAAAATAAAAGAATAGAGGGATTGTTATGAATAATCCATATGTATATCCACACACTGATATATTGAGGAATTTTGCGAACATATGAGACGAGAACGAATTGTCTTGTATGGAAGCTGAATATACGAGCATACGGCTTGCAGAACTTGTTACAAAAGAATCTGTAAGCCGTTTTGACTTTGCAGCACTTTGTGACATGCACTGGGGGAATAATGTTGAAGGGAAGAGAAGGCAATGAAAAATAAAAAGACTGCTTTCCCAGCTGAGAATAGAGCAGATTGGAAAAAAGATGAGTGAAGAAAAACTCCAACAGGTTATTGGAGAATTTCCATTCCCTGCTTTTTTCCTATGTTCCTTGGGGACACCATATTGACATTATCACAAAGTGAATTCTATAGAGGAGGATGTTATGAGTTTTGGAGCGACCTATGACAGTGAGACAGGACTTCCGAAAGATAACAGTTACCTGGAATGCGGTTTGCCTGGATTCCTACAGGAATCCATTCAGGCGATGAAATCTGCATGGAGAAAATTGGACCAGGGGGAGGAATATTTGCGCTGGGACTGTGATTTTTGTAATCTGCAAACAGACATTAACAATGCCGAAGTAAATCAAATGATTAGTTCCGAACAGGCATGGTATTTGCGGGAAAAGTATTTGAGATTGGAGAAGGAGTGAGCAGATGACAGTCTTTGATTTTACAGATTTACCAAAGCGTAACAAGGCGTATGCTGGTGCTAACGGTAACAAGATTTCCATCATTTATAATGAGGAACAGTATATGCTTAAGTTTCCAGCGGTTCCGAAAAAGAATAAGGATATGAGTTATAGTAACGGCTGCTTTTCGGAGTATCTGGGCTGTCAGATTTATGAAAGCATCGGAATTCCTGTGCAAAAGACGTTACTCGGCACCTTTCGGGTAAGGGGCAAAGAGAAAATCGTCGTGGCTTGCCGCGATTTCACAAAGCCTGGTGTTGTTTTGCAGGACTTCGCTTCGTTGAAAAACCAGATGATTGATTCCGAGCGGAATGGTTATGGGACAGAACTATCGGACATTCTCTATACATTTTCAGAACAAACAGCAGTTGATGAGGCAGCACTCTCACAGCGTTTTTGGGATATGTTCATTGTTGATACATTGATTGGCAACTGGGACCGGCATAACGGCAACTGGGGATTTCTTTATAATACCATGACCGACGAAATGGAACTGGCCCCGGTTTATGATTGCGGAAGTAGCCTTTACCCGCAGGCAGACGACAAGATCATGACTTCTGTACTGACAAATGAGAAGGAACGGGATTTCCGAATTTTTGAGATTCCAACATCTGCGGTTATGATAAACGGCAAGAAAATTAAGTATTTTGACTTTATTTCTTCCCTGCAAAATGAGGATTGTAATCTTGCCTTAAAGCGGATTGTTCCACAAATTGACATGGCTAAAATTGAGAAAATTATTGATGGTACGCCGTTCTTGAGCGATTTGCAGCGTCAGTTTTATATGACAATGCTTGCAGCGCGTAAGGAAAGAATACTGGATTTTTCTCTGAACGCATTAGAAAAACAAGGAATTTGATTAGATGTAGCTGCAATAGATAGAACAGGAAGTTGCTATGGACGATAAGGAAATCCAGAAATTCGGGGTGGTAAAGACAGAGATCCCCGAAGAATATCAAAATGGAGATTTCCAGCAGCGTGTCATCATAGACATGAGCCATTGTTGAAAGAAAGGATTTGGGGGAAGGCGTTTCCCCAAAATTCAAGGAGCTATCCCCCAAATTTGAAAATGCGAAGGAGAGAAAAAAGCTGAGGTGCGATTTTCCTACCCCCAAAAAATATTTGGGGGAAAAACGAGAGGGAAGATAGATAGTTGGAATCGCCGCCGACATTCCAGAGGCCGGGAAATGCCGGAAATACGGGCAAAAACGCGGGTGGGATGCGGCAGGACGATAAGGGAGCGATCCAAAAGTTCACAAAACAGATGGGAAGGTAAACTCTATTCCGCATAGCTCAATTTGAGAACTTCAGAACCCTTGAAAATCCCGTAAAATGGGCATTTTCAAGGGTTTTCTGCGTCCTTTGGAGCGATACACAGCACATCATATCTTACCGCATTTTGAACACAAATTTGGGGGATTTTTTGGGGAAATGGATACGGCAGAGAGTATCCGGCAGCACGGTGTTCTGGTTCCGGCGATTGCAAGGCCGGACCCGGATGGAGGGTATGAGCTGATTTCCGGGCATCGCCGCCACCATGCGAGTGAGATTGCCGGGAGAGAGGCCATGCCGGTGATTGTCCGGGAGCTGGATGATGATGCCGCCACGATCATTATGGTAGACAGTAACCTGCAGAGAGAGGAGCTGCTTCCCAGTGAACGGGCATTTGTGTATAAGATGAAACTGGAAGCAATGAAGCATCAGGGAATACGGACGAAGTTGAGAGGATACAGATTGAATTAAAAAACATTCGCTATAAAAAAACAGCCCAAAATATTTATTGATTATCTGTGAAATTTTTATAGAAGGATATTGACACTGCGTCAGAATACATATATAATAAAACTGACATCGTGTCAGAAAAATATGTTTGAAAGGAATGCGCAAAGGAAGATAAATCAAAACTGTTTCAATATGAGCTTGGAGCATCCAGGACGCCAATAATTGAAAAAGCGCCGCTGACAATGGAATGCAGTGTTGTGGATGTATATAATACACCGAATTTTGAAAGTTTTATCTGTACGATTGATAATACCTATGTGGAGGAAGTGTATTTGAATGAGGCTGGAAAGATCAATTACCAGATATTAAAGCCTGTGCTGTTTGAGTTCCCGACCTATGAGTATTTGAGAACGGGGGAAGTGATTGCACCCTGCCTGTCCTATGCAAAAGAGATAAAAAAGGGAGAAAAGTAAGATGCCAAAAGGATCACCAGAACTAACGCAGGCCAGAAAAGACGAGATTATTGCCGCCTGCGAGCAATTATATCAGACTATGAGTTTTAAGGAGATTACCTTAAAGGAAATTGGGGAAGTAACTTCTTTTACGAGAACGTCCATCTACAATTATTTTCATACAAAAGAGGAAATTTTTCTTGCCCTGCTGAAAAAAGAGTATGAACTGTGGATTAAAGAATTACAGATGATTATGAAGGATAATGAAAGGCTTACCCGGACTGCATTTGCGGAAAAGATTGCCGCAAGTCTGGAACATCGGCGGCAACTCCTTAAGATTATGTCTATGAATATGTACGACATGGAGGCAAACAGCAGGATGGAAAACCTTGTGGAGTTTAAGAAAGCTTATGGGATGTCATTAAAGACATTTGCGGAGCTTGTTTCCAAGTTTTTCCCGGCTATGAGTGCGGAAGAGCGTCAAACCTTTATTTATCAGTTTTTTCCGTTTATTTATGGCATTTATCCTTACACGGCTGTAACGGATAAACAAAGGGAGGCAATGAAGGAAGCGGAGGTAGGCTATGTCTATATGTCTGTTTATGATATTACGCTGAAATGTTTACTGAGGCTTTTGCCTGACGAATAAAAAAAATATTTTAAGGAGGAATTTATTCTATGAATTTACCGAAGATTGCAATGGGCGCATGAGCATGGAATATTTTGATATTTACTGGATCCATAATCCGGTTGGCGCACCGTAAGGTCTTGGAGGAATATATAATGAGCAAAATATTAGTAGCATATTTCAGTGCAAGCGGAGTCACAAAAAAGGTAGCCGAAAACCTGGCACAGGCTGCAGGGGCTGATTTATATGAAATTAAGCCTGCTGTGCCTTATACCCGTGTGGATCTTGACTGGATGGATAAAAAATCCCGTAGCAGCGTGGAAATGAGTGATAAGACCAGCCGTCCGGCCATCGCAGATACCGATGTTGAAATATCACAGTATGATACCGTATTCATTGGATTCCCGATCTGGTGGTATGTGGCTCCAACCATTGTGAATAGTTTTCTGGAAAGTTATGATTTTTCCGGAAAGAGGATTATATTGTTTGCCACTTCCGGCGGCAGCGGATTCGGAAAAACGGCGGCCGGGTTGAAGGGTTCTGTTGCGGAGGATACGGTCATTGTTGAGGGAAAGATTTTGAATGGAGCAAATAGTGTAGATAGCTTACGAAAATGGGTGGAAACAATCTTGTAGGGAGGACTTGGAAAATGAAATATACAACATTAGGAAAATCCGATTTGAAAGTATCCCGTATCTGTATGGGATGTATGGGGTTTGGCAATGCTGCTACCGGACAGCATAGCTGGACAGTGGATGAAAACCAGACGAGGGAGATCATAAAGCATGGTCTGGAGCTTGGCATCAATTTTTATGATACGGCCATTGCCTATCAGAATGGAACCAGTGAACAGGTTGTCGGGAAGGCACTCCGGGATTTTGCGAAGCGTGATGAATATGTGATTGCCACAAAATTCACTCCGCGCACACAGGAGGAAATTGATTCCGGCGTCAGCGGGCAGCAGCACATTGAAAATTACATCAATCAAAGCCTTGAAAATCTCGGCATGGATTTTGTTGATCTTTATATTTACCATATGTGGGATTACCATACCCCGATGGAGGAGATCATGGAAGGGCTGAATAATGTCGTAAAGGCAGGAAAAGCCCGTTATATTGGAATATCCAACTGTTTTGCATGGCAGCTTGCCAAGGCGAATTATTATGCAAGATCACAGGGGTTCGCGGAGTTTGTATCCATCCAGGGGCATTATAATCTGATTGCCCGTGAGGAAGAACGGGAAATGGCGCCGTTCTGTTATTCGGAAAATATTGCCATGACACCGTACAGCGCACTGGCAAGCGGGAGGCTGTCCCGCCATCCCGGTGAGACATCAAAACGGCTTGAGCAGGATACCTATGCAAAGTTCAAATATGACGCAACGGCGGAAGCTGACGGAAAAATCATAGAGCGGGTGGAGGAGATTGCGGAGAAACGCGGTGTTTCCATGACGGAGGTTTCCCTTGCGTGGCTTCTGACGAAGGTGACAAGCCCTGTGGTGGGGGCGACGAAATTTTCCCATGTGGATGGTGCTGTAAAAGCAGTGGATTTGGAATTGACGGAAGACGAGATCTGTTATCTGGAAGAATTGTATGTTCCCCATGCCCTTGTGGGTGTGATGGCGCAGAACGGCAAGCAAAAAGCAGGAAATGTAGTATAAATGAAGGAGGATAAGAAAATGGAGAAAATTGTACAGACGGCTGGAAAGATGCAGCTTGGTGATTTTGCGCCGGAGTTTGCGCATTACAATGATGACGTGCTGTTCGGGGAGAATTGGAATAATCAGGATATTGACCTGAAAACCCGCTGCATTGTGACGATGGTTGCGCTTATGGCTTCGGGCATTACAGATTCTTCGCTGATCTATCATTTGGAAAATGCAAAGGCGCATGGCGTGACGAGAGCAGAGGCTGCGGCGATTATTACCCATGCAGCTTTCTATGTGGGATGGCCGAAAGGCTGGGCGGTGTTCCGTCTGGCAAAGGATGTGTGGAAAGAGGAAACTGTAGGGGAGGATGCGAAAGCCGCCCATGCGGCGCAGATGGTATTCCCAATTGGTGCGCCGAATGACGGCTTTGCACAGTATTTTACCGGACAGAGCTACCTTGCCCCACTTTCCACGTCTCAGGTTGGGATTTTCAATGTGACCTTTGAGCCAGGGTGCCGCAATAACTGGCATATCCACCATGCCGACAAGGGCGGCGGTCAGATTCTGGTCTGTGTCGCAGGGCGTGGGTATTATCAGGAAGAAGGAAAAGAAGCGCAGGAACTTCATCCGGGGGATGTGGTCAATATCCCGGTCGGCGTAAAGCACTGGCATGGCGCGGCAAAGGATAGCTGGTTCTCCCATCTGGCAGTGGAGGTTCCCGGAGAGAACGGTTCCAATGAATGGCTGGAGCCTGTTACAGACGAAGAGTATTATCTGCTGAAATAATGGAGGATGACGATGAAATTCCTGCTGATACTTTTGCGGAATTTTTCGGAAAAAATAATGAGGGCTTTGGTGTGCTGATGGCGGCAACGGTAGGTGTTCCGCTTTATGCCTGCGGAGGGGGAACAATCCCTCTCCTTCAGCAGTGGTTTTCGGATGGATGCCCGGAAGGGTATAAAATTTCAGGAGGTCTTGCATTATGAAAAAATTTAGGAAAATGATTGGAATTGCATGCATGATGGCAATGCTGGTCTGCCTTACAGCCTGTGGTTCTTCTGGTAGAAGCCAGGAAACAGATGGGAAGCCTGATACGCCGGAAACGACAGCTTCACAGCAGGAGGAAACGGATGAGAGTCTGGATACCGGGGCTGCGGAGCCGGTCGGGGAACAGGATGCCCCTGCGGCAGAGCCGGCAGATACAGAAGAATCAGGAGAGGGAAATAGCAAGGTGCTGGTGGCTTATTTCTCCGCAACAGGAACAACAAAGACGTTAGCTGAGTATGCCGCAGATGCTATGGGGGCAGATCTGTACGAGATCGTGCCGGAGGAACCGTATACAGATGATGATCTGAATTATAGTGACCGTAACACAAGGGCAACGGTAGAGCAGAATGACAAAAATGTCCGGCCTGCCATTTCCGGCAGCGTGGAAAATATGGAGCAGTATGAGATTGTATTTCTTGCTTTCCCAATCTGGTGGGGCGAGGAACCCCGCATTATGGATACTTTTGTGGAGGCCTATGACTTCTCCGGCAAAACGATTGTTCCATTTTGCACATCCGGCAGCAGCGGGATTGGCTCCAGTGGGAAAACTATGCAGAGCTTAAGCACAGGTGACGCTACATGGCTGGATGGTGAGCGGTTCAGTAGTTCCGCTTCCCGTGAGGATATGGTAGATTGGATCAATGGTCTCGGACTGGATGTGGAGGCAAAGTGAAACGGAAGGCATTTATCAAAAGAATCATTGATGCTACAATACTGTGCTTGAGGAAGCACAGCGGGATCAGAATGCACAGGCCCGCCCGGAGCTCGCAGAACATGTGGAGAACATGGATGAGTACGACATTGTGATGAAACTGCCAGGAGATGTGGAGGAATGGCTGAGACAAAATTTGATTATCGAATAAAAATTGTACATTGAAGGTGTTTGGGATAAGGAGGTGGCAGCTACCGGACGCATATTAGTGATAGAATTTGATGAGCGAGATATAAATGTTTATAAGAATCGTTTTAAGCTTTTACGAAAGGGGCCAGCCAGCATATTTTTTACATTTGCCGATATTGACTTTTGAGAACAGTTAGACTATAATTGCCCCGGAATCAAATAAACACCTTGCCTCACCACCGGGTGGGGATTACAAAGAGGTTCGGGACTTTACCGTAGGTACGGCGCACGGAACAGTGCGTTATAAGGTGAAGTCTGGAATCTCTTTTCTTGTTTAACTCGAGGATATATGCAAGACAGAAAGGAAGACGGGAATGAAAATTGCACCATTTAAAGTCGAGGAATGGATGAATGCTTATGAAACAGGAGCCAGATATAATATTGCGGAAACCTGCGTGGATTCGGTATCGCTGGATGAATTATTTGAACTTACAGGGGAAAGCAAGGAGAAATTCTGGGAGGAGTTTGGCAGTCAGAGACTGACGTATGGGTATATCGAAGGGAATCCGTCATTTAAAGAGGGAATCTGCTCTTTGTACCATACTCTGAAACCGGATGAAATCGTACCGACACATGGAGCCGCCGGAGCCAATCATCATGTTTTCTATTCGTTGCTTGAGCCTGGTGATCGCGTCATCAGTATCATGCCGACGTATCAGCAGCTCTACTCGATCCCGGAAAGCTATGGCGCCGATGTGAAGATGCTGCACCTGAAAGCAGAAAATGGATATCTGCCTGATCTGGAAGAACTGAAGAAACTGGCAGTTCCGGGAACAAAAATGATCTGTATCAATAATCCAAATAATCCGACCGGCGCATTGATGGGCAGGGAACTGTTGATGCAGATTGTGGAAATTGCACGCAGTGTAGATGCATATGTTTTATGTGATGAAGTGTACCGGCATCTGACACAAAAGGATGAGTGGTGTGAGTCCATTGCAGACCTGTACGAGAAGGGAATTTCTGTCAGCAGTATGTCGAAAGTGTTTTCTTTGGCGGGCCTGCGGCTGGGATGGATCGCAGCGCATGATCAGGCTGTCATCAAAACGTGCCTGTCACATCGCGATTATAATCTGGTCAGCTGCGGGATCTTTGATGAACAGCTGGCCGGCATTGCCTTGAAGCATAGTGACAAATTGCTCGCACGCAATCAGGCTATTGTCAGAACAAATCTCAAAATTTTAGATGATTGGGTGCAGTCGGAACCGCATGTGTCCTATCAAAAACCTCAGGCCGGCACGACTGCCCTGGTATTTTATGATTTTGACATGGATTCTTACGAATTCTGTGAACGGATGTACCATGAAGCGGGTGCATTTGTGACACCGGGTGACTGCTTTGAAGAAAAACACAGTATGCGAATTGGCTATGCAAGTGATACGCAGGAGTTAAAGGATGGACTTGCAGCCATGAGCAGTTTTCTGCGCAAACTGGAACAGGAGGGATATTAAAATGCCGCGGATCAGTGACCGGGTACAAACTTTTACAGATTCTGTCATTCGCCGTATGACACGGATCAGCGATGAATATGGAGCCATCAATCTTTCGCAGGGATTTCCGGATTTTGACCCGCCAAAAGAGATTCTGGACCGGCTGGCCCAGGTTGCTTATGAAGGGCCTCACCAGTATTCGGTGACATTTGGCGCGCAGAATCTCCGTGAAGCGATTGCACAAAAACAGGGAAGAGCGATCGGCAGAAGGATCGATCCGGATCATGAAATCGTCATCACATGTGGCGGTACAGAAGCCATGATGTGTACCATGATGACGATCTGCAACCCGGGAGATCAAGTCATGGTGTTTTCACCATTTTATGAGAATTACGGGGCGGATGCAATTTTAAGCGGTGCGGAGCCGATCTTTATTCCTCTGGTTCCGCCGGAGTACCATTTTGATATCCATCTGGTCGAGCAGGGATTTCAGGCAGGCGCAAAAGCGATCATTGTCTGCAATCCTTCCAATCCCTGCGGCAAGGTTTTTACGCGTGAGGAATTGATGGCCATCGGTACGCTTGCTGTGAAGTATGATGCTTATGTAGTGACCGATGAGGTATATGAGCATCTGGTCTATGCGCCGTATACGCATACTTATATGTCCGGTCTGCCGGGAATGTTTGACCATACGATCACATGTAATTCTTTGTCAAAGACATTTTCCATCACAGGCTGGAGGCTTGGATATGTGATTGGCCCGTCACCGGTGATCGAAGCGGCGAAAAAAGTGCACGATTTTCTGACGGTAGGCGCGGCAGCACCGTTGCAGGAAGCGATCCTCGCAGGGCTGATGCTCGGAGACGAATATTATAAAGAACTGCAGGAAACTTATACCAGGAAGCGCGATTTCTTTTTGAAAGGACTGGATCGCATCGGTCTGAAGCATAACATCCCTCAGGGAACGTATTTTGTCCTGGTCGATATTCAGGAATTTCTTGATCTTCCGCAGTTTCAGGGATATTCCGATCTGGAATTTTGCGAGTGGATGATCCGGAATGTTGGATTGGCGGCAGTACCGGGATCCAGTTTCTTCAGAGAACCAGTGAATCGATATATCCGTCTCCACTTTGCCAGAAGTGAGGAGGTTTTGGGCGAAGCATTACTATGTCTGGAAAGAATGACTGAAATAGTCTCTTGATTTAATCAACGCAATGGTCTATCATTTTCATAGAGCCGGTTGGTCAGAGTTTTGTGTTGTAATTGGGGAGGAGCAGCAAATGATGACGGTACAGCAGCTTTGTCGGCATATCACAAAACTAATTCATTGTCCCATTCGTGTCTATAATGCGGATGGGGAACAAACTGCTTATTACATAGATAATGGGGAGCAGCAGGATGTTTTTGATCATGATAAGGAGTTTTTAGGTTTTCTTTTGACAAAACGGAACCCTGGCAAGCCTGTTATTTATTTTGAAGCCCAAAAGATTATTTATGGGCTGTATGGTGATGAAAAAGATATGTATATTATTGGGCCATGCAGCCTGGATGGTGATGAAATCACGATGGCAAATGATCTGATCAAACGGCACAGAATGAATGCATCAAAACCGTATCGGATCTATCGGGTGGCTCTGGAGACTTTCATTGAAATTATGCTTATGCTCTATGAGGCTCAAAGCGGGGAGATGATCTCACGGCAGGAGTTAATTAAAAACAGCTTTTGCGATGATGAATTTCATGCACGGATCAATCAGAATATGAATAGCGTTCTTTTTGAATTAAGGGAGCAATCCGTTGTGCATAATCCTTACAGTCAGGAAATCAGGGAACAGGAGAGCATCAAAAATGGGGATCTGGAGAGTTTGCACAAGAGTTTCACCGAGACATTTATTGGAGAAATGGGGACGCTCTCGAAGGATACGCTCCGTCAGGTTCAGAGCATGGCAGTAGTTGTTGTTACCCTTGCATCACGGTCCGCGATCGAGGGAGGCCTTCTTCCGGAGGTTGCGTTTTCTATGTCAGATGCATTTATTCAACAGGCAAATGAAATGACGAATATTGGAGAAATTGCGGCTTTAATTCGTCTGGCAGAAGAAGAATACTGCCAGGCCGTTCATGAGCTGAACGCGCCAGCGTCTCAAAATCCTTTGATTATTCGGTGTAAGGAACTGATTGTACAGCAGCTTCACTCTAAAATATCCATAAGGTATCTGGCAAACGTACTGAATATGAATGCGGACTATCTCTCCCAGCTGTTTGTGAAAGAGGAGGGAATGAATCTTAGTGATTATATTGCCCGTGAAAAAATCCGGGCTGCAAAGAGACAGCTTGCTTATACGGATGATTCTTACGTGAAGATTTCCAGTTCGCTGGGCTTCTCATCGCAAAGTCATTTTGGGAAAGCGTTTAAAAAGTGGACGGATCTGACACCAAAGCAGTATAGAGAGAGGGTTAGAAAAAAGAACTGATTTATTGAATATGCACAAAAAAGGCACATGCATTTTGTCGAAAATATAGAAAAAGCAAAGGCATATAAGAAATGTATTACAGCGCTCGGATTTTTGATATAATTCAGCGCTGTTTTTTTATATTCTTCTATCAAAATAGACGGATACAGAAAAACTTATCAACAGGAGGAATGATTTGATGCGCATTAAGGGTGTGAACCTCGGTAATTGGCTGGTGCTGGAAAAATGGATGAATCCGGCGCTATTCTATGGTACAGATGCACAGGACGAATATGATTTGCCAAGACAATTATCAAAAGAAGTTTATGAGGCCAGGATCATGATTCACCGGTCAGAGTACATCTGTGAGCGAGATTTTGTGACGATTAAGTCTATGGGGATGAATACGGTTCGTATTCCTGTTCCATTTTTTGTTTTCGGCGATGTGGAACCATATATCGGCTGTGTCAATGAGCTGGATAAAGCATTTAACTGGGCGGAGCGATACGGACTTAAGATTCTGATTGATCTGCACACGGTACCGGGTGGACAGAATGGTTTTGATAATGGTGGAATCAGCGGCGTTTGCAAATGGTCCAGGAGTAGCGAAAATCTGGAGTTCTCTTTGCATGTACTGGAAAGACTGGCACAGAGGTATGGCAGCCGGGAAGGATTATTTGGTATTCAACCGGTAAACGAACCGATTCTGGATTATATGTGGGATGGCATGGGCGTTCAGAACCGTTATAAGCCGAGAGATCCCGAGATGGCGGAAGGAAGCGGTGGGATTTCAAGAGACCTTCTGAGATGGTTTTACACGGAAGCTTATCACAGAATCAGACAGTATATGAATGAGGATAAGGCGGTTGTTCTCCATGATGCCTTTGACCTGATGTCGTGGAAGGATTTTATGCGGGAGCCTGAGTACAAGAATGTCTGGCTGGATACGCATCAATATTTAATGACTGCAGAGTCAATGGGATGTGAGCAAACCGTTCCCGGTTACCTCCGGTTTATCGCAGACAATTATTACTGGCAAATCGAGGAAATGGAACATTATTTCCCGGTGGTTTGCGGTGAATGGTGTCTTTTCAATTCTTTGGTGGTAGGCCGTGATACAAAGGGCGGACAGTCCGTTCTGAACGGTTTGGAAAACACCTCTGTAGAATCAGTCAGTGACGAGGAAAAGAGGGATATCTATTCCGTAATTGCCGCAGCACAATTAGCCGCATGGAATAAAGGACACGGATATTTCTTCTGGAGTTATAAGCTGATGATTGACACGGTCAACACCAATGGCTGGGTTGGCTGGGATGCATGGGATTTTGGAAGGTGCTCTGATCTTGGATGGTTTCCAAGTCAAAAATAAAAAGAAAGGGTGAATAATGAGTATGAAGATCAGAGGAGTGAATCTTGGAAACTGGTTTTGCCTGGAAAAATGGATAAAACCAGAACTTCTGGACGGCTGCGACGAACTGGATGAGTTAGGATTTGTCACGGCAATGCCAGAAGAAAGCAGAAAGCGTCTGGAGGAACACTACAGAACGTATATTACCGAAAAAGATTTTTCGTTCATGGCAGAAGAAGGGGTAAACCTGGTTCGCATTCCGGTAAACTATACGGTTTTTGGTGATGTGGAAGGCCGGGTGGGTCATATCGAGCAGTTGGATCTTGCCTTTGCGTGGGCAGAAAAATACAATATGAAGATTTTGCTTGATCTGCACACGGTCAAAGGCGGGCAAAACGGATTTGACAATAGCGGCTGCTGCGCACTTTGTACATGGCATAAGCATCCTGAGTATGTGGAAGAGACATATCAGTTATTGGAAAAACTGGCAAGGCGTTATGCGGATAGTCCGGCATTATTTGGTATTGAGCCTTTAAATGAACCGGCTACAGAGGACATCATCGCTGCAAATATCGGACGCTATGGATCGAAATATCCCGAGAGAGCAGCCCAGTCGGAAGCCGTTCCGGACGAGTTCCTCAAAGAGTTTTATCTGGAAGTATACCGCAGGTTGAAGCCCATTTTGCCAGAACACGCTGTAATCGTTCTCTCCGACCAGTTTAACTTGTCCAAATGGGAGAATTTTATGCCTAAGGATCAATACCCCGGGGTATGGTTGGATGGGCATAAGTATATCTGTTTTTCTGAGGGAATGCTTGAACAGGGTGAAAATGGGTATGCCGCAGTCGGGGAGCAGATACAAAGTGATGCGGAACTGAGAATACCTGGGCAGGATGAGAGCGGTTATGCCTCAGCCGGGGCACAAGTACAAACGAATGCGGAGCTGAAGAAGTACCTTGAATTGGTAAAGGAAGGTTTTCTGAAGGATATTCAGCAGGCAGCGCAGTTCCATCCGGTGATGGTAGGCGAATGGGGCATTGTCAATCATATGAATTCCATTCAGAATGCTGCCAGCGAGAAGGAAGCTGCTTCTTACTACAGAGCGTTGGCGGATGCCCAGATCGCTGCATGGGAGACCTGCGAAGGCGGAGTCTTCTGGACCTATCGCCTCGACAACGAAGAAGAGGACGATGCCTGGGATTTCAGAACCTGTGTAAAAAATGGATGGCTGTCTTATCGATAAGAAATGTGAAAAGTCAGGCGGCTATCCCAGAATAAGAAGGAACATCGAATTAGGACGTGTAAAATCTTAATTGAGGTTAAGATAAAAAAGACAAAGGAGTAAAATGATATGAGTGTCAATCAAAAAAAGGGAACAGATCCGAATGCAAAACTTTCTATAGTGGAGCGGATTGCTTATGGCCTTGGCGATTTTTCCGGAAACCTGATCTATTCTTCTATTTCCGGATTCCTGCTGGTGTACTATGTCAGCGTGCTGGGAGTGGATGCAGGAGTTGCTGCTTCGATTATGGCAGTTTCTAAATTACTTGACGGTGTTTCTGATTTGATCATGGGACGTATTGTAGATAAGACCCATACAAAATGGGGAAAGGCACGTCCCTGGATTCTGAGAATGAGTTTCCCGTTGGCGATCTGTTTTGTCCTGATGTTTTCCGTTCCCGCTTCTCTGGCCGGCTCTGCTCAGGTTGCGTATATGTTTTTAACCTATAATCTGGTTTCTACGATTTTTTATACTGGTTTGAATGTTCCTTATTCCACTCTTCAGGGACTTATGACCACGAATCAGTACGAACGCGGTCTGCTGGGAAATTTCAGAATGCTTCTTGCAACCGCCGGCACGATGGCAGTGAACACATTCGTCATGAAGCTGACACCAATTTTTGGAGGCGGAGATTCCTATTCTCAGCGTGGATGGACGATAACATTTATTCTGTTTGCGGTCGTTTTTGTAGCACTGAATATGATTACATTTCTGTTTTGTCAGGAACGTGTTGTGGATAATAATGTAGATTCCGGGGAAAAGGCTACCGCTGGCCCATCTATTATAGAAAGCTTTAAGAGCCTTGTTGTGAATCGCTACTGGATCTTATTGGTGATTCAAATGTTCACCATGTACTTTATGATGTCCACGTTCTTTGGAAGTAACTTCTATTATGCAAAATATGTGATGAAGAGCGAAGAATCCTTCTCACAATTGTCCAATGCGATTTCTATGGCGCAGATCGGCATGATGTTTGTTACACCGTTTATCATGATGAAGATCGGGAAACGCTGGACCAGTCTGGTCGGGTTGGTTATGGCTGCCGTTGCTTTTGTACTGACCGCTTTAGCCGGTGACAATGTAACTCTGGTTACTGCCTGCAATGTCCTCAAAGGTGCTGGCTTTGGCTGTGGCGCGGCTACGATGTTTGGTATGCTGCAGGATGCAATTACATATGGTCATTGGCTTACTGGTGTTCAGGCTACCGGTATGGGGAATGCTGCATCTTCTTTCTGCATGAAGGTGGGTTCCGGTATTGGAACGGCTGCACTTGGGTGGATTCTCAGTGCAGGCAACTTCAATACAGATCCTTCCAGCGCGTCAGCGATTGCATCGATCAATATGGCTTGTATCTGGATTCCTTTGATCATCAATATTATTGGAATCGTTTGCCTGCTGATGTACGATCTTGACAAACACTATGATAAAGCAGTTGCAGATCTTTCTGAGGGAAAGTGGAAAGGCAGCAAATAAGGTTTTTTAGTTAGAAACATCATGGGATGTTCATGATATGGGATTGTAATTCCAGTTTTGCGGCAAATGAATAAGACTATTTGAGCGAGCCTCGGAGAAATCTGGGGCTCTTTTTTCATATTGCAGATTGGAAAACGATTTTTAGTAGTCGAAGAAGAAATATATAGAGAAATATCTGGAAACATGGTATACTTACCCTGGGTAATCGGGCGGCAATCAGAAAAGGATACGTCCTTTACTCAGAATAACGCAACGGTTCTTATATGGGATCGCCTGTGCAGCAAGATAAATAGTATCATCAGCAGGGAGGAGAAGAGAAAAATGAAGACAGCAATGCTGATAGAGGTATTTGGTTATATTGGGTCGTTTCTGGTCGTTGTTTCTATGTTGATGTCATCTGTGGTAAAATTGAGGCTGATCAACACGGCGGGCAGCATCATTTCTCTGATTTATGCGTTCATCTGCGGGGCCTTTCCGCTGGCACTGATGAACGGGTGTCTGATTATCATCAATGTGTTCAATTTGTTTAAATTATTAAAATCAGAAAAGCAGTATGATCTGGTGGACAGCAAGCCGGAGGACTCGTTTGTGAACTATATCCTGAACCGTTACCGTGACGATATCAAAACGTACTTCCCGGGGTTTGACGGGAAAAGCTGTGGGGACAGAGCATACATTGTTTGCTGTGAGGGAAAGCCCGCGGGACTGCTGTTGGGCACGGAACGAGAGAAGGGTGTTTTGGATGTGATCATTGATTACTCCACGCCGGAGTATCGTGACTGTTCGGTAGGAACATTCCTGTATGATAAATTGTCAGCCGGTGGGATTCGCACGCTTTTATTCGCGCAGGAGGAATCCAAGATACACAGCTCTTATATGAACAAAATGGGATTTGTGAGAGAAAATCATACATATGTGAAAAAAATGAAGGAGTGTGTAACCCGGAAGTGAGGTATAAATAGAAGGAGGCAGAACGATGGACGGTTAGGTTATGGTCAGAACAGGGAAAGCGGCAGGGGCACATCCCGTCAGCCCGGATTTCGGAATCTGATACAGCATGAGAATAGCGAGGGTGCCGCACTTTGCGGCACCCTCATTGCTTGGGCGTCCCTTCTGGATTACCGCGCCTCGTCGAGAATGGATTTCAGCGCCGCATAGGCAGTGCGGAATGCGTTCGGGCCGTCGGTGCGGCCGCGTCTGGCGGCGTCCTGCTCCAGCGTGTTCAGGGCAGCAAAGTCGGTCAGATGGGGCTCCAGGCTTAAAAAGCCGCAGTAGCCGTTGGCGTCCAAATCCTTCAGGATCGCGGGAATCTGACCGTCGCCTGCCCCGGCGGGGAGGATGGTTTTTGTCTTCTTGTCTGCATCCTTGACGTGAATGTAGGCGATGTAGGGCTTGAGGAGCTCGTAGGCCTTTACGGTGTCCTCGCCGCATTCCAGGAAGTTGGCGAAATCGAAGGTGGCCTTGAAATTGGCTCCGTAGAACGTCTCCATCAGATCCAGGCAGGAGGCGGCGGTGTCCCCGTAGATCTTTTTTTCGTTTTCATGGAGCAG
This sequence comes from Oscillospiraceae bacterium, assembly GCA_021771715.1. GTDB lineage: Bacteria > Bacillota > Clostridia > Lachnospirales > Lachnospiraceae > Choladousia. Next base: position 161,164 of record JAETOO010000003.1, read on the forward strand.
AACCAGGTTCTTCGTGGCCGCGTACTCCACCATCCGGTCAAGGCGGCGGAGCACCTCGTCCCGGTACGCTTCCGGGTGTCCGTCCTGGGGGAGATAGAAGCTGAACATCCGGATCAGCGGGGTCCCGAAGATCTCTGCCAGGCGGGCGACGTGCAGGAATTGCTCGTAATGGGGCTCAAATTCGTCCGTGATGTTGATTTTTCCGATGGGAGAGCCGACAGCGGAGACAGAGATGTGGTTCCGATCCAGGATGGAGCGGACTTCCTCCGCCTCCGCGAGGGTGTATTCGGCGACCCCTTTATGGTTGGCACTCCGAAACTCGACGTACGAAATGCCGAGCTCGTTTAAGAGGTCAATCTGTGTTTGCAGATCCGTGTCAATCTCGTCTGCAAAACAGGACAGTTTCGCTTGTTCCAACATAATGGGAAGCTCCTTTCTTGCTGATTTCAAATCTCTTTTGCAGCTTCGTCAACCAGGATAAGAAGTACGCCTGCAAAGATCCAGCCAGACTTGTCCTGGTGACGGCTGCCGGTGACAGTTTCTCTTAGCGTTTCTATGATGACCGAGGGTAACAGTTCCTTTTACAGTCCATAGGTATCCAGAAGGTCAATTTCGTTTCGGGTTCGTGCCGACTCGTACGAGCCGAGCATCAGGCAGATGGTGTCGAGTGTCCCCGGTAGATCCTGCGGGAAGCTCCGGTTTTCTGCGATCGCCTGATAGAAATCTTCAATACACCGCTTGTGGCCGCTGCCCCAGTAGTTCTTGCCGAGGGCTTTGGCCTGGGGAAGCTCCGGCTGCTCGCTGTGTCCGTCCCGGTAGAGGTATGTGAGGGCCTGATCCTCGATGCGGATGGTCAGGTGTTCGCAGGATACCTCGATCAGGGGAGGCACGTTGTCGCAGTAGGCGGTCGATGCGTAGAAGAGCGCATGCTTCCCGTCGGCAAAGCGGATGAAGGCCTCCATCGTGTCCTCGACTTCAATGCTGCCTTTTAGGTGGTGGTTCTGCATCGTGGCCTCGACGGCGAGGGGTTTTCCGAGCAGGTAGACCAGCAGATCCAGCGTGTGGATGGACTGGTTGATCAGCGCTCCGCCGCCTTCCGTCTCCAGGCGGCCTCTCCAGCCGCTGTCGGTGTAGTAGGCGGCATCCCGGGACCAGGTGACGATTCCGCGGGCTCCGAGCACCTTCCCGGCCAGCCCGGAGGCGAGGAGTTCTTTTGCTGCGCGGATGCTGGGATTGTAGCGGTTCTGGAAGCAGAAGCCGAACCGTTTCCCGGATTTCAGGCTCTGCAGCTCGCGAAGCTGCTCCCTGGAAATCACGGGCGGCTTCTCGGAGAACACATGCACCCCGTGCTCCAGCCCATAGCAGAGCATCGGGACATGAAGGTAGTGCGGCGTGCAGATGTGGAGGACGTCAAGCTCCTCCCGGGCGAGCATCTCCGTAAGGGAGGAGTACGCGGCGCATCCGTAGCGCTGCTGAAATTCCTCTGCGCGCTCCGGGCGGATGTCGGCTGCGGCGGCCAGGGTGATTCCGGGGAGTTCGCCGATGGCTGCGGCGTGCACGTGGGCAATGCTGCCGCAGCCGACGATCGCGGCCCTCATGATTTCGCGGAGGAACCGTACGATCCCTCTGTGCTGAAGGTCACTTCCTGCACGTTGTCCTTTTTCCGGGAGGAGGCGCGCAGCTCGTTCAGCTTTTCCAGGAAGAGCTCTTCGTCCACGGGAAGCTCCACCGCACGGTTCAGCCAGCTCGAGAGGTACATGGCGTTGCAGAGCATGACGCCGTTGAGGCCCTCCTCGCCGCGGGCGACCAGGGGCTCCCCGCGCAGGATGTTGGCGGCAAAGGCCCGGAGCACGCCCACGTGCTGCGGATTCTCACCGTCGGTCTCGAGCTCTGTCCAGTGTCCCTCCGGCTTTTTGAAGCCCTCGGTGGAGCGGAAGCAGAATTCCCGCTCGCTTTCTTCCAGCTCATAGAACCGCAGAGTGTCATTTTCACAGATCAGGGTTCCTTTTTCCATCGTGATCTCGAAGCGGTTGGTGCCGGGCGCGTCGCCGGTGGTGGTCACAAACACGCCGGTGGCGCCGTTCGGAAACTCCATGTACGCGGTGACATCGTCCTCGACCTCGATCTCATGCCACTTGCCCATGTGGCAGAACGCCTGCACTCTGGCGGGCATTCCGCAGATCCACTGGAGCAGGTCGAGGTTGTGGGGGCACTGGTTGGTCAGCACGCCGCCGCCCTCCCCGTCCCAGGTAGCGCGCCAGCCGCCGGAATTGTAGTAGGCCTGTGTGCGGTACCAGTCTGTGATGATCCAGTTGACACGCTTGATGGCGCCGTACCGGCCGCTCTGGATCATCTCATGCATTTTCCGGTACACGTGGTTGGTCCGCTGGTTGAACATCATGCCGAAGACCCGGTCTGTCCTGGCAGCGGCCTCGTTCATCTCGCGCACCTGTCTGGTGTAGACACCCGCGGGCTTTTCACTCATGGCGTGCAGGCCGTACGCGAATGCCTTCTTTACAAAACGCGGGTGGTCATAGTGGGGAACGGCGATCAGCACGGCATCGCAGCAGCGAGCTTCGATGAGCGCATCGCCGTTTTCAAAGATCTGTACGCTCTCGGGCAGGGTCTTGCTGGCCCAGGCGCGGCGGGATTCCCGGAGGTCCGCCACAGCCGCCAGCTCCATATCCGGAACCTTGCCGTCGATGATGGAGCAGGCGTGGGCGCTTCCCATATTCCCGACTCCGATAATGCCAAGTCTTACTTTTTCCATGTCTTTTGATCCTTTCTAAAGAGTAATCCTACGATGAATAGCAACCCCGGTTGATTGGTAATCCGGTGCCTGCAGCGGAGGATCGGGTCAGCGGTAGCCTGCCGCAGCCAGATTCTCGCAGCTCTGCTTCAGACAGTCAAAGGGGCTCGTCTGGCAGACGTCCTGCTCCACCAGGAGGTACTTGCAGCAGGTGTTCTCCAGCGTTTTGAGAATGCCTGCAAAGTTCAGATTTCCTTCCATGACCGGGGCCATCTGCGGGGTGCCGGAAATCACCGCCATATCCTTGAGGTGAACACAGGGGATGCGGTCGTGCAGACGGCGGATCCACCAGCAGACATCGCCGCCAGCCGCCTGGACCCAGTAGGTGTCCAGCGTGACACCCAGCTCCTCGGGGGAGAAGGCATCCAGCAGGTAGTCGATCATGAGCTTGCCGCCCAGCTTCTCAAACTCGAAGTGATGGTTATGGTACATGAAGCGCTTTCCTGCGGCTGCGATCTTCTGGACAGGCTCCCGGAAATCCTCGGCGAACTGAGTGATCGTTTCCGCACTCCGGTATGTTTCCGGCATGCAGCCAAGGCCGATATAGTCGCAGCCCAGGATGTCGTGTTCTGCAATCAGCGCCTCCGTATCGTTGAGGATCCGATTCACATCGCTGTGCGTCAGCACGATTTTCAGTCCGGCCGCGTCGCAGACTTCGCGGATCCACTCCGGGCGAAGTCCCTTGCCGATGGCGGAAAGCTGTACGGTGGTGTATCCCATAGCCGCCACTTTTTTGATTGTATCTGCAAAATCCGTTTCGTTCTGGGTAAAGTCTCTTACCGTGTAAAGCTGTGCTCCGGTGATCATAAAAATTCCTCCCTGTCCGGTATCCTGTATGGTTTGTGGCCTGTAGGCCCTATGGAAACTATACCGCATTCCGGAGAAAAAAACCATTGCACAGCGGCTTATTTTTATTGCAGATATTGACCTGAGGGATTATAGTGTAAAGAGAAAATGATTTTTCGTACGGGGGAGAAAAGCTGCAGAGCGCGTGAAAGAGGAGAAGAATGGTATGGACGAACATCAAAGCAGTGTGATCAGCAGTCTTCTGGGAGTCGGATACAAGTGCACCCAGTCGGTGACGGAGCGCTATGACCTGCACTGCCACAATTTCTATGAAATCTATTATTTTCTGGAGGGGGATGCGGACTATCTCGTGGAGGGGCAGCAGTACCATCTGTCTCCGCACAGCCTTCTTCTGCTCGCCCCGCACACCTTCCACGGGGTGCGGATCAATTCGAGGAAGCCTTACCGCCGCTATGCGCTTCATTTTCATCCGGACATTCTCTCGATGGAGCACCGGCGCATGCTGCTGTCCGTGTTTCCGGTGTTTGAGAAAAATCCGGAGCAGAAGATTTACTTTGAACAGGTGGAGCAGTACGGTCTGGCGGCCTTTTTGCAGGTCCTCTGTGAGTACGCGGAGAGTCCGCCGGGGCTTCAGGAGCACTTGATTCAGATCGGAGTGGAGGCCGTGCTGGCCAGGATTGTGTCGCTTAGTGAGGAGGAGTGGGAGGCGAAGCCGATGGCCAACGATGTGGTGACGGAGGTCCTCATCTATCTGAACCGGCATTTGTCGGAGGGGATTCGTCTGGATGAGCTCGCCAGGCGGTTCCGGATCAACAAATATTACCTCAACCGCATCTTTCAAAGAGCGGTGGGAACCACGGTCTTCGACTATCTCCAGAGAAAGAGAGTGATCTACGCCCAGCAGCTTCTCCTGAACGGCTGCAGTGCCCAGGCGGCGTCGCAGGCTGCAGGATTTCAGGATTATTCTTCGTTCTACCGTGCCTACGAGCGGATCCTGGGCCATGCACCCATCAGGGACCGGGGCGTGCTTCCGACCGTGAGCGGTGGGGCTGTCCGGCGGCAGATGGAGGAGCTGAAACTATAGACAGATAGACTGCGTTCAGAGTGGAGGATTGTTATGGCGAAAGTAGGACTGTTGCTTCCCTATGCGGATATGCTGCAGATGACGGAAGAGCTTGTGGGAGATTACAAGCTGGATATTGTGTACAAGAAACTGATCAGCTCGGCGAGTGCGGTGAAGGAGGCGCGGCTTGCGGTCGATGCGGGCGCTGAGATTATCGTCGCCAGGGGCTATCAGGCCATGCAGATAAAAAGGTTTACGAACATCCCGGTTGCGGAGATGGATTTGCGGCGCTATAGTAGAAAGAAGAAACAGTATGCGGGAGGAATACGTCAGAATGGAAAAAAGATACTATATCGCCTACGGCAGCAACCTGAACGTCAGGGAAATGCGGGCGCGCTGCCCGAAGGCGCGGATTGTGGGCACTTCTGTGATGGAACATTACCGGCTGCTCTTTCGGGGGAACGAGAGGGGAGCGTACCTGACCGTCGAGCCGGAGGAGGGAGGCAGCGTCCCTGTGGCGGTCTGGGAGGTGACAGAGGAGGACGAGACGGCGCTCGATTGCTACGAGGACTATCCGGTGCTCTACTATAAGACGGAGCTGACGCTCCCGGTCGCCGAAATCGGGTCGGGCAGTGTCAGAGAACTGGCCGTCTTCGTGTATATCATGCACGAAGAGCGCCCGCTTGCAGTCCCCTCGGCCGCCTATGTCTCGACCTGCCGGGAGGGATACCGGGATTTTGGGTTCGACGAGCGGATTCTGGAGCGGGCTCTGACGGCGGTGCCGGAGTAGAACGGAATAGAGCGCGCAGAACGGAGCATAAGAAACGAGGGTGACGCAAAAGCATCACCCTCGTTTCGCACGCCTGTGTGAGAAATTTTTACAGCTGCGACAGCGCCGCCTCGTCCGCGACGATCGTGACGTCCGGGTGGAGCTGCAGGATGGAGGCGGGGAGCTTCGGCGTGATCGGGCCGCAGATGGTCCCGCGCAGAGCCTCCGCCTTGTCTGCTCCGCTCACGACGACGACGATCTTCTTCGCGCGCATGATCGTGCCGATGCCCATCGTCACGGCCTGGCGCGGCACGTCCGCCTCGGAGGCGAAGAAGCGCTTGTTCGCGTCGATGGTGCTCGCGGTCAGGTCCACGCAGTGGGTGCCGCGCGCGAAATCCTCGGCGGGCTCGTTGAAGCCGATGTGGCCGTTGCGCCCCAGCCCCAGAAGCTGCAGGTCGATGCCGCCGACCTGCTCGATCAGCGCGTCGTACTCCTTGCAGGCCCCCTCGACATCCTGCGCCAGCCCGTCAGGCACGAAGGTGCGGGATTTGTCGATATTAATATGGTCGAAGAGGTGCGTGTTCATAAAGTAGCGGTAGCTCTGATCGTGCTCCGGGCCCAATCCGAGGTACTCGTCCAGGTTCACGCTGGTCACCTTTGAGAAGTCGAGATCTCCTTTCTGATACCCGTCGATCAGCTGCTCGTACGTCCCGATCGGCGAGGAGCCGGTAGCCAGGCCGAGCACGCAGTCAGGCTTCAGAATCACCTGCGCGGAGATCAGATTCGCAGCTTTTCTGCTCATCTCCGTATAATTTTTTGTCTTGTAAATCATCATATCTGTATACTCCTTTCCTTATATCTATCAGTATACCAGTTTGTCCCGGAAATACAATAGAAAAGAAGCCAAATGAATATACTTTCATGGTTGGGAAGAGAGAACAATGCGTTGTGCAAATGTACCAAGGAAACCGGAAAAAAGGTGCCGGTACGGGGGCGGCGGCCGGAAAGCGTGAAAGCACTTCCAAAGGGGAGAAATGCTATTGAAAATAAATTCGACCCTGCTATAATGCAGGCAACAAGTCAAGGAGGGAACGAACATGGTACAGAAACGAGTAGAAATGTTGAAGGGAAAGCTGATTGTCTCCTGTCAGGCGCTTCCGGATGAGCCGCTGCACTCATCCTTTATCATGGGAAGAATGGCGCTGGCGGCCAGGATGGGAGGAGCGGCCGGCATCCGGGCCAACACGAAGGAGGACATCGCGGAGATTCAGACCCAGGTGGACCTCCCCGTGATCGGGATCGTGAAGCGGGACTATAAGGGCAGCGAGGTCTACATCACGCCCACCATGAAGGAGGTGGACGAGCTGATGGAGGTGAAGCCGGAGATCATCGCGGTGGACGCGACCGGGCGGCTGCGCCCGGGGAATGTGACGCTGGATGCGTTCTTTCATCAACTCAAGGAAGCATATCCGGAGCAGCTCTTTATGGCGGACTGCTCCACGGTGGAGGAGGCGCTTCACGCAGACGCGCTGGGCTTTGACTTCATCGGGACGACGATGGTGGGCTACACCAGGCAGAGCGAGGGCGACAAAATCGAATCAAACGACTTTGAGATCCTCCGGAGGATTCTCGCGGGGGTGAAGCACCGCGTCATCGCGGAGGGGAACATCAACACGCCGCAGAAGGCCAGGCGGGTGATTGAGCTGGGCGCGTTTTGCGTCGTGGTGGGCTCGATTATCACGAGGCCGCAGCTGATCACAAAAGCGTTTGCGGAGGCGCTCGACGAATAAGGTCACTATAAAATTCAGCATAAAAACTGTCGGCAAAACAAAGAGAAAAGGAGAAGAAGCATGAGAAATCTGGACAAGTACAAAGGAGTTATCCCCGCATTTTACGCGTGCTACGACGAAAACGGGGAGGTCAGCCCGCAGAGGGTGGAGGCACTGACACGATATTTCGTGGAGAAGGGCGTCAAGGGCGTGTACGTCAACGGGTCGTCCGGGGAGTGCATTTACCAGAGCGTGGAGGACAAAAAGCGGATTCTGGAGCATGTCATGGAGGCAGCGAAGGGGCAGCTGACCGTCATCGCCCATGTGGCGTGCAACAACACAAAAGACAGCATGGAGCTCGCAGGCCATGCGGAGCGGTGCGGCGTGGACGCGATCGCGGCGATTCCGCCGATCTACTTCCGCCTGCCGGAGCACGCGATCGCGCAGTACTGGAACGATATCAGCGCTGCGGCCCCCAACACCGATTTCGTGATCTACAACATCCCGCAGCTCGCAGGGGTGGCGCTCACGATGGGGCTGTTCGCCGAGATGAGAAAGAATCCGAGGGTGATCGGCGTGAAAAATTCCTCGATGCCGGTGCAGGACATCCAGATGTTCAAGGCGGCGGCCGGGGACGACTACATCATCTTCAACGGGCCGGACGAGCAGTTCATCAGCGGCCGCGTGATCGGAGCACAGGGCGCGATCGGCGGGACCTACGGCGCGATGCCGGAGCTCTTCCTCAAGCTGGATGCGCTCGTGCGGGCGAATGAGCTGGAGGAGGCGCGCAAGCTCCAGTATGCGGTGGACGCGATCATCTACAAGATGTGCTCCGCGCACGGGAACATGTACGCGGTCATCAAGGAGATCCTGAAGATCAACGAGGGCCTGGATCTCGGCGGGGTGAGAAAACCGCTGCCTGCCCTGGTGGATGCGGACCGGACGATTGTGGAGGAAGCGGCCAGGATGATTCGCGATGCGAAGGCAAACTATCTGTGATAGCTGCACAGAGAACAGGAGGAAATACGTATGCAGGGATTTACGGTCGTTGATTTAGTGATTCTAGTCGTATACCTGGCGGCAGTGCTGTTCGCCGGCCTTCATTTCGCGAAAAAGGAAATGAAGGGAAAAGAATATTTCAAGGGGGACGGAAGTATCCCGTGGTGGGTGACCTCCGTATCCATATTTGCAACTCTGTTGAGCCCGATTTCGTTCCTGTCGCTGGCCGGGAACTCCTACGCGGGGACGTGGCTGATGTGGTTTGCGCAGCTTGGCATGCTGATTGCGATCCCGATCACGATCCGGTTCTTCCTCCCGATCTACAGTAAGCTGGATATCGACACGGCTTACCACTATCTGGAGCTGCGGTTCGGGAGCAAGGGCCTGCGCGTGCTGGGTGCGGTGATGTTTATCATCTACCAGGTGGGGCGCATGTCCATCATCATGTATCTGCCGTGTATGGTGCTGAGCAGCCTGACCGGGATCAGCGTCAATGTGCTGATCATCGTCATGGGCGTGATTGCGATCATCTACTCCTACACAGGAGGTCTGAAGTCCGTGCTCTGGACGGATTTTATCCAGGGCTCCGTGCTCCTGTTCGGCGTCACGTTTGCGCTGATCTTCCTTCTGATGCACCTTGACGGAGGGATCGGAGCGATCTTCACGGCGTTTTCTGCGGAGCACAAATTCCTGGCGGCGGATCAGCCGATCTTCAACGCGAACCTGCTGCGGGACAGCGTGTTTCTGCTGATTGTGGGCGCCGGCTTCAACACGATGAGCTCGTACGTGTCCAGCCAAGACATTGTACAGCGCTTTACCACGACCACTGACACGAAGAAGCTGAACAAGATGATGCTGACAAACGGCGCGCTCTCGATCTTCATCGCGACCGTGTTCTACCTGATCGGCACCGGACTGTACGTATTCTATCAGCAGAACACGCTTCCGCCGGCTGCGGCCCAGGATCAGATTTTCGCCTCCTACATCGCGTTCGAGCTCCCGGTGGGCGTCACCGGACTTTTGCTGGCGGCGATCTATGCGGCATCGCAGTCCACGCTGTCCACGGGGCTGAACTCTGTGGCGTCGAGCTGGACGCTCGACATCCAGGCGAGGCTGACCAGGAAGGAGCTGAGCTTCGAGAAGCAGACAAAGATCGGCCAGTACGTGTCTCTGATCGTGGGAATCTTCTCAATCGTCGTGGCGATGGTGCTCGCGAACGGCGGCGTCAAGTCTGCGTATGAGTGGTTCAACGGGTTCATGGGACTGGTGCTCGGAATTCTGATCGGAACGTTTATCCTCGGCGCCTTCACAAAGGTGGCGAACACGTTCGGCGCTACCGTGGCGTTCATTGCGGCATCCGCAGTCATGGTGTACATCAAATATGGCGTGCCGGCGGAGGCGGTGTCGATCTGGTCGTACTCGCTGATCTCCATCGTGGTCTCACTGGTGGTGGGCATCCCGGCGAGCCTCATCTGGAGAAAGGTGAAGGGCGACACGTCCGTGCCGGCGCCGAACACGACCATTTTCAAAAAATAGCAGGGAGGGAATGCAGTATGATATTCGGAAATGTGGAGAACCTGCGGGAGTATCCGTTTTTGGAGGAGCAGGTGCGGGAATGCTTTGCGTACGCGAAGGAGCACGATCTGGCCGCGTACGAGAAGGGAAGCCATGTGATCGACGGCGAGCGGCTGTTCGTGAACATTGTGGAGTATGAGACGGTGGCGGCCTCCGAGCGGTTCTGGGAGGCGCACAAACGCTACCTGGATGTCCATCTGATGCTGAGCGGCACAGAGCAGATCGACCTGAACTTTCTTCAGAATATGGCGCTCTTGCCGTACGTGGAGAAGGATGATTTCCTCCCGATGAAGGGGGAGAAGAACAGCTCCGTCGTCCTGGGGGCAGGGGATTTCCTGATCTGCTACCCGAGCGACGCGCACCGCACAGCAGTCGCGGCGGGGGAATCCCAGAACATTAAGAAAGCGATTTTCAAGGTGCGCATCTAGGATCGCGTAAAACGGTTATTTGTCGAACGCGGTACTGACACGCGGCGAAGAGGCAAACGGAGGGAGGTTCGGTTTGTCTCTTCGTTTCATATCCGAAACAGAGATTGCGGAAACGCCGGGATTATACTATAATGAAGGAACGATACGTAGTTCCGCACTGTGACGAAAGGGGCAGAGCGGTCGTGATGAGAAAATATGTGAGCATTGACATAGGCGGCACGGCGATGAAGTACGGGCTCATAGATGAGCGCGGGGAGATTGTCAGCCGCAGCGAGAGAAAGACGGAGAGCTACAAGGGCGGCCCGTCGATTCTGAAAAAGGCGGTGGAGATCACCGGGGAGTTCTGCAGAGCAGAGACGATCAGCGGGGTGTGCATCTCGACCGCCGGGATGGTGGACATTGAGAAGGGAGAAATCTTTCACGCGGCGCCTCTGATCCCGAACTACACGGGAATCAAGTTCAAAGAGACGCTCGAGGGAAGGTTTCACATTCCCTGCGAGGTGGAGAACGACGTGAACTGCGCCGGGCTCGCGGAGGCGGTGTCGGGCGCGGCGAGGGGCAGCAAGGTGGCACTGATGCTGACCATCGGCACCGGGATCGGGGGAAGCATCCTGTTGGACGGGAAGGTCTTCCGCGGGGCGGGCGGCAGCGCCTGCGAGGTGGGCTACATGCGGATGCTGGGGAGCGATTTCCAGACGCTGGGCGCGGCGAGCATCCTGACGCGGAAGGTGGCCGAGTGGAAGAACGAGCGCGCGGAGCTCTGGAACGGCTATCACATTTTCGAGGAGGCCAAAAAGGGGGACGAGCTGTGCATCCGGGCTATCGACGAGATGTGTGACGTGCTCGGGCTGGGGATCGCGAACATCTGCTACGTGCTCAACCCGGAGGTCGTGGTGCTCGGCGGAGGGATCATGGCCCAGGAAGCATTTCTGAAGAAACGGATTGAGAGCGCGGTGGGAGCGTACTTGATTCCGAGCATTGCGTCCCAGCTTCGCGTCGCGTTCGCGAGGCACAGAAATGACGCGGGGATGCTCGGGGCTTTCTACCACTTCTGTCAGCGCCGCGGGCTTGACGTGTGCGATGCACGCCGTCAGGAGAGAGGAAATGGATGAGCGGATGGAGTACTATGTCAAAGCGGTAGTGCCGATGATCGAGTCGAACTATGACAATTTCACGACGGTGGAGCGGAACATCGCCGACTTTTTTATACAGAACCGGAAGCGGGTGGATTTCTCGGCGAAGGCGATCGCGGAGCGGCTGTACGTGTCGGAGGCGTCGCTGTCGCGCTTTGCAAAGAAGTGCGGCTACCGGGGGTACCGGGAATTTGTGTACCAGTACGAGGAGACCTTCGTGGAGAAGGACGAATCCATGACGGACAACACGCGGATGATTCTGAACGTCTACCAGGAGCTCCTGAACCGGACGTACAGCCTGATGGACGAGGCGCAGATTGCCCGGATCAGCCGGTATCTGAGCCAGGCGGAGCGCGTCTTTGCCTGTGGAAAGGGAAGCTCCGGCTTTGCGGCGGAGGAGATGGAGCACCGCTTCATGCGGATCGGCGTGGATATCGACTCGATTCAGGACTCTGACCTGATGAGGATGCAGGCGGTGTTCCAGGACAAGCGGAGCCTGGTGTTCGGGATCAGCGTCAGCGGGGAGACCGAGCCGGTGCTGTATCTGCTCAAGGAGGCGAACCGGCGCGGGGCCAGGACGGTCCTGTTGACGGCGAAGAATCGGGGCGTGTTTGACCGCTTCTGCGACGAGGTGGTGCTGTTCCCGTCGCTCCGGCACCTGAACCACGGGAATGTGATCTCGCCCCAGTTCCCGATCCTGGTGATGCTGGACATCATCTACGCGAGCTACGTGGAGCAGGACAAGTTTTCCAGAGAGTACCTCCACGACAACACGCTGCGCGCACTGGAGGAGGGGCAGAAGAGGAGTCACGAGCTAGAAGAATGAGGAGGCTGCAGAACATGATCATCAAGAATGTAAGGATCTTTACAGAGGAAAAGACGTTTGAGGACGGCGAGATCGCCATCCGGGAGGGTGTGTTTGTACGGGAGCCGGAGGGCGGCGACGGGGAAGTGCTGGACGGGGAAGGCTGCTACGCGATCCCTGGTCTGATCGACCTCCACTTCCACGGCTGCCGGGGCTATGATTTCTGCGACGGGACCGCGGAGGCGATCGAGGAGATCGCGAAGTATGAGGCGTCCGTCGGGGTGACGGCGATCGCCCCAGCGACGATGACACTCCCGGTGGACGAGCTCACGCACATTTTGGCGACGGCGGCCTCCTACCGGAAGCGTGCGGGCGAGGACAATCCGCAGGCGGCGGATCTGGTCGGTGTCAACATGGAGGGCCCGTTTATCAGCGCGGCGAAAAAGGGGGCGCAGGATGAGCGGAACATCATCCCGTGCGACGCCGGGATCTGCCGGCAGTTCCTGGAGGCCTCGGAGGGTCTGGTGAAGTTCGTCGGGATCGCGCCCGAGTGCAGTGAGGATGCGCTGGAGTTTATCCGGGAGATGAAGGGGCAGGTGCACATATCGCTCGCGCACACGAACGCGGATTACGACAGGGCGAAGGCGGCGTTTGACGCGGGGGCGGACCATGCGGTCCACCTCTACAACGCGATGCCGGCGTTCACACACCGCGCGCCCGGCGTGGTGGGGGCGGTGGCCGACAGCCCGCAGGTGAACGCGGAGCTGATCTGTGACGGCGTGCACATCCACCCGGCGGTGGTCCGCGCCACGTTCCGGCTGCTGGGCGGTGAGCGGATGATCCTCATCAGCGACAGCATGCGCGCGACCGGAATGCCCGACGGGCGCTACACGCTGGGCGGCCTGGATGTGGACGTGGTCGGGAACCACGCGACGCTGGTGTCGAACGGCGCGCTGGCCGGCTCGGCGACCAACCTCATGGACTGCATGAGAACAGCCGTGAAGCAGATGGGCCTCCCGCTCGGGACCGCCGTAGCGTGCGCCACGGCAAACCCCGCCAGGGCGCTTGGCATATACGACCAATACGGCTCGATCGCACCCGGAAAAAAGGGAAATGTCGTGCTGCTCGATGAGGAGCTGAACCTGAAGGCAGTGATCAAGGACGGAGTGGTGATCCGGAAGAATTTTTAAGGAAGTACCTCGCCGAGCACGCGGTACAGCTCTTTGGTGTCAATCGGTTTGGCGATATGGGCGTTCATGCCGTGTGACATGGCCTCCTTTTTGTCCTCGTCGAACGCGTTTGCGGTCAGCGCGATGATCGGAATCCGGGCGAGCGCCTCGTCCTTGAGGCAGCGGATTTCCCGGGAAGCCTGGTAGCCGTTCATCACCGGCATCTGGATATCCATCAGGATGGCGTCGTAGTAGCCGGGCGCAGAGCTGCGCACCAGCTCCAGGGCGATCTGTCCGTTCTGGGCGGTATCGACGAGAAAACCGATCTCGCCAAGGAGATCCTGGGCGATCTCGAGATTGAGCTCATTGTCCTCGACCAGCAGCAGCCGTTTGCCCAGGAACCGATCTGCGGGCATGGCCGCGGAAGGGGCCTGCTGCTCTGACTGCGGCGCCTGCTCCTGCAGCTTGAAGGTGAACTGCAGGGTGAATTCCGTCCCGCGGCCGGGTTCGCTGGCCACTTCGATGGAGCCGCCCATCAGGTCGACGAGCTTTTTCGTGATGGGCATGCCAAGGCCGGTCCCCTGCGTCTGGCTGACGGTCGAGGTGTGCTCGCGCTCGAACGGCTCGAAAATGTGGGACAGAAATTCTGGTGACATCCCGATCCCGGTGTCCTTCACGCGTATCTCATAGGCGGCATACTCCCGGAGGGTGCACGGCTTCTGGCTGAGTGTGACGAGGATCCTGCCGCCGGGCTGAGTAAATTTTACCGCGTTGCTCAGAAGATTGAACAAAATCTGGTTCAGGCGGAGCGTGTCGCAGGAAACCTGGGGATTTGTCACAGCCGCCGTGTCGGTCAGGAGGGTCAGCTGCTTTTTGCCGAGCTCGGTCTGCAGAACATCCCGGGCTCTCTGGATGCACGCGACGAGATCGCAGCAGTCCTCGGTCAGCGTGACCTTCCCGTTCTCGATTTTTGCCATGTCCAGGATGTCATTGATCAGCTGCATCAGGTGCTGGCCGGAAACCTGTATCTTCTCCAGACAGTCTGCCAGCCTGGCGGGGTCGCCTTTGCTGCGCTGCGCGATTTCGGTAAAGCCCAGAATCGCGTTCATCGGCGTGCGGATGTCGTGCGACATGTTGAACAGAAAGAAGGATTTCGCGCGGCTTCCCTCCTCCGCGTGCTTGAGGGCATCCATGAGGAGGAGCTGCTGCTCCTTCATGCGCGCGTTGATGGCCGAGAGCTCCTGGGCGCGCTGTTGGGCCGCGATCTGCTCGGAGCGCTTCAGGCGCAGAATGCGGTTTTTGCGCAGCAGAAAGAGGATCAGCAGCAGGCTGACGAGCAGGATGAGCGTCGCGAAGCGGTAGCGGTACAGCATATCCCACATGGTAAACTGGTAAGCATGCTCAGCGGTCCCCTTGATCATCAGGAAGGAGACCTTGTTCTGGTCGAGGCTGGCGATGCCCTTGTTCAGGATTGACAGGAGCAGCGAGGTCTCCTCGGACAGGACATTCTGCCGGTCCTCATTGATCGGCACGAGGAATCCGAGGCACTGGCTGTCGCCGATGGAAGCTGTGGCCACGATCTGCAGGTTCTCGTAGATGGGCCTGCACAGGATCCGCTCGATCGTGTACTGGTTCTGCAGGACCGCGTCGGCCTCGCCGGAGAGCAGCGCGGACAGTGCAGCCTCCGTGGAGTCGTAAAACAGGACCCGGAAGTTCGGGTACTGCTGCCGGATGATGGTCGCGAGCGTCTGTGAGCCGGAGTTGACGGCGATGAGCATCTCGTCATCCGGGTGGAACACCACGCCCTTTTTGCACACGAACACCTTCTCCGCATGCAGGTAGGGAGCGGTCATGGCGATGCCGGTGGAGTGCTTGTTGATCTCATTGGACTCGACGGCTGCGACCATGTCCACCTGGAGCTGCTGCAGCGTCTCGTACGAGATTGACCCGGAGGGGAGGGCCTGATAGCGGAACGTCAGGCCGGTCGCCTCCGCGATCATGTCCAGGATATCAATGGTGATGCCGTCGATCCGCCCCGTCTTTTCATCCTGAAAGAGCAGAGGGCAGTTCCCGACCGGGCAGCCGATCGTGATCGGGTCGAGCCCGTCGCGGTACGCCAGCTCCTCCGAGGAGAGCTGCGGGGCCGCAGTCTGGGTGTCTGCCGACGCGGCGGACGTCTGTGGCGGCCAAAAAAACATGCTGCATAAAAGCAGAAGAAAAAGCGTCATTCGATTCATACCTATCACCTTCAAAAACAGAATTCGGCTACCACTACTATATCGGAAAATGGAGCGGGCTGCAAGTCCAAAAGTAGCTGCGGTGGAAATATCTGGAAAAAGATTGACATTTTTACCGCGATATGGTATCGTAGACCAAAATTGTAACTGGAGAAGCTCACAAAGAGGTGAGTGCCGAAGGTGTAAGGCGCGCGTGCGCTGATCTCTCAGGCAAAAGGACAGAACAAGGACTGATAATCTCAGATTGGATTTGTTTTTACGGGTGAGAGGAATCTCACCCTTTTTGCGTGTGCAGACAGCTTGTCCTGCAGTGCCTGGCAGGACTTGGGATCTGCGCTGCCTGTCCTGTGCGCGGTTTGGCTCTGCCGTGGGCTGCTCCGGAGAAAGAGAAAGGGTTGAACGCTTATGGTAGAAATGATCACAAAAGTAAACGGCGTCATTAACAATTTTGTCTGGGGGCTTCCGATGCTGGTGATGCTGGTGGGCACCGGCATTCTGATGACCGTGCTCACGAAGGTGTTCCAGATCTCGCATTTCGGGTACTGGATGAAGCACACGCTGGGCAGCATCTTCACGGACCGTCACATCACGAAGCACACGGACAAGGAGGACAAATCCATCTCGCAGTTCCAGTCGCTGTGCACGGCGCTCGCGGCTACGATCGGCACGGGAAACATTGTGGGAGTTTCCTCCGCGCTGATCGCCGGAGGGCCGGGAGCGATCTTCTGGATGTGGATCGTGGCTTTCTTCGGGATGATGACGAACTACTCGGAGAATGTGCTCGGCATTTATTATCGGAAGAAAAACGCGCGCGGTGAGTGGGCCGGCGGCGCGATGTACTACCTGCGGGACGGCCTGGGCGCGAAAAAGGGCTGCAGAGGGATCGGCGCGGTCCTGGCAGTGCTGTTCTCCGCGTTCTGCCTGCTTGCGTCCTTCGGAATCGGGAACATGAGCCAGATCAATTCCATCGCGGGAAATATGGACGCGGCGTTCCACATCCCGACATTCGTCACCGGTATCGTGCTGATGGTGATTGCCGCGCTGGTGATTCTGGGCGGCCTGAAGCGCATCGCGTCCGTGACGGAGAAGCTCGTGCCGTTCATGGCGATCGCCTACATCGTCGGCGCGCTGGTCGTCTGCGTGGTAAATGCGGATCAGTTCGGCGCGGTGTTCGCGGCAATCTTCAAGGGCGCATTCGGAATGAAGGCCGTGGGCGGCGGTATCGTGGGCTCCGGCGTGAAGCTGGCGGTCACCTGGGGCATGAAGCGCGGCGTGTTCTCGAACGAGGCGGGACTTGGCTCCTCGGTTATGGTCCATTCCAGCTCGAACGTGAAGGAGCCGGTGCGTCAGGGGATGTGGGGTATTTTTGAGGTGTTTGCCGATACGATCGTAGTCTGCACGCTGACGGCGTTTACCGTCCTGTCGTCCGGCCTCGTGGATCTCGAGACCGGCAAGGTCCTGAGCGCTTCCGCGGGATCGGCTCTGGTGGGCGAGGCGTTCTCGACGGTCTTCGGCAAGGTAGGCCCGGCCTTCATCGCGCTTGCCATTCTGCTGTTTGCGTTTTCGACCGTGCTCGGCTGGAGCCATTACGGCTCCACGGCCTGTGAATATCTGTTTGGCACGGCGGCGACGTTCGTGTACAAGGTGATCTTTGTCGTCTTCATCCTCTGCGGCGCGGTCATGAAGCTGGATCTGGCCTGGGATCTGTCCGACACCTTTAACGGGCTGATGGCGATGCCGAACCTGGTGGGTGTGCTCGTCCTGTCCCCGGTGGTGTGCCGGATCACAAAAAATTATGTGGATCGGAAGATCAGACACAAAAAGACAGAGCCGATGCTCTCCGCGTTCCCGGAGATTCAGCGGCAGCAGGAGGTCGGTCTGGACGGGAGCGACTGACGGGCAGTGTGCGCCGTTTGCGGACAGCGAAAGGAGCGCCGTTCTGTGTCTGAAGGAGGATTGACAGAAAAAAGTGACATCAAAATGTGCCGTTTTGTAAAAAATCCTGGTGGACAGTTGCCTTCTGGGAGAGTATAATAAAGAGTGTTTTACTTTTACAACAACAATACATACACTAAAAAAACGGTAGCTAAAATGAATACACAGAATAAGGAAAGGCAATGGATTCTGGTGGCAGATGATTCGGAGATGAATCGCCTGATCCTGACAGATATCCTGGGAGATGAGTTTGAGATCCTCGAGGCGGGCAATGGAGAGGAAGCGGTCATGATGCTGCAGAAGTACGGCACACAGATTTCGCTTCTTCTCCTCGATATTGTGATGCCAAAAATGGATGGCTTCGAGGTCCTTGCAATGATGAACCGGTACAAGTGGATCGAGCAGATCCCGGTTATTATGATTTCGGCGGAGAGCGCGCCGTCCTACGTGGAGCGGGCGTATGATCTCGGTGTGACAGACTATATCAGCCGTCCGTTTGACACGCTGGTCGTGCATCGCCGTGTGGTCAATACGATCATGCTGTACGCGAAGCAGAGGAGACTGGCGGGCATGGTGGCGGATCAGATCTACAAGCGGGAGAAGAGCAACAGCCTGATGATCAATATCCTGAGCCACATCGTAGAGTTCCGCAACGGCGAGAGCGGGCTGCACGTGCTTCACATCAACACGATGACGGAGCTGCTGCTTCGGCGGCTGGTGCAGAAGACGGACCGGTACGGGCTGGATTACGCGGATATCTCGCTGATCAGCACCGCATCCGCGCTGCACGACATCGGAAAGATCGGGATTGCGGCCGAGATTCTGAACAAGCCGGGCCGTCTGACGAAGGAAGAGTTTGAGATTATGAAGACGCACTCGCTGATCGGGGCGCAGATGCTGGAGAAGCTGCCGGATCAGCAGGAGGAGCCGCTGGTGAAGGTGGCATATCAGATCTGCCGCTGGCACCATGAGCGGTATGACGGGAGCGGATATCCGGACGGGCTGAAGGGAGAGGAGATCCCGATCTCGGCGCAGGTGGTCGCTCTGGCGGATGTCTACGACGCGCTGACGAGTGAGCGGGTGTACAAGCCAGCCTACACGCATGAGAAGGCGATGCAGATGATCCTGAACGGAGAGTGCGGTGTGTTCAACCCGCTGGTGCTCGAGTGTCTGCAGGACATCGAGGACAGAGTCGGGGAGGAGCTCAAGGTCAACTCGCTCTCGAGAAAAAACCGCCGCGAGGTGAGCGGGCTTGCGGAGGAGATGCTGCAGCACG
The DNA here is from genome assembly GCA_021771715.1 of Oscillospiraceae bacterium. GTDB lineage: Bacteria > Bacillota > Clostridia > Lachnospirales > Lachnospiraceae > Choladousia. The sequence continues at coordinate 179,938 of JAETOO010000003.1, forward strand.
AGGAGCTCTCTTCTACAGAGCGCACGATCAACCAGCTCGAGCAGATCCGCGCGAAGGAGCAGTTCTTCCTGGAGATGTCGGACGAGATATGGTTCGAGTATTCCAACGAGCCCCCGGTGCTCTCCCTGTCCACGCACGGCGCGCGGTGCATGGGACTGCCGGAGCAGATCCTGGATCCCGCGAAGAACGAGCAGCTGCGCGCGATGTTTGGGCCTAAGTGGGAAGAGCGGATAGAGGAGCTGATCCTGCACGGGACGGAGCCGGTGTTGCAGATGACCTGCCCGATTTTGGTGGGAGGCCAGAATCGCTGGTACCGGATGATTCTCCACACGAACTGGTCTGCGGGAGAGCCGCGCGAGGTGATCGGGATCGTCGGGAAGCTGGTTGAGGTGCAGGAGGAGCACACGGATTCCGGAAGTCAGCCGGACGGGACAGAAAATTAAAAGAAACGTGGCCCGCAGCCGGGCAGGAGGAGATTGAGATGACGCTGAAGGAATGCTATAGCAAAATGGGCGGCGATTATGAGGCAGTGCTGGGACGTCTGCGCAGTGAGGATCGCGTGCGCCGGTTTGCGCTGAAATTTTTGGATGACTCCAGCTTCACGACGCTGGAGCGCTCGATGCAGGAGCAGAACTATATGGAGGCCTTTCGGGCGGCTCACACGATCAAGGGAATTTGCCAGAATCTCAGCTTTACACGTCTTGGAGATTCGAGCCATGAGCTGACCGAGGCGCTGCGCGACGGTGTCGTGCATCCCGGGTATGATGTGGATGCGCTGTGCGGGCGCGTGCGGGAGGACTATCAGCTGACGAGCGGTGCGCTCATGGAGCTGAAAGAATCCTGAGAAGAGAGAATCCTATAGTTAGTAAAACGGAAAAATAGAGCAACAGGGCATTCGGAGGCCGGAGCGATTTGGACATGCTGCGAGAGAGCGCGGCAGGGCGCATCGCTCCGGCCTGTTTGTTTCGGTGGAGGTGTATGTGATGTACGATGGCTTATCGGTTTGCGAAGGCTGTATGTGATGCAAAATGACTTATCGGTTTGCGGAACTGCAAACGGGTGAGACAGAAGGAGCGGAAGGAATGATGGAGAAGGACAGAACGGATTGGGACGCGGTGTATCGGCGCTTCTGCGGCACAAAGCAGCCGGCGCTCCGGCTGGCCGCGGCGGTGGACGGCTTCTTTGGAGGACAGGAGGTGTGCGAGGAAGCACGCGCGGAGTATGGCCACTGTATCAGGAGCCGGATCCGTCCTGCGGTGGAGCTCCTGATCGAGCAGAACGAGCCGGGGAGGATACTGGAGCTGGAGCGGCTGGGCTGGTTCGGGGAGCGCGAGCTGGACGAGTTTATCCGCAGGGCAGGGGAGCGCGGCAGGGAGACCGTGCTGCTTGTGCTGCTGCGGCTGAAGGAGGAGCGATATGGCTATCGGGACCGGGACTATTCTCTGTAGGATTCTGCGGAGCTGCCGGGCCGGGCTGTACCGGCGCTACCCCTGCCTCGACGCGGCGTTCGCGGGGCTTCCGGCGGTCGCTTCGGAGGAGACAGACCGAGTCGGGACGGACGGCGCACAGCTCTTTGTCTCTTTGGCATATCTGATCCGCGCGTATGCAGAGAGCCCTGAGCGTCTGGTCCGCGGCTATCTGCATGTGCTGCTCCACTGCCTGTACCTTCATATGGTGCGCGAACCGCGCTTCGAGGAGCGGCTGTGGGATGTCGCCTGCGACCTCGCGGTCGAGCAGATCCTGGAGAAGGAGAGCGAGAAGTACACGGAGCTTGCGTGGAAGGATGGGCAGGAGGGCGTTGTGTCCGTGCCTGGAGCAGAAGACAGAGAGAGCAGACGGGATGCTTTTGCGTCTGAGTCCCGCGGAGAGGACAGAAAGAACAGACAGTGTGGTTTTGTGTCTGAGTCCCGCGGAGAGGACAGAAAGAACAGACAGTGTGTTTGTGTGTCTGAGTCCCGCGGAGAGGACAGAAAGAACAGGCAGTGTGGTTCGGTGTCTGAGTCACGTGAGAGGAACAGAGAAAACATACAGTGTGATTTGGTGTCTGAGTTCGGTGAGGAGAGAGAAAAAGGAAACTGCGAAGAAAGTGGGGAAGAAAGACTGCGTACCTTTATATCTGTGCATGGTAGAAAGATCCAGGAGGAGTGTCTGAGGATTCTGGGGGCGGAGGTACACTCTGCGGAGCGCATCTATGCGATGCTGGAACAGGGCAGGTTTCCGTACACTCTGGAGGAGATCGAGGCTGCGGTGGGATTTGACGATCACAGGTTCTGGCGAGACAGTACCGATACGGGCTGCGCGGGTCTTCACAGAAAGTGGGAGCAGATCCGTGCGCACGCTGCGGCGGGCGGCGGGCGGTACGGCGCGCAGTCCGCGGGGACCATGAGCGGAGGCGCGTCCGAGCAGATCCGAGTGCGGCGCGGCGGGCGGCGGGATTACCGGAGCTTTCTTGAGCGGTTTGCGGTGCCGCGCGAGGAGGTCGCGGTGGATACGGAGAGCTTCGACTATATTTACTACAGCTACGGGATGGAGCATTACGGGGATATGCCGCTGATCGAGCCGCTGGAGTACAGGGAGGGGAACCGGCTGGAGGAGCTGGTGATCGCGATCGACACTTCCGGCTCGTGTGACACGGCGACCGTGGAGCAGTTTCTCGCGGAGACGTATGCGATTCTGTCAGAAAAGGAGAATTTTTTTGCTGAGATGAAGGTTTACCTGATTCAGTGTGACTGCTGTATTCAGGACGTCAGGGTGATCCGCTCTGCGCAGGAGTGGGTGGAGAGCGGCGGCACGGTCACAGTCCAGGGACGCGGCGGCACGGATTTCCGCCCCGTATTCCGCTATGTGGAGCAGCTGCGCGCAAAGAAGGAGCTGAAAAAGCTGCGGGCGCTGCTCTATTTTACGGACGGGGACGGCATCTACCCGGGCGAGGCGCCGGACTATGAGACGGCCTTTGTGTGCGTGAAGAGAACTGCCGGGATCACACACGCCCCCGGATGGGCGCGGACATTCTGCACAGCGGAGCCGTAGCAGGATAAAAAGGATATGAGTACGAGCGTATGCGATAGAAAAAGAGACATGTGGACGGATTCCATTGGGATAGAAAGAAGCATCAGAAACTGGTGTAGAGATGGGAAAATCTGGCGCAGAGGTACAAAAAGAGCAGGAGATTGAGGAGCATGAATATCCGGGAAGCGAAGGAAGAGATCATACACACATTGCAGGCGTATCACAGAAAGGATGCGGATGGCCGCTATACCTTTCCGCAGGTGCGCCAGCGGCCGATTTTGCTGATGGGGCCTCCGGGGATCGGGAAGACGGCCATCATGGAGCAGATCGCGGCCGCCTGCGGTGTCGGACTCGTGGCCTACACGATCACCCACCACACGCGGCAGAGCGCGATCGGACTGCCGAAGATCGTCCCGAGAGAGTATGGCGGCCGTGCGTTCAGCGTGACGGAGTATACGATGAGTGAGATCATAGCGTCTGTCTATGACTGCATGGAGCGGACGGGGTATCAGGAGGGGATTCTGTTTATCGACGAGATCAACTGTGTCTCCGAGACACTTGCGCCGACGATGCTGCAGTTTTTGCAGAACAAGACGTTCGGCAGCCATCGGGTGCCGGAGGGCTGGATGATCGTGGCAGCAGGCAATCCGCCGCAGTACAACAAATCCGTGCGGGAGTTTGACATCGTGACGCTGGACCGTGTGCGCCGGATCGACGTGGAGGCGGACCTGGACGTCTGGCTGGAGTACGGCGCGGGTCATGGGGTACACGGCGCGATTTTGTCGTACCTCACGATAAAGAGGGAGCATTTTTATCTTGTCGATGCAGGGGAGCAGACCGAGGGCAGGCAGTTTGTGACTGCGCGCGGCTGGGAGGATCTCTCAGAGCTGCTCGGAAGCTATGAGGAGCTCGGCGTTGCGGTCGATGAGAAGGTGGTGCGGCAGTACCTGCAGAACGATGAGGTGGCGCGCAGTTTCGCGGCTTACTACCTGCTCTACCGGAAATATGGGACGGACTACGGGATCGCAGAGATCTTACAGGGGACAATCACGCCGGAGAGGCGCAGCGAGAAGGTGCGCATGGCACGGCAGGCGGCTTTTGACGAGCGGCTCACGGTCATCGGACTTTTGCTGGACGGACTGGGAGAGAGCCTGGCGCGGTATGAGGAACTGGACCGGCAGACGGTCCGGCTGCACGAACTGCTGTTGCAGCTGAAACGGGAAGCAAGTGAGCAGGGGACAATGCGCTGTTTTTCCGGTTTTCTGGAGGAACAGAAGAGAAGGCTTGCAGTGAAGGAGGAGAGGGAGCTGATCACGGAAGAGGATGCGGCGCTTGAGCGCGCGGTCCTTCGGATCTGCGCACTGTTTGACCGGAAACTTCAGGAAGCGCATATCGCCGACCCGGAGAGCGGGATGGCGCGGATCCGGGCGCTCTTTGACGAGCTGCTGCAGGAGCGGCGCGCGTGCATCGCGTCGGTGCAGGCCGAACTTTCCCGGGCGTTTGAGTTCGCGGCAGACTGTTTCGGCGAGGAGCAGGAGCTGCTGCTCCTCGTGACCGGACTGACGCGCAGCAGCCGTGCGAGAGCGTTTATCCGGATGCACGGCTGCCCGGAGTATCTGCGGTATGCGGAGGCGCTGCTCACAGAGGAGACGGAGGAGCTGCGGCAGGAGTGCAGGCGGCTTCTTGAATCCGGTCGAGCAGATCTGCGGTGATGCAGCCGAGCGTCTCGCAGTGCACAAAGTCTGTCACGCAGCGGTCGACCTGGATTTGGGCTTGCGCCGCGAAATCTTCATCCGCATCCCAGAAAATCAGCCGTACCGCAAGGCACGGGAACGCCGCGAACTGAAAGGAGACATCTCCTGTGTCGAGCCTCAGACCTCTCGCCCGCCGGCAGGCCGCATCGAGCTCAGCGCAACGGCCGCTCCACTGACGCGCGAAAGGCGCGAGGAGCGGGTCAGGCATGCGCCGTCCGCTGCGACTCGCGACGCTGTCCAGAGTATCGGCGGGCACCCAGCTGCCCGTGATGCGCGGGTTGTTCTGTGTATAGTGCAGGAGATGGTAGATAGCCATCGTCTCATTAAAAAAGAGCGCGTCGGTCCAGACATTCTCCTCGGAAGCTTTGTCTGCGCTGCCCGACGGCAGAGGAATGGCGCAGTGTGCGGCTGCTGATGGCTGTGCCTTGGCATTCCGGCGCATCGGCTTCTCCAGCACACCGTCCGAGAGTCTCAGACGGTATGGCACGCCGAAATACGGGACATACAGATATTCGGAATCGTAGGACAGCCCGAGTCTGTCAGCGCTTGGCTCCGGCCGGTAGCCGGTAAAAGTTCCGTGCCATTGCGCCGCAACCGCTTCATATTCGGCAAATGGCACGCCTCGCCCCTGGTGGGCATGGAAATTGATGCTCATAGTAGCTCCTTCCTGAATTTGAATCGCCTGGCTGGATTGATCGTAGATCCGCATAAGTACCTTGACACAATGTGTGTTGTCATAGGTAGAGATTGAAATGGTTTGACCATTAATTTTCAAAATTCTTTTTAATTTTGGCGTGAATTTTTTTAACCCGCAGACCACCAATAGACCCTGATAGCCTTTATTTTGGAAAATAGCGTAATCTTTTGGATCCGTCTGAGAGCTTGCTGGCCTTCCGGGCGGTTTTTGCATAAAGCAAAAGGTGCCTTCAAATGAAGACACCCTGACATTTAAATGAATTACAAGATGGGCGGCGTATCCATCATCTCAGGTTCTCCTTTCAGAGAGTGTCGGGAGCCTTTCCGACCTTTGTAATTCAATTTATTGTATCTTCATTATAGAGAAAATATTCTAATATGTCAAATCTTTTTTAGCCTGCCGTTTTCTATTCCATGTTTTAGTTTTCCAGTAGTAATAGTGTGCAAGGTGGCAACATATAGGTAATCTTCCTTAATATCCAGTTTTATTCCAACCTGGATATTTTTATTAAAAACTTTGACAAGTTCAAAACTGATTCCGGGTTCATTCGGATTTACGCCAATATAGTCTGGATGCGCAATGATGTATGGTAAGTACTGTAAAAACTCAATGCACTCAGGGTGTCTTTTGAGGATGTGTTTTTCCAAACCGGCAGACTGATAAATGAATTCATAATCAAGTGAGTATGGAAGATAACAGTTTAGATTCTTATCAAAATGCGCAACTGGAAAAATTTTGTCACTCAAATTCAAAACTCCTTCTCCTTTTTATTTTAAACGCTAAAGCGATTTAATCATCTCAGCCTCAACTCAATGAGTTTCTGATGGTATCCTAAAACCCTGGATATTTGTTCCGAAGTATAATTGTGATATTCTGCGAGTGCGTCATCGGATACCAAAAGATGCATGGCGAACAGGTTCGCTTCCTGTTCATACCGATCTGCATTGCGCCCAGGATGGAGTCGATCGTCTCCAGGCTGGCTTGCGGGCGACGATACGCATGTGCTTACGCGCAACGCGCATCCACGGGAGGGCTAGTTTGCATAGTACACTAAAATGCCATTTTACGGGCAAAATATCGGTTATAAACGGATAAGAAAAACATCAAAAAACCGCGTAAATAAAGGATTCCTTTATCTACGCGGAAAAATGGAAGCAATGGGGCTCGAACCCATGACCTCTCGCGTGTGAGGCGAACGCTCATCCCGACTGAGCTATGCTTCCATGCCATTTATTATAGCACTATGTCGGAAAAATGCAAGGAAAATTTTTGAATTTCTTGCAAGAGCTTTCGAGGTGCCTTGACAGCGGTTTTCGCAGCAGAACGCGCAAAAAAGACTTGACAATTCTTAAATCAAATATTATTATCAAAAACGAGAATAATACATAAAATAATAATGCTATAAATCTTTGAATCGGAGAGAGGAGAGTGGCTGTGGAGAGGGATATTGTGGAGGTGGTGATGAATCCGGTGCGGCAGCGCATTGCGCAGTATCTGATTCTGCACGGAGTCGGGACCGCGGGGGAGATGCGGCGGGAGCTGTCGGATGTGCCGCCTGCGAGTCTGTACCGGCATATCAGGATTCTGCTGGATGCGGGCTGTATCGAGATTGCCGAGCAGCGCCAGGTGCGCGGGACGGTCGAGAAGGTCTACAAGCTTGTGGAGCAGCCGCTCGGCCAGATCGAGGGGCAGGACGTCAGCGCGCTGTTCCGGGGCGGGCTGCTCTCGCTGATCGGAACGTTCGAGCGCTACTTTGCGGCCCCGGACAGCGATCCGGAGCGCGATATGCTCGCGCTGAACTCGTCGGTTTTGATGCTGAGCGACGAGGAGTTTATGGAATTTCTGCAGAAGCAGAGCGAGGTGATCAGCGGCTACGTGCAGAATACGGCAGGCGAGGGGCGGAAGCCGCGGCAGATCGTCTTCGTCTCCGCGCCGGTGGGGAATCCTGGTCAAAATGTACAGAATAAGGTATTTGAAGAAGATGGATGAGAGGTACAAGGCGAAGTAAAGTGTCTGCGGAGAACGACTGGAATGTGCGGGATAAAATGTCCGCAAAGTCCGGAGACAATGCGGAGCAGAGATGTGCGGCGGGCCGCACGGAAAGGGAAGGTTGCATATGCTTACGATACAAAATCTGACAAAGACATACGGCGGCGGGAAGACCGCGGTCTCACATCTGAGCCTGAGCGTGGAGGCCGGAGACATCTACGGGTTCATCGGGCACAACGGTGCGGGGAAGACGACGACGATCAAGGCGATTGTCGGGATTCTCGCGTTTGAGGAGGGTGATATCCTGATCGACGGCGTCTCGATCCGCCAGGATCCGCTGCAGTGCAAGTCGAAGCTTGCCTACATCCCGGACAATCCCGATCTCTACGACTACCTGACCGGGATCCAGTACCTGAATTTCATCGCAGACATCTTCCGGATTCCGCAGCGGGAGCGCCAGAGCCGGATCACGACGTATGCGGAAGCGTTTGATCTGACGGCGTCTCTGGGCGATCTGATTTCCTCCTACTCACACGGCATGAAGCAGAAGTTGGCGATTATCAGTGCGCTGATTCACGATCCGAAGCTTTTGATTCTGGATGAGCCGTTCGTGGGGCTGGACCCGGAGGCGATTCTGACGCTGAAGCGGCTGATGCGCGAGCGGTGTGCACAGGGGGCGGCCGTGTTTTTCTCGACTCATGTGCTGGATGTCGCGGAAAAGCTGTGCAATAAGGTCGCGATCATCAAGCAGGGAGAGCTGGTCGCGTCCGGGCTGACCGAGGAACTGACCGGCGGCAAATCTCTGGAGGAGGTATTTATGGAGGTGGTCAATCATGAGCAGACGAACGCCTGAAGCGAGACCGCACGCGAAGGAAAGCACAGCCAATCAGACTCCTGAGAATGGGTCAGCGGGAGGGCCCGCCCGTCGGAGTCCTCTGCGGGAGATTCTGACGCTGACCGCCGTGTCGCTGCGGGGCATGTTCGGCGCAAATGAGCTGTTCCACACGAAGGAGCGGCGAAAGCTGCTTACCCGCGCGGCGTTGGGCGTGCTGTATGTGCTGCTTTACGTGATGCTGGCGGTCTACATCGTGATAGCCGCAGAGGGGCTGGTGCAGATCGGGATGGCCGGCGTGATCCCGGAGATCCTGTACCTGATGACGAGTCTTGTGATTCTGTTTTTTTCGATCTTCAAGGCCGGGGAGATCATCTTTGAACTGCACACGTACGAGCTGCTGATCTCGCTCCCGGTGACGAAGTCGTCGATCGTGATCAGCCGTTTCCTGACGATGTATGTCACAAATGCGGCGCTTGGCGTTCTGGTTCTGACGCCCGGGCTGGCCGTCTATGCGCTGCGGGAGCAGCCGGGCGCGCTGTTCTACGTGCTCGCTCTGGTGGGGATGCTGCTTCTGCCGATGATCCCGCTGATCCTCGCGACCGCGTGCGGCGCGCTCATCATGGCGGTGGGTTCGCGGATGCGCCATAAGAGCCTCGTCATCTCCGCGCTTGTGCTTCTGCTGGTTCTGGGCTTTCTGCTCTCGGGGAGCGTGCTGGGCGGGCTGGATGAGAGCGAGCTGACGATGGAGGTGCTTCTGGATGTGACGCGGTTGATCTCGGTGTGGATCGGCCGGCTGTACCCGATGGCGGTCTGGTTCAACCGCAGCCTGGTGGAATTGGACGGGTGCGCGTTTCTGCTGCTCGCCGGGGTGTCGCTCGGAAGCTTTCTCGCGGTGACGGCTGCCATATCGGCCGCGTTCACGCAGATCTGCAACGCGCTCGCCGCGACTACGGCGAAGCACAACTACCGCATGCGCACGCTGCGCACCTCGTCGGTCCGGCGGGCCCTCTACAAGCGGGAGCTGAAGCGCTACTTCGCGTCGAGCATCTACGTGACGAACACGCTGATCTCCCCGCTCATGATGGCTGCGGCGTCCGGGACACTGTTTTTCATGGGCTGGGGGAAGCTCGAGCTTCTGCTCGGCTTTACGGGCATCCCGCAGGAGCTGTTTCCGCTGCTGCTGGGCATGATCGCCGCGCTGATGCCGACGACCGCATGCTCGATCTCGATGGAGGGGCGGCAGTGGTGGATCACGCGGACGCTCCCGGTGACGAGCCGTGAGGTGTTCGACAGCAAGATCCTGGTAAATTTGACGGTCGTGCTCCCGGGCTATCTGGTGTCCGTCGTCTTTTCCCTGCTCGCGCTTCGGCCTGACGCGCTTGGCGCATTCTGGATAATCGCGCTGCCTGTGATCTACGTGCTGTTCTCGTCGGTCATCGGGATTACGGTGAATCTCCTGTTCCCGGTCTTTGAGTGGGAAAATGAGACACGTGTCGTGAAACAGAGCGCGTCAGTCAGCCTGATCCTCCTGGTAGATCTGGCGGTCGACGTGCCGCCGGTGCTGGCGATTCTGTTCATCAAGGGCGTGTCCGTCCATGTGATACTCGGTGTGACCGCGGCGGTGCTGCTCATGTTGACGGGATTCTTCTATTATAGAAATGGAAAAAGGGAGCTGTTGGACTTATGACGATTATTACGATGGAACATATCAGCAAAGGCTTCGGCGGGAAGCTGCTTCTGGACGATGTGTCGTGCGGGATCGGGGAGGGCGACAAGGTCGGAATCATCGGGATTAACGGGACCGGGAAGACGACACTGCTGAACCTGATCGCGGGCGTTGAGGAGCCGGACGCGGGGAAGATTGTGCGGCAGAACGGGCTTCGGATCGCGTATCTGACGCAGGATCCCGCGTACGACAGGGAGGCTACGGTGTTCGCGTATGTGACCGATGGTCTGGATGCGTCGGACTGGACGGCCGTGAGCGAGGCGAAGAGCAATCTGACGCGGCTGGGGTTTGCGGACTACGAGGAGCGGATGGGAACGCTCTCCGGCGGGCAGCGGAAGAAGGCGGCGCTGGCGCGGGTGCTGACCGGCTCCTTCGACGTGCTGATCCTCGACGAGCCGACGAATCATCTGGACGGCGCGATGCTGGAGTGGCTCGAGGAATATCTGCGGCGCTTCCGCGGGACTGTGATCATGGTGACGCATGACCGGTACTTTCTCGACCGCACGAGCACGAGGATTCTGGAGATCAGCCACGGCAGCCTGTACGGGTACGAGGCAAATTACTCCAGATTTCTGGAGTTGAAGGCGCAGCGTGAGGAGATGGAGCTCGCGAGCGAGCGGAAGCGCCAGAGCATCCTGCGCATGGAGCTGGAGTGGGCGAAGCGCGGCTGCCGTGCGCGCTCGACGAAACAGCGGGCGCGCCTGGAGCGCCTCGAAGCGCTGAAAAACGGCACGGCCCCGGTTGCGGATGCGGCGGTGGAGCTCGATTCCGCGGCGACGCGGATGGGGAAGAAGACGATCGAGCTGCACCACGTCACCAAGCGGTACGGGGAGCGGGTGCTGATCGACGATTTTGACTATATCGTGCTGAAAAACCAGCGCCTTGGCATCATCGGCCCGAACGGCTGCGGCAAGTCGACGCTGCTTCGCCTCATCGCCGGGGAGCTTGCGCCGGATGGCGGGCAGGTTGAGATCGGGGAGACCGTGCGGATCGGGTATTTTGCGCAGGAGGTGCCGGATATGGACAGCGACCGGCGGGTGATCGACTACATCCGGGACATCGCGGAGTACGTGCCGACGCGCGACGGCAGGATCACGGCCTCGCAGATGCTGGAGCGGTTTTTGTTCACGCCGGACATGCAGTATGCGCCGGTCTCGAGACTCTCAGGAGGGGAGAAAAAACGGCTCTACCTGCTGAGTGTGCTGATGCAGGCGCCGAACGTGCTCGCGCTGGACGAGGTGACGAATGACATTGACATCCCGACGATGACGATCCTGGAGGACTATCTGGCGTCCTTTGCCGGAATTATAGTCGCAGTGTCCCACGACCGCTATTTTCTGGACAACATCGCGGATCGGATTTTCGCGTTTGAGGACGGGCGGCTGCAGCAGTATGAGGGCGGCTATACGGACTATCTGGAAGCGCATCAGAAGAGGAGTGCCGCGCAGATGACCGGGCCGGCGAGAAGCGCAGGCAGAGCGGGCCAGGCGGCGAGGACGGCAAAGGGAAAGGCCGGGGATGAGACCGGCAGAGCGGGTCAGGCGGCCGGGACGGCCAAAGGAAAGGCCGGGGATGGAGCGTGCCCGGCAGCTGAGGGGAAGACTTCAGGCCGGAGCTGGAAGCAGGATGCCCCGAAAAAGCTGAGATTTACGTTCAAGGAGCAGAGGGAGTACGAGACGATTGACGAGGAGATCGCGGCGCTGGAGCAGAGGGCGGCAGAGCTGGAGAACGAGATGCTCGCGAATGCGACGAATGCGGGCAGGCTGAATGAGCTGTCCAGGGAAAAGGAGCAGACAGAGGCAGCGCTCGAGGAGAAGATGGAGCGGTGGGTGTACCTCAATGACCTGGCGGAGCAGATCGAGGCGCAGAAAAAGTAGGCTCCTCCTCCGAGGGGAGCGCGTGCGCCTCCTCGGTATGGACGGACGGCCCGGGCGGCGTGTCGGTGTGCTGCAGGATCAGCCCGAGCGCGAGGCACAGGCACAGCAGCAAAAGCATGAGCGCCGTGCGCTTCCAGTAGGCGGCGGAGCGGTCGGGGCGTGCAGGCTCTCTGGCGCAGAGCAGGCTGGGGTAGCGCGCCGCGAGCAGGTCGGGCAGCAGCTCCTGGGTCGACTGGTAGCGCTTGTCCGGGTCGAACATGGTCGCCTTCTGAATGATGCGCCGCACGGGCGGATCGAGCTCTGAGAGGGTGAGCGGATTAGGCTCGTACTCTCCGGTGATGCAGTAGAGCAGCAGGATGCCGAGCGAGTAGAGGTCGCTGCGGATATCCGTCTGCTGATAGCCGAACTGCTCGGGCGGAGCGGTCATCCGCGTCCCCATGATCAGCGTATCGCTGCGCTTTGATTTCCCGAAAAAGCGGGAGATGCCCAGGTCGATCAGATGACAGCCGCCGTCGGCGTCGACGATGACGTTCTGGGGCTTGATGTCCCGGTGGATCAGGGAGGGGGTCAGTGCGTGCATGAAGTGCAGCAGCTCGGTCAGGGCGATCATGTAGTCGAGCGCGCGGGGAATGGCGATCCCCGGCTTGCGGTAGCTGGATTCGCAGAGCTCCTCGAGCGTGCGCCCCTCGATGTAGGTGCGGATGGAGTAGAGCGTCTCACCGTGCCGCTCGAGGAGCAGGGGGACGGGAAAGGTGTCCGCGAGCGGGGAGCTCTGGCGGTGGATCAGCTCGAGCATGGAGGTCTCGTTCTGCAGGGATTCCGCGAGCAGAAGGTCGGAGGCGGTCTTTAACAGGACCGTCTTTTTTGTGGCGCGGTCGCGGAGCAGGAAGGAGCAGGACTGCTCGGAATACTTCAGGCAGGAGAGCAGCTCGTACGACCCGGACAGCTCCCGGGGCAGAGAAAACGCATCTTTGTCCATAACGAAAAGACCGTCCGGGGACTCCTGCGTGAGTTCCGGTGACGGTCCGCTGACGCGATCTGTTTTCTGTGTCGTCTGAGAGAGGCCGTCGTTCTCTGCCATGCCGGATCCTCCGTAGTCAAAGTCTGTGCGCTGCCGTGCCGCCCCCTTTGGGAGCTGTACCCTGTGATACTTCTTCCGCCGGGCCTTCGCATCGTGCAGTCTGATATCAGCGGTAGTAATAACATGTGTTCAGTTGTACGTTATTATACATGGAATGGCACGAAATGCGCAAGTGCTGAAAAAAGGAGATCGCAGCCCGCCGTGAACGGCATCCACAATCGCACAGTGCGCCGGGTAAACAGCCTGATATGCTTACCCGGCGCCGGTTCAACCGCATTCTTCCCGGTTTGGCCGTTCTCTTCCCGGTCCAACCGCATTCTCCCCGGTTTGGCCGTTCTCTTCCCAATCCAACCGCATTCTCCCCGGTTCAGTTTCCCTCTTCCCGATACAGCGGCGTCTCGCCCAGCTCGATCAGGAAATCGTTGGTCTGCTGCATCGTGTACTTTTTCTCGATCGCGAAGATGATGGCTGCATCGCGCCTGATTTTCGGATAGAGACTGCCCTGATTCGCGAGTCGGAGCAGCTGGTTGATCTCAGTGAGGGTCGCGCCCATGCACAGGCCGATCCGCAGCAGCATGTTGCGCCCCGGTGTCTTCTGACCGCTCAGAATATGGTAAAAATAGGAGCGCTCGATCCCGCTGCGACTGATGACTTCCTTTGCAGTCAGCTTATGCTTTTCCATGATTTTGTACAGGTAATGGCAGAGAACGGGCGTTTCCTCTCTGTCGTGCCATGCGCTGGTGACTTCCGAAAATTGTTCGGATTTCTTGATAACCGAGAGTAGCTGTGAGGTCGTCAGACGCTTTCTGGATTCAGAGTCCTTCATTTGTAATCACCTCCATCATTTCTGCGAAAAGAGTCCGTGCGGCTCTCCCCGCCCCAAACAGCCACAAATCATAAAAAAGAGTATAGAAAACAAACATTCCTAATAGTTGCTCAAAGTATACCATATCAGAAAAGAAAGTGGCAATTACTTCGGCCTAAATTGGAAAAAAGTCTTCTTTTGGGACACCAATTTATCTGTGATATTCTAAAAACAATATATTATATTCTATAATCAATAAAATATTTCAAACGATATCAGAAAATACAGAGAACGCAATTTGTGCATGAGATCCGGGAAAAACGCAGATACTGCCCTGTAGAAGTGAGATATCGGCACAGCGGATCAGATGCTTCCGTCTGCTGTGCGGTGTGACGGGGAGGTAGGGATATGAGAGTTCTGGTGAGAGTCATGCCTGTGCTTCTGACGGCGCTTGCGGGAATCTATTTTTACTTCTATTTTAAGCGGGCCGCGGGGGCGGCCGGAGTGCGCACTGAGTGCGGGTGGGTGCGTGCGGCGCTTGCGGCTGCATCGGCTGCCTTTGTGCTTCCGGCGTTCGACATCTGGGGGATCTGGGCGGTGGTGGTGCTGTATCTGCTGGCGTTTGCGCTGATCGCGGAGCTGGCAAACGCGGTGCTGCCGCGCCGGGGCAGAAAGGGCGGGCTGTGGAGACGGCTCTACGCTAGCGGAGTGCTCCCGGCAGCGGCGCTTCTGCTGGTGCTGCTGTACGGCCGGTGGAACATGCGCCATGTCGTGGAGAAGAGCTACACGGTTTACACGGAAAAGCCGATCCGGGAGAGCGGATACCGCGTGGCGCTGCTTACGGATCTGCACTTTGGGACGACGATGGACGCGGAAAGGCTGGAGACGTACTGCAGCGCGATCAGCCGGGAGAGGCCGGATCTGGTCGTGCTTGGCGGCGATCTGGTCGACGAGCACACGACGAGGGAGGAGCTGGGCGAGGTGTTTGCGATTCTCTCCCGCATCCGGTCGGCGTACGGCATTTACTACGTGTACGGCAACCACGACCGCGGCCTGTACTCGGAGGCGCCCGATTTCACGGCGGAGGAGCTGGACGCGGCTGTTTCGGGGGCGGGGATCACGATCCTCAAGGATGAGAGCGTCACGATCGGCGGCGAGCTGACGGTGATCGGGCGGGATGACCGGACGCACCCGGAGTGCGCCCGCCGGGCATCCTCGGAGACGCTGCGCGCGCAGGCGGATGCGGAGCAGTTTCTGCTGCTTGTGGATCACCAGCCGCGCGACCTCGAAAAAAATGCCGCCCTGGGCTATGACCTTCAGCTGTCCGGTCATACCCACGGCGGCCAGATCTGGCCTGTCGGCCTGATCAGTGACGTGCTCGGTTTTGGGGAGATGAATTACGGGTATCGCAGGGAGGGCGGGTTCCAGGTCATAGTCACGTCCGGGATGGGCGGCTGGAACTACGCTCTGCGCACCGGGAAGCACTCGGAGTACGTGATCGTGGACATCCTGCCTACTGCTGCGTCTCGTCGAGAATCTGCTTCAGCTCGTTGATCATCTCCTCGTCCTTCAGGCGGAAGCGCACCTCCACGCGGCGGGAGGCGTCCATGTTGATCTGCCCGTCGCTGTACACCGGGTTGCTCATCGAGTGGCCGTTGGAGGTGAGCTTCTGCTTGAGGTTCGTGAGCTCCTCCTCCGTCAGAAATGCTCCCGCGTCCGCGAACAGGTAGTTGGCGACGGCCATCGCGCGCTCCTGGGAGAGCTGCAGATTGTACATATAGTCGCCCGTCGTGTCGGTGTACCCGTCGATGCTGAGCTCTGCGAGGTACTCCTGGTACTGCGGGGCCATGAGCACCTTGCAGTAGATCGGAAGCACCTCTCCGAGCATCGCGATGCCCTCCTCGGTCAGCTCGCTCTCGTTGTAGCCAAAGAGCACATTCGAGTCGAGCGCGATGGAGCCGGTGGCCTCGTCGATGACGACGCTCAGGTTGTGCTGGTCAAATTCGTCCTTGAGCACGGCGATCAGGTCGGCTTTGACGCCGATGATCTGCTCGATCTTGCGCTGCTGCTCAGCCATCAGGCTCTCCTGCTCATCGAGCGCGGCCTGCTGCTTCTGCATCAGCGCGCTCTGCTCGTCGAGCGCCTGCTGCTGTGTGAGCACGAGCGCCTCCTTGTCGGCGAGATCCTGCTGCTGCGAGAGCACAAGCGCGCTTTTCTCGTCGAGATCCTCCTGCTGGGCTTTGAGCAGGGCGCTCTGCTCGTCGAGCGCGAGCTGCTGGGCGTCGACCTCGCTCTCACGCTCCTGGAGCTGTGCGAGCAGCTCATTTTGCGTCTGCAGGTGGCTTGCCTCCTCCTCGAGCCGCAGGCGGTAGCTCTTCTGCGCCTCCATGAAGGAGATGCACATGACGAGCACGAAGAGGAGCAGGAGACCGGCCATCATATCAGAATAGGAGCGCCAGATATTGTGGCGGTTGTACGTTTTTTTTCTGCGTCTTCTCTGCATAGGATCCTTCCTTTACTGTCTGCGTTTTTTGCCGCGCCCGAAGAAGAGCGGGCGGTCGAGCTGGTCTGTAAGCTCCCCGAGCTTCTGCATCAGCTCCTCGTGCAGTTCCTGCTGCCGGATCGAGGAGCGGTCATTCGACTCACTCTGAGCCAGGGAGGAGAGCTGGCGCTGCATCCGCTCGAGCTGCTCCGTGAGGGCGGCGAGCTGGTTCTGGATCTCGAGGGAGGACTGAACCGGGGTCATGCCGGCTATCCCGTCCGAGAGCGTCTGGAGCTGCTCGCTGTTTCTGTCCCAGATCTCAGAGAAGCGCTGGATGCACTGGTACATGAAGCGGATGTACTCCTGGTAGGCGTCCTTCTGCTCCTGGTTGATCCGGTACGCTTCCTCCTGCGCGGCCGAGAGCGAGCGGATCGAGTCGGTGAAGTACTCCTTCGTCTGTCCGAGCGAGGTGCGGACCGCGTCCTGCGTCTGGCGGGCCGACTCGGCCAGGTGGTCCTGCGCGAGCTTTGCGGAGGACTCCAGGTTGCCGAGGATGCGCTGCATCGACATCATGGAGTGGTCGATGTAGTCCGTGTAGCCGGACTGAGCATTGCACAGCTGCTCAACGCTCTTGTGGATCTGGTCAAAATCGCCCGCCAGCTCGGCGCGCATCTGGCGGGTGACGGACTCGCAGACCTGGGTGAGCAGCGCTTCCTGGTTCTGCAGCATGGCCTCTGTGATCTGGCGGAAGCGGTCGCTCATCAGGTTGAAAGCCGGCGTGATCGACTGCTCAAAGCTCTTCCCCATCTGCTCGACGAAGATGCTGGTCAGATCGTGCACAATCTCCTCCTGGTCCTTCTGGTGGCTGACCAGGCGGGAGAGCGAGGCGACCTCGTAGGGCGGCCGCACATGCAGGTAGTACGCGTCGAGAAACTCGTCCATCTTCGCGGAGAGCTCGGAGAACTCACTGCGCAGGGAGAAGGAGAAGGACAGAGAGAGCGCGATGCCGTAGATGGAGGTGATAAATGCGACCTTGATGCCGTTGATGAGCGGCGAGACAGAGCCGGCCATCAGCTCGTAGGAGGACGGGTTAAACTCGCGCAGTCCCATGACGAGCCCGACGAAGGTGCCCAGGATGCCCAGGCTGGTGAGGATGTCGGGGACACTCTCGAGGATGCCGCGGTGCACGTGCGTCTCGACCGCCTCCTCATTGATGTAGTTCTGGATGTCGCAGACGCCGTCCGGGTGGCTGCTGACCATCTGCTTATACTGCTGATAGCAGTCGTCGAGAAATTCGTACTGGAAAAGCGGCTCCTGGGGCTGCGGTGTCCCGGCGCGAACGGCGTCTGCGCCGCGCTGCAGCGCATTGCTTGCGCGGATGAGCCGCAGGACACCCGAGAGGTATGCGACGCAGACCATGCAGAGCATGACTGCGAGGAAGCCGAGGTTGAAATAGATCGTGGCTGCCCCGGTGTCGCGGCTGATATACGTGATGAATACGCACACCGCGATGGAAAGCGCGGCGGCGGCGATGGACAGGAATCTGCGAATATACATGGTACTCCTCCTTCTGGCGTGGTCTGCCCCAAATGCGGATCGTCAGACTGCACAAGAACGACCGCGATTCGGGCGATAGTTATTACTATTATAAATAAGAATGGCGTCGTCGTAAAGCGGTTCTGTGAAAAATATTATTTGCGTTTTTGCGGATATGGAGTTACACTGGAAAAAGAGAAAAACGATCCGCAAAGGAGGCAAGGCAATGGAGATAAGCAGCAGCAAGGAACGTCTCCTCTGGGCGCAGTTTGACGCGCTGCAGATGGGGAGCGGCTGGGATGAGGAAGACATCGGGAAGCCGCAGATACTCGTGGAGGACGTCTACGGGGACAGCCATCCGGGCAGCGTGCATCTGAATCAGGTCAGTGAGCAGGTCACGTTCGGCGTCTACGAGCAGGGAGGCCGGCCGGGGCGGTTCCATGTGACGGATATCTGCGACGGCTGTGCGCAGGGCCACGACGGGATGAACCTGATTCTGGCCTCGCGCGAGACGATCTGTGATATGGTGGAAATGCACGCGGGGTTCGTGCCGTGGGACGGCATGGTGCTGTCCGCGTCGTGTGACAAGTCGACGCCGGCGCACCTGAAGGCGATCGCGCGCGTGAATATTCCGGCTGTTTTTGTGCCGGGCGGGAGCATGCGCCCGGGGCCGAACCAGACGACATCGCTCGTGGCAGGCGATATTTCCCTGCGGCAGAAGCGGAAAAATGCGATTACGCCGGACGAGATCCGGGACTACAAGCTGACGGGCTGTCCGTCCGTGGGCGCCTGCACGTTCATGGGCACGGCGAGCACTATGCAGTGTATGGCGGAGGCGCTCGGCCTGGCGCTCCCGGGCAGCGCGCTCGTGCCGGCGACCATGCGGGACCTTCTGGCGATGGCGCGCCGGGCAGGGCGGACGGTCATGATGTTGGTGAAAAAGCAGATCCGCCCGTCGGATATCCTGACGCCTGCCGCGTTCCGCAACGCGATCGTCGTGCACAGCGCGATCGGCGGCTCGACCAACGCGCTGCTGCACCTGCCCGCGATCGCGAAGGAGCTGGGGCTGGAGCTGGACCCGGAGCTGTTTAACGAGATCAACCATCAGATCCCGCACATCGGAAACGTGAACCCCAGCGGCCAGCATCTGACCGAGTCGTTCTGGTTTGCCGGCGGCATCCCGCGCGTGCAGCAGATGCTCGAGAAGTATCTGGACCTGGATGTGATGACGGTGACCGGAAAGACGCTCGGGGAGAATCTGGAGGAGCTTCGCCGGGATCACTTCTTCGAGCGCGGCGAGGGGTATCTGCACAATTACGGCCTGGAGGTGGAGGAGGTCATCACCCCGGTGGAGACGACGAAGGAGATCGGCTCGATCGCGGTCCTGAAGGGCTCGCTGGCTCCGGAGGGCGCGGTGGTCAAGTACTCGGCGTGCGAGGAGAGCATGCGCGCACACACGGGACGGGCAGTCGTCTTCGACTGTGAGGAGGACGCGCACGCGGCCGTGGTGGAGGGCAGGATCAATCCGGGCGAGATCATGGTCATCCGGTATGAGGGCCCGCGCGGCAGCGGCATGCCCGAGATGCTGATGACGACAGAGGCGATTGTCTGCGACCACAGGCTGAACGGCAAGGTGTCGCTGATCACGGACGGCCGCTTCTCCGGGGCGACGAGAGGGGCGGCGATCGGCCACGTATCGCCGGAGGCTGCCGCGGGCGGCCCGATCGCCTACATCTGCACCGGGGACATCCTTTCCTATGATATAGCGGCGCGGCGGATCGACATCGTCGGGATCGACGGCAGACAGTGCAGCCCCGAGGAGGTGGAGGCGGTTCTGGCAAAGAGACGGCAGGAAATGCCCCTGAAAAAGCGGAACTACAAGGGCGTTCTGGGGCGCTACACGGCGATGGCCGACTCAGCCATGAAGGGCGCGGGATATTAAGTATAGGAGATCAGTCGGGAGTCCCGTGCGTGAGCCATCTGATGAAAAAGGAGTCAGTCAGGGCTTTTTTGTGTGAACGGCTGATGAAAAGAGAATCAGCAGGAGTCCCATGCGTGGGATGACAGGTTAAATTTGAGAAAGAGAAGGAAGATGAGATATGCAGGCAAAATACATTACACCGGCTGTGACGATGTTCTGTGAGGACGGCACAGTCAACTATGAGGAGACCGGAAAGGTCTACGAGCATCTGATCAGGGGGAAGGTAGACGGAATCCTGGTGCTGGGGAGCATCGGCGAATTTTTTGCGCTGACGCTGGAGCAGAAGAAGGAGCTGATCCGCTTTGCGGTGGAGAAGGTGGCGCACCGCGTGAAGCTGCTGATCGGCACGACGAGCATGGTGTTCGACGAGATCATCGAACTCTCGCGCTTTGCGAAGGAGGCGGGCGCGGACAGCGTGATCATCCTTCCGCCGTACTATTTCCCGATCAGCGACGCGGGCATTGAGACGTATTTCGGGCGGATCGCCGAGGCGCTGCCGGATCAGGAGCTCTACATCTACAACTTCCCGGACCGCACGGGCTACGACATCGCGCCGCAGGTGATGGCGCATCTGGCAGAGCGGTACGCGAATATCAAGGGCTGCAAGGACACGCAGTCCGGCATGGATCACACGCGCGAGGTGATCCGTCAGGTCAAGGCCGTGCGGCCGGACTTCGAGGTATACTCCGGCTTTGACGACAACTTTGCGCACAACGTGCTCGCGGGCGGAGACGGATGCATTGCGGGGCTCTCGAACGTGTTCCCGGAGCTGACGCACGGCTGGGTGGAAGCGTTTGCGCGCGAGGATCTGCAGGCGGTGCAGGAGCTGCAGCAGAAGATTGACACGCTGATGGGGCTCTACCAGGTGGGGAAACCGTTTGTCCCGTACATCAAGGCGGCGATGGAGGAGCGCGGGATCGTGAACGGCTCCGCAGCATCCTTCCCGTTCCCCGAGGTGACGCCAGAGGACCGCGAGGCGATCCGTGCGGTGTTCGGAAAGGCAGGGGTTCTGTGATGGAGGCGAGGACAAAGATACGCGTCCGGGAGCTGCTTGACGAGGCGATCGCGGACGGCGTGACGATGGGAGCGAGCGTCAGCGTCCGGCAGGGCGGATGCGAGATCTTCTATGAGGCGAGAGGCTACGCCGACCGCGAGAAAAAGAAACCGATCGAGCGGGATACGATCTTCCGGCTGTACTCGATGTCGAAGCCGGTCACGGCTGCCGCGGCGATGATTCTGGTCGAGCGCGGTGTGATTGACCTGGCGCAGCCGGTAGCGGACTTCCTGCCGGGCTTCCGGGAGCTGACGGTGGACTGTGACGGCGTGATCGAGAAGACGGACGTCCCGGTGACGGTGCTGCAGCTGATGAATATGACCTCGGGCCTGAGCTACGGCGGCGAGGCGACGCTCTCGGAGCGGATGACGTCCGCGTACATCGACGAGTGCGTGGCGCGGCTGCACACGGACCATCCGGTGACGACGGTGGAGCTGGCGAACCATCTCGGGACGCTGCCGCTTCTGTTTGTGCCGGACACCTCCTGGCGGTACGGGCTGTCCGCGGACGTGCTCGGGGCGGTGATCGAGGTGGCCTCGGGCATGCGGTTCGGCGAGTTTCTGCAGAAGGAGCTGTTTGACCGTCTGGGCATGGCGGACACGGGCTTCTGGGTGCCAAAGAGCAAGCAAGATCGGCTGGCGTGCGCGTATGAGTCGGTCGGCGACGGCACGATGATCCCGTACACGGGGGACAACCTCGCGGTGCAGAATACGATGGCCGAGCCTCCGGCGTATGAGGCGGGCGGCGCCGGCCTTGTCTCGACGCTCCCGGACTACGCGCGGTTCACACAGATGCTGCTTGACGGCGGGATGCTCGACGGGATCCGGGTCCTTAGTGAGACGAGCGTGCGCTTCCTGACCTCGGGCCGGCTGACCGATGTGCAGCAGAGGGAGTTCCGCAAATGGGTCGGCCTCGAGGGCTTTTCGTACTCGCATCTGATGCGCGTCATGCAGGAGCCGGGGATGGCGAACCTGATCGGCTGCACCGGGGAGTACGGCTGGGACGGCTGGCTCGGCTGCTATTTTACGAATATCCCACAGAAGGATATGACAATTTTGCTGATGCAGCAGAAAAAAGATGCCGGAACGATCCCGATGACACGGAAGATCCGGAATGTGATCCTGGCCGGACAGTAACGGATCCGGTTGACAAAAAAGAGTATCAGGACAGAGGAGAATGAAAAAATGATCAGACAGCTTTCCGTATTCGTGGAAAATAAACCGGGGAGCTTCCGCCAGGTGATGGCGGAGCTCCACAGAGAGAAAATTGAGGTGTACGCGTTTTGCTCCGTGGATTCGCCGGAGTTCGGGATCCTGCGGCTCATCGTAGAGCAGCCCGGGAGGGCCGAGGAGCTGCTCGTCGCGGCCGGCTTTATGGTGAAGAACTACGATGTGATCGCCGTGAAGACCGACCGGGAGCGGACGATGGAGGACCTGCTCGGCGCGTGCCATGAGAGCAACATCAGCATCAATTACATGTACTCTTCTTTTGGAAGCGGGGACGGGAATCCGACGGCTGTCTTCCACTGTGAGTATGTCGAGGAAACGGAGTCAATGCTGCGCGCGCGCGGATTTGTGTGCATTTGATTGGCGCGGGCAGTGGGTCGGTGGCATGTGCTTGCATCGGCAGGAAGCGAAAGGAAACAGACTGGCGGCTGTCGCATACACTGGATGGTGGACGCGGCAGCCGCCGTTTTTGGGGGATGATACGATGCTGCATATTAAAAATCTAAATGAAGGTCTTGAGATTTTCAAGACACTTGGCTCCGATGTGCGGATGCGGATCGTCGAGCTCCTCTCGGAGCAGGGCGAGATGAACATGAATGAGATCGCCGCCGCGCTCGAGCTGACGAACGGTGCGCTGACCGCGCACATCCGCAGGCTGGAGGAGTGCGGGATTATCTCGACCGTGACAGAGTGCACGGGCCACGGCAACCAGAAGCTCTGCAGTATCAAGACGGACCAGATTCTGCTGGACGGGCGCACGGAGGAGCCGCGGGAGATCAAGGTGTACAACACGGAGGTGCGGATCGGACACTTCAGCGATTACGAGGTGTCGCCTCCCTGCGGGCTGTGCAGCGTCTACCGCCAGATCGGAGAGGAGAATGATCCGCGCTTTTTCGACCACACGGAGCGGCTGGAGGCAGGTCTGCTCTGGTTCTCGAAGGGATATGTGGAGTACCGGATCCCGAAGCGGATCCCGGAGAAGCAGCGGATTACCCAGGTGACGTTCTATTTTGAGATCTCCTCTGACCAGGCGGGGGAGTCGGAGAGCTGTCAGTCGGATATCGTCTTTTTGCTGAACGGGAAAAAGATCGGGAGCTGGCTGACGCCGCCGGAGTTCCGCTGGGATAAGGGGATTTACACGCCGCGCTGGTGGAGCCTGAAGGAGCGGCGGTCCGGCCTGCAGACGATGATCGTCGTGACGCGCTACGGGACCTACCTGGACGGCCTGAAGATCTCGGATGCGAATCTGAACGACGTCGACATCGACGGGCAGGAGGACATGCGGCTGTGCTTCTACTCCGGGGAGAAGCGGGGCCACAACGGCGGGATCGTGCTGTATGGCTCCGGGTTCGGCAGCTACAACCAGGACATTCACGTGCGGGTGCACTACACGAATGAGTCGTGAGAATGAAAATGAAAAAAAGGGATTGCAAATCACAGAAATCCGGATATAATATATAGATATACGTAAAATACTTTAGGAATATGTAAAGAATAGGCTGCGCTATGCCCGCACGCGGATGCGCGTTTTGCACCGGACGGCCGCTGTTTGGCGGAAGGGGTCCGGCGGTCCGCATCATGATCATGGGCTGCAGCGAATTTGCAGGGAGGGAAACAACGATGAGTAAGTCTACTGATCTGAGCTATAATAAACCGTGGATTCTGCAGCGCGCAGATCCGTATGTCTACCGCCACACGGACGGAATGTACTATTTTACCGCCTCGCTGCCGGAGTACAACGGCATCGCACTGCGCCGCTCCGAGACGATCGACGGGCTGCGCGAGGCCGAGGAGACGATGGTCTGGAGAAAGCATGACAAGGGCATCATGAGCGTACATATCTGGGCGCCGGAGCTGCACTACCTCGACGGCAAGTGGTACATCTACTTCGCGGGCGGGGATATCGACGACGTGTGGGAGATCCGCCCGTACGTGCTCGAGTGCGCCGACGAGGATCCGATCACGGGCACCTGGGTGGAGAAGGGCATGATGCAGGCGAGCGACGGCGACCCGTACTCCTTTGTCGACTTCTCGCTGGACGCGACGGTCTTCGAGCACCGCGGCGAGCACTACTATGTGTGGGCGGAGAAGGTGAGCGTGGGCCAGAAGATTTCGAACCTCTACATCGCGAAGATGGAGAGCCCGTACAAGCTCAAGACGGCACAGGTGCTTCTGACCTCCCCGACGTACGACTGGGAGAGAGTGGGCTTCTGGGTGGATGAGGGACCGTCTGTGATCAAGCACGGCGGCAAGATCTATCTGACGTTCTCCGCGAGCGAGACCGGCATCGACTACTGCATGGGGATGCTGACGGCAGACGAGGACGCGGATCTGCTCGACCCGTACGCGTGGAAGAAGTCGCGCTACCCGGTTCTTCGCTCCGACCCCAAGCGCGGTGTCTACGGCCCGGGCCACAACTGCTTCGTGAAGTCGGAGGACGGGAAGGATCTGATGATCTACCACGCCCGGACCGAGGCTGAGATCGTCGGCAACCCGCTGTACAACCCGAACCGCCATGCGATGATCATGGAGATCAAGTGGGACGAGAACGGGGCGCCGATCTTCTCCTACGAGTCTTAGTGCTTTCACGCAATCACTATGAGAGGGTGCTGCAGCACCCTCTTGTTTTGTCTTGACCGTGTATTTGACACCTTATTCCCGTCTGATATTCGTATTCACGCCTCGAGATCATTTCGGATCGGGCTGTACTGCACCCGGAACTCTATATCCTGATTGTAGTTTCCGAATCCGCGGCCGAAGACCGTGAGGCCGCCGATGTGCTTTGCGGTGTCCGGCACCTCCATGCGGAAAAAGAGCTTGTCGCGGTAGTCGAGCTGGAGCTGGTTGATGCTGACGTTCGAGATCCGCACATTGTCCATAAATACGCCGTTCCCGTTGATGACGAGCGTCTTGAGCAGCCCGTACTGGTTCCAGTTGGCGAACCACCACGGCGGCGTGAACAGCCCCGGCGTGTCGGCGAAGTCGCCCGGGCTCGTCCAGGCGCCGATGAAAGTGTTGTTCAGATAAAAATGGATATCGGAGGGCCAGAAATCGTTGCTGCCGGGGGCCTCGGAGGAGAGCTCCGCGGAGATCGAGATCTGGTCGATTTTGCTGCGGTAGGGGATGATGCAGGGAATCAAATACTCCACATAGCCCTTGGCGAACCAGAGGATATCCGCCTCAAAATGCTTCTGGTGCGAGAAATAGCGCGCGTCGTCGACCTCGCCGATCACCGCCTCCTGCGTCGAGATTCCGCAGGTCGGGTAGACCTCGTAGGAGGAGTACTGTCCGACGCGCAGGTAGGAGCTGAACTCATTGTTGGACTTGGCGCCGCGGTTGAGGACGAAGAGAATCTTGTCCAGGTGCGGCTCGCACAGCTTCTGGTTGCCGTGGACGCTGGAGTCCGAGTTGATCCGGATCAGGTCGGTCGCCTCGAGCTTGCGGATGTGGTTGGTCAGCGCGCCGTTCGTGATGGCGAGGCGGTCCGCGAGCTCATTCATGCTCATTTTCCCGTTTTCGAGGAGCAGATTCAGGATCGCGATGCGGATGTCTGAGCCGAGCGCCTTGAAGACCTCCAGCTCCTCCGAAAGATTTTTTATGTAGCGCATATGCAGTCACTCCCGGTTGTGAGGACCCTCTTTCTGAGGCGGCAGAGCGGGAATTCGCAGTGCCGCACCGTTCCGCGGCCGTGTGTCAGGGCGAAAAGACGGCCTGGCGGAGCCGAAAAAGAGGGCAGTTTAGAGAAAGGTAAACAACGGTTGCACGCCGGATTCCAAAAAACACGGAGAATCCAATGATCTGCAGATCAGTGTACATCAAAATGCCAAAAAAAGCAATGCGGATTTTAGAACCGCCTAAACAAAAAAGAGAGAGTTTTAGGCAAAATTAAAATCGAAAACGCTCGTTTAAACACCTTGCACAAAAAGCAGGGTAGGAAAAGGGCGAATACGAAAGAAATTTTGGTGAATTATAGATAAGAGTAAAATAATTTAATTTGTAATTGACAATGGCGGAAATCCGTTGTATATTATGACTATAACTCGAAGCAAAAAAAAAAAAAGTGTACAAGGTGCACAAATTCCCGTACAAGTTCAGGCGGGAGACCAATGTGCGTCTGTACCAAAAAAGGAGGATCTTTCATGAAAAAGAAATGGCTCACAATGCTGCTTGCTGCTTCTATGGTAGCGTCAATGGGCACATCGGTTGCTTTCGCTGAGGAGGAGACCGAGGGACCGTCCGCTGTTACGACAGTAGGCCCGGACGAGGGAACACACTTTGAGCTGTGGTCATTCGTAGACCTGCACAACAATTTCTATGCGAACATGGTCAACGAGTGGAACGAGGCGAACCCGGACAAGCAGGTACAGATCACATTCAGTACCTATCCGTACGGTGAGATGCACAACAAGCTCATGATGTCCCTGCAGGCTGGCAGCGGCGCTCCGGATATCTGTGATATCGAGATCGGCCAGTTCCCGAACTACATCGGCGATGACTGCCCGCTGTATCCGCTGACCGACGCGATGGCTCCGTATGCGGACACGATGGTTGAGGCTCGTATGAACGTTTACTCCAAGGCTGACGGCACCAGAATCGGTGTTCCGACGCACGTAGGCGCGTTCGTAATGTACTGGAACGCAGCGATCTTTGAGGAGTACGGCCTGGATTACAAGTCTGTAAAGACCTGGGATGACTATACCGCTCTTGGCGAGCAGCTCAAGGAAGCATCCAACGGCGAGGTGTTCCTGACCTCTGTAGATACCGGCGGAGTTGACTGGATGTCCCTGGCTATGGCTGAGTACGGCGAGGACTGGACCGGCGGACCGGACGGAGAGCCGAACGTACAGCTTGATTCCGTACAGAAGATGCTGACGATGCAGCAGGAGTGGCTGAACAATGGTATCGCGATGATCTCCACAGACGGCCACACCGATACAGACGGCTGCCGCGCTACGATCCTCGATGGCAAGATCGCTTCCTTCCCGAAGGCAATGTGGTACATGAGCCGCTTCAAGGATTACATGCCGGATGAGGCTGGCAAGTGGGATATCACGACCTGCCCGGTATTCGAGGATGGCCAGAAGTGCTCCTTCGGTGCAGGCGGAACCGGTACGGTTGTAACGAACCAGTGTGAGAATCCGGAGCTTGCGGCTGAGTGGCTGACATGGGCGAAGTGCTCTGAGGCTGGCCAGAGACACATCTGGAACGACCTTGGATTTGACGTCTGCAACACCGCTTTCTGGTCGGATGAGGAGTTCGCATATGACGAGTCCAATATCTACAACACCTACTTCCGTGTAAAGCCGTACGAGGTTCTGAACCAGCTGGCTGAGGCGGATGCGATCGGTACCGTATATACGACGACGATTTCTCCGACCATCAACGACTATATGTGCACGACCGCTCTGAACGAGATCCTTGAGGACGGCAGAGATGTGGCTGAGGTTCTTCAGGAGGCTCAGGACGTAGTGGATATGGAGATGTAATCCGTCACCGCAAGAGTTTAAGTAAACAGGAAATGGATGGGGAGGCCTGGGAATCGCATTCCCGGGTCTCCCTTTTTTATGAGGGCGGAGCGCGGCGCCGGCCGTTTGGCAGCTGCGCTGCGCGCCCGATAGGTTGAAAAGAAAGGAGGAATACACTTTGAATAAGGCAAAAAAGCTACTGTATTCCCAGAAAATTGCACCGTATGTATTCGTGCTTCCGTTCATCCTCAGCCTTCTGATCTTCTGGCTGTATCCGCTGGTGACCGGTATCACGATGAGCTTCCAGGATGTCACGTTTGGCGGTAAGGCGTGGATCGGCACCGCTCATTACGCAAAGCTGGCAGGGGATAAGTTCTTCAAGATCGCCGTTCTCAACAGTGTGGAGTACATGGCTCTGACGCTGCTTCTGATGGTTCCGATCCCGATGCTGCTCGCAGTGCTGATGGAGAGCCGTCTGACGAAGGCGAGAGGCGTCTGGAAGGTGATCATGTACGTCCCGGCCCTGACCTCCGTTGTTATCTCCGGTCTTCTGTTCCGTCTGATGTTCTCCGAGGGCGTGAACGGACAGATGAACGTGATCATGGCTGCATTTGGCAAGCCGGCTCAGGCATGGCTGAAGTCGAAGGGCACCGGCTGGTGCGCGCTGCTTCTGCTGTGTGTGTGGAGATGGACCGGTGTCAACATGCTGTACTACGTAGCAGGCCTGAAGGCGATCGACACCTCCCTGTATGAGTCGGGCGATATCGACGGCGCGAACGGCTGGCAGAAGTTTCGCTACATCACGATCCCGCTGTTAAAGCCGACGACCGTGTACGTCATCACGATCTCCGTCTTCGCAGGTCTGTCCATGTTCCTGGAGTCGTTCATGATCTGGAACGGCAACTCCTCGCCGAAGAATATCGGTCTGACAATCGTAGGATACCTGTACAAGCGCGGTATCGAGAAGAACGACATGGGCTATGCGTGTGCGGTAGGTGTGATCCTGATGGTGATCGCGCTGGCAATCAATTTCGCACAGCTCTTAGCGACCGGTACGTTCAGCTTGAAGAAGAAGAAGGGGGAGTAGTGACATGGCGAAAAACACAAGTACTCCAAATCAGAAGACAATGGCTGCGAATCACAAGGTCGGCACGGCGGTTGCGACCGGACTGTTCGCGTTCCTGTGCGCGTTTATCGCGTTCCCGCTGGTCTGCGGCCTGCTCGGCTCGTTCCGCGACGGCCAGAAGGTCATCACGACCGGTATGTCCCTCGATCTGCACTCACCGGTGAGCCTGCAGAACTACCGCGAGCTGTTCGCAAAGTTTGCTCCGTCCGGGATGACGGACGATGTGATCCTGAACTCACAGAAGTATTTCATGTGGTACAAGAACAGCCTGATCCTGACGCTGACGACGGTTGTCCTGACGCTGCTGGTCTGCTACTTCATCGCGTACGGCCTGACGATGTACAAGTACAAGCTGCAGGGATTCCTGTTCTTCATGGTCATCGCGACGATGTCCGTGCCGTTCGAGATCCTGATGCTCCCGCTGTACCAGGAGATCACCACCCTGGGCATCATCAACACGAATGCCGGAGTCATCCTGCCTGGACTGTGCGCGGCAGGTACGATCTTCTTCTTTAAGCAGTACATGACGAGCCTGCCCAAGGAGCTGCTCGACGCAGGCCGTGTGGACGGCTGTACCGAGTACGGCATCGCGGTCAAGATCATGATGCCGATCACGAAGCCGGCGTTCGCTTCCCAGGCGATCATGTGCGCGATGGGTTCCTGGAACAACATGCTGTGGCCGATGCTGGTGTATCGTGACACGAACAAGTTCACGCTTCAGATTGGTCTGAATACGCTGCTGACTCCGTACGGCAACAACTACAACCTCCTGATCGCAGGTTCCATGTTCGGTATCCTGCCGATCCTCGTCATCTACCTGATCTTCAACCGCTACCTGGTAGAAGGTATGACAAGCGGAGCGGTCAAGGGCTGACAACTGGAAGTTGTACTTGTGCAGTTGTACTTGTACACGGCGAATATGACAAAATATTCTGCAAAATATGTACATAATTTTGTATGGATAAAAAGAAAAAATGCTTGTATCAGGCGCGTTATATGTGGTAATCTAACAATGTGGATTCCCGGGGTCCGGGAGTCCACATTGAAGGTTAAGGGTATATTTTGGCGCTGCCGGATGTCCGCACAGGGATGCGGGGCACGTCAGTGACCGGAAAAGACGAGGTAGGATATGGCAAAGTATATTATTAACGCAGAGAACAGAAAGAGCAAGATTAACAGAGAGCTGTATGGACATTTTTCTGAGCATCTGGGGCGCTGCATCTATGAGGGGCTCTACGTCGGCGAGGACTCCGATATCCCGAATACGAACGGCATGCGCAACGACGTGGTCGAGGCCCTGAGAGAGATCCGGGTGCCGGTGCTGCGCTGGCCGGGCGGCTGCTTTGCGGATGAGTACCACTGGAGAGAGGGGATCGGCCCCAAGAGCGAGCGCAAGCGCATGGTCAACACGAACTGGGGCGGCGTGGTCGAGGACAACAGCTTCGGCACGCACGAGTTTTTTGAGCTCTGCCGTCAGATCGGCTGCAAGACGTACATCAACGGCAACGTCGGAAGCGGCACGGTGCAGGAGATGTCGGAGTGGATCGAGTACATGACCTTTGACGGGGAGTCCCCGCTCGCGCTGGAGCGCGCGAAGAACGGACATCCGGAGCCGTTCAAGGTAGACTATTTCGGGATTGGCAATGAGAACTGGGGCTGCGGCGGCAACATGACGCCGGAGTACTACGCGAACCTGTACCGCAGATACCAGAGCTTTGTGAAGCAGTACAAGCGCGTGCCGGACCACCCGGAGATCGTGACAGACGAGATGATTCACCGGATCGCCTGCGGTGCGAACGTGGACGACTATGAGTGGACGGAGGAAGTGCTCAGGACGCTGTTCCGCCACTGTGAGGACAAGTTCCACGGACATCTGGAGGGGCTTTCCCTGCACTACTACACGCACCCGGAGGGCTGGCAGATCAAGGGCAGCGCGACGGACTTTGACGCAAAGACATGGTACAAGACACTCGCGAAGACGCTGTACATCGAAGAGCTGATCCGCCGCCACGGCGCGATCATGGATCAGTACGATCCTGAGAAGAAGATCGGCATGATCGTGGACGAGTGGGGCACGTGGTTCACGGTGGAGCCGGGCACGAATCCGGGCTTCCTCTACCAGCAGAACACGATGCGCGACGCGCTGGTAGCCGGCATCAATCTGAATATCTTCAACAAGCACTCTGACCGCGTGAAGATGGCGAACATCGCGCAGATGGTCAACGTCCTGCAGTCTGTCGTCCTGACGGACGGCCCGCAGATGCTCAAGACGCCGACCTGGCATATCTTTAATATGTACAAGCATCACCAGGATGCGACGCTCGTGGACAGCTTCCTCGAGACGGAGACGATCGGCGAGGAGGAGGAGTATCTGGTGCCGAACCTGACTGAGTCCGCTTCGATCGACGGGGAGGGCAGGCTGCAGATCACGGTGACGAATCTGTCCCTGACCGAGAGCTACCCGGTGGATGCGCGGATCACAGGCTTTGCGGGCGAGAAGGTGAGCGCGGAGATCCTCTGCGAGGAGATGCACGCGCTGAACACGTTCGAGAACCCGGATGCGGTACATACAAAGGCGTTTGACGGCGTGGAGAAGGTGCACGGCGGCCTGAAGTTCACGATTCCGGCCTGCTCTGTCCTGCACATCACGGTGGAGTAAACACGTCCCTATGAACGAGCAGGAAGGGAGAGCCGCAGATCGGGGCAGCTTGCGTCCGTCAGGCCAGCGCGCCGCAGATCAGGATCCCCTGCATTCGGCTGGTCAGAGGAATGCAGGAGCCAGCGTCTTGCCTCCGGAAGCCCGGAATGTCCGCGGCCCTCTGGGGGAGAAGGAGCCCCGCAGGTACTGCAGAAAATGCTTAACCCGCGAGATGGGGCGGGACGAGTATTTTCGAAATTTGCACGAGTACATCGCGCAGCTGGACCCTGACCTCAAGGTGGACGGCGACGAGTACGAGGCGCGGCTCGCGCAGTGCAAGACGTGCGAGAAGCTGCTCGACGGCATGTGCCGGGTCTGCGGCTGCTACGTGGAGCTGCGCGCGGCGATGAAGAAGAACCGCTGTCCGCTGGTGCATCCGCGGTGGGAGCGGAGCACGCAGGAATCCGGGCACGAATGAGCGCAGCATAGGAATAAGAGAAAGTTTAAGGAGGAAGATAGAAATGCAGAAGTATGCAAAAATGGTTGTCGACAAGGATTTCCGCATTTCGGAGATCGACAAGAGAATCTACGGCTCTTTTATCGAGCATCTCGGGAGAGCCGTATATCAGGGAATTTACCAGCCGGGACATCCCACGGCTGACGAGAACGGGTTCCGCCGCGACGTGATGGATCTCGTGAAGGATCTGAACGTGCCGATCGTGCGCTACCCGGGCGGAAACTTCGTCTCCAGCTTTGTGTGGGAAGACAGCGTGGGTCCGGTGGACCAGCGCCCGAAGCGCCTCGAGCTCGCATGGCGCAGCCTCGAGACGAACGAGATCGGCGTCAACGAGTTCGCAAAGTGGACGAAGGCGGTCGACTCCGAGATCATGATGGCGATCAACCTGGGCACGCGCGGCGTCGCAGATGCGTGCAACCTGCTCGAGTACTGCAACCACCCGTCGGGGACGAAGTACTCGGACTGGCGGATCAGCCACGGCGTCAAGGACCCGCTGAACATCAAGACGTGGTGTCTGGGCAATGAGATGGACGGCCCGTGGCAGCTGGGCGCGAAGACTCCGGTGGAGTACGGACGTCTCGCGGCAGAGACCGCGAAGGCGATGAAGCTGATCGACCCGAGTATCGAGCTCGTGTCGTGCGGCAGTTCCAACACCTCCATGCCGACCTTCCCGACCTGGGAGGCGACGACGCTGGAGCACACGTACAACTATGTGGATTACATTTCCCTGCACCAGTATTTCGGAAATCCGGACAACGACACAGAGAATTTCCTGGCGCGCTCGATGGAGATGGATCATTTCATCAAGACGGTGATCGCGACCTGTGATTTCGTCAAGGCGAAGAAGCGCGGCAAGAAGGACATCAACCTCAGCTTCGACGAGTGGAACGTGTGGTTCCACGCGAACGAGGCGGACGACGACACGATGAAGAACCGTCCGTGGCAGCAGGCGCCCGCACTGCTCGAGGATCACTATACGTTCGAGGATGCGCTGGTTGTGGGCCTGCTTCTGATCACGCTGATCAAGCACTCCGACCGCGTGAAGATGGCGTGCCTGGCACAGCTCGTGAACGTGATCGCGCCGATCATGACCGAGACGAACGGCCCGGCGTGGAAGCAGACGATCTACTATCCGTACCTGCACGCATCGAAGTATGGCCGCGGTGTCGCGCTGCAGCCGGTGCTCGCAGCGTCGAAGCATGACACGAAGGACTACACCGACGTGACGGATGTGGATTCCGTAGCAGTCTGGAATGAGGAGAAGGACGAACTCACGATCTTTGCGGTCAACCGTGATCTCCACGATGACATCACGCTGACCTGCGATATCGGCAGCTTTGAGGGCTATCAGCTGATCGAGCACATCGCGCTCGAGTGCGACAACCTGCAGGCGACGAACAGCGCCGCAGCAGAGCCGGTCGCTCCGAAGAGTTCCAACGAGACGACCGTGGACGGCCGCACCGTGACCAGCCGCCTCCACAAGGCGTCCTGGAACGTGATCCGTCTGGGCCGGAGATAAGAGAGGCCGCCGACAGCAGTCGGAAATGGAAACGGAAAATGGCAGTCGGAAAAGTGACAGCCGGAACATAACAGGAAGGATGAGGATGCTGCAGGGCGCGGCATCCTCTTTTTCGATGCCGCGCCCTGCGGATGTATACAAATATATGTGCCGATTTTTCATTTCCGCGTCCTGCAGAGACGTATATGCATATCATTTTGGCATTCTGCAGGTAATTTGTCCGTGGGTATCCGGGAAGCAATCACTCACCCCATCACGACGACGACGCGGTACTCCTTCTTCCCCTCTGCGAACGGAATCACATTTCCCGTGATCTTCTGACCGTCGACGGTGACGCTTTGCACACCTTTTTGCACGTTGTCCGGGTTCTGCACCTCGATCGTGTACTTTGCGCCGCGGAACCATCGCTCCACCGCG
This sequence comes from Oscillospiraceae bacterium, assembly GCA_021771715.1. Taxonomy (GTDB): domain Bacteria; phylum Bacillota; class Clostridia; order Lachnospirales; family Lachnospiraceae; genus Choladousia. The sequence goes on from JAETOO010000003.1 coordinate 213,672, forward strand.
AACTCCCCGAATCCATCCGGCACGCACGGGTCGATGCGCAGGCCGTCGTACTCGGGCTGGACGCCGAGGATCGCCTGGGAGATGTTCACGAACGTCCAGGCCGCCGTGCCGGTCAGCCAGCTGTTCTTTGCCTCGCCGAAGAATTTTGCGTCGCGGCCCGCGACCATCTGCGAGTACACGTAGGGCTCGGTGCGGTGGATCTCGCTGATGTCCTCGATGTAGGCAGGACACGTCTTTTTGTAGATCTCAAACGCGCGGTCGCCGCGCCCGATCACGGTCTCCGCGATCGACACCCACGGGTTGTTGTGGCAGAAAATGCCGGCGTTCTCCTTGTAGCCGGGCGGGTAGGAGGAAACCTCGCCGAGATTCAGATAATATCTGGAGTAGGCCGGCTGCAGGATCATGATCCCGTACTTGGTGTCGAGGCGTTTCTTCACGGAGTCGAGCGCCTTCACGGCGAGTCCCTCCTCGATGCCGATCCCGGAGAGCACGCAGAAGCCCTGCGGCTCGATGTAGATCTGGCCCTCCTCGCACTCCTTCGACCCGACCTTGCGGGAGTCGGCGTCGTACGCCCGGACGAACCACTCCCCGTCCCAGCCGTCTTTCAGCACGGCCTGGTACATCTTGTCGACCTCCGCGAGCGCTTCGTCCGCCAGACGGGTCTCCCCGCGCCTGCGGGCGAGCTCGGCGTACTCCCGGCCGTATTTGACGAACATCCCGGCGATGAAGACGGACTCTGCGACCGGCCCCTCGGACGGCCCCGTCGTCTGGAACGGCTCGCCCGGCGTGTCGGAGAAGCAGTTCAGGTTCAGGCAGTCATTCCAGTCTGCGCGGCCGATCAGCGGCAGATCGTGCGGCCCCTTGTGCGTCACGATGTAGCGGAAGGAGCGCGTCAGGTGCTCGAAGAGCGGCGCGGCCTTCGTCTCGTCATTGTCGAACGGGACCATCTGGTCGAGGATCGAGAAGTCGCCGGTCTCCTTTATGTAGGCGGCCGTCCCGGCGATCAGCCACAGCGGGTCGTCGTTGAAGCCGCTTCCGATGTCCATGTTGCCCTTCTTGGTGAGCGGCTGGTACTGGTGGTAGGCGCTCCCGTCCTCAAACTGTGTCGACGCGATGTCGATGATGCGCTCCCTCGCGCGCTCCGGGATCAGGTGCACAAACCCGAGCAGGTCCTGGCAGGAGTCGCGGAAGCCCATGCCGCGGCCGGTGCCGGACTCGTAGTAGGAGGCGGAGCGGGACATGTTGAAGGTGACCATGCACTGGTACTGGTTCCAGATGTTGACCATGCGGTTGACCTTCTCGTCGCCCGAGACGACGTGGTAGCGGCCAAGCAGCTGCGCCCAGTAATCGCAGAGCTGCGCGAACGATTCGTCCACCTGCTCCTTCGTTTGGAAGCGGGCGAGCACGTCCCTGGCCGGCTGCTTGTTGATCACGTTTGGGGCGGCCCATTTCCGGTCGTCGGGGTTCTCCGCGTAGCCGAGCACGAAGACGAAGCTGCGCGATTCGCCGGGGGCGAGCGTCACGTCGAGCTGGTGCGCGGCGATGGGTGCCCAGCCGCTTGCGAGCGAGTTGCCGCAGCAGCCGCGCTCGACGGCCTCCGGGTTGGAGGCTTCGCGGTAAGCGCCGATAAAGCAGTCGCGGCTGGTGTCAAAGCTCTCCACTGGCGCGTTGACACTGAAAAAGGCGTAGTGGTTCCGGCGCTCGCGGTACTCGGTCTTGTGGTAGATCGCGGAGCCCTCGACCTCGACCTCGCCGATGCTCAGGTTGCGCTGGAAATTCGTCATGTCGTCCATCGCGTTCCAGAGGCAGAACTCGACGTAGGAGAACAGCTTGAGCGTTTTCTCTGTGTCTGTGGTGTTCGTCAGAGTCAGGCTGTTGAGCTCGCAGGCCGCGTCCATCGGGACGAAGGCGAGCAGCTCGGAGTCCACCCCGTTTTTGGAGGAGAGGAAGCGACTGTAGCCGATGCCGTGGCGGCACTCGTACGCGTCGAGCTCGGTCTGGGTCGGCTTCCAGCCCGGATTCCAGACGGTGTCGCCGTCCTTGATGTAGTAGTATTTCCCGTTGGTGTCGTACGGGATATCGTTGTAGCGGTAGCGGGTGAGGCGGAGCAGCTTTGCGTCCTTGTAGAAGCTGTAGCCGCCGCAGGTGTTGGACACGAGGGAAAAGAAATCCCTGCACCCGAGATAGTTGATCCACGGAAGCGGTGTCCGGGGAGTGGTGATGACATACTCGCGCTTCGCGTCATCGAAATGGCCGAATTTCATATCCGGAGCTCCTTTCTGAAAACGATTTAGTAAACGGGTAATAAAAAAAACCGATGATAAAATGAGTATAGTGCGGGCAGGAACGAAAGTCAACGGAGAGAATGATTTTTGTTGAAAGTGACGAAGCCCCGGGGCCGGCGGTCGCGGATTGGGGAATTATGGAAGTGAAACCGGAAATATCCGTCGTGAAAGTTCTTTCCTGTGATTGTATTTTGACGAAAAAGGTGATAAAATATACAAGCTTAGCAGATAGCGGCAGACCTGTATGACAAATGTTTGGCAATCATGAAACAAAAACGATTTAGCAGAAGACAAGACATGCATAAGGATGAGACAGAAAATGGGGTGCTGAAATGGTTTCAATGAAAGACATTGCAAGACTGTGCGGGGTTTCCGTTGCGACGGTCAGCAAAGCGCTGAATGATTACAGCGACGTGGGCGAGGCGACAAAGGCCAGGATTCGAAAGGCCGCGGACGAGGCGGGGTATTTCCCGAACTCCTCGGCGCGTGCGCTCAAGACGAACCGGACGTACAATCTGGGCGTGCTGTTTGTGGATGAGGCGAGGAGCGGGCTGACGCATGACTTTTTTGCGTCGGTGCTGGACAGCTTCAAGGTGCGCGCGGAGGCGAGAGGGTACGACATTACGTTTACGAACTGTAACATCAACAACCGCAGAATGAGCTATTACGAACACTGCAGATACCGGGGGGTTGACGGCGTCGTGATAGCGTGTATTGATTTTTACAATCCGGACGTTCTGGGATTGATCCAGAGCGACCTTCCGGTGGTGACGATCGACCACATTTTTGACAACCGCACGGCGGTGCTCTCAGACAATGTGGCCGGGATGGAGGAACTGACAGAGTATATTTGCAGCATGGGGCACAGGCGGATCGCGTACATCCACGGCGCGGATTCGTCCGTTTCGCGGAACCGGATCAGCAGCTTTTACCGGGTCATGGCGAAGTACGGGATCAACGTGCCGGACGTGTACATGAAGGAGGCGCAGTACCGCGACACGGAGGCGGCCAAGAGGCTGACGCACACGCTTTTGTCGCTGCCGGAAGCGCCCACGTGCATCATTTACCCGGACGATTTCGCGGCGCTCGGCGGGATCAACGCGATCAAGGAGCGCGGGCTTCGCATCCCGGAGGACATCTCGATCGCGGGATACGACGGGATCCGGATTGCGCAGGTGATGGAGCCGCATCTGGCGACGGTGTGCCAGGACACGGCGGAGATCGGGCGTATGGCCGCAGACCGCCTGATTATGCAGATCGAGAATCCCAAGACGGCTCTGATCGAGCACGTCGTCGTGAAGGGGAGACTGCAGAAGGGCGAGTCTGTGAGGCGGCTGGAATAGGCGCCGCGGCATCAGAGTCAGAAAAGAGAGAGACAGGCCAGGCGGAAAATGGGTTGTACAGGTGAAGTAAGGATGCAGGGAGGAGCGCAGATGGACTGTATTATAATCGGAATCGCAGGCGGGACGGGCTCGGGAAAGTCGACGTTTACCAACCGGCTTCGCGATCGGTTCAGGGATGATATTACGGTGATTTACCACGACAATTACTACAGGAGACACGATGAGCTGACCTTTGAGGAGCGCAAGAAGCTGAACTATGACCACCCGGATGCTCTGGAGACGGATCTGCTGATCCGCCATCTGAAGTGTCTGCGGAGCGGTCAGAGCATTGAGTGCCCGGTCTACGACTATACGGTGCACAACCGGTCGGATCAGACGGTGACGATTTACCCGCACAGGATCATTTTGATCGAGGGGATTCTGCTGCTCGCGGACCCGAGGCTGCGGGAGCTTCTGGACATCAAGATCTATGTGGAGGCGGACGCGGACGAGCGGATTCTGCGCCGGATTGTGCGGGATGTCAAGGAGCGGGGCAGAGATCTGGACAACATCGTGGAGCAGTATCTGACCACGGTGAAGCCGATGCACTACCTCTACGTGGAGCCGACGCGCGCGACGGCGGATATCGTGATCAACAGCGGAATGAATGATGTGGCCTTCGACATCGTGCAGTCGAAGATCCAGCTGCTGCTGCAGAAGGATGAGTGTCAGAGGGCTAGTTCCTGCATAGAATGAGAGGAGAGGATATGCAGGAGTGATGGTTTATGGCACAGGTGATTATTGATGCCGGCCACGGCGGGACAGAGCCGGGGGCTATTTACGAGGGACGCAGGGAGAAGGATGACACCCTGCGTCTTGCGTTAGCAGTCGGAGAGATTCTGAAAAGGGACGGGGTGGATGTCGTCTACACGCGGACGGAGGATGTGTACGACACGCCGTTCGAGAAGGCGCAGATCGCCAACCGCGCGGGGGGCGATTTCCTGATCTCGATTCACCGCAATTCGAGCCCGGAGGCGAACCAGTATTCGGGAGTGGAGACGCTCGTCTACGACCGGTCGGGCAGCAAGGTGCAGCTCGCCGAGAACATCAACAGCGCGCTGGAGCAGGCGGGCTACCGCAATCTGGGCGTGAAGGAGCGCCCCGGGCTGGTGATCCTGCGCAGGTCGCGGATGCCGGCGGTGCTGGTCGAGGCGGGATTTCTGAACACGGACGCGGACAACCGGCTGTTCGACGAAAATTTTGACGGGATTGCGCAGGCGATCGCCGACGGGGTCCTGCAGACGCTCCGCGAGGAGGGGAAGCTGCCCGGCACGGGCGGATCGGGAGGAAGCGTGACCGACCAGGAGACGGCGCGGGAGCGGTATTACCGCGTGCAGACCGGGGCGTTCCGGGTGCGGGCGTACGCGGAGGAGCTCTTGTACCGGCTGCAGCGGCAGAACTACCCGGCCTTTCTTCTGTACGAGGATGGGCTGTACAAGGTGCAGGTCGGGGCGTTCCGGCAGCTCGACAACGCGGTGCGCATGGAGCAGGCGCTGCGCGCGCAGGGGTACTCGACCTTTATCACGGCGGCACTTCCTTAATAATTTCGAAGGATTTGGCGATTTCCTTGCGGGGATATGCGTGATCTGCTATACTCATCAGAGGAGCTGCCGTCGGAAAAGACATGAGGATTCAGGACAAAGCATATGGATACAGAGAGATTGACGAAGATTGTGGAGCCGCTTCTTCTGTGGTTTGCGGGACATGCGCGGAAGCTTCCGTGGAGGGAGCAGCCGGACGCGTACCGCGTCTGGGTGTCGGAGATCATGCTGCAGCAGACCAGGGTGGAGGCGGTGAAGCCTTTTTTTGCACGCTTTATGGAGGCGCTGCCGGATGTGGCGGCGCTTGCGGCCTGCCCGGAGGACAGGCTTTTGAAGCTCTGGGAGGGCCTTGGCTACTACAACCGGGTGCGGAATATGCAGAAGGCCGCCGTGATCATCGTGGAGCAGTACGGGGGCGTTTTCCCGGCGGACTACGAGGCGCTGCTCGCGCTGCCGGGGATCGGGAGCTACACGGCGGGGGCGGTCGGCTCGATCGCGTGCGGGCTCGCGGTGCCGGCGGTGGACGGAAACGTGCTGCGCGTCCTGAGCCGGATCTGCGGGAGCGAGGCGGATATCGCGAAGCAGTCCGTCAAGCGGGAGTTTGAGCAGGCGCTCGGGGCGGTGATGCCGGACGCGTGCCCCGGGGCGTTCAACCAGTCGCTGATGGAGCTCGGGGCGACGGTCTGCGTGCCGAACGGAGCGCCGGACTGTGCGCACTGTCCGGTGGCCTCGCTCTGCGTGGCGTATGAGACCGGCAGGTGGAGCGAGCTTCCGGTGAAGGCGCCCAAAAAGGGGCGGAAAATCGAGCCGCGCACTGTGCTGGTGATCCGGGACGCGGAGCATGCGGCGGTGCACAAGCGCCCGAGGAGGGGGCTGCTCGCCGGCCTCTATGAGCTGCCGAATGTGAGCGGGCATCTGACGCAGGAGGAGGCGCTTGATGAGGTCCGGTCGCTCGGCTTCTCGCCGATCCGCATCCGGCCTCTGGGCGAGGCGAAGCATATCTTCAGCCACATCGAGTGGCAGATGATCGGCTATCTGGTGCTGGTGGAGGATCGGGAGCCGGGCCGGGTGGAGCCGGAGGGTGCGCCGGACGGCGGGCTGCTGTTCGTCGAGCCGTCGAGGACGGAGGAGGAGTACCCGATCCCGGCGGCCTTCAAGGCGTACGCACAGTACCTGAGCATCCGGCTGGGACAGAAGAAATATGAGGAGTAAAGGAGACTGTTATGAAAATCCTGACGATTGCAATACCGTGCTACAATTCAGAGGAATACATGGAAAAGTGCATCCGGTCGATGCTCCCCGTGGGGGAGGAGCTGGAGATCCTGATCGTCGACGACGGCTCGACGAAGGACCGCACCCCGGAGATCGCGGACCGCTACGCGGCGAAGTACCCGTCGATCATCCGGGCCGTGCACCAGGAGAACGGCGGCCACGGCGAGGCGGTCAACGCCGGGCTGCGCAACGCGTCCGGGCTGTATTACAAGGTCGTGGACAGCGACGACTGGGTGAACACGAAGTCGCTCGCCAGAATCGTCGCGAGGATGAAGGAGCTCGAAAAGAGCGGCGGGGTCGACATGCTGCTCGCGAATTTTGTCTATGACAAGGTGGGCGCGAAGCACAAAAAGCTGATGCGGTTTGGAAATGTATTTCCGACGGACGAGGTGTTCGGCTGGGGGAAGATGGGCCACATGCGGGAGACACAGTACATACTGATGCACAACATCTTCTACCGGACACAGCTGCTGCGCGACTGCGGGCTGGAGCTGCCGAAGCACACCTTCTACGTCGACAATATTTTTGCGTTCCAGCCGTTCCCGCACGTGGAAAAGATTTACTATATGGATGAGAACCTGTATCACTACTTTATCGGGCGCGACGACCAGTCGGTCAATGAGAAGGTCATGATCGGCAGGATCGACCAGCAGATCCGCGTGAACAAGATCATGATCGACGTCATGGGCGCGCAGGATTTCTCCGGGAAGGACCCGCACCTGAAAAAGTACATGAGGATCTATCTGAGCAAGATCATGATGGTGACCTCGATGATGCTGATTCTGGACGGCTCCGAGGAGGCCATGAAGAAGAAGCAGGACATCTGGGAATACCTCAAAGAGCACGCGCCGGAGGATTACCGGGCGCTGCGAGGCGGACTGCTCGGGCTCGCGATGAACCTGCCGGGCCGCGCGGGGCGCAGGGTGACGATCTGGGGCTACCAGATCGCGCGCCGGTTCGTGGGCTTCAACTAGGCGATCGGCGCGATGCATCTCAGCGTGTGATGACGCGCAGCAGATCCGTGTGCGCCTGCACGGTGAGCGTCCGGGAGGTGCCGGGGGTCTCGCCGTCCGTGTGGACAAAGCGCGCGCCGTCGGCCTGCAGTGTGACGCTGCGGCAGGGAATGAGGTGGACGCCGCGCCTGCCCACATGGCGGCCGAGGAGGGCGAGCGGAAGGAGCGAGAGGACGCGGAGTCTGGAGATGCCCTCGGCGATGCAGAGCGTAAAGGTGTCGTCCTCCGGCCGCTGATCGGGCGCGAACCGGAACCCGCCGCCCTCGTACGCCATGTTCATGACGGCGGCGAAAAAGACGCGGTCGTAGGAGAGGCTGCGCCCGTCGTCGAGCACCAGCGTCATCGACGAGAAGCGGGACGCGGCGAGCTGGCGCAGGGCGATGCCGGTGTAGACGAGCTTGCCGAGGCGGAACCAGTTCAGGAGGTCCTTGACTCTGGAGCGGTTGACCTCGCTGCAGACCGCGGCGTCGAAGCCGATGCCGCAGCTGACGGCGAACGAGCGCGCGAACCCGTCGCCGCGGATTGTTCCGAGCTTGATGCTTCGGATGGTCTGCGGGTGCAGGATCGCGTCGAGCGCGGCGGACGGGTCCTTTGCCAGGCCGAGCCCGCGCACAAAGTCATTGCCGGAGCCGGTCGGAATGCAGCCGAAGGTGATGTGCGCGCAGGCGGAGAGGCCGCTTACGACCTCGTTGATCGTGCCGTCGCCGCCCACGACGATGAGCGTGAGCGGACGGCGAAGCGTGCACAGCCGCGCCGCGATTTCCCTTGCCTCGCCCGGGTGCCGGAGCACGAATGATTCGTAGCAGACGCCCCGGCGGTCGAGCGCTTTTCTGAGTCCCTTCCATATGTTTTTCCCTCTTCCGCATCCGGAGACCGGATTCACCACAAAATAGTACATAACTCTTACTCCCTGTTTTCCGTTCGCGATGGTTCGCGCAGTTTCTTTCTATTTTGCGTGCTCCGGGAGGGAATGTCAAGGAAAAACGTGCAGAGCCAAGGAAGGAGCAGACAGAATGCCGAGAAAAAAAGGAAAGCTGGAATTTCGCTATTACGAGGTGCCGCACGACGAGTTCGTGCTCGCACTGGACGGGGACGCGTGGGTGCGCCCGTACGGCTACGATGACCGGGAGAGGCCGATCACGGACCTGCACTTTCACAACCTGCTGGAGATCGGGCTGTGCTGCTGCGGGTACGGCAGCGTGGCGCTGGAGTCGGAGGTGTACCCCTACTCGGCGGGCACGGTGACGGTGATCCCGAAGAATTTTCCGCACACGACGAGCGATGAGGGGCCGGTGCCCACGAAGTGGGAGTACCTCTTCCTCGACGCGGAGAAGCTGATCCAGGATATGTACGCGGACAACCGGCGGCTGGGCGAGAAGCTGCTCTACCGGATCAACAGAAATGCCTGCTGTACGACCGAGAGGGAGGCGCCGAGGCTGGCGTCGCTCGCAAAGCTGATCCTCGAGGAGGTGAAGCGGCAGGACGATTTCTACCGCGACTCGATCGAGGGGCTTCTGCGCGCGCTGCTCGTCGAGATGGCGCGGCTGCACCCGGATCTGATGCAGGAGCGGCACCCGCCGGCCGGCCGCGCGAAAAAGTCAGAGCTCGTCCAGGTGACGAGGGCGCTCGAGTATGTGGGGGATCACTTTGACCGGCCGCTGAAGATCGGCGATCTGGCGGGCGCGTGCCACATGAGTGAGACGCATTTCAGGCGGCTGTTCGTGAAGTGCATCGGGATGCACCCGGTGGACTATATCAACCAGGTCCGGATTCAGATGGCGTGTGAGATGCTCAAGAAGACGAACCTCTCGATCAACGAGATCTCGATCCAGTGCGGCTTTTTCAGCTCGGCAACCTTCAACAGAAATTTCCGCAGGTTCATGGGCACGACGCCAAACGAGTGGAAAAAACTACCCGAGAATTACGAGCGAAGATTGGCGAATAATACCATAGCGCACTACAAGGGTCGGTAAAATATCTAAAAAATGGTCGAATATGAAAAGTATAGAATCGTATTTGATGGACACAGAATTCAGGACGTGGTATAATATGCACAACAAAGAAAAAAAAAAGACCGATCATTTGTGCATGTTACACAAAAACGATGGATTTCCTTCTTGCATCGGCATGCGCAGATTCGGTCGAAAATAAGGAGGAGATAACCTATGAACTTCAAAAAGGTATTAGCATGTGTACTGGCCGGAACAATGGTATTCTCGATGGGCGCTGTCATGACGGCAGGCGCAGCCAGCGAGGAGGACAACAAGCTCACCGTGTGGACCTGGGACCCGAACTTCAATATCTACGCGATCAACAAGGCTGCAGAGATCTATGCACAGGATCATGAGGGCTTTACGGTAGAGGTGACGGAGATTCAGTCCGACGATATCGAGTCCAAGATCACGACGGCTGTAAACGCGGGTGATCTGAGCACGCTGCCGGACATCTTCCTGATGCAGGACAATTCCTTCCAGAAGTACACGACCTTCTATCCGGATGTATTCACGGATCTGACGGAGTCCGGGATTGATTTCTCGCAGTTCTCCGAGGCGAAGGTGGCTTACTCCACGCTCGAGGGCGTGAACTACGGCGTTCCGTTCGACAACGGTGCAGTGGTTAACTGCGTGCGCACCGATCTGCTCGAGCAGGCCGGCTTTACGGTAGACGATTTCACGGACATCACATGGTCTGACTACATGGAGAAGGCGAAGGTAGTGCTTGAGAAGACGGGTCTTCCGCTTCTGACGGCGCAGGCAGGCTCCCCGGATATGATCATGATGATGCTGCAGTCCTGCGGCGCGTCCCTGTTCAACGAGGACGGCACGGGCAATATCGCAGGCAACGAGGTTCTGAAGCAGTGTGTGAACAACTACGCACAGATGGTAGCGGACGGCACGCTCGTAGAGGTAACGGACTGGGATCAGTACATCTCCTCTCTGAACAGCTCGACCGTAGTCAGCACGTTCAACGGCTGCTGGATCATGGCTTCCATCCAGGCTGCAGAGGATCAGTCCGGCAAGTGGGCGATCACGAACATGCCGAGACTCGACGATGTTGAGAACGCTTCCAACTACTCCAACAACGGCGGTTCTTCCTGGGCGATCTGCTCGAACTGCCAGCACGTAGACCTTGCAGTGGATTTCCTGAACTCCACGTTCGCAGGCAGCACGGCTCTGTATGACGACGTCATCTCCAAGGGCGCTCTTGCTACCTGGGCACCGGCAGGCGAGTCCGACGCGTACAACGTACCGGTTGACTTCTACGGCGGCGACACCGTATACGCAAAGATCGTTGACTTCGCTACAAAGACTCCGTCGAACGCTACTGGCGCATTCTACTATGACGCTCGTGACGCCGTAGGCGTAGCTCTTTCCAATATCACTCAGACTGGCGCAGACGTTGATGCTGAGCTTGAGGCTGCACAGGAGACCCTGGATTTCAGCATGGGCGTTTGATCGATCCAGAGAGATCCGATGGTTGAGAAAGACAGCTGATTTGGCTTCGCAGAGGACTGCGTGACTGAATCAACAGAAAAGAAAAGCTGAGGTCTGCCGCTGCCGATGGATGAGGCAGCGGCAGACTTTTTCCGGCTTTCATGAAGGAGGGGGTGCCTTATGGGCAAGAAGAAATTTACAATGGAGAAGCGCCACAATCTGACCGGGTGGGTGTTCCTGTCGTTCGGCGTGATCCTGATCTGCTGGACCAGCTTTTACCCGATGATACAGGCGTTTATCCTGTCGCTGCAGAGCGGACTCGGCGTGAATCTGAAGTTCGGAGGCTTTTCGAACTATGCGCGTATCCTGAAGGATCCGACCTTCAAGGGGACGCTGTTCAACACGTTTTTCTATCTGATTATCCAGGTGCCGATCATGTTGACGCTGGCGCTGATCCTGGCGTCGATTCTGAACAACAAGGACCTGAAGTTCAAGGGGCTGTGGCGCACCTGCATTTTCCTTCCGTGCGCGACATCACTCGTTTCCTACTCCATGATTTTCCGTTCCCTGTTCGCAAATGACGGTCTGATCAACACCTTCCTGCGCAACCTGGGAATGAACCCGGTCATGTGGTTTGCGAATGCTTGGACGGCGCGGTTTGTCATCATCCTGGCGCTGATCTGGAGATGGACCGGCTACAACATGGTCTTCTACCTCTCCGGACTGCAGAATATCGACTACTCGGTCTACGAGGCGGCGCGCATCGACGGCGCGAATGCAAGGCAGACGCTGTTCAAGATCACGATCCCGCTGCTGAAGCCGACGATCCTGCTGACGACGATCACCTCGACCAACGGTACCCTGCAGCTGTTCGATGAGTCGCTGAACCTGACGAACGGCGGCCCGGGCAAGTCGACGATGACGATGTCCCATTACATATACAACACATCCTTTGTGCAGAGCCCGAACTTCGGGTATGCGGCGGCGATGTCGATTGTGATCCTTGTGATGGTGGCCATCCTGGCGATTCTCCAGATGAAAGTAGGTGATGAGCGATGAGTAAAGGAAAAAAGTTTGGAATGTATCTGTTCCTGATCATTTTCTCGCTGCTGTCGATCTTCCCGCTGTACTACATGGCGTGCGCGGCGACGAATATGAGCGTCGACGTCTCGAGAGGACGGTTGATTCCGGGCACCTACCTGATCGAGAACTTTAAGACGCTGATTGCGAACCAGGACCTGTTCCGGGCACTCTGGAACTCCTTCCGGAACTCGGCGGTGCTCACGCTTCTGTGTCTGCTGATCTGTTCGCTCGCGGGCTACGGCTTTGAGATCTACCACGACAAGGCGAAGGATATCGTGTTTACGATCCTGCTGACGGCGATGATGGTGCCGTTCGCCGCGATCATGATCCCGATGTTCCGGATGTTCTCCAAGCTGAAGATGGTCAACACGATGGCAGCGTTCATGCTCCCGTCGATCTCGACCCCGTTCATGATCATGATGTTCCGCCAGGCATCGCGCTCCTTCCCCAAGGATATCATCGAGGCGGCGCGCGTGGACGGACTCAGCGAGGTCGGCATCTTCTTCCGCATGTTTGTGCCGACGATGAAGTCGACGTACTCTGCGGCGCTGATCATCACGTTCATGAATGCGTGGAACAACTATATGTGGCCGAAGATCATCCTGCAGACGAACGACTCGATCACGATGCCGATGCTCGTGTCGAACCTGCTGGGCGGCTACACCGTGGACTACGGTATGCTGATGCTCGGTGTATTTATCTGTACGATTCCTACCGCGATCATTTTCTTCTTCTTCCAGAAGAGCTTCACGGAAGGTATTACAGGCGCGGTGAAGTAGAGCGGACCAAAAGAGAGAAGGAAGCAGGCGGGGGCTGTCGTCGGGGGAACCGGGTGACAGCCCTTGTTATCTTCTCGTCCGGGTTGGCTGAATTGTAATGACGCATTGATTTTGAAACGAAAAATGTGGGAAAAAGGGTGGCAAACAGGAGGAGTTTGTGGTATATGTAGAGACAGGAGAGGTGCTTTCGAGGCGCCTTTGAGGGGCCATGTAAGCCGCAGATGCGTTTGCTATGTAAGCAAGCTTGTATGGTCTGGCTTTCCATTTTTTATGTATGGCTGAACTGCAAAATAATATATTGGAAAAAAGGAGGACTGCAAAATGAGAGAGTTCAATTTTGCGCGAGTGAAGGATCCGCTTTATTTTGGAGACGGACGGGTGGATGCGCACTCGGATCACAGGTACTACGGGTCGCTTGAGAAGATGGAGCTGGGCGAGGAGGAGTTTCGCTGCAGCCTGAACGGGCTGTGGAAGTTCCACTATGCGCGGAATTATGAGAGCACGGTGCCGGGCTTTGAGAAGACGGAGTACTCGTGCAAGTCGTGGGACGACATTCGTGTCCCGGCGCATATCCAGATGGAGGGGTATGACGTGCCGCAGTACGCGAACGTGCAGTACCCGTGGGAGGGCAGAGAGGAGATCGATCCGGGGGAGATCCCGACCGAGTTCAATCCGGTGGCGAGCTACGTGAAGTATTTCGAGGTGCCGCATGAGATGCAGGGCAAGCGGATCTTTGTCTCCTTCCAGGGGGCGGAGAGCGGCCTGGCGCTGTGGCTGAACGGATCGTTTGTCGGGTACAGCGAGGATACGTTCACGCCGTCGGAGTTTGAGCTGACGCCGTATATCTGCGAGGGCGAGAACAAGCTGGCGGCGCAGGTGTTCAAGTGGACGAGCGGGAGCTGGTGTGAGGACCAGGATTTTTACCGGTTCTCCGGGATCTACCGCGATGTGTATCTGTACACGATTCCCGAGGTGCACGTCTGGGATCTGCGGGTGCGGACGCTGCTGGACGATGCGTACACGGACGCGGACCTGACGGTCGATCTGCGGGCGGAGCGCTCGACGGCTGCGGACGGCCGGACAGCGGGTGCAGAGGCAGACGGACAGGCAGCGGACGCACGGCAGGCCGCGGAGGAGACGATCGGGCGCGTGCGGCTGACGCTCTCGAAGGACGGCGAGGCGCTGCAGACGCTGGAGTCGGAGCTGAAGGGGGAGACCGGCTGCGTGATGCACGTCGCGCACCCGAAGCTCTGGAGTGCAGAGACACCCGAGCTGTATGACCTGCTGATTGAGGTGCTGGATGAGGATGGCACTGTGATTGAGGTGATCCTGCAGCGGGTCGGCTTCCGCCGGTTCGAGATGAAGGATTCCATCATGACATTGAACGGAAAGCGGATTGTCTTTAAGGGCGTGAACCGCCACGAGTTCAGCTCTCTGACCGGGCGGAATGTGTCGCGGGAGGAGCTGATCCAGGATCTGCAGACGATGAAGCGCAACAACATCAATGCGATCCGCACCTGCCACTATCCGGATGCGGTGGGGATCTATGAGCTCTGCGATGAGTACGGCATCTACATGATCGCGGAGAACAATATGGAGACGCACGGCACCTGGGATTTCGCGGAGCGGGACGGCGACTACTCGAAGGTGGTGCCGCACGACAAGGAGGAGTGGCAGCCGCTCTTGCTGGACCGCGTCAACTCGATGTTCCAGCGCGACAAGAACCATCCGGCGATTCTGATCTGGTCCTGCGGAAATGAGTCCTGCGGCGGAAAAGTGATCTACGAGATGTCGCAGCTGTTCCGCAAGCTGGACCCGACGCGCCTTGTGCACTATGAGGGCGTGTGTCATGACCGCAGATACAATGAGACGAGCGACATGGAGAGCCAGATGTACCCGTCGGTGGAGGCGATTCAGGCATTCCTCGCAAAGGACCGCAGCAAGCCGTTTATCTGCTGTGAGTACACGCATGCGATGGGCAATTCCTGCGGGGCGATGCACAAGTACACGGACCTGACCGACACGGAGCCGCTGTACCAGGGAGGCTTTATCTGGGACTACATCGACCAGTCGATCACGAAAAAGGACCGCTATGGAAACGAGTTCCAGGCGTACGGCGGTGACTTCGGCGAGCGCCCGACAGACTACAATTTCAGCGGCAACGGCATCGTGTACGGCGGAGATCGGAAGGAATCGCCGAAGATGCAGGAGGTAAAGTTCAACTACCAGAATATTACGGCGCTCGTGGAGCAGGATCAGGTGCGGATCATCAACAAGAACCTGTTTGTGAGCACGGGCACGTTTGACTGCGTCGTGACTGTGGCGAGGGATGGGAAGCAGATCCGGAAGGCTGCGCTGGCGACGGATGTGGCGCCGCTCTCTGAGCAGACCTACGTGCTTCCGATTCCGGTGCAGAGTGTTCCGGGCGAGTATGCGGTCACCGTCTCCTTCCTCCTGAAGGAAGACACCGCGTGGGCATCGCGCGGCCATGAGGTGGCGTTTGGACAGGGCGTGTACCGGGTCGAGAAGCCGGAGGGCGAGGGCAGCTTGCACGCGGCAGGCTTCCGTGTCATCCGGTCCGCACATAATTTCGGCGTCAGAGGGGACAATTTTGATGTGATGTTCTCCTACCTGAACGGCGGCCTCGTGTCCTACCGCTACGGCGGAAAGGAACTGATCGAGATGATCCCGAAGCCGAACTTCTGGCGCGCGCCGACCGACAACGACTGCGGCAATCTGATGCAGATGCGCTACGCGCAGTGGAAGATTGCGTCCATGTATCTCTCGCACAAGTACCCGTCGGGCGGACATTACCCGAACGCGAAGGAGCCCAGGATCGAGGTGCTGGAGGACTGCGCAAAGATCACGTTTACGTATGTGATGCCGACGACGCCGGCGAGCGAGTGCGCGCTGACGTACTGCGTGTACGGGGACGGGACGATCCAGACGACGCTCTCCTACGATCCGGTAAAGGAGCTGGGCGATATGCCGGAGTTCGGCGTGATGTTCAAGCTGAACGCAGATTATGACCGGGTGACGTGGTACGGCATGGGGCCGTCCGAGACGTACGCGGATCGCTGCAGGGGCGCGAAGCTCGGAATCTACCAGAACAAGGTCAGCGACAACATGGCGAAATACCTCGTCCCGCAGGAGTGCGGCAACAAGGTCGGCGTCCGCTGGGCGAGTGTGACAGACGCGAAGGGGAGAGGCATGCTCTTTACCGGGGATGAGATGGAGTTCTCCGCGCTGCCGTACACCCCGCACGAGATGGAGAATGCGGCGCATCCGTATGAGCTCCCGCAGGTGCACTACACCGTTGTCCGCGTCTCCTCGCAGCGCATGGGAATCGCCGGGGATGACAGCTGGGGCGCGAAGACGCACGAGGAGTATCTGCTGAAGGCGGATAAGCGGATGGAATTTACGTTTGGCTTCCGTGGAATCTGATCTGCGTGTTGTCTTTTTCCGGCAGTTGTGCTATGATGTGGGAAGTTCTTTTGCAGGGAGGTTCGGAAGTTACTGCTCATGCAGTCACTGTTCCGCGAGGTGTTTTCGTGCTGTATGCACGAAAATCCCGAGGGTAGCAGCGCCAAAATGCGTTGAAAACGCATTTTGTGTGCATCGCGAAGCGGGTTATTGTTCGCGGCCAGTTGGGCCGTGAACAGTAACGTTCGGAGGAACCTTCCTGCAGTATATCTGCATGGCGGCTGCACTGGCAGGCAGATTTATGAGAATATACCCAGGAGGACAGAAATGGAAAGAGAAGAGACGACGGTTTCGAAAAATTTTATTGAGCAGATCATCGACAGGGATCTGGCAGAGGGGCACTGCAAGGCAGTATGCACGCGTTTTCCGCCGGAGCCGAACGGATATCTGCACATCGGCCATGCAAAATCAATCCTTTTGAACTATGGCCTTGCAAAAGAGTACGGAGGAACGTTCAACCTGCGCTTTGACGACACGAACCCGACGAAGGAGAAGACGGAGTTTGTGGAGTCGATCATCGCCGATGTAAAGTGGCTCGGCGCTGATTTTGAGGACAGGCTGTTTTTTGCGTCCAATTATTTTGACCAGATGTATGAGGCGGCTGTGAAGCTGATCAAGAAGGGAAAGGCGTTTGTCTGCGACCTCACGGCTGAGCAGATCCGCGAGTACCGCGGCACGCTGACCGAGCCGGGCAAGGAGAGCCCGTACCGGAACCGCTCGATCGAGGAGAATCTCGAGCTGTTCGAGAACATGAAGAACGGCGTGTACGAGGACGGCACGAAGGTGCTCCGCGCGAAGATCGACATGGCTTCCCCGAATATGAATATGCGTGACCCGGTGATCTACCGCGTGGCGCACATCCCGCACCACAATACGGGTGACAAGTGGTGCATCTACCCGATGTACGATTTCGCGCACCCGATCGAGGACGCGATCGAGGGCGTGACACATTCGATCTGTACGCTGGAGTTTGAGGATCACCGCCCGCTGTATGACTGGGTGGTGCGTGAGCTGGAGTATGAGATCCCGCCGAAACAGATCGAGTTTGCGAAGATGTATCTGACGAATGTCGTGACCGGAAAGCGCTACATCAAGCGTCTCGTGGAGGACGGCATCGTGGACGGCTGGGACGATCCGCGCCTTGTCTCAATCGCAGCGCTGCGCCGCCGTGGTTTTACGCCGGAGTCGATTCAGCGCTTTGTCGA
The DNA here is from genome assembly GCA_021771715.1 of Oscillospiraceae bacterium. Taxonomy (GTDB): domain Bacteria; phylum Bacillota; class Clostridia; order Lachnospirales; family Lachnospiraceae; genus Choladousia. Next base: position 231,149 of record JAETOO010000003.1, read on the forward strand.
GCTCTGCGGCGTGAGCAAGAGCAACAGCTCTGTGGACTATGCGATGCTCGAGTACTGCATCCGCGAGGATCTGAAGCTGAAGCGCCCGCGCATGATGGCGGTGCTGGATCCGGTGAAGCTGATTATCGACAACTATCCGGAGGATCAGATGGAGGAGCTCGACGTCGAGATGAACCTGGAGAATCCGGAGCTCGGCATGCGGAAGGTGCCGTTTGGCAGAGAGCTGTACATCGACCGCGAGGATTTCATGGAGAATCCGCCGAAGAAGTACTTCCGCCTGTTCCCGGGCAACGAGGTGCGGCTGATGGGCGCGTACTTCGTGAAATGTGTGGACTACAAGAAGGATGAGAACGGCAACGTGACGGAGATCCACTGCACGTACGATCCGGAGACGAAGTGCGGCAGCGGCTTTACCGGGCGCAAGGTAAAGGGCACCATCCACTGGGTGGCTGCGAAGACGGCGGTGCCGGTCGAGGTGCGGCTGTATGAGAACATCATTGACGAGGAGAAGGGCGTCTACAATGAGGACGGCTCTCTGAATCTGAATCCGAACTCCCTGACGGTCCGCAAGGACTGCTTTGTGGAGCCGGCACTCGCGAAGGCAGAGCCGTACGAGAGCTTCCAGTTCGTGCGCCAGGGCTTCTTCTGCGTCGACGCGAAGGATTCGAGGCCGGATGCACTCGTGTTTAATAGGATCGTGTCGCTGAAGAGCTCGTTCAAGCTGCCGAAAGCATAAAGCAATCGCGCAGATGCACGAGGAATGCGGAAGGCTGCGGGAACATGGGTGGACGGCGGTCGCTGAAAGTCGTGGGAGCGCGGCTGGACAGGGTGGTGGATATGTGAATGATTTGACGATAAGTCTCGATGTAAAATCGCAGACGCCGCTCTACGAACAGATTTACAAGTATATCAAGTCAGAAATTCAAAATGGAGGGCTGCCTTTCAAGGAAAGGCTGCCCTCTACGAGAAAACTGGCAAAATATCTGCAGGTCAGCCGGACGACGGTGGATCTCGCGTACGAACAGCTCGTGTCGGAGGGGTATATTGAGGCCGTTCCGTACAAGGGCTATTTTGTGTGCGAGCTGGAGGGATTGTACCGGCTGGAGACGGCGCAGCCGGACCGGGAGGAGTGCGCGGGCGAGGAGGCGGCCAGGTGCGACTACGATTTCTCTCCCAACGGCGTCGATCTGAACAGCTTTCCGCAGAATGCGTGGCGGAAGCTCTCGAAGGAGGCGCTGCTCGAGGAGAACGGCCGCATTTTTCAGCTCGGCGATCCGCAGGGAGAGTGGGAGGTGCGCCAGACGATCGCGGCGTATCTCCACCAGGCGCGCGCCGTGGAGGCAGAGCCGGGGCAGATCGTCATCGGAGCGGGCAATGACTTTCTCCTGCTGCTCCTGTGCAGTATGTTCGGGGCGGGGCAGCGGATCGCGATGGAGAGCCCGACGTACAAAAAGGCGTATGATGTGTTTCGGAATCTGTCGAATGAGGTGCGGATTGTCGAGGCGGATGAGTCGGGGATGCGGGTCGACCTGCTGGAGCAGACGGATGCGGACATCGCCTACGTGATGCCGTCGCACCAGTTCCCGCTGGGGACGGTGATGCCGGTGAAGCGCAGGATGCAGCTGCTCGCGTGGGCGGCGGGCAGGGAAGGGCGGTATATCATCGAGGACGACTACGACAGCGAGTTCCGCTACAAGGGCAAGCCGATCCCGGCGCTGCAGGGCTTTGACCGGGCCGAGCGGGTGATCTACATCGGGACGTTTTCGCGCTCCGTCGCGCCGGCGATCCGCATCAGCTATCTGGTGCTGCCGAAAGCGCTTTTGCCTGTCTACCGCGCGCGCGGGCGTGTGATCTCCTCGACGGTGTCGCGGGTCGATCAGAGAATCATCGCCGGTTTTCTCAATGAGGGTTACTACGAGCGCCACCTGAACAAGATGCGCGCGATCTACAAGAGCAGGCATGATGTGCTGCTCGAGGAGCTTAAGCGCTTCCGCGGGATCTGCGAGGTCAACGGAGAGCATGCAGGTGTACATCTGCTGCTGACGTTTCTGGACGGCAGGTCGGAGGCGGCGGCGATCAGGGAGGCGGCAGAGCACGGCGTCCTCGTCTACGGCCTGTCCCGCTACTACGTCGGCGAGGCGTCCGGCCGGGAGTCCCAGACGGTACTTCTGGGCTACGCAAATATGACCGAGGATCAGATTCGGGCGGCTATGCAGAGGCTGCGGGAGGCGTGGCTAATGCGGGAAGACGATGTATACCAGACCGGGAGGGAAGACGAAGATGAAAAAGGCCGGGCCGAGAGTGAAATCAAAGACGGAGAAAAGGCCGGGGCGAGAGTGAAGGTGAAAATGGAGAAGACATCGGGCTGAGCGTGACGGAAGAGATGGAGAAGAGGACGGACAGGAGAAATCTGGCAGGGAGAATGAATATGGGAAATTTTTATGATTGTATCACGGAGTTTATCTTTGTGGAGGATCAGCCGGAGCCGGCGGATGTCATTTTTGTGCCGGGCGGAAGCTACCCGGATGCTGCCAGACGTGCGGCCAAGCTCTACCATCAGGGATACGCGCCATATATCCTGCCGTCCGGACGATACAGCATTACACGGGGGCATTTTGTGATGCCGGAGGAGGATGTTTCCCGTCTGGTAGAGCCTGTCGGAAAGGATGCGGAGACTGGCACTGTGCAGCATGTGAACCAGGAGAGGCAGGCCGCAAAGGAGCAGACGACAGAGGGCGGATGCTACGAGACGGAGTTCGAGTACCTCCGCGCTGTGCTGCGCGCTGCGGGAGTGCCGGATGAGGCGATCCTCAGGGAGGACCGAGCGACCTACACGTACCAGAATGCCATCTTTTCCCGCGAGGTCCTCGCCAGGAGCGGAATCTGCGCGAAGCGCGCGCTCCTGTGCTGCCAGGCGTTTCACGCGCGAAGGTGCCTGATGTACTATCAGGAGCAGTTTCCGGATACGCAGTTCTTCGTCTGCCCGGTCGTCACAAAAGGGATCAGCCGTGAGAACTGGATGCACACCGTGCCGGGGATCGACAGGGTGCTCGGCGAGGTCGAGCGGTGCGGCGGGCAGTTTCACGCGATCATGCGGGAGCATATGGGAGAGGCGAGATGAGCCGTGGCCATGTGGGAGCATATGGGAGAGGCGAGATGAGCCGCGAACGTGCGGGAGTGTATGAGAGAGGCGAGATGAGCCGCGAATCTGCGGGATGAAGACTGATGGCGTGCTGTCGATGATTGGCGCTGTTATGCCGGAGCAGGATGGAAGATGATAACCGTTCTGTGATTGTTCAACAATCTGGTGCATAGTATCCGCGTGAACAGATAAGACTACAGGAAGAGAAGGAAAAGAAAGAAAAGAAAGAAAAGAAGGAAAAGAAGGAGGATAGCATATGACCTACAAAAAAGAGTATCTGGAGACATTTTTGAAGAATCAGTCCCAGCTGTTTGACGAGCCGGTGGCGGAGACGCTCGAGGAGGCGGATGCGTTTCTGGAGGACTGCATGGCAGTGGTGGCCGACAGCATTCGGGATGTAAAGGAGTATTTTGAGGAGAACGGCACGGACACAGCCGGGCTCTCAAAGGAGGAGCTTTTGGAGGAAGCGGAGGTCTTTGCGCTGCCGGACGGGAAATTCCTGATTGTCGAGGGGTGAAAAGCGTTTGGTTTCCGGAAGGTTTCTGGATACAAGAAGGAAATAGATGTAAGAAGGAAATAGATACAAGAGGTAAGAGATGGAAAGCTTGATTTTCAGCCTGAATGCCACCGTTCCGGTCTTTTTGATGGTCGTCGTCGGGATGCTGCTCAAGAAGGTCGGCTGGATGGATGAGGGCTTTGCACAGAAAATGAACCAGTTTATGTTCCGCGTCCCGCTGCCGGTGCTCGTGTTCTCGGATCTGGCGACCGTAGACTTCACAGAGGTGTGGGATCTGCGGTTCGTGGCGTTCTGCTTTGGAGCGACAGTGCTCAGCATTGCCGCCGCCGCGGGGATCTCATGTATGCTGAAGGATGGCGGGATTCAGGGAGAGTTTATCCAGGCATCCTACCGCAGCAGCGCGGCGCTTCTGGGGATTGCCCTGATCGAAAACATATACGGGAATGCCGGGATGGCGCCGCTGATGATCCTGGCGAGCGTCCCGCTCTACAACGTGATGGCGGTGGTCGTGCTGTCGTTCTTCCGGCCGGGACAGCCTGGAATCGACAGGGCGACGCTGCGGCGCACGCTGCGCGAGATTGCGACGAATCCGATCATTGTCGGCATCGCCGCAGGGCTTCTCTGGTCTCTTCTGAGACTGCCGATGCCGTACATACTCGGGAAGACCGTGAAGAGCATTGGGTCGATGGCCACACCGGTCGGCCTGATCGCGATGGGAGCGACGTTTGACCTGAAAAAAGCGCTCGGCAAGCGGGGCCCCGCCCTGCTTGCGTCTGCGATCAAGCTGGTCGGTTTCTGCGCCGTCTTCCTTCCGGCGGCCGTGGCCTGCGGTTTCCGGCGGGAGAAGCTGATCGCGATCCTGATCATGCTCGGCTCTGCGACGACCGTGAGCAGCTACGTGATGGCGCGGAATATGGGCCATGAGGGCGTCCTGTCCTCGAGCGTGGTCATGCTGACGACGATGCTCAGCGCGTTCACGATCACGACCTGGCTGTATCTTCTGAGGAGTTTTGGGCTTGTGTGAGCGCTGCGGGAAGAGGAGCTATGGACTTGGCCTATGGATGGTTTAATATTTTAACAGTGAACAATAGGTATGGAGCTTTTTTGGCCCGTATCGCTAGACAGGAATAAGAATTTGACATATGGGAAATCTTTTATAGTATAGCGCATGCTGTCCGGGAAATGCGGCGGCTGGCGGGAAATATTAGTATGGCGTATAGAAAACTCTTGTGAAGATAGTTCGATCTATTTTCCGGATAGTTCAGCTCAAAAGCCTCGGTATAGCCCTCTATGCCGGTGTTTTTGAACCGTACTATCGAAAAATATCATCGAAAATTTGCGCAGGAACTTCAGATACGCTATACTAAGAATTTCCTCGCAGAGTGCCGGACTCCCCCAGGAAAGTGCGCTGGAAAGGAGTTCCGTATGCCGGATATTTTAAAAGAGAGAAAAAACAAGGAATACAATGATTATGTCAAGAAAATCACTCCGACACACAGTCTGCCGCTGAATATGATAAAGGCGTTCGTCACAGGCGGCGTGATCTGTGTGATTGGTCAGGGAATCCTGAACTGGTGCAAGGCGATGGGGCTGGATCAAGATACGGCGGGCAGCTGGACGTCGCTGCTACTGGTCTTGCTCAGCGTCCTTCTGACCGGCCTGAATCTGTACCAGAAACTCGCAAAATTTGGCGGAGCAGGCACGCTCGTCCCGATCACCGGTTTTGCCAATTCAGTGGCCGCCCCGGCGATCGAATACAAGAAGGAGGGACAGGTCTTCGGCATCGGCTGCAAGATCTTCACCATCGCCGGGCCGGTGATTCTGTATGGGGTGTTTACCAGCTGGGTGCTGGGAGTGGGGTATTGGATTGGACAGGCGATCGGGATTTTTTGAATTTTATAAAAGCGCCATTATCACGGCAGGGCGATGAACCGAAAGGTTTGCTGCCCTGTTTTTGTTTTGAGAAAGAGCAGAGTGAGATTGTTGCTCTGAAAATGGAATAGAAAAAGCGATGCAAGTAGAAAACTATAGCATAAGAAATTATTGTGGAAATGATAGGAATTTTCGGGTGTGTTTGGTATCATTGGGGAAGAGCAGGAAAAATGAAATTTCTGTGGTGAATGCTGTGTTGAGGGAGCGATTTGGCATAGAAGCACCCAATTTAGTTGACGGGTAGTTGATGAGGTATAAATTTATCGTGAAAACAAGCAATAAAAACGAGCGATAAAAAACGAGCGATAAAAAACAAGCGATAAAAACAAATTGTAATTTGGAAAAAATCAGGTCGTATTTGCAGGAACATGAGACTGCAAGGGCAAGAGATATTGCAGGAATACTTGGGTTGAGTGTGCCGAGAACGCGTGCTTTACTTTCCGAAATGGATGATGTCGAGGCACAGGGAGTGAACCGGACAAGGGTATATTGCCTGAAAAGATAACAGAAGAGATGACAGGAGCGGTGTGAGTGCCGCTCCCTTTTTGCAGGTGCGTCTTAGAGCGTTTCGGATAGCCGGGGCGCTTTTTTACGGGGCGGTTACTTGATGTCAGAGGCAGGAGGTGATGGAAGGGAAAAGCCAAGGCTGAAATTTGCTGAAAAAACACTGGCAAAGAGCTGGCATAGATTGTATGATGATAGAGAGGATCATTCTATCATTTACAATTTTCCGGGGAAGACGAGCGCCTACATGGTGGCGAAATCTGTTTGGCAGGTTTTGGAAGGGGAGAGCGGGGGCGACTGTCCCTGGAGCGGCAGAAAAGTCTGGGCCGGAGCGCATCTTCCGATCGACCACGCCATATAGGAGGGAGCGTTCGTTCCGCAGGTCATTTTTGAGAAAAATACATACAGGAGAGAGGATATGTCAGGATATTTGTTTGTACATTTTACAGGAGAACACAAGGACGGAGAACAAATTTATTTTTCGGTGAGCCGGGATGGGCTTCACTGGAAGGATCTGAACGGCGGCCGGCCGGTGCTGTATTCGCGGACGGGGACGTGCGGAGTGCGCGATCCGTTTCTCGTTCGCGATCCCAGGAAGCAGCAGTTTTATCTGATCGCGACAGACCTGCGGATCGAGGCGGGACTGGGCTGGCGCGCGGCGGAAGAGGAGGGAAGCCGTGACCTGATCGTCTGGCGGAGCGCGGATCTGGTAAACTGGGGGAAGGAGGAGGCCCACACGGTCGGAGTGCCGCAGGCGGGCTGCGTCTGGGCGCCGGAGGCGGTCTACGATAAGGAGCGGGAGGCGTTTCTCGTGTTCTTTGCGTCGATGACAAGGCTTGCCGGGGAGACGGAAGGGAAACAGCGGATCTACGCGGTGTGGACGAGAGACTTCCGGGAATTCTCAGAGCCGTTTGTCTACCTGGAGCGGGAGCACTCCGTGATTGACACGACGATTCTGGAGGATGGCGGGTACTACTACCGCATCTCGAAGGATGAGGTGAGAAAAAAGCTGATCCTGGAGCGGGCAGATCGACTGACGGGAGCGTACACGAAAATTCCGTCGCAGACGCTGGAGGAGCTGTCAGGCGTGGAGGGACCGGAGGGCTATCTGCTGCCGGATGGCCGGACGTGGTGTGTGATCGCGGACCGGTTCGCCGAGGGCAAGGGCTATCTGCCGCTGTTGACGGAGGATCTGGCGTCCGGCATATTTACGATCCCGGAGGAGGGCTCGTATGATATGGGAGCCGCAAAAAAGCGACACGGGGGTATCCTGCCGGTCACGGATGAGGAGTTTGAGCGGCTGCTCGACCGCTATGGCCGGGAGCGCTGGGGCCAGATTCCGGATTTCGGGTACAAAATTTAGAGAGTAAATGATCAATTTGCGGAGGTGAAGGGGTATGTCAATCGGATTGCAGAGAGGCTGTGTGTCCTTAGAGCCGCACAGCGTAGAGTGGGAAACATCCGCTCAGGTAATGATTGAGACTTTGAAAAATATTCTAAAAGAGGTTCTTGTGGATGCACAGCATATCGGAAGTACTTCTATAAAAAGCATTCAGGCGAAACCGATTATCGATATTGCGGTCGGAGTGTCCAGCTTTGACAAGCTGACGGACTGCAATGATCGTTTGCAGGAGCATGGGATTGTTTACCGCGGCCAGGATCAACCGGATCAGCACCTGTATGTTTGCGGGGACTTTCAGCGGGATATACGTACTCACCATATTCATGCGGTGCTATACGGAGCAAAAGCATGGACGGATTACCTGAACATGCGGGATTATTTGAACGCACATGAAGAGGAAGCAATGAAGTATTCGAGATTAAAAGAAGAACTTGCGAATCAGTATCCGAACGATAGAGAGGCATATACAAATGGCAAGCATGCTTTTATTGTGAACATACTCAGGAAAGCAAGGGAGGAGAATCCTTCATAAACTCCAGTTGTACACCTGACCAGTTCGAGCGTGCACAGCAGGTCTAGGCTCGGAGAAGTTTTAGTGATTCGTTTGTCACGGCAATATCTTGATCCAGATTTGCAAAGATATAGTACAGCACATCAGTATTAGAAAACGAAAAATCAATATCTCATAGACTATGGAACGCAATCAAAAAGCGTTCCTTTTCTATTCACCCGGCTCTTGCCCTGGCACATAAGAAGATTTTTTTCAAGCGGTACCTTACAGCTACGGAAAAGGAGGACTTGAAATTAAAAAATATTTCATAAAAAGTAAGAAATATGTTATAATCAGCACTAGAATATTCCAGTAAAGGTGGTGAGCAAGTGGCTGTTAAAGATAAGTATAAGTTTGATAGTAAAATTCACGTATTCAGAGCAACGAAAAGAATGAGCCAGCAAGAACTTGCTGACCTTGTGGGGGTATCAAGACAAACAATTATTCAGCTTGAACGGAACCGATATAATCCGTCTATGCTTTTAGCATATAGTATCGCTCAAGTGTTTGGTGTTTCCATAGAAGAGTTGTTTGATTTCAGGGAGGAAAAATAGTTATGTTGCCAGCTTTATACAACCTAATTCATAATACATATTTATTTACTATTCAGTCATATATTGGATTGATTGTTTCACTGATTTTAATTGTTATGATCTTGCTTAAAAGAAACCGGGATGAAAGAGGCTGGAAGATTTTTGGTAAAGCCAGTGTAATATCGTTTGTTTACTTTTTTATAATAGTCAATATAATAGCAAATATAACGGGCACAATGTGGCAACAACAGTATGTGATAGATTACTTATTTTATGGCCATATTGTACAATTTATATATAATTCTTTCATAACTGTAGAAATCATTTCGGTTCTTATACTAAAAAAAATTGAGTAGACAAGAGCGGGTAATAAGATATAGAGGATTCCAAATTAGAAGGAATCTTTTATATTGTTTTGGATAGTAAGAAATACTTTACATTTAGAAAGAAATGGTTTATGATGTAATTGCAGAATCAACCAAATAAAGGAGGATATAAAAATGGCAACAGAAAAAAAGGTATATGATATTATAAGAGAAATAGGACTTGAACCAAATGAGGGTAACTGCATTATTGTTAAATATGCCCCACATAATTTAAGTTCTAAAATTCTTGATTTTTTTAATTCAGAGTTCTATGTGTTACAACTTTGTCAAAATGAAATAGTGCTGATTCCATTTAACTTAATGAAAATGAATATGACATTCAAGAAAGAAGAAATCCTGCAAATTTTATATTCCAGTATTAAATCTGTTGAAATTACAGAAGATTTATTGAATTATGTAATTTCAATCACAACGGATACAGACACGATCCGGTTATCAACGCAACAAAAAGAGTTAAGCAACTTGCGAGCGTCAGGAAGTTTAAGTGCGAAAAAAGCAGGAACAGGACTGGAAAATTGGCACAAAGACAATTTGGACAGAACACTTGAAGAATTAAAGAAATTAAAATAATCACACTTATGAATAATAGCCCAGTCTGCAACATTACATTGAGTATGAAGCATACGGGCGTGACTTGGAAATCGAGGGCTATTTTATCGAAACCAGCTACGGTATGTGTGAGATTCAAAGATAAGCTGTCAGATCGAAACCTGTTACGGGTTCTACTGACAGCTTTTTACATGACACGGGCAGTCGGCAAGATGTTACCTTTACCCGGATAACGTGGTTCGGGCAGGTGGTGTGAGAGGACGGCGGCTGATCACCGCCTCCCAGGAGCTGTTTTTTACAGCTTCTGGATGCGCAGACTGTGCAGCTTCAACCCGGTGTGGGAGAAGAAGACCTTCAGGTAGTGTGTGGTGCCGCGCAGTTCCTTGTCACGGGAGAGTGTCATCGGCTCGGTGCTTCCTCCGTGGTAGGAGTAGGTGTGCAGGACCGTGCCGTCGATGTTCAGGGTGACGGCCATCTGAGCATGCTCAGAGAACTCCGTGGAGGCGGTCAGCGAGAAGCGGTAAGCACCCTCTGCCGCAAAGTGCAGCGACAGCAGAAAGAAGGTTCCGGCCTCGGTCGGGTACTGGAGCAGGGAGATCTGTGTGTCGTCGCCGACCTCGACCTCCTCCATGCTTCCCTCGTCGAGACCTGCGAGCTCGCTCGGGCGGTTCCGGTGCTCAATCGGAGTGTAGGTGCCAAGCAGCGTCTCCATCGCGGGGGATGTGAGCAGGAAGCGGCAGATGTTCTCGGCACTGCGCACAAGCTCCGCGCGCGTCAGCGTCCCGTCAGCGAGGGAGGCGGCCAGGTTGTCCTGGCTGGCCGTGGCATCCGGGGTGACCATGAAGACGTCATTCTGTGCGCGGACCATCGCCGCGAGATTTGTTCGGTCAGCCGGATGGCCGTCGTCGTTCATCTTCGCCCACCAGTCGGTCATCACCATTCCGGTGTAGCCCCATTCGCCGCGCAGGATGGTGGTATTCAGATCGTAATTGCCGGCGCTCCAGATGCCGTTGACCGGATTGTAGCTGGTCATGACGGAGCGGACATGGCCGGAGCGGATGCAGATCTCGAACGGCTTCAGATAGATCTCGCGCAGCGCGCGCTCGGAGACGACGCTGTCCACGTCGTGGCGGCAGGTCTCCTGGTTGTTTCCGCAGAAATGTTTCAGGGTGCCTGTGACGCCAGAGGCATCCATGCCAGCGGCCTGTGCCTCCGCCATCTTTCCGGTGAGGTAGGGATCTTCGGAGTGGTACTCAAAATTCCTGCCGTTCAGCGGATTGCGGTGGATGTTGATGCCGGGGCCGAGCAGCGTGTCGATGTGGTTGCTGCGCAGCTCCAGACCCTCCAGCTCAAACAGCTGTGTGACGAGCGGGAGGTTGAAGGAGCAGGCGAGCAGTGTGCCGTTCGGGAGGCTGAAGGCCGTCGCGCCGCAGTCCATGCGGATGCCGGAGGGGCCGTCAGAGCAGCAGCCTGCCGGGATGCCGAAGTGCTGCAGCGACTCGGTGATGCCGCCAAAGGCAGCGGCGGTGCCCGGTGTGACCTTCGGGCTGCACATGCCCTCTCCGTGGACGATGTGGATCAGGTCAGCGTCCGAGAGCTGGGCGAGAAATTCCGGGAACCCGACTTTGCCGTCGCGCACATCTGCGAGCTTCCAGCCGCGGTCGCCGGTGTACGGCAGGCAGTCCGGCAGCCTTGCGGCACGGCGGTCGTCCGGACGAACGGTCCGCAGCGGGGCCGGCTCGTAGGAAGGCTGCAGGACGGAAGGTTCAGCTGATGCAGTCTGCGGAGCGGAAGTCTCCGCTTGTGCGGTCTGCAAAGAGGGAGCCTCGGCTGATGCGGCCTGCGGGGCAGAAGTTTCAGCAGGTGCGGCCGACAGAGCGGAAGTTTCCTCCTGTCCGGTTTGCGCACGGGAAGCTCCTGCGGTTGCAAATTGTGAGTGCAGCCGCGAGAAGGTCTTGACCGGCGCCATTGCCTCCTGGCACGCTCTGGTGACGAAGGTCTCCGCTACCGTGAAGCTGCCGGCGAGGGCGGCGCTGCGCACATCCGCGCCGACGTAGAGGTGGTACTGACCGGCCTCGAGGACGTAGCAGGATTTGTGACCGGTCACGCCGCTGTCATCGTAGGACGCGAGCGCGGACGTCTCGACGGTCATGGTGAGTGTCTGCGCCTCGCCCGGCTGCAGGCAGTCCGTTTTCGCGAAAGCACAGAGGACGCTGGCCGGCTTTCCGAGGAGTCCCTGCGGAGCCTCGACGTAGACCTGCACGACCTCCTTGCCCGGACGGGTGCCGGTGTTTGTGATTGTGGCATCTATGGTCAGGCATTTTTCAGAGTGCTCAGAGGTTTCCTTCACGGCGAGTCCGCCGATCGCAAAGCTGGTGTAGGAGAGTCCGAAGCCGAACGGATAGAGCACGCGGTCCTTTGCGAAGGTCTCAAAATACCGGTAGCCGACATAGATGTCCTCCGTGTAGAGGTTCTCCGTGTGGGAGCCGAAATTGGCGCTCGACGGGTAATCGGTGAAGTCGAGGGCGATCGTGTCGGAGAGCTTGCCGGAGGGGGAGACGGTGCCGCAGATGACATCGGCTGCGCCCATGCCGCCCTCCATGCCGCCCTGCCAGACGTAGAGGACGGCAGAGGGCTTGTACTCGCAAACCCACTTCATGTCGATGATGTTTCCGACATTCAGGAGAACCGCGGTGCGGGAGAAGGCGGAGCAGACCTTTGCGAGCATCGCGCGCTCGCCGTCGGTCAGGTAGTAGCTGCCCTCTGTCGCACTGTTGTCGCGGTCCTCGCCCGCGGTGCGGCCCAGCACGACCAGCGCGAGATCGGCGTGGCGTGCCGCGTCCTCCACGACGGAATCCTCAAGCGGCATCTCCTGCTGGCACCACGGCTCGGTGCCCCAGCCGGTGCCGCGGTCGAAGGGGTGCTCCTTCGTCCAATCGCGGTATGTAGCGAGCAGCGGCTCGTAGATCCGGATTTCCGGGTGGGCCTGCAGCCCGTCGAGGATGGAGCGGACGTACGGGACGTTGACCATGCCGCCCGAGCCGGTACCGCTCTTGTAGTAGTCGAGTTGGATGCGGCCGAACACGGCGACGGTCTCTCCGGCGCACGCCGGAAGGGCCTCGTTCTCGTTGCGCAGCAGGACACAGCCCTCCGCGGCGGCCTGCCGTGCGATTTCGGAATAGGTATTCCAGTCAAGTGTTGTCTGCATAAGATGATACCTCCTTAAAGATAGTGCAGTGTTTTTCGTATTATGATTGATCGTTTCAGGTTATGGTTGATGGCCCTGCCGGCCGCGAACAGCAGCGAGACTTCGCGGTGTGTGCGCAGGCAGGGAAAGCTACAACTCCTCAAACGGAATCCCGGAGACTGCAGCTTCCCGGAGCGCCTGGGAATCTGATTCAGCCAGCGCATCCGGGTCGTCTGATTCGGCCAGCACATCTAAATCGTCCTCCTCCGGCGATACCGCGGAGCGGATCGGAATGCCGTTCACCTCGACGGAGTCGTCCGCGGGGATCACAAAGCAGAGACGCCCGTCAAGGACCCTCGTCTCGATCAGATCTGCGCGGTCCGGCTTGACCTGGATGACGATGTCCGGCGTGCGGATCTCGAATTTGCGCGTGCTCACGACGTTGGAGACGAGGATCGGCGTGCGGGACTCGCCTCCGGTGGCCTGCTCAAATTCCTCGTCAAAGTGCTCAAGCACCTCATCGGCGGCCCCGTTGTCGTAGAGCAGCCGCTTGACGTCGTCCTTCTCGAGCACGATCGGCTCAGGATCGTCCTTGCGCTCCTCGAGCAGGGTGTTCAGCGTCTCGTGGATGGATTTGACGGTCTCGTAGGTGCAGTCGGCGAGCAGCGTGTCCGCGACAAGGGTGTTGAACGTCTCCTTCTGCGACGAGGCGGTCAGCGGGAGCTCACAGCCTAAAAGCAGCCGGGCAAAGTCCGGATTTAATTCGTCCGGGTTCTTTGAGTAGTAGAGAATCCCGTGGATGTCGGTATTGCGGTCGGTGAATGCGGGAAACAGAAATCCGGTTACGGGCATCTCGACGAACCAGTCGCGGATGCGCTCGCTGATCGTGTTCGTCTCCTCGTTGTAGGAGAGCCCGGGCTTCGTCAGCTTGACCGGGCAGATGGAGCAGAGCACGAACTCGTAGACGTCCTCAGAGGCGTCGAACTGCTCGAGATTGTCGCTCCCCTTCTTTGGGATGTCATAGGCGCCGTGCACCAGGATGATGAAGTAATTCTCCGGGTACATGAAGGTCTCGATGACCTTGTCGTAAAATTCCTCGAGCAGCGCGTCGTCCTTGAGCTGACTCTGCTTGAGTCGGAGCAGAAATTCCTGCGTGCCGCCGCCTGCTTCCTGCGCGAGCGGGAACTCCATGTCGAGCAGATTCTTTCCGGCCGTGCCGGAGAGCGTTTTTTTCAAAATATCAAAATATTTGAACATTTCTTCGTCGGAGAGGGAGAGAAAAGCCTCCTTCATCTCCAGTTTCTTCTGCTTCTCCCCGTCGACGTAGCAGCCGCAGATCCGCGTGAGTGGACAGCGGTCCGGGGTGAAGAGTCGCTTGATCTCAGCGATTTCCTTCTTATTCATAAGAAGAGCCTCCTGTCTGTATGTTCTGCAGCGCAGGGCTGCGAATCGCTCATCCGAGCACGGCCGGTACTGCGTACTCTGCGAGCACGTGCAGGACGAGCAGATGTACTGGATAGAACCAGTAAAAGAAGTATTTCATTTTCAGGCCGCGCGTCCCGTTGTAGAGCAGCACCGGGATGAACGCGATGGGTGCCGGAAGCTCCCACGCGACGGCTGCCGCCCCACCGGCGCACTGATAGAGGCGGTTGGAGTGGGTCAGGTACAGCGCAGCGATCAGGAAGACACCCTTGAAATTGTAGTCCGTGTCGAGCCAGAGCGCCAGGTACATCCCCGCCGCGAGAATCGGGAGCCAGAGCCAGTGACGCAGCCGAGGCAGTACGGATCGGGCAGATTGGCGTCCGGTGCTTGGATCACGGGAAGCAGAACGGGTGTAAGCAGGTTCGCCGGAAGCAGGTCTGCCGGAAGCAGGTCCTCCGGAAGCCGGACGACCGGTGGCCGGGTCATAGGACGGCGGTGGATTGACGGCAGAGCGTCCGGAAGTCGTCGCGCCGCCGCGCCGTACGTCAGGATCTGGCGCCGGAGCCCAGGGGTACTGTGCGACATAGCGCAGGCCGATGAGCACGAGCAGGCCGATGAGCAGCGTAAAGTAGACGTTCTGCTTGGCCGGGTAGTACCAGCTTCCCTTGAGCGCCAGGTCAAACGGCAGCTCTGAGATCAGGGCGAAGAGCAGGAGCCGTTCGGCGTATTTTCGGACATTGCGCGTGTGCAGAAAGCCCTCGACGAGCAGAAAGCAGAAGATCGGAAACGCGATCCTGCCGATATCCCGGGAAGCGGCGTAAATATGGGACCAGAGCGTGTAACGCTCCGGCACGGACGAGACGGCAGGGTGCCGCCAGATGGCCCGGATCACGGTGGCTCCGGCGTGGTCGGTCAGCATGGTGACGACAGCGATCAGCTTGAGTGTGCTGCCGGAGATCCCGGAAATGGGTGTATGGTTTGTCATAAAAAGCCTCCGAACATCCGCCCCGCCGGTTTGGGCGAGGCACAGGTCAAAACAAAATCGACATCTGGGAATCAAAGCCCAAAGCTTCTATGTCAGGATAATCATTTTCAAAACCTTTGTCAAGAAGAGATAGTGAGTCGCGGTTTGGCTAGGATTTTATTTTTTTGTTGACATTTTTCGAGCCTTATTATATGATTTTCAGAGTATGTGTCTGGAGGTTGAAGCTATGGCATCGGGTGGGACGATTGACAGGACTTGGAGCGCGCTTTACAGTCAGTGGCTGAAGTGCCCCCTTCAGACAGGGTATCTGACAAAAAAACAGGTTGAAGCAGAACAGCCAGCTTTTCCGCGAGGAGGGCTGGCCGTTTCCATGTCTGCCAAAAGGGAGGGTGTTTTATGTTTGAGCTGTTAAATGGAGTAACGATTGTACCGCAGTTTTCGGATCATGGCGTAGAGTGCTATCGTCTCGAGGGCGGAAACTTTGTCAACAAGTATTACATCGTGTCCGAGGAGGGGACGAGAAGGCTGCTGAATACGCCTGAGATCGTGGGTTATGAGGTGTATCACTGCCTGCTGAATGCGACGTCGCGGATGATGAAGTTTTTTAAGGAGGAGGGCGATATCACGAGTGCGAATATTCTCTCGATCCTGCGCGGCGCGCTGAACTATCCGCTCGAGGAGAGCTGCTACCGCGAGAAGATCCGCGTGCACGACATCAGCTTCCTCTCGAGCGAGCGCGTCTTCCACGATGACACAATCTCCGGCCTGGTGATCAAGTACAGCAAGCTGGCGATGGTGCCGGACAGCACGCTGCTGATCGGGGATATCATCGCGACCGGCGACACGCTGGTGCACTGCCTGCGGTATCTGACGAAGCATTACTGCAGGATGAAGGCGAAGCTGCGCAACATCATTTTCTTCACGATCGGCGGAAATACCGGCATTGAGGTCATGGAGAAACTGACCGAGGAGATCCGGGAATTCTGGCCGGAGTTTGAGGGCTTTATCACGGTGTACTACGAGGGCATCTTCAACACGTACAAGGAGCGGGGCGTGACGGGAATCAACCTGCCGTACGTCGACTTCTACTGGAAGGACGGCATTCTCGCGCCGGAATACCGCCGCAGGACACTGAGCCTGCGCAATGTCCTGTTTGAAAAGTGCACAATCTATGACGGGGGAGCGCGCCGCTATGAGATCGGAGACCACGTCAATGAGGTGCTCGAGTACTGGGAGGGAATCCTGGACCGCGCACAGTGTATCGATCTGAAGCAGCTGACGGATGAGAAGCTCGGCTACGAGACGCCGGTGAGTCTGGAGGACTGGATTGGATACAACCACTATGAGCAGCTCGACCGGGCGCTGGTGGAAGAGTTGTACGCGCAGGAGCAGGAGTATCTGGCGAGCCTCGAAGGAGTGACCGTGGAGGAGATCGCGAGGCAGCGGATCGACGAGATCCGCAGTGCGCTGCACAAGTATATGCTGTGATGCACGCACGCAGAGGTGGATCGACGAGATCCGCAGTGCACTGCAAGAGTATATGCTGTGATGCACGCACGCAGAGGTGGATCGACGAGATCCGCAGTGCAC
>JAETOO010000015.1 GCA_021771715.1 Oscillospiraceae bacterium
ACCCCGTTCGACTTGCATGTGTTAAGCACGCCGCCAGCGTTCATCCTGAGCCAGGATCAAACTCTCTGATAAAGTGTTTGATTGGTCAAGATAACTACTTGGCTATCTATCCCTTTACTGTTTTTAAAGGTCAGTTCCTTAAAAAATAAAACTTGTTAAGAATTTTTCAAGATTGTTTCACTGTTCAGTTATCAAGGTTCTTTATTGATCCAGGCTGTTTTCTTTACCGGAGCAACTCTGATATAATATCACATGTCTCTCGGTTTGTCAACAACTTTTTTCAACTTTTTTCTTTCCTTCATCGCCGCTTCGCGGTGACGGCTGTCAGATTCGCACCTTTTAAGAAGGATTTCCTCAGCAGCGAGTCATATATTACCACCCGTTTTCCGGTTTGTCAACCACATTTTTCACTTTTTTTCTCACAAATACTGACCATTCACCTTACTTTTATCTTCTACCCAAGCAGCTCCCGCACCATCGCCTCGTCAAACACGACCTGCGGCACGTGGTTGACCTCGATCCGGTACAGGGCGTTTGCGGCGATGTGCTCGGCGGCCTGCTCCAGGTCGCGGATGCCGGTCGTGTCGGCAAACCGGCTGATCACTGCATCCAGCGCCTCATCCGGGACGATGCACTCATCTGCGCGAAGCCCCATGCGGTCAAGAACCTTCGGGAGCGCGAACCGCGAGAAGATGATCTTTTTCTCCTCGGCCGTGTAGTCCGGAATCTCGATCACCGCAAAGCGCGACATAAGAGGCGCACTGATCCGGCTCTTGTCGTTCGCAGTCGCGATCGGGTAGACGCCGACCGTCGGCACCATACATTCCATGTAGTTGTCCGTGAAGCCGAGGTTGTCCAGCAGCGTCAGCAGCACATCTGCCGGGTTGCCGCTGCCCTTCCCGGAGGCCGCCTTGTCCAGCTCGTTGATGATGAAGACGAGATTCGACTCCCCGGCGGCGGAAAACGCTTCCATGATAATCCCCGGCTTCGCATTTGCGTAGACGCGCGAGCTGCCGGTCAGCTGCTCCGGGTCGTTGATCGAGCTCATGTCGAGCGTCGTCCACGGCAACTTCAGAATCCGGGCGACCGCGTAGGCGATCTGGGATTTCCCGGTGCCGGCCGGACCCACGAGCAGCAATCCGTACGCCGGGAGCGTGTGCGTGCGGTTGATCTGAATGATCGTCTCGATGATCCTCTGCTTCACGCGCTCCATCCCGTACAGCTCCTCGTCCAGGATCCGCCGCGCCTCCTCGGGGTCGATCGACTCAAAGTAGTTGTGCTTCCACTGGATATTCATCATGATCGAGAGCGCGCGCTGCGCGTGGCGGCGCTCCTCCGGCGACACCTCGTTCGAGCGCGCCACGGCAAGGTTGCGCCTCGCCCAGAGCCGGATATTGTCCGGGAGCGTCCTGCCCGCGCACGTCATGAAGTCCGTGATGCTCTGCAGGCTCGTCAGCTTCATGTCGTCCCCGGCCTCCTCGCCGTCCTCGTCCTCCGCCT
Organism: Oscillospiraceae bacterium; assembly: GCA_021771715.1. Lineage (GTDB taxonomy): Bacteria > Bacillota > Clostridia > Lachnospirales > Lachnospiraceae > Choladousia. The sequence continues at coordinate 1,501 of JAETOO010000015.1, forward strand.
CCTCGCACGGCGCGCTGCTCGCGAACAGCCGCTCGATCATAAACTGCAGAAATCCGTCCTCGGCGGAGAGCTTCGTCCCGCCGCCGAACGCGGTCTCGCGGATGCGGTAGACCGCATAGCCATCCGCGCGGTTCGCCCCGGACAGCCGCACGTGGATGTGGTTCTCCCCCAGCCACCGCAGCAAACTCACAAACCGTGCGTCGATCTGCAGGATGTCCGCCTCATACACGCCGTCCTCCTCCTTGAACGCAAACGCGGTGCGCTTGATCGGGTTCACAAACACGCCGCAGGAATGGTGCGGCCACTCGCGCTTCCTGTTGTCGAGCAGGAGGATCGGCTTCTCGGGCGACGCCGACGCATCCTCCGACCGAAAGGTTGTATAAGTGCACTCCGGCGCCTTCTTAGGCTCCGCCGGAGCGCTGCCAAAATCAAATACCGGCATAACTGTACTCCTTGTCCCTTCGCTGCCCGGTCCCCGGAACTCTCCCGCTCCCCGGCAGCTGCGATTTTCTACCTATTATACAGATTTTCCGATCAATTTCAACCTCTCACCGTTCAGCCATGCAAAAAAATGGGAAACGGAGCGCAGACCTGCGCCCAGCCGTCAGGAATGGCTCGCCGAGTTGATTGTGATGCCGTGTCTGTCCAGAATCAGCTTCATCTCGCGCGTCATATCTCTCCCCAGCTTCGCCTTGTCCGCCTCGTTACACTCCGCCACCAGCCGGACATTCACATTGCTGCCGCTCAAAGAGTACACGCCGTTGTAGGACGGGCCTGCCAGAATTGCGGGCAGCTTTTTCCGGAGTCCCGGCAGCTCTTTTTCCAGGATCTCCTCGATCCGCTCCAGCGTGATCTCCGCCGTGATGCCGAGCCCCAGCTCGCAGTAGCAGTAGGAGTTGCGCTTCGTCATGTTGATGACGCCGCTCACGGCGCTGTTGCTGATGATCTTCACGTTCTCGCCGGCATCCATGATCTTCGTCGTGCGCACACCGATCTCCTGCACGGTTCCTCTCCAGTCCCCGACGGTCACGATATCGCCCACCTGAAACTCTCCCTCAAAGATGATGAACAGCCCCGCCAGAATATCCGAGACGAGCTCCTTCGCCCCAAGGCCGATGACCAGCGACAGGATTCCCGCAGAGGCCAGCAGCGTCTGCGTGTCCACGCCGAACAGCGCAAAGCAGTAGTACAGCATGGCAATCACGAACAGGTACTTGATAAAATTGCGCAGCAGCTGGCAGATCGTCGCACCCTTCGCGTTCATGGCCCGCGAGAGCAGCTGCAGAATCTCCCGGAGGATCAGGACCGCCACGCTGCCGACGCAGATAATCAGGATGCACCCGGTCAGCGCGAACACGTTCAGGCTGTGCTCCCAGTTGCCCTCGATGATGTGCAGGAAAATCGAATTTCCGGTAAAGAACCGGTCCTTGAACACCACTGCGATGCAGATGGCCAGCGCCAGCACGGACAGCAGGCCCTCCAGTACCGAGAGCAGCTTCTGCTCCGGCGTCTTCTCCTTCCAGCGGATGCCGCTGTTCGACCACCTGCTGGCCGCCGCCTCCGACTTCTTCGTCGTGCCGTCCGGCATCATCACCTCCACCATCGGCCCGCGCGCCGCCGTCTCCTCCTGCGCTTCCGTCAGAACGGCGCTGCCCTTTCCGCCGAAGGCCAGGAGCAAAAATACGAGAAGCAGGCAGCAGAAGCTCGCCGCCCCGCTGGCCAACGCGACCGGAAGCCTTGTCGCCATCAGCCGCTCCTTGGGCACTGCCACATAGATCAGGCTGCTGTCCGTCTCCAGGCTCGATGCAAAGTATTGTTTGTGATTTACGGTAAGGTAGTCACAGTACCCGTCGTGGAACTGCTTCTCCGTCATGCCGTACTCTACCGCGCTCCTCCCGTTGATCCGCTCATCCGGGAAGTACGCAAAATTCTGCGTCTCCTTGTCCACCGCGAAGGCAAAGCCGCCCGCGCTGGCCTTCACTCCCCCGAGAACCGCCGGGAGCGTCGTCGTCCCGAGCGCGCGCTCCAGCTTGTCCGGCACAACACTCATCTGCACGAATCCGTCCGCGTCCCCGTTCTCATCCCGCAGAAGCGCGCCTATGTACTGGCGGTACGTCCCGGATATCTCATCCGGCTGTGCCTCCTGGATGTAGTACTCCAGGCCCTGCAGCAGACTGCCGAACGCGTAGGACTGGTCCTCCGGGTTGTCGCTGACGGTGAAATTCACGTAGGACGAATCCGACACGACCTCTCTTCCGTCCTTGTCAAAGATCAGCAGGAACTCGGCGCCCAGCACTTTGCTTAGACGAGCCAGCTCCTCCTTCGTCCAGAGCTGGTGGTTGCCGCTCAGGATGTCCGCGGCCACCTGGCACTTGTTCAGGTAGCGGCGGTTGTACTGCGCCGTGACCAGCCCGACCTCCTCGTCGTTCTGCTTCAGGACCTCCCCGATCTCCTGCACCTGCCGGTTGTTGCTCATCGACCGCAGGGAGAGCGAGAACAGCGTCTGCATGTAGAAGGACACCACGACGATCAGCAGCAGTCCCACACCCGAGAACGTCAGCAGCTTTCTGCCCACAGTCCTGTTGTACCAGAGCCCGCCAAGCACCCGCACCCGTCCACCGGAGTTGCTCTGCTCTCCTAAGATCAGCACGGAGTACACCACCACGGCGGTGATGACGGCAAAGAAGATGAACAGCACCACGGCCACCGTGACGTTCCTCGACGAGGTCATCTCCTCCTCCGGCACCGCGCAGATCACGAACGCATCGTCCGCCGGAATGCTCTTGACGCCGCAGAAGAACCGCTCCCCGTTGATGCTCATCCACGCGAAACGGTTGTCCGCCAAATCCTCCGCGCGAAGCCCCGCATCGAGGGAGTCAAGCCCCACAAGCTCCTCCTGCGGATGGTACAGGAACGTATAGTCCTGGTTCGACACGGCAAACGCGAAGCCCTTGAGACCCACGCTCACCTTGCTCAGGATGCTCTTCCAGGACGACGTGTTCGCCTGCAGCGTGTGCAGCTCCTCCGGGTCCTGCTCGATGACAGCCTCCCGCTCGCCGTCGATCTTCGCGCCGTAGTATCTGCGCACCGTGCCGTCGATGATCACCTCGAACGCCTCCGAGGGCTCGCCCGTCTCGAACACCGTCCGAAGCTGGTTGTACCTCGGGTACATGAAGTTGGCCGCCGATTTCTTCGCCCTCGCGAGCTGCTTTCCCTCCCGGTCGATGATCAGAATATTGTCCACATTCATCCTGCCGGCCAGCTCTTTCAGCCTGGCGTCCTCCGCCTCGAACGTCTCGTCGTAGTTCGCCATGTAGGCCACGCTCGCCGCCTTGGACTGGTACACCTCGTCGTAGCTCTGCTCATTCTGCGCGGCCGCCTCGTCCGCGCTGTCGATGAGCGGCTGCATCTCGTCCAGCTTTTCCTGTGTATTTTCCTGCTGGTTGTCAACAGAAAGGCTTGTCTGCATCTCTACCAGAAAGTATCCGAATATCACAACACAGATGATCTCCAGCAGAAAGGCCGCAATCGCTTTCCCTCTCAGTCTCTTCGCCATTTTCTCCTTCCTCCCTAGCTCCATTTTTCAATCAGGCCGTCAATCGTCCCGTCCGAGAGCAGCTGCGAAATTGCCGTCCCCACAGCGCCGCTCAGCTCGGAGTCCTTCTGCGTCGCCACCGCATACTCCTCCTGTGCAATCTTCTCCTCGAGGATCTCTCTGTCATCCTCCATGTACGCCCGGGCGATACAGCCGTCCATACACACGGCATCCACGGTCCCCTCCTCGAGGGCGACCGACAGCTCACTGTAGGAATCCATCTTCACAAGGGAAGGCTCCAGCTCCTCCTCCGATCCGATCAATCCCTCCTCCGTCATCCGGATCGCGAGCTTCGGCGCGGTGTTGGCCCCGTCGAGCACGCCGATCCGTTTCCCGACCAGCTCGCGCATCTCGTGGATCAGAGAGGATTTCTCGACCATAATGCTGCTGTAATCCGTGTAGTACGACTCCGAAAAATCAAAATTTTCCAGTCTCGTCTCACTCACGGAGTAGGCCGCGATCAGGCAGTCCACCTCGCCGTCCAGAAGCATCTGCTTCCGGTTGTCCGGCTGCACGGTGACGTACTCCACCGTGTCATACCCGATCGCGTCCGCCAGCCTGGCCGCCAGGTCAATTTCCATCCCGTAATACTTTCCGGTCTCCGGATTCAGGTATCCGAAGTGCATGATGTCGTCCCGCACGCCCACCTTCAATGTCTTTGGCGCTGCCAGCGCATGGCCTGAAACTCCGGCCAGGGCCAGCGCGAGCGCTGCCGCCGCAATTCCCGCTCTCATCTCATATCTCCTCCTTCGCATGTTCCCCTCTCGGGACAAAAAAACTGCCGGGTCAGAGAAGCCTGTCAGCTTCTCCGCCCGACAGCTCACACAGCTACCCGGGTGTCACGCCCGGTTCTTTGGCAAATGCCGTACTAGATTTCCGTAATCTCGTACATATAGTCTCCGATGTAATCGACCAGGACGTACGCCCCCTCGTACAGACTGCCGTAGATGCTCACGTTGTCCTTCGCCGCGCTCAGAGTGATTCCGTTGTCCAGCGCCACCGTGATCGCGGACATGCCGTATGCGATCACCGTGCCGTAGGACTCCATGTCCTGATATCCGCCGCTGTAGCTGTCCTCGTACCCCGCATTCCCGCTGTCGTAATCGTAGCTGTAATTGTGGTTGTTGTAATCGTCTACCTCCGTGGCAATGTAATTGCTGCCGTCGAAGCGGTAGGACACGCCGATCCAGTCGCCCAGCAGAATGCCGTCCACTGTGTTTTTGTACGCGTCTCCCGTGTAGAAATAGTAGCTGCTCCCGTTGCTCGTCACGAGAGACAGGCCGTTCGTCGCGGCATCCGTCACGTAGCCCTCCAGATAACCGCTGAACGTATTTTTCTTTGCCGCCGGGGCATCCCAGCTGAGGTAGTCCGCATACACGTAGGCTTTCTGCCCGCCATACTTCACCTCGATCCAGTTGTTGTCCGTGTAGCCCGTGGTGGCCACGGCCTCGCCCGTCTCGAGCACACCCAGGATCCTGCCGTCCGTGGAGTACGCGTCGCGCACGTTCACCTGCCTCGTTGCATACATGTCGCCGCTCATGGCCTTGACGATGACCGGCTTCGCGGTGCTCACGTAATTCCCGCTGACGTAGGCCACCGCGCCGTTGTAGCTGATCTGAATCCAACCGTCCGGCGTGTAGCCGGTCTCCTGCATGGCCTCGCCCACCGGGATACCGCCCAGCACGGCGGAGGTCACGTTGTTCTGCGCACGCACATTCAAGTCCGCCGTCGCGTACAGCGTCTGGCTCTGCTTTGTGATGCTCACAGCCGGCTCGTTCTGCTCCTTCTCCTTGTAGGAGGAGAGATCCGGGAAGGTCACGGAGATCGCCCCGGTGCGGTTAAAGACCGCCTGGGAGTTCAGGATACACAGCTGCGGCGTATCTCCGCTCTTTACTGTGTACGCCATCTCGATCCTGCGCTCTGTGATGCTCCCGCTCTGATCGGCCTCCACCGTCCCCTGCAGGGAGATGATGTCGATCTTGTGCTCCTCCTGCGCGCCCTCCAGAAGCTTGTCCGCATATCCGCCCACGGTCTCCGAGGACGACGCAAAGGTGTACGTCACCGTGCCGTCCGCATGATGCTCCGCCTCCAGCATCGAGAGGTACTCGGAGTCAAAATCCAGGTACACGTAGTAGTTCAGCAGCTCGGTCATGATCTCCTGGCTCATCGCGTACTTCCGGTCCGTCCCGGTCTGGTTGGAATAGAAATAGCCGTCTCTGAAATACTGCTGCTTCTCGCCCTCAGAAGTCTGAATGTCAATGGCAGCCTGCAGCTTCCCGTCAGAACGCATGCCGCTGGTCTGTATCCGGATCGTCCGCTCCGCGCTCGCAGGCTGCCCCGCGATGCTGACGGTCCCCTTCACCGTCACGTCAAAGCCGTCCAGATTCTCCTCCATCCTCACAGCCTCATTGTACGCCTGGCTGACTGCATTGTCCGCCACGGCAGCCTGCGCGCCGGCGCCGACCGCCAGAGCGCACACCGCCGTGCAGACAAGTGCTGCTATCTTCTTTTTTCTCATTCTCCTGATCCTCCATCTACTGTTTTTTTACTTCCCCTGCTCCCCTATTTCACTTTGATTTTACAGGTCAGCTTTTTCGTCCGGTTTCCCACCTTAATCGTGCACGTGATCTTCGCGGTCCCCTTCTTCTTCGCGGTGACGTAGCCGTTCTTGTTGACCGTCGCCACCTTTTTGTTACTCGTCTTCCAGGTGGCCTTCAGGCTCATTCCGGTGTTGCCGCGGATCAGGATGTGGTACTTTCCTTTCCGCTTGACCGTCTTGTTGGCCGCGCTCAGGCGCAGATTCGCCAGGGCGTCCTTCTTGTTCGTGTAGGACCGGTAGATGTAGCCGGTGCGCATGTTCCCGTTCACGTTCAGGGAGATCCGGTACCACGTCTTGGACTGTGCCAGGATATTCACCACGTCGCCGGAGTAGATGCACGTCATCACATCCGCCGCCGTGCTCGGGGAGCAGTGCACATTCAGAGCGGAGCAGTTGCTCTTCACCGCCGCGCTGTAGCCGTAGATCGTCGTAAACTTCTCCGGAGCCGTCGCAACCACCTTCGCGGTCACATTCACCCACGCGGAGGAGACGTAGCCCTCGATCTGGCTGCCGCCTCTGTAGTAGCGCACCTTCGTCCACCCGGTGTTCGTGTAGCCGACGGCGTCCACAACCTGTCCCCTGTACAGATCGTCAATGATGTTGCTGCTCAGCTTCACCGGATCCCTGTGTACGTTCAGCGCGCTTGCCAGGACCTTCGCCTGCATCGTCTGCGCATAGGAGTACACGTCCGGCACCGCATTGTACACGGCAAACCAGCCGTCCTGGCCCAGCACCCAGCCGGTGTGGCCGCCGCAGGTCACCAGCATCCAGCCGGTCTGGTAGTTGACCTGATTTACATACAGGTGATTACCTCTGCCCAGCGTCATGATGCGGTTCGCCGCCGACGCCTGCGGGGTCTGATGCATATTCACGCCGTCCGGCGCCGTCACGATCAGCATCTGCTCCGCCGTAAAGTCAGCGTAGGAAGCCGCCTTCGCAGCATCCGCCGGCACGCAGGTACAGAACATTGCGACAGCCAGCATGACGGCTGTCAGTTTCTTCAACACAGTTCTCATAAGTTTCCCCCTTCTTTCTCCCGCAGTCTCCTTCCTGCCGCTGTTCGGCGCTGCGGTAATATTTACCATTTCATTATAGCAAACAAACACCTGCATTTCCCCTCCCCGTTCTTCACAAAAGGCAGCCTATATTTCACGGCTGCCTGACACCTTATTTTATCTGATTTATACCTGCAAAAGCATCTTCACGGAGAAGACTTGTTCCTTTGCCTGAAAGTCGAAGAGGACCTCGTGTTTCCTGACAAACGCCATCACGCTCTGCATGCCGTAGCCGTGCTGTCCTCCCTCCCGCGAGAGGGGCAGCCCGGTGCTCTTCGAGATCTCCGGGGCCTCCCCGCAGCCGTTCGTGATGCACAGAATCAGCTTCCCCTTCACGCCGTGCGCCGAGACCGTCACGAACCGCTGTGATTCGTCCTCCGTCTTCGCCGCCGCGTCGACCGCATTCTCCAGCAGATTGGAGACGACCGTGGCAAACTCAAATTCATTGACCTGGATTTTCTGGGGGAGCTCCAGGTTCACCTCAAACCGCACGCGCTTTTCCTTCGCCCGCCTCGCGCAGTGGGTCACGATCCCGTTCACTGCGAGATTTTCACAGTAGCGGACGGGCGTTGTCTCGCTGATCTGCTCATTCAGCTCCTTCAGAAGCTGCCGGATCTCTTTCTCCCGCCCTTCGTCCAGGTAGGAGTGGATCAGGATGCTGTAGTGCCGCAGATCGTGCCGCAGCAGGGCGGCCTCCAGCTCCTTCTCCTGGATCAGGTCTGCCTCGCACTTGAGGCGCTCCGCGTAGTTCTCGAGATACTCGATGCTCCGCTTCCGCTCCCCCTCCCGCTTGATCTCCGTGAAGAGCTGAACGATCATGATGTACGACACGACCATGAGCACCATCACGCTGCAGACGCCCAGCAGGTTCTCCGGGTTCCTGTAGAGATTGGCAGGCCACATGGCAGTCGCGTACACCGCAGTGTAGAACAGCGCCGGGATCAGACAGAGCGGCCCCCACCGCAGCCCCTCGTTCCTGAGGCTCTCCAGAAAGCCGTCGCGGATCCGCCACACCAGCACGCCCAGGATCAGACTGTGGATCGCACACTGGCAGAACAGGTTGACCGCAAAGCTTGCCCCGGCCAGACACAGCACGGTACAGGCAATGTTGCCCGCCAGCACGTAGACCGCGCCGGTAAAGCCCACAAACATGGCCCGGAAATCGCGGTATCTCCCGATCGCGAACGGAACCGCCTGGATCAGCACAATCTCGGCCAGCGTGAGGAAGACCGGGAGCTCATACTGTCCGTACAGGAAAAACACGCACTCCATCACACCGGTGACTCCGTAGCATCCGGCCAGGCAGAGCACAGTCCACCGCGTTTTCTTCCTAAGCGGCAAAAAGACGACCAGAAAGCAAAACAGGAAGAACAGGGAGATCCTGTGCTGCCAAAACAGTATCACCTGACTCATAACAACTCCCTTCTGTTGGCGAGAAACTCCAGGTACGTCCTCTTCGTGTCGGAAAACCGTTTCCGGCTGACCGCGATCTGCGCCCCGTTGTCCAGAGAGATGCTCTTGGGCCCGAAGGTGCGAATGAACTGCATGTTCACAAAATACGATTTGTGCGGCTGGACGAACCCGTTTTCCCTGTTCAGAAAGCTCACGCTCTCCTCAAAGGAACCGCGGTTGCACACGCTCGTCACCTGCTCCCCGCTCTTCATCACGTACACCGCACAGCGGGACACGTTCTCCACGTACACGATGTCCTCCAGATTGATATTCACGAGCCCTTCCCTCGTCCGCACACAGATCCTGCTGTTTCCCATCTTGTCGATCCAGAACAAAATCCGGTCCAGCGTTTCCCACAGCTCCTCTCTGCCCACCGGCTTCTGCAGATACTGGAAGGCGTGGATGCCGAACGCCTCAAACGCATATTCCCTGGACACGGTGATATACACGATCACCGCCCGCTCATCCGACGACCGGATGATCCTGCCCAGCTCCATTCCGTTTATCTCCGGAATCACGACATCCAGAAAATAAACGTCAAATTTCTTTTTCTCTATCGCCTCCAAAAGCTCCCGCGCCGAGCCGAAGCTGCTGATCTCACCGACCTGATCCGTCCTCTCTGCAAAGTATTCCGCCACAGATCCGCTCAGCCTTGACAGAGTTTCTCTGTTGTCATCACAAATTGCAATCCTCATTTCCCCAAATCCTTTTTCTTTCATTTTACCTGCAATCACGATTATAATACATTTTATCCCTCCGTCCTTTCCACGTTTTTCACAAAATGTGCTACGAATTTCACATGTTCCCGTTTTCCGTGACGGAAAAAAGGGACAGCCGCATCCGCTGTCCCTTCCTGTCTGTCTAAAAGAATTCTCAGTGATACAAAATAATCGCCACACCCGCCTCAATGTTCTCGTAGATCACCTGCGCCACGCTCGGCGGAAGGTTCACACAGCCGTGCGAGCCTCGCGTCAGGTAAGCATCGCCGCCGAACGAGCTCTGCCAGTTCGCGTCGTGCAGCCCCTGCCCGTCGTGGAACGGCATCCAGTACTGCACCGGAGTCTCGTAGGCGCCGTTGCCCTGGCCGCCCTTGAGGACGGACGGGCTCTCCTTGTACGCCAGCGCAAACACGCCGGTCGCCGTCTCCCGGTTGTCCTTGGGCATACCGGAGACGATGTCGCTCTCGATGATCAGCTGGCCGCCCATGTAGAACCACAGGTGCTGCCTGCCGAGGTCAACCTCCACATAGTTGCCGCAGAGGTCATCCCCGCCGTTCCGCCGGTAGCCTCTGACCGCGTAGACCGGCTCGCGCTCCACCGTCGTGTTGCTTTGGATATCCGCGAGCAGCTGCTGGGCCTCGCCGTCCTTATCCATCTGATAGCCGTAGTCGCTGCTGTCGTAGTGGATCGTGTTCCCGTTCGTCGTCGTGAAGTCACGCTGATAGTAGAGCGTGTCGTACTTCGCCGCGAGATCGTACACGTAGTTGTAGACGGCCTCCTCGTCGATCACGCCCTGGCCGTCCTCGATCGAGAGCCACTGCTGGATCGTCGACCAGTCGACCGTCTCCTTCTGCTCACCGAACAGAAGCGAGATATTCGCCTTGCAGAAGGAATTGTACACGTTCATCGTCGTGTTCATCGCATCGTCGTCCTGCGTCACCGCCGGGAGGAAGTAGAACGACTCCGGCACCTCGATCGTCTCAGCTCCCCTCGGGCGCGTGGATGCAACCATCTGATCGGCGTAATCCTTCACCATCACCTGCAGATCGGCGTCGTCAAACTCGTTGCCGTACGTCTCCGGCTCGATGTAATACTCCGTCCCGTTGAACTCCATGACCGCGTCCGTGCTCGCGACACGCGCGGCGGCGAACTTCGACGCGCTCACTGCCGACCGGAACGTATCCTCGTCAAAGACGAACGGCACCTCCACCTCGTACGTGTTGCCGTCCATCAGGCTGAAGATCAGGCTGATGTTCTGGTCGCGCATACACTCCTGGAGCCTCGAGAGCAGCTCCATCTCGTCGATCGTGTAGCCCATCTGCGCGAGCGTCAGCTCCTGGGCCGTCTCCCCCTTCTCCGTGATCGTCAGCGTCGGCGCGCTGTAATCCTTCTTGAGCAGGAGCAGGACCTCCTTGCAGCTCATGCCCGACACGTCATAGTCGTTGATCTTCGTCTCCTCGAAAAAAAGGCCGCTGTTCACCTTCTCATACAGATAATAGGCGACAGAGCCCAATGCAACTGCAACCAGGATAATCAGAACCGTGACTGCAATTTTTACACCTTTTTTCTTCTTTCTTTTCACCTTGTATCCCTTACCCTTCCCATCGTTCTGATCGGAGCGCGCTCCCCATCCTCCGATCGGCAGACATCGCTGTCATGCTCTCCGGATTCCTTCTCGCTCCGTAAAATATTCTTTCCATATATTGCACCATTTATCAGCAATAGTCAAGGTAAGGAATCTTAATAATTTTCGAAAAAAACTTCCTTATTCTTCCTCCGCAAATTTCACATAGATCTCGGTCCCGGCTCCCTCCTCGCTCTGGAGCGTGAGCTGCGCATGGTGCTGCGCGACGATGTGCTTCACGATCGCGAGCCCGAGCCCGGTCCCACCGGTCTGCTTCGAACGGCTCTTGTCCACGCGGTAGAACCGCTCGAAGACGCGCTCCCGGCTCTCCTTCGGGATGCCGATGCCGGTGTCCCGGACGACGAGGGCCGGAATGTCACTCCCCTCCGCCAAATTCTCTCTGCCCAGCCAGGATCCGCGCAGGCACTCTGCCGCCGTGCCCACGGCGATCTCGACTTTTCCGCCCGGATGATTGTAACGGATCGCGTTGTCGCAGAGATTGTACAGAAGCTCCTCGAGCATCTCCCGGCTCCCGCGCACGACTGCACAGCGGCCCGTGCACGTGAGCACGACACCATGAGTCTCCGCATTCAGGCGCAGGCTCTCCACGCAGGAGGCGGCCAGCTCGTACAGATCCACAGCCGCAAAGGACTCCGTCGTCTCCAGATGCTGCGCGTCGAGCTCGGACAGCCGGATGATGTCGTTGATCAGCGTCAGCAGCCGCTTCGCGTTCCGGTGAATCTCGCCGGCAAAGCGCTGCACCTCCTTCTCCCCGGCGATCCCGGTCTCGATCAGCTCAGCGTAGCCGGAGATCGAGGTCAGCGGCGTCTTCAGCTCGTGGGAGACGTTCGCCGTAAACTCCTGCCGCATCCTCGCACCCTTGAGGATATCCTCGTGCTGCTTCCGAATCGTCGTGACAAACGGAATCAGCTCCTCGTACACCTTCACCTCGTCCGCGCGGTCGATGTCCTCCGCCATCCGCTCGATCGGGCGCACCAGGCTGCCCGTCACACCGTGCGACAGCGCGAGACAGACCAGAAACATCAGCACACCGATTCCGACGATTCCCCGGATCGTCCTCTGAAAGACGCTCCAGATGTTGTCCTCCTCCTTGCTGATCCGCAGCACATCCCCGTTCTCGAGCTGTATCGCGTAGTAGTACATATCCCGGTTCAGCGTGTCCGAGTGCCGGACGGCATATCCCTCGCCGTCCTGCTCCGCGCTGCGCACCTCCGGCCGGTCCGCGTGGTTGCCGAGCGGCTCCCCGCCCGCCTGGCTGTCAAAGAGCACCTCGCCGTCCGCGCCAATCGCCGTCACCCGCAGCGTCCGGTCGTCATTCTCATACCGCTCCCCGAGCTCCTCGCCGGAAGACACCAGCGCGCCCAGCAGCTCTGCGTGCGTCCGCATGTCGTCGAGAATCTGCTCCCGGTACATGTGGTGAAACACCGCGGTCGCCATCACAAGCGTCGCCGTCAGCGTCAGAAAGACGGCCACAAGAAGATAAAGGTTGATTTTCTTCTTCATAAATGTTCCCCTGTCAACATGCTCATCCCGCCTGGTTTTGCCCGATTCTGTCACAAAACACCGGCAGCGCCCTACTCCTCTTTGGTCAGCATATACCCTACATTTCTCACCGTCCGGATCATCGCCCCCGCCTCACCCAGCTTCTGGCGCAGCGTCTTGATGTGCATGTCGAGCGTCCGCGACTCGCCCTCGTAGTCCGTCCCCCAGACGCGGTCGAGAATCCGGTCGCGCGAGGCCACGATCCCCGCGTTAAGGAGCAGCAGCTTCAGAAGCTCATACTCCTTGTAGGTAAGCTCGCACTGCTTATCGTCGACATAGACCGCCCGCTTCTCGTCATCCAGAAAAATCGGCCCGAGGCGGAGCATCCGCTCCTCCTCCATCCCGCGGCTCCTGCGCAGCAGCGCCTTCACCCGCGAGATCAGCTCCATGACGCCAAACGGTTTCGTGATGTAGTCGTCCGCGCCGATGTCGAGCCCCTTCACCTTGTCGAGCTCCGTCGTCTTCGCCGTCGCCATAATGATCGGGAGCCTCCGCGTCTGTGCCGCGTGGCGCAGCTTCCGCACAATCGACAGCCCGTCCTCGTCCGGCAGCATGATGTCCAGCAGCACGAGCGACGGAATCCGCTCCTTTAGCCCTGCAAAAAACGCGGACGCGCTCTCAAAGCCGCAGACCTCATACCCGGCATTTTTCAGCGCGAACATCTCGATCTCCCGGATGTTCTCGTCATCCTCCACGATATAGATTACAGCCATACCAGGACCTTCCTTTCTCTCTCGGGCAGCCCAAATCCACTTGATCAGTACCACACTCACCAAACAGCTGCACTAAAACACACCAGAATACTTTTTCGAATATGCAAGTACCGTCTTTTTGTGCTTTACGCGTTCCTTTGAAATAATACGCGGAAAACTCATGCAAAGGTAGCCATCAATGGCTCTCCGCTGCCGGCCTCATCCGCTCCCGCATGTCGACCTTCGGCGTCCCCTTGACCCGGACCGGGAGCGCAAACTGCCGGGAGTACGCTTCAAATCTGCGCCGGAAGTGCTGGTTGTCCTCCTCCTTCAGCGAATTGAGGTAGGCGTGCCTTCCGTACGCATCGTTGTCCGCCTGGATCAGACAGACCGCGATGTTCGAGCAGTGGTCGGCAATCCGCTTGTAGCTCGTCGTCAGATCTGACAGGATGAACCCGAGCTCAATCGTGCATCTCCCCTCCCGCAGCCGGTCGATGTGCCGCTTTTTCATCTCGTCGCTCAGATCGTCGATGACCTCCTCGAGCGGCTCCACGTTGCAGGCAATCTCGAGATCCTCCGTCTTCATCGCCTCCATCGCCTCCCGCACGACCGCGCGGACCGCGTCGGAAAAGACCTCCAGCTCGCCGACCGCAGCCTCCGAAAACGCGAGGTTCTTGTCGTAAATCTCCTTCGCCGCCTTCGCGATGATCACCGCGTGGTCCGAGATCCGCTCGATGTCCCCGATGCTGTGCAGCAGCACCGAGAGCGTGTGGCTGTCCTTCGTCTGCAGCTCATTTCTGGATGCCTGTACGAGATACGTTCCGAGACGGTCCTCGTATTTATCAATCACCGCCTCATCCTCCGTGACACGCACAACCGCCTCCGGGTCGTACGTGTGCAGCAGCGACATCGCCGCATCCAGCGCCTCCACCGTGATCGCGGCCATGTGCGCGCAGGCCACGCGGCACTGCTCCATCGCAAGCGCCGGATTGTCGAGGAAACGGTCGTCGAGCGCAGCCAGCCCCTGCATGACGCCCTCCATGCGCTCCTCCGACTTGCTGTCGCGCACCGTGAGCATCGCGAGCCGCTCGAGCACGCGGTGAAACGGCAGCCACAGCACCGTCGCAAACACATTGAACAGCGTGTGTACGACTGCAATCCCGGCTGCATTGGCCGCCTCGTTCAAAAAGCCAAAGTGCACTGCCATATTCGCCGCGTAAAACAGCGCCATGAACACAACCGTGCCGATCAGATTAAAGTACAGGTGCACGAACGCCGTCCGCTTTGCATTCCGCTTCGCGCCGACCGCCGAGATCAGAGCCGTCACGCACGTGCCGATATTCTGTCCCATGATAATCGGGAGCGCCGCCCCGTACGAGACTGCCCCCGTCGCGCAGAGCGCCTGCAAAATGCCGACCGACGCGGAGGAGCTCTGGATCACCGCTGTCAATACCGCGCCCGCGAGCATGCCGAGGACCGGATTGCGGAACATCAGCAGGATATTCGTAAACTCCGGCACATCCGCGAGTGGCTTCACCGCCCCGCTCATCGTGTCCATGCCGGTCATCAGCACGGCAAAGCCGATCATGATCGCACCCGCGTCCTTCTTTTTATCCTTCTTGGAAAACAGCAGGAAGCTGACCCCGAGGATCGCGAGGATCGGGGAGAACGAGGAGGGCTTCAGAAGCTTGATAAAAAGGCTGTCCCCCTGCAGCCCGGAGAGGCTCAGGATCCACGACGTGATTGTCGTACCGATATTTGCCCCCATGATGATGCCGACCGCGCGCTGCAGCGTCATAATCCCCGAGTTTACAAAGCCCACCACCATAACCGTCGTCGCGGACGAGGACTGGATCACCGCCGTCACCCCGGCTCCGAGCAGCACGCCCTTTAAGGTGCTCGAGGTCAGTTTTTCAAGAATCTTTTCCAGCCGTCCGCCGGATGCGCGCGTCAATCCCTCGCCCATGACATGCATCCCGTACAGAAACAGGGCGAGACCGCCGATCATCGTTAATACATTAAAAATATCCATGCATCTTCTCCTTTGCCAGTCAAAAACTCCCGCGGACTGATCTGGCTCGATCACGGTCTTCCAATCCGCTCAACAGCTTTGCCATCTGCGGGGCAGAGACAACTCCCCGCCCTTCCGACAGCAATTATAGCGGGGCTCTGTAAAATCGAACCGCATCCAATGTAAAATCCATGTAAAATATTTTACCCAAAAGAGAAGATAAAAAACCAAAAGAATATACAAAGAGTCTCCGCAGCCTGGCCTGGCCCGCTGCGATGACTCTTCGATATTTTCCTACCTACAGCCGTCGCAAATAATTTTCAATTCCGAACTGCTTTCCCGCGACCGAAAATCCGTCACGACCCTGCATCATTCTGCCGCTTCCCCGTACCCGGAGAAGATCTGCGCGATCGGCGAGTCGCTCGAGAGCACCACCGTCTTGTCGCCGCCCTGCATGGACTCGCGCAGCGCGTCGAGGCTGCGGACGAAGGAGTAGAAATCCTGCTTGTCCGGCGTGTCATACGCCTCGGAGAGGATGCGCATATACTCCGCCTCACCCTCGGCAATCAGGATCTCGGCCTGCTTTTTCGCCTCGGAGATGCTGATCGCGATCTCCTTGTCCGTCGTGTTGCGGATCACCTGCGCCTCAGAATTTCCCTGCGCCGTGTACGTCGCCGCGATGTTGTCGCGCTCCGAGATCATCCGCTCGTAGACCGCCTCCTTGTTGTCATCCGGCAGATCGAGCTGCTTTGTCTCGAACAGGGTGAGGGTGATGCCGTACTGCTCCATCGTATCACCGAGCTTCGCCGTCACGTACTCGGAGAGCTCCCCGTCGCGCGCCGTGATCACCTCGTCCTGGTTCATGCTGCTGACCACATTTTTCAGGGCATTGTAGACCGCCGTGTTGATGCGGGCCTCCGCATTTGTGAGCGAGCCGTTCAGGGACTGCGCGAACTCCATCGGATCTGTGATCTTCCAGAGCACATAGCTGTCCGTGATCATCGTCTTCTTGTCGCGGGTGATGACCTCCGACGGCATCAGGTCGTAGAGCAGTGTCTGCTTCGGACACTTGTCCACCGTCTGCGCAAACGGCAGCTTCATGCTGATCCCGGGGGCGTCGATCACCCTGCTGATCCGGCCGAACTGCCGGATGATGCTGTACTCATTTTCCGCTGTCACTACCACGCAGGAGCCGAGCACGATCAGCGCGATCACTGCAACGACTGCCGCTGTAAGTTTCTTTCTCATCTGCCCATCCTCCTATTCTTCTGTCCCGCTCTGTGCTTCCTTGCTGCTCCCGCCTGACATCGTGTCGGTGAAGGAGTCGAGCGGCAGTACCTTCTCCACCCCGTCCCCGTCGTCGATGATCACCTTCATGTCGGGCAGCACAGCCTCCATCGCCTCGAAGAACATCCGCTGCTTCGTGACGACCGGATTCTTCTCGTACTCCTCGTACATCGACTGGAAGCGGGCGACCTGCGCCTCGGCCTCATTGATCCGCGTCTGCTTCTGCGCCTCGGCATTCTTCACAATCTCGTCGGCCTGGGCCTCCGCCTCGGGCAGTTTCTGGTTGCGGTACTTGTTCGCGTTGTTGATCGCGGTCTCCTTCCCCTGCTTCGCCGTCTCCACCGCCTTGAAGGCCTGCATGACCTCCTGTGTGGGCGGCTCGGAATCCTGGATCGTGATGTTCACCAGCGCCAGGCCGATGTCCTCCTGCTCGAGCCGCCTCAGAATCGTCTCCTTGATCTCCGCCTGGATCTCCGTCTTCCCGGTCGTGAGCACGCTGTCCACGTCATAGCTGCCGATCACGTTGCGGATCGAGCTCTGCGCGATATTTTTCAGAATATTCTCCGGCATGCTCGACGCGTACAGGTAGCGCACCGGGTCGGCGATCCGGTACTCGACAAAGAAATCCACGTCGATGAAATTGTAGTCCGACGTGATCATGACCGCCTCGGCGTCCACCGTCTCATTCGTCGACTGGTTGTAGCCGATCGCAAAGCCCTGGATCGTCGTGTTCACCTTATGTACCTGCTGGATCAGCGGGATCTTGAAGTGAAGCCCCTTCTCCGTGACCGCCTGCGCCTTGCCGAACGTCACCAGCACCGCCTGCTCCTGCTCCTCGATCTGGTACCACGAGCCCGTCATCACAACGAGCGCCGCCGCCAGCACCAGAACGCCCAGGGCAATCCACCGGGCGTGCCGGATCAGCTTCCATTTGTCCACATTCGTATTCACACCGTTCCTCCTTCTTCCTTGGCCGTACGGCCGGACCGTCCGACCGCGCAGCATGATTGTCCCTGCGGGACCCACGCAAAAAGCCGTCAGACACTTTTTGATATGAACGCATCATACACGAAAACCATGCATTCGTAAAGTGCCTGACGACTAAATTCTGGCTGATAAATCTTAAATTTTTCTGAAAACTATTCCACCCGTTTTAGGCGCTTCTGTCAAATGGATGCAGCATCCATCCCCTTTTCATACACAAACCGTTCAAACACAGCCGTTCCTCCTCCCGTTTCCTGTGCCAGCGCAAACAGACCGAAGCGGTTTCCTGTAAAATGCTTTAATAAGTATTTCATCTGATGCATCCCGCCAAGCGGTATCCAGCCATCCTCTCCCCGATAGAAAAAAGCAGCCTGATCTCTCAGCTCCCGAAAATCCATGCTGACTCGTACCGTTGCCCGGCTCTCCCGCCAGGGAATGACAGCCTTCACCTCTGCCTCTTCCTTCTCCCGCATGCAGACGATCAGCTCATACCCTTCCTGAAGCCTCTTGATGCCGATATACGCCCAGTGATACTGAAGTATGCACAACCCTGCAACATCCCCCGGCCTCAGTCTGGAGCCGTCAATCGTCACATGCGCGCTGCACGCAGGAAACAGTGCCCGCTGTGTCAATATATTTCTAACCAGCGTCAGGTCGCCTTCTACCTTCCCCGTCGTCAGCATCAGCCGGCCGCCCGCCATCGCCCAGCGGTTCGGATCCGGCAGATGATTCCACTCCCAAACATCCTTGAGCCGATCTCCGTCAAAAGCATCGCTGTCAATCAACGGCGCATAGCTGTAGTCCGGGCGTGTGCTCCGGCTCTCCACCGTAAGCGGCGCCCGGCCATCCTTCCCAAGAACAGGAAGCCCGCTCTCCCATTTCACCGGAAGCAGCACCGGGATCCGCCCGCAGGCTCCCCGGTCCTGGAACAGGATCGCATACCAGTCTCCGTCCGGCGTATCCACAATCCCTCCCTGCGCGATTCCCTGATTAAAAAATCCCAGATCGTCGTTGAACACGATTCCGCCTGTAAAGGGTCCCTCGAGGCTGTCACTGACCAGACAAGTCTCCACTCTCCGCCACTCCTCTCTGAGCGAATGGATGAGAAAAAGGTAATACCTGCCATTTAAATGATAGATGTGCGTCCCTTCATACGGCAGCTGCCGGGAAGCTCCATAGTCCGCCAACACCCTGTGCAGTCCATTCTTTTTCGGCGCAGTCAGTTCCTCATTCAGCTCGGTCAGGTAAATCACCCGATGACCATATGCGATATACGTTCTTCCGTCATCATCAAACAACAAAGAACAGTCCGGATAAAAGCCCTCTATATAATTGCGCTTCCAGGGCCCCTCTATTCTCTGCGCACGGTAGAGATACGTGCGATGCGTATCATTTGCGACAAAGCAGACATAGAAGATTCCCTCATGGTAGCGAAGGCTCGCGGCCCACATTCCGGAGCTATAGACACCCTTTCCGTCTTCGAGCCGCCATCCCTCATTGTCTTCCAGCTCATCGTAAATGCGCGCGGCATACTCCCAGTGAATCAGATCATACGATCTCAGAATCACTCCGCCCGGAAGAAAATACATCGTGGTGCTTACCATATAATAAACCTCTCCCACCCGGATCACATCCACATCCGGGAAGTCCAGATTCAGCAGCGGATTCCTCCCTGTCACAAGTCCGTTTTTTTCTGTCCCGCTCAAGCTGCTCCCCTCCTCGTTACAGTTCAGCCAGGACTTTGCACCCAGCTGCAAAGTCCGTGAAAACACGTAAGATTCCGTCCCCTGTCATCCTTCCATCGGCTTCATCAGACGGATGACATTCCACGATGCGGCCGGCAGCACAATCGAATCCAAACTCTTGGGCACTGCCAACTCCACCGGTTTCACCGTATCCGGATGTGCCTCCGTATTCACGGCTTTCATGTCATCGTGATGCAGCGCTGCATGGCTGACCACACGCATCTCTCCAAATGACCGGATATCACAGGAAAGCTCCACCGCGTCCTTCAGATCGCGGTTCACAACAAACAATGTCACGCTGCCATCCTCTGCCTGAACCGCCGCCAAATCAATCACAGGCACATCATCGAAATTCCGGCTGGTGTATCTGTCACAGATCACCTTCGGCAGAAGACTGATTCCCCGCCCATATTTGCTGGCCGCCATTACCGGATAGAAAATCGTCTGTGCCCAGACTCCGCCGCCTTCCCGCGTCATAATCGGCGCAATCACATTGACAAGCTGAGCCAGGCAGCCAATTTTCACCCGGTCCGCATTCCGGATCATCGAGATCAACGTCAGGCCTACAAGAAGCGCATCTTCAAAGTTGTATACATCTTCGAGCAGCGGAAGCTTCCTCCCCCACGCATTATCCCGGAAAATCTCCTGGTCCTGTTCATTCGAGTGATACCACACATTCCACTCATCCAGAGAAAGCTGCAGCGTTTTTTTCGAGTGCTTTTTCCCTTTCACCGCATCGCAGATCGCTGCAACCGTGTGAATAAATTCGTCCAGCTCCAATGTGCTCGCAAGATAATCCTCTGCATCATTCTCCTTATTTTTAAAATAGCGGTGTAACGACACGTAATCTACCCGATCATAGCACTCATTCAGCATCGTGTACTCCCACTCGCCGAACGTCTTAATCCGATAGGAAGACGAGCCGCATGCCACCAGTTCAATCGACGGATCTACCAATTTCATCAGCTTCGCCGTCTCGTTCGCCACCCGGCCATATTCATATGCCGTTTTCCCACACATTTGCCACGGCCCGTCCATCTCATTTCCAAGGCACCATAGCTTAATGTCAAACGGCTCCTTCGCCCCATTTTTGATTCTGAGGTTGCTCCAATAGGTTCCTCCCTTGTGATTTGCATACTCGACCGCATTCCGCGCACAGTCAGGCCCGCGCGTGCCAAGATTCACCGCATACATCACCTGCGCGTTTGCTTTCTTTGCCCAGTCTACAAATTCATGAAGGCCAAATTCATTCGTCTCTGTGGTCCCCCACGCGAGATCCAGCCGGGCCGGGCGCGATTCCACCGGTCCTACCGAGTCTTCCCAGTTGAACCCGGAGACAAAATTTCCTCCGGGATAACGCACCACCGGCACGTTCAGCTCTCGTACCATCTCCAGCACATCCTTGCGAAATCCCTGCTCATCCGCCAGCCTGTGCCCCGGCTCATAAATCCCGGTATACACCGCGCGCCCGAGATGTTCTATAAACGATCCGTAAATTCTCTGATCAATTTCTGAGATGGTATAATCCTTATCTAAGATTACGCTTGCTTTTTTCATGTGTCAATCCCCTCCTTCTCTTCCTCTCTCCAGCTTTCTCAGCCAGATACGGCTGTTCCAGCGCCGCATCAAAAGTACACATCGGATCAATTCCTCCATGCCAAACGCGATCCAGCACCCGGTCAGTCCCATACCAAGCTGTACGCCCAGGACCCAGGAAAACAAAATAGAACAGCACCACGGGGTCACCAGAGAAATTACCATCGGGACACGCACATCAGAGACCGCCCGCAAAGAGCTCTGCTCCACATGATTCACTCCCCGCCCGATCTCCACGAAAATATCAAGGAGCATCACCGCGGATGCCTGCGCAAGAATCGCCGGATCATCCGTAAACAGCCCGAGAAGCTGATACCGGAACAGCATCGCGACAAGCGACAGCGTCCCGTTCGAACACACCGTGATCCTCAGGCTCTTCCGGTTGATCCGAATCGCCTCCTTATAATCTCCGGCCCCCACACTGTGGCCAATCAGAATTCCCGCCGCGCTGCTCAGCGCCATGCCGAGCAGATAGACATAGTGGACAATATTCTGCACATAAATCTTTGATGAGATCGCCGCCGCGCCGAGCGTGGCGAGAATCGCCGTCGTCACCGTCTGGGACAGATTATAGGAAAGTGTCTCCACCCCTGCCGGCAGTGCAATATGCAGAATCGGTTTTACCATAGACAGCGACGGCCGCAGAAACCGTCTCCAATGATCCGCAAGCTTCAACCGCATAAACAGCAGTACCATCAGCGCCATTGCGCACACCTCGCTAATCACGCGCATCCATGCCACACCGGCAGAGCCGGATACAGGCAGCGGAAACGGACGGAATACCACAAGACAGCCGCCGATCGCATTCAGCACATTGACAAACACGGATACATACAGTCCGTACCGCGGCTTTCCGTAGCTGCGGACAATGCCGGACAGTGCCGTCGTGATCGCCAGGAACACTCCTGAGAGTGACAGGATGCGAAGATACACGGTCGATTCCGCCTGAAGCGCTTCTTCCACCTGCATCAGCGAAATCAAGCAAGGAGCAAACAGGAAAAAGATTCCTCCAAAGATCACGCCGAAACCTGCAATCAGGTACAATGCCGTAGCGCTGGCTGCAACGGCATCCTCCTCTTTTCTTGCTCCCAGCGTCTGACAGATCACAACTACCGCACCGTTTACACAGACGCTGAACACGGTATTTCCCAGATTAAAAATCTGGGTCGCCACGCCGACTGCTGCCACCGAATCATCAGACAGCGCACTCAGGACATATACGTTCACCGTGCTCATCAGATTTTTCAATACTGTCTCCAAAAAAATCGGAAGAAACAGCGAGAATAACGTCAGCTTTTTCCGGTCACTGCGCAAGTGTCAGCCTCAGAGCCGTCACGCTCTTGGCTGGCAGCAAAATCCGGCAGCCACTTTCCGTTGTCTCTACCTGATCGAAGGGAACCGGGTGAAGCCGGTCCGGATCCTCAAACGTGTTGTGTGCATCCCAGATGGAATCCGTCAGCACGCGCCCCTCACAGAGCCTCGCCGGAGCTCCCGCCTCCACGTCCAGCCAGACATCGCAGTATGGATCACAGTTGCCGAGCGTCACAAACAGTTCGTCCGACTGATGACGGCTGACCGATGCAGTCAGTGCCTGCACCGTATGGCCATGATACGCATACAGCGGCGATCTCAGGTTTATCGCTACCCGTTCCGCCTGATGATGCGGCCGAAACATCTCCATCACATGGTAGGTCGGGGTTTTAATCATCTGCGGTCCTTTCGTCAGCAGCACCGCCTGAATCACGTTGACCGTCTGTGCGAGGTTCGCCATATGTACCCGGTCATTGTGCTCATTAAATGCATTCAGATGAATGCAGGCGACCAGCGCGTCCAGCAAGGTATTCTGCTGTTCCAGGAATCTCGGATTCGTCCCCTCTTCCTGTTCAAAGGATGTCCCCCACTCATCCACAATCAGCCCAATCCGTTTCCGCGGATCATAGCGGCTCATCACACGGTCCTGATCCGTGAGGAACTGATCCATCTTCCAGGCAAGCTCCATATGATCAAACCAGAAATCCTCGCCAAAGCCGGTCGCCCGTCCGCGATGCGGCTCTCTCTGCGTGTAATAGTGCAGACTCATGCCATCTATCATGTCTCCTGCCCGCTCCAGCAGCACCTCCGTCCAGTGGGTATCCCCGCCGTAAGGGCCGCAAGCCACCTTGTAAAACGGCTCCTTCGCAAAGCTGCGGCAATAACACGCATATCTCCGAAACTCATCTGCATAGTATTCCGGGCGCATCTTTCCGCCCCCGCCCCATGCCTCATTTCCGATCCCGATATACTTCAGTTTCCAGGGGTTTTCCCTTCCGTTCGCGCGGCGAAGCTTTGTCATTCTTGAATCGCCGTCATACGTCAGATACTCAATCCAGTCTGCCATCTCCTGAATCGAGCCGCTTCCCATATTCACTGCGAGATACGGCTCACAGCCAAGCAGCTCACAGAGCCGGAAATACTCGTGGGTTCCAAACTGATTGCTCTCCGCATTTCCTCCCCAGAATACATTGACAATCGGCTGGCGCTCCTGCCTCGGCCCGACGCCGTCCCTCCAGTGATACGTATCTGCAAAGAGTCCTCCCGGCCACCGCAGCACCGGAATGCCAAGTCCTCTGAGTGCCTCAATCACATCGGTCCGGATTCCCTCAATGTTCGGTATTTCCGAATCCTCTCCGACCCAGGTTCCCTCATAGATACACCGGCCAAGGTGCTCAGAGAAATAGCCGTAAAGCCGTTTGCTGATCGTCCCCATTCCCTGCTCAGTATGAATTGTCAGTCTTGCTTCCATCGTGTCGCTCCCTCCTGTGCTCCGGCTTTCCTATACGTTTCTGGTGATGTGCAGCGCCGTCACAGAGCACGGCGGCAATACCAGATGCACATTTTCTCCGTCTGTCCCGACCGCTTCAAGCTCATACGGCACAACCCGCTTCGGATCCTCAAACGTGTTGTGCTCCTTCATGCCCGCCTTCATCTGCTGCGCCCTGACCTCGCCGCATCCGCCTCCGACGATCTTCATCTGAAGCGGAATCTCACGGTGCAAAGACAGATTGCACAGGGTAACCACCAGATTGCCATCCTCATCGATCGAGGCGGATTCCGAAAGATCCGGATGGTGGCTCCGCTCATCTCCCGCCTCTTCCTTCTCCACATGGCTGTACACCAGCTGATTGTCCATATGGTCCTTGTACAGATCAAAGATATAGTATGTCGGAGTCAGCAGCAGTTCCTCCTCCCTGGTCAGAATCACGGAATGAATGACATTGACCGTCTGTGCGATATTGGCCATCGTAAGTCTCCTCGCATGGCTGTTAAACAGATTCAAATGGATCCCTGCCACCAGTGCATCCATCATGGAGTTCTGCTGGTAATGCGACCGGATGCCATAGCCCTCCTCCGGCGCGTGGCCCGCTCCCCACTCGTCGATACACAGATCAATGGTTCCCTCCGGATCATAGCGATCCATCAGCATCTCATTTTCCGATATCACGCGATCCAGTCTCAGCGCATCCTTCATATATGCGTGGTAGACCTCCTCCGGGAACTCCGTCGCGCCAAAGCGCCCCAGCCCGCTCTCCCTCGTATCTGTATAGTGGTGAATCGAGATGGCATTCACGCCCTTCCCCAGCTTGAGAAGGGTCTCCGTCCATTCCCAGTCTTTGGAGCAAAACGCGCTCGACGGTCCGCAAGCCACCTTATACGGAACCGTGTCTCCGTACGAAATGACAAAGGTCTGATATTTGTTGAATTCATTCGTATAATACTGGCTGTTCATATTTCCGCCGCTGACCCAGCTCTCATTTCCAATGCCCCAGAATTTGACATTCCACGGTTTCTCGCGTCCGTTTTTTCTGCGCAGCCGCACCATCGGGGAATCTCCATCCGCGTTCACGTACTCCACCCAGTCTTTTGCTTCCTTCACCGTGCCGCTCGCCACATTCAGTGCGATATACGGCTCACATCCCACCAGCTCACAAAATTCCAGAAATTCATGTGTTCCAAAGGTGTTTGGCTCATCCACGGCTCCCCAATGATAATTTACATCCCTGGGCCGCTCTTCCTTCGGCCCGATTCCGTCCATCCAGTGATACCGGTCCGAAAAGTCACCGCCCGGCCACCGGATAATCGGCAGTCGAATCCGGCGCAGCGCCTCCACAATATCCTTGCGTATCCCGTGAATATTCTCAATCGCAGAATCCTCCCCCACATAAATTCCATCGTAGATACACCTTCCAAGGTGCTCCGCGAAGCTTCCATACAGATTCCGGTGAATCACAGCCTTTCTGTCATACGGATTAATCACATACATTCTTTCGTCCATCTGCTCCTCCTCTATCCTTCTGCATGCTCCGAGAGAAAATGCAGCCTTGCCGGATAAAGCGGCATCTCACCTGCCTCTTCGCTGACTCCGCAGACAATCAGCGCACGGCAAAGCGCCTCAAACGCTTCCGGTTTCTTCCTGCGCAGCAGACCGTTGCAGGTCCGGAACGCCGCGTCCATCGCCCGCTGCCTCTGGGCCGTCAGCTCCTCATCCCAGCGATATCCGGCGGCAATCGCGCCTGCCCTGCGGTACGCCGTCAGACCAGCATAGCGCACAAGCTCCTGGATTGCTCCCAGCGCGATGCTCTCATTTGCCTCCGCAATGATCTGCGTGTCGATCACCACAGCCGCCGGCTCCGCGCCTTCTGCGCGGCACGGCCCTGACTCCGTATCTAATACGGCTGCGGAGGACGCCATTCCCAGCCCAAAGGCACAGGATGGCACCGCGATATACGGCATGCCGCTTTCTTTCGCAAGTATCTTTGTGACAGACTGCACTGCCTCGCCTCCGACTGCAATAAAATAATCGCCCTCCTCCACACTCTGCTTTCTCAGATACTCGATCGCCTGACTGTCGCAGAAAAGCTGCTCGTCATCAAACAGTACATTTCGAAACACCTTCGGTTTCTTCACCACACGGCGGAACGTGTCATCCTCCCAGACACCGATCCCTCTCCCGGTGAGCCCCAGCTGCCGGATCAGCTCTCCGATCTTTTCCAGTGCACCGCACCCGGAGATGACCGGAGTCTGCCTGCCTGGTATCACCCATTGATTCCTGCACACACGCATCCCTCCATTCTCTTTTTTGCCCAGGTACAAAGGCCATCCGACCTGCGCGCAGTCAGCGCCAGCGTCCGTCCGAAGCCATCCACATCGTAGCTCGCCAGCACATAGCCCCGCTCTGTCAGCCTTCCGGCACAGAGTTCAAACTCATAATCGCTCACCATACGCCAGCTGCCCTCTGTCCCGTCTACCGTACAGCTCCCGTCTTCCTTCAGCTCCATCGGCTCAGACTGCCGGCACAGCGCTCCATCGGGAGGTCCGAGCACCACCCGCTCATACGTCCCCGCCATCGCAGACGCCTCTATTTTCTGCAGCGCTTCCCCGCTGTACTGACATGGACTCACCAGAGGCCAGCCCTCACGGTCAAAAATCATCCAGTGAATCTGCTGCGCCGCGCACTTCAGGTTCGCCTTAGCTCTTGTGTGATAGGAAATATAATAGTGTCCGTCCGCGCGCAAAATTCCGTTGTGCCCTGCTGCCGCCCATCCAAAATGCGAGCCAAACTGAACACAGTCCACAATCTTCAGCCCAACCGCATCCGGATTCTCCGCCGTATGCGTATGAGATACCGGAACACCCCTGTGATCCACAAACGGTCCCTGGATCTTGCGGCTTCGGGCTACACGGATATTGTAATCTGTCAGAGTCGAATCGTAAGAAACAAACAGATAGTAGTAACCGGTATCCGGATTGTAGACCTCCAGGGCTCCTTCAATCGCTCGGTCGGCCCGGTGACTCCGCTTCCACAGTTCCCTTCCATATTCCGGCTCATCTCCCTCCAGCCGCAGCCCCGTCGCCGGATCAATCCGGATCTGCCGGATGCCGCCCCAGAAAGAGCCGTAGTTCAGGTAATGTGCTCCCGTCTCATGATCAATCACCAGATTGGGATCGATCGCATTGACAGGGGATTCTTCCGTTGTCTTTATAACCGCCCCGCGCTCCTCATACGGTCCCTCCGGGCGATCCGATACCGCAAGTCCAATATACGAAAGGCGATGTCCGAACGTCGACACAGAGTAGTACATTCGGTATTCTCCGCCCACGCACGTTACCTCCGGCGCCCAGACACTGCCCGCCTGGTATTCCTCACTGTAATACGTCCATTTCTTCGCCTCAGGCGGCGCATCATACCGAAGCCCCTTGCCCACATATTCCCAGTGCACCAAATCCTTTGAGCGCCGCAGGATCCCTCCCGGACCTGACGCGCTTGTGTAATACATTCCGGTCTTCTCATCGCGGAACAAGTGCGGGTCATGCGTCGCCAAAGTGGCATTCTGCCTCCCGAGCTCCTCGCGGTTCGCATGACGGCTGTCTACCTCGAGCACACCGTCAAAAAGAGGGCCCGGATCCGCCGGAAAATGAATTCCATCATATCTGTCTTCCATCGTACACTCCTTTCGCCTCCTATACTCAGAATGGCCAGAGCAAGTCTGGCCATTCGAGCAGTCCCGCTGCCTTTTGTCAGGCAGCTCCTTCTGCATTCTGCATGAAGCTTTCTTATTCCGCCATCGCTGTATTGAAGCGGTCATAGCCATTCTGCTGAATCTCTACATACTCCTCCATCCCGATCTTCTTCAGTTCTTCTATAAAGCCGTCATACTCTTCATCAATTCCGCCGTTCATCACCCAGTTTGCGACGGTACGATTTACATAGTCGTCCAGTTCCGTCTTCAGCTGGCTCACACGCAGGGACTCTTCCTCGGAGAAATATACCTCAGCCATTGGCTCCGGATCTGCATACTGAATATAAATATCATCGCAGGCCTTTACACGGTCGTCTGTCTCAGGCAGGCGCACGATCTTCTCGTAGACATCCATCAGAGTCAGAACAGCCACGCCGTTCGGAGCATTCTGGAATTTCCACTGCAGAGAGCTCATCCCCTCCGGTGCCGGAGATACAAGATAATATCCGCCGTTCTCATAGCTGTCATCCTCCGTCCAGACGAGACGATCATCAAATTTTCCTTCCATCAGCTGTATGGAATGCTCCGGTGTGTAGACCCAGTCGATAAAGCGCGCTGCGACTTCCGGATACTCACATGCCGACGTAATCACCCAGCCATTGCCGGATCCAAACTGCTCGCGGATAAACACCTGCGGCTCTACATCCTCATACGCCTTGATCGGCGCAAAATACGTGTACTGCTCAATCAGCGCCGGATCAATCACTTCATCCTGAAGCGCAACGATATTTGCCATGCCGACTGCCTCTGTGCTCAGCTTCGCCGCATACTGTGTGTAATTGCAGGTCATCGCATCCGGGTCGATCAGGCCCTCTTCCCACAGCTTGTTGATAAACTTGATGGCATCCTTATACTGATCTCCATAATACTCCGGGAGAAATACCACTTTGCCGTCTACCGCATCCAGATTAAAGGTACGCGTAGACGTCGGAATCCCGAAATAGCTCAGAATGAAATGCATACCGCGAATGTCTGTGACATTGCTGCCCTGGAAGGCCAGCGGAATCTCATTATTCGGATCCCCGTCGCCATCTGCATCCTGCTCTTTAAATGCCTTCAGGACATTGTAGAGCTCGTCCGTCGTCGTCGGCATCTCGAGCCCGAGATTGTCCAGCCATCTCTGATTGATCACCGGCTCATCCGGCATGCGCATCCACGGTCCTTCATTTCCGGTCGGTGTCGCATAGATATGTCCATCCGGCGCCACGCACACAGCCTTTACCCATTTGCTCTGCGCAAAGCGATCCTGCAGATTCGGCATATACTGGTCGATCAGTTCATCCATCTGAATAAAGGTACCCTCCGTGCCATATCGGATGATATTATCGATTCCTACCTGTCCTGCGATCAGGTCCGGGAGATCTCCGGTGGCCAGCATCAGATTCATCTTGTCGCTCCAGCCGTCTCCGCCAGCCATGATCCACTCAATGTTTACTCCCGTCTCCTCCATCCACTGCTGCATGATGGAGAGCTCATTCATATCAGACGGATTCTCCACCGCATTGTTGATCAGAATCCGCAGGGTAACCGGCTCATCCGTGATCGGATACCCCTCTGCGTGGAAACCGATCTCATCGGCCGACACTGCGGCCGGAAGGAGCATCGCGCCCGCCAAAGCCATACACAGAGCTTTTTTCACCATGTTCTTTTTCATAAAAGTACCTCCTTAAAAAATTTATTTTTGTCGCGCGCCAAAAGCACGCGTATACTACCAGTTTCCTCTGTCAGCCTTTTACCGCCCCGACCATAACGCCCTTGACGAAGTGCTTCTGCACAAACGGATAGATCACCATCATCGGCAGGGAAGCCACAACGATCAGTCCGTACTTCAGCTGCTCGATGGACTTCATGCGCTCCGTGTAGTCGCTCATCGATGCACTGATATCATTCACATTCGCCTGCTCCACAATCAGAATCTGCCGCAATAAGAGCTGCAAATTCTGTCTGCTCTCATCCTTCAGATACAACATCGCATTGAAGTAGCTGTTCCAGTGAATCACGGCATAAAACAACACCATCACGGCAATCAGCGCTTTCGAGAGCGGCACTACAATCGAGAGAAAGAACCGAACATTCCCGCAACCGTCTACCTCAGAGACCTCCCGCAGTTCTCCCGGAATACTCGTCTCAAAGAAAGACTTCGCCAGCATCAAATTCCACACAGACAGCGCATTCGGAATCACCATCGCCCAAAACGTATTGTACAGCCTCAAATTTCGAACAATCAGGTAATTGGGAATCATACCCCCGTCGAAAAACATCGTGACCACAAACAAAAGTGTGAGAAACCCTCTTCCCGGAAGGTCCTTCCGTGAGAGCACGTACCCTCCGGAAATCGTCAAGGCCACATTGATTCCGGTTCCGACCACCGTGTACGCAATTGTATTTGCATACGCCCGCACAATTTTTTCATTCTCAAAAATCCGCTCATAGCCCCCAAAAGAGAGTCCCTTCGGAATCAGGATGACCTGCCCGCTGTTCACCAGCATCGGATCGCTGATCGAAGCGATCAGCACAAAATAAATCGGATAGGCAAAAATCACCAGCATGAACAGCATCACGATCGTGTTTGATACATCAAATATAGTGTCGCTCGTACACTGATGCCTGTGCCTGCTTTTCTGTCTCACTTTTTTCTTTCCCTGCATACACTCACCTCAAAACAATCCGGAATCTGTCAGCTTCTTGGATATTTTATTTACTGTGATCAACAAGATCAGGTTGATGATCGAATTGAACAGCCCTACTGCCGTCGAGTAGCTGAACTGTCCGCTCGTCATTCCGATCTTATACACAAAGGTCGAAATAATCTCCGACACGCCGCTGTTCAGGCTGTTCTGCATCAAATACGCCTTTTCAAAGCCAAGTGACATCACATGGCCCGTATTCAGAATCAAAAGCGTGACTATCGTGGGACGAATTGTCGGCAAATCCACGTACCGGATCCGCTGCAGTTTTGTCGCGCCATCCATAATTGCCGCCTCGTGCAGCTCCGGGCTCACGCCTGCCAGCGCCGCAATATAGATGATCGAATTCCATCCGATCTTCTGCCAGACATCCGACCACACGTACACATGCCGGAACAGATCTTCCCTGCCCATAAACCAGATCGGCTCACAGCCCAAACGCTGCAGCAGAATATTTACGATTCCCGTCGTCCGGTGCAGCACCACCTGAAGCAATGCTACCAGGACAACCGCCGATATAAAATAGGGTGCATAGGACACTGTCTGCACAACCTTTTTCAATCTCTGAGAACGCAGATGCGTCAGCAGAAGTGCGAACATAATCGGAATCGGGAATCCCGCGATCAGCTGATACACACTCAGGATCAACGTGTTTGAAAACAGCGTCCAGAAATTATGCTGTCCCCAGAATGCTTTAAAATATTTCAATCCAACCCACGGGCTCCCTGTGATCCCTTTTCTGAAGCTGTAATCCCGGAATGCAATCTGTACTCCATACATGGAACCATACTTGAAAACCACCAGCCAGATCAGTGCCGGCAGCAGAAGCAGATATAATCCGCGTACCCTCCACATCATTCGGAACAATCGCCGGATTCTCTCCCGAAGGGTCCGTTTTTTTCTAACGGCTGCAACTTTTCTCATAAGCATCTGCCCTCCCTTTTGTCCCAACTATAGCAATCACATTTCAGGAATGCAATAATCCACTTTTTAACACGTTTTTATCTAAAACGCTTATTTTTCCCGGTTTTTCTCATGTTCCATAGTTCATTTTTAATTTTTCCGCAGAAGAATTCAATGTTTGTTTTTTCCATTTTATACAATCAATTCCAGTTTTAAAAAAGTACTCATTGTGATAATTTACGCTTAAAATTGACATCTGAAAAAAGAAATGCTACATTTATAGTATTCAGATTATAAGGATATAAAGGAGAAAATTGGTCATGCTTTCGAAAAAAATACAGCAAAGATTTTCCTTAGCCCTGCACAGCAAATGGAATCGACGTTATATGTTCTCCCTGATACTCTGTGCCCTGATCCCAATGTGTATCATTATCGGCTTCTATCTGAACAGGACCAGCAGAGAGCTGCGTGAGAAATCACTGGCTCCCGGCGAGCATGCAATCGCTGACCTCCACAATGTCAACAGTAGCTTATGGAAATCTATTTCTTCGATCACGGCCGCCCTCAACAACCAGCCTTCTATCCTTAGCTACATACAGTCTGATGAAAATGATCTGCTGCTCACCCAGGATGTGCAAAGAATACTCTCAAGCGCGATCGCAAGTCATGCTCTTATTGACGATATCTTTCTCTACTGTAATGATGCCCGTACTGTCTGCTCCTCCCGAACGCTTTTTTCTCCAAAGGATACCCGGCTCTCACCAACGTTCAATGGACTATCCTTTGCAGAGTACATGGAGCAATTCACCACAAACACCGCATCCGTCTGCACCTATCAGAATGTATATTATGGACAGCAAAACAGCGCTCCTTACGATGTGTTGCTCTTTTCCTGCAAGGGCTTTTACAAATCGGTGAACCCGTACGCCTTCCGGATTCTGTTTTCCGTTCGGCTTGATTCTATAATCGATGCTGAATACCTCCAAAGTGATGCCGACGGGCTCTCCGGCGTGACTCTTTCTGACCGCAGGGGACATCTGCTGTTTCTTTCCGGCCAGGACAAGGACAAGCTTACAAAGGTTCTTGGTCAGACACTGCCAGGCAAAGAGGGCGGCCATACAGAATTTTCAACGGATTCCGGAACCTACGTCCTGTTTTATGAGGAGGACGCATACGATCTGTACCGCATCCTGCTTCTGCTCCCCTACTCCTCCATCGTCTTTCCAAACAACAGGACGCTGTTCGGTCTTGTCTGCCTGTTTTTCGGCATCGCCATTACGATGGTGGTTCTGATGCTCATCGTCCATTTTTACAACTACAGTCCTCTGCAAAACCTGGAAGACTCCTGCCGCGGCCTGCAGTATTCCGTCCAGAACGCCATCCAGCTCCCCGGCTCAAAGAGTCCCTTTGATACCATCAGCGAGACTCTGCAGGCATTGCAGACACAAAATACACTCTTTAAGGGAATCATCGACAGCAATCAAAGCATCGTGGAGAATGAGGCCATTCTCTCCATTCTCGGCCTGGGCAACACCACTGCTGATGTGACAGACCGGATGAACCGCTGCGGAATCACCTTTCCACATGAAGCATTCGCCGTTTTCTACACAAAATCCGACCTCCCCGCCGAGGAATTTAAACGCGAATGCATGCGCCACTTTTCCGCAAAATATCACTGTTACACTGCAAATATCGGCGACACTTTTTTTCTCCTGATCAATTTACCCGCAAAGGAGCTGGAAAAGCTTCCCTTCTATATGAATGACTTTCAAAACAGCATCATTGAAAAGTATAACCGCGAACTGATTGTCGGCTTTTCCTGCACGATTTGCCCCTATACAGAGACCCCTTCTCTCTATCTTCAGGCCGAACTCGCTTACGAGTACCATTTTCTGCTCGGCAGCGTTTTGATCTCCTACAGTGAAATTCAGGAAAAAATCAGGCGAAGTATCCCACAGCGCCAGTATGACCAGAAATGCCAGCAACTCGCACAAGCTATCCTCACAGGCAACCTTCCTGACGTGAACACACATCTGGAACAGCTGCATCAGCTCATTCTGGACCACAGCAATGTGCTTACCTGCCGTCATCTGTGCTATGATTTAGTCTTTTTCATCGTTCACACTCTGAACCACTCTGAGGATACCAAATGTGAGCTAAATTACGAAGAGCTGCTTCAAACCCGCACCATCGACAGTTTGTTCAGTCATCTGAACCTTCTGTGTACTTCGGCGCTCACCCAGAAGGAAATCAGCGGTCCCAGGCCGTCAATCGAAGAAATCAACCGCAACATTGCCCGCAATTACTCTGACCCGCTTTTTTCCATCGGGACACTGGCAGAGGAGTATCATATGAGCAGCTCTGCGTTCAGCCAGTATTATAAAAAGAAAGCAGGAATCACAATCTCAAAATACCTGACCCAGTACCGCCTTGAGCAGGCCATCCATCTTCTGCTTTCTTCTGATCTTTCCGTCGATCAGATTGTAAGAAGCATCGGCTACTTTTCGACGAGCAGCTTTATCAAAAAGTTTCGCGAACAGTACAACCAGACACCGATGGAATATCGCCTGACACACAAACCGTAAGTCCTCAAAAAAAGAGACCGGAGATGGAACTGCCCAGCCTGGCAGTTCCATCTCCGGTCTTTATTTTTACGCAATCACTCGCTACTCTTCCGTCACCCCAACGATATCCTTCCCCAGAAGCTCCGCGGCGCCCGGCAGGTCCCGCTCCACGAGCCTGCGGTAAATCGCGTCATGCGGCTCGTTGACGACGGAGTCCGCCATGCTGCTGCCGAGATTCCACTTCTGCTGCGCATAGACGCGCTGCTGAATCCCCATACAGTCCCGCAGCAGCTTCATCAGAATCTTGTTGTTCGAAAAGGATGCCAGCAGCAGATGGAACTCCTCATTGTCCTCCCAGACCTTCCAGACGTCCACGTTTTGCTTCGAGGTCGCCCGCTTGATCTGATCTCTGATCTCGGCGAGCTGCACATCAGAGAGCGTCGCAAAGGACTGTCTGAGCGCCTCAAGCTCCAGCAGCCGGCGCATCTGCACCACATCCTGCGCATCCTTCTCGGTCATCCGGATCACACGGTAACCGAACCGCGGGACGTTGATCAGCACGCCCTCACTGCAAAGCTTGATCAGCGCCTCGCGCACCGGAGCCTTGCTGACGCCCAGAAGCTCCATCAGGCGTTTTTCCGTCAGCACGATTTCTTCCTCTGACGAATTTTTGATAATCAGTTCAAGAATCTGATCATGAATCTGATCTGTTAAAGATGTTTTTTTCGCTGGAGCTAATTCCGCTATCATTTTGTTCATGCTCTGCCATCCTATCTATTCTCTTCTTTTTCTATTTTTTCTTATTCTATCCTCTTTTATTTCATTCTGTCAAGCAAAGCAAGAATATCCTCTCTAGTCATCGCGTAAAACGCCCCGCAGGTGTGCGCGCCGCCGTCCGTCATGTTGTCCGCGATCTCCTCGAAGCGCTCCGTTCCGATCCCCGCCTCCGAGAGTGTCAGCGGCAGCCCGGCAGCCCGGATCATCTCCTTCAGACGATTGATTCCGGCAAGCGCCGTCTCCTTCGGATTCTCAAAGTTCAGGTCGGCATGCCATACCCGCACCGCGTACTGCACGAGCTTCGGCAGGCACTCCTCCTTCTCGCAGAGGTATTCCATCCACGCCGGGAACGAGATTGCGAGCCCCGCGCCGTGCGCGATGTCATAGTACCCGCTGATCTGGTGCTCCAGCCCGTGGTTGAACCAGTCCTGCGCGCGGCCGCAGCCCGTCATATCGTTCTGCGCCCAGGTGCCGCACAACATGATCTCGGAGCGCGCTGCGTAGTCATCCGGCGTCGCCAGCGCGATCGGCAGATTGTGGAGCACCGTCTGGATGATTCCCTCCGCCACGCGGTCCGTCATCTCCACGTTCTGTGTCCGGGTAAAATACCGCTCCATCGCGTGCGCCATGATATCCATGCAGCCGCAGGCCGTCTGGTACGGCGGAAGCGTGTACGTCAGCTCCGGATTCATGATTGAGAATACCGGGCGCATCAGCGGGGAACCGAACCCGGTCTTCATCGGGATCGTCTCGTCGGACACGATGCAGCTGTCGCTCTCCTCGCTGCCCGCAGCCGGGAGCGTCAGGATGTCCGCGACCGGAATTCTCTGGTCACCCGGGCGCACCTTGCCGCAGATCAGGTCCCACACATCGCCATCATAATACACGCCGAACGACATGGATTTGCACGTATCAATCACGCTGCCACCGCCCACTGCGAGCAGGAAGTCGATCTTCTGCTCCCGGCAGATCTCGATACCCTTGCGCACCAGCGACACGCGCGGATTCGGCACGACGCCCGGCAGCTCTGTGAACCACAGTCCCGCCTCCGTCAGCGCCTTGACCACCGTATCGTACAGCCCGCTCCTTTTGATCGAGGAGCCGCCGTACACAAACAGCACCCGCGTCGCCCCGTGCTTCTTCAGCTCCTCGCCGACGCGCAGCTGTGTCCCCTTTCCGAAAATCATCTTTGTCGCACACTGAAATTCAAAGTTTTCCATTCTTTATCGCCCTTCCTCTTTGGCAGCTCTGCATTCAACCTTTGTCGACGCTGCCATACCTATCTTCCTCAGAAGTGTTTCCCGGTTACTGCTTACAAGTAGTTCTTGAGCAGCGTATAGTAGCACTTCGCCGCATCCTCGACATCCGTCACATCCACAGACTCATTTTCTCCGTGCACACCCCTTCCCTGCTCCGGGAACGCATGCATCGGTGAAAAGCGCAGTATATTGTCCGTCAGCTCGAAAAAGTATCGTGAATCTGTACCGCCGCCAAGCACGAACGGAACCACAGGCAGACCGGGGTATGTTTCCGCAACGCTTGCCTTCATAGCCAGATATCCGCTGCCGTCCATCGCGCTCTCAGGCACCGCCTCTCTTCCGCCGATCAGCTCACAGCGCACCGCATACTTTTCTGCGATCTTCTGCAGCTTCTCCGTGATTTCCTTCTCACTCTCGATCTGCGGCACCCGGACATTCGCCGTGAGCACAGCTTTTTTCGGCATCACATTGAACGCAGTACCACCCTCAATGATCGTAAACGCGATCGTAGCGCCCAAAAGAGTGTCTGCCTCCTGTGTCAGAGAATGAAGTACCGGATACGGCGCCTCCTCCTTAGCTGCAGCAAGCAGCTGTTCTCTTCGCTCTCCCTCCTCGTGCTCAGCGATCGCGAGCAGCATCGCCTGGTTTCCATTTCCAAGTCCCTGGCGGAAAGGCTTCGCGTGCTCAATCTCCTGTATCAATCCGGCCAAGCGCACGATCGCGGAATTTGCCGGCGGATTCGCCGTATGGCCGCCCGAGGACTCCGAGGTAAAACGATATTCCAGAGAGCCCTTCTCTGCAATGCCAAAGAGCGCAGCTCTCCCCTTAATCAGTCCCATGAAGTCCTCACAGATCGTGCCTCCCTCATCGAACACAGTCTCAAAATGCAGCCCGCGCTCCTTCAGCCACGCCGCCGCCTTCTGCGTCGTCTCTCCTCCGATCTCCTCATCACAGGACAAGTACAGCCAGATCTCGCGGTCCGGTCTCCAGCCCTCCAAAAGCAGCGCATCTATCGCAGACAGCAGAGCACACTGCGGCCCCTTCATATCCTGTGCGCCGCGTCCCCAGACACAACCGTCTATATTGATCCCGGAGAACGGCGGCTGCTTCCACGCTGCCGCATCTGCCGGAACGACATCCATATGTCCGGTAAAAAGCACGGGAGCCTTCTGCCCCTCGCCTGTCCCGGGCAAGCGCAAAAGCCGCGCCTCCCCGATCGGATAGACCTCTGCGTTCTCAAACAGACATGCAAATTCCTTTTCCAGATAGGAGCGGTATTCGGAAATATGATATTGCTCCTCATTCCCCTCTCCGCTCACGGTCGGAATACTTACCATTTTTGCGATTCTCTCGCCAATTCTCTCAAACATAACAGTCCACCTCTCCAATTTTTACAGGACAAATTTCCAGCAACGCCGGCCATCACACCCTGCACAGACGATCCGCTCTCTGCGCTGTGTATCAGCCCTTCATACCGCTGACTGCGATTCCCTGTACGAAATACTTCTGGGCGAAGCAGTACAATACAAACAGCGGCAGCATAGAGATAAATGCACCCGCCATCGACGGTCCTACCTCTGTCAATCCCTCTCCGACAAACATCGCGAGTCCTGCCGGAAGTGTTCTCATATTCGTAGAACTCGTCATCATCATCGGATAGAGCAGGTCATTCCAGTTCCCCATCAGCACAAAAATGAACAGTGTGATAAACGCCGACTTACAAAGCGGCAGCATGATCTTCAGGTAAATTCCGAGCTCATTGAGTCCGTCAATTCTCGCCGCTTCCTCCAAATCTACCGGAAGACCCAGGAAGAAGGAACGCATGAAGAAAATGCCATATGCCGTCGCAGCACGCGGAAGAATCATTCCGACAAACGTGTTCAGAATCCCAAGCTTGTAGGTCTCTATGTACAGCGGGATCATTGTGATCTGGAACGGCACCATCATCGTCAGAAGGATCAGGCCGAAAATCCGGTCTCTGCCCTTGAACCGCATACGCGCAAATGCATATCCTGCAAGTGAGTCTATCATTACCGAGACAAACGCGACTCCCACTGCGAAGATCACGGTATTTTTTATATAGGTCATCAGAGGGATGCGGTCCCAGATCGCAATCATATGCTTCATGGTAAATTCTTTTGGGAAAAAGGTCGGCGGAAACGACATGATCTCCGCATCCGTCTTAAACGACATACTTACCATCCAGAGAAATGGAAACAGCACCAGGAACATGACCAAAAGGCAGATTGCCTTTTCCAGAATATCCGTCACTCTTACTCTTTTCATGTTCTTCCCCTCCCTACGTATTTTCTTCTATCTTTTTATCCGTATATCTTCTCGTCAACAGCGTAAATACGGCGATTACCACGAACAGCTCCACGCTCAGTGCGGAAGCGTAGCCGAGGTCATACGTATTGCCGAAGCCGCGTGAATAGATATACTGGACAATCGTTTCCGTAGAATTTAAAGGCCCGCCGCCAGTCGTTACAAATACTACGTCAAATACCTGCATTGCTCCGATCAGCGTCGTGACAATGACAAAGCTCAGGGTCGGCCACAGCATCGGGATCGTGATATACGCAAAAATCTGCTTGCGGGACGCGCCGTCGATTCTTGCTGCCTCATAGTACGTCTCCGAAATACTGTTTATTCCTGCCACCAGAATGATGAGCGTCTGTCCGAACTTTTTCCAAACCGAGATAAAGATAATCAGCGGAAACGCATATCGAACGTCTGTCCAGAAGCTCGGCACACCATTTTTTGTAATAAGAGATACCAGATAGGGGAAATATCCGACTGCAGAGCCAAAAAACATCTTGAACATAATGCCAAGGCTCGCGAAGGAACAGATGACCGGAATAAAATAGACAGACCGCATCGCCTTGCTGAACGGGTTGCTCTGGTACAGCCAGAACGCCAGCACCAGCGACATACCGACCTGGATCGGCACCGAAATAATCACATATTTAAAGGTATTCAGGAACGCATTCCAGACACGCTCCTCTTTAAAGGATTTCAGGAAGTTTTTCATTCCGATGAATTTGATATCCCGCATAAAAATATCCATATCTGTCAGACTGATCACAAAGGAGCTGACGAGCGGGACAATTACAAACAAAACAATGATAAAAATTGCAGGAGCGATAAAAAGATACGCCGCATGATTCGGCCGATTCCAGTACGACCGGATATTGGAAAACTTTTTTTCTTTCATATTCAGCCACCTTCATAATGAGAAGAGCCACCGCGATCCTTCGATATGGCGGCGGCTCCTCTGGGATTCAAGCAGATCTAAAGAATCCACTTTACTTTTTTCTATTATTCTTCTTCAGCAAGGAATGCCTCAACTGCAGCCTGCGTGCTGGTCAGCTCCTCCTGGACATCTGCTCCATTCTGGATGCGCTCTGCCATCGGCTCCATATAATCAGCTGTGATGCTTGCGCCAACCGTGATCTTCTGGAACTGCGGATAAGCATAGGTCAGTGCCGGAACCAGTGCCTGCACAACCGGATCACCTGCAATCTCCGGATCCTCTGCAACAGACTTCAGATACGGCGGAACACCATTCTTCTGTGTCCACTTCTTGCATACCTCGGTCGTGTTCCAGTAACGGATGAAGTCATACGCTGCCAGCTTCTTCTCCTCGGAGGTCGTGATCGGGATCTCAAATCCTACCGGTACACACAGTGCCTTCGCCTCTTCGCCCTCAGCTGCCGGAACGGAAGTCACACCAAAGTTTCTGCCTGCATTGCGCAGTCCGTTGATCATCCAGGAACCATTGATGAACATGCCTACCTGACCGGAGCAAAGTACCGTATCATCAATATCGGCCGGGGATACGCCTGCATTCCACAGATCCTGTGCAAAGGTCATGCCCTTCAGGTTATCCTCTGTGTCGATCGTCGGCACTGCATTCTCCTCATCAAAGAAGCCGTCGCCAAACGCGAACATCATGTACTGATACAGCAGATTCGTTCCGCCGAAATCCATTGCAAAGCCATAGCGGTTCTGGGACGGATCCGTCAGCTTCTTCGCGAACTCTCCGAGCTCTTCCATCGTTGCAGGCGGTGTCTCCGGATCCAGGCCTGCTGCCTCGAACGCATCCTTATCCCAGAACAGATAGTGGGAGATAATCTGCATCGGCACGCTGTAATACTCATCATTCAGCTTGAAGGACTCCAGAACGCCATCCTGATAATCGTCAAAATTGCTGCCCGCATAATCGAAGTAATCTGCCATGCTCGCAAGTGACTGATCACCGTACACGCGCAGACGGCTCGTCGGCATCAGTACGAAATCCGGAGCTGTCTCCGTTGCGATTGCTGGCGGAAGCTTCTCATAGAAGGTATCCCACGGCATGATGTCCATCTCAATCGTAATTCCCTTGCCGTTGGTCTCATTGTACGTGTTTACAATGTCAACCAAAACCTCTCCGTCGGTTCCTGTAAAACCATTCCAGAAGGTCAGTGTCACCGGCTCCTCCGGACCTGCATACTCGATGCCGCCCTCCTCAGCCTGTGCCAGCATTGCTGTTCCGCTGAGCATTGACAATGCCATACCAAATGCTGCTACTCTTTTCCAGTTTTTCATTGCTTTCATCCTTTCTTTGATGTTTTTATCGCCAGAGGGAAACCCCTCCTGGTTTCTGCTACCCCCGCGGCGAACCGTCATCGCCGCCTTTTCTTTTTCCTGCGGCTCCCGTCGGAGCCGAGGTCCTATGCTGATCCGTCAGCGATACACAGCGGGTACGCTCCGCGCTCCCGATCAGACGCTCCGCGCTGCCTCCACGATCCAGCGGATGCGCTCCCAGTCGAGCTTCGCGTCGATCGTGCAGTCTCCGCCGAGCATCAGCCCGGTCTTACCGTGATTCAGGATCAGATTTCTCGTGTACTCCTGAAGCTCTTCCTTGGTTCCGGTGTAGATGATACCCTGCTGCGTGTTCTCATCCCAGTGCGTCTCGAAGCCGCCCAGGCAGGTGCGGCCGTTCATGAAGTATCTGCCGTCCTCCAGAGACATGCCCTCTACGAACACTGCCCAGTTCACTGCCTTCGCCGGGTAATCCTGCCAGATCGCGAGCTGATTGCGGTTCCCCGCCCAGCCGCACATATGCAGGATGTTGTTCTCTGAATAGCGGTTTGCATGCTCAAGCACATACAGGTCGCTCGGCGTGATCGTCGCGCGGTACTCCTCCGGCGTAAAGCGGTCGTACTCGCCGCCCTGTACGCAGTAGTAGATGCCGTCGCAGCCTGCCTCTGTGATCAGAAGCTCCGCGAGCAGTGCGTTGGACTGTGCGATCACATCCAGAGCCTTCATAACTGCGTTGCGGTCGGTGCGGATGTGCTCCATCACCTGCGCATCGCTGATGCCGATGTTGTCCGCGCCAAAACGAAGCGAAGAAAACGGTGCGAACACATTGTAAAATACGCAGCGCTCTTTTCCAAACTCCTCCACCAGGCCCTTCGCACGCGCTACCTGCTCCTGAATGAACGGATGGTCAGCGGTCAGCGGAGTCAGATTCGCCCAGTCTGACGCTTCCTTGATCTGTGGAAGCGGGTACGGGAAGTAACTGTCACACATGATCTTCACGAAATCGAGGTCTGTCTCGCGGTAATACTTCGTGTGCGCCTTCACGCATCCCTCTCCGACTGCCTCCTCGCCTGCAAAGTGGAACCAGAATCCTACCGGAACATGGTCCACCTCC
This sequence comes from Oscillospiraceae bacterium, assembly GCA_021771715.1. Lineage (GTDB taxonomy): Bacteria > Bacillota > Clostridia > Lachnospirales > Lachnospiraceae > Choladousia. The sequence goes on from JAETOO010000015.1 coordinate 42,871, forward strand.
TTCTTGTTCAGTGCATTCAGCACTCTTGTTCTCTTATCCATGACACTTTCCTCCTTATTATAATAGTGTATCGAAAGTTCCTGCTGTTCACAGGCTTTGATCTCAAAAAGATGGCTCACACCGCTCTACCGGCATGTCATCATGTCCAGAATCACGCGGTCCGTGTCCGCCATGCCGCGGTTCCCCAGCTCGCCGAGGTTCCGGATCGTGCTCTCGACGTCCTCGGCCACAATCCCGTCCAGCGCCCCCGCACTGGAATCCTTGAGCGCGAGCAGCGAGCACTGGCAGGCGCTCGCGATCACCGTCGCGATCTTCAAGGCGCATCCCGCCTTTGCTCCGTCGCAGATGATGCCGGATACGTCCGCGATCATGTTGTTGATCGCGCTCTTGATCTGGCGAAGGCCGCCTCCCTGCATGTAGGTGAGCGCACAGCACACGCCGATCGAGGAGCCCATCCCGCAGCCGCACAGCGGCGAGAGCTTTCCGATGTATTGCTTGACGTGGATCGTGATCAGGCACCCAAGCGCCAGTGACCGGTATAATGTCTCCGCGTCCTCTTTCCTGGCGATCGCCGCCGCGATCACCGGAAGAGTCGCCGTGATGCCCTGATTGCCGCTGCCGCAGATGGTCATCACCGGCATGGTCCCCCCGGCCATCCGGACATCCGCAGCCGCCGCTGCCATCGCCACAATAAAGTTCTGCATATCCTCGGCCGGATCCTGCGTCCGGATGCTCTCGTAGATATTTTTTCCGACACCCAGACCGTGACTTTCGTGAATACCCTCCTGGGCGATCTCCCAGTTCATCTGAATGCACTCGTCCAGGAAATGCAGCTTCTCAACGTCCACCTGCTGTACGAACTCGTAGATCGCGTCCACACTCAGGCAGCTCTTGTCGCACTCTCCGGTCTCCAGGATGTCACACCCGCCGCGGTCGACCAGCGTCATCCTGCCGTGCGTGATCCTCGTGATGTTCGTGTGGCTGTCCTCGATCACGACGGATGCGCTGTCATCCTCGGCAAAAGCGATTACTTCTATGTATAACTTCTTCGGGGTCTCCTTCTGCAGCACCTCTACCTGTCCCCTGGCGAACTGCTCAGCCTCCTGAATCTGCTCCGGCGTGATCCCCGCGAGCACCTCGAGGACTGCCTCGCTGTTCCCTCCGATGACTCCCAGCGCCGTCGCCATCTCCAGTCCGACCATCTCGGTCCCCGGGATCCCGACTCCCATCGCATTCTTCAGGATATTCCGGCTCACCTGGACCTGCACGCGCACCGGAGTCTTCCCCAGCACTGCCCTGGCCTTCGCCGCCGCATAAGCCACTGCGACAGGCTCCGTACATCCAAGCGCCGGTGCGAGCTCCTGCCGCAGAATATGCAGCATCTGCTCTTCCCTCTTGGGATTCCCCTGCAGCATCTGTCTCTCCTCCATCGAATTTTCCTCCTGCTTCACTGACACGTTTTTCTCTCTCTTGTTTGGTATTATCATTCATCTCATTACTAATCATATCAGTGATAATATCAATATACACTTCTCACAGAGAAAAAGCAAGTCTTTTCTGACTGATTTTTACACTTTTCCCTTTTATCCAAAATTGCGCTTTTCTTTTTGTGCATAACTTACAATTTTCTCCCGAAATAGCCCGTTTTCCTCCCTCTTTTCCTTCTGGACAAACGGGGGATTCCATTGTATTCTGTATGGAAAAGACGCTGCAGACCGCAAGCTGACATTACAAAGGAGACTGACATGACACCTGCAAAAACGCAACACAATCTCACCCTTCACTTTGCCCTGATCGAGGCATTTTTCTGGATGCAATTCGCCGTGCTCGGCGGCTTCGCGAGCATCTATCTGCTCGCAAAAGGATTCTCCAACACACAGATCGGCATGGTCATCGCGTCCGCCGGCGCGATCTCCGCCCTCCTGCAGCCGATCGTCGCCACCTATGCGGACCGGCCCTCGAGTCCCTCGATCAAGCGGATCCTCCTCGTCGCCGGCTCCCTGCTGCTGCTCGCCGGTGCGCTGCTGATCTTCTTCGACCGGTACATACCCGCCACCGCTCTGCTCTACGGCGGCTGCATCACGCTGCTCCACCTGCAGAACCCGCTCCTGAACTCGCTCGGCATGGAGACACTCAACCAGGGCGGGCACCTGAACTTCGGCATCGCGCGCGGTATCGGCTCGCTCGCCTATGCGGTGATCGCCTACGCGCTGGGCATTCTCGTCGCCGCCCGGGGCTCGGACGTGATCCCGGTCTCGATCGTCGCCGTCTTTGCCTGCTTCCTCGCCGTGCTCTCCTGCTTCCCGTTTTGCAAGGTGCCAAAGGACGCAGCGGATGCGCGGGCTGCGGCGCAGAGCCCGGCCGCGTTCCTGCGCCGCTATCCGCGGTTCGGCATTGTCCTGATCGGCTCCATCCTGATCTACATCAATCACATGATGGTGAACAGCTTCACCTACCAGATCGTCGAGAGCAAGGGCGGCTCCAGCACGGAGACCGGAATCGTCATGGCGCTCGCCGCTGTGCTGGAGCTGCCGACCATGTTTCTCTTCGGCGCTATGGTCAGACGGGTGCGCTGCGATATCTGGTTCCGCATCTCCGGCGCGTTCTTCTTCCTGAAGACGCTCGGCATGCTGCTCGCGCCCTCCATCCCGCTGCTCTACGCGTCGCAGGTGTTCCAGATGTTCGGCTTCGCGCTGATCACGGTCTCCTCCGTCTACTACGTCAACGCGATCATGGAGCCGCAGGACGCGATCAAGGGCCAGGCCTACATGACCATCACGAACACGCTCGGCGCCGTCATCGGCTCCCTGCTCGCCGGTCGCCTCATCGACCAGTCGGGGATCACCGTCATGCTCATCTGGGCCTGCGCAATCGCCTTTGCCGGCACAGGGATCATGCTCGTCGCGACGGAGGCCACGAAGTAGCGGCTGCGAAGACCTTACTTTCGCCTTGACCATATAAAGAAATTTGTGTATAATTTCTTTATAAAAGGAGGTGCTGACATGCCTAAAATCCGTTCAAGCGCAGACCTGCGCAACAATTACAACGAAATATCCACTTTCTGCCACAATTACTCTGAGCCTGTTTTCATTACCAAAAACGGCAAAGGTGACCTCGCCGTTATGAGCATTGAGGCGTATGAACAGCTCGTTGGACGCTTTGAACTGTACGGCCTGATCTATGAAGGCATGGAAGATGTTGCCGCAGGCAGGGCACGCCCATTCTCTGAAGCGATGGCAGACATCAGGAGCAGACGCAGACGATGAACTATGATATACACATCACCCTGTCAGCGGAAAGGGATCTGAACCGTGCGGCGGATTACATTGAATTTACCCTGAAAAACCCGCAGGCTGCAGACCACCTTCTGGATGAAGCGGACCGGCAGATCAATGCCCTGTCGCAATTCCCCAAACAGCATCCGCTCGTTGATGATAACGTGCTTGCTTCATGGGGCATCCGTTTTACCCAGGTCGGCAATTACCTTGCTTTTTATATCGTCTCCGACGAGGAAAGCATGGTCCGGGTTGTCCGGTTCCTGTACGCAAAAAGTGACTGGAATTCCATCTTAAAGCTCGGCTATCTACTGATATAGGGCAGCGGGAGCTGTTGCAAAATAGAGGAGTAATCATCTATGGAGCAGCAGCTCCACTTTTATGCTTGAAAACAGAAAAGCAGGCTCCGAAGAACCTGCCATTCATAGTATCATAAATTATACCGAATTCCTCTTCACTGGAACACCGCCCGCAGCGCCTCCACCAGCTTCGGAAGCTCGATTGGCTTTGCGATGTGGCCGTTCATGCCGGAGGCCAGGGCGTTGCGCTTGTCCTCCTCGAAGGCGTTGGCGGTCATCGCGATGATCGGGATCCGGCCTCTGCTGCCGGGGAGGCTGCGCACCTCACGGGCCGCCTCGTAGCCGTTCATCACCGGCATCTGCACATCCATCAGAATCAGATCGTAATAATGCTCCGCCGCCCTCTGGAGCATGTCGACGCAGCGCCTTCCGTTCATGGCGTGATCCACCATAAAGCCGAGCTCGTCGAGAATCTCCACGGCAATCTCTGCGTTCAGCTCATTGTCCTCGGCCAGCAGAATCCGCTTCCCGAAAAATGCGGCGCCGTCGTTCTCCTGGGTCACCGCGCTCTGCTGCTCCAGCTCTGCCGAACCGGCAATCCGGCAGGGCAGCACGACGGTGATCCGCGTCCCCTTTCCGACCTCGCTCTCGACCTCGATCGTCCCCTTCATCAGATCGACCATCTTCCTGACGATCGTCATGCCAAGTCCGGTCCCGACAATCCTGCTCTGGCCCTCACTCCGCTCCCTCGTGAAATCCTCAAACAGATGCGGCAGAAACTCCTTCGACATTCCGATCCCCGTATCCTCGACGACGGTCTGAAACAGCACAGAGCCCTCCTGCTCTGACGCAAGCTCCGTGATCCGCAGCGCCACGCTTCCGCCCTCCGGCGTGTACTTGATGGCATTGCTGACCAGGTTGAAAAAGATCTCCTTTACCTTCGTGACGTCGCACACAATGTGCGCGCTGCGAATGTCCGTCTCACACACAAAGCTCAGTCGCTTCCTCTTGAGCTGCCCGGAAAAGACAGACTGCAGGAACTCCTGGAGCAGTCCAAACTGCCACACGGACTCTTCCAGGCTCATCTTTCCGCTCTCGATGCGCGCCATATCCAGGACATTGTTGATCAGCTCCAGAAGATACCGGCTCGACTCCTGGATTTTCCTGATGTAGTCTCTCCGCCGCTCTGCATCGCTCTCGTACTTGCTCAGCAGGTCGGTGAAGCCTATGATCACGTTCATCGGCGTGCGAATGTCGTGGGAGAGGTTGAAAAAGAAATCGGTCTTCGCCTTATTCGCCAGATCCGCGATGGCGAGCGCGTCCTCCAATCCACGTTTCGCGTCCTCAAGCGCCTTGGCATCAGCCAGCTTTTTCTCGACGACCGCATCCATATTCTGAAAGCACACAATGACGCTGTCCTTCCGCTCGGTGGCTTCCCCCAGGCTCGTGAACTTCACCTGGTAGTAATGGGTCACTCCGTCCTCCAGCACCCGGTACGTGACCACGAACTCCCCGTCCGTGTCCATCGCGCGCTTCAGGTTCCTGATCGACACCGCGCCGGCCATCATCGCGGCATCCTCCGGGTGCACCTGGCTCTGTATGTAGCGCGACCAGAGCGTGTCGTAGTCGTAGAGGGCGTCCATCCTGTGTACGAGCCCCGGGATGCCGCATTTGTCCAGCTTGATCGCCTTCACGCTCTTCTCCTTCATATTGATCAGGTAGACATTCAGATACCCGCGGCAGAGCGCGTCCACCACCTTCAGCTGGTTCTCCATCCGCTTCTTAGCCGCATGGCTGTGCTCGTCCGTGACATCCAGGACAGACACGTAGAAAATATCCCCGTACGCCTCCGTGTGGACAAAGTGTCCGGTCTCATCAATCCAGATCAGGGTCCCGTCCGCGCGGATCACGCGGTACTTTACCCGGTCAATCCGGTTCGGATCGCTGTCAATCTGCGTCTCGATTCCCGCCTCCACACTCGCGAGGTCGTCCGGGTGCACCAGCCCGCGGAAGGAATTTCCCGTCAGATGGCGAAACTCCTCCTCCGTCTTGCATCCCATAATCTTGACCATCTGAGAATTGACGTAAATAAACTCCTCGCCGCCGTCCGCGTGGTAGATAAAGAAGCCTCCCGGCAGCCCCTCCGCCATGCTCTCAATCACCGGCAGCGTGTCCTGATTGATAACTAACCCGTTCTCTTTTCCCTTTGACATAGTAGACACCAAATCCTGTTCTCTCATAAACCAACATCCACAGCTCTCTTCGATGCCTCCCATCGCTTTGCCGGAAAAGACATCTTCTCTCTCGACTATTCTAACACATGGCACCGGCCAATTCCAGCTTTTTTGGGAGATTGTTGCTCACGCCAGGCCGGAACCAACAGCGAACCATCGAGCATACAGGTTCTCTCCGGGAAACTGCCCTGATTTTTTTGCATTTACGCTTTGTCCTCTGCATCATTTCCTATGACACAAGATAGCGACCGGTCAGGCTGTCCTTCGCGGCTGCGATCTCCTCCGGCGTCCCGGCGGCAACGATGCGGCCGCCCTCTGCGCCTCCGCCCGGCCCCATGTCGATCACGTAGTCTGCGTTTCGGATCACGTCAAGGTCATGCTCGATCACAATCACCGTCGCACCGTTCGCGATCAGCCTCTGGAACACGCCCAGCAGCGTCTCCACGTCCAGCGGATGCAGCCCGATCGTCGGCTCGTCAAACACAAACACGGTGTCGGACTGTCCCTTTCCCATCTCACTCGCCAGCTTGAGGCGCTGCGCCTCCCCGCCGGAAAGGCTGGGCGTCTCCTCGCCGAGCGTCAGATAGCCAAGCCCCAGCTCGCGCAGCACCTGCAGTCTCCTGCAGACCAGCGGCAGGTCCGCGCACGCGTCCAGCGCCTCGTCGACGCTCATCGCCATGAGCTCCGGCAGCGTGTTGTCCCGGCCATCCGTTATGGACGCGCGCCGGATCAGGCCGGCCTCCCTGCTGTAGCGGGAGCCCCCGCACTCGGTACACGGGATATTCACATCCGGAAGGAACTGCACGTCCAGGCTGATGATCCCCGTGCCGTCGCAGACGGGACAGCGCAGCCGACCGGTATTGTACGAGAAATCGCCGGCCCGGTAGCCCTTTTGTTTTGCGTCCGCCGTCCGCGCGAAGACCTTCCGCAGCTCGTCGTGGATGTCCGCGTACGTCGCCACCGTAGAGCGCACATTGATGCCGATCGGCGTCGCGTCGATCAGCTTCACCTGGGTGATTCCCTCCGCGATCACACTGCGCACATGCGCGGGGAGCAGCTCACCTTTGATGGCGGCCTGCAGTCCCGGAATCAGGCTCTCCAGCACCATCGTCGTCTTTCCGGACCCGGAGACGCCTGTGACCGCGATCAGTCTGCCCTTTGGAAAATCGACCTCCAGCGGTCTCACGGTGTGGATCGGACCGGTCGAGAGATGGATCGCTCCAAGCGCAAACAGCTCCTCCTTCCGGATCTCATTGCGGAGCACAATCTGCCGCCGTCCGGACAGAAAGCCGCCGATTCTGGACGCCGGATTTGCCTCCACCTCCTCGCGGGGCCCCTGTGCCACGATCGTGCCGCCGCCTGCGCCTGCCTCCGGCCCCAGCTCGATGAGCCAGTCCGCCCTTCTGAGCACATTCGTGTCGTGGTCGACCAGGATCACGCTGTTTCCGTCCGCGAGCAGATCCTCCATCACCCCGGTCAGCCCCTCCAGATTCGACGGGTGCAGTCCGATCGAGGGCTCATCCAGCACGTACAGCACACCGGTTGTGCGGTTGCGCACCGCCCGGGCCAGCTGCATGCGCTGCCGCTCCCCGGTGGACAGCGTGGACGCCGCGCGGTCCAGAGAGAGATACGAGAGTCCCAGATCCATCAGACGCCGCGCCGCACTCTCAAACGACGCGCAGATACTCTCCGCCATCGGGCGCAGCTCGCCCGGAAGGGAGGCGGGGACCTTTCTCACCCACACAAGCAGCTCCGCGAGCGTCATCGTGCACGCCTCGGCCAGCGAGATGCCGCAGAGTCTCGGCGCACGCGCCGCCTCCGAGAGCCGGCTCCCCTGGCAGTCCGGGCAGATTCCGCGCTTCAGAAATTTTTCCACGCGCTTCATGCCCTTCTCGTCCTTCACCTTGGAGAGCGCGTTCTCCACCGTGTAGATTGCATTGTAATAGGTAAAATCCAGATCGCCGGAGGTGCCGCTGTTCTTGTTCTGGTACAGGATATGCTTCTTGACGGCCGGGCCGTGAAACACAAGGTCCCGCTCCTTCTCGGTCAGCTCCCGAAACGGCACATCCGTGCGGATCCCCATCTCGCGCGCGATGTCCTTCATCAGCGACCACATCAGCGTCTGCCACGGCGCCACCGCACCCTCGTCGATCGTGAGCGACTCGTCCGGCACGAGCGTTGTCTCGTCCACCGTGCTCACGATCCCCGTCCCCTCGCACCGCTTACATGCGCCCTGGCTGTTGAACGCCAGCTCCTCCGCGCCCGGCGCGTAAAAGTGCTCGCCGCAGACCGGGCAGACCAGCGCCTGGCCGGCCGCCACGTTCAGGGAAGGCGCCGCATAGTGTCCGTTCGGGCATCTGTGGCTTGCCAGCCTGGAGAACATCAGCCGCAGACTGTTCAGCAGCTCCGTTCCGGTCCCAAAGGTCGAGCGGATCCCCGGCACGCCCGGCCTCTGGCGCAGTGCAAGCGCTGCCGGGACGTACAGAACCTCATCCACCTGCGCCTTCTCCGCCTGCGTCATCCGCCTGCGCGTGTACGTCGAAAGCGACTCCAGATACCTCCGGGAGCCCTCCGCGTACAGGATACCGAGCGCCAGAGACGATTTGCCGGAACCCGAGACTCCCGCGATCCCCACGATCTGATGCAGTGGAATATCTACGTCAATGTTTTTCAGGTTGTGGACCCGACCGCCGCGGATCCGGATCTTCTTCGGCGGCTCCTGCTCTTTTCCCACAGTGCTGCACCTCCTCTGTATCATTTATCGGAATTCCTCATCTCTGCACTGTCCTGCCGATTCGCTCGGCCAGCAGGCGAATGTATGACGGGTCTGTCCCGCAGCAGCCCCCGATCACACTGGCACCGGCATCTACCAGCTGCAGCATCGCCGCCGCGAACTCCTCCTGCCCCATCGTGTAATGTGCCTTTCCGTGCTCGTCCATCACCGGGAGTCCGGCGTTCGGCTTGGCGATCACCGGCACCTTCGCCACCCGCTTCATGGACGCGACCACCGCACCCAGCTGATCCGGCCCCACGGAACAGTTCAGGCCGACGGCCGCTGCTCCCATCTCCTGCAGCGTCTCCACGGCCTCCACCGCGCTCCCGCCGTAGAGCGCCCTGCCATCCGCCTCGACGGTCAGCGAGCACAGCACCGGGAGGTCGCAGACCGACTGCACCGCGTCGAGCAGCACGACGGTCTCATCCACATTCAGCATCGTCTCCGCGACAAACACGTCCACTCCCGCGTCCACCAGCGCCCGCGCCTGCTCCTGGTACACCTCAAACAATTCCCGGTAGGAGATATCGCCCGCGGGCTCGAGCAGCTTCCCCGTCGTCGTCATATCTCCGGCCACATAAGCCTTTCCTCCGACAGCCTCCCTCGAGAGCGCAACCAGCTTCGCGTTCAGGCGGGCGAGCTCACCGGTGTAACCGTACATCGCCAGACCGATCCGGTTCGCCGTAAACGTCGGCGCATACACGATCTGGCTGCCCGCCTCCACGTATGCGCGCTGCAGCTCCTGCAACACCCCGGGATGCTCCAGCACCCACAGCTCCGTGCTGACCCCCGCCGGCATCCCCGCACTGCGCAGATTCGAGCCGGTCGCTCCGTCCAGCAGGACAATCCCCGCATCGGCCAGTGTTCGAAATTCTTCCCTCGTCATATCCGCTCTCCTTTTCCCTTTTTTTCTCTCTCTGCCTCTCTTTGACTCACCCTACAGCACGGACCGACGCACGCGATCCGCTGACACTCTCGCATATGTCACTGCGATTCGTCAGTTCGTTTTCTTCCGCCACTTCCGTTTCTTCTGTCACCTCTGCATATGAAGCTGCGGTTCGCACGTTCGTTTTCTTCCGCTGCTCCCGTTTCTTCTGTCACCTCTGCATATGAAGCTGTGGTTCACCCGTTCGCTTTCTTCCGCCGCCTCAGTCTCGTCTGTCACCTCTGCATATGAAGCTGCGGTTCGCCCGCTCGTTTTCTTTCGCCGCCTCAGTCTCGCCTGTCACTTCTGCATATGAGGCTGCGATTCGCCCGTTCATACTGATCAGTCGTTTGGCCTCTGGTAAAATCTGCCCCAGATGCGCTCTGATTTCGCCACGTTCACGAACGCCTTCGGATCAATCTGGCGGATTCTCGGCAGCAGGCGGCGCACTTCATCGCTCGACACGACAGAGTATAGCATCTTCCGCTCCTTGCCCTCATAGCAGCCGATGCCGGTGAACAGTGTCGCATCATGGTTCGTCTCCTGCCGGATGACCTCATAGATCTCCTCTGTTTTTCCAGAAATGATGTACATGGTATTTCTCTGGTAATGGCGGAACAGCGTGTGGAGCGTCTGCGTCGACGCGTACTGAAAGATCACCGAATACAGTGCTCTCTCCCAGCCGAATACCGCGCCTGCAATCATCAGGACCACCGCATTCCAGGCCAGAACATACGTAAAGCCATCCTTGCCAAACCGCTCCGAGATAAAAATGGAGATGATGTCTGTGCCGCCGGTCGTCGCGTTCCCGCACAGGCAGATCGAGATCGCGGTTCCGTTTATGATGCCGCCGAACACTGCGATCAGCAGCAGATCGTCTGTGATCGAAAACGAGGGAATCAGGTCAATCAGGACGCCGGCCAGCACAATCGACAGACACGACAGCAGTGTGAACCGCTTTCCAATGTATTTGATCCCGATATAGGCCGGGATCGAGTTCAGCGGAATATTGATCAGCGAATACGGAATCGTTACACCGGTCAGCTTCGCGATCAGCTCCTGCAGCAGCAGCGAAAAGCCTGTGAACCCGCCCGGCAGCAGCCCCGCCTGGTGCGTAAAGCCTCCGATATTCCCCGCCAGCAGCGTGGTGCCGAGCACCACCATCAGCACCCGGTAGGACTGCCACTGCCAGCCCTCTCTCTTGCGTATCATACCCTCATTCCTCCTGTTTCTTTTCTGTATCTTTTCCGTAGCTTTTCTGCAGCTCTTTCTATTTCACTTCCAAAATTTTTCCAGTGCATCAGAAATAATCTCTCTCAATTTTTCTCGAGCTGCAGCATCAGCGCAGCGAGCACCGCCATCCCTGCCGTCTCGGTGCGCAGGATGCGCCTGCCCAATGTAATCGGCACGATCCCGTGCTCCTTTGCCAGCGCGATCTCCTGCTCATCGAAGCCGCCCTCCGGGCCGATAAAGAGCGCGACCGTCTCCCCCGGCTGCAGTGCCCGAAACAGTCTCCGCGTCTCGTCCATCCCTTCGGCTCGCTCATACGGAATGAAGCGCTTCTCATAACCGGCTGCAGCGCACTGCACAGCCTGCGCAAAAGACATGGCCGGTCTCACCTGCGGTATGATCCTGCGCTTCGACTGTTTCGCCGCGCTCTCGGCGATCGCATTCCAGCGCCTGCGCTTCGCCTCCTCCTTCTTGGCATCCAGCTTCACAACTGCGCGCTTCGTAGCCACCGGGATGATCTCAAAGACGCCCAGCTCCACGGCCTTCTGGATGATCAGCTCCATCTTGTCCCCCTTCGGGAGCCCCTGAAACAGACAAATCCGGGACGGCAGCTCCGTGTCTGCCTCCTCAACCTGCAGAATCTTTGCCGTCACACAGTCCCCCGAAAGCTCGCGGATCTCGCAGCGATATTCCATTCCATCCTCGCCGGTGCTGACCGTAATCTGCTCCCCCGGCTCCATCCGAAGGACATTCCGGATATGGTTCACATCCCCGCCCTCAATCCGGATCGTACTCGCACCGACCTGCTCCGGTGTCACAAAAAAATGATACATACCGTTTCCTCACACACATTTCTCCGCGAAAAAGCCGGTCCCGCTGACAGGCAAACGCCTTTTGCGCGGGGCTCTCCGGCCGAATCTTCGCAGCCTCTGACACGTTTTTCACCTTCATCATTATAACAAAGCCACCCTATATTTCAAGCGGAAATTCAAAGTCTCATCCTCATGCCGATCGCAGAACACCGCCGCGTATCTCATGAAAAGCCGGAACGTCACAGATCGAACACATGGGAAAGCAAAAAACGGAAGAAAACCTTAAAATATCACCGGCACTGCAGATGTCCCTTGCGAAAACAGGACGCCTATTTTATAATAGCAGCGGGTTCACTTATACGACAAAGAAAGGGGGGTACGGTATGGGTTGGATTATGAGTCTTATCATCGGAGGGATCGCAGGCTGGCTTGCGGGGGAGATCATGAAAAACCGCGGCGGCATGCTCAGAAATATTGTTCTTGGCATCGTCGGCGGAGTCGTCGGAAACGTGGTGCTCGGCGCGATCGGTATCTCCGGACATGGAGTGCTCGGAAGCATTATCGTCTCGGTCATCGGAGCCTGCATTATCATCTGGCTCGGGAATTCTCTGTTCGGGCGACGGTAGCACAACATGATCGCACAGCATTCCGAACCATTCACAGAGCAATATGCCGCAGGGCACAGTATTCTTAAAGTGCTTCTCAACGAAAAGATAATCCAGCAGTCGCTCTGGATTATTTTTTTGTTGAAAAATGTTCACGAAAAAAGAGAGTTATAATACCGTAGCATTACCAACTCTCTTTTATGGCTAATTTTTTTGTTGTCCGCCAACAGCTGGCACATTCGTCCAGGCTCACACCTTCCGTGCGGTCACCGACACCCAGTCGTTCTGGTGCGTCACCTCTACGACCTCGAGGCCCGCCGCCTTCACGGCCTCCACGACGGTCTCCTCCTTCTCATCGATGATGCCCGATGTGATGTAGATTCCGCCCTTTTTGAGCTGGTGGAGGATCACGGGGGTCAGCGGCACGAGGACATCGGCGAGGATATTCGCTGCCACGATGTCATATTTCTCGTAGCCGACCTCCGCCTGCACATCCGGGTCGTCGATGATGTTGCCGATCAGGACGTCCATCGCGCCCTCACGGATCCCATTTACCTCCAGGTTCTCCTTCGTCGCAGAGATCGCGCACGGGTCAAGGTCTGTGCCGACCGCGTGCTTCGCTCCCAGCTTCAGCGCGACGATCGAGAGGATCCCGCTGCCGGTGCCGACGTCCAGAAGCTCCGTCTCGGATGTCACATATTTTTTGAGCTGGCGCATACACAGCTGTGTCGTCTCATGCATCCCCGTGCCGAACGCTGTGCCCGGATCGATGTGGATGATCATTTTGTCCTCATCCTCCGGCTTTACCTGCTCCCAGGACGGGATGATCAGAATGTCGTCCACGTAGAACTGGTGGAAATACTGCTTCCAGTTGTTGATCCAGTCCTTATCCTCCGTCTGGCCGCGCTCAATCGTGCACTCGCCAATGTCCAGGAACTCCCGCAGCCCGTCGAGCTCCTCCTGCACGCGTGCGAGAATGCCGTCCACATCCGCGTCCTCGTCCAGATAAAAACTCAGATACGCGATCCCGTCATCCTCCGGCCCGTCCGGCAGAATGTCGACAAACATCTGCTGCTTGTCGGACTCAGAGAGCGGCACCTTGTCCTCGATCTCGACGCCCTCCACCCCGGCATCCGCCAGGGAGGAGATCACGATGTCCTCCGCCTCCGTCCGTGTCTTTAATGTAAATTTATTCCAGCGCATACTTCCTCCTGTATCTTCCGCTGTCCACAAGGCAAGTGCCTCCGCGCTCTGTACTTCTCACATTCCCAGGTCACCTGTCAGATGTTCCAGTCACTCCAGCATCTGTCCGAATACTTCGCGGCTCTCAATCCTCAAGTGTCTCCTTCAGCTTATCCATGAAACTCTTTTTCTTTCCCTTCTCACTCTTCCCGGCCTTCTTCTCCTCGCCGTCGCGACCGAGGCTGTTGCCGGTCTCCTGGTCGAACTCACGCAGCGCCTGCTTCGCGGCGTCGCTCAGCTTCGTCGGCACCTGGATCACGAGCGTCACGTAGTGATCGCCGCGCACATTCTTGTTGCGCAGGGACGGCACGCCCTTGCCCTTGAAGCGCACCTTCGTGTCGGTCTGTGTGCCCGGCTTTATGGTGTAGAGGATATCCCCGTCCACCGTGCTGATCTTGATGTCGCCGCCCAGCGCAGCCTGCGCAAAGCTCATCGGGACGGTCGAGTAGATATCCATGTCCTGTCTCTGGAAGATCGGATGGCGGCCGACCACCACCTCGACCAGCAGATCGCCGCGCGGCCCTCCGTTTGTCCCCGGCTCGCCCTTCTCGCGGATCCGGATGCTCTGTCCGTTGTCGATGCCCGCCGGGATCGAGACCTTGATCTTCTTTTTGTTCGAAACGTACCCGGTGCCGTAGCAGCCGGTACACTTATCCCGCACGATCTTGCCGGTGCCGTGGCAGTCCGGACAGGTCTGCACGTTCTGCACCGTGCCGAACAGGGATTGCTGTGTAAATACCACCTGGCCCTTGCCTCCGCACTTCGGGCAGGTCTCCGGTGATGTGCCGGGCTTCGCCCCTGTGCCGTGGCACGTCGGGCACTCGTCCTTCAGCGTCAGCTCGATCTCCTTCTCGCAGCCGGAGATCGCCTCCTCAAACGAGATCCGGACGCTGGTCCGCACATTCGCGCCCTGCATCGGCCCTCTCGCGCCGCCGCGCCGTCTGCCGCCGCCGAACAGATCGCCGAAGATATCGCCGAAAATGTCGCCCATGTCACCGCTGAAGTTAAAGCCGTCGAAGCCGCCTGCTCCGGCGCCTCCGTCAAACGCCGCATGGCCGAACTGGTCATACTGCCTGCGCTTCTCCGGGTCACTGAGCACCGCATACGCCTCCGATGCCTCCTTGAACTTCTGCTCCGCTTCCTTGTCACCCGGGTTCATGTCCGGATGATACTTCTTCGCCAGGGCACGGTACGCCTTCTTCAGGGCCGCGTCATCCGCGTTCTTATCCACACCCAGGACCTCGTAGTAATCCCTCTTATTCTCTGCCATAATTCATCCACCTTACCTGACAATGCCCCTGCAGGCATACGCCCACAGGGGTAATCTGTTTCTGTACGCGGTACAATGCCGTGTATGCTCTATCCTTATACCTCTCTGTAATCTCCGTCTACGACATCGTCATCTGCCGCCGCGCCGCCTGCTGCGTTCGCACCGCCCATATCCGGGCCTGCACCTGCCGCACCCTGTGCGCTCTGCGCCTGCTCATAGACCTTTGCGAACAGCTTCTGCGCGCTGCTCATCAGCTTCTCCTTGCCGCTCTTGAGCTCGTCGAGCTGCGCATCCGAGATCTCCTCGACGTTTGCAGTCTTCTCGATGACCTCCTTCAGAGCCTTCAGGTCCGCCTCGACAGCCGACTTATCAGCAGCGTCGATCTTGTCGCCGACCTCTTCCATTGCCTTCTCGGTCTGGAATACCATCGCATCCGCGTCGTTTCTGGTGTCGATCGCTTCCTTCTTCTTCTTATCCTGAGCCTCGTACTCAGCAGCCTCCTTGACCGCCTTGTCGATCTCGTCATCCGACATGTTCGATCCGGATGTGATCGTGATGTGCTGCTCCTTGCCGGTGCCCAGATCCTTCGCCGATACGTTTACAATACCGTTCGCGTCGATGTCAAAGGTAACCTCGATCTGCGGCACGCCTCTTCTTGCTGGCGGAATCCCGTCCAGACGGAACTGGCCAAGGGACTTGTTGTCCTTCGCGAACTGACGCTCGCCCTGTACGACATGGATGTCAACAGCCGTCTGATTGTCCGCCGCCGTCGAGAATACCTGGCTCTTCTTTGTCGGGATCGTCGTGTTGCGCTCGATCAGCTTCGTCGCTACACCGCCCAGCGTCTCAATCGACAGGGACAGCGGTGTGACATCCAGAAGCAGGATATCGCCTGCGCCGGCATCGCCTGCCAGCTTGCCGCCCTGAATGGAAGCGCCGAGTGCCACGCACTCATCCGGGTTCAGCGTCTTGCTCGGCTCATGGCCGGTCAGCTGCTTTACCTTCTCCTGTACGGACGGCATACGTGTGGAGCCGCCTACCAGAAGTACCTTCGCCAGATCGGATGCCGTCAGGCCCGCATCTCTGAGTGCGTTCTGTACCGGGATGACCGTTCTCTCTACAAGATCATGAGTCAGCTCGTCGAACTTCGCGCGCGTCAGATCCATCTCGAAGTGCTTCGGTCCCGTCTCATTTGCGGTGATGAACGGCAGGTTGATGTTCGTCGTCGTCGAGGAGGACAGCTCCTTCTTCGCCTTCTCAGCCGCCTCTCTCAGTCTCTGAAGCGCCATCTTGTCGTTGGAGAGGTCGATGCCCTCTTTTGCCTTGAAATCAGCGATCATGTAGTCTGTGACGCGCTTGTCGAAGTCGTCGCCACCCAGACGGTTGTCTCCGTTTGTCGCGAGTACCTCGATAACGCCCTCGCCGATCTCGATGATGGAGACATCGAAGGTGCCGCCGCCCAGGTCGTATACCATGATCTTCTGCTCTTTGTCATTGTCCAAGCCGTATGCGAGCGCTGCCGCCGTCGGCTCGTTGATGATACGCTTTACATCCAGGCCTGCGATCTTTCCTGCATCCTTGGTCGCCTGGCGCTGTGCGTCGTTGAAGTATGCCGGAACCGTGATGACTGCCTCCGTCACCTTCTCGCCGAGGTAGTTCTCAGCGTCCGCCTTCATCTTCTGAAGGATCATCGCGGAAATCTCCTGCGGGGAATACTTCTTGCTGTCGATCTCCACGCGGTAGTCGCTGCCCATATGTCTCTTGATGGAGGAGATGGTGCGGTCTGCATTCGTGACTGCCTGGCGCTTCGCCGGATCTCCGACGAGACGCTCGCCGCTCTTTGTAAATGCCACTACGGACGGTGTCGTCCGGGAGCCCTCTGTGTTCGTGATAACGGTGGCCTTACCACCCTCCATAACTGCTACGCAGCTGTTTGTCGTACCAAGGTCAATACCAATAATTTTTCCCATAACTTTCATGCCTCCTGAATTGATCTGCCGTGTCCTTGCAAACGCCGTAAGCGCACTTTCGCAGGACACCTGATTTTTATTTCCATCTATATAAACTACATCCGGCCTCCCGGCCCTCGCAGCCATCTGGCCGCCCGCCTGTACGGTTTGTCGCCTGTTCATACCGTATTCCGGGCTGCTTCGGATCTGCGCCTGCGGATCCTGCCGTCAGTTCGCGACCTTCACCATGCTGTGCCGCACGACGCTGTCGCGGTAGAGATAACCCTTCTGGAACTCCTCGACGACGATATTCTCGCCCGCCTCCTCGTCCTCCACATGCATGACCGCATTGTGGAAATTCGGGTCAAACGGCTGGCCGACTGCCTCGATCGGCTTCACGCCGATGCCCTCGAGCGTCGTCATCAGCTGCCGGTAGACCTTCTCCATTCCTTCAATGAACGGGTCTGCCTTCTGCTCCTCGCTGACACTCGCAAGGCCGCGCTCAAAATTGTCCACCGTCGGGAGCAGCTTCTCAATCACACTCTTCGCGCCGACCTCGAACATCGCCGCCTTTTCCTTCTCGGTGCGCTTGCGGAAGTTGTCGAACTCCGCCATCTGGCGCTGCACCCGGTCAGTCAGCTCCTCGATCTGTGTGTCCCGCTTATCCTTTTTCTTCTTTCCGAAGAAGCCCTTCTTCTTTGGCTCCTCCCCGTCTGCAGCGGCCTCCTCGCCGTCTGCCTCACCGGGAGCTTCCGTCTCCGGCTGACCGGCCTCGGACTCTACCCCGGCAGCTTCCGCCTGCTCCGGCTCTGCTGTCTCCTGTTTCGCCGTCTCCGTGGTCTCTGTCTCCGCTCCCTCTCTCGAAAGCTCTTCGTTTCTGTTTTCCTCCACTGGATCGTCCCACCTTTCTGTCGTCCTTGCTACTCTTTCTTAAATATCTCATCTAACTGCGCCATCAGCGTCCGCAGTGTCCCGACTACCTTTTCATAGTCCATGCGCTTCGGCCCGATGACACCGATTCTGCCATACATGCCTTCTCCCAGCTCGTACGTCGCGGTCACCACGCTGCAGTCCTGCATCGTCGCCACCGACGACTCGCCGCCGATGTAGACCTGAATCCCGGTCTCCTCGCCCGAGTCCTGGCTGATGATATCTGCCAGCTCCTTCTTGTCCTCGAACGCGCTGATCAGCTCGCTCGCCTTCTCGCTGCTGCTCAGCTCCGGATACCGGAAAATATTCCGCGCGCCGCTCGTGTAGATCTCCAGCTCATCCTCCGACGACTGGATCGACTCGGCCACCGCGTCGAGCACCCGGTTCACGAGATCGCTGTGAATCCCCGCCTGCTCCTTGAGCTTCTGGATCGTGCCGAGGTTGATCTCCTCGATCGTCAGACCGTTCAGCGCGCTGTTCAGCAGGATGTTCATCTCGAGCACCGTCTTCTGGTCGAGCCCGTGCTCAATCTCGATCAGCTTGTTCTTCACCACATTGCCCTCCGCGACGATCGTCGCAAGGATCTGTGAATCGCTGACGACGGAGAGCTGGATGAACTTCAGCTTCGTCCGATGGTACTGCGGCCCGGAAATCATGGCTGCGTAATTCGTGTTCGCAGCGAGCACCTTGACCATCTGCTTGAGCAGCAGCTCCATCTTATCCTGGCGCTGGAGCACAAGCTCCTTCATCTCCGTGACCTCCCGGTCCTTCTCCTCCATCATGCGGTCTACGTAGAGACGATAGCCCGCGTCCGAGGGAATCCGCCCGGCGGAGGTGTGCGGCTGAAGGATATAACCCATCTCCTCCAGATCTGACATCTCATTTCTGATCGTGGCGGAACTCAGATTCAGATCTGCATATTTGGAAATCGTCCGCGAACCGACCGGCTCACCGGTTTCCAGATACGTCCTGACAATCGCCTTTAAAATCGCCCACTTCCGATCATCGAGCTGCATCTGAACTCCTCCCTTCTCTTTTAAGGTATCCCAAATCCACCGCTTTCATCCGGTCCCGACAGACGGATGCGCTTCTGTATTCTGCGTCCCTCTGTCCTTCGATTTGTTAGCACTCTCTGAACTTGAGTGCTAATACCTTATGCAAGTAATATAATACCGCTCTCTTTTTTTGTCAATACCAATTTCAAAAAAATTTTGACATTTACAGGAAATATGATATAGTAGCAGCAGGATCAGAAAGGAACCTTTTTTATGAGAAAAGAGACACTTTTCAGTCTGGCCGCCGCCCTTCTCGTGTTCGCGGGCCTCGCCGGGCTGACCGTTTATCTTGTACTGAATTATAATGAAGCAGCGCTGAATCCAAAGCAGGCGCAGCTGGAATCGGAGGCCGACGCGGCGCTCACCGCCCTGCAGGAGTCGGTAGATGCGGTCTCTGAGGATTCCTCCCCGGCCCGCCAGGGCAATCAGCTCGTGTACAAGGCCCCGGAGCGCTTCCTCATCTGGGTGGGGGACTCCCGCACGGTCGGCATGCACGACGCGATGCAAAATGACAATCTCTACATCGCGGCCGCGGGGGAGGGCTACAGCTGGTTCGCCTCCGACGGGCTGCCCGAGCTTCGCGAAGCCATCGCCGACCACCCGGACACTCCTGTCATCTTCAACCTCGGCGTTAACGACTGCGACAACCTGACGAACTACCTCGCGCTCTATCAGCAGCTCGCCGCCGACTACCCGGACACCCCGTTTTACTTTCTCTCGGTCAATCCCATCGACCCGGATGCCGACCTGTATCTCACCAACGAAGAGATTGCCGACTTCAACGCGCACCTGAAGGCGGCCTATCCCTCCGCCTACATCGACAGCTTCACCTGGATCCTCGCCGAGGACATCCGCACCTTCGACGGCATCCACTACACGGAGGACGCCTACCGCGCCCTATATAAATATGTAGTAACACAGCTCGAAAAACTCGAGTCCGCCGAATAACCGGGTGCACCGCCCAAAACAGCTGTTCACCAATTCTACACATTTTTTCTCTTGACTCATTTTTTTATTTATCTTATCATAAATTACAGAGCAATCTATCTGCCGTTCCGAGCTGCGAACGGCACTTATTTTGTTACTATTCACGCATCCACTGTCCCGTGAGGTGTTTTCGTGCAGTATGCACGAAAATCCCGAGGGTAGCAGCGCCAAAATGTGTTGAAAACGCATTTTGTGTGCATCGCGAAGCGTGTTACTGTACGCGGCCAGGATGGCCGTGAACAGTAACCTTATTTTTGCACTCGCGCACCTGTCCCGCGCCGGGCGGCTGCGCTTATTCTTATTACGAGGAGGTTAAAAATGCGAAGAATCCTAAAAGAAGTCCGCGAGTACAAGCGCGCCTCCATTGCCACCCCGCTGTTCATGATTCTCGAGGTGCTGATGGAGACCCTGATCCCGTTTCTGATGGCTTCCATCATCGACGACGGCGTAAACGCGGGCAACATCGAGCACATCTACCGGATCGGCGGCCTGATGATCGTCGCCGCAGCGATCGGACTGTTTGCCGGAATGGCAGGCGGACGGTTTGGCGCCAAGGCGTCCGCGGGACTCGCCAAAAATCTGCGAGAGAGCATGTTCAACCACATCCAGACGTTCTCCTTTGCGAACATCGACCACTTCAGCACGGCCGGCCTTGTGACCCGCCTGACCACCGATGTCACAAACATCCAGAATGCCTACCAGATGATGCTGCGCATGATGATGCGCGCGCCGGCAAGCATGATCTGCGCACTGTTCATGGCGTTCACGATCAACTCCCGGCTCGCGAGCATCTATCTCGCAGCCGTCCTCTTCCTGGGCGTTCTCCTGTTCTTCATCATCCGCCACGCGACGCGCTACTTCCGGATGGCGTTCCCGAAGTACGATGAGCTGAACGCCTCGATCCAGGAGAACGTCTCCGCGATCCGCGTCGTGAAGGCGTACGTCCGGGAGGACCACGAGACGGACAAATTCAGGAGGGCCAGCGACAACATCTACCGCATTTTCGTGAAGGCGGAGCACAATGTCATCGTCAACGCGCCGCTGATGCAGTTCACGGTCTACACCTGCATCATCCTGATCAGCTGGATCGGCGCAAAAATGATCGTCGGCTCCTCGCTCACGACCGGTGAGCTGATGAGCCTTCTGGCCTACTGCATGAACATCCTCTCGAGCCTGATGATGCTCTCGATGGTCTTTGTCATGCTCTCGATGAGCACGGCCAGCGTCGAGCGTATCAATGAGGTGCTCGACGAGGCGAGCGATCTTGGCAGCCCCGAGCACCCCGTCACAGAGGTGGCGGACGGCAGCATCTCCTTCCGCCACGTCGATTTCTCGTACAAGAAGGACAGCCGGGAGCCGGTGCTTCGGGACATCTGCCTCGACATCCGCTCCGGCGAGACGATCGGCATCATCGGAGCGACGGGCAGCGCGAAGTCCAGCCTGGTCTCCCTGATCAGCCGCCTCTACGACGTGACAGACGGCGAGGTGCAGGTCGGCGGCCGGAATGTGAAGGAGTACGATCTGGAAGCGCTGCGCAACCAGGTCTCCGTCGTGCTCCAGAACAACGTCCTGTTCTCCGGCAGTATCTACGACAACCTGCGCTGGGGCGATCTGCACGCGACGGATGAGGAGTGTCAGACGGCGTGCCGCCTGGCCTGCGCAGATGATTTTATCCGCTCCTTCCCGGACGGCTACGACACGCACATCGAGCAGGGCGGAAACAACGTCTCCGGAGGACAGAAGCAGCGGCTGTGCATCGCGCGCGCCCTGCTGAAGAAGCCGAAGATCCTGATCCTCGACGACAGCACGAGCGCCGTCGACACCGCGACCGACGCGCGGATCCGCCGTGCGTTCCGCGAGGAGATCCCGAACACGACGAAGCTCATCATCGCCCAGCGCATCTCCAGCGTGCAGGATGCCGACCGCATCCTCGTCCTCGACGAGGGACGGATCACCGGCTTCGGCACACACGAGGAGCTGATGGCGACCAACGAAATCTACCGCGAGGTCTACGAGTCCCAGACGAGAGGCGGCGGCGATTTTGACGAAAGGAAAGGTGATTGACCATGCCAGGACCTATGAGACGTGTACCGCGCGGACAGAAGCCGCAGGTCGAACATCCGGGGGCACTCTTCAAGAGACTGATGCTCTATATTTTCCGCGACTACAAGCTGCACTGCCTGGCCGTCTTCGTGCTGATTTTTGCGGGCGTCCTCGCGAATGTGCAGGGAACGCTGTTCACCAAAAACCTGATCGACGACTACATCACGCCGTTCCTTTTGACCGATCAGCCGGATTTCACGCCGCTGGCACACGCCATCGCGCGCGTGGCTGCATTTTACGCGGTCGGAGTCGTCTCTACATACACCTACAACCGGATCATGGTTCAGGTCACGCAGGGCACCATGCGCAGCCTGCGCGACGACCTGTTCTCCCACATGGAGAAGCTTCCGATCAAGTATTTTGACTCGCACTCGCACGGCGACATCATGTCGGTCTACACGAACGACATCGACACGCTGCGCCAGATGATCAGCCAGAGTATCCCGCAGATCATCAACAGCACGTTCACCATCGTCAGCGTCTTCCTCAGCATGCTGATCCTGAACATCCCGCTGACCATCGTGACGCTCGTCATGGTGAGTCTGATGCTCTTCTGCTCGAAGACAGCCGTCGGAAAGAGCGGGCGGTACTTCATCGAACAGCAGAAAAATCTCGGCCGCGTCAACGGCTACATCGAGGAGATGATGAAGGGCCAGAAGGTCGTCAAGGTCTTCTGCCACGAGGACGTCTGCAAGAAGGAATTTCACGAGCTCAACGAGAACCTCTTTGTCAGCACGGACCGCGCGAACACCTTCGCCAACATCCTGGGGCCGATCAACGCGCAGCTCGGAAATATCAGCTACGTCGTCTGCGCCATCGTCGGCGGCATTCTCGCCCTGAACGGCTTCGGCGGCTTTACCCTGGGCGGACTCGCCAGCTTCCTGACCTTCAACAAGAGCTTTAACATGCCGATCAACCAGGTCAGCCAGCAGTTCAACGCCATCGTCATGGCGCTCGCGGGCGCGGACCGCATCTTCCGCCTGATGGATGAGCCGGTCGAGACGGACAACGGCTACGTGCTGCTCGTCAACGCGAAGGAGACGGACGGGGCGCTCACGGAAAGCCAGGAGCGGACCGGGCGCTGGGCGTGGAAGCACACGCATCAGGCCGACGGCTCCGTCGACTACAAGGAGCTGTGCGGCGACGTCGTGTTTGACGGTGTGGATTTTGGCTACACGGACGACAAGATCGTCCTGCACGACATCAAGCTCTACGCGACGCCGGGTCAGAAGATCGCCTTCGTCGGCTCCACCGGCGCGGGCAAGACGACGATCACGAACCTGATCAACCGGTTCTACGATATCCAGGACGGCAAGATCCGCTACGACGGAATCAACATCAACAAGATCAAGAAGGCAGACCTGCGTAGGTCCCTGGGGATCGTGCTGCAGGATACGCACCTCTTCACGGGGACGGTGCGCGACAACATCCGGTTCGGCAAGCTCGACGCGACGGACGACGAGGTCATCGCGGCGGCAAAGCTCGCGAATGCCGACGGCTTCATCCGACGTCTGCCGCAGGGCTATGACACCATGCTGACCGGGGACGGCGCGAACCTCAGCCAGGGCCAGCGGCAGCTGCTCGCGATCGCGCGCGCGGCCATCGCCGACCCGCCGGTCCTCATCCTCGACGAGGCGACGAGCTCGATCGACACGCGCACCGAGCGCATCGTGCAGGACGGCATGGACCGTCTGATGAAGGGCCGCACGACCTTCGTGATCGCCCACCGGCTCTCCACGGTGCGCAATTCCGACTGCATCATGGTCCTCGAGCAGGGCCGCATCATCGAGCGCGGAACGCACGATCAGCTGATCGCGGAGAAAGGGCGGTATTACCAGCTGTATACGGGGAATGCGATTGGGGCGTAAGGACAAAGACAGAAAACAGCCACAGGCTCGACGGGCATCCGGTTACGGATCGCCCCACTGCCTGTGGCTGTCGTTTCTTACTCCTCGCTCAAAAACCACACCTTCATCTCTGTAATCCCACGATTTGCCCATGCCAGGTACGGGATCAGTGTCAATGACACCTGCTCTGTCTCATCCCGGCGGGGCCGGTACAGCTCTGAAAAATCACATCGTCTTTTCCCCTGCGTCCTCAGGACAGGCAGCCTCCGACCATTGATCTCTTCCTCTCTGCACGCAAACTCCGCATCGCGCCCGATCCGCACATCGTTCAGCCCGACACCCGGATTGTCAATTCCCTCGGCACAGAATACCAGCGGTCCCCGCGTGATTGCCACATGCCCGCACAGATTCGGCACCCGCGGGTTTGCCTCAACCTGTTCGACTGCCATATCCAGCACCAGCACAGCCTCGTCGCCGCTGCTCCACGTGCGCCTGAGCAAAATATAACCTTTTTCCGCCGGATACTCCCAAGCAACCCCATTTACCTTCAACGTGTAACTGGTGCACCACGCCGGAACCCGCATCGCAATCGCGTACGTTCCATCGGTCTCTGTCTGCAGCGCAATCTCTCCGCTGTACGGGTAATCGGTTCGCTGATGCAAAACAATCTCCCCATCTCCCATTGGAATCACTGCATCCCCATCCATATAGCAGTGCGCATAGATCGTATCTCCGGAAACAGAATACATATAATCTCCAATGGATCCCATCGTCCGAACCAGATTCGGCGGACAGCAGGAACACTGGAATACCTTCACCCGTTCCAGAATCGGCATATGCTGTCGGATCCCCTCCGGCCGGCTCTCATAAAATGACGTTTTCTCCGGAACAGCCGCTATCGGATTTTCATAAAAGAACCGGTCCCCCGACAAAGAAATACCGCTCAGCACTGTGTTATAAAGTGCCCGCTCCGCGCAGTCCGCATATTTTCCATCTGCATCAATCAGCCACATTCTTCTGCAAAACATCGCCAGGGCAATCGAAGCGCACGTCTCATTGTACGTGGTATCCTCCGGCAGATCATAGTCAAACGTGAACGACTCTCCCAGATGCGTAGAGCCCACACCTCCGGTCACATGCATCCTCTTCGCGGTCACATTCTCAAATAACGTCTCGCAGCTCTGGGCCAGCGCTTCCTCCTGATTCAGCAGCGCCAGGTCCGCCATGCCACAGTAAAGATACAGCGCCCGCACTGCATGTCCCTCCGCGGTCTTCTGCTCCCGCACCGGCAGATGAGACTGCATATTTTTCATATCCGCAAACTCATACGGCTGATCTTTCTCACTTCTTCCCCGCTGATCAATAAAAAATTCCGCCAGCTTTTTATAGCGCTCTTCTCCTGTAAATTCGTAGAGCTTCACCAGCGCCAGCTCAATCTCCTCGTGTCCCGGCGTATCAAAGGACGCAGAATGCTCCACCCGAAACACCCGGTCGATCAAATCCGTATAGCGCAGGGCAATCTCCAGCAGTTTCCGTTTCCCTGTCGCCTCATAATAAGCCAGCGCCCCCTCAATCAGGTGACCCGCACAGTACAGCTCATGGTCTGTCCTGCGCGTGAACCTCGCCTCCGGTTCCACCGTCGTAAAATAAGAGTTCAGATATCCGTCCTTCTCCTGGCTCTTCTCCATCCGATCAACCAGATCATCAATCCTCTGCTCCAGCTTTGAATCCCGCCTCTTTTTCAGATAATACGCAGCGCCCTCGATCCACTTCGTAATATCCGAATCCCAGAAGATATGCGGCTTGAACGGCATTCCCTCCTTCCACTCACACTTCAAAGCCTCAAAGCGCCCTGTCTCCTCAAATCGGTCGTACACCGCATCGACCGTCACATCACGCACAAGCTCCTGCATTTCCTTCCAGAACCCCTTCTGCAGCGTGACGCACGCAAAACCCACGCTTTTCCCACTGTATCTCTCCATACACACTCCTCCTTCTGTAAACCTATGATCTGTTATAGTATGGGAACTGAGACACTCTCAGCTTTGTACACCCGAATGGAATCAGCGTAACCTCTTCTTCCTCCCCGCCATCCATCACCGGGCTTGCAGGCATTTCCCCGGTGTTTCCATTCACTACTTTCCACGATTCCAACCGCTTTGCCGCCAGCTTTATGCGAACAGGGGCAGCGTTCTTTGAAAACGGAATTTTCGAAACTTCCTGTTCCTCAACGGTCGGCTTCACCTCCCGGCAAATCGCATAATTCCAGGGGCTTTCCGGGTACACACTGTAATCCTTCACACCGCAGGCCTCTTTGACAGCCTCCCAGCGCTCCCTGATATCCAATCCATACACAAGCGGCCCCCGCTCCACCGCCACAGACCCGTGATACCAGTCAGATATGCTCACCGGCATCGCAAACACCGCTTCAATCCGATCACCTGCACTGAACTGTTTCTCCACCGCAATAAAATGGCGATCCTGATCACAGCTTATCTTCGCTCCCTCGCACTGTACCTTGGGCGCCTTGCACCAGCCTGGAATCCGGATCTTTACTGTTATTTTCTTTGTCGGCGCCTCCTCAAGACAATAACACAAACGATCCCTGAATGGATACTGCGTCTCAAGAGAAATCGTCACCTTCTCTCCTCCCAACACCGTACTTACCGCATT
Organism: Oscillospiraceae bacterium; assembly: GCA_021771715.1. Classification (GTDB taxonomy): domain Bacteria; phylum Bacillota; class Clostridia; order Lachnospirales; family Lachnospiraceae; genus Choladousia. Next base: position 69,080 of record JAETOO010000015.1, read on the forward strand.
CGGCGCAAATACCATACTCACCAGCGTCTCGTCGTTCTCACGATACCACAATGCATTCACAAACTTCGGCCACCCCTGATGCATGTTTGCCGTACAGCAGCCAAAATTCGGCTCCAGTCCAAACATGTTGGAATCACTGTCGTTATTAAACCACGGACGTTCCGTGTTATCGGCTATAATCTGGTTCGCCTGCTGCAGATACTGATGGCCCATGAAATCCTCCGTAATCGTCGCCGGAAGCGCATTGTATGCCAACCGCTCCATCCAATCTCCAAAACAGGAGTCGCCGAAAACCTCCATCAGCGCCTGCAAGCTGAACATATACTCCACCACCGAACACAGCTCCGACCCCTGTGTCGGATTGTTGCCTGCGAGATGCTCATCTCCATTGATGCATCCTGAAGCAACCCCGTGCCTGCGGATAACCTCTTCTATTCCTTCCTTTGCCAGTTTTCCGTAATCCCGATCGTGGCAAAGCAGCGCACGCATAGCCGGGTGCTTGAATCCCATTGTTACATTTACAATATGAGTCAAATGATACGGTGCCATCCGGTCAATCTCCTCATTGTACATGTGGCTCATTGCCTTCCAGTTGAAATAGTACGACGCCGGACGCGGAAACGGCAGGTTCTCCAGAAAGTCACACCAATCCAGACTACTGCTGTCAATTTTTCTCATGTACTCTAAAACTTCTTCTTTTCCGGTTCTGTCATAGAGCCATTTCCCTACATAAAGCAGATCAGGAATCCTGGCACGCGACCACTCCTTAATTTCAGTCTGCCCCACAAGCATTGCCATATAGCGCAGATAGCCCTCCACAAACGGAAGCACCCGCTCATCCCCTGTGATCTCCTCGTACTGGATCAGCACTTTCAGCATCGCATACCGTGACCACTGCTCATGCTTCGTACACACAGGTCCGAAATTTCCCGTCTCATCCTGACTGTTCAGGGTCCACTCTATAAATCTGCAGCACAGCTCCCAGTGTTCCTGATCCTCCAGATAGTAGGACAGAGGCACCAGGCCATCAAGATAGTAAGGCGCTCTCTCCCAGCTCTCTCCTGTACCGCCCAGCCATCCGGAATAACTGCCCACGCTGTCCCAAATCTCATAGAGCTTTCCAGACAATCCTTTCATCTGAATTTTCAGCTGATCCAGCAGCCATCCTGTCGGCTGAATTTCTGTCACCTTCAGCCTGTCGAACTTCTTCATCCTCATTTCCTCCATGTCTCTTATTTCACCGCACCACTCATCATTCCTTTTACAAAATACTTTTGTAAAAACAGAAACAAAATCAAAATCGGAAGCATCCCCACGATTGAGCCCGAAGTCAATGTTCCCCAATCCAACGTCGTATCATTGCTCAGCATATCGACCAGTCCAATATTAAACGTTTTCATCGTACTTCCGCCAAATGTAAGCGCAATCACATAATCATTCCACGTATTGTACGCAGAGTACACCAGCACCGTAATCGCCCCCGGCAATGCCAGCGGAACATAGATTTTCCCAAAAATCTGAAGATTACTCGCACCATCTACCAGCGCGGCCTCCCTCAGCGCGTTTGGAACCATGTCAAACGATCGTTTAATCATATAGACACAGAATGGCGTCTGAAATGTCACGTAGATCAGCACCATTCCCCATACGGTCCCCAGAAGGTTCAGACTGGACATCGTATTGTAGAGAGGAACCATCAATGCCTGCACCGGCACCATAATCGTAAACAGCACCAGGCCCAGCCACAGTTTCGTTCCCAGCATCTCCAGCTTCGAGAATGCATACCCTGCCAAAACCGAAACAACTGTCACCACTATCATGGTAATCAGACAAATCTGAATTGAATTCTTGATCCAGCTGAATGCGATTCCATCCTTATAGGAAAACAAGGTGCTGTAATTCTCTGCGGTAAACAGTTTGGGAAACAGCGTAATTCCCCCATAAATTTCCTTCTCCGTCTTCACGGAAGTCACAAATGCCCAGTAAACCGGTAAAATCCATATGATACTGAGAATCAGGTTCACTGCGATAAATATCCGGTTGGTCCTGGCCACTCGCCTGTCTTTCTTCATGCTCATCTCTCCTCTGTTTTTTACTGGTTATTCTGTCGTGTCCTTTGTCAACGCAAACTGCACGTAACTCAAAGCTGCAAGAATCACCAACACAACGATCGACATCGCCGCCCCGTATCCAAATTTGAAATGCCGGAAGGACGTCTCGTAAATATAGTAAATTGCCGTCTGCGTCTTGGATGACGGACCTCCGCCTGTCATAATCTTGAACTGTTCAAACGCCAGCACGGACCCAATCACCGAAATGACCATAGACAACCCCATCGTAGGCCGGATCAACGGCAGTGTAATCCGCGTAAAACGCTGGACTGCATTGGCTCCGTCAATGCTCGCCGCCTGATAAATCTCATCATCAATCGCCTGAAATGCCCCCAGGAGCATCAGCATACTGAATCCTGACATTTTCCAGGTGACCATCAGACAGATCGCGGGCAGCGAGGTCTTAGGCAAATGCATCCATGCAACCGGCGAATCAATCACTCCGACCGAAAGAAGAATGTGATTCAGTACTCCATACAGCTCATTGTAAATCCAAAGCCAGATATCCGCACTGGCCGTCATGGAAATCACCACCGGCATAAAATAAATCGTGCGGAAAATGCCGACTCCTCTGAATTTTCTATTTACGAGAATCGCCATCACAAATGCCACAATAAACAACATCGGTGTTACCAGAATTGCATACTGCATTGTAAACTGAAGCGAATGAAGAAATTTCTTATCCTGAAAGACTTTTACGAAATTCTGGAGTCCGTTGAACGTCTTCTCACCTAAAAGCGGCCAGTCATAAAAGGACATATAGATGGATTTTACAAACGGAATCAAGAAAAAAGTGATATTTACCGCCAGCAACGGCAAGATAAAAATCATATTGATCAATTTTTTGCGATAGGCACGCATTTTTCTGTTGACACTCATTCCTGTTACCACCTCACTGTAAATGCACAGAGCTTTTCCTCTATGCAGTCATGTTCTGATATCGCGCTCACACAGATCTCATATCGGCGTGCCGTGATCAAAAACCGACCTCTACATTGCAGGAAAAGCTCTTGGCCAATAACTATTTTCTTGTAACAGCTCCTTCTCGTTACTCTGCGAGCATGGCGTCTATCTCTGCCTTTGCGTCATCAAATGCTTCCTGCGGTGTCTTCTCCTGATTCAGCGCGTACTGAACAGCATCCAGCCACGGCGTGTACATCTCATTATACTTCAAGCTGTACGGAGCCTCTCCGACCTCGAGAGCCTGACGAAGCACATCATACTCCGGATGCTCTGCATAGATTTCATTGTCGAACAAATCCGCACGTGCCGGGATATTTCCGGACGCAGCCAGCTGATCTACCTGAACCTCTTCACTCAGACAGTATTCTACAAACTGCCATGCTGCCTCAGCCTTGTCTGTATTTGCCAGAATTGCAATACTGTCGCCACCGGAGAAAGAAGAATATTTCTCGCCATCCGCGGACGGAATCAGCGCACACCCCGCATCAAAGTCATAAACTCCATTTACAATATCACCAACTGCGGAGCTTCCAAGCACGATCATCGCAGCCTTCTGGGCAAGGAACGCATCTCGCGTCGCTGTCCAGTCATAAGAGGTGATGCTTTCCGGAGTCACTTTGTACTCATAAACCATATCTGTGATCAGTTGCAAAGCCGCAACTGCTTTCTCATCGTTTAAAACGGATTCTGAGCCATCCTCACTGGTAAATTCACCGCCATTATTCCAAATGTACGGGCAGAAGGTGAACATCATTCCGCCTGCATCAGCTGCACAGTAGATGTAGCCATAACAGTCATCCGTAGTACATGCCTTTGCCGCCTCGAGCAGTTCTTCCCAGGTCTTAGGCGGAGCCTCCGGGTCCAACCCATTTGCTTCAAACATATCCTTGTTGTAAATCAGAACGCTCACGTCCGGTGCAAACGGAACGGCGTACTGACTCCCTTCATATTTGGAAAGATCAAGCGTGCCGCCAGCAAACGTATCCTTGTATTCCAGTGCGTCAAATTCCGCTGTGATGTCCTTTAAGGCGCCGATCGACGCATAGTACGGTACCAGCACACAGTCGATCGATACGATGTCCGGTGTATCTCCGGAAGTGAGGGCCAGCGCCAGATCATCCGACATATCAGATGGCTCTGTTACATTTACCTCAATACCGGTCTGCTCTGTAAACGATTTTGCCGCCTCAGACAGTTCATCATAATAGGAGTTGCGCACCCATACCTCAAGCGGTTCCTCTGCATTGGCAGATATGCCCAATCCAAACGTCATCGACAATGCCAGCACACTAACTAATACTTTTCTTTTCATTGTTCTCCTCCTTTTTGAGTATACATTTTGCTTTGTTTCATGCGCATTTTCACATCTTTTTCGGTAATATCACCAACATGTCTGTATTATATCGGTTCATCCTCCCGAAGTATATAATATAATTTTCCAATAAATTGTACAAAATCAACATTAGTAATAACAAATTCTCAACATTTACAAAAATATAAATTGCTATATTCCTTTATTTATCGTATAATTTCATATAACAAAATCAACATTGGGGGTGTCCGAAGAAATGACTTTTATCAACATTTCCGTTCCATCTTATCCTTATTTTATTCACGCCGGAAATGCCGTTTACCGTCCGGGTGACAAGCATCAGAATCGAAGGGGTCTTGATTTTTTTGACATTATCCTGGTAGAAACCGGTACTCTTTTCATGAACGTCAGCAACAAAGAATATCGACTGACTGCCAATCATATTCTGATTATCCCTCCTTTGACTGCTCATTTCGGTTCAAAAATATGTACGGAAAAGACTTTTTTTCACTGGATGCATTTCAATACGCGAGAAATCTGGGAACTCTCCGATGTCCCACGAGACTCCTTTGGCATATCGCAGGCCGATTCTCTCATGATTTCTCTGCCTCTGCATCAGGCACTCTCAGAGGAAATCGCCCAGAATGCTATTTCCATTATGAAGCAGCTTGAAACCTCCCTCATCAATTATTTTACCAGCTCCAACACGCACATTAAACCGGCAATAAATGCCTGCCACAAACAGGAACTCTTTCTTCATCTGCTGAACATGCTCTGTGTAAAGCTCAAGTTATCCGGCGTCAACGACATTGCCTATGCCGCTCTGCAATTTTTAATCGCACACTATATGGAGCCGTTTACTTTGGAAAAGCTGGCCAAAATCCTGAACTGTCATCCGACGCACCTGATCCGGTGCTTCAAAAAACAGTATGGGATTCCGCCAACACAAATGCTGATCAAAATCCGCCTGAACAGGGCCTGCAGTCTCTTGATGAATCCGGAAATTTCCATAACCTCCATTGCATATTCTGTGGGCTTTTCCTCCGCCTCCTATTTCTGCAAGCAGTTTAAGAAAAACTTCCAGTACTCTCCAAAGGAATACCGCTCAAAATTCCTTCCGGACGCGCCGGGCAGCCAGACACATGACTACACAGCGACAACGCTTCAGGATCCTCAGTAGCCTCGGAACTGCAATTCGTTGATGCGTTTTTCGATTACGCTTTCTATTTTTTTCATTGCAGGGATTTCGTTTATGATGTATGATGAACTTATTATAGCAGCCCTCAAAGAAGTGTTCCTATCGCAGCACCAAATTAACCGGAACAGGGAGGAAGATTATGACATTCGCACAGATCAAGCTTTGTACAGAAGCAGACTATTACCATTTGCCAGAGGATGTCCGGGCTGAATTGATCGACGGGAAGCTGATCTATAACCAGGCGGCTCCCTCCAGAATCCATCAGGCTATACTTATGGAGCTCTCCGGAACAATCCGGGATTATCTCAAGAGAAAGGGCGGGGCCTGCCGGGTATATCCCGCGCCGTTTGCCGTTAAGCTGAAGAGGGACAGGGAGACCATCGTGGAGCCGGACATCAGCGTGATCTGCGACCGAAACAAGCTGACAGACCGCGGCTGTACCGGAGCCCCGGACTGGATCATCGAAATCGTCTCCCCAAGCAACTCAAGCCACGACTATATTCTCAAGCTGAATCTCTATGCAGACGCAGGCGTCCGGGAATACTGGATTGTAGATCCAGCCAGAGAGAGTGTGTTCGTGTATTATCTGGAACAGGAGCATTTCAAGGCAGAAGCTCACACATTTCAGGACAATATCAAGGTCAATATTTACGATGATTTGTACATTGACTTTGCCGGCCTGGAGCTGTAGCTATCCCATTTTGCATCGCAAATTCCTACAGATTGCTCTCCTTCTGGTTCACCTGCCTGCGCAGGTAGTTTCCGATCTCGGTCATGCACAGCAGCGTCACCACCAGAAAGATTCCCGGGATCAGGATGATCCACCAGGAGCCGGTGAGCAGCGCCTTCTCCGACAGGGACAGCATGCTCCCCCAGGAGATAATCTCCAGCGGCAGCCCGATTCCCATGAAGCTCAGCGTGGACTCCTCCACGATGGCGCTGCGTATGTTCATCACCACCATAAACATGATCGAGGATACAAAGTTCGGCGCGAGATGGTTCCACAGGATGTGAAAAAAGCCGCCGCCCATGCACCGCGCTGCCACTACGTACTCGCTGCTGCGCAGCTGGCGCACCTCGGTGCGCACGACCTTGGCGATGCTGGTCCAGCTGGTGACGCCGATCACGATCGAAATGCTCCAGATGCCCGGCTTCCCGAGTATCGCCTGCAGCAGAATCACCAGCAGCAAATTCGGCACGCTGAGCAGAATCTCCGTCAGCCGCATCAGCAGTGTGTCCAGCCACTGGGGGGCCGTTCCGCTGACCGCGCCGAAAATCACGGCGATCACCGTAGAGATTGCCGTGGATAACAGCCCGATCAGCAGGGAGATTTTTCCCCCGTACCAGATCATGGAGAAAATATCCCGCCCCATTGTGTCTGTTCCGAACAGAAACTCTCCGTTTGGCGGGAGATTGTAGTTCAGAAGATCCATGTAGGTGGGGTCCTTCGTCATGATGAACCGGCTGCCCATGCAGCCTGCGAACACAATCCCCAGAAGAACCATCGAGAGCAGCGGTTTCCCTTTGTACCACTTCTGACGGGTCTCCTCCTGCGGCGTCTCCTGGGGGCGGATCCCCACAACCGCGAATTTCTCATTCTCCGACGCTTGTCTCATATCTTCACCACCTCCGACGTCTCCAACGCCTCTTCGCCCTTGATTCTCGGGTCGATCTGCTCATTGATCGTCTGCGCCACCATATTGCAGAAAATCACCAGGATTCCCGACAGGATGCACAGAACCATCAGGAGATTGTAGTCCTTGTAGCGCGCGCTCTCGTAGGAGAGCGTACCGATCCCCGGATAGGAAAACACGGTCTCGACAATGTAGGTGCCGCCCAGGACATGGGGCACGGAGATCGCCATAATGCTGAGGTAGGACGGCAGGATATTGCGCAGGCAGTGGCCGAACACGATCCGCCGTTTGCCAAGGCCCTTGGATTTCGCCAGCAGGACGTAGTCTGCACGCACTTCCTCCAGAATTTTGTTCCGGATCATGTAGGCGTAATACCAGAGATGGCTGATTACCACAATCGTCATGGGCAGGATCAGGTGGAGCACCCGGTCCCACACGTCGCCCTCTTTTCCAATCGTGTAGGAACCGCTGCTGGGCAGCCATTTCAGCTCTATGGAAAAGATCAGAATCAGCATCAGCGAGAACCAGAACTCCGGTATACAGCTCGTGACTGTGCCGACCTTGCAGATGATGCGGTCTGCCAGCCGGTTCTCGTACCACGCACACAGGATTCCCAGCAGCAGCGCAAGCACGAACACCAGAACGAATCCGATCCCTCCCAGGATCAGCGTGTTCCCCAGCCTCGAGCCGATCACTTCCATCACATCCCGCTTGTATTTGTAGGAAATGCCGAAATCTCCGTGGAGGGCATTGTTCAGCCAGTGCACATACTGTACGTGAAGCGCGTCGTTCAGCCCCAGCTTCTCCTCCGCCCACTCCCGCTCCTGGGGGCTCATCTTCTCCACCCGGTCTCCATAGTACGAGACGAGCGGATCGCCCGGCGCCAGCCTGGAAATGTAAAATACCGTCATGGAAAGCACCAGCACGCTGACGAGGAAAATCAGCAGCTTTCTGCCGTAATACAAAAAATAGTTTTTCTTCTTCATATTTCTCCTGAACCTCTACTTGCCTCCCAGCTCAGACTATGCGAAACACATTTGATCCAATTTCCCCCTCGCCGCACCGGGAACCGGCGCCGGGATGGCTGACAGCAGCTCCTTTGTGTAGGGATGCTGCGGGTGCGCGAACAGTTCCTTTACCGTTCCCACCTCCACCAGCTTTCCGCGGTACATCACGCCCACGCGGTCACAGAGGAACTCCACCATCGCCAGATCGTGGGCGATAAACAGAAATGTAAATCCGTGTTCCTTCTGCAAATGGCTGAACAGATTCACGATCTGGGCCTGAATGGACACATCCAGGGATGCGATCGGCTCATCCGCCACCAGGAGCTCCGGCTCCATGACCAGCGCCCTGGCGATCGCCACACGCTGCCGTTGCCCGCCGGAGAGCTCCGACGGATATTTTTCCAGATAACTCTCATCGAGCCCCACGTACCGCAGCTGAAAAGCCGCCTCCTCCAGACAGCTGCCCCGCTTGGGCCTGGTGTGGCTGATCTTCAGCGGCTCCGCGATAATGTCCTTCACCTTCATTCGCTGGTTCAGGCTGGAGCCGGAATCCTGGAAAATCAGCTGCCGCTTCGTCTGCAGCAGCTTCTTCTCCCGGCGGAACTCCTGTCTGTCGCAGACATTCACCCCGCGGTACAAGATCTCGCCGGAGGCCGGCCGATAAATGTTCATGATGCAGCGGGCCACCGTCGACTTTCCCGAGCCGGACTCTCCCACCAGCCCGAAAATCTCTCCTCTGCGGATCTGGAAGGAGACATCGTCCACGGCCCGGATTGCAGTCCGTTTCGTCAGAGGGAATACCTGCGTCAAGTGCCGGACATCCAGCAGGATCTCCTGGGGCTTCTGCTCCTTCACGCATTTGTACTCTGGCTGCGCATGCTCCTCCCAGTGTCGCACGATCCTGGGCGCCCGCTTGTCCAGCAGCCAGGTCGCCGCATAATGCGTGTCCGATACCTGAAACAGCGGCGGCTCTTCCTCGTAATCAATCGCGAGCGCGTACGGATTGCGGCAGGCAAAAGCGTCCCCTTTGGACGGATGGATCAGCGACGGAGGCATGCCCGGGATCGTGTACAGGCTGTCCTTTCCGCGCGAGAGTGCCGGAAGGGACCGCATCAGTCCCCAGGTATACGGATGGCGCGGATCGTTATAAATTTCCTCTGCCGTGCCAATCTCTACGATTTTTCCGGCGTACATGACAGCCACCCGGTCCGCCACCCTGGCCACCACGCCCAGGTCGTGCGACACCAGGATCGTGGCTGTCCCCAGCTTTCTCTGAATGTCCCGCAGCAGGTCGAGGATCTGCGCCTGAATCGTCACATCCAGCGCCGTCGTCGGCTCATCCGCAAACAGGATGCGCGGATTCCCAGCCAGCGCGATCGCCAGCACACTTCTCTGGCGCATCCCGCCGGAAAAATTGTAGGGGTACAGATGCATCCGCTCCTCGGCGCGGTCGATCCCCACCAGCTCCATCAGTTCCAGCACGCGGCTTCGCACAGCTTCCTTCTTCATGCGGGGCTGATGTACCAAAACCGCCTCCGCAATCTGCGCCCCGATCGTCATCGTGGGATTCAGCGTCGTCATGGGATCCTGAAACACCATCGAAAACAGACGGCCGCGCAGCTTCTGCATCTCCTTCTCCTTCCACCCGGCAATGTCTGTCCCGTCGACACAGATATGCCCCGAGCGAATCCTTGCAGCCCTCGGCAGCAATTTCATGATGGCCTTGCACAGCACGCTCTTTCCGCAGCCGGACTCGCCCACCAGCGCCAGCACCTCTCCTGCCCTCAGCTTGAAGCTGACATTCCGCACCGCCTGCAGCTCCCCCTGCGGCGTGTCAAAGCTGACCTCCAGATTTTTTATTTCCAGTAATTCTGCCATCTCGTGTCCTCAAACTTATACGCCTGCTGTCCAGACGTTTCCACATAGGAAAGCCGCGAATTGCTCCGCGCTTTGCACTCTCATTATCCCGCGAAAATGCACCAGACCAATATAGCTGCCGTGTGCTCTTTACACGGAAACAGCTATGCTCCGTCCGGCGCATCCGATCTGCCGGTTATCCGCAACAGCTCAAACCATACCAAGCTGCTGCTGTTTTCCTGTCAGCTCATTCACGCCAAGCTGCTGCTGCTTTTCTGCCGGCTCGCTCCTGGTACGCCCGAAAAAGACTTCCCTCTACTCCATCGTCCACTCAGCCACGTTCCAGAAGATTCCCACGCCATGATGCCCCATTACGGTGTCAGGCGCGATGCCCTGGATCGTCGATTTCGCCACATAGTTCGCATCGATGTAACAGATAAACGCGAAGGCCGGATCCTTCGCCAGCTCCTCCTGAAATTTGTCGTACGCCTCCGCGCGCACTTCGGGATCGTCCGACTGCCGCGCCTCGGTGAGATACTGGTCGACCAGCGCGTTGGAATACCCGGAGTAATTGGCCCCCTTATCCGTGCCAAACACTTTGTATGTGTGGTCGTCCGCGTCGAACGGGCTGCCCCAGCCGATCAGGTAAGCCATCTGTCCGCCCCAGTCTACCTTCGCCGGCACTTCCACCGTCACATCCATGCCGATCTCCCGCAGCTGCTGCGCAGCGGCCTGGGCGATGTCCACACGGACCTGGTCTCCGGCGCCCACACTGATCACAAAGCCGACCTTCTCGTCGTCCCTGTAATAAAATCCGTCCTCGCCCATGACGCAGCCGGCCGATTCCAGGATCTCTCTTGCCTTCTCAGGATTGTAGTCGTAGTGCTCCACTTCTTCATTATTATAGATGTTTCTCTGCAGCGGGCCGTAGGCCGCCATGCCCTGCCCCAGAATCACCGCGTCGATGATGGCCTGGCGGTCAATGCCGTAGCAGACGGCCGGGATCAGATCGCGGTTCTTCGTCCAGTATTCATTCCAGAAATTGAACAGGATTCCCCGGTAGTCCGAGGTCTTCATATCGTAGCAGGTGTACCCCTCCCTGTCCGCAAACAGCTGGGCATCCTTGGGTGTCAGCAGCGCCAGATCCAGCTCTCCTGCCTCCATTTGAAGCGCCTTCGCATTGTCGTCCGGGACAATCTTGAAGATAATCCGGTCGATCTTCGGCTCTCCCTTAAAGTAATTCTCATTTTTGACGAGGGTGATCGCCTGGGCTTCATCCCAGCTCTCCAGCCTGTACGGGCCGGTCCCCACCGGATTGCGGAAGAAATCGGACTCCTGCATATTCTCCCCCTCCAGCAGATGCTTCGGCAGCACCGCCATCGTCATATAGTCCAGAAATGCCACGTTCGGCGCGTCCAGCTGAAACGTTATGGTGGTGTCATCCACCACTGTGATCTCCTCGATATCCTCATAGTTCGGCGCGTTCTCAGAACCGTTCTCCGGGTCCATGATCGCCTCAATCGTGAACTTGACGTCCTCCGCCGTGAACGGCTCCCCGTCATGCCAGGTCACACCTTCCGCCAGATGGAACGTGTAGGTGCAGGTCTCCTGGTCGAACTCCCAGCTCTCGGCAAGTCCGGGAACCACCTGGTTCTCCCCGTCGTGGGCCGTCAGACCGTTGAAAATCAGAATATTGATCTCCCCGTGCTCATCCATCGCCGGATTGATCCTGGTATAGTCCCCGCTGCCGTACACCAGCGTGGACGGCTCCTCCGATGCGCAGGCCGTCACGCCGGCCGACACAGCCAGGGCGAATAGAACTGGTACAAGTCTTTTTATCTTCATGAAAGATACCTCCTTCAAACTGTATAACCGTGAAATCTCGACTAAAAAGCAGCTGCGATGGTTCTAAGACTAACATAAATCAAAACGCGCCACAAGCCCCCACGGGGGATACAAATGTATTCAAAATAGGCATACTTGTCCATTCTTTTTTTGCATACGCCAAAAAGGCAGCCGCCCTGCTTGCATTTCCCCCCATCCTGTGCTATACTCACCATCGTTGCAAAGCCCACAAAAACCAAGGTCTAGCAGGGCTTGCCGGCGATCACCGCCGTTAAATGTGCCGAGTGTTCGAGACCTTCCACTCGTAAAACAAAACTAAAGGAGAACATGAACCATGAAAGACAAAAAAGTATTGTTCCTCGTCCAGAGTGCGGCGATTGCCGCCATCTATGTGGTGCTGACCATGCTGTTCGCGCCGTTTGGCTTCGGAGAGATCCAGGTGCGGGTGTCGGAGGCGCTGACGATTTTGCCGTACTTCACGCCGGCAGCAGTTCCGGGGCTCTTCGTCGGATGCCTGATCGGAAATACGCTGGGCGGCGCGATTCCGCTGGATATCGCGGTCGGCAGCCTCGCGACGCTGATCGGCGCTGTGTGCACTTATTCGCTGCGCCACCACAGCCGCTGGCTCGCACCGCTGCCGCCGATTGTCGCCAACGCGCTGCTGGTCCCCTTCGTTCTGTCCTACGGCTACGGCGTTCCGCTTCCGATCCCGGTGATGATGCTGACGGTCGGCATCGGAGAGGTGCTCTCCTGCGGCGTCATGGGAATGGTGATCCTGCTGTCGCTGGAGAAGTACAGAGGTGCAATCTTCAGGCAGGCCGCGAACGGAAGATGACCGGCTCTGTCGCGTTTCACCGGCCGGAAAGCTCTGTGCGCCGCTTGCGGGCTCAGAGCTTTTCTTAAAAGCATATAATTTCAGCAAAAAGGGTGCTGCAGAATGCGGCAAGCCTGCCACAACCGGTATTTGTGCGATTGATCGCATACCGGTATGGCAGCTTGCCAGCAATTCTGCAACACCCTCTTCTGTTTTCCGCTTCCCTGCACAAGCTTTTCTAGGCCAACTTCTTCCCGGTCAACATCTCATACGCCTGCAGATACTTTTCGATCGTCTCGTCCACGATCTCCTTCTACGCCAGCTTCTTCCCGGTCAGCATCTCGTACACCTGCAAACACTTTTCGATCGTCTCGTCCACGATCTCCTTCTACGCCAGCTTCTCTCCGGTCAGCATCTCGTACGCCTGCAGGTATTTTGCGATCGTCTTGTCCACGATCTCCTGCGGCAGCGTCCAGTCGTTGCCCGGATTCGCCTTGAGCCAGTCGCGCGCGAACTGCTTGTCAAACGACGGCTGGCCGTGTCCCGGCTCGTACGTGTCCGCCGGCCAGAAGCGCGAGCTGTCCGGAGTCAGCATCTCATCGCCCAGAACAATGTTCCCGTTCTCATCCAGACCAAACTCAAACTTCGTGTCCGCGATGATGATCCCCTTCGTGAGCGCGTACTCTGCGCACTTCTTGTAAAGCGCGATCGTGTAGTCGCGGATCTTCGTCGCGTACTCCTCGCCATGCCCCGGATAATACTTCTCGAGATGTGCGATGCTCTGCTCAAAGGAGATATTCTCGTCGTGGTCCCCGATCTCCGCCTTCGTGGACGGCGTGTAGATCGGCTCCGGCAGCTTGTCCGACTCCCTCAGTCCCTCCGGCAGCCGGATACCGCAGACCTCCCCGGTCTTCTGATAGCTCGCCCAGCCGCTGCCGGTGATGTAGCCGCGGACAATGCACTCGACCGGGATCATGTTCAGCTTGCGGCACATCATGCTGTTGCCGTCGAACTGCTCCTGCCGGAAATATTCCGGCATGTCCTTCACATCCGTTGAGAGCATATGATTCGGCAGAATGTCCTGCGTCATGTCGAACCAGAACTTCGACATCTGCGTCAGAACCGTGCCCTTTTTCGTCACCACATTATTCAAAATCACATCGAAGCAGCTGATCCGGTCCGTCGCAACCATAATCAGGCTGTCCCCATTGTCATAAATCTCGCGTACCTTGCCTTCCTTGATCGGTTTCAATTCCTGCATCTCTTTCTTCCCTCTTTATCTCTCACTGATTCTATGTATCCGGGCAGCGCAGCCCGGCCTGTCTTTTGCATCGCTACAAACGTACTACGGAACGGCCCATATTGTCAAGGTCTTTTTTTCAAGCCGTGCCGTCCCGACCTTATACCGTAGTTACAATTCAGCCAGCCACTGTCAGAGAAGATAGCAGGGCCGTCCAAAAGCGACTGTAGCGAGTCTTTACAAGTTCTTAGGTCTCAGAATGCCGGAGCAACTGTAAAAATCCTGCGTTCAAGCAGGATTTTTAGCTGG